>NZ_STGG01000011.1 GCF_005222695.1 Massilia sp. HP4 | reverse complement strand
AGATCGAAATCATCGGTATCGTCGACACCGTCAAGACCACCTGCACCGGCGTGGAAATGTTCCGCAAGCTGCTGGACCAGGGTCAAGCTGGCGACAACGTCGGCCTGCTGCTGCGCGGCACCAAGCGTGAAGACGTGCAACGTGGTCAAGTCCTGGCAAAGCCAGGCTCGATCAAGCCGCACAACCACTTCACCGGTGAGATCTACGTCCTGTCGAAAGACGAAGGCGGCCGCCACACCCCGTTCTTCAACAACTATCGTCCTCAGTTCTACTTCCGTACGACTGACGTGACCGGTTCGATCGAGCTGCCAGCAGACAAAGAAATGGTCATGCCAGGCGATAACGTCTCGATCACCGTCAAGCTGATCGCTCCGATCGCGATGGAAGAAGGTCTGCGCTTCGCAATCCGCGAAGGCGGCCGTACCGTCGGCGCCGGCGTTGTTGCAAAAATCCTGGCCTAATTCATCAGGCCGGGATCGCTGGATGGACTCCTCACGGAGTCTCTCCAGCACAACGATGGGGACAGACTTTTTGGTCTGTCCCCATCTGTTTGAGCGGGAACGATGCTATACTCCCGCCTCTTGAGCAGTACCGAAGTGTCTTGACCACATTGCCGGCAATAAGCCGGAACGTTCTTTTAAAGGAAATAGCATGTCCGCTAACCAGAAAATCCGTATTCGCCTCAAAGCATTCGACTACAAGCTGATCGACCAATCGGCTCTGGAAATCGTCGACACCGCCAAGCGTACCGGCGCCGTCGTCAAGGGCCCAGTCCCACTGCCAACCCGCATCCAGCGTTTCGACGTGCTGCGTTCGCCACACGTGAACAAGACCTCGCGCGACCAGTTCGAAATCCGTACGCACCAGCGTCTGATGGACATCGTGGACCCGACCGACAAGACCGTTGACGCACTGATGAAGCTGGACCTGCCAGCTGGCGTCGACGTCGAAATCAAGCTGCAGTAATACCGTATAAGTGCCGGCGGATTCGTCCGCCAGCGCTGCAAGGGCCGGATCGACCTTCAATGGGCGATCCGGCCCTTGTCATTTCAGCGTGGCGCATGCGGCTCGCATGAAGTGAGCAGCGGCGCACATCAATCGTTGTCCGTCAGGCATTGGCGTGATGTAATCGACATGTTTCGTTGTCCGATTGCCGCCCCATGCCTCAGCTTCCCTTTGCCCAGACCCTGCGCGCCACCTCATGGCGCGATCTCGCCGGCTTGGGCCTTGCTTCCCTGTTCCCGGTTTCTATCGTCAAGGTGTTTGCCCCCGATGCCGTCAAGCCCTTCCTGCGCAGCGCCGGCCTGGCAATACCCCTGCTGCTGATGATGGCGAAAGATCTCGCCCACGCGCCGGACGCCTGGCAGCGCCTGCGCGGCGCGCATGCGGCCCGGGCGTCATGGCATGCACGCGTGGCGGCGCTGCTGCCGCCCGAACTGGTGGGCATGCTGAAGCTCGACCGCCTGCTGTGGATCGGCTGCTGGCAACGCCTGCGGCGCCAGCCTGCGCCCGGTCCGCTGCCGGATGGCGTCGCGCTAGGCTATCTCGAACGCGGCGCCTACGACACCGCGACCGCCCTGGTGTTCGTGAGCCTGCTGCTGGAGTTGCCGGTCCACGTCCTGCTGCTGAACCTGTTCGTCAAGGACCCCAACCAGCTGGCCTTGCTGCACACCCTCGGCGCTGCCGCGGTGCTGTACACGCTGGCCTGGGTGCTGGGCGACCGCTGGCATATCGGAGCCGGGCGCCATGTCATGACCGACGAGGAACTCCACCTGCGCGTGGGTGCCCGCGTCGATGGCGTGCTGCCGTTGTCGGCGATCGCGCGCCTCGAGACGGTCGATGCGCCGCTGCCGGCCTGGCGCCGGCGCCACGGCGTGGCGCGCCGCGATACCCTGCTGGTGACGCCGTTCGACCAGCCGAACTGCGTGCTGGTACTTGCAGACGATGCGCGGGTCGACATCCTGCACTGGCAGGTGAAAAGGCGCCTGCCGCGCCATGTGTTCCTGTACCTCGACCGTCCCGAACTGCTGGCGACGCGGCTGTGCCGGCGGCTGACGGCTTGAAACGGCTCCCATTGCCGCAGATCGGCCCCGGTGCGCTGATCGTACTGGGCCATGTCCTGCTCGGATTCGCGCTGCTGCAGCACGGCGGCGCGCCAAGTCGTGGCCCCGAACCGGCGCCGCCCGAGTACATCGAGCTTGCCATCATCGCGGCGCCAAGGATGCCCGTGCCCGCAGCAGCCGCTGCCGAGCCTCGGCCGGCCCTCGTGTCACGCTCGCCGGCACGACGTCCAGCGGCAACGGCGCCCGTTGAACCGGCACGGGTGGCGGTGCCGGTCTTGGCCAATAAGGAAGCTTCCGCGGCCGAGGCGCCGGGAGCGACGGCGCAGCCGGGACGGATCGATATGGAGTCGTTGCGCGCGGCCGCGCGCCAGGTGGACAGCGAACATGGGCCGGTCGGGCTGGCGCCGCTGCGCGCCAGTGACGACAGCGACCTGTCGCGCGCGGTGCGAAGGGCGAAACACCCGGATTGCCAGACCAAGTATTCCGGCGGCACGGAAGTGAACTTACTGCTGCTGATCCCGCTCGCCATCGAGACGGTCACCGGCAAGGGCTGCAAGTGGTAGCAGCCCTGCCGTGAAAAGGGCTTATTTACTGCCAGTCTTCCAGCGCATGCCAAAACCGTAATGCCGATCCATCAGCTCATGCGCGCTGGTCATGCCCTGCTGCTGGAAGTACTCGGCCAGCTTGGTGATCACCAGGTTGCCGCCGCGGTTCTCGATCAGGGCGATCGCGCACATGATCTGGCGGTCGCCGCCATCGAGTTTCACTTCGACCGGCGCCTGGCCTGGCGCCGTGACCGTCACCACGCCATTGGTCACGCCCCAGTTGGCCGCGCCTTCGTAGATGAAGGAGAAGATCACCGCGCGCTTGATCTGGTCGAAGCGCTCGCCGTTGATGAACAGGTTCTCGCCATTGGCTGCGGCGCCGGTGCGGTCGTCGGCGTCGAGCTGGATGAAGGGCTCGCGCTCGTAGTCGCCGAAGGTGTTGCCCAGCGCCTGGACCAGGCCGCGGCGGCCATCGGCCAGCTCGTACATGCAGCCCAGGTCGAGGTCGATGCCGCTGCGGCCCTTGCGCGCCGCGCCGGCCTTGTTGGCCATTTCGCCTGCCTTGTTGGCAAGGTCGCCCGCCATGCTGGTCAGGCGGTCGAGGAAGCCGCCGCCGCGCGCGGCCGAGGAGGGCGGCGGTGGCGGTGAGGCTGGCGGCGGCGCGATCGCGGCCTGGTTCCAGTTCAGGTTGACGTGGATGCGGCCATAGCCGCCGCCGGGACGCTTGTCGAGCGAGATCTTGTCGCCGCGCTTGTCGAGGGTGACCTTGGACAGCGAGACCGCCGGCCTGGCCGGCGCCGGCGCTGGTGCCGGCGCTGGGGCAGGCACAGGCGCGGCTGGCGTCGATGCCCCAGCCTCGGTGCCGCCGAAGTTCGCCAGCAACGCCGACAGGCCACCATTGAAGCCCTGGCCGACGGCGCCGAAGCGCCACTGGCCGTCGCGGCGGTAGAGTTCGGCCACGATCAGCGCTTTCTCGTCGCCGAAGTCGGCGCCCGACCACGGGAAGCGCACCGCGCTGCCCAGCGAGAGGGAGCTGGCGCCCAGCGTGCGCATGGTGGCCGCGCCGTCGATCGCGGCCACGAACACGAGCTTCGCGATCGAGGCCGGCAGAGCGTCGAGGTTGATGGCGAAGCGCGCGCGCCCGCCATTCACGTCCAGGCGCACCGCGCCTTCGGGGCTCGCCAGCTGGTTATAGAACACCATATAGCGGTCGTCCGACAGCTTGTCGTTGGCATCGAGGCCGAAGCAGGAGACGTCGACCGAGGCGCCGTTGGCGGCGATCTCGACGTCGACATTGAAAACGTGGCCAGTGCCGAGATCGGCCAGCTTGCCCTTTTGTCCGCGTCCAAAGGTAGTCATGAGGGTTCTCCTTCCAGGAATGGTTTGTGGCCCAGGTCGGCGCGCGAGCCGAACAGGCGCGATTGTTCGAGGGTGCGCTCGGCCCAGGCGCGGTGGGTCGCGACTTCCTGCATCGCGTCGTCCATGCGGAATACCGCCGGGCTCGAGGCATCGAGGATGGCGCGCGCCACCGCCAGGTCTTGCGGCGTCACCTTGAAATGCTGCTCGATCGGCGCGATCTGGGTGGGATGAATGGCGGTCTTGCCGACCATGCCGTGGGCCAGGTCTTCGGTCACTTCCTGGTCCAGCAGTTCGGGCAGGTCGAGGTATTCGAATACCGGCGCGGTCAGCATGAAGCCGTAGGGACGGAAGGTCGTCACCAGGCGCGAGATGACCGGGCCGAGCGGCGTGCGATACAAGGTCATGCCGCGCGGGCGGCGCAGGCCGAGCAGGGCCAGTAGGTCGTTGCCGCCGATGCGCAGCGCCAGGATGCGATGCCGCACGCCAGGCGCTTCCAGCAAGGCGCGCAGCCCCAGCATCTCGCCGTCGTCGAAGGCTTCGGCGGTCTCCAGCGTCGGCATCAGCACGTGCCCGGTCTGGCGCACCAGCTTGAAATAGCTGTCGAAGTTGTGGCGCGTGATCTTGGGCAGCACGAAACCGGTCAGTTTCTCGGCGCCGGGCATGGCCAGCACGCGCGCCAGCACTTCGGGATTGCGCACCCGCACGAAGCGGTCGGCCGCCACGTCCAGGCGCATGTTCGCCAGCACCACCGACAGGTTGAACAGCGACCAGGAGAGTTCCCGGTCGGCGATCGCATCCTCGGTACAGAAGATCAGCGAGCGCGCGTGCGGCAGGCGGTCGCCGTTGGCGATCGCGGTCAGGTTCTTGTGATTGGCCGGCACGTACAGCGACGCGCCCAGTGATTTAGCCATCCGATGCACTCCTGATCAGGGATATTGCGTGATAGGGCAGGTCCGGGTCGATCTCGACCGGCACCTGTTTTTCTTCGGCCAGCACGGCCAGGTGGGCCACTTCGGCGGCGCCAGGGTCGCGCAGCACGACCAGGCGCGGCACGCGGCGCAGCAGCACGCGCGTGGCTTCGCCGATGCCGGGCTTGACCAGGTTGACGTCGGCCACGCCGTAGCGCCGCATCGCCTGGCCGATATAGGTTTGCGAGCGTTCGCGCGCCGCAGCGGCGTCGATCGGCTCGACGCGCGACAGCGTGCCCGATTGCGTCCACGCCAGCGACAGTGCCGACACTACCAGTTCGTCGGCGAACGATTGCGAGCGGTCGGCATCCGCGAACTGCTCGTAGAACACGCAGCCGTGGAAGTCGTCGGCGCGCATGTCCTCGCTCATCACGGTGCGGCTCACCAGGCCCGATACCGTGGCGTTCAGGATGCTCGACGGGATCAGGTAGTCGTCGCACGAGGCCGCGCAGGCGGCGGCGCCGGCCAGGTCGGACAGCACGTGCAGGCCGGCGTCGATATGGGTCCCGTGGCGCACGTTGAATACTTCGACCGAGCTGGCCAGCTCGCGTGCGATCACGCCCTTGCCGGTCCAGCCGTCGAGGAAGACGATGCTGTCCGCCTGGTGCCCGTGCGCCAGGATGTGGCGCAGGGCCGCGGCGTCGATGCCGCGGTCGCGCACGATCGATACCGAGTAATGCGCGACGTCGCGCCCGAACAGCTCGCGCAGCAGGCGCGCGACCACTACGCCGACCGGGGTTCCGGCGCGCGCCAGCGAGACCAGCGCCAGCCGGTGCTGCGGGCGTGCGGCGATCAGCTGGGCCAGGCGCAGGCAGTCGCGCGCCATGCGCGCATTATTGGCGCGGCAGGCTTCGTCGAACAGCCGCATATAGCGTTCCGACGGCGTCGATTCGGGCGACAGCATCTGGCTGTAGTGACGGCGGCCGCTCTGGATCAGGGCTTCCTTCTCGGCCACGTCGACGAAGCCCTGCTGCGGCAGGCGCCGCAGCAGGAAGCTGACCTCGCCCGCGCGGTAGCTGCCGGAAAAATTCTCCCAGCCGCTCACAGTGCCCCCACCGTGATGCCGGCGAGCTGGGTGCCGCGCGGGATGATGGCGTAGTCGCAGGCGGCCATGAAGCGCGCGTCCGAGCGGCTGTCGCCCATGCCGAAGGTGACGATCTCGCCATGCTCCGCCTTCAGGCGCGCGGTGATGTGGGCCACCGCATTGGCCTTGTTCAGCGCCTTGGGCAGGATCGCCAGGTTATTGCCGTTGCGGTGGATGAAGTAGTCGCGGCCGCCATCCTCGATCCAGGGCCGTACTACGTTTTCTTCGAGCGGCGCCAGGCGCCCGGCCTGTTTGTCGGGATCCTTCACCACCAGGAAGAACGGTGTCGCGAAATCCTCGATCATGCGCGCGCGGCCGCCATAGCCGGTGCGCGCGCAGTGTTCGTCGATGTGGGCGGCCAGCTCCTGCAGGCCGGGCAGGGCCGTGTGCATGGCGGCGCGCATGCGGTCCAGCCAGGGCTGGTCGACCGCGCCGCCCGGTTCCAGCACCACGCCGCCATAATCGATGACGGCGAAGCTCTCGAACGGCAGCGAGACCCGGCGCAGGCCGTCGAGGTCGCGCGCGGTGGTCGGGATCATCGTCATCCCGTCCTGCAGCAGCGCCAGGAAGGAGCGCTGGGCCGGCGTGGTGTATGAACAGATGCTGCCGTCCTTGTAATAGGCGGCCGGCTCGAGCGCGCCCGGGGTGTCCCGGTGCGCGCCGCATTTGCCGAAGGTCTGGAACAGCGTATCGTCCAGGTCAGCGAACAGGAACTTCTTCAACGTGGTCCTCGGACTGGAAGTGGAACAGGCGCGCGTCGAGCAGGCGCGCCAGCTGGTGCAGCGCCGGGCCGGGCGCGGTCTCGTGGCAGGCCAGCACGTGGTCGTACTGGCCGGGCGCGACGTTGTACAGGTAGTTGGCGATGCCTTCGCCGTAGTTGTCGGGGAAGGTCAAGGCATGGTCTACCGCGCCCCAGGTGAGGATCGGCGAGCGCGTGGTCGACTGCACCACCACGTCCACCCCACGGCGCTGCAGGGCGGCGCCGAGCAGGGTCGAAGCGTGCATGAATTCGCCGGTACCCAGCACCAGCACCCGGCTGCCGGGTGCGAATTCGCCCGCCAGGCGCGCGGCCAGCCCCTCGGGCGCGCGCAGGGCGCGCGCGCTGCCGAGGCGTCCAAAGTCGGTGCTGGCGCCGCGGTCGGCGTGTTCTTGGTAGCGCTGGGCCGCGCCCTGGTCGGGCGGCAGCGCGCCTTGCGCGAATGTGAATTCACCTTCGATGAGCGCACCGCTCGTGACCGGTATGCCGAAGCGGCTGTCCAGCGCGTCGGTCGCGGTGCGGCCCATGAAATTGGTGATCGTGGCCAGGTGCACGCGCTCCAGGCCGGGATTGAGGCGGCGGCAGGCGGCGGCCAGATTGACGAAGGTATTGCCGGTGCTGGCTTCATCGTCGACCAGCACCAGGGTGCGCGCGGCGAGCAGCAGGGCCTGCAGCCCGGGCTCGAGCGGCGCGTGCAGGAACTGGCGCGGCGCGTGGCTGTGCGCTTCCTCGAATTCGATCAGCGGGCCGTTGCCGACCCGGTAGCGGGTGGTGTGCAGGAACAGCGCCTGCTGGCCCGGATGGGCGCGCAGCCAGGCTTCGAACACGCCCTGGCCCAGGCCGATCGCGGTTTCCGCCATGGCGATGAAGACCACCGGGCCCTGGACCGCGCCGCCAAGCGGCGGCACGGTCGCGGCCAGGCGCTCGTGCACCATCAGCATGTCGATCGGACGCGCCGGCCAGTGCTTGCCGAGCACCTTGCTCAGGAACAGGAAGCCGCGCTTGGCGTTGGCGCGGGCGGCAAAGCCGAGCAGGGCGTCGAGTTCGGCGGCGCCGCTGTCGATGCGCAGGTCGAGCGTGCCGGTCGGGAGTTCGATACGCTGCACCGAGGCGGACAGGGATGCGGGATGCGGTGCGTTCATGCCAGCTCCGTCGCGACGCTGACCTCGGCCACGCGCATGCCATGGCGCGGCGTCGGTATGTCGAGGTCATCGTAACCGCAGGCGAAGCCGCGCAGCGCGATATACGGCAGGTTCGGACCGGCCAGGCAGGCCATGCCGATCCCGCCCGACATGCGCGGATTGATTTCCAGCAGGCGCGGACGTCCGCCGCCTTCGCGGAACTGGGCGTTGAAGACGCCATTGAGCTGGTAGTCGGCGGCTAGGGTCGCCGTCGCGTCCAGGATGTCCTGGCGCATGTCGATCAGCTGGCCGCTGCCGGCCTGCGGCAGCTTGCGGCGCACCACGGCGCTGACCAGGCGCCCATGGTCGCCCACGCAGTCGACGCTGTACTCGGGACCATCCAGGAATTCCATCAGCAGCATGGTGGGAAAGGTGTCCATATCGGCCAGCCCGCGGCGCAGGTCCTGGTAACCGATGTGGTACTCGACACCTTTCATCAGCAGCGCAGCGCTGCTGCGCTCCTCGTCGACGATGGCGAAGCCCAGGCCATAGATGCCGTGCGCCGGCTTGATGCACAGTTTCTTGTAATGCGGGCGCAATTCGGCATAGGCGGCGTCGAACTGTTCCAGGTTCTCGAAGGGACGGAAGGCGGCCACCGGCGCGTCCGGCAGCACCGTCGCTGCGTAGAAGTCGGCCTTGTCGTGGATGCGTTTCAGTTGCGCCGGCGGGGCGGCGCTGAGCACGCGGGTGCCCACGTCGGCGAAGCGCGCGTGTTCGGCGGCGAGGGTGGTCGCTTCGCGGCCCGGCACGAACACGTCGATCCCGTGGTCGCGGCAGAACGTAAGGCACCAGTCGACGTAGGCGTCGCCTTTCAGGCCGGTGGGCTCGACATGGAATTCATGGGCCAGGCGCGCGGCCGGTGCATGGCGGTTGGCGTTGCTGTGGATGATGGTGAAACGGCCTTCGGTATCGGCCTCGCGGATCAGCTTGATCGCCGCGTTCACGGACGAAAACGTCCTGTTGTACCAGACGCGCATGTGGGCTCTCTTGATGAATGATCGGCCACTGGCGTGGCATTGCTGGTCCGCGCCAGGCGGCGCGGACCGTCAGGGAAGATCCCTGGTTGAACGCTTAGACGTTGACGCCGAACGAGCGGGCCAGCGGACCGAGGCCGCCCTTGAAGCCCTGGCCGACGGCGCGGAACTTCCATTCGCTGCCGGCGCGGTACAGCTCACCGAAGATCATCGCGGTCTCGGTCGAGCTGTCTTCGGACAGGTCGTAGCGCGCGATCTCGGCTTCGCCGGCGGCGTTCAGGCAGCGGATATAGGCCTTGCCCACCTGGCCGAAGTTCTGGCGGCGCGCATCGGCGTCGTGGATGGTGACGCAGAACGAGACCTTGTCGATGTCGGCCGGCACGCGCGCCAGGTCGACCGTCAGCTTCTCGTCGTCGCCCTCGCCCTGGCCGTCGGTGTTGTCGCCGGCGTGGGTCACCGACCCGTCGCTCGATTTGAGGTTGTTGTAGAAGATGAAGTCGGTATCGCCGCGGACCTTGGCGTCGGCCTTCAGCAGGAAGGCGCTGCCGTCCAGGTCGAAGGCGGAACCGTCGGTCGAGCGTGGATCCCAGCCCAGGCCGATGATGACCTTGGTGAGGCCCGGTGCTTCCTTGCTCAGGTTGACGTTGCCGCCTTTTTGCAGACTGATTGCCATGCGAACTCCTTTTCCGTTGAGGGATGAAATGGACGGCGATGTTCGTGCCGCCATCGGGGATGCATCCGCCAATATAGGCGGTAATTGATCAATTGTACATGGGGCTGGACTGGCCGGTTTTCAACATTTTTCATAGAGGTATGTACGTACTTACGCCGCGGAAAGGTCCCGGAATGTCACATTTCCTGGTTTGGAGGATCAGGCAAAAAGTGCCCAGCTTCCGGCAACGGGAGAGCATGGGCGAACCCGATACTGGCTGCTCTTCCACCCCACCCGAAGGAGCACACCATGAACAGGATCGCACTCGTCACCGGCGCCAGCCGCGGCCTCGGCCGCAACACCGCAATGCACATCGCCAGGAAGGGCGGCGATGTGATCGTCACCTACCAGAGCCGCGAGCAGGACGCCCAGGCCGTAGTCGATGAAATCCGCGCCATGGGCCGCAAGGCGCTGGCGCTGCGGCTCGACGTCGGCAATATCGGCAGTTTCGCGGCCTTCGCCGACCTGCTGCGCGCCGGCCTGCGCGACACCTGGGGCCGCGACAGCTTCGACCACCTGGTCAACAACGCCGGCCACGGCGACATGGCGCCCTTCCTCGACACCACCGAGGCCCAGTTCGACCGCCTGGTCGACGTCCATTTCAAGGGCGTGTTCTTCCTCACGCAAGCCCTGCTGCCGCTGCTGGCCGACGGCGGGCGCATCGTCAACCTGTCGACCGGCCTGACCCGCGTCTCCTTCCCCGGCTTCGGCGCCTATGCGGCGGTGAAGGGCGCGGTCGAGGTGTTGAGCGTTTATCTGGCGAAGGAATTGGGTGGCCGCGGCATCGCCGTCAACACGGTGGCGCCGGGCGCCATCGAAACCGACTTCCTGGGCGGCGCGGTGCGCGACACGCCGGACCTGAACGGTGTCTTCGCCGGCATGACTGCGCTCGGACGGGTCGGGGTGCCGGACGATATCGGCCCCATGATCGCGAGCCTGCTGGGGGACGAGAACCGCTGGGTCAATGGCCAGCGGATCGAGGTGTCGGGTGGGCAGACAATCTGATTCAGGCGGCCTGCAAGCGCCCCTGGACGGCGTTGACCTCGCGTACCGGCGGCAGCCCGAACATGCGCCCGTACTCACGCGTGAACTGCTGCACGCTTTCATAGCCCACGGCATGCGCGGCCTGGCTGGCGCCGGCGCCCTCGGCAAGCATCAGGCGGCGCGCCTCGATCAGGCGCAGCTGCTTCTGGAATTGCAGCGGCGTGAGCGAGGTCACCGCGCGAAAGTGATGGTGGAAGGACGAGGGACTCATGCCGGCCAGCGCCGCCAGGCTTTCGACCGGCAGCCGCTGCGCATAGTCGCGGCGCAGGACAGCGACCGCGCGCGCCACGCGCCGCACATGGCTGTCGGGCAGGCCGAGGCGGCCGATCGCGGCGCCATGGCGGCCCGCCAGCAGCCAATAGTGGAATTCGCGGATCAAGGCATCTTGCAGCACCGGGATCGAGGCCGGCCGCTCGATCAGGCGCATCAGGCGCAGGGCGGTGTCGTGCAGGTGGGCGTCGGTCGGTTCGTTGCGCACCGGCGCCGCGTCGCCTTCATCGAGCGCGGCCATCTCGGTCGAGAGGCCGGCGATCACGGCCGGATCCAGGTCCAGCACCAGCGAGCAATAGGGCGCGGCGGCGCTGGCCTCTGTCACCTGGCTGACAGTAGGCACGTCGGCCATGACCAGCAAGGAATCCCCCGCATTGAAGGTGAACGAGGCGCTGCCCATGGCGACCTGCTTGCTGCCCTGCAGGACCAGGCAGGCCAGTGGACGCGCGATCTGGTAGGCCAGCGCCGACCGTTCGGACGAACGGATCGCCACCAGGCCGGGGATCGGCGTGTGCGCCACGCCGTCGCGGTCGGCGTGGTGGTTCGCATGGCGCAGCACGATGTCGAGAAGTTCGCTCTTCATGTGCGCCAGTGTAGACCATCCTAGGCGGCCCTGGCGTCGCCGGCGTCGGACTTGTGCAGCGACGTCACCGGCCCCGGCTCCGGCTGCGCCGGGGTGGCCGCGCGCGCCAGCGTCACCGTCTGCACCGGCAGCGCCAGCGCCACGCCGCGCTGTTCCAGGCCGTCCAGGATGGCCAGGTAGATTTCCTGCTGCGTCGTCATGTAGACGGCATAGTCGGTGTTGTCGACGTAGTACACTGTTTCATAGTTGAAGCTGGGGGCGGCGATGCTGGAGAGGTGGGCGCGGTCGAAGCGCACCTGAGGCTGGGCGCTGACGATCTCCTTGATCATCTCCGACAGTTCGCGCAGCACCGGCGCCGGCGTCAGGTGGCTCACTGCGAACTGGAACACGACGCGGCGCGATTCCATCCGGCGCAGGTTCTGCACGCGGCTGGTGAGCAGGTCGTTGTTCGAGAACACGATCTGCTCGCCCGAGAGGCTGCGCACCCGGGTGGTCTTGAGGCCGATCTTTTCGACCGTGCCCAGCATGGTGCCGACGATGATGAAGTCGCCGACCACGAACGGCTTGTCGAGCACGATCGAGAGCGAGGCGAACAGGTCGCCCAGGATGCTCTGCACCGCCAGCGCGATGGCGATGCCGCCGATGCCCAGGCTGGCCACCAGGGTGGTGATGTTCACGCCCAGGTTGTCCAGGATCATCAGCGCCACCACCGCCCACAGCAGCACCCGCACCAGGAAGGTGATCGCGGCCGACGAGGTGATGCGGTCCGGGTCTTCGCTGCGCTCGGCGCGCTTGGCCTTGAGCCAGGTGCGCAGCGCGTGGTCGCCCCAGATCGCGACCTGGACCAGGACTGCCGTGATGGCGACCCGGCTCATGAACAGTTGCGCCTTGTCGGACAAGGCCAGGAAGCTGGCGCCGGCATAGAGCCCGACGATGAGCAGCACCAGCAGCTTGGTCGAACGCAGCGCCGCCACCGCGATATCGTCCCATTTGGCGTCGGTGCTCGCAGCGAGAACTGCCAGGCGCCGCGCCAGGATCGATTTGACGGCGTCGAGTCCGGCCGCGACGGCGGCCACCACGACCAGTGCGACCAGCCAGTCGGCGACCGGATTTTTCAGGATGAGGTATTCCATCACTGTCGTATTTCCCTTTTCAGTTGTTTGTCAGGCGGCGGAACGTTCGTCCGCCGCATCGTCGGCGCCAGCGGCCGGCAGGGCCGCCAGCGTGGCCAGGAAGTCGTCGCCCCAGCGCGTCACGTCGCGGTCGTTCACGATCGCGGCCATGCGTCCGGAGCGGTAGGCCACTTCGTCGGCGCCCATGGTCAGCGCGTGGTACAGGGTCGCGCTCATCGCATTGCGGTCATAGGGATTGACCAGCAGCGCCCCGTGCAGCTCGACCGCGGCGCCGGCGAATTCGGACAGCACCAGCGTGCCCGGACGCCCGATGGCGTGGCGGGTGGCGACGTATTCCTTGGCCACCAGGTTCAGGCCGTCGCGCAGCGGCGTGATCCAGGCGACGTCGCAGGCGGCGTAGTGGGCCACCACCTCTTCGAAGGGCAGCGAACGGTAGAAGTAGCGCACCGGCACCCAGTCCAGGGTCGAGAAGCGGCCGTTGATGCGACCGACCACGCGGTCCAGTTCTTCGCGCAGGCTGTCATAGATATCCATGCCCGAGGCCGCCGGCGTGATGATGTTGATCAGCATGACCTTGCCCAGCAGTTCGGGATGCTGTTCCAGCATCCTTTCATAGGCCTGCAGTTTTTCCAGCGAACCCTTCACGTAGTCGAGGCGCTCGATCGAGATGATGCCGGTGCGGCCATCGAGGTAGGTATCCCATTCCTCGAGCTGGCGCTGGACGTCGGCGGTCTTTGCCAGGTCTTCGATCAGGCCCGCATTGGTGCCCACCGGATGGGCGCCGAGGGTCACGCGGCGCCCGCCCACTTCGAGCACGGTGTGCATGCGGTCGACCCCGAGCGCGCAACCGAAGGTCAGGTAGCGCGGCGCGCACGGCACCGCGCCGCCCACCTCGACCGGCGCGCAGGAGCGTGCGGCGTCGACGAAGTTCTCGACATAGCGCGGAATGTGGAAGCCCACGTAGTCGCACTGCAGCAAGCTGCCGATGATGTCGTTGCGCCACGGCAGGATGTTGAACACGTCGGACGATGGAAACGCCGTATGGTGGAAGAAGGCGATCGTCAGGTCGGGCCGCAGCGGTCGCAGGAAGGCCGGCACCATCCACAGGTTGTAGTCGTGGATCCAGGCGGTGGCGCCGGGCGCCGCCTCGCGTGCGGTCTGCTCGGCGAACAGGCGGTTCACCTCGAGAAAGCGTTCCCAGTGGTCCTGGCGGAATTCGGCCTTGTCGGGGAAGGAGAAGATGATCGGCCAGAACGCCTCCTTCGAGAATTTTTTATAGAACTGGTCGATGTCGTCTTCGGTCAGGGGGATCCGCGCCGCCTTCAGTTGCGGATAGCGCTGGGCATCGACCGCGACGTGCGGGATGAAGCCGGTTGGCGTGCGGCTTGCCTGCTGCGACCAGGCCACCCACGAACCCTTGCGCCCGCCCGCGAAAAAGCTGAGCAGGGTCGGCATGATGCCGTTCGGGCTTTTCGGACGGCGCTGGCAGGTCACGCCGTTTTCCACCACTTCGTCGTAGGGCAGGCGGTGATAGACCATGACCAGCTCGGCCTCGCCATACGACGTCGCCTCGTTGGATGCGGCGTCGCCATCGAGGCGCAGGCCGTGGCGGGCGAAGGCTTGCAGGATGCCGCCGCAGCCGGCGGCGTCGGCCACCACCACGCGCGGCATCTTGCGCACCGCCTGCACCAGCGCCGGCTCGGCGGCGCCGACCACCACGCCGCGAAAGCCCGCCTCGAACATCGACAGGTCGTTGAGGGTGTCGCCGGCGACCACGATATGGGCCGGATCGAAGCCGGCCACTTCGGCCAGGCGGCGCACCGCCACGCCCTTGCCGACGCCGCGCGGCAGCACGTCGAGATAGCGGCCGGCCGAGAACAGCAGGTCGCAGTCGAGGGCGTCCACCGCAGCGCGCAATGCGGGCGTGATGGCGTCCTCGGTGGCATAGAAGGAGACGCGGCGTTCCTGCGGCACCGACTGGCGCACCAGTTCGGGGAAGCCGGCCAGCGCCTTCAATACCGCCTGGCTGCCCGGCCAGCGCGACGCGATTTTCTGCGCCAGCGGTTCGACCGGCCGCAGGTCGGCATCGACGATCGTGGCGCCGACGTCGGCGATGATGTAATGGGGCCGGGGAACGGTGGGATCGGACAGCAGGGGAATGACGGTTTCCAGGCCGCGGCCGGTGACGAACACCAGCCTGGCGTCTGGCAGGGCGCCCGAAAACAGTTCGCGGATATGGCGCCGTGCCTCGTGGGTGCCGGCCAGCAGCGTGCCATCGAGGTCGGTGGCCAGCACCAGGCGTGAGGGATCGAGCTGGCGTGGCCAGTGGCGGGATTCAATGACGGTCATTCTTCATCCTTTGCAGCGATGCGTCCGCCCCATACAGCCGGGGTTGGGTGGCGGACCGGGTCTGGGCCCACGATGCTCGCCGGGGAGGCGCGCGGGCCGGAGAAAGGCGGGCGGTGCGGATCGGCGCGATGTTCTACGCAGTGCTCTATATGGATACGCGATCGACACACCGGCTTATCGCCAGGCGGAAGAGGACAGGAAACGCCGGCATGGATGCCGGAATCACGTGCGCCAGGTGCGCGCGACATTTCCTACCTCGAAGTGCATTTGTACAATAGCATTTCACGGCGGCATCGACAACCCGCGATTTCGCAGCGCCGCAAACCGCCGGTCGTCGTCAACGCGCGGCAAATCGATGCACAGGTGAAAAAAGCTATGTGAAAAAAGCTATTGCAAAACTGCGAGCAGGGCTCGTATAATTCGGCTCCCCGGGCGGTTAGTTCAGCTGGTTAGAATACTTGGTCGACATCCAAGGGGTCGCAGGTTCGAATCCTGCACCGCCCACCAGACTTCCAGATCGCAGGCTCCCAGCAATGGTCGTAGCCTGTAGAGAAAAGGCGCAGCGGTGTGCCTTTTCTGTGCCGTTCAGCTCGAACGGATTCTTCTTTCTCCAGTTACTGCGAAAAGCGCAACAGGCCGGTCTTGACTCCGATTTTTCCTGTTGCGCCGAAGCCTTTTGCGCGTTATACTAGCCGGCTTCGGTATGGGTGCCTCTTTTATTACCCATATTATTTAGTAGTTCAACTACCCCCGCCCAATCGTAGGTGGGAATGGAGAAAAAATGAGCTTGGGCCTTCTCGGTCGCAAGGTTGGCATGATGCGTATCTTCACGGATGACGGCGATTCGATCCCTGTCACTGTGCTGGATGTGTCGAACAACCGTGTCGCGCAAATCAAAACCCCTGAAACTGATGGCTACACCGCAGTTCAGGTCGTCTACGGCCAACGTCGCGCTTCGCGCGTGACCAAAGCTGCTGCCGGTCACTTCGCCAAAGCTGGCGTCGAAGCCGGTACGATGCTGAAAGAATTCCGCATCGATTCCACCAAAGCCGCCGAACTCAAAGCCGGTGACACCATCGATGCTTCGCTGTTCGAAGTGGGCCAGAAAATCGACGTGCAAGGCACCTCGATCGGTAAGGGCTACGCCGGTACCATCAAGCGTCACAACTTCGCCTCGGGTCGCCAGACCCACGGTAACTCGCGTTCGCACAACGTTCCTGGCTCGATCGGTATGGCCCAGGATCCAGGCCGCGTGTTCCCAGGCAAGCGCATGACCGGTCACATGGGCGACGTTACCGTCACCACCCAGAACCTGGAAGTGGCTCGCATCGACACCGAACGTCAGCTGCTGCTGATCAAGGGTGCCGTTCCTGGCGCGAAGAACGGCCAAGTGGTCGTCAAGCCAGCTGTCAAAACCAAAGCCAAGAAAGGAGCGTAAGCATGGAACTGAAGCTCCTGAATGAGCAAGGTCAAGCTGGCGCCAACGTTGCAGCAACCGACGAAGTGTTCGGTCGCGAATACAACGAAGCCCTGATTCACCAGATCGTCGTCGCCTACGCTGCCAACGCACGTAGCGGCAACCGCAAGCAGAAGGACCGTGAAGAAGTCCACCACACGACCAAGAAGCCATGGCGCCAAAAAGGTACCGGCCGCGCTCGTGCTGGTATGTCGTCGTCGCCTCTGTGGCGTGGCGGTGGTCGTATCTTCCCGAACACCCCTGACGAGAACTTCTCGCACAAAGTTAACAAGAAGATGTTCCGTGCAGGTATCTGCTCGATCTTCTCGCAACTGGCTCGCGAAGGCCGCCTGAACGTGGTCGAGAACCTGTCGATCGAAGCTCCAAAGACCAAGCTGCTGTCGCAAAAACTGCAGACCATGGGCCTGGAATCGGTCCTGGTGATCACCGACACCATCGATGAGAACCTCGAACTGGCTTCGCGCAACCTGCCGCACGTGCTGGTCGTCGAGCCGAAGCACGCTGATCCGATGTCGCTGGTGTTCTACAAAAAAGTCCTGGTCACGAAAGCTGCTCTGGCCAAGATCGAGGAGATGTACGCATGAGCGCCGCAATCAAATTCAGCGAAGAGCGCCTGATGAAGGTGCTGCTGGCTCCGATCATTTCCGAGAAGGCTACCTTCGTCGCGGAAAAGAACGAGCAGATCGTGTTCAAGGTCCTGCCTGACGCGACCAAGCCAGAAATCAAGGCTGCCGTCGAGATGCTGTTCAAGGTCGAAGTGGAATCGGTGCAAACCGTGAACCGCGAAGGCAAGCAAAAGCGTTCGGGCCGTTTCACCGGTCGTCGCAACCACACCAAGCGTGCTTTCGTGTGCCTGAAGCCAGGCCAGGAAATCAATTTTGTCGAGGAGGCTAAATAATGGCACTCGTAAAGATGAAGCCAACCTCCCCAGGCCGTCGCGGCATGGTGAAAGTTGTGACCGAAGGCCTGTACAAAGGTCGTCCGCTCGCAGCCCTGGTTGAAAAGAAATCGAAAACTGCCGGCCGTAACAACAACGGTCACATCACCACCCGTCATAAAGGCGGTGGTCACAAGCAGCACTACCGTCTGGTCGACTTCAAGCGCCAGAAGGACGGCATTCCTGCCAAGGTCGAGCGTATCGAATACGACCCGAACCGTACCGCGCACATCGCACTGCTGTGCTACGCGGACGGCGAGCGTCAGTACATCATCGCCACCAAGGGCATGGCTGTCGGCGACGCGATCATGAACGGCGCGGAAGCTCCGATCAAGTCGGGTAACTGCCTGCCAATCCGCAACATCCCGGTCGGTACCGTGATGAACTGCGTCGAAATGCTGCCAGGTAAGGGTGCCCAGATGGCCCGTACCGCCGGCGCCGGCGTCGTGCTGATGGCCCGTGAAGGCACCTACGCCCAGGTTCGCCTGCGCTCGGGTGAAGTGCGTCGCGTGCACATCGAGTGCCGCGCTACCGTTGGCGAAGTCGGCAATGCCGAACACAGCCTGCGCAAGATCGGTAAGGCTGGCGCGATGCGCTGGCGCGGTGTTCGTCCTACCGTCCGCGGTGTGGTCATGAACCCGGTCGATCACCCGCACGGTGGTGGTGAAGGTAAAACTGCAGCCGGCCGTCACCCAGTGTCGCCATGGGGCCAGCAGACCAAGGGCAAGCGTACGCGTTCGAACAAGCGCACGTCGTCGATGATCGTTTCGCGCCGCGGCAAGAAATAAGGATAAAAAATGACTCGTTCATTGAAAAAAGGGCCGTTCATTGACGCCCACCTGGTGAAAAAAGTCGAAGCCGCGCAAGCGACCAAAGACAAGAAGCCAGTCAAAACCTGGTCGCGCCGCTCGACGATCTCGCCAGACTTCATCGGTCTGACGATCGCCGTGCACAACGGCAAAGTGCACGTGCCTGTGTACGTGTCGGAGAACATGGTCGGCCACAAGCTCGGCGAATTCGCGCTGACCCGTACGTTCAAGGGCCACGCCGCTGACAAGAAGGCGAAACGATAATGGAAACTAAAGCAATCCTCAAAGGCGTGCGCCTTTCGGAACAAAAAGGCCGCCTGGTCGCCGATCTGATTCGTGGCAAGAAAGTTGACGCAGCACTCAACATTCTGCAATTCAGCCCGAAAAAAGGCGCGACCATCATCAAGAAGGTTCTCGAGTCGGCTATCGCCAACGCGGAACACAACGATGGCGCCGACATCGACGAACTGAAAGTGGTTCAGATCTATGTCGAAAAGGGCCCGATCCTCAAGCGCTTTACTGCACGTGCAAAAGGCCGCGGCGATCGCATTTCCAAACAATCCTGTCACGTTTACGTGACTGTCGGTAACTAAGGAGTCATACGATGGGTCAGAAAATCCACCCAACCGGCTTCCGCCTGGCGGTCACCCGTAACTGGGCGTCGCGTTGGTATGCTGGTAACGGCAACTTCGCTTCGATGCTGCAGGAAGACCTGGAAGCCCGCGCTTTCCTGAAAAAGAAGCTGAAGAACGCTTCGGTCGGCCGTATCGTCATCGAGCGTCCTGCCAAGAACGCACGCTTCACCATTTACTCGTCGCGTCCTGGTGTCGTGATCGGTAAAAAAGGCGAAGACATCGAAGTGCTGAAAACGTCGCTGGCGAAGATCATGGGCGTGCCCGTGCACGTCAACATCGAAGAGATCCGCAAGCCAGAGATCGATTCGCAGCTGATCGCCGACTCGATCTCGCAGCAGCTCGAAAAGCGCATCATGTTCCGTCGCGCCATGAAGCGCGCAATGCAAAACGCAATGCGCCTGGGCGCCGTCGGCATCAAGATCATGTCGTCGGGCCGCCTGAACGGCATCGAAATCGCACGTACCGAATGGTACCGCGAAGGCCGTGTGCCACTGCACACCCTGCGCGCCGATATCGACTACGGCACCAGCGAAGCATCGACCACCTACGGCATCATCGGCGTCAAGGTCTGGGTCTACAAGGGCGACCGTTCGGTCACCGGCGAAGCACCAGTCATCGACACCCCGCCAGATGAGAAGAAGCCACGCGGCCCACGTCGTGACGACGGCAAGCCATCGCGCGGTCCACGTCCAGCCGGCGGTGCACGTCCAGCTGCCGCGCCAACCGTGCGCGCTCGCCCAGCTGTCAAGCTGGCGACCCCGGCTGCCGCTGCACCCGCTGAGAAAGCAGGAGAATAAGCATGCTGCAACCATCGCGCAGGAAGTATCGTAAAGAGCAGAAAGGCCGTAACACCGGCATTTCGCACACCCGCGGCACCGCGGTCTCGTTCGGTGAATTCGGTCTGAAGGCAGTTGCCCGCGGCCGTATCACCGCACGCCAGATCGAAGCGGCACGTCGCGCCATGACCCGTCACATCAAGCGTGGCGGTCGTATCTGGATCCGTATCTTCCCGGACAAGCCGATTTCGAACAAGCCGGCCGAAGTCCGTATGGGTAACGGTAAGGGTAATCCAGAGTACTACGTCGCTGAAATCCAGCCAGGCAAAGTCCTGTACGAGATGGACGGCGTCGCAGAAGAACTGGCGCGCGAAGCGTTCCGCCTGGCCGCTGCCAAACTGCCACTGGCTACCACTTTCGTGGTTCGCCAAGTTGGCCAATAACAGGAGTTGAATATGAAAGCATCGGAACTCCGCGGCAAAGACCAGGAAGCGCTGCAGAAGGAGCTGAACGAGCTGCTCAAGGCCCAATTCGGTCTGCGCATGCAAGTCGCCACCCAGCAGCTCGGTAACACTTCGCAGCTGAAGAAAGTACGTCGCGATATCGCGCGTGTGAAGACTGTGATGAACACGAAGGAAGCCAAATGACCGACACCACCATCAAAACGGCGCTGAAGCGTACGCTGGTCGGCAAAGTCGTGTCCGATAAAATGGACAAGACGGTAACCGTCCTGATCGAACGTCACGTCAAGCACCCGCTGTACGGCAAGATCATCGTGCGCTCGAACAAGTATCACGCGCACGACGAAGCGAACGAAGCGAAAATCGGTGACACCGTCGAGATCGCAGAAGGTCGTCCGATCTCGAAGACGAAAGCGTGGACTGTGACCAAAGTGTTGCAAGTCGCACAGGTACTGTAAGTACCCATAAAATTTGTCTTGCGTGGCCCGCTGGTATCTGAGATACTAGCGGGCTTCGTTCATGTGTTGCCGCAGTTATCCCCCGCGGTACAGCGGCCTGTAACGAAAGTGTTTTTGGAAAGTCCATCACCCAAACATGGGGCTCCAGCAGGGGCGTCATGGCGGGACCAAGACTGACCGCAGGCCCACGGTTCTCCGTGGGGTTTTCTACGGCTTAAGTTGGGAAAGAAACTACTATGATTCAAACCGAAAGCCGGCTCGAAGTAGCCGACAACACCGGTGCCAAGGAAGTTCTGTGCATCAAGGTGTTGGGCGGCTCGAAGCGCCGTTACGCGAGCATTGGCGACATCATCAAGGTCACCGTCAAAGTCGCAGCCCCACGTGGCCGCGTCAAAAAGGGTGAAATTTACAATGCCGTGGTTGTGCGTACCGCCAAAGGTGTGCGCCGCCAGGATGGTTCCCTGGTCAAGTTCGACGGCAATGCCGCTGTCCTGCTGAACGCCAAGCTGGAGCCAATCGGTACCCGTATCTTCGGACCAGTCACGCGCGAACTGCGCACTGAAAAGTTCATGAAGATCGTGTCGCTGGCACCTGAAGTTCTGTAAGGATTCGACATGGATAAGATTCGTAAAAACGACGAAGTCATCGTTCTGGCCGGTAAGGACAAGGGCAAGCGTGGCGTCGTTCAGAAGCGTGTAGACGCTGAACACGTCATCGTCGAAGGCGTCAACGTCGCTAAGAAAGCGACCAAGCCTAACCCGATGACCGGTGTTACTGGTGGTATCGTCGACAAGACCATGCCGATTCACGTGTCGAACGTCGCGCTGTTCAACGCAGCGACCGGCAAGGCAGATCGCGTTGGCTTCAAAGACCAGGACGGCAAAAAAGTCCGCGTCTTCAAGTCGAGCGGCGAAGTAGTGAAAGGGTAAGAAGAAATGGCCCGTCTCCAAGCAATTTATAAAGAAAAAGTCGTCGCCGAGCTGACCGAGAAATTCGGTTACAAATCGGTGATGGAAGTGCCACGCCTGACCAAGATCACCCTGAACATGGGTCTCTCGGAAGCAGTCGCCGACAAGAAGATCATCGAGCACGCTACTGGCGACCTGACCAAGATCGCCGGCCAGAAGCCAGTAATCACCAAGGCACGCAAGGCAATCGCTGGTTTCAAGATCCGCGAAGGCTACCCGATCGGCACGATGGTGACCCTGCGCGGCGCCCGCATGTACGAATTCCTGGACCGTTTCATCACCGTGGCCCTGCCGCGCGTGCGTGACTTCCGCGGTGTCAATGGCAAATCGTTCGATGGTCGCGGCAACTACAACATCGGTGTCAAAGAGCAGATCATCTTCCCAGAGATCGACTACGACAAGATCGATGCACTGCGCGGCATGAACATCTCGATCACCACGACTGCTAAGACCGACGAAGAAGCCAAAGCGCTGCTCGCCGCCTTCAAATTCCCGTTCAGGAACTAAGAGCATGGCAAAACTTGCACTGATTAACCGCGAACAGAAGCGTGCAGACCTGGTGGAGAAATTCGCCCCGAAGCGTGCCGCTCTGAAAGCAATCATCGACGACCAGTCGAAGTCGGAAGAAGAACGTTACGAAGCGCGCCTGAAGCTGCAAGCGCTGCCGCGTAACTCGGCACCGACCCGTCAGCGTAACCGCTGCGCCATCACTGGCCGTCCACGTGGCACTTTCCGTAAATTCGGTCTGGCACGTACCAAACTCCGCGAATTCGCCATGAAGGGCGAAATTCCGGGTATGACCAAAGCAAGCTGGTAATAGGAGAATATGCAATGAGTATGAGCGATCCTATCGCCGATATGCTGACCCGCATTCGCAACGCACAAGTCGTCCAGAAAACCACGGTCGCAATGCCGTCGTCGAAAGTCAAGGTTGCCATTGCCAACGTCCTGAAGGACGAGGGTTACATTGAAGATTTCGCAGTGTCGTCGGCTGACGGCAAATCGGAACTGAAAATCGGTTTGAAGTATTACACTGGCCGTCCGGTCATCGAGCGCCTCGAGCGCGTGTCCCGTCCAGGCCTGCGTATCTACAAGGGCAAGGACGAGATCCCAACCGTCATGAACGGCCTGGGCGTGGCAATCGTGTCGACTCCGCAAGGCGTCATGACTGATCGCAAAGCACGCGCTACCGGTGTCGGTGGCGAAGTGATTTGCTACGTGGCTTAAGGAGTAGACGATGTCTCGAGTAGCTAAGATGCCAATCGCCGTCCCTGCCGGTGCCGAAGTCGCGATCAACGCGTCGTCGATCACCGTCAAGGGCCCGCTGGGCACCCTGACCCAAGCCCTGAACGGCCTGGTCAAAGTAGAAAACAACAATGGCACGCTGACCTTCGACGTGATCGACGATTCGCGTGAATCGAACGCCATGTCGGGCACCCTGCGCGCCCTGGTCAACAATATGGTTACCGGTGTCACCAAGGGTTTCGAGCGCAAGCTGAACCTGGTGGGCGTGGGCTACAAGGCAGCAGTGCAGGGCAACGCCCTGAACCTGTCGCTGGGCTTCTCGCACCCGGTGCTGCACGCGATGCCTGAAGGCGTCACCGCAGTGACCCCGACCCCGACCGAGATCCTGATCAAGGGTATCGATCGTCAAAAGGTCGGCCAGGTCGCCGCTGAAGTGCGCGCTTACCGCTCCCCTGAGCCTTACAAAGGCAAGGGCGTCCGTTATTCGGACGAAGTGGTCAAGCTTAAAGAAACCAAGAAGAAATAATCGGAGCAGACATGGACAAGAAACAATCCCGTCTGCGTCGTGGCCGTCAGACCCGCATCAAGATTGCCCAGCTGGGCGTGAACCGTCTGTCGGTTCACCGCACCAACCTGCACATCTACGCGAACCTGATCAGCCCGGACGCAAAAGTACTGGTGTCGGCTTCGACCCTGGAAGCAGAAGTGCGCGCCGAACTGGCTGGCCAGACCGGCGCCGGCGGCAACGCTGCAGCAGCTGCCCTGGTTGGCAAGCGCGTCGCAGAGAAAGCACTGAAAGCAGGAATCACCGAAGTTGCGTTCGATCGCTCGGGTTTCCGTTACCACGGTCGGGTGAAGGCGCTGGCGGAAGCCGCGCGTGAAGCCGGTCTGAAGTTCTAAGGAAGAATCGTCATGGCAAAAATGCAAGCGAAAATGGCAAGCGACAAGCCGGATGATGGCATGCGCGAAAAAATGATCGCGATCAACCGCGTGACCAAAGTGGTCAAGGGTGGTCGTATCATGGGTTTTGCAGCGCTGACCGTTGTCGGTGACGGCGATGGCCGCATCGGCATGGGCAAGGGCAAGTCGAAGGAAGTTCCAGTCGGCGTGCAAAAAGCGATGGAAGAAGCCCGCCGCAACCTGATCAAGGTGCCACTCAAGAACGGTACCCTGCATCACACCGTGTCCGGTCGTCACGGCGCCTCGCGCGTCATGATGATGCCAGCGAAACCTGGTACCGGCGTGATCGCTGGTGGCGCAATGCGCGCTATCTTCGAAGTGATGGGCGTGACCGACGTGGTCGCCAAGTCGACCGGTTCGTCGAATCCTTACAACCTGGTGCGCGCAACTCTCGACGGTCTGTCGAAGATGAGCACCGCGGCTGACATCGCTGCCAAGCGCGGCAAGTCGGTCGAAGACATCGTCGGTTAAGGGGAAATAACATGGCAAACACCGTTAAAGTTCAGCTCGTCAAGGGCCTGATCGGTACCCGTCAAGACCACCGTGCCACCGTGCGCGGCCTGGGCCTGCGTCGCGTCAACTCGGTCTCCGAGCTGCAAGACACCCCATCCGTGCGTGGCATGATCAACAAAGTCTCGTACCTCGTGAAAGTTGTTTCGTAAGCCTTCGGGCTTGTGAACGGAGAAATCAATGGAACTCAATACCATTCAACCAGCTGACGGCGCCAAGCACTACAAGCGTCGCGTTGGTCGCGGCATTGGCTCCGGCCTGGGCAAGACTGCCGGCCGTGGTCACAAGGGTCAGAAATCGCGTTCGGGCGGCTTCCACAAAGTCGGCTTCGAAGGCGGTCAGATGCCTCTGCAGCGCCGTCTGCCGAAGCGTGGCTTCAAATCGCTGAACGCGACCTTCAAGGCAGAAGTTCGCCTGTCCGACCTGAACAACCTGGCTGTCGGCGACGTCGACATCCTGGTGCTCAAGCAGGCAGGCATCCTGTCGGTCGTGGCACGCGACGTGCGCGTCATCCTGTCCGGCGAGATCACCAAGGCGGTGAACCTCAAGGGCCTGAAAGCGACCGCTGGCGCGAAAGCAGCGATCGAAGCAGCTGGCGGCTCGGTCGCGTAAAGCGACCGCTGCCTGATCGGAGCAAAAATTGGCGACTAATTCACAACTTGGTAAAAGCGCCGCTTCCGGATTCCCCTGGGGCCGGCTGTGGTTTTTGCTTGGCGCATTGGTCGTGTACCGCATCGGTGCTCACATCCCGGTTCCCGGGATTGACCCGGTGCAGCTCGCTGCGCTGTTCAAGCAGAACGAGGGCGGCATCCTTGGCATGTTCAACATGTTCTCGGGTGGCGCCTTGTCCCGCTTTACCGTGTTCGCGCTCGGCATCATGCCTTACATTTCGGCTTCGATCATCATGCAGCTTGCATCGATCGTCTCGCCGCAACTCGA
The DNA here is from genome assembly GCF_005222695.1 of Massilia sp. HP4. Lineage (GTDB taxonomy): Bacteria > Pseudomonadota > Gammaproteobacteria > Burkholderiales > Burkholderiaceae_D > Telluria. The sequence continues at coordinate 321,079 of NZ_STGG01000011.1, read as the reverse complement.
GGCGTTGAAGAAAGAGGGCGAAGCCGGCCGCCGCAAGATCACCCAGTACACCCGTTACTTCACGGTGGCACTGGCGTTGTTCCAGGCGTTCGGCATCGCAGTCGCGCTCGAGGCGCAACCTGGCCTGGTCATCGACCCGGGTCTCGGTTTCCGCTTCGTGACCGTCGTTACCCTCCTGACCGGCACCATGTTCCTCATGTGGCTGGGCGAGCAGATCACTGAACGTGGTCTTGGCAACGGCATTTCGATCATCATCTTTGCCGGTATCGCAGCAGGTCTGCCTTCGGCCCTGGGCGGCTTGTTCACCCTGGTCTCGAACGGTTCGATCGGCAGCTTCTCGGCCATCCTGATCGTGGTCCTGGTGGCTGCGGTGACGTATGCGGTGGTGTTCGTGGAACGCGGGCAGCGCAAGATCCTGGTCAATTACGCGAAACGCCAGGTCGGCAACAAGATCTACGGTGGCCAAACCAGCCACCTGCCCTTGAAGCTGAACATGGCAGGCGTGATCCCGCCGATCTTCGCATCGTCGATCATTCTGTTCCCGGCGACGATTGTCGACTGGTTCACTCGCGGCAAGGATTCGTCCGGCCCGGTGATCGGGTTCCTGAAGGATCTGGCGGCGTCGATGGCGCCAGGCGAGCCAATCCACGCTTTGCTGTATGCGGTGGCGATCGTGTTCTTCTGCTTCTTCTACACCGCGCTGGTATTCAACAGCAAGGAAACGGCGGATAACTTGAAGAAGAGCGGCGCGTTTGTTCCGGGCATCCGTCCGGGCGAGCAGACCGCACGCTACATCGACAAGATCCTGATGCGCCTGACCCTGGCCGGTGCAGTCTATATCACCCTGGTGTGCCTGGTGCCGGAGTTCATGACCGCCCAGTGGAAGGTTCCCTTCTACTTCGGTGGCACGTCGCTCCTGATCATCGTGGTGGTGACGATGGACTTCATGGCACAAGTGCAGAACTACGTCATGTCGCAACAATATGATTCACTGTTGCGGAAGGCCAACTTCAAGGGTGGAGTGCCGACGCGATAAGCGCCGGTTGCATAGAGCGAATGGCAAAAGACGACGTCATCCAAATGCAGGGGGAGATCCTCGAGAATCTCCCAAACGCGACGTTCCGCGTAAAGCTGGAAAACGGCCATGTGGTCCTGGGGCATATCTCGGGTAAAATGCGGATGAACTATATCCGCATCCTCCCGGGTGACAAGGTGACGGTGGAGTTGACCCCGTATGACCTGTCCCGGGCCCGCATCGTGTTCCGCACCAAGTAAAAACATCATCAAGTAAACGAACCGAAGAGAGTGCAAAATGAAAGTTAACGCTTCAGTCAAGCGGATCTGCCGCAACTGCAAGATCATCAAGCGCAAAGGCGTGGTCCGTGTGATCTGCGTCGAGCCGCGTCACAAGCAGCGTCAAGGTTAATCGAGGAATAACGAATGGCACGTATTGCAGGGGTAAACATCCCAAATCATCAGCACACTGTTATCGGCCTGACGGCGATCTACGGTGTTGGCCGTCCGCGTTCGCAAAAAATCTGCGACGCAACCGGTATCGCGACCAACAAAAAAGTCAAGGACCTGGACGATAACGAACTCGAGAAGCTGCGTGACGAAGTCGCGAAGTTTGTCGTGGAAGGCGACCTGCGCCGCGAACTGTCCATGAACATCAAGCGTCTGATGGACCTGGGTTGCTACCGCGGCATGCGTCACCGTAAGGGCCTGCCGGTCCGCGGTCAGCGTACCCGCACCAATGCTCGTACCCGTAAAGGTCCGCGCAAGGCAGCTCAATCGCTCAAGAAATAATCTAGGAACCGACTATGGCCAAGCAACAAAGCAGCGCAGCAGCAGCACGCGTGCGCAAGAAAGTGAAGAAGAACGTTGCCGAGGGCATCGCCCACGTGCACGCTTCGTTCAACAACACGATCATCACCATCACCGACCGCCAGGGCAACGCCCTGTCGTGGGCAACCTCCGGTGGCGCCGGCTTCAAGGGTTCGCGCAAATCGACCCCGTTCGCGGCTCAGGTCGCTGCCGAAGCTGCAGGCAAGGTCGCTCAGGAATCGGGCGTCAAGAACCTGGAAGTGCGTATCAAGGGCCCAGGCCCAGGCCGTGAATCGGCTGTGCGCGCACTGAACAACCTCGGCATCAAGATCACCGAGATCCAGGACGTCACCCCAGTTCCACACAACGGCTGCCGTCCGCCGAAGCGTCGCCGCATCTAAGGTGCCGGGCAGGGCGGTCAGCCGCCTCGCCAACACCCTGATGTCGACGCACGGGGCGAATAGCTCCGTTGTGTTTAGAGAATAGCCGGTGCAGTTGCCCAGAAATGGGTTATACTGCCCGGCTCTTGTCGCCTGCCATCCATGATGGCGGGCGATGTTGTAAGCCACGTCCGGCCTGAATGCAGAGCTGGACTAGCGCCTGGGTGCATATGGTTCGCATATGCGCTTCTGGGGCGTGATCAAATATTAAAGGAAATCTAACGTGGCACGTTATATCGGACCAAAAGCAAAACTGTCGCGCCGTGAAGGCACCGACCTGTTCCTCAAGAGCGCACGTCGTTCGCTCGATTCGAAGTGCAAACTGGACGTCAAGCCAGGCCAGCACGGCGTCAAGTCGGGTGCCCGCACCTCGGACTACGGCAACCAGCTGCGCGAAAAGCAAAAAGTCAAACGCATGTACGGCGTGCTGGAGCGTCAGTTCCGCCGCTACTTCGCTGAAGCGAACCGCCGCAAAGGCAACACCGGCGAAACCCTGCTGAAGCTGCTGGAAGCGCGTCTCGACAACGTCGCTTACCGCATGGGCTTCGGTTCGACCCGCTCGGAAGCGCGTCAGCTGGTGAGCCACAAGGCCTTCACCGTCAATGGCAACGTCGTGAACATCGCTTCGTACCAGGTCAAGACCGGCGACGTGATCGCTGTTCGCGAAAAAGCCAAGAAGCAAGTGCGTATCGCTGAAGCGCTGTCGCTGGCTGAACAAGTCGGTTTCCCGAGCTGGGTCTCGGTCGACGCGAAGAAGCTGGAAGGCACCTTCCGTTCGTTCCCAGAGCGTAACGAAATCGCTGCTGACGTCAACGAAGCGCTGATCGTCGAACTGTACTCGCGTTAATCGATGTTCGAAGGGGGCGGCTTGCCGTCCCCTTTGTCATCCCGGCGGGAAAGACAGTGCGGCCGCAGCAACCCCGGGTTGGCGCCGCAGCGGGCTCAAAGCTCCTGTCATTCCCGCCGCAAGCATTCGTTTTACCGCCTGCCACCGCGCGGGCGTTCTCTTTAAAGCCATCAGCCTTATCGGTGTAACGAGCCGAGGGTATTGAAAAGGACTCATTCATGCAAAATAGTTTGTTGAAGCCACGTATCATCGACGTCGAAGCACTGGGCGCCGGCCACGCGAAAGTCGTGATGGAGCCGTTCGAGCGTGGCTATGGCCACACCCTCGGCAACGCCCTGCGCCGCGTGCTGCTGTCGTCGATGGTGGGCTATGCGCCGACCGAAGTGACGATCGCTGGTGTCGTGCATGAATACTCGTCGCTGGATGGCGTGCAGGAAGACGTCGTCGACCTGCTGCTGAACCTGAAGGGCGTGGTCTTCAAGGTCCACAACCGCGATTCCGTCACCCTGACCCTGAAGAAGGAAGGCGAAGGCGCCGTCCTGGCATCTGACATCGACCTGCCGCACGACGTCGAACTGATCAACCCTGACCATGTCATCGCCCACCTGACCGCAGGCGGCAAGCTGGACATGCAGATCAAGGTCGAGAAGGGCCGCGGCTACGTGCCGGGCAACGTCCGCCGACTGTCGGAAGACACCAACAAGACCATCGGCCGCATCATCCTGGACGCCTCGTTCTCGCCAGTGCGCCGCGTGTCGTACGCCGTGGAATCGGCCCGTGTCGAACAGCGTACCGACCTGGACAAGCTGATCATCAACATCGAGACCAACGGCGTCATCACGCCTGAAGAAGCGATCCGCCAGTCGGCCCGCGTGCTGGTCGACCAGCTGAACGTGTTCGCCGCCCTGGAAGGCACCGAAGCCGCTGCCGAAGCACCATCGCGCGCACCGCTGGTCGATCCGATCCTGCTGCGTCCAGTCGACGACCTGGAACTGACCGTCCGTTCGGCCAACTGCCTGAAAGCAGAAAACATCTACTACATCGGCGACCTGATCCAGCGTTCGGAAAACGAACTGCTCAAGACGCCGAACCTGGGCCGCAAGTCGCTCAACGAGATCAAGGAAGTCCTTGCTTCGCGTGGCTTGACCCTGGGCATGAAGCTGGAAAACTGGCCGCCTGCCGGCCTGGAAAAATAAGATAGTCACCCGAAAGTACACACCTACTTTCGGGTGGAAACAGCCCAAAAGGACTGGCAGAGCCAGATCCTTTTTGGAGGAAAAAGCGTAGTAAACAACCTAAACAGAACCGGTCCGCGGTCATGTGCAAGCATGAACGATCGAAGAACTGGATTTGAAAACACCCGAAAGGAAATACCATGCGTCACCGTCACGGCCTTCGTAAACTGAACCGTACTTCGTCCCACCGCCTGGCAATGCTGCGCAACATGACCGTCTCGCTGCTGCGTCATGAAGCCATCAAAACCACCGTGCCTAAAGCCAAGGAACTGCGCCGCGTCATCGAGCCGATCCTGACCCTGGGCAAGACCGACACCCTGGCAAACAAGCGCCTGGCCTTCGCTCGCCTGCGCGACCGCGAAATGGTCCAGAAGCTGTTCGCTGAACTGGGCCCACGCTACGCCAACCGTAACGGTGGCTACCTGCGTATCCTGAAAATGGGTTTCCGCGTTGGCGACAATGCACCGATGGCTTACGTCGAACTGCTGGACCGTCCAGAAGTCACTTCGGCTGAAGAAGCACCGACCGCCGAGTAATCGACAGTCGCCGCTAGAAAAGACCAGGCCCCCGGCCTGGTTTTTTTTTCGTCTATTCAAAATGAGTTCCGGCGTGAAACAGTAGCCGGGTGTACCATTTGCGGTGCGCTTCACAAACTCTTCGACACCATGCTTCGATTCTCCGCTCGTGGCCTGCTGCAGGCCTGCCTGACGCTGTTCGCCGTCTTCTTCCTGTCCACCGCCACGCCAGCCCGTGCCCAGCAGGATTTCCTGGATCCCGCCATCGCCTTCAAGTTCGAGGCGCGCATGGCCGACCCGCAGACCGCCGAGATCACCTACGTGATCGCCCCCGCCTACTATATGTACCGCGAGCGCTTCGCCTTCAAGGCCAGCGGCGCCGGCATCATCCTGGGCGAGCCGCAGGTCCCGCAGGGCAAGGTGAAATATGACCCGACCTTCGAAAAGGATCTCGAGACCCACACCGGCACCCTGACGATCCGGATCCCGGTCGAGGGCAGCGGCCCGTTCACGCTCACCGCCACCAGCCAGGGCTGCGCCGATGCCGGCCTGTGCTACCCTCCGCAGGAACACAGCGTGAACCTGGGCGCCGGCGGTGCGGCGCCCGCGTCCGGCTTGCCGATCGGGGCCGGCGCGGCCCAGGGCGGCATGTCGACCCCGCTGTCGTCGACCCCGGTGACGGACAGCGCACCCGCCACGGCCACGGCAGCGCCGGCATCCGACCTGTCGAACCTCGCCAGCCTGCTCGGCGGCGGCAGCCTGCTGGCCATCGTGCCGGCCTTCATCCTGCTCGGCCTGGGCCTGGCGTTCACGCCCTGCGTGCTGCCGATGGTGCCGATCCTGTCCTCGATCATCGTCGGCGAAGGCAAGGGCACGGGCCGCTCGCGCGGCTTGGTGCTGTCGGTGGCCTATTCGCTGGGCATGGCCATCGTCTACACCCTGCTGGGAATCGCTGCCGGCCTGGCCGGCGAAGGCCTGGCCGCGGCGCTGCAGAACCCCTGGGTGCTGGGTACCTTTGGCGTGCTGATCGTGGCCATGGCGCTGTCGATGTTCGGTTTCTATGAGTTACAACTTCCTAACACCTTGCAGACCCGTTTGACGCAGGCATCCAACAAGCAGCAGGGCGGCAGGCTGGCCGGCGTGTTCGTGATGGGCGCCATTTCGGCCCTGATCGTGGGTCCCTGCGTGGCTGCACCGCTGGCCGGCGCCCTGGTCTACATCAGCCAGACACGCGACGTCTTCATCGGCGGCGCGGCGCTGTTCTCGATGGCGGTCGGGATGAGCATCCCGCTGCTGCTGGTAGGCCTGTCGGCCGGCTCGCTGCTGCCGCGCGTGGGGCCGTGGATGGAAGCGGTGAAACGCCTGTTCGGCGTGCTGATGCTGGCGATGGCGATCTGGCTGGTGTCGCCGGTGCTGCCGCCGGTCGTCCAGATGCTGCTGTGGGCCGCGCTGCTGCTGGGTTACGGTTTCTACCTGCTGCGTCGTACTCGCCACTGGGCCGCGATGGCCTTCGGCGCGGCCTTTGCCGTGCTCGGCGCGACACAGCTGGTCGGCCTGGCCAGCGGCGGCCGCGACGCCTGGGCGCCGCTGGCCCACCTCGGCGGCGCGCCACAGCAGCACGGGCTCACGTTCAGCCGCGTCAAGACCGTCGACCAGCTCGACGCGGCGCTGGCGGCCAATGCCGGCAAGACCGTGATGCTCGATTTTTATGCCGACTGGTGCGTGTCGTGCAAGGAGATGGAGAAGTTCACCTTCGTCGACCCGCAAGTCCAGCAAAAGCTGGCCGATACGGTGCTGCTGCAGGTCGACGTGACGGCCAACGATGCCGACGACAAGGCCATGCTCAAGCGCTTCGGCCTGTTCGGCCCGCCGGGGATCATCCTGTTCGATGGACAGGGGCAGGAGATTGCGGATAGCCGGGTGATCGGCTTCCAGAATGCGGAGAAGTTCCTGGCGTCGCTGCAGCGGCTCGGAAACTGATTCCCCGGTGGACGGCTTGCCCGTCCACCGTTCTTTCGGCGCTGCTTATGCGTGCGCGCGCTTGCCGTGCTGGCCATGATGACGCGGGCCCTTGCGGTGCTTGGCCTGGTCGTCGAAGGTCTTGCGCTGCTCGGGCGTCAGCTGTGCATAGAAGCTGTTCAGGGCGCCCAGGCGCGCTTCCATGCGGGCGGTGCGCTCCTTCTGCATCGCGATATGCTGTTCCATGCGCTGCGGCGCGCTCAAGCTGGCCCAGGCGGCGCGGTCGGGGCGTGCGGCGCGCTCACCCTTCTTGTGCGGCGCCTGGCTGGCCACGAAGGCGTCCCAGGCCGGCTGCTGCTGGGCGTTGAGCTTGAGCGCATCGCGCAGCTTGGCCTGGCGCTCGGCGCGCTGCTGTTCCATTTTTGCGCGGCGCTCGCCGGCCTTGGCCTGCCATTCGGCTTTCTTGGCCAGGCGTTGTTCTGCAGTCAAGGCTGGACGGCCTTCCGCCGGTGCGGCGGTCTGGGCCTGGGCGCCGATGGAGGCGCCGAGCAGGCCGGCGGCGGCGAGGGCAATCACGAGGTTCTTGCGGAGGGTATTCATGGTTCTTCCTTTGTGAGAGTCTGGTTGTCCGTGCATCCGAAACGCTCGCTGCACGGTTCCCATCTTGCGCACAAACTGTAACCACAGGGTTTCCCTTGTCTCGTACATTGTATCAATATGTTTCGGGCCTATAGGCTTATACACAGCGATACAAAATGCTTTTCCGGCCTAGTCATAAACTCGGATAATTGAGGTCATGGACAATCCCTCTACGATTCTGATCGTCGACGACGACCGCGACATCCGGACCCTGCTGGCCGACTACCTCGAGTCGAACGGCTACCGGACGCTGGCCGCCGCCGACGGCAATGCGATGTGGAAGGCGCTCGAAGAAACGCGTCCCGACCTGATCGTGCTCGACCTGAACATGCCCGGCGACGACGGGCTGACGCTGTGCCGCAAGCTGCGCGCCACGTCGACCCTGCCGGTGATCATGCTGACCGCCCGCAACGAACCGCTCGACCGCATCCTCGGCCTCGAGATGGGCGCCGACGACTACCTGCCCAAGCCCTTCGAGCCGCGCGAGCTGCTGGCGCGCATCCGCAGCGTGCTGCGCCGCTCGCACGCCATGCCGTCGAACACGCCTTCCGAGAACGTGCAGCAGATGCGCTTCTCGGGCTGGACGCTGGATCTCACCGCGCGCCACCTGCTGAACCCGGACGGCATCGTGATCATGCTGTCGGGCGCCGAGTTCCGCCTGCTGCGCGTCTTCCTCGAACACCCCAACCGCGTGCTCAACCGCGACCAGTTGCTCAACCTCACGCAAGGCCGCGACGCCGACCCGTTCGACCGCTCGATCGACATCCAGATCAGCCGCCTGCGCCAGAAGCTGGGCGAGGACGCGCGCATGCCCCAGATCATCAAGACGGTGCGTAATGGCGGCTATGTGCTGGCCGGCCAAGTGGCGGTGGAGCCGACGGCGTGAAGGACTTCTTCGGGTCGATGACCGGCCGGGTGTTCCTGACGCTGCTGCTGGGCACCCTGATCACGGCCGCGCTGACCCAGCTGGCGGCCGACTACCAGCGCCTGCGCGACTTCGAGCGCCAGCGCGACCAGAATCTGCTGGAACGCGCCGAACAGCTGATCATGGCCACCGAGATCGTCCCTGCCTCGGCGCGCTCGATCTATCTCGACGTTGCCAACCGTCCCGGCCTGGAACTCGAGGCCACCGACACGCCGGACCAGCACAGGCCCGCCACCCCGTTCTCGCAGGCCCTGGCCTCGCGCCTGGGCAAGGGCTACACGGTCGAGGCGGCCACCATCCGGCCGGCCGCCTGCGGCATCGCCCAATACCAGCCGATGATGTATGGCCTGCTCAGCCTGAAGTGGGGCGGCACCTGCGAGTCGCTGCACGTGCGCCTGCGCGATGGCGGCGAATTGCGCCTGTCGGTGCTGCCGCCGCGCTCGCCACTGATTTCCACCGACGCCGATATGCGTGCCGTGGTCGCCCTGTTCCTGTTCAGCATTGCGGTGCTGGCCTACCTGGTGGCACGCATGACCGCGCGTCCGTTCCGGCAGTTGGCCCAGGCCGCGCAAGACCTCGGCCAGGACATCAACCGCCCGCCGCTCGACCTGCTCGGCACGACCGAGATCCGCCAGGCCAGCGCCGCCTTCAACGCGATGCAGGCGCGCATCCGCCAGTACATCTTCCAGCGTACGCAGATGCTGGCCGCGATCACCCACGACCTGCAGACGCCGCTTACGCGCATGCGCCTGCGGCTCGAAAAAGTATCGGATGCCGAGCTGCAGGAACGCCTGATCGGCGACCTGTCGGCGATGCAGGAAATGGTGCGCGAAGGCCTGGTGCTGGCGCGCAGCATGGACACCACCGAGACGATGCAGATGCTGGACCTCGATTCGCTGCTCGAGGCCGTGTGCGCCGACGCCAGCGACGCCGGCCAGCCGGTCACGCTGCAGGGCAAGGCAACGATGGCGGTGCTGGGCCGGCCGATGGACCTGCGCCGCTGCCTGGGCAACCTGATCGACAATGCCGTCAAGTACGGCCGCGATGCGCACGTCTGCGTCGACCGTATCAACGGCACTGCGCGGGTACGCATCCGCGACAGCGGGCCGGGCATTCCGAGGAGCGAACTGGGACGGGTGTTCGATCCCTTCTACCGGGTCGAGACCTCGCGCTCGCGCGAGTCGGGCGGCACCGGCCTCGGCCTGACGATCGCGCGCAATATCACCGAGCAGCACGGCGGCAGCATCAGCCTGGTCAACCACCCCGAGGGCGGCCTCGAAGTGACCCTGATGCTGCCGGCGTATTACCCGAACAAGTAAGCGAACTGGTAAATAAGCAAGCAAGACCGTACATGAACCGGTCATAACACCGTGGGACAATGCGGCGCCCCTACCTGGGGCCGGCAAGGCCACCACGATCAATGAAGGAGTCGCCGGCAACGGGCGGCAAGGGACGAGAATGAAAAAGAAGAATGTCGGCGTCATCGCCACAATTGCGGCGCTGGTCGTGGCTGGCGGCTGGTACCTGAACCAGGGCAACGGGGCCAAGGCCGAGGGGCCTGGAGGGCAAGGGCCGGGCGCGGGCGGGCCGCCGCCGGTCACCGTCAACGTGATCGCGCCCGAGCGGCGCGATGTCGGCGTCGAGCTGTTCGCCAACGGCAGCGTGACCCCAGTAAAAACAGTCAACCTGCATCCGCAGACCGTCACCACGATCCGCCAGGTCCATATCCGCGAAGGCCAGTTCGTCAAGGAAGGCCAGCTGATGTTCTCGCTCGACGACCGCGCCGACCTGGCCAACGTCGCCCGCGCCGAAGCGCAGGTGGCGCGCGACTCGGCCACCCTGTCCGACCTCGAGCGCCAATATAAACGCAGCCAGGAACTGGTGGCCCAGAACTTCCTGGCCCAGAGCGCCCTCGACTCCCTGCTCAGCCAGGTCGAAGCCCAGCGCGCGCTGGTGCAGTCGAACCAGGCCGCGGCCCGCGCCACGCAAGTGAGCGCCAGCTACACCACGATCCGGGCGCCGATGACGGGCCGGGTCGGCGCCATCGACGTCCATCCGGGCGCCCTGGTGCAGATGACCACCTCGCTCACCACGATCACCCAGCTCGACCCGATCAATGTCTCGTTCACGCTGCCGGAATCGACCCTCGGCGCGCTGCTGGCGGCCCAGAAAAAGGGCAATGTCGAGGTACGGGTCAACCCGGGCAGCCGGGGGGGCGACGGCGACCAGCAAGCCCAACCGGTCGTCGGCCGCCTGAGCTTCATCGATAATGCGGTCGACCCGCAGGCCGGCACCATCCGCGTGAAGGGCGAGTTCGCCAACCGCGACACCACCCTGTGGCCGGGCCAGTATGTGACCGCTAACGTCGTGGTGCAGACCCTGAAAAATGCGGTGGTCATTCCGCAGACCGCCATCATCACGGCGACCAACGGCACCTTCGTCTACGTGCTGGGCGAAGGCAATGCGGCGCGCCAGGTGCCGGTGCAGCGCGTCTACGCCTTCGGCGACCGGGCGGCGGTGACCGGCCTGAAGGGTGACGAGCAAGTCATCACCGAAGGCAAGCAGAACCTGCGTCCGGGCGGCAAGGTGCGCCTTGCCGGCCAGGGCAGCAAGCCGGCCGCGCCGGCACCGACCAAGCAGGACGACCAGGCATGAATCTGTCCGAACTGTGTATCCGCCGTCCGGTGATGGTGGTGCTGCTGTCGCTCAGCCTGGTGCTGGTGGGCATCCTGTCGTACATGAAGATCCCGGTCGCCGCGCTGCCCAGCTATAACACGCCGGTCATCAACGTCTCGGCCAACCTGCCCGGCGCCAGCCCGGAGACGATGGCGTCCTCGGTCGCGCTGCCGCTCGAGAAGCAGTTCTCGACCATTGCCGGCATCAAGCTGATCACCTCGAGCAATACCCAGGGCGACACCAATATCACGCTCGAATTCGACAACGAGATCGACGTCGACAAGGCGGCGGTGGACGTCCAGGCCGCGCTGCTGGTGGCCCAGCGCCGGCTGCCGCTGGAAATGACCGAACTGCCGGCCTACCGCAAGGTCAACCCGGCCGACGCCCCGATCCTGTTCATGCACCTGACCTCGCCGTCGATGGACTTGTCGGAGCTGAACGACTACGCCGAAAACCTGATCTCGCCGGCGATATCGACCGTGCAAGGCGTGTCGCAAGTCTCGATCAACGGCGGCAAGCGTTTCGCCGTGCGCGTGCGGGCCCGTTCCGACCTGATGAACGCCCGTAATATCTCGATGGACGAGCTGGCGGCCGCCCTGCGCGCGGCCAACTCGAACACCCCCTTGGGCATCCTCGACGGTCCGACCCAGGCCCTGACCATCCAGGGCGGCGGCCAGCTGATGCGGGCGGCCGACTTCGCCAACCTGATCATCGCCACCCGCGACGGCCTGCCGGTACGCCTGAAGGACATCGCCGAGGTCCAGGACAGCTACCAGTCGGTCAAGGCCATGGGCAGCCTGAATGGCGAGCGCTCGATCTCGCTGATGGTGCAGCGCCAGCCGAATGCGAACACGGTGCAGGTGGTCGATGCCGTGCGCGCGCTGATCCCGCGCTTCGAGGGGCAGCTGCCGGCCTCGATCAAGATCGAGCTGGTGAACGACCGCTCGCTGTCGATCCGCGAGGCGATCCACGACGTCAACCTGACCCTGGCCGGCACCGTGCTGCTGGTGATCCTGGTGATCTTCCTGTTCCTGCACCGCGCAGCCGCGACCTTCATCCCGGCGGTGACGGTGCCGATCTCGCTGCTCGGCGCGCTGTCGCTGCTGTACTGGTTCGGCTACAGCCTCGATAACATCTCCTTGCTGGGCATCACTCTGGCGGTCGGCCTGGTGGTCGACGATGCGATCGTGGTGCTGGAAAACATCGTCCGTCATATGGAGATGGGCAAGAAGCCGATGGCGGCGGCCCTGATCGGCGCGCGCGAAGTGGGCTTTACCATCATCTCGATCTCGATCTCGCTGGTGGCGGTGTTCATCCCGATCTTCTTCATGCCGGGCGTGATCGGCTTGCTGTTCCGCGAATTCGCGGTCGTGGTCGGCCTGGCGGTACTGGTCTCGGCCCTGGTCTCGCTGACCCTGGTGCCGATGCTGTGCTCGCGCCTGCTCAAGGATGGCGGCCACGTCGACCCGAAGGACATGTCGTGGATCGGCCGCCGCTTCGAGGCCGGTTTTACGAGATTACGTAACGGCTATGGTCGTACCCTCGACCTGGCGCTGCGCTTCCGCTTCGTGGTGCTGATGCTGGCGGCGGGCACGTTCGTGCTGACCGGCGTGCTGTACAGCACGATGCCCAAGGGCTTCTTCCCTGAAGAAGACATCGGCCAGATCCGCGTGACCGTGGAAGCCTCGGAAGACACCTCGTCGATGGCGCTGGCCGAGCTGCAGGGCAAGGTGGTCGACATCGTGCGCGCCAACCCGTATGTGAAGGACACGACCTCGTTCAGCGGCGGCGGCAATACCGGCCGCATGTTCCTGGTGCTGAAAGACCGCGGCGAACGGCCGCCGATGGACCTGGTGATCGACGACCTGCGCAAGGCCACCCGCGCCGTGCCGGGCGTGCAGGTCTTCATGTCGCCCCAGCAGAACCTGCAGCTGGGCGGGCGCCAGAGCAAGGCGCGCTACCAGTACACCCTGCAGAGCGTGTCGGGCGGCGAGATCGGCGGCTGGGCTGAGCAATTCCTGGAAGGCATGCGCAAGGACGAGCGCTTCCGCGACGTCAACAGCGATTCGCAGAACAAGGCGCTGCAGGCGACCGTGGACATCGACCGCGACAAGGCGGCGCTGCTGGGCGTGGAGATGGACGATATCCGCACCGTGATGTACGCCTCCTTCGGCGAACGCCAGGTGTCGACCATCTATTCGACGGCGGCCAGCTATTACGTGATCCTGGAAGCCGCCGCGAGCGACCGCTACTACGACGAGGCGCTGTCGCGGGTCTCGGTACGTTCCAAGTCGGGCGAGCTGGTGAAGCTGTCGAGCATCGCCAGCGTGCGCCGCACGGTCGGCCCGCTGCAGGTCAACCACCAGGGCCAGTTGCAGGCAATTACCCTGTCGTTCAACCTGGCCCCGGGCGTATCGCTGGGCGACGCCACCTCCGCCATCGACGAGATGGGCCGCGCCATGAAACTGCCGGCCTCGGTCATCGCCACCTATGGCGGCGACGCCGCCGTGTTCCAGGATACGCAGTCGAGCCAGCTGATCCTGATCATCACGGCAGTCGGCGTCATCTATGTGCTGCTGGGTGTGCTGTATGAAAGTTATATCCACCCCTTGACCATCCTGGCCGGCCTGCCGTCGGCCGCCGTCGGCGCCCTGGTCACCTTGTGGATCTTCGACAAGGACCTGACCCTGATCGCCATGATCGGCATCCTGATGCTGATCGGTATCGTCAAGAAGAATGCGATCATGATGATCGACTTCGCGCTCGACGCCCAGCGCAACCTGGGCATGAGCCCGCAGGAAGCGATCCGCGAAGCCTGCATCCTGCGTTTCCGCCCGATCCTGATGACGACCCTGGCGGCGCTGATGGGCGCGCTGCCGATCGCGCTGGGCATCGGCGCCGGCGCCGAACTGCGCCAGCCGCTGGGCCTGGCGGTGTGTGGCGGCCTGATCTTCTCGCAAGTGATCACCCTGTACATCACCCCGGTGATCTACCTGTACCTGGACCGCTACAGCGGCACCGGCCCGATGACCGACGAGCAGATCGCCCGGGCGGACGCGGACCACGTGGCGCATCCGGCCCACCCGGCGCCCGTGCATCCGGCCTGACCCGGGAACACCGGTAGCGAGCTATCCGGCCGCCAGTAACGGAGCAAGCATGTTCCGATGCTGGCGGCCGGAAACATTTGGTAACAACCATCAACCGATCGAACGGGGTAACCGGATGGCTAGCGTGATGCGGTTGCGCCGCAAAACGGTTAGACTGCGGCTCTCTGCCGTTTTTTTAGACGTAGCTTCCAGGAAATCGATCCATCTTGCGTGACCATTCCCACACCTACGACCAGGACAGTGAAGTGTGTTCCCACTGCGGGCAGCCGTTGCCGCCCTCGGGGCCGCGCTATGGGCTGGGGAGGACTTACGGTCGCAAGGGACCGAGCCGCTTCGGCGTGGCCGGCACGATCGCCGTCCACTTGCTGCTGGTGCTGCTGTGGTTCTACGAGCCGAAGGAGCAGGAGCAACGCACGGCGCGTCCGGCGTCCGAGGACCAGGGCGACAGCCAGGTAGTCTATGTGGCGCCGCTGCAAGAGACCTCGCCGGTAGAGTCGACCCCGCGTCCGACGCCGCGCCCGCTGCCGGCGCCGCCGGTGCCGCGCGTCGAGCAGGAACGCATCATCGTCCAGCGCCTGCCGGACACCATCACGATTCCCGATGAGCGTCCGGCGCCCCCGAGCCCGCCGCAACCGCAGCGCCAGCAGCCGCCGACCGAAGTGCCGCCCGACATGGACATGGCGGCCTATGTGAAGGCCCAGCGCGAGCGCCGCGGCGCGCCGACCGGCAGCGAAGTGCAGGCCCCCGAAAGCGACGCCGCGCGCGGCACCCGCAACGCGCTGGCGAACATCGCCGCCATCAACGGCCGCGGCACCGACGACAGCAACGAGACCGGCGGCATCTTCTCGGTCTCGAACAAGACCTTCAACACCATGGACCTCAAGTTCCGCGGCTGGAACCCGAGCTTCAAGCGGCGCTGGCTGACGGCGGTGACGGTGGAGCAGGGCAGCGAGCGCGATATCGAGACGGCGGTGATCAAGAAGATGATCGAGCTGATCCGGCGCGAGAAGAAGGGCGATTTCGAATGGGATTCGCATCGGCTCGGGCGCGTGGTCAAGCTCAGCGCACGGCCGCAGGATACCGATCAGCTGGTGGAATTCCTGTACAAGGAGATGTTCCCGGATTACAGGCCGATTCCGGGACGGTAATCAGGCTGCGACCGCGTCCTTTCCTTCATCGAGCTCGATTTCGGATTTCCATTTCGAGCGTGATTCAGAAACGATGATCCTGGCGTGACCGATGCGGTCTAGTGTATTGAGCATGTCCAGCAGGGAGGACACGGCCTTGTCCCCGCTGTATTTGCGTGCAAACAGCATTCTCAGCATCAGATCGATGGCCTTTGGCACCTTGCCGCTTTTCTCCCACTTGGCAACGGCCTGCTCAGTGTAACCCACGGCTTGCCCCAGCGATTTTTGTGAAAGCAGTAGAGCGTTTCGGACGTAGCGAAACTCGGCGCCGGTCAGCTTGCCTGGTTTGTTGATCAAGGCGTTACAGATAGCTAGAACGAGTCCGTCCAGATCGTGAAAAGATACGGCCTTGCCATACGGCGTGTTGCGCTCGATGTAGCCGTTCTTCAACCACACATTGCGCAGGCCGCCGTCGGTGAAGCGGTACATGATTTCTCCTAGAGATGCATTGCCGTGACCACCACCATCGTGGGGTCATCATTACCCAGTGCGACGACGATGCCGATGTTGTGTCCGGCGGTGTAGAACTCCATTCGACACTCGAGCGTTCCGTAGTACGTATTCGGCTCGGGTTGGCGCCGGATGGCGCCATGTCTCAACGTCGCCAGCACACACGGCATTGTTATTTTTCGCTCACGCATCCGCAGTCGTACATGGACGGAAAATGCCACGTTGATCGAGTCCTGTGCGGCAGCACGTATGTGCGCCTGCAATTGAGGCGTCGATAACGCGGTGATTTTTCGAGGTTGCTTCATCTGTGCTACCTATACAAAATATAGGTTAAGTCGGAGAGTGACGCAACAATTTTTTCATCCTGTCATGTTCTGAATCTGCGCTATGTCGCCAGGAAGCACGGGCGAGCACAAAATAAAAATGCCGCTCAGCTTGCACTGAACGGCATGTGTGTCATGACACGAATTTAATGGCCTGGAGCAGTCAGCCCGCTTTCAGCTTGCGTGCGATATCCAGCGCGAAATAGGTCAACACCCCATCCGCCCCGGCGCGCTTGAACGCCATCATCGATTCCATCATGACCTTGTCGTGATCGAGCCAGCCATTCTGCGCCGCCGCCTTCAGCATCGCGTATTCGCCGCTGACCTGGTAGGCAAAGGTCGGCACCTTGAACTCGTCTTTCACGCGGCGCACGATGTCCAGGTAGGGCATGCCCGGCTTGACCATCACCATGTCGGCGCCTTCGGCCAGGTCGAGCGCCACTTCGCGCAGCGCCTCGTCGCTGTTGGCCGGATCCATCTGGTAGGTGTTTTTATCGGCCTTGCCGAGGTTGGCCGACGAGCCCACTGCATCGCGGAACGGACCGTAGAAGGCCGAGGCGTACTTGGCCGAGTAGGCCATGATGCGGGTATGGATATGGCCCTGCGCCTCGAAGGCGTTGCGGATCGCCCCGATGCGGCCATCCATCATGTCCGACGGCGCCACGATGTCGACGCCGGCGTCGGCGTGCGTGAGCGCCTGCTTGACCAGCATCTCGATCGTCTTTTCGTTGACGATGTAGCCGTTCTCGTCCGGCAGCCCGTCCTGGCCGTGGGTGGTGTAAGGGTCGAGCGCGACGTCGGTGATCACGCCCAGCCCAGGGAAATTCTTCTTCAGCTCGCGGACCACGCGCGGCACCAGGCCGTCCGGGTTGGTCGCCTCGATGCCGTCATAGGTCTTGACCGACTGGTCGACCAGCGGAAACAGCGCCATGGCCGGGATACCCAGCTGCACGCATTCTTCGGCGACCTTCAGCAGCAGGTCGAGCGAGACACGTTCGACGCCCGGCATCGACGCGACTTGCTGGCGCTGGTTTTGTCCTTCGAGCACGAACACCGGGTAGATCAGGTCGGCCGAGGTGATGGTGTTTTCGCGCATCATGGCGCGCGAGAATGGGTCGCGGCGCATGCGGCGCGGGCGGGCCGCCGGATAGGCGGAGGTGATGATGGTCATCGTTCAGGTCCTTGCTAGATCAGGCGACAGGGTTATCGTCGTCCGCCGACGGCGCAGCAGGTTCTTCGTTGCCGGTGTCTTCCCCTGGTTCTTCTTCATCGCCACCAGTCAGTCCGGCCAGCTCCAGGATCTTGGCGTCCGCCTCTTCGATGCCGATGCGCTTGAGCGCCGAGAACAGCTGCACCGTGAACGGGAAGCCATTGCCGTCCTCATCCACATAGCTGTCGAGCACGGCGCGCGCTTCGCGCAGCGCATTGGTCGACTCGTTGCGATTGAGCTTGTCGGCCTTGGTCAGGATGCAGTGGATCGGCTTGCCGGTCGGGGCGAACCATTCCAGCATCTGCACGTCGAGGTCGGTGAACGGCCGGCGCGAATCCATGATCAGGATGAGCGCCGCCAGCTGGTCGCGGCGCTGGACGTAGTCGCCCAGCAGCTTTTGCCAGTGCAGCTTGGCGGTGCCCGAGACCTCGGCATAGCCATAGCCCGGCAAGTCGACCAGCAGCGCTTCGATCTCGTCGACCCGCACGGCATCCTTGCGGTGCTGGCCCACGTGGGCGCCGCCGATCGAGAAATAATTGATGTGCTGGGTACGGCCCGGCGTCTTGGAAGCGAAAGCCAGACCCTTCTGGTTGGTCAGGATATTGATCGCTGTCGACTTGCCGGCGTTCGAACGCCCGGCGAAAGCGATTTCCGGTACTTGCGTGCCGGGCAAATCGCGCAGCTGGTTAACGGTCGTGAAGAACCGGGCTTGCCATAATCTGGACATTGGGGAGAGGGATAAGAGGCTACGAAATGGCGTTTGGGAAACAAAGCTATTGTACAATAAGGGGTTGATTGCTGCTCCGCCACCGGCGGTCACGATCTAGAGGCGCTGCACTGAACTTCTTAACTTTTTCAAGGTGCGTTTATGAATCGCTTGTCGTCCCCCCTGCTCAAAACACTGTTGGTTACCTCGCTAACTGTCTTTGGGGGATTACCGGCGGCGATGGCGGCGTCCGCCGCAACCGCGCCTGCGGTCAAAGCCGATCCAGCCAAGGGCGGCGCCCTGTACGAAAACGGCGACCCCGCACGCGGCCTGCCATCTTGCCTGTCTTGCCATGGCGCGGCCGGCAATTCGTCGATCGCGATCAATCCCAAGCTGTCCGGGCAGTTCGCGACCTATACGCACAAGCAATTGGTTGACTTTACGACGGCGCACCGCCAGCAGCCGATCATGACGACCTATGCCAAGATGCTGACGGCGCAGGAGAAGAAGGATATATCAGCCTGGCTGGCGACGCAGGCACACAAGCCTGGCGCGGCGAAAAACAAGGAAACGGTCGAGCTGGGCCGCAAGATCTACCGTGGCGGCATCGCCGAGAAGGGCGTGGCGGCCTGCGCCAGCTGTCATGGCGCCACCGCGAATGGTATCCCGGCGCAATACCCGCGCCTGGCCGGCCAGCACCAGGATTACACCACCGCCCAGCTCGAGGCGTTCAAGACCGGCGCCCGCGCCAACAGCGCGCCGATGACCTTGCTGTCGCAGCGGATGTCGCCGGAAGAGATGCGTGCGGTGGCCGACTATATTGCCGGCCTGCGCTAAAAGTGTGTCTTTAGCGCCACGCACGGACATGAGATGAACGGAAGAGGGCGGCAGCGTCGAGCTGGCGCCCTTTTTTCCACGCGCGGGCCAGCCCCTGCGCCGGATGAAAGTTGTAGAGTATGAGTACCACCGGAATTGAACTGAATACCCGCCGCCGCTGGCTGGCCGAGGCGGTCGAGCTGATCTCGTCGATGCGCTTCGCGATCAGCCTGCTCACCATCATCTCGATCGCCTCCGTCATCGGCACCGTGCTCAAGCAGAACGAGCCGATGCCCAATTACGTGAACCAGTTCGGGCCGTTCTGGTTCGAGGTCTTCGACAAGCTCGGCCTGTACAACGTCTATTCGAGCTGGTGGTTCCTGGTCATCCTGGTGGTGCTGATCGTCTCCACCGCCCTGTGCGTGGTGCGCAACACCCCCAAGATGCTGCGCGATATGCGCAGCTGGCGCGAGAACGTGCGCGTCGACTCGCTGCGCAATTTCCACCACAAGGCCGACTGGCAGGCGCCGCTGGCGCGCACCGAGCTGGCCGAGCAGAGCGCGTTGCGCCTGCGCCACGCCGGCTATGCCACGAAGATCGTCGAAAAAGACCAGGCGCTCCTGGTCACGGCCAAGAAGGGCGCCGGCAACAAGTTCGGCTATATCTTCGCCCACACCTCGATCATCGTGATCCTGCTGGGCGGCATGCTGGATTCGGAACTCCCGGTGCGCGTGCAGCAATGGTTCTTTGGCAAAACTCCGTTTACCGGCAGCGGCGTGATCGCCGAGATCCCGGCCCAGCACCGGCTGGGTGTCGGCAACCCCAGCTTCCGCGGCAATACCGCGATTGCCGAGGGCCAGACCAGCCATACCGCGATCCTGAATCAACCGTCGGGCGTGCTGGTGCAAGAGCTGCCGTTCGGGATCGAGCTCAAGAAATTCCATATCGAGTTCTATTCGACCGGCATGCCCAAGCTGTTCGCCAGCGACGTCGTGGTGCACGACCTGGAAAATGGCCACAAATTCGAATCGACCATCAAGGTCAACCACCCGCTGATCTACAAGGGCATCGCCGTCTACCAGTCGAGCTTTGACGATGGTGGCAGCAAGCTCAAGCTCACGGGCTTCCCGATGACGGGTGGCAGCGCGGCGAATTTCGCGATCGAGGGTGTCGTCAACGGCGAGACCGAGCTGAAATTCGGCAAGGACACGTATTCGGTCGAGTGGTCGGGCTTCCGTCCCTTCAATGTGGAGAACATCGCCCAGGGCAACGACACGCGCGCGGTGAGCAAGAACACCTCGCTCAATGCGCAGTTGTCGGCCACCCTGGGCAAGGCCTCGGGTGCGGCGGCCGACCCGGACGCGAACAAGGACCTCAAGAATGTCGGCCCCAGCGTGCAATACAAGCTGCGCGACCACACGGGCCAGGCGCGCGAGTACATGAACTATATGCAGCCGCTGACTCTCGAAGGGGCCCAGGTCTACCTGGCCGGCGTGCGCGCGAACCCGTCCGAGAACTTCAGCTTCCTGCGCATTCCTTCCGACGAGCGCCACGGCGTAGGCGACTGGATGCGCCTGCGCGCGGCGCTGTCGGATCCGGCCGCGCGCCAGCAAGCGGCCACCCGCTACGCCGCGCGCGCCATGAGCGCCGGGCAGGGCGGCAGCGCGCTGGCCGGCCAACTGAAGGATTCGGCGGTCCGTACGCTCGACATCTTTGCCGGCGGCGACGGCCGCGGCGGCTTCGTCGGCGTGGCCCGCTTCCTGGACCAGATCCCGCAGGCCGAGCAGGAAAAGGCCGCCGGCATCTTCATGAAAATGCTCAACGGCGCACTGTGGGAGCTGTGGCAGGTGGCGCGCGAAAGGAATGGCGACGCGGCGGCCGAGCCGACCGAAGCCAGCGGACGCTTCCTGCAACTGGCCACCAATGCGCTGTCGGACAGCTTCCTGTACGGCGCGCCGGTCTACTTGCAGCTGGATGAATTTACCGAAGTAAAGGCTTCGGTGCTGCAGATGACGCGCTCGCCGGGCAAGAATGTGGTCTACTTCGGCTGCGTGCTGCTGACGCTCGGGGTGTTCGCGATGTTCTATATCCGCGAGCGGCGCGTCTGGATCTGGGTGCGCGACGTAGATGGTGGTGCCGAGGCCCTGATGGCGATGAGCACCCAGCGCAAGACGCTCGATTTCGAGCGCGAATTCGAAGACTTGTCGGTCAAGCTGCCGCAACCGGCGTAAGCTGGCAGCGATCTGGAGAAAATGATGGAACTGTCCCACACCAAAAGCGATCGCGCGCTGCGCTCGACCGAGAAATACCAGGAGAAGGTCGGCTACTTCCGCCGCCTGACCGCCGCCGACTGGCTGTACGGCCTGGCGCTGGTGGCCGCGGCCCTGTACGCCCAGGTTCAATATGGCCACTTCATGGACATCTATGAAGAAGCGATCCTGATCTGTACCGCGCCGGTGTTCGCGGCGCTGGGCTGGTACTGGAAACCGATGCGCTGGCTGGTGCCGCTGGTCGGCGTGATCTCGCTGGCCGCAATCTCGATGTACGACGGCAACCTGGCGGCGGCCGAGCAGAAATTCTTTCTAAAATACATGCTGTCGAGCGGCTCGGCCATCTTGTGGATGAGCGCGCTGTTCATGTTCTCGACCGTCTTCTATTGGGTCGGCCTGTTCAGCCGCGGCAAGTTCGGCGGCAGCGTCGGCGCCAACCTGTGCTGGGCCGCCATCGTGATCGGCTCGGTCGGCATGATGGTGCGCTGGTACGAAAGCTACCTGATCGGGCCGGACGTCGGCCACATCCCGGTGTCGAACCTGTACGAAGTGTTCATCCTGTTCGCGATCATCACCGCGATGTTCCACCTGTACTACGAAGAACACTACGCCACCCGCCAGCTGGGCCCGTTCGTGATGCTGATCATCGCCGCCGCCGTGGCGTTCTTGCTGTGGTACACGGTGTCGCGCGACGCCGCCCAGATCCAGCCGCTGGTTCCGGCGCTGCAGAGCTGGTGGATGAAGATCCACGTCCCGGCCAACTTCATCGGCTATGGCACCTTCGCCCTCGCGGCGATGGTCGGCAGCGCCTACCTGCTCAAGTCGCACGGCATCCTGGCCGACCGCCTGCCGTCGTTCGAGGTGCTGGACGACGTGATGTACAAGGCGATCTCGATCGGCTTCGCCTTCTTCACCGTCGCCACCATCCTGGGCGCGCTGTGGGCGGCCGAGGCGTGGGGCGGCTACTGGTCGTGGGATCCGAAAGAGACCTGGGCCCTGATCGTCTGGCTCAACTACGCGGCCTGGCTGCACATGCGTCTCATGACCGGCCTGCGCGGCCGCGTGGCGGCCTGGTGGGCGGTGGTGGGCTTGCTGGTAACCACCTTCGCCTTCCTGGGGGTGAACATGTTCCTGTCGGGCTTGCATTCGTACGGGGAGCTGTAAGCGACCCTAACGCTGGCTTAAGGGAACTTGGTGTAATGTAAGCACACCACCAGTTCCCAAGGCCAGCCATGCTGTTCAAACGTCATCCGAACGGACTCGATCTTCCGTTCCCGTCCGAAATCACGCCGCAAGAGGTTTACACCGGACGGCGTCAATTCATCACCCGCATGGCGGCCACGGCGGCAGTCGGCAGCGGCATCTGGGAGATGGCCAACCGCGAAGCCTTCGCCCAAACCGCCGGCCAGAAACTGGCGGCGCGCCCCAACGTGGCCTTGTCGACCGACGAGAAGCAGACCCCGTTCAAGGACGCTGCCGGCTACAACAACTTCTACGAGTTCGGCCTCGACAAGGGCGACCCGGCCGACAACGCGCACACCCTGGTCACGCGTCCGTGGACCGTGCGCATCGAGGGCGAAGTCAAGAAACCGCTCACGCTCGACATCGACGGCCTGCTCAAGCTGGCGCCGTTAGAGGAGCGCATCTACCGCCTGCGCTGCGTCGAGGGCTGGTCGATGGTCATTCCCTGGGTCGGCTATTCGCTGTCGAACCTGCTCAAGCAGGTCGAGCCGAACGGCAACGCCAAGTTCGTCGAATTCACCACCCTGGCCGACCGCAAGCAGATGCCGGGGTTACGCAGCGGCGTGCTCGACTGGCCTTATGTCGAGGGCCTGCGCATCGACGAAGCCATGCATCCGCTGACCCTGCTGACGATGGGCATGTACGGCCAGGTGCTGCCGAACCAGAACGGCGCGCCGGTACGCCTCGTCGTGCCCTGGAAATACGGCTTCAAGTCGGCCAAGTCGATCGTGCGCATCCGCCTGGTGTCGCGCCAGCCGCGCACCGCCTGGAACGATTCGGCGCCGCGCGAATACGGCTTCTATTCGAACGTGAACCCGAACGTCGACCATCCGCGCTGGTCGCAGGCGAGCGAACGCCGCATCGGCGAGACCGGGCTGTTCCAGCCGAAGAAGAAAACGTTGATGTTCAACGGCTATGACCAGGTCGCCTCGCTGTACACCGGCATGGACCTGAAGCGCTATTACTGATGGCGTTGCAGCTTTCCAATAAGCAGGTCGGGTGGGTAAAGACCGCTGTTTTTATCCTTTCCCTGTTGCCTTTCGCGCGCCTGGTGTGGGGTACGGCGACCAGCGCCTTCACCGATCCGCTGGCCGAGATCACCAGGATCAGCGGTGAGTGGGCGCTGTACTTTCTGTGCATCACCCTGGCCGTCACGCCGCTGCGGCGCCTGTCCGGCTGGAACTGGCTGATCAAACTGCGGCGCATGGTCGGCCTGTTCACCTTCTTCTATGCACTGGTGCACTTCATCGCCTTCCTGTGGTTCGACCATTTCTTCGATGTCGCGGCGATGCTGGCCGATGTCGTGAAGCGCCCGTTCATCCTGGTCGGCTTCATCGCTTTCGTGCTCTTGATCCCGTTGGCGGCGACATCGACCAATGCGATGATCAAGCGCCTGGGCGGCAAGGGCTGGCAGTGGCTGCACCGGCTGATCTATGCGATCGGCCCGCTGGCGATCCTGCATTTCTGGTGGATGAAAGAGGGCAAGAGCGACTTCGCGCAGCCGATTTTGTTCGGGGGCATCGTGGCGGTGTTGCTGGCGCTGCGGGTGTACTGGCATGTCAGGCAACGGGCCTGAGGTCGACCGGGAGGGGCCCCGGCAGAGTCGTCCAATGCCTAGTATCATTGTCAGCTTTGCCACTATTCCAGTGAGTTAAGCAATGAACCAACCAGATCAGCGCTACGGGCTGCAGTTTTTCTCTCAGCCCAGGATGGTGCTGGTATTGGCGACGCTGTGCTGTGTCCTGTGGGGCAGCTCTTATCCTGCGATCAAGACCGGCTATGAGATGCTCGGCATTGCCCAGCAAGATGTGCCGTCCAAGCTGATTTTCGCGGGCTACCGCTTCCTGCTGGCCGGCCTGTGCCTGGTGGTGCTGGCGGCGATCATGGGAAAACCCGTCCTGCGGCTGAGCCGCCACCAGTTTGGCCAGCTCGCCGTACTCGGCGCGGCGCAGACCGGCCTGCAATACGTGTTCTTCTACATTGGCCTGGCTTACACGACCGGGGTGCGCGCCTCGATCCTGAATGCGACCACCACTTTCTTCAGCGTGCTCCTGGCGCACTTCGTGTACCACAATGACAAGCTGTCCAAGCGCAAGAGCGTGGGATGCCTGCTCGGCTTCGCCGGCGTACTGGCCGTCAACGCCGGCGCCGGCCCGCTCGATGCGCCCGTGTCCCTGCAGGGCGAAGGTTTCATCGTGATCGCGGCGTTCGTGCTGTCGGCCGCCTCGATCTATGGCAAACGCGTTTCCGCAGGCATGGATGCGATGGTGATGACCGGCTGGCAGCTGGCCATCGGCGGCCTCGCCTTGCTCGCGGGCGGTTATGCGACCGGCGGCGCCTATGGCGCCGTGACGCCGGCATCGACCGTGCTGCTGGCCTACCTTGCCTTGCTGTCGGCGGTGGCCTTTACCTTGTGGAGCCTGCTCCTCAAACACAATCCGGTCGGCAGGATCACGATCTTTGCCTTCCTGGTGCCGGTGTTCGGCGCCGCACTGTCGGCCCTGTTCCTGGGCGAGACCATCTTCGAATGGAAAAACCTCGTGGCGCTGGTGCTGGTGTGCGGCGGGATCTGGCTCGTCACGCGAACGCGGATGCCGAATATCGCCGCCTCCAGCGCAAGCTAGCCGGGTCCGATCAGGTATTGATCATCGTTTCCAGCGCGAACACCTCGGCCGGCGTTTCGCGCCGGCGCACCAGATGGGTAACATCCCCATCGACGATCACCTCGGCCGCGCGGCCGCGGGTATTGTAGTTCGACGCCATCGTCATGCCATAGGCGCCGGCCGTCATGATCGCCAGCAGGTCGCCCTGCTCGAGCGCCAGTTCGCGCTCGCGCGCCAGCCAGTCGCCCGACTCGCACACCGGACCGACGATGTCCCACACCAGTTTTTCGCCAGCGCGCGGCGTCACGGCCTGCACGCCCATCCAGGCCTGGTACAGGGTCGGACGCATCAGGTCGTTCATCGCGGCGTCGACGATGCAGAAATTCTTTTCGGCGCCCGGTTTCAGGAACTCGGTCTTGGTCAGCAGCACGCCGGCATTGGCGACGATCGAGCGGCCCGGCTCGAAGATCACCTTCATCGGCTGGCCGCCGTGTTTTGCGGCGCGCCAGGCGTCGATGCGCTGGAACAGGCGGCCCAGATAGTCGCCGACCGGCACCGGCGGCCCGTCGCCGGCCACGCCGTAGTCGACGCCGAGGCCGCCGCCGATGTCCAGGTGGTGCAGGTGGATGCCCTCGGCGTGCAGGGTGTCGATCAGTTCGATCAGCTTATCGAGCGCTTCGAGCAGCGGGGCGTCGTCCAGCAGCTGCGAACCGATATGGCAGTCGATGCCGACCACGTCCAGGTTGGGCAGGCTGGCGGCGGTGCGGTAGGTGGCCAGCGCATCGTCGAAGGCCACGCCGAACTTGTTGGCCTTCAGGCCGGTCGCGATATACGGGTGGGTCTTGGCGTCGACGTTCGGGTTCACGCGTAGCGAGACCGGCGCGCGCATGCCGAGCTTGCCGGCGACTTCGTCCAGGCGGTGCAGTTCGGGGATCGATTCGACGTTGAAGCACAGGATGCCTTTTTCCAGCGCAAGCTGCATCTCGTCGACGGTCTTGCCGACACCCGAGAAGATGGTCTTGCCCGGATCGCCGCCGGCCGCGATCACGCGCAGCAGTTCGCCGCCCGAGACGATGTCGAAGCCCGCGCCCTGGCGCGCCAGCAGGTCGAGCACGGCCAGGTTCGAGTTGGCCTTCATCGCGTAGCAGACCAGGGCGTCGCGACCCCGGCAGGCGTCGTGATAGGCGCTAAAGTTGTCGAGCAGGGCGGCTTTCGAGTAGACGTAGGTCGGCGTGCCGAATTGTTCCGCAATGGCGGACAGCGACACGTTTTCGGCGTGCAGGACGCCGTCTTGGTGCGAAAAATAGGACATCAGCGGTGCGGGGCAGGGGTGGAAGCGTTGTTGGAAGGAACCGGCTGGAGCGGTTGTTCGACCGGCGGCGGCGCTGGCCTGTTGGGCGGCGTCGGCATGTACAGGTCGCCGGTCTGGCCGCAGCCCGACACGGCGGCGGCGAGCAAAACGGCCGGGAGAAGCACGAGAGAGGACTTCACGATTAGAATCACGGTTTGATTAGCAGATTTTGGAGTGTAGCATGACCGAAACCGAATTTTTGGACCTTGCCGACCTGACCCTCAAGCAGATCGAGGAAGCCTTCGATCGCCTGAACGACGAGGACGTGATCGACGTCGAATGCAAGCGCAGCGGCAACGTGCTGGAGATCGAGTTCATCGACAACGGCTCCAAGATCATCGTCAACAGCCAGGCGCCGCTGCAAGAGATGTGGGTGGCGGCGCGCTCGGGCGGCTTCCACTACAAGCGCGTGGGCGACGAGTGGCGCAATACGCGCGACGACAGCGAGTTCTTCGCATCGCTGTCGAAGTATGCGAGCGAGCAGGGCGGGGCGACGGTGTCGTTGACCTGATCCGTCGATCCTGTAACGAACAACGACAAAGGCGGCCACTGGCCGCCTTTGTCGTTGCTGCACCACCCGGATCAGAACAACTCGTTCCTCACCGCGTCGCGTTCCTTCTGCTGCTCCGGCGCCGGCGGCGGGCCGACGTCCAGCGTCTCGACCCCGCTGCCGGGTGGCGTCTCGGCGTAGTAGTAATCCGAACCGTATTGCACCAGCCCGGCCGGCACCTCGCGTTCGACGTTCGGCTCGCCCTTGAGCGCCTTCTGCATATAGCCGATCCAGATCGGCAGCGCCAGGCCGCCGCCGGTTTCGCGTGCGCCCAGGTTGCGCGGCTTGTCGTAGCCCATCCAGGCGATGCCCACCACCTTTGGCTGGTAGCCGGCGAACCAGGCGTCGATCGAGTCGTTGGTGGTGCCGGTCTTGCCCGCCAGGTCGGTGCGCTTGAGCGCCATCGCCTTGTTCGCGGTGCCGTAGCGGACCACGTCCTTGAGCATGCTGTCCATCAGGAAGGCATTGCGGGCGTCGATCACGCGGTTCGCTTCGTCGCCGGCGCGCGCCGGGCGCGCCTCGGACAGCACCTTGCCGTCGCTGTCGGTGACCTTCGAGATCAGGTAGGGGCTGATGCGGTAGCCGCCGTTGGCGAAGACCGCGTAGGCGCCGGCCATCTGCAGCGGCGTGGTCGCACCGGCGCCCAGCGCCAGCGTCAGGTAGGCGGGATTACGCTCAGGCTCGAAACCGAAGCGGGCGGCGAATTCCTGGCCGTAGCGCGCGCCGATCTTGTTCAGGATGCGGATCGAGACCATGTTCTTCGACGAGGTCAGGCCGCGCCGCATGGTCATCGGACCTTCGTACTTGCTGTCGTAGTTCTTCGGCTCCCAGGCCTGGCCGCCGGTCTGGCCGGCGTCGAAGCTGATCGGGGCGTCGTTGACGATGGTCGCCGGCGACAGGCCGCGCTCGAGCGAGGCCGAGTAGATGAAGGGCTTGAACGAAGAACCCGGCTGGCGCCAGGCCTGGGTCACGTGGTTGAACTTGTTGCGGTTGAAGTCGAAGCCGCCGACCAGGGCGCGGATCGAGCCGTCCTCGGTATCGGCCGCGACAAACGCCGATTCGACTTCGGGCATCTGCGTGATCAGCCACTTCGACTCGTCGTCCTGCATCACGCGGATCACGGCGCCGCGGCGCAGGCGCCGGTTCGGGGCCGCCTTGTCGGACAGCCAGGCGCGCGCGAAGGCCAGGCCCTGGCCGGAAATGGTGATGGTGTCGCCCGAGGCGATGGTCGCCTGGACTTGCGTGCTGGAGGCCTGGAGAACAACAGCGGCGATGATGTTGTCGCTGTCGGGATGCTCGGCCAGTTCGGCCTCGATCGCCTCGTCGGCTTCCGTTTTCGCAGCTGGGATCTCGATGAACGATTCCGGGCCGCGGTAGGGGCGGCGGCGCTCGTAGTCCATCACGCCGCGGCGCAGGGCCAGGTAGGCGGCGTCCTGGTCGGCCTTGGTGATGGTGGTAAACACGTTCAGGCCGCGGGTATAGGTGTCTTCCTTGAACTGCTCGTAGACCAGCTGGCGCGCCATCTCGGCCACGTACTCGGCGTGCACGCCGAAGGCGGTGCTGTCGGTCTTGATCTTGAGCGGCTCATCCTTGGCCTGGGCGAACTGGGCGTCGTTGATATAGCCGAGCTGGTGCATGCGCTGCAGGATGTACTGCTGGCGGGTGCGGGCGCGGGTCGGATTGACGACGGGGTTGTAGGCCGACGGCGCTTTCGGCAGGCCGGCCAGCATGGCCGCCTCGGCCACGGTGATGTCGCGCAGGTCCTTGCCGAAATAGATCTGGGCCGCCGACTGGAAGCCGAAGGCGCGCTGGCCCAGGTAGATCTGGTTCATGTACAGCTCGAGGATCTGGTCCTTGGTCAGGTTCTTCTCGATCTTCCAGGCCAGCAGGGCCTCGTAGGCCTTGCGCTTGAAGGTCTGCTCCGACGACAAGAAGAAGTTACGCGCGACCTGCTGGGTAATGGTCGAGGCGCCCTGGCGCGCGCCGCCGGTGGCGTTGCGGAAGGCGGCGCGCATGATGCCCAGGTAGTCGATGCCGCTGTGCTCGTAGAAGCGGTCGTCCTCGATCGACAGCACGGCCTTCTTCATGACGTCCGGGATGTCCTTGAAGTGGACCAGGGTGCGGCGCTCCTCGCCGAATTCGCCGATCAGGACATTATCTGCTGTAAATATGCGCAGTGGCATCTTGGGCCGGTAGTCGGTGATCGTGTCCAGCGCCGGCAGGTTGGGGTAGGCCATCGCAAGGGCGAACACGACCACCAGCACGCCGATGGCGCCCAGGCCGAACAGGCCGGCGACGGCCATCAGGACCAGGCGTTTGGGGCTGAACTTCGAAGAAGAAGAGGATGCTGCTTGTTTCTCTTTCATGCTGACTTTCGCTTTGTTGATCCGCCTCATTATAAGGCAGCGGTTTGGTGCCCGATACTGGCCGGAGCTTAACGGAACTCAAGGGCAATATTGGCCTGGCAATGAAATCGTCATAGTGTGGCGCGTACGCCCCGCCCCAGAGTGTTCCAGTGCAGAAATTTCTTGTCCGTAGTCATCCTTTGTTGCTACGATCCGAGGCGGTGCTGCACGTAAGTACCGGATTTTTAAAAGGAAGTTATAAGAAGTAAATAGCTGTTTCATTTAAGGCAACAGCAACCCATGACAGTCGTTCATGGTGAATTCTCAAGCTCATTCTGTCCAAAAGACAGCCACGGGAGTGTATTGGTGATCAATCTGGGTTCCTTGTTTGGACAATCGAGTCCGCCGATGGTCGGCCTCGATATCAGCACGTCGGGCGTTCGCCTGGTCGAGCTGGCCGATGCCGGCAAGGGTATCGTGCGCCTCGAGCGCTACGCCACCGAGGCGCTGCCGCGCGGCGCCGTGGTGGACGGCAATATCGAAAACATGGACCAGGTGGCCGACGCCGTGCGCCGGGTCTGGAAGAAGAGCGGCACCCGCGCCCGCCACGTGGCGCTCGGCATGCCGCCCGCCGCCGTGATCACCAAGAAGATCATCCTGCCGGCCGGGTTGTCGGAAGACCAGCTCGAAGTGCAGGTCGAGTCCGAGGCCAGCCAGTATATCCCGTTCGCGCTCGATGAGGTCAGCCTCGACTTCGACGTGATCGGCCCGGCCGTCAATTCGGTCGACGACATGGAAGTCATGCTGGCCGCCGCGCGCCGCGAAAAAGTCGAGGACCGGGTCGCGATCGCCGAAGCGGCCGGCCTGACGGCCACCGTGATGGACATCGAATCGTACGCCGCGCGCGGCGCGCTCGAACACGCCGCGCTGCCGAAACAGGACCAGATCGTGGCCCTGTTCCAGATCGGCGCCCACGCCACCCACGTCTCGGTGCTGCTGGGTGGCGAAGCCGTCTACGAGCGCGAGCAGCCCTTCGGCGGCAATGCGCTGACCCAGGACATCGTGCGCGCCTACGGCATGGCGTTCGAGGAAGCCGAGACGCGCAAGAAGGCGGGCGACCTGCCCGAGAACTACCGCGCCGACATCCTCGCGCCCTTCCTCGAGAGCGCGGCGCTGGAAATCACGCGCGCCATCCAGTTCTTCTACACTTCCACCCCGTATACCCGGATCGACCAGCTATACCTGGCCGGCGGCTGCGCGCTGCTGCCGGGGATCCTCGACATCGTGGCCGGCCGCACCCGCATCCCGGCCTTGCTCGCGGCGCCGTTCGAGGGCATGCAGCTGGGCGCCGGCGTGCGCGAGCACCAGCTGCGCCAGGACGGCCCGGCCTACCTGGTCGCCTGCGGCCTGGCGCTGCGGAGGTTCGGCTGATGATCCGGATTAACCTGCTGCCTCACCGCGAGGCCAAGCGCAAGCAGAAGCAGACCGCCTTCATCGCCCTGCTGGCGCTGGGCGGCGTGGTCGGCGCCGCCATCGTGCTGCTGGTCGGCGCGTATAACGCCAGCCAGGTCTCGGTGCAGAACCAGCGCAACGAGGTGCTCAAGAAGGCCAGCGCGGAGCTCGACCAGAAGATCGGCGCGATCACCAACCTGAAGGAAGAAATCGCCGCCCTGCAAGCGCGCCAGCAGGCGGTCGAGGATTTGCAGGGCGACCGCAACCAGCCGGTGCACCTGCTCGACGAGCTGGTGCGCCAGACGCCGGACGGCGTGTCCCTGAAATCGGTCAAGCAAAGCGGCCAGCGCGTGATCCTGGGCGGACACGCCCAGTCGCAGGAAAGGGTGGCCGAACTGCTGCGCAACCTGTCCGGCCAGTCGCAGTGGCTCGAAAACCCCGACCTGACCGAGGTCCGCGCCGCCACCCTGACCCAGGGCAAGACCGCGCGCCAGGTGGTCGAATTCACGCTCGGCGTGTCGATCAAGCGCGCGCGCCTGAGCGACGAGGGCGAGCAGGCTGTCGACGGCGACAAGCCGGCCACGGCCGGTGCAAAGCGCGCGGCGGAGAAGTCATGAACATCGATATCAAAGAACTCGGCGCCCGGCTGGCGGCGCAGTTCCAGGATTTGCAGGGCCGCCAGCCCGGCCAGTGGCCGCTGGCGCCGCGCCTGCTGTGCGCCGCCGGCGTGCTGCTGGCGACCGTCGGCCTGGGCTACTACTTCTACTGGAACGACCAGTTCGCGGCCCAGGAAAAGGGCGCGCGCGAGGAAGTCAAGCTGCGCGAGGAATACAAGACCAAGATGGCGCAGGCGATCAACCTCGAAGCCCTGAAGGCGCAGAAGGCCCAGGTCGACCAGTACGTGGTGCGCCTGGAGAAGCAGTTGCCGAGCAAGTCAGAGATGTATTCGCTGCTGTCCGACATCAACCAGTCCGGCGTCGGTCGCGGCCTGCGCTTCGAGCTGTTCAAGCCGGGCCAGGAAGTGGTGCGCGACTACTACGCCGAACTGCCGATCGACATCAAGGTGAACGGCCACTACCACGACATGGGCGCGTTCGCCGCCGACATGGCGAACCTGCCGCGCATCGTCACCCTGAACAACCTGGCCCTGCAGGTCGCCAAGGACGGCAGCCTGGGCATGCAGGCGGTGGCCAAGACCTTCCGCTACCTCGACCAGGAAGAGCTGGCGGCCCAGCGCGCGGCGCGCGCGGCCGAGAAGAAGAAGGGCGCCAAGGGCAAGGGATCGGCCAGATCGAAGGCCGCAGCCAAGGCCAAGAGCGGAGGCAAGAAATGATGCGCACGCGATTGACTGTGCTGGCGCTGGCAAGCGGCCTGCTGGCCGGCTGCGGCGACGGCGGCGTAGGCGAGACCCGGGCCTGGATGAAGCAGGTCGAAAAGCAGACCGCGCCAAAGGTCAAGCCGCTGCCCGAGCCGAAGACCTTCGAGCCGTATGGCTACGCTGCGCGCGAGGCCCAGGATCCCTTCGACCAGGCCAAGCTGCTGGGCGAGATGGCGCGCATGGCCCAGGCCAGCAATGCCAACCAGCCCGACCTGGAGCGGCCCAAGGAATTGCTGGAGAACTTCCCGCTCGACACGATGCGGATGGTCGGCACGATCGAGAAGGGCGGCGTCAAGTATGCGCTGCTGCAGGTCGAGCGCACCCTGCACCGGGTGCGCAGCGGGCAGAGGATAGGACAGAACTACGGGCGCATCACGCGAGTGAGCGAAGGCGCCGTCGAGATCAGGGAATCGGTGCAGGACGCTACCGGTGACTGGGTGGAGCGCATGGCCCACATCGAGCTGCAGCAACGCGCTGCAGCCAAATAAGGAGAGCAGTAAATGACCCAACACGCCAAGATTCGCTTCGCCCCGCCGGCATGGCTGGCGCGCGCCGCGGCCGCACTCATGATCATGATGTGCGCCGGCGCCGCCCTGGCCCAGGGCAACGCGATCGAGTCGATCACGGCCAACCAGCAGGGCAGCAACGTGGTCATCAACGTGGCCATGCGCGAGGCGCCTCTGCGCGCGCCGATCGGCTTCGCGATCACCAATCCGTCCCGCATCGCCCTCGACTTCGGCGCCACCGCGAATGCCACCGGCAAGGCGGTGCACGAGATGAACCTGGGCGACGTGCGCAGCCTGAACGTGGTGCAGGCCGGCGAGCGTACCCGCCTGGTGCTGAACCTGGCGCGCGCCCTCAACTATGCCACCGCGATCGACGGCAAGTCGGTGATCGTGACCGTGGAAGGCTCGGGCGGCGTGGCGCGCGCGCTCGACGCCAGCGGCCTGCCGGCCGTCACTGCGCCAGCACCGGCGCCGGTGGCCAGCGCCGCCCGTCCGCAGCTGCGCGACCTGGACTTTCGCCGCGGCGCCAATGGCGCCGGCCGCGTGATGGTCGACCTGCCCGCCAACCAGGTGGCGATCGACGTGCGCCAGACCGCGAGCGGCGTGATCGTCGACTTCCAGAATGCACGCCTGCCGGAGTCGCTGCGGCGGCGCCTGGACGTGACCGATTTCGGCACGCCCGTCACGCGCGTCTCGACCCAGGCCCAGGGCGACAATGTGCGCATGACGGTCGACGCGCAAGGCGACTGGGAGCAATCCGTCTTCCAGAGCGATACCCAGCTGGTGGTCGAGGTGCGCAAGGTCGAAGCGGACCCGAACCGCAACAGCACCGGCTCGCGCGACAACCCGCAGGGCTACCGTGGCGAGAAGCTGTCGTTCGAATTCCAGGACGTCGAGGTGCGCGCCGCGCTGCAGGCGGTGGCCGACATCTCGGGCCTGAACATCATCGCCAGCGATTCCGTCACCGGCTCGCTGACCCTGCGCCTGAAGGACGTGCCATGGGACCAGGCGCTGGACGTGATCCTGACCGCCAAGGGCCTGGACCAGCGCAAGAACGGCACCGTGGTCTGGATCGCGCCGAAAGAAGAACTGCTGACCAAGGAAAAGCTCGAACTCGAGCAGCGCGCCCAGATCGCCGAACTGGAGCCGCTGCGCTCCGAGATCTTCCAGCTCAATTACCAGAAGGCGGAATCGTTCCGCAATGTCTTCGGCCTGGACGCCGGCGGCGCCACCGCGGGCAGCGACGCGGGTGGCCGCAACCGCGTGCTGTCGCGACGCGGCAGCGCGATCATCGATCCGCGCACCAACCAGCTGTTCGTGACCGATATCGCGTCCAAGATCGAGGACATCCGCAAACTGATCCAGAAGACCGACATCGCCTCGAAGCAGGTGCTGATCGAGGCGCGCCTGGTCGAGGCCAACGACGGCTTCTCGCGCAACCTCGGCGCCAAGCTGGGCTTTGCCGACCTGCGCAACTTGCGTGGCGGCGACGCGGGCTGGCAGGTCAAGGGCAACGAGCGCGTCGCGATCGGCGGCAACCTGACCGGCGTCGGCCAGGTCACCGGCCAGACCCCGGACAACGGCGACGCCTATACCAACACCACCATGGTCAACCTGCCGGCGGCCGGCATCGGCGGCATCCCCGCATCGTCGCTGGCGTTCTCGCTGTTCTCGTCGGCCGCGAACCGCTTCCTGAACCTGGAACTGTCGGCGCTGGAAGCCGACGGCAAGGGCAAGATCATCTCGAGCCCGCGCGTGGTCACCGAGGACAAGCAGGTCGCCGTGATCGAGCAGGGCGTCGAACTGCCCTACGAACAGGCGACCAGCAGCGGCGCCACCTCGATCTCTTTCAAGAAGGCCAACCTGCGCCTGGAAGTGACGCCGCAGATCACCCCGGACGGCAATGTGGTGCTCGAAGTGGACGTCAACAAGGATTCGAAGGGCGAGGAAACCCGCGCCGGCTTTGCGATCAACACCCAGCACGTCAAGACCAAGGTGATGGTCGAAAACGGCGGCACGGTGGTGCTGGGCGGGATCTACCAGCAGACCGAGCGCAACAACGTGACCAAGGTGCCGCTGCTGGGCGACGTCCCGCTGCTGGGCTACCTGTTCAAGACCAGCGGCCGCGAGAGCAGCAAGACCGAACTGCTGGTCTTCATCACGCCCAAGATCGTGAACGAGAACGTGGCGGGCGCCCGCTGACCAGTCAACAACCCTGATAACAACAAGCGATAACAACAAATGAACAACCAGCACATCAAGTACGGCAGCCTGGCGCTGATCCTGGCCGCGACCCTCTCGGCCTGCGGCGGCGGCGGCGGCAGTCCCGGCACCCCGGGCGGCAGCGGCGGCAATGGCAATGGCGGCACGCCGGTCGCGCCGGCCGCGCCGACCGTCGGCGTCAGCCTGGTCAATGCCAGCGGCGGCGCCAGCAGCTCGCTCTCTGGCGCCACCCCGCTGACGGTGCGCGCCCTGGTGCTCGACGCGAACAAGCAGCCGGTGCCGAATGCGCTGGTCACCTTCACCACCGACGACACGCTGGCCCTGTTCGCGCCCGGCGCCGGCACCGCCCTGACCGATGCCACAGGCACCGCCAGCATCACCATGCGCGTGGCCAGCCTGGCGGCCGGCGGCGCGGGCAGCGTCACGGCCAGCGCCACCGTGGCCGGCACCGCCGTCACCAATGCCGCTAACTACTCGGTCAACGCGACCGCGCTGACCTTCAGCGCGCTGCGCCTGGAGCCGGCCAGCATCAATGCCTACGATTCGAGCCGGATCTCGGTCGACCTGCTCGCCAACGGCGCCAAGTACGCCGGCCAGGCCAACGTCAATTTCAGCTCGGCCTGCGCCAGCGCCGGCAAGGCCACGCTGGCGGCCGTCGTCGCCACCAATAACGGCACCGCCGAGACGGTCTATCGCGACCAGGGTTGCGGCAACACCGACGTCATCACCGTCACCGCCGACGGCGTCGCAACCCCGGCCTCGGGGGCGCTCACGGTCGCCCAGCCGAGCGCCTCGTCGGTGCAGTTCGTCGAAGCGCTGCCGACCGACAAGTCGATCGTGATCCGCGGCCAGGGCGGCATCAACCGCACCGAGACCGCGACCCTGCGCTTCCGCGTGTTCGACCTGTTCAATCGTCCGCTGGCCAACAAGCAGGTCGACTTCATCGCCGAACCCGAGAACCTGGTCACCCTGAACAAGAGGACCGACCGCACCGACCAGAACGGCGAGGTGATCACCACCGTCAACTCGGGCACCGTGCCGACCTCGTTCCGCGTGCACGCCGTGCTGCCGGGGACCACGCCCGTCATCTCGACCACCTCGGATTCGATCGTCGTGACCACCGGCCTGCCGACCCAGCGCGCGTTCTCGATCTCGACCACCAGCGGCAACGTGGACGGCTGGTCGTTCGACAGCGGCACCACGACCCCGGCCGCCACCGTCAATGTGCTGCTGGCCGACCAGTTCGGCAATCCGGTGGCGGATGGCACGCCGATCGTGTTCCAGACCAATATCGGCGCCATCGGTACCTCGAGCTCGGGTGGCTGCGTTACCGTCAACGGCGGCTGCTCGGTCCCGTTCCGCACGCAAGAGCCGCGCGTCGCGCTGCCAAACACCCCGGCCACGCCATGCAATACCGGCCCGAACGCGACCCCGGACAGTACCCGTCCGGGCGTGGCGACGATCTGCGCCAGCACGACCGACGGCAGCAATACCCAGTTCGTCAAGACCACGATCACGTTCAGCGACGAAAGCCTGGCCCGTGCCTACGTCGACAATTCCCCAACACCATCGAACGGCAACCTGGGCAGCGCCAGCGCCAACGACCCGAAAGTGTTCGTGGTCCAGCTGACCGACCTGAACGGCAACCCGCTGCCGTCCGATTCGACCGTGGCGGTCACCGGCCTGGTCAACGCGACCCTGGTCGACATCAGCCCGGCCCGGGTACCGAGCATCTTCGCCGGCGCGGGCACCGGCCCGCAGGGCTCGTCGCACCGGATCACCCTGAGCGCCACCGGGGCCAAGCCCTGCACCGCGGGCGCCCGCGCGACCTTCAATGTGAGCGTCACGACGCCGCGCGGCGACGTCAGTTCGCTGCCGTTCTCGCTGAACTTCACTTGTCCATAAAATTCGCGGATTGACAGGCGGCCAGTCTATACTGGCCGTCTTTTCATTTGAGCGGGTTTGGTAGTGCCACATCCCAAGAACGACAATATCTTCCTTGTTGGCCTGATGGGGGCAGGGAAGACCACGATCGGTCGATTGCTTGCACGCAAGCTCAATCGCCGCTTCGTCGATTCCGACCACGAGATCGAGACGCGCACCGGCGCCACCATTCCCTGGATTTTCGAGATCGAGGGCGAGGCTTGCTTCAGGCGCCGCGAAGCGGACGTGATCCGCGACCTGACCGGGCAGCAGGGCCTGGTGCTGGCCACCGGCGGCGGCGCCGTATTGAACCCGCACAGCCGCGCCCTGCTGGCCGAGCGCGGCACCGTGATCTACCTGCGCGCCTCGATCGGCAGCATCCTGCAGCGCACCGCCCACGACAAGAACCGCCCGCTGCTGCAGACGGCCGACCCGCGCGCGAAGCTCGAGACGCTGTGGGCCGAGCGCGATCCGCTGTACCGCGAGATTGCGGACCTCGTCATCGACACCGGCCGTCCTAACGTACAATCGATGGTACAAACCATATTGGACCAGCTGGCGGCGCAAGAGAATGCACGCGCGCGCCGGCATGCAAGGACATCGATGAACGAACAGGACTGCATCACCATCAACGTCGACCTCGGCGACCGCAGCTACCCGATCGCGATCGGCCCCGGCTTGCTGGACGACGCCGCGCTGCTGGCGCGCCACATCGGCAGCGGCAAGGTCGCCATCGTCACCAACACCACGGTGGCGCCGCTCTACCTGGACAAGGTGGCCGGCCACCTGCGCGCGGCGGGCCGCGACGTGGTACAGATCGTGCTGCCCGACGGCGAAGAGCACAAGAACTGGCAGTCGCTGAACCTGGTGTACGACGCGCTGCTGCAACATAAATGTGACCGCAAGACCACGCTGGTGGCGCTGGGCGGCGGCGTGATCGGCGACCTGACCGGCTTTGCCGCCTCTAGCTATATGCGCGGCGTGCCCTTCGTGCAGATCCCGACGACGCTCCTGGCGCAGGTCGATTCCTCGGTGGGCGGCAAGACCGGCATCAACCACCCGCTGGGCAAGAACATGATCGGCGCCTTCTATCAGCCGCGCGCCGTCATCGCCGACACCGCCACGCTCGACACCCTGCCGGCGCGCGAGCTGTCGGCCGGCCTGGCCGAGGTGATCAAGCATGGCGCCATCCTCGACGCCGCCTTCTTCGACTGGATCGAAGCCAATGTCGGCGCCCTGCTTGCGCGCGAGCCGCAAGCGCTCGCCCATGCGATCGCGCGCTCGTGCGAGATCAAGTCCGACGTGGTGCGCAAGGACGAACGCGAAGGCGGCCTGCGCGCGGTGCTGAACTTCGGCCACACCTTCGGCCACGCGATCGAGAATGGCCTGGGCTATGGCGAATGGCTGCACGGCGAGGCGGTCGGCTGCGGCATGGTGATGGCGGCCGATATGTCGGCGCGCCTGGGCCTGATCGAACCCGCGGCCGTGGAGCGCGTGCGCGCCCTGGTGCGCGCCGCCGGCCTGCCGGCCGTGGCGCCCGACCTGGGCGAGGCACGCTGGATCGAGCTGATGGAAGTCGACAAGAAGAACGAGGGCGGCGAAATCCGCTTCATCCTGCTCAAGCCCCTCGGCAGCCCGTCGATCACGACCGCGCCGCTGGACATCCTGCGCTCGACCCTGGCCGCCTGCAGCGGCTGACATCCATGATGATGGACTTCGACGCCGGCCTGGCTTCCTATGCGGCGCACTCGTCGCAGTCGCGCGGGCGAACCCACCTTGAACCGGGGCCGGGTTCGCGCAGCGAATACCAGCGCGACCGCGACCGCATCATCCACTCGACGGCCTTCCGGCGGCTTGAATACAAGACGCAGGTCTTCCTGAACCACGAGGGCGACCTGTTCCGCACCCGCCTGACCCACAGCATCGAGGTGGCGCAGATCGGCCGCACGCTGGCGCGCAGCCTGCGCCTGAACGAAGACCTGGTCGAAGCCACCGCGCTGGCGCACGACCTGGGCCACACGCCCTTCGGCCACGTGGGCCAGGACGTGCTCAACGACTGCATGAAGGACTTCGGCGGCTTCGAGCACAACCTGCAAAGCCTGCGCGTGGTCGACCATCTCGAAGAGCACTACGGCGCCTTCGACGGCCTGAACCTCACCTTCGAGACGCGCGAGGGCATCCTCAAGCACTGCTCGCTGAACAATGCGCGCCAGCTGGGAGACCTGGGCCAGCGCTTCATCGAGCGCAGCCAGCCCAGCCTGGAAGCGCAGCTGACCAACTTGGCCGACGAGATCGCGTACAACAACCACGATATCGACGACGGCCTGCGCTCCGGCCTGCTCACCATGGCCCAGATGGAAGAGGTGGAGCTGTTCGCCCGCCTGCGCCGCCAGGTCGAGCAGCAATATCCGGGTTTGCAGGGGCGGCGCGCCTTGTACGAGACGATCCGCCTGATGATCACGGCGATGACGGCCGACCTGGTCGAGACTTCGGCGCGCCTGATTGCCGAGGTGGCTCCGAAGACCATCGACGAGGTGCGCGCCGCACCGCCCCTGATCCGCTTCTCGGACACCATGCGCGCCGAGACCACCGCCCTCAAGCGCTTCTTGTACGCCAACCTGTACCGCCACTTCCAGGTCAACCGCATGCGGGTCAAGGCGAGCCGCATCGTGCGCGAGCTGTTCCAGGCCTTCCTCGACGACCCGGTGCTGCTGCCCAACGACTACCAGGTCGAGGGCGACCCCATGAAGCAGGCGCGCAAGATCGCCGACTATATCGCGGGCATGACCGACCGCTACGCGATCCGCGAGCATCGGCGGATTTTCTCGCTCGATCATTTCTGATCCAGGGCAGTCACGCGCCGGATCGACGCGCTGCGCTCTGCATCCTGCTTACAAGCGTTCGCCTATGGCCTGCTGCAGCAGGCGTAAGCAGGTCTCGACCCATTTCTCGACATCGTCGAGATGGCGCATTGTTCTGGTCATCTCTCTCGACAGACGGTCGAAGTCGCGCTCGAGGATCTGGTTCAGCACAGCGATTGTCGGTTTACTTGCGACCCGGCGGATATCCTTGCCCAGCAAGTAGACGCCTGCCAGGTCGGGATCATATTGGCCGGCTTCGATGACGCGATCGTCGTCGTAGATCCGGTCGAGATTTCCTGCAGAGGCATAGCTGCCCATCAGGTGGATGAGATCCTGGGCGTCCTTCGGGTTTTGCCGTCCGCGGTCCGACCATGCGACCAGCTTGAGTATGGCCAGGCCGGCAAGCGAAACCACGTTGGCGTCGAAGCCGGGTGCGAATGTCACTGATTCTGCGGCGGCGAATGCGTCGTCATATCCGGCCAGGTTCATGATGACCTTCATGTCCGGAGGCCAGGCCAGTTCGTCGGTTCCTTGGGATATTCTTCCGAATGGTACAAGGTCGAGGTGATAGTGCAGATCACCGTCAGTGCCTTTATAGTAAAGGCGCTGTTGTGCCTGTTCTCCTGTCGTAAATGTTCCACGCGCAATGAGTCTCGTTTTCAGGGCGTTGAACTGATCCCAGTCTTTGACGGCAATGGCGAAATCAACGTCGTACGTCGCGCGCCGTGTGGCTAGGCCGAATACATGCGTGAGGAGAATATCCCGTGCGGTGGCGCCGACGAGCATGTAATCGACCCGCTCCATTCGTGCTTCTTCCGCCACCGCGCGCAGGATGTCGATCGTGACGTGATCGACGGGGCGGTCAGTCCGAATTGAACGCGGCATCGATGAATCTTTCCTTGATCATGTTTGCTGTTTCTTGCGTGCGTGGATCGAGCAGCGCGAGGAGTTCCGAGTAGACCAGCAGCGGCGGTGCGATATCGGACGCTGCTGCTGGCTCCCAGTGCCAGAATTTTTCCAGTATCTCAATGTCGCCATTGTTGTCAGGCCTGATGCGATGCTGCTTGCTCAATGTCTTGATCACGCCATCCATTTCGTCCGGCCGGATGTACAGGGTTTGCGTCGCCGGCTTGAGATAGCCGGTCAGCATTGATGCCGCTACTTCCCCCCCCCATGTGAAGTCGAAGTTGTCCAGGTCGATCTTTCGCCACCAGGACGCTTCGGGAGCGCTGAAGCATCGGCTGTTCAGCTTGGTACGTAGGGTGGTGGGGTAGTTGATGGCCCACTCATCGACCAAGCGTCCCGGCTCCAGCAATCTCCTGCGTCCGGAATTCCCTTTATTGATGAGGTAGCCACGTCGTTCAAGATCGTTCAGCACGTTATAGACTGTGCCAAGCGACACGCCAGCCTGATTCGCTAGTTCCTTGTATGGCAAATGCACGGAATCTGGCTTGGCAAGCAAGGCGAATACGACACGAAGGGCCGCAGCATTCGTCAATCCCTTCTGCTGGGACTGCTGTTTGTGTTCGCGCTTTTCACCGGTAATGAGAATGAAAAGGCCGGGTGCGCGCAGATAAGCATTGCCGCTCGTATCGATGAACTGCAATCCAGTGAGGCGACAGTGCTCGGCCAGTTCCTTCGTGAGGTGTGGGACGACGAGCAGGCCGGGACCGCCAATCGTTTCCAGTTGACGACGAATCCTATCGATGTGTGCCTTGCGATCGACCGCGAATTTGCACTCGACAATATAGTGGAATGAGCCGTTTTCGTATGCCAGTTCGATTGCTGCATCGGCCTGGTACATCGCTGATGGGGTTGCTTCAAGTTCGACCAGGCTTCCTTCGATGCTCACTTTTTCCTTGAGAGCATCGAGTGCCTCCAGGATCAGGCTTATTTCAGCGCCAGAATGATCGTAGGAAAATGCAAGATTATTCATCAATTCCCTCAGTTCTTACGGTCAATCAATGCATCCATTTTAAGCAGGATTCGATGATTTTTCAATTATTTATCGTTTTCACGTAACGTGAAAACCGAAAAAAATTGAAACCCACTAATCAAACAAATTTGGTCTTGCCAGATCCAGCAACAGCTTCTTGACCGGCGCCGGCAGCGGCGCCTCGCCGATCGACGCCAGTTTCCACCAGGCGTAACCAGGCGCTAGTTCGGCACGCGCCGCCAGTGTCACCGCGAACGGTGCGATATGCAGCTTGTAGTGGGTGAACACATGCACCAGCGGGCTCAGTGGCCGCACTTCGTCGAGCGGGCCGAAGGTCCCGGCCGCTGCCGCCACATCCGACGTACAGACCGGCGGCTCATCGTCGTCCATCGGCACGTGTCCGCCGACCTCCGGCAACGACAGCAGCCCGCCCCAGATGCCCGTCTGCGGCCGCTGTTCCAGCAGCACCTCGCCACTGTCGATCACGACCAGCAGCGCGGTGCGTTTTTCGGGCGTCGCCTTCTTCGGTTTGCGCACCGGCAGTTCGGCGGTGCGGCCGGTGGCGAACGCCACGCAGCGCGACTGCAGCGGGCAGCGGCCGCAGTCGGGCCGCGAGCGGGTGCACAGGGTGGCGCCCAAGTCCATCAGGCCCTGGGTATAGGACTCGATGGCGCCCGGGTTGCCGGCCACCTCGGGCAGCAGGGCGTCGGCGCGCCGCCACAGCGCGTC
Source organism: Massilia sp. HP4 (assembly GCF_005222695.1). Classification (GTDB taxonomy): domain Bacteria; phylum Pseudomonadota; class Gammaproteobacteria; order Burkholderiales; family Burkholderiaceae_D; genus Telluria. Next base: position 278,851 of record NZ_STGG01000011.1, on the reverse strand, counting down.
CTCGACCGGTTTCAGGCCCGGATAGGCATCGACCCCGAATACGCGCGCGAACACGCGCTTGACGTTGCCGTCCAGGATGGCGGCGCGCACGCCGCTGGAGAACGCCGCGATCGCCGCCGCCGTCGAGCGGCCGATGCCGGGCAGGTCGGCCAGCAGCACCGGGTCGCTCGGGAACACGCCGTCGTAGTCCTGTACCACGCGCTTGGCACAGGCGTGCAGGTTGCGCGCGCGGGTGTAGTAACCGAGGCCGCTCCAGTGCGCCATCACGTCCTCGGATGGCGCCTCGGCCAGCGCGTGGACGGTCGGGAAGCGCTCCAGGAAGCGCGCGTAATAGCCCAGCACCGCGGCGACTTGCGTCTGCTGCAGCATGATCTCGGACAGCCAGACGCGGTAGGCGTCGGTGGTGTTTTGCCAGGGCAGGGTGTGGCGGCCATGGCTGCGCTGCCAGCCGATCACGGCGTCGGAGAAGGTCGGATCGGCCAGCTGGTCAAACTCGGTGAGGCGTTTCATGCGGTATCTGTGCAGGCGCTAGGCCTCGAGTAGGGTGGTGACGCCGGCCGCGACGGCGGCCAGGCGGATGCGCGTGGTCTCGAGCTCGGCCTGGCCGTGCTCGAAGGCGCCGATCTTCTGTTCCAGGCTGTCGCTGGCGTCGTGGATGCGCTGGACCGTGGCCTGGCGCTGGCGCAGGCTGTCGCGGTGCTGACGGATCTGCGCCTCCAGCGGCGCATTGACGACCTTCAGCCAGGCTTCGACATCGGCATTGGCGGCGCGGTAGACGCGCCGCACGCGCGAGGCGATCGAATCGAAGAAGCGCTCGAGCAGGGTCGCGCGGCTGGTCATCAGCAGCGTCGCGGTGCCGAACTGGCGCACGAACAGCTCTTCGATGGCGTCGATCTCGTCGACATGGCGCGTCAGCGACAAGGTTTGCGGCGGGGCCAGCGACAGGCCGTGTTCGGCCGCGAAGCGGCGCTGCATGGCGTCCATCATGGCCTTGATCTCGTCGACCTTGGCGCAGGCATCAATCAGCGCGGCGCGCGCGCCGGCGAAGTAGTTGCGCACCGGCGCGCGCATGCCGGTGGCGAAGCGGCTTGCCGCCATCGCGGCGCGCACCGTTTCGGTCCGGTCTTGCAGGCCGTCCATGCCGACCAAGGTGTACAGCTCGGTCGACAGGCGCGTGAACACGGCGCGCGTGCCCTGCAGCTTGAACAGGCCGGCGTCGAATTCCTTCTTCTCGGCCTCCACCCGGCGCACCATATGGGCGATCATGCCCTGGTTCTTGCCGCGCAGGCTGCGTAGTTCCTGTAACTGCTCGACCAGCTCGCGCAGGCGCGCCGCCACCAGCATCTGCTGGCCGGCCGCGAGCACTTCGAGGTCGGCGCGCAGCTGGCGCGCATTGATCGCGCGGCGCGCCGGGATCAACTGATGGAACAGGGCCGATTCGAGTTCGCCCAGGCGGCTGCGCTCGAACAAGCCCATGTCGCCGCCGATGCGCCCGACCAGCGCCTTGTGGGCCGAGACAGGGTAGACCTGGCCGGCGTCCAGCCCGAGCAGGCGCGCGACGTCGTGCTGCTGGCGCGCGATCTCGGCATCGATGGCGGCGCCGCTCTTGAGCTCGTCCCACATGGCGTCGATCTTGTTGAGCACTGCCAGCCGGCCCGGCCCGGCGCCGATATGGGTGCGCCAGACGTCGATGTCGCTGCGCGTGACGCCGGTGTCGGCGGCCAGCACGAACAGCACGGCATGCGCGTTCGGGATCAGGTTCAAGGTCAGTTCGGGCTCGGTGCCGATCGCGTTCAGGCCCGGCGTGTCGAGGATCACCAGGCCCTGCTTAAGCAGCGGATGCGGCAAGTTGATGATGGCGTGGCGCCAGCGCGGAATCTCGATGTTTCCATCCGCGTCCACGCTGGCGGCCAGGTCGGGATCCTCCGGGTCGAACAGGCCGTAGCGCTCGGCCTCGGCGACTGGCACGTAGCGGGTCTGGCTGACCTGGCGCAGCGTCTCGTGCATGCCGGCAGGATCGTCGAGCTCGAGCGGCAGCACGGTCCAGGCGCCGGGATCGTCGCGGTAGTCGCCGGTAGACAGCTGGCCGGCGCGGGTTTCGATCGGCAGCAGGCGGATGCAGGGCGGCAGCTGGGCATCCCACAGCAGCTCGGTCGGGCACATGGTGGTGCGGCCGGCGCTGGACGGCAGGATGCGCTGGCCGTAGTCGGCGAAGAACAAGGCGTTGATCAGCTCGGTTTTGCCGCGCGAGAACTCGGCCACGAAGGCGACCGACAGCCGGTCGTCGCGCAAGCGCCCGAGGGCGCGCGCCAGCAGCTGTTCGCCGGCGGCGTCGATCAATCCGGCTTCGCGCAGGGCATTGCCATAGCCCTCGAGGCTGGCGGCAACACCGGCCCGCCACGCTCCATACTGTTGTAGATCCTGCATCGTTTCAGCCTGTTGAGTGCTTTATCGCTGGCACTGCGCGCAGTAGAAGGTCGAGCGCTGGCCCTGCTTGATCTGGCGGACCGGCGCGTCGCACTGGCGGCAGGGCACGCCAGCACGATCATAGACGAAATATGTCTGCTGGAAATATCCAGACTGCCCGTTTACAGCAATAAAGTCACGCAGGGTACTGCCGCCCTGGACGATGGCGGCGGCCAGGATGTCGCGGATCGCCTCGGCCAGCCGGTCGTAGCGCGCGCGGCTGATGCGCGAGGCCGCCGTCCTGGGGCTGATCCCGGCCCGGAACAGGCTTTCGCAGGCGTAGATATTGCCGACGCCCACCACGATATCGCCGGCCAGCAACACCTGCTTGATCGGCGCGCTACGGCGCCGCGTCAGGTGGTGCAGCAGGGCGCCATTGAAGTGTTCTCCGAGCGGTTCCACGCCCAGGCCGCGCAGCAAGAGGTGTTCTTCCAGCGCGCCATCTTCGTTGGCATGCCACAGCACGGCGCCGAAGCGGCGTGGATCGTGCAGGCGCAGCACTTGCACGCCAGCCGGGCCATTGACGACCAGGTCGAAATGGTCGTGCTTGCGCGGCTCGATGCCGGGAGGCAGCACGCGCAGGTGGCCGGACATGCCCAGGTGGACGATCAGGGTGCCGTGCTCGAAGTGGATCAGCAGGTATTTGCCGCGCCGGCCGGTGGACAGGACGCGGCGGCCGGCCAGCAACGCATCGAGGCCGGGCGGGAAGGGCCAGCGCAGGCCGTCGCGGCGGCACACGACCTGCTCGACCACGCGGTCTTCGATATGCGGCGCGACACCGCGCCGGGTGACTTCTACTTCTGGCAGTTCAGGCATGGGGGAGGCGAATCGTGTAAAGTCGGGTTGCCATCGCGGCTGGGCAGCATGCGGCCCGGCGGGCCGGCCGCGTTGCAGCTCATGCGCGGCGGGCGCCTGCGCATGAGCGTAGAATCAACTATCAACTCGGATTAGTGGACTTGCTTTGAAAAACGCTTTCGCCATTGTAACCCTCTCCGGGCTGCTTGCAGGCATGCTATCGGCATGTGCTGCGGCGCCACAACAGCAGTCGCTCGCCGCGGACGGGCAGGCCGAGGTCGGCCAGCCATCCGCGCAGCAAGCCACCGAGCCTGCACTGGACGAAGAGGAGCTGGCAGCCAAGCAAAAGGCCGAGGACGAAGCGCGCCTGCCCAAGGTCGAGCTCACGCCCACGATGCTCGAGCAGATGATGAAGGCCGAATTTGCCTTCCGCAACGGCGACTGGCAAGGGCCTTATCTTACCGTCTATAACCTGGCGCAGCGCACGCGTGATCCGCGCCTGGCGCGCCGCGCCGCCGAGATGGCGGTGGCCGCCAAGCAGGCCGACGACACCCTGGCCGCGGTGCGCCTGTGGTACCAGCTCGATCCCGAATCCGACGAAGCGACCCAGTATTTCGTCGGCATGGTGGTCACGTCCGACAAGATCGGCGAACTCGAGCCGATCTTCGAGCAGCGCCTGCGCGAAGCGACGCCGGCCCGGCGCGGCGTGCTGCTGTTCCAGGTCCAGCAATTGCTGGGCCGCGCCAAGGACAAGGAAGCGGCGATCGCCATGCTCGAGCGCCTGATCGCGCCCTACGAAAACACGATGGAAGCGCGCATCGTGCATGCCCAGATCGCGCTGGCGCGCGGCGACAAGGCGCTGGCCCGCAGCGAGGCCCAGGCCGCGCTCGCCGCCAGGCCCGACGCCGAGATCGCGCTCCTGATGCTGGCGCAGACGACCGAGGACGAGGCGCAAGTGGTGGCCTTGATGCAGAAATTCCTCAAGAGCTATCCAAAGGCCGATGATGTGCGCGCCGCCTATGCCCGGGTGCTGGTCAATCGCAAGGATTACACCGGCGCGCGGCGCGAATTCGAGGCCCTGGTCGCCTCCCAGCCGAATAATGTCGCCCACCTGTATGCCCTGGGCATCCTGGCCACGCAGATGAACGATGCGCCGGGCGCCGAAAAATATTTCACCCGCTTCGTGGAAGTGCTGGGGCGCAATCCTGACGACGAACGCGATCCGTCGCGCGCGCTGTTGATCCTGTCGCAACTGGCCGAGGAACGCGGCGACCTGGTCGGCGCCCTGCAATGGCTGGACAAGGTGCCTGAAGGCACCGACCCGCAAACCCGCTTCAACACCCAGCTGCGCCGCGCGCATGTGGTCGGCAAGGGCGGCGATATCGCCAGCGCCCGGCGCCTGCTGACTGAGGTCAAGACCGACGATCCGGCACAGCAGGCCCAGTTGCTGGCGGCCGAGGCGCAATTGCTGCGCGATGCAGACCAGTTGCATGAAGCCTACGCGGTGATGGAAGCGGCGACCCAGCGCTTCCCCAAGAATCCCGACCTGCTGTACGACTTCGCGCTGCTGGCCGAAAAATTGGGCAAGGTCGATGTGATGGAAGCGCAATTGCGTGAAGTAATGGCGCAGGCGCCGGACAATCATCATGCCTACAACGCCCTCGGCTATTCGCTGGCGGAGCGCAATGTGCGCCTGCAAGAGGCTTACGGCCTGATCGCAAAGGCGCTCGACATGGCGCCGGACGATCCCTTCATCATGGACAGCATGGGCTGGATCCATTATCGGATGGGCAATCTGGGCGAGGCCGAGAAATTCCTGCGCCGCGCCTACGATTTGCGCAAGGACCCCGAGATCGCCGTCCACCTGGGCGAAGTGCTGTGGCAGAAGGGCGATAAGTCGGCGGCCCAGAAACTGTGGCGCGAAGCGCGCGCCAAGGATCCAAAGAACGATACGCTGCGCACCACGCTGGCGCGCTTGCGGCTTTCCTTGTGAAATAATCCCGTGTTGCGGCGGATGGTCTCGTACTGTCCGCCGCCATCGCGTTTTTTTCTTATGCACTCCTGATTTTGCTTATGTCCCTGACCCGACGTCTCACCTTGCTCGCCTTTGCCGCCGCGCTTGCCGGTTGCGCCACCAGCACCGCCAACCTGTCCAGCGCCACGGTCGGCGACTACCGCGACACCATCGACCTGTCGGGCAAGCTGTCGGTCAATTACCAAAAGGATGGCAGGCAGGAATCGATCACCGGCAATTTCAATTGGGAACAGCGTCCTGGGGCAATCGACGTCGCCCTGATGTCTCCGCTGGGCCAGACCGTGGCCACGATCAATGTCACTCCGACGGCCGCGACACTGATCCAGGGTGGGCAGGAGCGCACGGCCAGCGACATCGACAGCCTGACCCAGGAGACGCTGGGCTGGCCGCTGCCAGTGTCGGGCCTGCGCGACTGGCTGCAGGGCTATGCGCTCGACGGGCAGGGGCAGCGTTTCCGCGCCTCGCCGGCGAACAATAGCGTCACCACCAGGGATGGCTGGCGCCTGCGCTTCGTCGAATGGCAGGATGCGTCGGCGCCACAGCCGGCGCCGCGCCTGATCCAGGCCGAGCGCGCTGCCTCGGGCGATATCACGGACCTGGCAATCCGCATCGTCATCCTGCCGGCAGCCTGATCCATGCGTTCGCTGCACGATTGCCCGGCCCCGGCCAAGCTCAACCTGTTCTTGCACGTCACCGGCCGCCGCGCCGATGGTTATCACTTGCTGCAGAGCGTATTTCAATTGATCGACCGCGCCGACCGGCTGCATGTCGACTTGCGCGACGATGCGCTGATTCGCCGCACCAACGACGTGCCGGGCGTGCCCGAAGACCAGGACCTGGTCATCCGCGCGCTGCGCCTGCTGCAAGCCGAATACGCACGCCGTCATGGCCGGCTGCCGCCGGGGATCTCGGTGAAGGTGGACAAGGTCTTGCCGATGGGCGGCGGGTTGGGGGGAGGGTCGTCGGATGCGGCGACGGCGCTGATGGCGGCCAACGTACTATGGAAGGCCGGCTTGTGCCGCGAAGAGCTGATGGCGCTCGGCCTGCCGCTGGGCGCCGACATCCCGTTCTTCCTGTTCGGCGAAACCGCATTCGCGGAGGGCGTCGGCGAAGCCTTGCAGGCGGTGCCAGGGCCGGATTGCTGGTATGTCGTGATTGAGCCAGGTGTCGCCGTACCAACGCCCGCAATTTTTTCTGCGCCGGATTTGACAAGGGATTCAAAGCCGGTCAAAATAACGGACTTTTCCAGCCACACCGATTCATGCAGTACGGTTGGTTTCGGAAAAAATGATTTGCAGGACGTGGCGATGCGCCTGTTCCCGCCGGTAGCAGAGGCGGTTGAATGGTTGAGCAGCCATGGCGATGCCAGGATGACTGGCTCAGGGGCGTGCGTATTTTGCGCGTTCTCCAGCGAAGACGCTGCCGACCAGGTGTTGGCGCAAGTGCCGGGCAAGTGGACGGCATGGAAAGCGAAGTCGCTGAAGACACACCCGCTGATGAAATCGCTCTTGCAGAATCAGGGAGTTGTAGAATAAAATACTGCCTGTCGCAGCGTTGAGCAGCAAGTTAAAACGTCGGCGGCAAGCAGTAAAGATCGTGTAGGGGAATCGCCAAGCTGGTTAAGGCACCGGATTTTGATTCCGGCATACCAAGGTTCGAATCCTTGTTCCCCTGCCAAAGTTTTCTTGTCCTGTCGATGCTTCAGCGTCCAGCAAGAAAATCGCGATGCGGTGCCGAGCGCCACGTCAGCACGCTAATCAGCCGGTTAATCCGGCTGATTGTTTTTCTACTGTATTAACGCTTCTTACCTTTTGGGACTCCCATGGCTTACGAAAACCTGATGGTTTTTACCGGCAATGCCAATCCGGCACTAGCAGAGGGGGTTGCAAAAAGCCTCGGCATTCCTCTTGGTAAAGCAGTCGTCTCGAAGTTCTCCGACGGCGAAGTCATGGTCGAGATCAACGAGAACGTGCGTGGCAAGGACGTCTTCGTCCTGCAATCGACCTGCGCCCCGACCAACGACAGCCTGATGGAAATCATGCTGATGGTCGACGCCCTCAAGCGTGCTTCGGCCGGTCGTATCACCGCCGCCATTCCTTACTTCGGCTATGCCCGCCAAGACCGCCGCCCGCGTTCGGCGCGTGTCGCGATCTCGGCCAAGGTCGTCGCGAACATGCTCGAAGAAGCCGGCGTCGAGCGCGTCCTGATCATGGACTTGCACGCTGACCAGATTCAAGGTTTCTTCGACATCCCGGTCGACAATATCTACGCATCACCGATCCTGCTGGGCGACCTGCAGAAGCGCAACTACGACGACCTGCTGGTCGTGTCGCCTGACGTCGGCGGCGTGGTGCGCGCCCGTGCCCTGGCCAAGCGCCTGGGTTGCGACCTGGCGATCATCGACAAGCGTCGCCCGAAGGCGAACGTGTCCGAAGTGATGAACATCATCGGTGAAGTCGAAGGCCGCAACTGCGTGATCATGGATGACATGGTCGACACCGCAGGCACGTTGTGCAAGGCTGCCGAAGTCCTCAAAGAGCGCGGCGCCAAGAAAGTCGTTGCCTATTGCACGCACCCAGTCCTGTCCGGCCCGGCGATCGATCGCATCGCGAACTCGCCGCTGGATGAGCTGGTCGTCACCGACACCATCCCGCTGAGTGCAGCCGGCGCCGCATGCGGCAAGATCCGCCAGCTGACCTGCGCACCGCTGCTGGCCGAGACCTTCAAGCGGATCGTCAAGGGTGACTCGGTGATTTCGCTGTTCGTCGACTAAGTTTTTTGGGTCGCTGGTTTTCGCGGCGCGCCTGGCTGGATAGCCGGCGCGCCGTTGACGTATCAAAGCAAGTTGCACAAATTGAATTCTTGAGCGCGCAGTACGGCGCTCGTTCTTGACTGTCCCTGGTCGCGGGGATGGTCGCCATTGGGCTACCGGGCTGGCGTCGTGCCGGCATTCGGGCTCATTTATTTTTTGGAGTTTCACATGAAAGTAGTCGCATTCAACCGCACTCTGCAGGGGACCGGAGCGAGCCGCCGCCTGCGCAAGGCTGGCCAGACCCCAGGCATCATCTACGGTGGCACCGAAGCCCCGGCACTGATCGCCCTGGACGGCAACGCCCTGTACCACGCGCTCAAGAAAGAAGCATTCCACGGTTCCGTGCTGGATCTGGAAATCGACGGCAAGACCCAGCAAGTGCTGCTGCGTGACTTCCAGATGCACGCATTCAAGCAACTGGTCCTGCACGCTGACTTCCAGCGCGTCGACACCTCGAAGGCAATCCACACCAAGGTCACCCTGCACTTCGTGAACGCCGAAGTCTCGCCAGCCGTCAAGCTGAGCGGCGCCATCGTGTCGCACGTGCTGAACGAAGTCGAAGTGTCGTGCCTGCCAGGTCAACTGCCAGAGTTCATCGAAGTCGACCTGTCGAAGCTGGAAGCCGGCCAGTCGATCCACACCGGCGACCTGGTCCTGCCAGAAGGCGTGACCGTGCTGACCCATGGCCAGAACCTGACCATCGTCACCACCTCGATCCCACGCGGCGCAGCTACTGCTGAAACCGCTGCTGAGTAAGATCGGCTGATCGCGCCGCTTTGGTGGCGCGTCGATAAAAAAACCCGTCGTGGCTTGCCCGGCGGGTTTTTTTTATTGCGGGCGATTCACATGGCGTTAAATGTCGTTGTGTACGCCAAACACCGCGTTTAAGCGATAATCGCGTTTTCTCCTAAGAGCACCACGCATGTCCATCCGTCTGATCGTTGGCCTTGGCAATCCTGGCCCGGAATATGAACAAACCCGCCACAACGCCGGCTTCTGGCTGGTCGATAACCTTGCCAACAGCTTGCCGGGCTGCCGCCTGCAGCGCGAATCGCGCTTCAATGCCCTGGTGGCCAAGACGTCGATTGCGGGCAACGATGTCTGGCTGCTCGAGCCGCAGACCTTCATGAACCGCTCTGGCCAGTCGGTCGGCGCGCTGGCGCGCTTCTACAAGATCAATCCGGATGAAGTGCTGGTCGTGCACGACGAGCTCGACCTGATGCCCGGCGTCGCCAAGCTCAAGAAGGGCGGTTCATCGGGCGGCCACAACGGCTTGAAGGACATCACGTCCGCCCTCGGCACCCAGGAATACTGGCGCCTGCGTCTGGGCATCGGCCATCCGCGCAGCCTGAGCCTGCAGCAGGCGGTCGCCGACTTCGTGCTGCACCGCCCGCGCCGCGAAGAGCAGAGCCTGATCGAGGAATCGATCGACAAGAGCCTGCGCATCATTCCACTCGTCTGCGAAGGCAAGCTCGATGTGGCGACGATGCAGTTGCATACGGCCTGATAGCGCGCCTGCGGTCGTGCCATGCAGGCGCGGCCGCTTTCTTGTTCTGTCCAGTCATCCTCCCCGCACCACGACCTGCGAGCGCAGGTCGCGCAGCATGCGCTCGAGCGCCGGCCGCATGCGCCGGTAGTCGTCGGGCGAGCAGGTCGCCGCCGTGTGCCTGAATTTGAGCTGGCGCCTGACCGTCACCAGCGCACCACGCCGCTGGTACTGCGAGCGATAGGCGAAGTTGATATCGTCGACTTTGATGGCGCGCGGCAGCGCCAGCACCTGCGAGCGCTTCGGCAGGTGGAAGCGCAGTTCATCTTCGGCGTCGATCGCCGGACACACGAATTCCTGGCGCCGCTCAGGCTCTTGCGTGAAGGCGAACACGGCGTCGCCCAATCCTCCCCAGAAATTGTAGGTGGTCGCCAGCCCGGCCGGGCCCGGCAGTTGCGTGAAGCCGCTGCTCGCGCCGCGAAACGACAGGGTGTAATCGTCGGCCGCGCCTTCGGTGTCGCCCGGCTCCAGCACGCCGCCGCCCTGTTGTCCGAGCCCCTGCAGCATGCGCTCGACGAAGCGGTCGCGCTCGGCCGTCGGCGTGGCGCGCACCACGCGCCGGTAGGGCTCGGCCTGGGCGCCGCTGCTGGTGCGCGTGACCTTGAAGCGGCTGCTGCCATCTGGCTGGATGTCGAACTGGGTGAAGGTGTGGCTGCGCGCCTGCTGGAAGAATGGAATCATCGCGAACTCCCCAGAACGCGCCAGCACCGCCGGCTTGCCGAGCAAGGACGCCGGCAGGAAGCCGCCCGCCACCGATTCGGCGGTCGGGTCGAGATACAGCTGCAGCGAGGGGATATAGACGATCGCGTGATTCAGCACGCCAAGCGTGGGCACATCGGGCAGGCGGTAGGCATCGCCGTTATTGACCAGCGCCACGGTGCTGTCGATGCCGGAGCTGGCCAGCAGGGCCTCGAGCAGGGTCGCGTGGTCCTTGCAGTCGCCGTAGCGGTTGGCCAGCACGCTGGACGCCGCATGCGGCACCACGCCGCCGGGGCCGAGATAGACGCCGACGTAGCGCACGTTCTTGCGCACCCAGTCGGACAGGGCGATCGCGCGGCTGCGGCGGTCGAGGGTCGTGCCCGTGATGCTGGCCGCCAGCGCCGCCACGGTGTCGTCGGGCAGCGACTTGCCGGCGGCGCGCTCCTGGTAGGCGCGCGCGAAAGCGGCGTAGTCGGCGAAGGTCGAGACCGCGAGCCGCTTGCCGTAGTCGAGATAGCTGACGGAGTCTGCCTCTTGCCGTGCATTGTCGCCGTCGACGTAGCGCCAGGCATGGCGGCGCTTGCCGGGCGCGAGCGCCGGCGCGCCTGTGGCCACCACCGCCTCGAAGCCGACCGCGTCGGCGTGCAGGGGCATCGACGCCGGCATGTCGTAGATGAGGCGAAAATCGCGCTGGCGCTGGAAGCGCGCGGCGGTCAGGTCTTCGAAGTGGCCGGGAAACAGCGGCGTGTGGCGCCGCACGACGTAGCGCACCGCGACCTTGTCGCCAGCCTCGACGTCGGGGAAGACGACGATCTTGAGGCGCGTGTCCTGGAACATGGGGGCGTCGATCGAGGCGGCTTCTTGCTGGTCGCGGATCTGGTGCGGCTGCACCGCCAGGCGCCGGCCGTCGGCTTTCAGGGTATGCGCCTCGACCGATATCACTTCGTCGAGCGACTGGTTGTAGCCGATGTAGAACTGGCCGTGTTCGTGCAGCGCCGCGCGGTTGACGATGGTCTTGGCCTGCTCGACCGTGAGCGTGTAGCCGCCACTCGTCTCGACCACGAAGTGCTGGACGTAGCGGTCTACCACCACCGAACGGTCGGTGCCGCTGTCGGCTTCGAGCGCGCGCGCCATTGCCGGCAGCGAGCACAGCAATGGGCATAGAAGCAGGCACAGCATGACGACGAAGCGCAGATGCATAACACTCTCCGGACACGCGACCGGCCCATGTTACGCAGCAGTGCGGTGGCAGGATTGATCGGGCGCAAGCAGGTGTTTGTTGTGATATTCCTGCGATAATTTGGGCATGAAGGCGCTTACTTTTCATGCTGGGCCGCTGGCCATGGCGCAGATCGCAGAACATGGCTTGCGGGCCGAGGACGTCGCCATCGTGCCGGCCGCGGCGGGCGGCCCCAAGGGGCTGATCTTCCAGTCGCTCGACCAATGGATATTCGGCGAATGGTTCCCCTCGAAACCGCGCGAACGCACGCTGATCGGCGCCTCGATCGGCGCCTGGCGCATGGCCGCGGCCTGCCAGAAGGATCCGGTAAAAGCCTTTGCCCTGCTGGGCGAGCTGTATGCGGGGCAGCGCTACACAAGCTTGAAACCTTCTCCGCAGCAGATCGACGAGGTCGTGCAGGCCTTGCTGGGCGAGCTGGTGCGCGGGCATGAAGACGACATCATCCAGCACGCACATTATCGGCTGCACCTCCTGACCGTGCGCGGGTTGCGTTCGCTGGCGGCGCCCGCGCACCGCTATGCCGAGATGCGCGGCTTTTTGTCGGCGGCGCTGCACAACGCCGGCTCGCGCGCCTGGCTGGGGCGCCTGATGGAGCGGGTCGTCATCGGCGATGCGCGCAGCCAGGCGCCATGGCTGCGCGAGCGCTTCGACAGTTTCAATACGCATTTCTCGACGCTCACGCGCGACAACCTGGCGCCAGGATTGCTGGCTTCGGGCACGCTGCCCCTGATCATGAAGGCGGTGACCGGCATCGCCGAGGCGCCCGCCGGCAGCTACTGGGATGGCGGCATCATCGACTATCACCTGGCGCTGCCGTATTCGAAGGCCGGGGGCGGGCTGGTGCTGTACCCGCACTTTACCGAGCACATCGTGCCGGGCTGGCTCGACAAGGGCTTCCCGTGGCGGCGCGCGGCGCGTGGCGTCAATCGCGGCTGGCTCGACAACGTGCTGCTGTTGGCGCCGTCCGGGGAGTTCCTGCGGACGCTGCCGCGCGGCAAACTGCCGGACCGGGCGGATTTCAAGTTTTACGGCCTGGATCATGACGAGCGGATTCGCACGTGGAAACGGGCGATCGGGGAGGGGGAACGGCTGCGCGATGAGCTGGCAGAATTTGCCCTGCGGCCCGACCTTTCCCGCATCCAGCCGATCTAGCTTGTCAGAGTGAAAACCCGACCGTTGCAGCCGGCACGGAAAGCGCCGGTTTTTGCGGCAGCCAGGCCGGTCCGGGTTACAATGCAGGGTTTAGGGCGGTTGATCGATCGCTCGCGCTTACCGAATTAGGAATAGTATCCATGACCCTCAAATGCGGCATCGTCGGCCTGCCCAACGTTGGCAAATCCACCCTGTTCAACGCACTGACCAAGGCCGGCATCCCGGCTGAGAACTACCCGTTCTGCACCATCGAGCCGAACGTGGGCGTGGTCGAAGTGCCGGATCCGCGCATCGACGCGCTGTCCGCCATCGTCAAGCCGGAGCGCGTGGTCAAGGCGATCGTCGAATTCGTCGACATCGCGGGCCTGGTGGCTGGCGCCTCGAAGGGCGAGGGCCTGGGCAATCAGTTCCTGTCGCACATCCGCGAAACCGACGCCATCGTCAACGTGGTGCGCTGCTTCGAAGACCCGAACGTGATCCACGTGGCCGGCAAGGTCAGCCCGATCGACGACATCGAAGTCATCCAGACCGAGCTGGCGCTGGCCGACATGGGCACCGTCGAGAAAGCGATCCACCGCGAGCAGAAGAAGGCGCGCTCGGGCGACAAGGACGCGGCCAAGCTGGTCGCCCTGCTCGAACGCCTGATGCCGCACCTGAACGAAGGCCAGCCAGTGCGCACCATGGGCCTGGACAAGGAAGAGATGGCGATCATCTATCCGCTGCACCTGATCACCGCCAAGCCGGCGATGTTCGTCGCCAACGTCTCGGACACCGGTTTCAAGGATAACCCGCTGCTGGACCAGCTGACCGAATTCGCCAACAAGCAGAACGCCCCGATCGTCGCCATCTGCGCCTCGATCGAATCTGAAATCGCCGAGATGGACGATGCCGACAAGGCCGACTTCCTGGGCGATATGGGCATGGACGAGCCGGGCCTGGATCGCCTGATCCGCGCCGCGTTCAAGCTGCTGGGCTTGCAGACCTACTTCACCGCGGGCGTGAAGGAAGTGCGCGCCTGGACCGTGGCGATCGGCGCCACCGCACCGCAGGCTGCGGGTGTGATCCACACCGACTTCGAGCGTGGCTTCATTCGTGCGCAGACCATTTCGTATGATGATTTCCTGACCTACAAGGGCGAGTCGGGCGCTAAGGAAGCGGGCAAGATGCGCGCCGAGGGCAAGGAATACATCGTCAAGGATGGCGACGTTCTGAACTTCCTGTTCAACGTCTGATCCTTTTGGGCGCCTGGCGCCCGCGCCACGCAAGCCCTTCCATCCGGAAGGGCTTGTTGCTTTTTGGCCGAGCCGAAAAGCGCAGATAGCAGAGAACATGAGCGAACCAGTCCCGAATCCCTTGCTGCCATTGCCCTACTGGCGCGCCGCGCTGGCGCAAGCGAGCCTGCTCCATCCCGAGGTGGCGCCCGACAGCAAGCCGATTGCCATCGGCCAGGTCGATAGACACTGGCGCGTCACCGCGGCAACGCCGGACGTGGCCACCTGGATCGCGGCGCAATTCGACGCCAGCCGGCTGGAACGCGACGGCCGGATTCCCTATGTGCTGATCCCCGCCCGCGTGGCGCCGGCCGTGAGCCATGGCGTCAAGCACGACGGCGCCGAGCTGCACAAGGGCGCTTCGGTGCTGTGCATTCCCTGCCTGCTCGACCGCGATGGCGTGCTGTCGCCCGACCCCGAGCGCTTGCCGTGGATACCGCGCGACCTGCTCGCGCCGACCTTGCAGCGCACCGTGGTCGGCACACTGGCGCGCCACGATGAATTCATCGGCTCGCTGCCTGAAAAACCAGCCACGATGGGCGACGTGCTGCATCTGGCGGCGCGCCTGTTCGAAGCGGTGACGGGTGCCGGCTTGCCGCTGCTGGCGCCGGCCTCGCTCGACCTGCGCCTGCCCGATTTCGCGCCCGACGAGCATGTGCTGGTCTCAGGCTGGCACGGCATCGCCTACGAGCCGCCGCTGGTGGCGCGCCATCTGCTCAAGCTGTATGACAGCATCATCGCCGAGAAGCCGCCCACGCCCTTGCTCGACACGCTGCGCAAGCTAGACGCGCCGGCGACGCGCGCCCCGCTGGCCTTGCTGGACGCGGCGCCGCACCATGGCAAGACGCTCGGCCACATGCATCCCGCCTACCCGCTGTCGCCATCCCAGCGCACGGCGATGCTCGAGCTGCAGCGCCTGCTCGAAGGCCAGGTGCTCGCGGTGAACGGCCCGCCGGGCACGGGCAAGACCACCTTGCTGCACAGCGTGGTCGCCCAGCTCTGGATCGATGCTGCCCTGGCCGGCGGCGAGTGCCCGCTGATCGTGGTCGCCTCCACCAATGTGAAAGCGGTCGAGAATGTGCTCGACAGCTTCGCGAAGATCGCCGCCGATACCGGACACCGGCGCTGGCACTTGTACGAGCGTGGCTTCGGCCTGTTCCTGGCCTCGGAATCGCGCCAGAGCCCACATCCGGTATGCACCGGCAAGACCCATGCCTTCGAGTCGTTCGAAACACCCGAGATGCTGGCCGCCATCGAGCGCCACTACCTCGATTGCGCCGCCATGCATTTCCGGCGCCGCGGCGATGGCGTCGGCACCGTGGTCCACGACCTGCATGCCGAGCTGGCCGGCCTTGCCGGGCGCCTCGACACCATCGTTGCAGCGCGCTACGCGCTGTATCACGCACTCGGCCAGCAAGGGGGCGAGGGCGCCGTGGCCTCGTACAAGGCCTTGCTGGCGCAGGCGAACGGCGAACTGACGCGTTGCCGTGAACTGCAGGCGGATCTGCGCACCCGCCAAGACGAAGGCGAACACGCCGCCGATGCGGCGCAACGCGCCTACGAGGTCCGTCGCGACGATATCCTCAAGGCCGAGAAATCCTGGGCGGATTATTTGGCCGATGCCTCGATCTGGCTCGACATCTTCAGCTTCGTGCCTTCGGTGCGCCGGCGCCGCATGGCGCTCGACCGCCAGGCCTTGCTCGCGCATCCGCTCACCGCCGACCTCCAGCACCGCGCCGATGGCGTTCCCGGGTATTTCCATCTGCTCAAGAAAGAGGCATTGCAGCAAAAGAACGAGGCCATCGCCGCGCTTCAGGCACTGAAGCAGACGGTTGCCGAACAGGGCGAACAGCTCAAGCAGCAGATGGCCCTGGCCGAGCAGGAGCGCGCCCGCATCACGGCGGCCTTCGCCGCCTGGCGCGAGGTAGCGGGAGACGATCCGGAACTGCTCGACGCCAGTCTCGCCAACCTGAACGACCACCTGGACAAGAAGCTGCGCGCGCGCATGTTCGCGGTCGCCGACTGGTACTGGTCCGGCCAGTGGATCCTGGAAGTGCGGCACCGGATCAGGAGCGGCATCAAGGATACGAAGGGGCGCCGCAAGCTGGAAGCCAAGTACCGCCGCTTCGCCAAGCTCTCGCCCTGCCTGGTATCCAATTTCCACATGGCGCCGTCGTTCTTGACCGCCTGGGAAGGCGAAGACATGCCGTTCTGGAACACGATCGACCTGCTGGTGGTGGATGAAGCAGGGCAGGTTTCGCCCGATATCGGCGCCCCGATGTTCGCCCTGGCGCGGCGCGCGATGGTGGTCGGTGACACTTTCCAGATCGAGCCGGTCTGGAACAGCGGCGAAGCCACCGACCGCGCCAATGCCGTCAAGTTCGGCCTGGCGCCGACATTCCACGACCCCGCCTACGAGCGCCTGGAGCAGGGCGGCTACACGTCGGCCAGCGGTAGCCTGATGCGCATCGCCAACCGCAGCTGCACGGTCCAGCAATACGAGGACGTCCGCGGCCTGATGCTCACCGAGCACCGCCGCTGCGTGCCCGAACTGATCGATTACTGCAACCGGCTGATCTACGCGGGCCGCCTCGAACCGAAACGCGCGTCGGTGCCGCCGGAGCAGCGCATCCTGCCGCCATTCGCGCTGATTCACGTCGAGGGTAGGGACACGCGGCGTGGTGGCAGCCGCCACAACGAGCTGGAAGCAGCCGCGATCGTCGACTGGCTCAAGGCCCATCGCGCCGACATCGAACGGCACTATGCCGATGCCGCCGGCCGCCCGACGCCGCTCTGGCAACTGGTCGGCATCGTGACCCCATTCGCCGCGCAGGCCGGCGCCATCGAGCGGCGCCTGCGCCGCGAGCTACCGGACTTGCTGCGCAAGGACAGCCGCCTGACGGTCGGCACCGTGCATGCGCTGCAGGGCGCCGAACGCGCCATCGTGCTGTTCTCGTCGACCTATGGCGACAACTTCAGCGGCGGCGCCTTCTTCGACCAGGCGCCGAATATGCTCAACGTCGCGGTATCGCGCGCCAGGGACAGTTTCATCGTCATCGGCAACCGCAAGGTGTTCGATGCCAGTCGGCCTGTGCTGCCGTCCGGCCTGCTGGCGACGTATCTGGTCGAGCGCACGAGGGAGACGGTCGACGGCTAGAAGAGGCCGTGCCGGCGGCGCGGTTTGCTGCCATACTGATGGCTTCTATCCGTATCGATCACAGCATGGCCACCGTCTCCGAACTCGTCCTCTACCCGATCAAATCCTGCGCCGGCCTGTCCGTGCCCGAAGCGACGCTCGCCCTGGACGGCCTGTCGGCGGACGGCGTGCACGACCGCGAATGGATGGTCGTGACCCGCGAAGGCGTATTCCTGACCCAGCGCGAATACCCACGCATGGCGACCATCGCGCCGCGGGTCGACGGGAATGAACTGGTGGTCGAGGCCCCCGGCCTGTCGCCGATCCGCCTGCCGCTGGCGCACGACCTCGATGCACCGGTGATCGAAGTGCTGATCTGGGACGACCACGTCATAGCCGCCGACTGCGGCGACAACGCCGCCGCCTGGTTCGCCGATGCTGTTGGCGCCCCATGCCGCCTGGTGCGCTTCCGCCCCGACGTCGTGCGTCCGAAGATCAGCCCATGGACCGGTGGCCTGCCCGCCGCCGCCCGCTTCTCGGACGGCTACCCGATCCTCTTGATCGGCCAATCCTCGCTCGACGACCTGAACGCCAAGCTGACCAAGGCCGGTCGCGAAGAACTGCCCATGAACCGCTTCCGCCCGAATATGGTCGTGGAAGGCATCGACGCCTTCGAAGAAGACTTCGTGGAAGCCTTCAGCGACGGCGAGATCAACTTGCGGCCAGTCAAACCCTGCGCCCGCTGCCCGATACCCTCGGTCGACCAGGCCACCGGCATCCCCGGCCCCGATCCACTGGACATCCTGCAAACCTACCGCGCCAACGCCCGCATGGACGGCGCCGTCACCCTGGGCATGAACGTGATCGTCCAGGACGGCATCGGCCGCACCCTGCGCGTCGGCCAGGAACTAAACGCCGAGCTCGCTTTCTAAGCACTACGCCAGGCCAAACGCCGGCGACACCGCAACAGTGTCGCAAAATCGCCTATTCCCCCGTAAGAACAGGCGTTTTTTCATATCCAAGCAAGAGTGGATGGCGTAATGTTACGGTTATTGCTGAAAGGAATGCTCCATGCATGAGCCGAGCGCGTCGACGCGAGAATTGCTGGCGGAAAACGAGACCCTGCGCGCGCGCATGGCGTATCTGCTCGAGCAGGCCGAACGCAACCACGAAATCATGTGCCGCCACCAGGCGTTCGACCTGCAGATCGTGGGCGCCGGCAGCTTCCCCGAACTGGTTGGCACGATCTTTCGCACCTTGCCGGTGATCTCGGAACTCGACATCGTCACCCTGTCGCTGGTCGACCCAGATGCCGATATCTATACCGTCATGCATCGCCTGGGCGTCGACTTCGAGCAGTTCCCCAACCTGATGTTCTGCGAGCACGCGGTCGAACTGGGTTTCGACATGTCGCCCGAGCGCCGTCCGCGTCCGATCCTGGGGCCTTATGCGCCGGGCCAGCACTGCGCCATGTTCCCGCATCCGCCCGCCGGCCTGCAGAGCGTGGCCCTGGTGCCGCTGCTGCGCAATACGCGCCTGATCGGCAGCCTCAACCTGGGCAGCGCCGATCCGGGCCGCTTTACCCCAAGCCTGGGCACCGATTTCGTCGAGCATATGGGCTCGATCATTGCGATCTGCCTGGAAAACGTGATCAGCAACGAGATGCTGAAATATATCGGCCTCACGGATTCGCTCACCGGCGTCTACAATCGCCGCTACATGGACCGGCGCCTGCTCGAAGAGATAGCGCGTGCGCGGCGCCAGGGCTATCGGTTGTCCTGCGTGTACATCGACATCGACCACTTCAAGCGCGTCAACGACACCGTCGGCCACCAGGGCGGCGACGACGTGCTGCGCGAGATATGCGGCCGCATCAAGGCCGAGCTGCGCATGTCCGATGCGCTGGGGCGCTTCGGCGGCGAGGAATTCGTCGTGCTCCTGATCGACGCCGACCTGGAAAATGCCAGCATGGTCGCGCAGCGCATCCGCGCCAGCGTGGCGGCAACCCCGGTAGAGCTGAGCAGCGGCGAGCGGGTCGACGTGACGGTGTCGATCGGCGTGGCCGCGCTCTCCGATTTTGCGCGCGACAACGCGATCGAAGGCGTGGCGCAAGAGCTGGTGGCGTCGGCCGATGCGGCGCTGTATCAAGCCAAGGCCGGTGGCCGCAACAAGGTCGTCACCTTCGCGTGATTGGACGCGCATTGTCCGCATTGTAGGGTTGGCGGCTATGCCGCCGACGCGGTGATCGTTGGCAGTAAGATCATCCGGCACGACATTGGAGCCGGTAACAATCGACGCGTCGGCGGCTCAGCCGCCAACCCTACGGAGTAACACGCACGGCCGTCATAGCAACCTGTCCTCGGCCCGGCTGACCGCCTCCCCATCGCCGCGCAGCACCACCACATCACCCGCCGCCAGCACCACCTTTGGCCCCGGCTCCACATCCTCGCCGCCGCGCCGCAATGCCGCCACCTCGGCCGCCACATCACCCAGCCGCAGCTGCGCCATGCTCTTGCCGACCGCGCCGGCCTGCGCATGCAGCCGCACCGAATGCAGCCGCACCTGCCCCGGCTCGAGACTGTCGCCGCTGTCGCCGGCGCCGTGGAAGTAGCCGCGCAAGCTGGCATACCGGTCGTCGCGCGCCGCCTGCACCCGGTGCACCACGCGCCGCAGCGGCACGCCCAAGGTCACCAGCGCGTGCGAGGCCAGCATCAGGCTGCTCTCCAGCGCCTCTGGCACCACCTCGGTGGCGCCGGCTGCCTTGAGCACCTCGGTATCGCGATCGTCGTAGCTGCGCACGATCACCGGCAGCGCCGGCGCCAGCTCGTGCACCAGGTGCAGCACCTTCAGCGCGTGGCGCGTGTCGGCGAAGGTGATCACCAGCGCCTTGGCGCGGCCGATGCCGGCCGCCACCAGGCTCTCGCGTCGCGCCGCGTCGCCATACGAGACGGCGGCGCCGGCCGATTGCGCCTCTTGCACCCGCTCCGGATCGAGGTCGAGCGCATGCCACGGCAGCGATTCTTCTTTCAGCAGGGCGGCCAGGCTCTGGCCGTTGCGCCCGAAGCCGGCGATGATCACGTGGTCTTGCGCCTTCATGGCGCGCGTCGCCAGCTGGGTCAGCTGCAGCGACTGCGTCATCCATTCGTTGGCCGCCAACTTCAGCACGATGCGGTCCATACTGGCGATGAGGAAGGGCGCGACCAGCATCGACAGCACCATCGAGGCCAGCACCAGCTGCATCACGTAAGAATCCACGAGCTTCGAGCCGGAGGCATGATTGAGCAGCACGAAGCTGAACTCGCCCGCCTGGGCCAGCGCCAGGCCGGTGCGCATCGCCGTGCCCGATGAGGCGCCAAAGGCGCGGGCGAGCAGGGCGATCAGGCCGAATTTAAGCAGCACCACCAGCGCGAGCAGGAGCAGCACCAGCCACCAGTGTTCGATCACCATGCCCAGGTCGAGCAGCATGCCGATCGTGATGAAGAACAGCCCGAGCAGCACGTCGCGGAAGGGTTTGATATCTTCCTCCACCTGATGCTTGTAGGGTGTTTCCGAGATCAGCATGCCGGCCACGAAAGCCCCCAGGGCCAGCGACAGGCCGGCCTGCTCGGTGATCCAGGCCGCGCCCAGGGTGATCAGCAGCAGGTTGAGCATGAACAGCTCTTGCGAGCGGCGCTTGGCGACGATCGTGAACCAGCGGCCCATCAGCTTCTGGCCGAAGAACAGCAGCAGCGCCAGCACCAGCGCCGCCTTGACCGCCTCTATCCCAAGGGTGATTGCCAGGTCTTCCGGATCGCGCGCCAGCGCCGGAATCATGATCAATAGCGGCACCACCGCCAGGTCCTGGAACAGCAGGATGCCGACGGTGCGCCGCCCATGCTCGCTCTCGAGCTCGAGCCGCTCGGTGAGCAGCTTGACCACGATCGCCGTCGACGACATGGCCAGTGCCCCGCCCAGGGCGAAGGCGGCCTGCCAGCCGAGCGGGATCCCGGGCAGGAACCAGGACGCGAGCAGCCCGATCGCCATGGCGGCCACGATCGTCGACACCACCTGGGCCAGCCCCAGCCCGAACACGATGCGCCGCATCGAGCGCAGTTGCCCGAGCGAGAATTCGAGGCCGATCGAGAACATCAGGAACACCACCCCGAACTCGCCCAGCGCGTGGGTGGTGGGACTGTCTTCGGCCAGGGCCAGGGCGTGGGGGCCGATCAGGACGCCGACGGCCAGGTAGCCGAGCATCGGCGGCAGTTGCAGACTGCGAAAAAGTACCACGCCCAGGACGGCGCAGCCCAACAGGAGGAGGGTAAGTTCAAGACCGGAATGCATGGGCAAAGCGACAAATTTTGTTAATCTTGTTGCACGAGTCGTGTGTGGTGCGGCATGGCTTGTTATCGTTTGTTACGACTGGCAAGTTTTTTGCTTTCCCAATTCGTTTATACTTCCAAAATGAGTGTAACCGATGAAAAAACAATGCTGAATAGTTTTGACGAGACCATGGCCCGGCGCGTCCTGGCCCTGGGTCGCGAAACCTTGTCGATCGAAGCCGACGCCATCCGCGCGCTGCAGGCGCGCCTGGGCGACGATGACAGTTTCATCAACGCCGCGCGTCTCATTCTTGGATGCGACGGCCGCGTGGTCGTGTCCGGGATGGGCAAGTCGGGCCATATCGGCCGCAAGATCGCCGCCACCCTGGCTTCCACCGGCACCCCGGCCTTCTTCATGCACCCGGGCGAGGCCGCGCACGGCGACCTGGGCATGGTCACCAAGCACGACGTCGTGATCGCCATCTCCAATTCGGGCGAATCGTCCGAGATCCTCGACATCCTGCCGGCCGTCAAGCGCCTCGGTGCGCGCGTGATCGCCATGACCGGTAAACCAGCCTCGCGCCTGGCCCGGCTGGCCGACGTGCACCTGGACATCGCGGTCGACAAAGAGGCCTGCCCGCTCAACCTGGCGCCGACCACCAGCACCACCGTGACCCTCGCCATGGGCGATGCACTGGCCGTGGCGCTGCTCGACGCGCGCGGTTTCCGCGAGCAGGACTTCGCGCTGTCGCATCCGGGCGGCGCGCTGGGCCGGCGCCTCTTGACCCATGTGCGCGACGTGATGCGCAGCGGCGACGCGGTGCCGAGCGTCGGCCCCGAGACCTCGCTGGTCGAAGCGCTGCTCGAAGTCACCCGCAAGGGCCTCGGCATGACCGCCATCGTCGACGCCGAAGGCCGTCCGGTCGGCGTGTTCACCGACGGCGACTTGCGCCGCGTGATCGAGCGCATGCACGATTTCTCCGACATCCAGATCCGCGACGTGATGCACGCCAATCCGCGCCGCGTGCGGCCCGATCAGCTCGCGGTCGACGCCGTCGCCGTGATGGAAGAATTCCGCATCAACCAGATGCTGGTGGTCGATGATGACGACCGCCTGGTCGGCGCGCTGCATATCCACGATCTGACCCGCGCCAAGGTGATCTGATGAGCGACACGTTTATTCCCGCAATCACGCCGTTGGCCCATATGGAGCGCGCTGCGCGCATCAAGGTCATGATCTTCGACGTCGACGGCGTGCTGACCGACGGCAGCCTGACCTACGGTCCCGACGGCGAAGTCACTAAGACCTTCAATGTGCTCGACGGCCTGGGCATCCAGCTGCTGAATAAAACCGGCGTGCAGACCGCGATCATCAGTGCGCGCCTGTCGCCGATCGTCGTCAAGCGCGCGGCCGATCTCGGCATCTCGCACGTCCACCAGGGCATCCACGACAAGCGCATCGGCTTCGCCAAGCTGCTCGAAGCCACCGGCTTCACCGCCGAGCAGTGCGGCTATATCGGCGACGACGTGATCGACCTGCCGCTGTTCGCGCGCGTGGGTTTCGCCGTCGCCGTGCCGTCCGGTCATCCCGAGGTGCAGCACCGCGCGCACTACGTCACGAAAAACGGCGGCGGCCGTGGCGCGGTGCGCGAGGTATGCGACCTCGTGATGCGCGCCCAGGGCACCTACGACCAGGCGCTCGCGCCGTACTTCGCCTGAGGATCAGACAATGGCTACCGTCGTCGTCAACAAGCGTACCGCGCACCGCTGGAATCTCCTGGCGATGATCGTGATCGGCACCTTCTTCGCCTTCGGCAGCTTCTGGCTGCTGCAGCTGATGCAGGCATCCGACATCGACGCCCAGCTGGGCGGGCCGCCGGACGAGCCGGACTACATCGTCGAGAATTTTTCCTTCGTGCGCATGACCGAGAACGGCCAGCCGAGCTACCTGGTGTCGGGCAAGCGCATGGCCCATATCCCGAATGGCGACGTGTCGCACGTCGACGAACCGGTGCTGCGCGGCGTCGAGCCGGGCCGTCCGCCGATGACGGTGGTCGCGAACAATGCGCGCATCCACCACGAGGAACACCGGGTCGAGCTGATGGGCGACGTCGACCTGCAGCGTCCCAAGACTGCGCAGAGCGAGGCGCTGCGCGTGCGCAGCCAGGCGCTCACCGTGCTGCCCGACGAAGAAATCGTCAAGACCGACCTGCCGATCGACATGCAGCTCGGCACATCCACCCTGGTGGGCACCGGCATGGTCGCCAACAACGCGACCCAGCAAGTGCACCTGTCCAGCCGCGGCAAGATCGTCTATCCGCCGCGCCAGCGCTGACCTTTGAACACTAGCGCCGCGTGCCAACCCCAGATCCGCATCCAACCATGAAAAAATTATTTGCTGCCGTATTCCTTTCCCTGCTGTCGCTGACGGCTGCCGCCGAACGCGCCGATTCGCTCAAGCCGGCGGCCATCGAATACGATTCCGCCGACGTCGACGGCGTCTCGGGCACCCGCATCTTTACCGGCAATGTGATCCTGACCCGCGGCACGCTGCTGCTCAAGGCCGACCGCGCCGTGGTCAAGGAAACCCCTGAAGGCTATATGACCGTGACCCTCACGGCCAACGACAACCGGCTCACCACCTTCCGCCAGAAGCGCGACGGCGGCCCCGACCTGTGGGTCGAAGGCCAGGCCGAGCGCATCGAGTACGACGAGCGTACCGAACTGGTACGCCTGTACTCGAATGCCCTGATCAAGGAGCTGGAAAACTCGCGCATGACCAACCAGATCACCGGTCCCTTCATCTCCTACGACAACCGCAAGGAAGTCGCCACCGTGCGCAACGATGTCAGCGGCCAGAGCAAGGCAGGCGGCGGCCGCGGCACCCTGATCCTGTCGCCCAAGCGTGCGCCGGCCGGAGGCGCCCAATGACGGCGGTCCCGATGGCGCTGGGCGATGGCAGCACCCTGGTCGTCAATGGCCTGCAAAAAAGCTATGGCAAGCGCCTGGTCGTGCGCGACGTGTCGCTGCAGGTCGAATGCGGCGAAGTGGTGGGGTTGCTGGGCCCGAACGGCGCCGGCAAGACCACCTCGTTCTACATGATCGTCGGCCTGGTGCCGTCGGACGCCGGCTCGATCGACATCAACGGCACCGACATCACCAGCCTGCCGATCCACCGCCGCGCGGTGCTGGGCCTGTCCTACCTGCCGCAAGAGGCCTCGGTGTTCCGCAAGCTGACGGTGGAAGAGAACATCCGCGCCGTGCTCGAGCTGCAGAAGGACAACGGCAAGCCGCTTTCGAAGGACCAGATCAACGAACGCCTCGACACCCTGCTGGCCGACCTGCAGATCGAGAAGCTGCGCGAGAACCCGGCGCTGTCGCTGTCGGGCGGCGAACGCCGCCGCGTCGAGATCGCGCGCGCGCTGGCCACCAATCCGCGCTTCGTGCTGCTCGATGAACCCTTCGCCGGCGTCGACCCGATCGCCGTGATCGAGATCCAGCGCATCGTGCGCTTCCTGAAGGAGCGCAAGATCGGCGTCCTGATCACCGACCACAATGTGCGCGAGACGCTGGGCATCTGCGACCGTGCCTACATCATCAACCAGGGCGCCGTGCTGGCATCGGGCCGCCCTGACGACATCATCGCCGACGAGTCGGTGCGGCGCGTGTACCTGGGCGAACACTTCCGCATGTGAGCGACGCCTAGATGAAACAGTCCCTGCAACTTCGCACCTCGCAGCACCTGGCGCTGACCCCGCAATTGCAGCAGTCGATCCGGCTGCTGCAACTGTCGACGCTCGAACTGCACCAGGAGATCGAGCAGATACTGGGCGATAACCCGCTGCTCGAGCGGCTCGACGATCCGCTCGACCGCTCGGTGCGCCTGCTGGCCGACGGCGCCATCAACAACGCGCCGCCCAATGGCGAAGCGCCGCCCGCGCCCGGCCAGCAGGCCGACGGCCAGGAAGCACCGGCGCCGGCAGGCGAGGGCGAGGGTTTCGACGGCGGCGCCGATGGCGATCGCAGCGACACCGACTGGAGCGATGGCGGCGCCGGTCCGTCAGGCGGTGGCGGCGAAGACGAAGACGGCCGCCCGCAGCTGGAAGCCTGCGCCATCACCTTGCGCGAGCACCTGATGGAACAGGTGCGCGAAGCCACGCTGTCGGCGCGCGACCGGGCGCTGGCCGAACTGGTGATCGATGCGCTGGACGACAACGGCTACCTGGAAGAGCCGCTCGACGAGATCCACGCAAGGCTGCCCGAAGAACTCGACATCGAGATCGACGAATTGCGCTGCGCGCTGGCGCTGGTGCAGAGCATGGACCCGGTGGGCGTGGGCGCGCGCAGCGCGGCCGAGTGCCTGGCGCTGCAGATCCGGCGCATGCCGAACGTGGCCATGGTCACGCGGCGCATGGCCCTGACCATCGTCGAGGGTTACCTGAGCTGGTTCGCCCAGCGCGAATACAGCAAGCTCAAAAAGGCGCTCGACTGCGACGACGAAGACCTGCGCGAGGTGCAGGCCGTGGTCCGCCAGTGCAATCCGCATCCCGGCGCGCCCTTCGCCTCGAACGTGTCGGACTACGTGGTGCCGGATGTAATCGTGCGCCCTTCCAAGAACGGCTGGGCTGTCACATTGAACCCGGACGTGATGCCGCGCCTGCGCGTCAACAGCCTGTACGCGAGCCTGCTCAAGCAGGGCAAGAGCGAGGCGCAGATGGGCGCGCAGCTGCAAGAAGCGAAGTGGCTCATCAAGAATATGCGCCAGCGTTTCGACACCATCCTGCGTGTGGCAGAGGCGATCGTCGAGCGCCAGCGCAACTTTTTCTCCCATGGCGCGGTTGCCATGCGCCCCCTTGTCTTACGTGAGATTGCTGATACACTAGGCCTACACGAGAGCACAATTTCTCGTGTCACAACGCAGAAATACATGCTGACCCCGCACGGCATGTTTGAGTTGAAGTATTTCTTCGGCAGCCACGTTGCCACCGAGGCGGGAGGCGAAGCATCCTCGACGGCAATCCGTGCGCTCATTGCACAATTGACAGGAGCAGAAGACCCTAGGAACCCTTTATCCGACAGCAAGATCGCGGAGATGCTCGGGGAACAAGGCATGGTCATCGCGCGCCGCACGGTTGCAAAATACCGTGAAGCCCTCAAGATACCCCCTGTAAGCCTCCGCAAGTCCTTGTAACTGCGCCGTCCACATCCCCGTGCCTTGTCGCGTCGATGTGGTCCACACGGTGCAATATTTTCAAAGGAGTGTGTATGAACCTCACAATCAGTGGCCATCATCTCGAAGTTACCCCCGCCATCCGTGAATACGTTCAGAATAAGCTCGAGCGCATCATTCGCCATTTCGACCAGGTGATCGACACCCACGTCTTCCTGGCCGTCGACAACCTCACTGAAAAAGAAAAAAGGCAGAAAGCAGAGATCAACGTCCAGGTGTCGGGCAAGACCCTGCACGTGGCAAGCGTCGCGCAAGACCTGTACGCGGCGATCGATACGCTGATGGATAAGCTGGACCGACAGATCCTCAAGCACAAGCAGCAGCTCAAGGACCATAGCCGCATGTCGATCAAACGCCTGCCTGAAAACGGCAGCGACGAAGACGCCGCTGTCGCCTGATCAGGCGCAGGGCACACTAGCTGAGGGCGTCCGAGGGGGCGCCCTTTTTGCATCCGCGTGTCTCTGCGCCTTCGGTAAAATGCAGGTCTTTCCATTACGGACCACGCCATGACCGATCACGTCCTGACCCGCATCGCCAACCGCACCGGCATCATCACCCTCGACCGGCCGAAGGCGCTCAATTCGCTGTCGCTCGAGATGGTGCGCGCGCTGGCCGACGTCCTGCGCGCCTGGCAGCACGACGGGCAGGTCGACGCGGTCGTGCTCACCAGCAGCAGCGAGAAAGCCTTGTGCGCGGGCGGCGACATCCGCTTCTTCCATGAGGTCGGCCATGCGGGGCCGATGGGCGGCAGCGCGCTGCTCGAGGATTTCTTCACCGAAGAATACGCGCTCAATCACCTGATCCATTTCTATCCCAAGCCGTATATCGCCATCATGGATGGCGTCGTGATGGGCGGCGGCATGGGCATTGCCCAGGGCGGTCCGGATTGCGGCCTGCGCATCGTGACCGAGCGCTCCAAGGTGGCCATGCCCGAGGTGAACATCGGCCTGTTCCCGGACGTCGGCGGCAGCCACTTCCTGTCGCATGCGCCGGGCCGGCTCGGCAACTACCTTGGCTTGACCGGCTTGACGATCGGCGCCGCCGATGCGCTGTACATCGGCCTGGCCGACGTGTTCGTGCCCGGCTCAGAACTGCCAGCCCTGCAGGCGCTGCTGGCATCCACGCCCGGCGCCGAACTGCCGGCGGCGATTCGCGCCTTCGCGGCGCCGTTCGTGCAGCAGGCGGGCGAGAGCGTGCTGCAGGCTCATCGCAGCCTGGTCGATGCGCACTTCGGCGCCGCCTCGGTCACCGCCATCATGGCTTCGCTCGAAGGCGACGCGACGCCGTTCGCGCAGAAGGCCTTGCAGGCGATGCGCCAGCGCTCGCCGCTGATGATGTGCGTGACCCACGAGCTGCTGGCGCGCGGCGCGGCGCTCGGCGTGGCCGATTGCCTGCGCATGGAGCGTTCGCTGGTGCGCCGCAATTTCGAGCATGGCGAGGTGCTGGAAGGCGTGCGCGCGCTCGTCATCGACAAGGACAATGCGCCGCAGTGGAATCCGCCGTCGCTCGAGCAGGTGACGCCCGAGATGGTGGCGCGCTTCTTCGCGCCGGTGTGGCCGAAGCACGCGCATCCGCTCAGGCATCTCGCATAAACGTTTCCATGCATATCCATTTTTGCGTGACAGGCTGGCGCCGGGGTGTGAACATCGGATCTTCATGACCTGAAAGGAAGACCGATGCGCCTGCGTGCCCTGCTGATCTCGATGACCTTGTGCGGGGCGGTCGCCGCCCAGGATTACCGGCCGGCCTTCGATCCGAGCCAGCTGAAGGGCCCGACCTCAGGGCCGGTCAACGAAATCATGGTGCTCGGTTCGCCCCACTTGTCGCACCTGCCGAAGACCTTCCAGCCAGCGAGCCTGTCCCTGCTCAACGACCGGTTGGCGGCCTGGAAGCCGCAGGCGATCGCGGTGGAGGAGCGCTCCGGGCCGCAGTGCGATCTCATGCGCCGCTATGTGGAGCGCTACCGGGAGGCGATCGAGACCTATTGCGAGGATACGGCGCCGGCCAGGGCGGCCACCGGGCTCGATGTCCCGCAGGCCACCGCTGAAGCTGAAAAGCTGCTGGCCGCCTGGCCCACGGCGCCATCAAGCGCCCAGCGGCGGCGCCTGGCGGCTGTATTCCTTGCAGGTGGCGAATCCACGTCGGCCATGGTCCAGTGGTTCCGTTTGCCGGCCGTGGAGCGCCGCGCCGGCGATGGCCTGGATGAGGTCCTGGTCGCGCAACTGCGCAAGCTCGAGAGCAGTCCCAACGAAAGCGTGATGATCGCAGCGCAGCTGGCGGCGCGCCTGGGGCATGAGCGCGTGCATGCGATGGACGACCAGGCGGCGGGCCGACCGTACGCCGACCGCAAGGCGGCCGGCGAGGCGATCATGAAGGCTTGGGACAACCCGGCCAACAAGCGGCGCCAGGAACAGGACAAGGTCCTGAAGGAGGGCCTGGGCAGCGCCGAAGGCGTGCTGGCGCTGTACCGCGCCTATAACTCGCCCGCCCATGTCGCGGCGAGCTTCGAGATCGACTTCGGCGCCGCCATGAACGAGCCGTCGCCGCAGCGCTTCGGCCGTACTTACGTGGGCTACTGGGAAACGCGCAACCTGCGCATGGCGGCGAATATCCGCGACGTGGTGGGCGTGACGCCGGGCACGCGGCTGCTGGTCATCGTGGGAGCGTCGCACAAGGGCTATCTGGAAGCGTATCTGCACCAGATGCACGATGTGCGGGTGGTCGATACGGTGCAGGTGCTGAGGTAATCCGCCGCTGACGCGACCATGCACCACCGCATCTTGCACGTCATTCCCGCGCAGGCGGGAATGACGTGCGGAAGCTAAGGTAGCTACTACGCCGTCGGATTCTTCGGCTGCTCCCGATGCCGCACAATCACGCGCTCGGTCTCGGCGAAATACGCGCCGAGGTGCTCGGCCATGTACACCGAGCGGTGCTGGCCGCCGGTGCAGCCCACCGCCACCGTCAGGTAGCTGCGATTGTCGGTCTTGAACGAGGGCAGCCACTTGGCCACGAAATCGCGGATATCGGCCAGCATCTCGGCGGCGCTCGGCTGGGCGTCGAGGAAGTCGATCACAGGCTGGTCCTTGCCGGTCAGTGGGCGCAGGGCCAGGTCGTAATACGGGTTCGGGATCGCGCGCACGTCGAACACGAAGTCGGCGTCGAGCGGCACGCCGACCTTGAACGCGAACGATTCGAAGAACAGGGTCAGCGGCGCGTGGTCGACCTCGGCCAGTTCCTTGATCCAGCCGCGCAGCTTGTTGGCCGAGAGTTCCGAGGTGTCGATCACATGGCCCAGGTTCTCGATCGACGACAGGCGCTCGCGTTCTTCGGCGATGCATTCGATCAGGGTGCGGCGCGAGGCCGGATTCTCGCCCGGGCGCAGCTCGTGCGACAGCGGATGGCTGCGCCGCGTTTCGGAAAAACGCGCGACCAGCGAATGGGTGCTCGAGGTCAGGAACATGACCTTGACCGCGTGGCCATCCTCGCGCAGGCGGCGCACGCTCACCGGCAGCTCGACCAGCGATTCGGCGCTGCGCGCGTCGACCGCGACCGCGATCTTGCCGGTGCCGGTCTCGTTGACGGTATTGACGAGGGCCGTCAGCAGGGCCGGCGGCAGGTTGTCGACGCAGTAGTAACCCGCGTCTTCAAGGACATTCAGGGCCACGGACTTGCCCGAGCCCGAGATGCCGGTGATGAGGACGATGTGCATGTGGCGATGATACCGCAAGCGCCGCTTGTTGGCATCGGGGGAAGACGTAGCGGAAGGACTAGTCCGCGCTCATCGCCTGGCGCTGGCGCTCCATGAATTCCTGCAGCGTGTCGATGCCGCGCAGTTGCAGGATGGTGTTGCGCACCGCCGCTTCCAACAGCACCGCGATGTTGCGGCCGGCCGCCACCGGGATCACGACCTTGCGCACCGGCAGGCCCAGCACGTCCTCGGTCGGGAAGTGGAACGGCAGGCGCTCGACCTCTTCGTCCAGCGCGCCGCGCTTGACCAGGTGGACGATCAGCTTCAGGCGCATCTTGCGCCGCACCGCCGTCTCGCCGAAGATCGCCTTGATGTCCAGCAGGCCCAGGCCGCGCACCTCCAGCAGGTTCTGCAATAGCGGCGGACAGCGGCCCTCGATCATGTTCGGCGCGATGCGCGAGAATTCCACGGCGTCGTCGGCCACCAGGCCGTGCGAGCGCGAGATCAGTTCCAGGCCCAGTTCGCTTTTGCCGAGACCGGAGTCGCCCGTGATCAGCACGCCCACGCCCAGCACGTCCATGAACACGCCATGCATGATCACGCGCTGGGCCAGCTTCTTGGACAGATACACGCGCAGGAAGTCGATCACCTGCGCCGCCGGCAGCGGGGTCGAGAACAGCGGGATGTTCTGCTCGTCGCAGATGGCGAGGATGTCGGGCGGCGTTTCCAGGCCTTGCGCGATGATTAGGGCCGGCGGGCCGCCGCCGATCAACTCGCCGACCACGTGGCTGCGCGAATTGGCCTTGAGGCGGTGGTAATAGTCGAGTTCCTGGTGGCCGAACACCTGGATCCGGCCCGGGTGGATCAGGTTCAGGTGGCCGACCTGGTCGGCGGCCGAGGCGGCGTCGCCGGCGATCTGGCGTTCACCGCCGGGAAAGCCCGCGAACCAGCCCAGTTGCAGGCTGTCGCGGTTATCGTCGTACAGCCGTTGGATGGTCAGCGGAGACTGCAGCATGGGCATTGTCGTCGTCGCAAAAAAGGCGCGCGGCCCAATTGCCGCGCGTTCAGCAGACGGTCAGTTTAACCCAGAGCCTGCAGGCTGGGTTGCCAGTTGATAATGCGGTCATGCACCGATTTCGGATCGGGATCGTTGGCCAGGGCAGTGCGCACCGATTCATCGGAGAACAGCTCGGCGATCTCGGACAGGATCTCGAGATGCTGCTGGGTGACGTGGTCCGGGATCAGCAGGAAGAACAGCAGGCTCACCGGCTGGCCGTCGGGCGACTCGAAGGGAATGGCTTCCTTCAGGCGCACGAAAGCAGCCAGCGGGGATTTGAGGCTTTTGCTGCCCTTGATGCGGCCGTGCGGGACGGCAACGCCGTGGCCCAGGCCCGTCGAGCCGAGGCGTTCGCGGGCGAACAGGTTGTCCGAAACGATCGAGCGGGCGATGCCGCAGTTGTTCTCGAAGATCAGGCCGGCTTGCTCGAAAGCCCGTTTCTTGCTCGATACTTCAATGTCGAGCTGGACGTTCTCGAGCGAGAGGATTTTGCTTAGGTTCGTCATAACGTGGGTGCGATGCACGCGTGGAGTGCTTGCGAGCACGGGATTATAGGCCTGTTTAGGGCCTGAGACACTCGAATTCGCGACAGTTTGGCCTTCTCGCCGAACGGCCGCACGATACCCGTCGAAACGGGATGGCCACTTAGTTGATTTGCATCAACATCGATACGCAATTTCCTCAACGAATCAGCTGTCGGGGCAAGCAATCGTATGCCGCTCTCCGGATTCACCAACGATTGCACACAAGGCTGCTCAAAGACAAGGCAGAGTGTTCGGTATCGTATAGCAAAAGGCGATGCCATGCACGACGCATCGCTGTCGCCTAAATCGCACAAGCGTGCGGGTTATATCCTGACAGAAAGTAGATATTTACTGGCGCGCGCCACGCAGATTGCCCGGCATGCCGGTGCTGAAATTGGCGCGCCATGGATTGATGTCGAGGCCGCCGCGTCGCGTATAGCGGGCATACACGGCCAGCTTGCTCGGCTGGCACTGGCGCAGCACATCCATGAAGATACGCTCGACACACTGTTCATGGAACTCGTTATGTTCGCGGAAGCCGATCAGGTATTTCAGCAGGCCTTCCTGGTCGATCTGCGGGCCGACATAGCGGATTTGCACCGTGCCCCAGTCCGGCTGGCCGGTGACCAGGCAGTTGGACTTGAGCAGGTGCGACACCAGCGTCTCTTCGACCGCCGCATCCTCGTGGTTGGCCTTGAGCAGCTGCGGGGCCGGCGAGTATTCGTCGACCTCGATGTCGAGCCGGTCCAGCAGCGTGCCTTCGAGCTCGCCCATCTTGATCGCCCCGAATTGTTCCGGGTGGTGCAAGGTGACGTGGACCGGCGCACCGAAGCCGTTCGACAGGTCGTCGCGCAGCAGGGCCAACAGGGCGTCCGGACCTGCCAGGCGGGTCTGGTTGAATGAGTTCAGGTAGAGCTTGAACGATTTCGATTCGATGATGTTCGGCGAATCGGCGGGCGCCGTCACGGTCGCGATCGCGACCTGCGGCTTGCCGCGCATGTTCAGCCACGACAATTCATAGGCATTCCAGATGTCGACCCCGAAGAAGGGCAAGGTGCCGGACAGGCCCAGTTCTTCGCGCTTTTGCTGGCGCGCGATCGGGAACAGCAGTTCTGGTGCGTACTGGCTCTGGTAAGCCGAGGATTTGCCAAGTGGCGATTGATCAGGAGTATTCATAATAGGGTGGACGGCTACGCCGTCCACGCGTCCAAACAGGGCCTAAGCCCCCAAGAAAAGTTTATAGACCGGATTGCCGCTCTCATCCCAGTAACGATAACCGAGCGAGGCCAGGAACCGGCGGAACTCATCCATCTCGGCCTGCGGCACCTGCAGCCCAACCAGGATACGGCCCACATCGCCGCCCTGGTTGCGGTAGTGGAATAGCGAAATATTCCAGTTCGGCGCCATGCTGTCCAGGAAGCGCATCAGCGCACCCGGCCGTTCAGGGAACTCGAAACGATACAGCAATTCATCATGCGCAAGTGAACTTTTCCCGCCGACCAAGTGACGGATGTGCAGCTTGGCCAGCTCGTCATAGGTGAGGTCGAGCGTCTTGTAGCCGTGTTCCTCGAAGGTACGCGCCAGGAGGCCCGATTCGCTGCGGCTGCCCACCTGCACGCCGACGAAGACGTGGGCTTCGCTCTCATGGCTGATGCGGTAGTTGAACTCGGTCACATTGCGTGGGCCGACCAGCGCGCAGAAGCGGCGGAAGCTCCCGCGCTGCTCGGGCACGGTCACGGCGAACACGGCTTCGCGCGATTCGCCCAGCTCGGCGCGCTCGGCCACGAAGCGCAGCCGGTCGAAGTTCATATTGGCGCCGCAGGCCACCGCCACCAGCGTTTCGTTCCTGATGGGCTCGCGGTTCATCTGCGAACGCTCGACATAGGCCTTGGCGCCGGCCACCGCCAGCGCACCGGCCGGCTCGAGGATGCTGCGGGTATCCTGGAACACGTCCTGGATCGCGGCGCAGATGGCGTCGGTATCGACCAGGATGATCTCGTCCACCACCTGCTGGGCGACGCGGAAGGTTTCCTCGCCCACCAGGCGCACCGCGGTGCCGTCCGAGAACAGGCCGACGTCGGTGAGCGTCACACGCTGGCCGGCCTTCAGGCTGCGCGCCATGGCGTCCGAATCCAGGGTCTGCACGCCAATGATCTTGATGTCGGGACGAATCTGTTTTACATAGGCGCCAATACCCGCGATCAGGCCGCCGCCGCCGATGGCGACAAAGATCGCGTGGATCGGGCTCGACAACTGGCGCAGGATTTCCATGCCGATCGTGCCCTGGCCTGCGATCACGTCGGGATCGTCGAACGGGTGCACGAAGGTCAGGCGCTGTTCTTTTTCCAGCAGCAGGGCGTGGTTGTAGGCGTCGGTATACGAGTCGCCATGCAGCACGACTTCGACGCTGGCGCCGCCGCGTGCCTTGACCGCGTCGATCTTGACTTGCGGGGTGGTGGTCGGCATCACGATCAGGGCGCGGCAGCCGAGGCGGCAGGCCGACAGCGCCACGCCCTGGGCGTGGTTGCCGGCCGAGGCGCAGATCACGCCGCGCTTGAGCTGCTCGGGCGTGAGGTTCGCCATCTTGTTGTAGGCGCCGCGCAGCTTGAAGCTGAACACGCTCTGCATGTCCTCGCGCTTGAAATAGATGCGGTTGCCCATGCGCTCCGAAAGCGTCGGGGCCAGATCGAGCGGCGTTTGTTCGGCGACGTCATAGACGCGGGCGGTCAGGATTTTTCTGAGGTAGTCGGTAGTCATAGTCGGGATGCAAAAGTCTTGCCGGAAAGACCGGCGGGACGGACGACGCGAACTGTTCCGCTAGGGTGGGTGACCGTGGCGCAAAGGTCGATACGGCGCGCTGGATGGCAGGCTCGTCGTATCGTGTCGTGACGATAGTACCGGATCATTATAATGGACGCTTATTGTCACCACTAGGCCACCGCAAGGGCGCCAGATAAGCCCGCATGATCGAATCCGCTGTCCAATGGCTGCTTGACTTCCTGGCTGCACCGACCGTCGGGCTGACCTCGATCTTCATCGTCAGCTTCGTCTCCGCCACCTTGTTGCCTCTCGGCTCCGAGCCGGCCGTGTTCGCGGTGATCAAGGCCAATCCCGACATGTTCTGGCCGGCAATCCTGGTCGGCACCCTCGGCAACACGCTGGGCGGCGCCTTCGACTATTTCCTCGGCTACCGCGCCAAGGTGGCGTTCGCGAAGGAACGCCAGAGCCGCTGGTTCGGCTGGCTCAAGCGCTATGGCGCCAAGACCATGCTGCTGTCGTGGCTGCCAGGCATCGGCGATCCGCTGTGCACGCTGGCCGGCTGGCTGCACCTGCCGTTCTGGCCCAGCGTGCTGTACATGGCGATCGGCAAGTTCATGCGCTATCTCACCATGACGCTGGCGCTGCTGTACATCCCGGACAGTTTCTGGACCAATCTCGGTGATATGCTGAGCCGTATTACCGGCTGATACCGTTTATCTTGGGCGCGTACCGGGCAGTTGGGAACGACGAACAACGCCGGATGACGTATGCCATTCAAGCCCTGCGGCATGACGAATGATGCATCAAAAGACTTGTAAGCAAATAAAGTTTGGTCTATCAAATTAGTATAGACATTTTGTTGTGCAGCATAGAATGGCGGTCCGGGCATTAACCGAGCGTGGTGCAACGCAATAAGCTAGAATGAATGTCCTTCGGGCCTGTCCGATCGTCGACCAGAATTCATGAACGCCCCCGCACACATCCATACCCTGCTTGCCGACAACGCACCCGCGCGACTGCGCGAGATCCCCTATAACTACACCTCGTTCTCGGACCGCGAAATCGTGATCCGCCTGCTCGGTGAGTCATCGTGGGAGTTGCTCGACAGCCTGCGCGGCGCGCGCCAGACCGGCCGTTCGGCGCGCATGCTGTACGAAGTGCTGGGCGATATCTGGGTCGTGCGCCGCAATCCCTACCTGCAAGACGATATGCTGGACAACCCGAAGCGCCGGGCCAAGCTGATCGACGCGCTGCACCACCGGCTGGCCGAGATCGACAAGCGCCGCACCACGGTCGATGCGCTCGACGCATCCGCTTCGGACAGCGATCCCGCCGCCGTCGCCGGCCGCAGCGCCGCGGTCGAGCAGCTGCTCGCGGCCGCGCGCCGCGCCGTGGACGACTTCGGCCGCGAATTCGCCGAAACCTACGACCTGCGCAAGCGCGCCACCAGGGTGCTGGGCGCCTATACCGACAAGCGCAATATCCGCTTCGACGGCATGCACCGCACCTCGCACGTGACCGACGCCACCGACTGGCGCGTCGAATACCCGTTCCTGGTGCTGGTGCCCGACAGCGAGGACGAGATGGCCGGCCTGGTCAAGGGCTGCATCGAGCTGGGCCTGACCATCATCCCGCGCGGCGGCGGCACCGGCTACACCGGCGGCGCGATTCCGCTCACGCCGATGTCGGCCGTGATCAATACCGAAAAACTGATCGGCATCGGCGAAGTCGAGATGACCTCCATGCCGGGGCTGGACCGCGACTACGCGACCATCCACACCTATGCCGGCGTGGTCACCCAGCGGGTGTCGCAGGCGGCCGAGAAGGCGGGCTTCGTGTTCGCGGTCGACCCGACCTCGGCCCACGCCTCCTGCGTGGGCGGCAATATCGCGATGAACGCGGGCGGCAAGAAGGCCGTGTTGTGGGGCACCGCGCTCGACAACCTGGCCTCGTGGCGCATGGTCGACCCCAACGGCGACTGGCTCGACGTCACCCGCATCAACCACAACCTCGGCAAGATCCACGATGCGCCGACCGCCGAATTCCTGCTCGAATGGACGCATCCTTCGGTGAAGGGTGCACCGAAGGGCCAGCCGTTCCGCACCGAGACGCTGACCATCGAGGGCCGGCGCTTCCGCAAGGAAGGCCTGGGCAAGGACGTCACCGACAAATTCCTGGCCGGCCTGCCGGGCATCCAGAAAGAGGGCACCGACGGCCTGATCACCTCGGGCCGCTGGATTCTGCACAAGATGCCCAAGTTCACGCGCACCGTGGCGCTGGAATTCTTCGGCCAGGCGCGCGACGCGATCCCGTCGATCGTCGAGATCAAGGATTACCTCGACAGCCTGCCGAAGAACGGCGACCCGGCGTTTGCCACGCTGCGCCTGGCGGGCCTGGAACACCTCGACGAGCGCTACCTGCGCGCGGTCGGCTATGCCACCAAGTCCAAGCGCGGCGTGCTGCCCAAGATGGCGCTGTTCGGCGACATTGTCGGCGACGACGAGAACGCGGTGGCAATCGCCGCCTCCGAGGTCGTGCGCCTGGCCAATACCCGCGTGGGCGAAGGCTTCGTCGCGGTCAGCCCCGAGGCGCGCAAGAAGTTCTGGCTCGACCGCGCCCGCACCGCGGCCATCGCGCGCCACACCAACGCCTTCAAGATCAATGAAGACGTGGTCATTCCGCTGAACCGCATGGGGGAGTACACCGACGGCATCGAGCGCATCAACGTCGAGCTGTCGATCAAGAACAAGCTGCAGCTGGTGGACCAGCTGCGCGCCTACCTCGCCAGCGACCACCTGCCGCTGGCCAAGAGCGACGATGCGACCGGCGACGGCGTCGACCGCGACGAGATCATGGGCGACCGCCCGCTGCAGGCGCGCGCCCTGGTCGACCTGGTCGACAAGCGCTGGACCTTCATCCTGGCCAATCTCGATGCGCAATTGGGC
Source organism: Massilia sp. HP4 (assembly GCF_005222695.1). Lineage (GTDB taxonomy): Bacteria > Pseudomonadota > Gammaproteobacteria > Burkholderiales > Burkholderiaceae_D > Telluria. The sequence continues at coordinate 241,191 of NZ_STGG01000011.1, read as the reverse complement.
GAGGTACGCCATCAGCTCGAGTCGCTCGGCCTCGATCACCTGTCGGCGGCAATCGACGCCCGCCTGGCGATCCAGCCCGATGCGCGCCTGTTCGACGCGGTGCAAGACCACACGGTGCGCGTCTCGTGGAAGGCCGAAGTGCGTGCGCCGCTGCGCCAGGTCTTCAACGGCGCCGCCTATCAGTGCATCCTCGACGAAGCGAGCGCGATCCACAAGCGCGTGCTGCGCTCGCGCGTGTTCGTGGCGCTGCACATGCACGCGGGCGACGGCAACGTCCATACCAACCTGCCGGTGAACTCGGACGATTACGCGATGCTGCAAGACGCCCACAAGGCGGTCGAGCGCATCATGCGCCTGGCGCGATCGCTGGACGGCGTGATCTCGGGCGAACACGGCATCGGCATCACCAAGCTCGAATTCCTGCTCGATTCCGAGATCCAGGAGTTCCGCGACTACAAGGTGCGCGTCGACCCCGAGGGCCGCTTCAACAAGGGCAAGCTGCTCAACCTCGAAGGCGCCCACGCCGACCTGCGCAATGCCTACACGCCGTCGTTCGGCCTGATGGGCCACGAATCGCTCATCATGCAGCAGAGCGATATCGGCGAGATCGCCAACAGCATCAAGGACTGCCTGCGCTGCGGCAAATGCAAACCCGTGTGCACGACCCACGTGCCGGGGGCGAACCTGCTGTATTCGCCGCGCGACAAGATCCTCGCCACGTCGGCGCTGATCGAGGCCTTCCTGTACGAAGAACAGACCCGGCGCGGCGTCTCGCTGCGCCACTGGGAAGAGTTCGAGGACGTGTCCGACCACTGCACGGTGTGCCACAAGTGCGTCACGCCCTGTCCGGTCAATATCGACTTCGGCGACGTGTCGATGAATATGCGTAACCTGCTGCGCAAGATGGACAAGCGCAGCTTCAAGCCGGCCAACCGCGCGGCGATGTTCTTCCTGAACGCGACCGACCCGACCACCATCAATGCCACGCGCAAGGCGATGGTCGACTGGGGCTTCAAGGCCCAGCGCCTGGGCAACCGCATGCTCAAGGGCCTGGCCAAGCCGCAGTTGGCGGCGCCGCCGCCGACGGTCGGCAAGCCGCCCGTGCGCGAGCAGGTGATCCACTTCATCAACAAGAAGATGCCGGGCAACCTGCCCAAGAAGACGGCGCGCGCGCTGCTCGACATCGAGGACGACAAGATCGTCCCGATCATCCGCAACCCCAGGAAGACCACGGCCGATACCGAAGCCGTGTTCTACTTCCCCGGCTGCGGCTCCGAGCGCCTGTTCTCGCAAGTGGGCCTGGCCACGCAGGCGATGCTGTGGGAAGTGGGCGTGCAGACCGTGCTGCCGCCGGGCTATTTGTGTTGCGGATACCCCCAACGGGGAGCCGGCCAGTACGACAAGGCCGACAAGATGATGACGGATAACCGCGTGCTGTTCCACCGCATGGCCAACACGCTGAACTACCTCGACATCAAGACCGTGCTGGTCTCGTGCGGCACCTGCTACGACCAGCTGGCGACCTATGAATTCGAGAAGATCTTCCCGGGTTGCCGCATCATGGACATCCATGAATACCTGCTCGAGAAAGGTGTCAAGCTCGAAGGCGTGAACGGCACCCGCTATATGTACCACGAGCCTTGCCACAATCCGATGAAGCAGCAGGACTCGATAAAGACGGTCAATGCGCTGGTCTCGACCCACGACGACGTCAAGATCGAGAAGAACGACCGCTGCTGCGGCGAGTCGGGCACCTTCGCCGTGAGCCGCCCCGACATCGCGACCCAGGTCCGTTCGCGCAAGGAAGTCGAGATGGTCAAGGGCGCGGATAAACTGCGTGCCGACGGCTTCGAGGGCGACGTCAAGATCCTGACCAGCTGCCCATCCTGCCTGCAGGGCCTGAACCGCTACAACGACGATTCGGGCACCACCGCCGACTACATCGTGGTTGAGATCGCGAAGCACCTGCTGGGCGAGAACTGGCTGCCCGATTATGTGGCGCGCGCCAATAACGGCGGCATCGAGCGGGTGCTGGTATGACGGTGCGCGCATCTGCTCCCGTCGCTGGCTGCGAGCTGTGCGACCTGTCCGCGCCTGTGGCGTGGGCCGGCGACAAGTTCAGCGTCATCGTCGTCGACGACGCCAACTATCCCGGCTTTTGCCGCGTGATCTGGCACGACCACGTGCGCGAGTTGAGCGACCTGGCGCGTGAAGACCGCCTACTCGTGAACGAGGCCGTGTTCCTGGTCGAACAGGCGGTGCGCGAAGTGATGCAGCCGCTGAAGGTCAATCTGGCGAGCCTGGGCAATGTGGTGCCGCACCTGCACTGGCATATCATTCCACGCTACGCCGACGACGCGCATTTCCCGGCGCCCGTGTGGGCGCAGGCGGCGCGCGAGACCGCGCCAGGGACCCTGGCCGCGCGCCGCGCGCTGGCCGAACAACTGGGCGCCGCCATTGCGCGCCGTTTTAACTGATAGAGAACAGACTCATGCCCAACCCAACCGAACTGACTGTCCACCAGAAATCGCGCGTGCTCGACATCGCCTACGATGACGGCAGCGCCTATTCAATCCCGTTTGAACTGATGCGCGTGTATTCGCCGTCGGCCGAAGTGAAGGGCCATGGCCCGGGCCAGGAAGTCCTGCAGGTCGGCAAGCGCGAAGTCGGCATCGCCGACGTCGAGCAGGTCGGCAACTACGCCATCAAGCCGACCTTCTCGGACGGCCACGACAGCGGCATCTTCAGCTGGGATTACCTGTATGAGCTGGGCCGCAGCCAGGACTCGCTGTGGAAGCAGTACCTGGCGCGCCTGCAGGCTGCGGGCTTCGACGAAGAGAGCGGCCGCGCGCCGGGCTCGCAGCTGGCTGGCGCCGCACCGGCCAAGTCGGGCGGCGGCGGTTGCGGCTCGGGTAGCTGCGGCTGCAAATAAGCCGCGCCGGCACGCCCCCAAAACAAAAGAGCACATCCTTGGATGTGCTCTTGTTCTTGCAAGCCCGCATCAAGCGGGCTAGTGCAGCATCAAGCCTGTGGCTGGATGTTTGCAGCCTGCTTGCCTTTTGGGCCGGCAGTGATGTCGAAGGTCACGCGCTGGTTTTCCTGCAGCGACTTGAAGCCGTTGGCGTTGATCGCCGAGAAGTGTGCGAATACGTCTTCGCCGCCGCCATCAGGGGTGATGAAGCCGAAACCTTTAGCGTCGTTGAACCATTTGACAATGCCAGTAGCCATGTTTATTCCCTCAAATATAAGTTGTTTTGCGTTGATGCCCTGCTTGCGTACCTCGGACAAAAACCAGGGCCACGCTCTACATTGCAATTCTGATTATAAGGATAAATTCTTAAAACGGAAGCAAGTTTTTTCAATCGTATACGTATTTACCACAGGTCATCCAGACCGCATGTTTTCACGAAATCTTGACGCCGATCAGAACGTCATTGGCACCCGCAGCGTCAGGGTGACATCAGGCGTATCGCGGGTCACGCCGGCGCCCACGGCGATGTTCAGCGTACGCTTCGGACTCAGGCGATAGGAATAGCCCAGGAGCAGGGTGCCTAGCTGGGTGCGCACCGAGCCGGCTACCGGCAAACCGTTCTGCTTCATGCGCGCGATGGTGCTGTGGTCGTAGCCGAGGCTGAGCGATGCCTTGTCGTTGAGCGCCAGGCCCATGCCGAAGTTAAAGCCGAGCACATAACCCGGTTCCAGTTCGCCCAGCGGCTCGCGCACGCCGTTGCGCACCAGGCGCTTGACGTCGTCGCGCTTGAAGTTGTGCACATAGCTCAGGTTGCCGAAGAAGACGGCCGGGTCCGACGGATACAGCCAGGTCAGGGTGCCCTGCAGCGAATGGAAGCCGGAACCGGTCGGCAGGTCCAGCGGCAGGCCGGTGCCGGTCACGTTCTCGCCGATGCAGCGCGTGTCGCAATCGGTCACGACCTCGAATGGATCGCGCCCGGTGCGGCTCTTGTAGCGCAGGCCGGCGATGTAATAACCCTTGTCGGCGCCGCCGTCGTTGAGCTGGTAGCGGCCGGCGACCTCGATGTCGCCCAGGCCCTTGCCGGTGGTGTCGAATACGCGCTCGACCGCGGTGCCGGTGAACAGTTCGCGGCTGACGGTGGCGTCCGAGCGGTAGACATACGGCACCTTGACCTCGACTTCCATCCGGTTGTTGATGCCGGTGCGGCCGGTGATCGCCGTAGTGAAGGTGTTGCGCTTGATCTCGCGCACGTCGACCAGGCCGATCAGGATCGCGGGGATCACGGTGTAGCCGACCAGGGCTACACGGTTGCTCGACGAATAGCCGTACTGGACCGATGGCTCGAGCACATAGGTGCCGCGCTGGGTCAGCACGCCCGGCGTGTCGCCGATCGGGGCGACTTCGGGCGGGCGGTTCGGTTCCTGGCGTGGGTTGTTCTGCGCCGTTTGCGGCTGTTGCTGCTGGGCCGGACGCTGGGCCTGGGCCGGCGACTGGGCCGGGCCGGGCGCCGGCAAGGTCGGCTGGTTCGGCCGCGGCTGCGGCGGCAGTGGGGCCGCCACGCCGCTCTCGGCCGGCGGCAGCACCGGCGGCTGGGCCACCGGCGCCTGGCCCGTCATCGACATGCCCGTACCGCGCTGCTGCGACAGCAGGACGCCGTCGGCCAGCGCGGTCGGAATCGCGAACGGCGCGCCCGACAGCGGGGCGGTTTCTTCCACGATGCGCTCGCGCGCCGCCAGCGCCGGCGCGGCAGCGGGTGCCTGGATCTTCTGCAGCTGTTCGCGCTGGGCCTGGAGTTCCAGCACCAGACGATTCACCAATGCCCGCTGTTCGGCCAGTTCGTCCTTCAGTTGGGACAGTTCGGTCTTGTGGTCCTGGGTGCCCGGTTCGGCCGCAGGTTGTTGAGCGAGCACGGGCGGCGCCAGGAGGGCGGCCGCCAGGCCGGCGGCGCCGAGCCGCGCGACGTTTGGATACATCCAGATCTCCAATTATATTAACAATAATGCAATATTACAATGTTCCCGGGGAACGTACTACGGCGTCGCGTATCGTGCCATGGAAATTCAGGTCTTTTAGCAGGGACATGCTATTGACGGCCGAGGTAATGGTCGTCACCGAGCTGATCGCCTGGTTATCCAGGGTGTTCTGTACCAGGGTCGCGCCATTCGGCAAATTGAGGTCGGCAGCCGCGAAGTTATTGCCGCCGATCTGGATCATGCGCGCCGCGCCCAGCGCCTCTTGCGTCAGGCGGGCCTGGTCGGCGGTCATCGCGGCCAGGTCGGGAATGGCGATATTGGTGCGCGACAGGATTTCGCCGTTGACCGACACCACGCGCTCGATGCCGAGCGCCACCGACAGGCCGCCGGCGATCTCGAAGCCGCCGCGGGCGCCGTCCAGCGCCTCGGCCCCGACCGGGGTACCGAAACCGGCGATGCCGGCGCCATCGGCTGCCTGTACCAAGGGCGTGGTCCCGACAGCGGCGCACAAGGCGCCCAGCAGGGCGCCACGTTGGATCATCGATTTGAAGTTAGGCCAGCGCATATCACATCCTTTGGTCAAAAATCGCCAGGACCGAACTTCGGCAGCGAAGCACTGAGCTGGTCCTGGTGCATGCCGGTGCCGAGCGGCGCGCGCGGGGCGCTGCGCCAGTCTTCGGGCGTGTTGAAGGCGATGCCATCCTTGTGGCTGTGGATCACGAACAGGATCTTGTTGCGCCAGATTTCCTGGAACCGCTCCATGCTCACCACGCGGTTGCCGGTGGACGGGTCGCCGATCAGGATGCGGCCGTCCTCGGCGCCTTTCACCACCACGAAGTGGTTGAAACCGCGGTCGGTGATCAGGACGATGGCCGGGAGTTTTTCGGCGATCAGCTTTTCGATCGGCAGCTTGAAGCCGTCGGCGCGAAAGCCGCGCGTGGCCAGGAAGCGCTGCATGTCGAGCAGCGAGAAGCCTTCCTTGTGAATCTTGGGTTTGTCGCCCGTGTTGTACATCTGCTGGAACACGTCCTGTTCCGGCACCGGGGTAGCGTAGTGGTGCGACAGCAGGGTCGACAAGGCGGCGGCGCCGCAACTGTAGTCGTACTGCTGGCGCGTGGTGCGCTTGAACTTGATGTCCTTGAGGCTGGTGACCGGCACGTTGACGCGCCCGACGACCGCCAGTTCGAGTGCTGGCGCCGGAGCCGGCGCCAGCAGGATGCCGCACAGGGCGGCGAGCAGAATACCTTGCTTCATGCTCTGGATGCCTATTGCAACTGCAGGTTGATGACGGTCGCGTTCTGGATCAGGACGTTCGCGCCGGAGTTCTGGATCACGACAGGCAAGCCCGAGGAATTCGCAAACGAGCCGTTGTCGATGACGTTGAAGCCGGTGGTCACGTTGGTGGCCGTGTTGTTGCCGACGGTGCCGCCAAGGGTCGCCTCGGTCGTGACGATGTCGGCGCCGCCACGCAGGCCGCCCAGTTCCTCGGCGTCGGTCGTCTTGCCCCAGCCTTTGGTGAAGCCATCGTCCTGGCTCGGTGCAACGTCCACCTTCGACAGGAAGCCAACCACCACCGGCAGCTTCGCCGGCTCCGCAGCCTGGGCCGCCACCGGCAGCGCCATGCAGGCTGCCAGCAGGAGCGCGTTAACTTGGAAATTGCGTTTCATGATGCCTCGCTCGTAAAGCCGCCACGCGGCGGGGATGCCGCGTGGCGAAAACGGTGCGGTTCAGCGCATGGGCCGCGATCCGCACCGCCGGTTGGCCGCTTACCTACTGCTTATTGGCCGCCGCTTGGGGTCGTGCCGCCGACGTTCATGTTCGACTGAACGTTGACGCTTTGCTGGATCAGCGAGGAGAAGCCGTTGTTCTGGCTGATGATCGAGATACCAGCTGCCGACTGAGCGATGTTGCTCATCGAGTTCGACATGTCGAAGTTACCTGCCGACACGTTGTTGGTGCCGCCGTTGCCGCCGGTGCCAGCGCCGCCGAAGCCGCCGGTGCCTGCGCCAGCCACCATTTCGCCGGTCGAGCCGCCTGCACCGCCGTTGGTGGTGCCGCCCGCGCCGCCTGCGCCGCCGGCGCCCGAGGTCGCGTCGCCCGAGGTGGCCGAACCGCCGGTAGCCGAGCCGCCGGTCGCTGCGCCGCCGGCGCCGCCGGTGCCGGTCGATGCGGTCGACTCAGCGCCCGAACCGCCCGCGCCGCCGGTACCTGCGGTACCGCCCTGGCCAGCGCCGCCTGCGCCGCCGGTGCCTTCGGCGCCGTTACCGCCGGTGCCAGCCGTGCCAGCTGCGCCCGAGCCGCCTGCGCCAGCCGTGCCGGCCGCACCCGCGCCGCCGGTGCCGGCCAGCGAAGCGCCCGCGCCTGCGGTGCCGCCGGTGGCTGCGCCGCCTGCTGCGCCAGCGCCCGAGGTGTTGGTGCCAGCCGCGCCCGAACCGCCTGCGCCGCCGGTTGCGCCTGCGCCGCCGGCGCCGGCCATCGAGTCACCCGCGGTGCCCGAGCTGGCGCCGCTGGTTGGGCTGCCTGCGGTCGAGGTGCCGCCGGTGTTGCTTGCGCCACCGCTGGCGCCGCCCGAACCGGCAGGATCCGAACCTGGGGTGCCGCCTGCGCCGGTCGATGCGGTGGCATCGCCGATCGAAGCGCCGCCGCCGCTGGCGCCGTTCGATGCGGTCAGGCTCGAGCCGGTCGAGGAACCGCCCATGCCGCCTGCGCCGCCGATGCCGCCGGCTGCGCCTGCGCCGCCGTTCGATTCGCCGGCACCGCCCGCGCCGCCGGTGCCGGTGCTGATGGCGCCGTTCGCGCCGCCGTTGCCGCCAGCCAGCGAGCCGGTTGCGCCGCCTGCGCCGCCGGTAGCTGCGCCGCCTGCTGCGCCCGAGCCGCCGTTGGCTGCGCCGCCCGAAGCGCCGGCGCCGCCGGTGCCTGCGCCGCCTGCCGCGCCGTTGCCGCCGGCAGCGTAGCCGCCAGCCGCGCCCGATGCGCCTGCGCCGCCGACCGAGTCAGCTGCGCCCGATGCGCCGCCGGCGCCACCGGATGCGTTGCCGACGGTCGATGCGCCGGTCGATGCGGTGCCGGCAGCAGCGTAGCCGCCTGCGCCGCCAGCCGCGCCAGCCGCGCCGTTGCCGGTGCCGCCGGCTGCGCCGGTGGCCGAGTTCGCGCCGCCGTTGCCGACGCCGCCTGCCGCGCCCCAGCCGCCTGCGCCGTTGGCGCCGCCGGTGTTCGAGGCGTTGTTGCCGATGTTGCTGATGTTGTTGCCCGACACGGTGCCGGTCATCGAGCTGACGGCATTGGCGGTCGAGGTGTTGAACGAGTTGGCGACCGACGAGGTGGCGCTGCCGCCGTTGTTGGCCGCTGCCGCGCCAGCGGCTGCCGCGCGTGCATCACCCGAGCTGTTGTTCTGGCCCGAGCTGTCACGGCTGCTGTCGTTGGTGGTGGTGTTGGTGGTCGTGGTCGAGATCGTGTCGTTGCTGTCGATCGTCTCGGTGTTGGTGTTGCTGCGCGTGTCGGTCTGGGTGTTCGTGTTGTTGGCAACGCGGTTGTCCGAGCGGTCAACCTGGTTGTTGTTGTTGGTCGTGCTGTTGTCGTTCTGCTGGCTGTTGTTGTTTTGCTGGCTGTTGTTGTTCTGCTGGCTGTTGTTGTTGGCCTGGGTGTTGTCGGTGTTGGTCGACGTGTTGTTGCTGTTGGCCTGGCTGTTGTCAGTGCTGGTGTTGGTGCTGCTGTTGTTGGCCTGGCTGTTGTCGTTGGCCTGGCTGTTGTTGGTGTTGGTCGTGGTGCTGGTGTTCGTGTTCGTTGCGGTGTTGTTGCTGTCGTTCGTGCTGCTATTGGTGTTCGTCGACGTCGCAGTGTTATTGCTGTCGTTCATGCTGTTGTTGGTATTCGTGGTCGTTGCGGTGTTGCCGTTATTGCGCGAATCAGTGACGGTGCTGTTATCGGTAGTGATTGTCGAAGTCTGGGTATTGCCGCCGCGGACGTCGTTGACGGAATTTTCTTGTGCGTGGGCCATGCTGAATGCCAGGGCGATCGCGGTTGCCAGGATAGTGCGCTTCATTATTGCTCCCCTAATGTCACTGAGTTGAATTCCCGGGGTCCCATGACTCCCGGTCCATCCGTCTATTAGCAGGAGCCATGCCAGCTGAATGCCTTATATTTAAGTCATTGATTATGTAGGACTAATTTGATGAGTTTCAGTTGTGTGACAGAGATAGATGAAGGCGAACAATAGCCCGCTATCAAAGTGTCTCAGAGTTGTGACAAAGTTATAAAAAAGTTCACAAAACTGTATCAATTTGCAAGCGATACAGCCTTTCTACAGAGTGAAAGCGTGGCGAGCGCACGCTGCCGGCAAGCAAGGTGCACGCGAGAAAAGCCTGTTAAATCAAGGGAAGACGCCGTAGGAGAGGGCCGACGGCGGGGCGGGGGAGAGGCTTACGAGGAAATCGAGTGCTTGGCCATCAGGCGATACAGTGTCATGCGCGAGACACCCAGGTCGCGCGCGGCCTGGCTGATGTTGTTGCCGCTGCGCGCCAGGCTCTCGCCGATGGCGACGCGCTCGGCCGACAGGCGCGAGTTGCCGAGGCCTTCCTTGACCGGGCAGATCGGGCCGGCGCTGGGCAGGTCGAGGTCTTCCGGCATGATCAGGCGCTGCTCGGCCAGCACCATGGCGCGCCGCACCCGGTTGATCAGTTCGCGCACATTGCCCGGCCATTCATAGCGCGCCATGGCCTGCAGCGCTTCGCGGCTCACGCCCTTCAGTTGCGGGCTGCGTTCGGCCGCATACTTGTTGAAGATGAGGTCGGTCAGCAGCGGCAAGTCTTCCTTGCGTTCGCGCAGCGGCGGCACCCGGATCGGGAACACGCTCAGGCGGTAGTACAAGTCTTCGCGGAAGCGACCCTCGGCCACCGCCTGCGGCAGGTTGACGTGGGTGGCGGCAATCACGCGCGCATCGACCGCGATGGTGCGGGTGCCGCCGACGCGGTAGATCACGCGCTCCTGCAGGAAGCGCAGCAGGCTCGCCTGCAGGTCGAGCGGCAGGTCGCCGATCTCGTCCAGAAAGATGCTGCCGCCGCATGCCGCTTCGAGCAGGCCCTGCTTGTCGCGGGTGGCGCCGGTGAAGGCGCCGCGCTCGTGGCCGAACAGTTCCGAGTGGATCAGGGCCGGCGCCACGGCCGCGCAATTGATGGCGATGAAGGGGCCGCCCGCGCGCTGCGACTGCAGGTGGATCTCCTGGGCCGCGAGTTCCTTGCCGCTGCCGCTCTCGCCCGAAATCAGCACCGGCGCGTCGACCGCGGCGATCTTGTCGATGTGGGCGCGCAGGCGCTCGATGGCGCGCGAAGCGCCGTCGATGTGGCTGGCGCGCTGGGCGTCCAGGCGCCGCTGCGGCGGGATGGTCTTGGCCAGCGTCGCCATGCCGTGCGCATGGCCGAGCGAATGCTTCAGGCGCAAGGCGTCGACCGGACGCGTATGGAAATCGAACAGGTGGGCGGCGACCAGCTCGCGCAGCGCCGGCTGTTCGAGGCGTGGCGCATCGAATACGCCGATCCAGCGCGTGTGGTGGTGCTGGCGCAGGAAGCGCTCGACCTCGGCGTCGGCCGCGCCGTCGCTACGGTCGAGCAGCAGGCCGACCCCGTAGTGCTGCTGCGACAGGACCTTGCGCGCGGCGGCGATGTTCTCGACCACGCACACATCCCAGCCGGGTAGTTCGCCATGGCAGGCGCGCGCGCGTGCGCTACCTTCACTCGAAATGCATAACAGACGTTTAACAGACACCGTTGCCCTCGTTATCGCTGGTGTGGCCAGCTTCATTGTTGTGAGTCCCGGTGCGCGATGGCATGACTCATCCCTGTGGCAGCCGATTCCGTCGCGCGGGTTGCTGACACGAAAAGTATTGTTCCATTAGACCTGAAATGCATTTTCCATGGCGCACAAACATTAATAGAAACTTAATGACATGTGCAATCATGCATGTAGTATTTACTTTTACTTATGGATATCAATGCAATTCTGTTGGTTACGTGCTATCAATCTTACCGGGCTCGTCCCTATGCTGGAAGGGTTGCATGGGTCTGGCACCGCTGCTGAGCAGCCTGTTAGCGCTTTTCACGTTGTGCCCGTCCAACAAGGGCGTGTGAAAGATTCCATACCGCAGCAAATCGGGGCCACTCGACGCAGCCCCCCAATGGCGCGGCCCGTCCCCGGGCTGCTTGTATAATGCGGCAACACCCACCTGCTCTGCACATATGACCAATACCACCCACTTCGGCTACAAGACCGTCGCCGAGGACCAGAAGGTCCAGGAAGTCGCCAAGGTTTTCCATTCGGTCGCCTCGAAGTACGACGTCATGAACGACCTGATGTCGGCCGGGCTGCACCGCGCCTGGAAGCTGTTCACGATCGCCCAGGCCGGCGTGCGTCCCGGCTTCAAGGTGCTCGATATTGCCGGCGGCACCGGCGACCTGGCCAAGGCCTTCGCGAAGCAGGCGGGCAAGACCGGCGAGGTCTGGCTCACCGACATCAACGAGTCGATGTTGCGCGTGGGGCGCGATCGGCTCTTGAATAAAGGGCTTGTCACCCCAACCATGTTGTGTGACGCCGAAAAATTGCCGTTCCCAGACAATTACTTCGACCGGGTCAGCGTCGCCTTCGGCTTGCGCAATATGACCCACAAAGACCAGGCCCTGGCCGAGATGCGCCGGGTGCTCAAGCCGGGCGGCAAGCTGCTGGTGCTGGAATTTTCAAAAGTGATCGCCCCATTGCAAAAGCCGTACGATGTGTATTCGTTCTCGGTGCTGCCGTGGCTGGGCCAGAAGATCGCCGGCGATGCCGAGAGCTATCGCTACCTGGCCGAATCGATTCGCATGCACCCCGACCAGGACACCCTGAAGGGGATGATGCAAGATGTGGGACTGGAGCGGGTCCAGTACTTCAACCTGACGGCGGGTGTGGCCGCATTGCACACCGGTATCAAACTGTAGTTTCAATTCTAAGGACGGAGACGATGAAAAAATTCCTGGTCACGACGATGTTGGCAGTCACCGCGTTCGCGATGGTGGCGGACGCCTTCGCCCGACCAATGGGCGGCAAGCGTTCGATGGGACGGCAATCGCAGTCCGTGCAGCAGCAGGGCCCGGCCCCTGCGCCGGCCCAGAGCATGCAGCGCCAGACGCCGAATTCGGCTGCGCCTGCCGCCGCTGGCGCAGGTGCCGCGGGCGCGGCTGCTGCTGCCAAGAAACCGAGCATGATGCGTAATATCCTGGGCGGCGCACTGCTGGGCCTGGGCCTGGGCATGCTGCTGTCGCACCTGGGCATCGGCGGCGCGCTGGCAAGCGCGATCTCGGCGATCCTCATGATCGCGCTGATCGGCGGCGTGATCTTCTTCATCGTGCGCATGCTGCGTCGCAAGGACACGCCGGCCAATCCATCGGCGGCGACGTTCGGTGCCGGCTCCGGCTTCAAGCCGCAGCCGGCCGGCGCCGGCGCCACGCCAGAAATCGGCTCGGGCCTGCGTAACGGCCCTTCGGCTTTCCAGGGCAATGTGGCGCTCGATAAAGGTGGTGCAGCGGGCTTTGGCGGCGCTGCCGCCGCGCCGGCCTACCAACAATGGGGCGTGCCGAGCGACTTCGACAGCGAAACCTTCCTGCGCCATGCGAAGTCTTCCTTCATCCGCATGCAAGCGGCCTGGGACCGCGGCGACACCGACGACCTGCGCGAATTCACCGCGCCTGAAGTCTTCGCCGAGCTCAAGATGCAAATCCAGGAGCGCGGCGGCGTGGCCGACTACACCGATGTGGTCAATATCGACGCCCAGCTGCTGGGCATCGAAAAGACCGCGACCGACTACCTGGCGAGCGTGCAGTTCAACGCCATGATCCGCAGCGCGAAAGACGCGCTGCCGGAGCCATTCGTCGAAGTCTGGAATATGTCGAAGCCGCTGTCGGGCTCGGGCGGCTGGGTGCTGGCCGGTATCCAGCAAACGAACTAGTTTGGCGGAATTATTTTTCGATAAACATTCCGTGTCGCCGGGTTTGCGCCCGGCGAACTGGTAAGATCAAAACCGCCCGCGTCAACCCGGGCGGTTTTGTTTTTTAAGGGTCGTCCTGTTCATGTTGCCGAGTCTTTCCTCCCTGTCGCCGCAGCACGCGCTCACGCTGTCCGCGGTCGCCGCGATCAACCATTTGCTGGCCCAGGAAGCCTGGGCCCGGGCCCAGCTCGCGCGCCATGCCGGCAAGGACGCCTGCATCGACGCCGGCCTGGTCCGGCTGCGCCTGCACGTCGCGCGCGACGGCCTGCTCGAAGCCAGCCAGATCGACGCCGCGGCCAGCGTCACCATCCGCGTGAAGCCGGCCGACCTGCCGCTGATCGCCCAGGACCGCACGCGCGCGCTGTCGTACGTGAAGATCGAAGGCGACGCCGAGTTCGCCAACGTGATCTCGCAGCTGGCCAATGGCTTGCGCTGGGATGCCGAGCACGACCTCGAGCGGGTCGTGGGGCCGCTGGGCGCGCAGCGCCTGGTCGCGAGCGCGCGCCGCGGCGCCGAAGGCGCGGCCGAAGCGGGGCGGCGCCTGGCCGAGAACCTGGCCGAATTCCTGGCCGAAGAGCGGCCGGTACTGGTGCGGCCAGTCCAGCGCGAAGCCTTCGCCACCGACGTGGTGCGCCTGCGCGACGACGTCGAGCGCGCCGCCAAGCGCATCGCGCGCCTCGAGCAACAGCTGGCCCAGCGCGATGCCGCGCAATCTTCCACCCTGATTCTTGCCCGCGCAGATCACCATCCGGATCGTCGATGATATTGAAATTCCTGCGCCTGCTGCGCATCCTCACCGTCTTCACCAGGTATGGCCTCGACGAGATCGCCGTCACCAGCATCAATGCCCCGCGCACCGCGCGCCTGATGAACACCTTCTTCTTCTGGCGCACGATCACCTCGCCGCGCGCGATCCGCCTGCGCCAGGCGCTCGAAGAGCTGGGCCCGATCTTCGTGAAGTTCGGCCAGGTGCTGTCGACCCGGCGCGACCTGGTGCCCCCCGATATCGCCGACGAGCTGGCGCTGCTGCAAGACCGGGTGCCGCCGTTCGGTTCCGAGCTGGCCGTGGCCCAGATCACGCGCTCGCTGGGCGCCCATCCCGACGAGCTGTTTGCCCGGTTCGACCGGGAGCCGGTGGCCTCGGCCTCGATTGCCCAGGTCCACTTTGCCCAGCTGAAGGACGGCAAGGAGGTTGCGGTCAAGGTGCTGCGTCCCGGCATGAAGAAGCTGATCGACGAAGACATGGCCCTGATGCGGCTGGCGGCCAGCCTGATCGAACGCGTGTGGGCCGAGGCGCGGCGCCTGAAGCCGCGCGAAGTCGTGGCCGAGTTCGACAAATACCTGCACGACGAGTTGGACCTGATGCGTGAGGCCGCCAATGCCAGCCAGCTGCGCCGCAACTTTGCCGGGTCCGACTTGCTGATGGTGCCCGAGATGTATTGGGACTATTGCTCGAGCAGCGTGATCGTGATGGAGCGCATGGTCGGCATCCCGATCTCGCAGATCGACCGGCTGGCCGCGGCCGGCGTCGACCTCAAGAAGCTGTCGAGCGATGGCGTGGAGATTTTCTTCACCCAGGTCTTCCGTGACGGCTTCTTCCACGCCGACATGCACCCGGGGAATATCCTGGTCTCGACCGCGCCCGAGACCCTGGGCCGCTATATCGCGCTGGACTTCGGCATCGTCGGCACCCTGACCGATTTCGACAAGGATTACCTGTCGCAGAATTTCCTGGCCTTCTTCCGCCGCGACTACAAGCGGGTGGCCGAGGCGCACATCGAATCGGGCTGGGCGCCGTCGACCACGCGGGTGGACGAGCTGGAAGCGGCGGTGCGCGCCTGCTGCGAGCCGATCTTCGACCGGCCGTTGAAGGATATCTCGTTCGGCCAGGTGCTGCTGCGCCTGTTCCAGACCTCGCGCCGTTTCAATGTCGAGGTCCAGCCGCAACTCGTGCTGCTGCAAAAGACCCTGCTCAATATCGAAGGACTGGGTCGCCAGCTCGATCCCGATCTCGACTTGTGGAAGACCGCCAAGCCCTACCTGGAGCGCTGGATGACGGAGCAGGTCGGCTGGAAAGGCCTGGCCGAGCGCCTGCGCGCCGAGGCGCCGCGCTATGCCCAGATCTTCCCACAACTGCCGCGCCTGGTGCACCAGGTGCTGGAGCGCGAAGCGAAAGGGCAGTTGACCAACCCGCATGTGGGCAATGGCGACATGCTGGCGATGGTGCTGCTCGAGCAGCGGCGGACCAATCGCATGCTGGCGTTCCTGACCTGCATGGCGGCGGGGTTCGGTGTGGGGCTGGTGGCGCTGTACCTGCTGTAGGGTCGGCGGCTATGCCGCCGACGCGGTGATTGTTATCGACGCTGTTCTCGCTCAGGATGATCTCGCTGCCAACCATCACCGCGTCGGCGTCGAAGCCGCCAACCCTACGATCGGCACGCGTTCAATTGACGTCCGCGCAGCCACGGCGCCAAAAGAAAAAGCCCGCATACGCGGGCTTGGCAAGCTAGTGTTCTTGTACGGACCGCGCTGATGCAGGCATCGCGCAGTCTTCTGTTTCTTCTTTGCGGGGAGTGGCTGGTATTTCCAACCACCAACATTCGGTGAAGAAGGCCGTATTAAAACATCTGCGGCATGCTTGAGCAAACGAAACACTTGTTGACGATGGTGAAAAACAACATCGTTGCGTGCGCGCTTGCCCCGATCCCGAGTCTGTGCCAGCCGTTGCAGCCCCAAACGGCAAATCCCTGTGTAAAAGCTTTATAATTCAGGGTTTTGAAGATTTTTGCGGAGCACTCAGCATGCCGATTTACGCCTACCGCTGCGAAGAATGCGGTTTTACCAAAGATGTACTGCAAAAAATATCGGATCCGGTCCTGACCGTTTGCCCGTCCTGCGCCAAGTCGTCCTTCAAGAAACAGGTGACTGCCGCCGGCTTCCAGCTCAAGGGCAGCGGCTGGTATGTGACCGATTTCCGTGGCGGCACGCCTCCGGCCACCGGCACGGCCAGCAATGGCAATGGCGCCGGCAATGGCAACGGCGCCACACCGGTAGCGTCGACCGAGTCCAGCGCCCCGGCGGCTGCGGCCACGCCTGCGGCGCCGGCCACGCCGAGCGGCGGCGACAAGAGCGGCACCTGATCCAGGCGCGGCCTCGATGCCGCGCGCCAACAAGAACAACGGGAATCCGATGCGCAAATATTTCATCACCGGCTTGCTGGTCCTGGTGCCCCTGGTCATTACGGCCTGGGTCCTGAACCTGATCATCGGCACGCTCGACCAGTCGCTGCTGTTCGTGCCCGATGCCTGGCAGCCGCGCACCATGTTCGGCGTCGACGTACCGGGCTTCGGCGCGGTGCTGACCCTGGCCATCGTGTTCCTGACCGGCCTCTTGACCAACAACCTGGTCGGCAACTACATCGTGCGCCTGGGCGAGCGCCTGCTCAAGCGGGTGCCGGTGGTGAGCTCGCTGTACGGCAGCGTCAAGCAGGTGTCGGACACGCTGTTCTCGCCGTCGGGCAATGCCTTCCGCCAGGCCGTGCTGGTTCCGTATCCGCATGCCGATTCGTATACCATCGCCTTCCTCACCGGCGTGCCGGGCGGCGAAGTGGCGGGCCACCTGGGCGGCGACTACGTGAGCGTCTACGTGCCGACCACGCCGAACCCGACTTCCGGCTTCTTCCTGATGATGGAACGCAGCCGCGTGAAAGAGCTGGACATGACGGTCGATGCGGCCCTGAAGTACATCGTCTCGATGGGCGTGGTCGCGCCGGCCGAGGTGCCGGCGAATGCCCAGGCCGCAGCGATCAAGTAACACCGAATCAAAGAACAGAGGCCGCCCTCGATGGCGGCGCGAGCAATCAACCAACCTGGAACGAAAACTATGTCCACCATGCGTACCAACTACTGCGGCCTCGTGACCGAGGAACTGCTGGGCCAAACCGTCAGCCTGTGCGGCTGGGTGCACCGCCGCCGTGACCACGGCGGTGTGATCTTCATCGACCTGCGCGACCGCGAAGGCCTGGTGCAGGTGGTCTGCCATCCGGACAATGCCGCCGTCTTCAAGGCCGCCGAGCACGTACGCAACGAGTACTGCCTGCGCATCGTCGGCACCGTGACCAACCGCCTGGAAGGCACGGTCAACAACAACCTGAAGTCGGGCAAGATCGAGATCAACGCCAGCGAAGTCGAAGTGCTGAACGCCTCGGTGCCGGTGCCGTTCCAGCTGGACGACGACAACCTGTCGGAAACCACCCGCCTGACGCACCGCGTGCTCGACCTGCGCCGCCAGCAGATGCAGCACAACCTGAAGCTGCGTTATAAAGTCTCGATGGAAGTGCGCAAATACCTGGACAACCTGGGCTTCATCGACATCGAGACCCCGATGCTGACCAAGTCGACCCCGGAAGGCGCGCGCGACTACCTGGTGCCGTCGCGCGTCAACGCCGGCAACTTCTTCGCGCTGCCGCAATCGCCGCAGCTGTTCAAGCAGCTGCTGATGGTGGCCAACTTCGACCGCTACTACCAGATCACCAAGTGCTTCCGCGACGAAGACCTGCGCGCCGACCGCCAGCCCGAATTTACCCAGATCGACTGCGAAACCTCGTTCCTGACCGAACAGGAAATCCGCGACCTGTTCGAAGAGATGATGCGCGTCGTGTTCAGGAACACCACCGGTATCGAACTGCCGAACCCGTTCCCGGTGATGGACTTCGCCACCGCGATGGGCACCTACGGCTCGGACAAGCCGGACATGCGCGTCAAGCTCCAATTCACCGAACTGACCGAACTGATGAAGTCGGTCGAGTTCAAGGTGTTCAACAGCGCGGCAAACATGCCGAACGGCCGCGTGGTCGGCATGCGCGTGCCGCAGGGCGGTTCGATGCCGCGTTCGGAAATCGACGCCTACACCCAGTTCGTCGCGATCTACGGCGCCAAGGGCCTGGCCTATATCAAGGTCAACGAGAAGGCGAAAGGCCGTGACGGCCTGCAGTCGCCGATCGTGAAAAACCTGTCCGACGAAGTGCTCACCCAGATCCTGGAACTGACGGGCGCGCAAGACGGCGACCTGATCTTCTTCGGCGCGGATAAAGCCAAGGTCGTCAACGACGCCATCGGCGCGCTGCGCGTCAAGATCGGCCACTCGGAATTCGGCAAGAAGGCCGGCCTGTTCGACGAGGTGTGGTCGCCGCTGTGGGTGATCGACTTCCCGATGTTCGAATACGACGAAGACGGCGACCGCTGGACCGCGACCCACCACCCGTTCACCGCACCGAAGGACGGCCACGAAGACATGCTCGAGACCAACCCTGGCGCCTGCATCGCCAAGGCCTACGACATGGTCTTGAACGGTTGGGAACTGGGTGGCGGCTCGATCCGTATCCACCGCGAAGAAGTCCAGAGCAAGGTGTTCCGCGCGCTGAAGATCGACGCCGAGGAAGCGCAGCTCAAATTTGGTTTCCTGTTGGACGCGCTGCAGTACGGCGCGCCGCCGCACGGTGGCCTGGCCTTCGGCCTGGATCGCCTGATCACCCTGATGACCGGCTCCGAGTCGATCCGCGACGTGATCGCCTTCCCGAAAACCCAGCGCGCGCAGTGCCTGTTGACCAATGCGCCGTCGGAAGTCGACGAGAAGCAGTTGAAAGAGCTGCATATCCGCCTGCGTAACGAGCCGAAGGTGGCCTGAGGGTTGACTGGACGTGGGGTGGGCGGCGCAGCCGTCCGCCCCACGCTCAGCGACGGCTTATGAAGCCCCACAAGATCCCCGAGTCGGTGCTGGTCGTGATCTACACTTCCGATATGGAAGTGCTGGTGCTCGAGCGCGCCGACCGGCCGGGGTTCTGGCAGTCGGTCACCGGTTCGCTCGACGCGCCCGACGAGCCGCTGGAGCAGACCGCGGCGCGCGAGCTGTTCGAAGAGACCGGCATCGTCGCCGATGGCGAACGCATCGCCTTGCGCGACTGGCAGCTCGCCAATATCTACGAAATCTACCCTGTCTGGCGTCACCGCTACGCCCCCGGCGTGACCCACAATACCGAGCATGTGTTCTCGGTCTGCGTGCCGCGCGACATCCCCATCCTCCTCAGCCCGCGTGAGCACGTGAACCATGCCTGGCTGCCCTGGCTCGAAGCCGCCGACCGCTGCTTCTCGTCGTCGAACGCCGAAGCCATCCTGCAACTACCCCGGCACTTCCCGCAATGATTGCCCAAGGAAAATAAAATTTCCTAAATGCAGTTCTTTTGCGCAAAATCATCATTGAAATATCACATAGTTGAGCAATAAAATGACGTTTTTTAACAAAAGTACGTAGGTACTTTTTTAGGAAATCGTCTGTGCGCCGCCACGCACATGCGCTCGCTCAAGCGCATTCTCTCCTATGAAAATACATTTGATTACAGTTGAAGTGCTTTTTTGATAACAGTAGGAAATTTTGCATTTTGGTATTTGCACGAGATTTTCCACGTTTGACAGTTGTAAATGTGTGGATTAAGGTCAGCTGTTCACCCATGGTGAATTTTTGATGTGCAACTTTTAAGTGGATGATTCTGGGAGATAAAATGGATAACCTCGAACCGAATAGCGACAAGAAAGTTAAGGCAATCACCCTAGGGGACGACTGCATCTTCATCGACCTGTTCGACGGGCTGCGCCTCTGCGGCCCACTGGCGCCGCGCCAGGAGAAACAGGCCAAGCAAGAGAGTCGCCCGCGCCGCATGATCGTGTCGGGCCACGAGGCGGTGTACGACACCTCGCTTGCCATCGCCTGAATGCTCCAGCTAGTGAGTAAGAGCGCGACGGCTTGACGCCGACCGCCGCGCTCGGCGCCATGCTGGCTGGAGCGCACGATTGGGCCCGTTTCACGAGAACGCCGGTCCGATCCGGGTAGAATGTTCTTATGAAAATTCGTGTTGCCACCTACAACATTCATAAGGGCGTCTCGTCGCTGCGCAGCACGCCACGCGTGATCGCGCTCAAGAAAGCCATCGCCGAATTCGACGCCAACGTCGTCTTCCTGCAAGAGGTGCAAGGGCGGCACGACCGCTTCCAGGCACGCTACGGCAAGGAGGACCGCGGTCACCGCCACTGGCCAGAAACAGCCCAGTACGATTACTTTGCCGCCGACGCCCACCACACGGCGTACGGCATGAACGCCGTCTATGACCACGGCCACCACGGCAATGCGCTGCTGAGCTGCTGGCCGATCGAGAACTCGCACAACCACGACGTTTCCGACCATGCCTATGAGCAGCGCGGCATCCTGCACTGCATCCTGGGCGCGCCCGAATGCCAGGTGCACTGCTATGTGGTTCACCTCGGCCTGTTCGAGGGCAGCCGTGGCCGCCAGACGGCCTCGCTGATCGAGGCCGTCAACGCCTCGGCGCCGAATGGGGAGCCGGTGATCATCGCGGGCGACTTCAACGACTGGCGCAACACGCTCAGCGACAAGCTGCGCAATGCGCTGGGTGTGGAAGAAGTGTTCGACAAGCTGGGACCGCGCTCGCCGATGGGCGATATGGTGCGCAGCTGGGCCGGCCGCCAGCCGCGCCTGGCGCCGGCCCGCACCTTCCCGGCCATGCTGCCGTGGTTCAGGCTCGACCGCATCTATGTGCGCGGCTTCAAGGTCAACAGCGCCAAGGTGCTGCACGGCGCGCTGTGGGCCAAGCTGTCCGACCACGCGCCTATCGTGGCCGAGCTCGAGCTCACACAAGGGCCATGCGCAGTCTGACCTTTGTCGACGATAACGACATCACGCTGCTCCAGAGCGGTATTGCTTTTTTCCCGGCGCTGATCGAAGCGCTCGACGCCGCCCAGCATGAGGTGCTGTTCGAAACCTATATCTTCTCCGAAGACGAGACTGGTGCGGCCGTGCGCGACGCCCTGGCGCGTGCGGCGCGGCGCGGGGTGAAGGTGCGGGTGCTGGTGGACTGGTTCGGCACCGGCCAGCGCTGCTGCGGCCGGCTCGGCCCCATCCTGCTCGAGGCCGGCGCCCAGTACCGCGTCTTCAATCCCTGGTGCCGGCGCGGCATCGCCCGTTCGCACCGCAAGATCGCCGTGATCGACCGCGCCGTCGCCTTTGTCGGCGGCATCAACGTCAACGACGACTGGCTGTGCGACCATGCCGACGGCCACCGCCTGCCGGCGCCGCGCTGGGATTTCACGGTGCGCGTGCGCGGGCCGCTGGTGGCCCAGATCCACCACGAGGCGCAAGTGCAGTGGACGCGCTCCGGCCGCCTCAAGCTGCGCAAGCGCTTCCAGTTGTTCCGCGAGATGCGCAAGCAGCCGATTCCCTCTTGCGAAAGCCCGGCCCGGGCCGCATTTGTGGTGCGTGACAACCTGCGTAACCGCAGCACGATCCAGAAAGCCTACCTGCATGCGCTGGGACATGCGCGCCACAGCGTGCTGCTGGCGACGCCCTATTTCGCGCCGGGCCGCAAGTTCCGCAAGGCGCTGGCGCATGCCGCGCGGCGCGGGGTGCAGGTGACCTTGCTGATCGGGGTAGGGGAGTTCAGGATCCAGGACGCGGTCGCGCATTCCTTCTATCCCAAGCTGCTGGCCGACGGCATCCGCGTGGTGGAATACCGCAAGACCCAGCTGCATGCGAAGGTGGCGGTGGTCGACGACGACTGGGCCACGGTCGGTTCCAGCAACTGCGACGGCCTGTCGCTGTTCCTGAACCAGGAGGCCAATGTCGTGGTGCTCGATCCCGTGTTCGCGGCCACCATGCGCGCGCATATCGAGCGCGGCATTGCCGATGGCAAGGAGGTCTGCCCGCAGGAGTTCGCGCATATCGGCTGGCTGCGCCGCGCCACCTATGGCATGGCTTATATGATGTACAAGCTGGTGATGCGGGTGGTCACGTTCGGCTACACCTAGGGATTATTTGGAAGACATATGGAAAACGACAACGTACGAATCGACAAATGGCTGTGGGCGGCGCGCTTCTTCAAGACCCGCTCGCTGGCCCAGGACGCGGTGGATCGCGGCCGAGTGAGGATCGGCGGCGAGCCGGTCAAGCCGTCGCGCGCGGTGAAAGTGAACGACAAAATCCTGATCGACAACGGGTCGGATCGCTGGGAAGTGATCGTGGCCGCGATCTCGGGTTCGCGCGGCCCGGCGCCGGTGGCGCGCACCCTGTATTTCGAGACCGACGAGAGCATCGCGCGGCGCGAGAACGACAAGACGGCGCGCCGGCTGTACCCCGAGCCGAGCATGGAGATCAAAGGTCGGCCGACCAAGCGCGACCGTCGTGCGATGGAGCGCGTGGGCGAGGAATGAACGGGTCGTGATATGCCTCGCGATG
This sequence comes from Massilia sp. HP4, assembly GCF_005222695.1. Taxonomy (GTDB): domain Bacteria; phylum Pseudomonadota; class Gammaproteobacteria; order Burkholderiales; family Burkholderiaceae_D; genus Telluria. The sequence goes on along the minus strand of NZ_STGG01000011.1, from coordinate 218,936 downwards.
CACTCCATCAATGGGATATCCCAATCCTCAAAAATGCTGTACCTTTATAGCTGAAACAACAAAATCCGCCTGCCACCTACGGTGGCCGGGCAGATGCGCTCCACGGTGCCTTCTCCAGGCACCGATCGTTGTCTTGCATCAATAGAACGCCACCTCTAAGTTCCCGTTTGACATTCCTCGGCTGATAGATAATAGTACGAGCGTTCGGATTTTTTTCGATTCAGGGGAAGCTATCAGTACTTCAGCAAAATTCATGCGCAAGGGCGAACAGACGCGGGCCGCAATCCTCGACGTCGCGCTCGAACTCGCCAGCCGCAACGGCCTCGAAGGCTTGACCATCGGCCTGCTGGCCGACAGGATGAGCATGAGCAAATCGGGCGTGTTCGCCCACTTCGGCTCGCGCGAAGACCTGCAGCTCGAAGTGGTCAAGCTCTACCACCACCGCTTCGAGCAGGAGGTGTTTTACCCGAGCATCAAGGAAGCGCGCGGCCTGCCGCGCCTGGTGGCGATGTATACCCGCTGGGTCAAGCGCGTGTCGGTCGAGATCGCGTCGGGCTGCATCTATATCAGCGGCGCGGTCGAGTATGACGACCGCGAAGGCCCGATCCGCGAGCAGCTGGTGTCGATGGTGCGCGCCTGGCAAGAGGCCTTGCTGCGCAGCGTGCAGCAGGCGGTCGAGCTCGGCCACCTGCGCAAGGACCTCGATGCCGCCCAGCTGGTGTTCGAGATGCACGGCCTGATCCTGGCCCTGCACCACGACGCCCGCTTCCTGCGCAATCCAGGCGCGGTCGAACGCGCACGGGCCGCCTTCGAACGCCTGGTCGAGAATTACCGCAAGCCCCAACTACCGCAAGACCATCAGGCGGCATGAGCCGCCTGCCACGTCCAACATCTTTACCCTCGTTCAGGAGATAACCATGGGTCAGTACGTCGCGCCAATCCGGGATATGCAGTTCGTTCTGCACGAATTCCTCAACGTCACCGAAGAATTCAAGAATCTGCCAAAGTACTCGGAGATCGATACCGACATCATCAACCAGGTGCTCGAGGAAGGCGCGAAGTTCACGCAAGAGGTGCTGTTCCCGCTGAACCACTCGGGCGACCGCGAAGGCTGCCATTTCAATGCGGCCGATAAAACCGTCACCACCCCGAAGGGTTTCAAGCAAGCCTACCAGCAGTACGTCGAAGGCGGCTGGGCGGCGCTGGCCTGCGATCCTGAATACGGCGGCCAGGGCTTGCCGATCACCCTGAACAACTCGTTCTACGAGATGCTCAATTCGTCGAACCAGGCCTGGTCGATGTATCCGGGCCTGTCGCACGGCGCCTATGAGTGCCTGCTGGAACACGGCACCGATGACCAGAAACGCCTGTACCTGCCAAAGCTGGTCTCGGGCGAATGGACCGGCACCATGTGCCTGACCGAAGCGCATTGCGGCACCGACCTGGGCCTGTTGCGCTCGAAGGCCGAACCGCAGGCCGACGGCACCTACCTGATCACCGGCTCCAAGATCTTCATCTCGGCCGGCGAACACGATATGTCCGAGAACATCGTCCACCTGGTGCTGGCGCGCCTGCCGGACGCCCCTGAAGGCTCGAAAGGCATCTCGCTGTTCCTGGTGCCGAAGTTCCTGCCGCTTGACGACGGTTCGCTGGGCGAGCGCAATGGCATCGCCTGCGGCGCCATCGAAGAAAAGATGGGCATCCACGGCAATTCGACCTGCCAGATGAACCTGGATAACGCCCGCGGCACCCTGATCGGCCAGCCGCACAAGGGCCTGCAGGCGATGTTCGTGTTCATGAACGCGGCGCGCCTGGGCGTGGGCATGCAGTCGCTGGGCCTGACCGAAGTCGCTTACCAGAACGCGCTGGCCTATGCCAAGGACCGCATCCAGATGCGCAGCCTGTCGGGCCCGAAAGCACCGGACAAACCGGCCGATCCGATCATCGTGCACCCGGACGTGCGACGGATGTTATTGACGGCTAAAGCCTACGCCGAAGGCGCGCGCGCCTTCTCGTCGTATGTCGCGCTGCAGATCGACCGTGAGCTGAACCATACCGACGAAGACGTGCGCAAGGAAGCGGCCGACGAAGTGGCGCTCCTGACCCCGATCATCAAGGCCTTCATCACCGACAACGGCTGGATCGCCACCTCGGAAGCGATGCAGGTCTACGGAGGCCATGGCTACATCGCCGAATGGGGCATGGAGCAGTATGTGCGCGACGCCCGCATCAATATGATCTACGAAGGCACCAACACCATCCAGTCGCTGGACCTGTTGGGCCGCAAGATCTTGATGGACAACGGCGCCAAGCTGCGCAAGTTTGGCGAGAAGATCAAGTCGTTCGTCGAAGACAACGGCCTGGATGAACAGCTGTCCGAATTCGTGACCCCGCTGGGCGAACTGGGCGACAAGGTCACCAAGCTGACCATGGAAATCGGCATGAAAGCCTTCCAGAACCCGGACGAAGTGGGCGCCGCCGCCGTGCCTTACCTGCGCGTGGCCGGCCACCTGGTGTACAGCTACCTGTTCGCGCAACAGGCCAAGATCGCGCTCTCCAAGCTCGATTCGGGCGACAAGTTCTATGAATCGAAGCTGGCGACCATCCGCTTCTACTTCGCGCGCCTGTATCCGGAAACCGCGATGCTGATCCGCCAGGCACGTTCGGGCGCCGCGAACCTGACGGCGCTGGACGCCGAACTGTTCTAACCATCACGCCGAGCTCAATTAAGGAATACTTACATGTCCAATTTCATCGTCAAGAAAGTCGCCGTGCTGGGCGCCGGCGTGATGGGTGCGCAGATCGCCGCCCACTGCGTGAACGCCAAGGTGCCGGTCGTGCTGTTCGACCTGCCTGCAAAGGACGGCAACAAGAACGGCATCGTCCTGCGCGCCATCGAGAACCTGAAGAAACTGTCGCCGGCCCCGCTGGGCAACAAGGATGACGCGGCCCTGATCGAAGTGGCCAACTACGAGGACAACCTCGACGTGCTGGCCGGCTGCGACCTGATCATCGAAGCCATCGCCGAGCGCATGGACTGGAAACACGACCTGTACGCCAAGGTCGCGCCTCACATCGCGCCGCATGCGATCTTCGCCTCGAACACCTCGGGCCTGTCGATCGAGAAGCTGGCCGAAGGCTTCGACAGCGAACTGAAGGCGCGCTTCTGCGGCGTGCACTTCTTCAATCCGCCGCGCTATATGCACCTGGTGGAACTGATCCCGACCGAAGCTACCCGTCCTGAAATCCTGGACCAGCTCGAGACCTTCCTGACCTCGACCCTGGGCAAGGGCGTCGTGCGCGCCAAGGACACCCCGAACTTCATCGCCAACCGCGTCGGCATCTTCGGCATGCTGGCCACGATCGTCGAAGCCGAGAAATTCGGCCTGTCGGTCGACGTGGTCGACGACCTGACCGGCGCCAAGCTCGGTCGCGCCAAGTCGGGCACCTTCCGCACCGCGGACGTGGTCGGCCTGGACACCATGGGCCATGTGATCAAGACCATGCAAGACAACCTGAAGGACGATCCGTTCTTCAATGTCTACAAGACGCCTGACATCCTCGCCAAGCTGATCGAGAAGGGCGCGCTGGGCCAGAAGACCGGGGCCGGCTTCTACAAGAAGGTCGGCAAGGAGATCCAGCGCCTGGACTTCGCGAGTGGCGAGTACGTCGCCGGCGGCGCGAAAGCCGCCGACATCGTCGGCCGCATCCTCAAAGAGAAAGACCCGGTCAAGAAATTCAAGGCCATGCGCGATTCGACCAATCCGCAGGCGCAGTTCCTGTGGGCGATCTTCCGCGACGCCTTCCACTACATCGCGTTCCACTTGGACACGATTGCCGACAATGCGCGCGACATCGACTTCGCGATGCGCTGGGGCTTCGGCTGGAGCGTCGGTCCGTTCGAGACCTGGCAAGCTGCCGGCTGGACCCAGATCGCGCAGTGGGTGAAGGAAGATATCGACGCCGGCAAGGCGCTCAGCGACGCACCGCTGCCGGCCTGGGTGTTCGAGGGTTCGGTTGCAGAGAAGGGCGTGCACACCGCTGAAGGTTCGTACTCGGTCACCAAGAACGCCTACGTCCCTGTCTCGGACCTGCCGGTCTACAAGCGCCAGCAGTTCCGCGCACCAGTGATCGGCTCGACCACGACCGACGCGAAGACCTTCGGCACCACCGTGTTCGAAGACGACTCCGTGCGCCTGTGGCACTCGGACGACGAGATCCTGGTCATCTCGCTCAAGACCAAGATGCACGTCATCGGCGATGGCGTCATCAAGGGCATCCAGCGCGCCTTGAAAGAAGCCGAGCAGGGCTTCAAGGGCATCGTCATCTGGAATACCGACGCGGCCGAAGGCGGCGCCTTCTCGGCCGGCGCCGACCTGCAATCGGCCCTGCCGGCCTTCATGGCTGGCGGCGCGAAGGCGATGGAGCCGATCGTGCGCGAGCTGCAGGACACCTTCATGGCGATGAAGTATTCGAACATCCCGGTCGTGGCCGCAGTGGCCGGCCTGGCGCTGGGCGGCGGCTGCGAGCTGGCGCTGCATGCGTCCAAGCGCGTGGCGTCGATCGAGTCGTATATCGGCCTGGTCGAAGTGGGTGTCGGCCTGGTGCCGGCCGGCGGCGGCCTGAAAGAAGCAGCGCTGCGCGCGGCGAATGAAGCCAAGGGCAACGACATCCTGCAATTCCTCAAGAACGGCTTCATGAACGCGGCCACCGCGCAGGTGTCGAAGTCGGCGCTGGAAGCCAAGGCGATGGGTTACCTGAAAGAGGACGACGTCATCGTCTTCAACGCGTATGAACTGCTGCACGTGGCGAAAACCACCGCGCGCGCCATGTTCGACGCCGGTTACCGTGCGCCGGCGCGCCGCACCTTCCCTGTGACCGGCCGCTATGGCTGGGGCACGATCCGCGGCCAGATGGTCAATATGCGCGACGGCGGCTTCATCTCGGCCTATGACTACCACCTGGGCGACACCATCGCCGAGATCGTGACCGGCGGCGACATCGACCAGGGCAGCGTGGTGAGCGAACAGTGGATCCTCGACCTGGAACGCCGTGCCTTCGTGGCGCTGCTGAACAATCCGAAGACCCAGGAACGCATCATGGGCATGATGCAGACCGGTAAGCCAGTCCGCAACTAACGCTGACGACAGAACAGGACTACTGACATGAGCAAACAACTTCAAGACGCATACATCGTCGCAGCGACCCGTACCCCGATCGGCAAGGCGCCGCGCGGCATGTTCAACAAGACCCGCCCGGACGACCTCCTGGTGCACGCGATCCGCGGCGCCATGGCCGCCGTGCCGAACCTGGACCCTTCCTTGATCATCGACGCCATCATCGGATGCTCGTTCCCCGAGGCCGAGCAGGGCTTCAACGTGGCACGTAACGCCGTGGTGCTGGCCGGCCTGCCGAACACCGTGGGCGGCGTCACCGTCAACCGCTACTGCGCATCGGGCATCACCGCGCTTGCGATGGCGGCCGACCGCATCCGCGTGGGCGAAGCCGACGTGATGATCGCCGGCGGCGTCGAATCGATGTCGATGGTGCCGATGATGGGCCACCACCCGTCGATCAATATGGAGACCTTCAAGGACGAGAACGTGGGCCTGGCCTACGGCATGGGTTTGACGGCCGAGAATGTCGCCAACCAGTGGAAGATCTCGCGCGAAGACCAGGACGCCTTCGGCCTGGAATCGCACCGCCGCGCCATCGCCGCCCAGCAGGCCGGCTACTTCAAGGACGAGATCACCCCGGTCGAAGTCATCACCCGCACGCCGAACCTGGCCACCGGTGAGATCAGCATCAAGAAGCGCACCGTGGATGCCGACGAAGGCCCGCGTGCCGACGCTTCCGCGGAAGGCATGGCGAAACTGAAGCCTGTGTTCGCGGCCAAGGGTTCGGTCACCGCCGCGACCTCGTCGCAGATGTCGGACGGCGCCGGCGCGCTGATCGTCGTCAGCGAAAAGATCCTGAAGGAGCACAACCTGACCCCGCTGGCCAAGTTCTCGTCGTTCGCCGTGCGCGGCGTACCGCCGGAAATCATGGGCATCGGCCCCAAGGTCGCGATCCCTGCAGCGCTGGCCGCCGCCGGCATCACCCAGGACCAGCTGGACTGGATCGAGCTGAACGAAGCCTTTGCCGCCCAGGCATTGGCCGTGATCCGCGACCTGGGCCTGGACACCAGCAAGGTCAACCCGATGGGCGGCGCGATCGCCCTGGGCCACCCGCTGGGCGCGACCGGCGCGATCCGCGCCGCGACCGTCGTGCACGCGCTGCGCCGTAACAACCTCAAGTACGGCATGGTGACGATGTGCGTCGGCGCCGGCATGGGCGCCGCAGGCATCATCGAGCGCGTCTAGGCGACATGGCGGCATCGCCGCCGCCGCATTTCAAGCGTGGGCGGGACATCCAAGCACCCGACGTCAATGCCGCGAGCGTGACGGTGGGTGGGCGGGTCTCCCGCCCACGCGTCCAGGCAACGCACGAACCCATGTAGGGTTGGCGGCTGCGCCGCCGACGCGTCCAACCAACGCAAGAACAACCCCGGAGACACCAGCATGACCATCCGCCTCACTAAAGCCGACGGCATCCTCACCATCGAATTCAACCGCGTCGAGCGCAAGAACGCGATCACCGGCGCGATGTACCAGGCCATGGCCGATGCGCTGCGCGACGCCGAGCAGGATGCCTCGGTGCGCGCCATCCTGATCACCGGCCAGCCCGAGATCTTCACCGCCGGGAACGACCTCGACGACTTTCTGAACAACGTCGGCGAAGGCGCGATGACGCCCGAGCGCCCGGTATTCCAGTTCATGACCGCGCTGGAAGGCGCAAGCAAGCCAGTGGTGGCGGCGGTCGCCGGCGCCGCGGTCGGCATCGGCACCACCTTGCTGATGCACTGCGACCTGGTCTACGCCGCCGACAACGCCAAGTTCTCGATGCCGTTCACCCAGCTTGGCCTGTGCCCGGAATTCGCTTCGTCGCTGTTGGTGGCGCAGTCGGCCGGCTACACGCGTGCGGCAGAGAAGCTGCTGCTGGGCGAGTCGTTCGTGGCCCAGGAAGCACTGGAGATGGGCATCGTGGCCCGCGTGCTGCCGGCCGCCGAGCTGCTGTTCTTCGCCCAGGGCCAGGCTGCCAAGCTGGCCAAGCTGCCCCCAGCGTCGATCCGCACCACCAAGGCGCTGATGAAGCGCGCACGCGGCGCGCTGGTGAAAGAGACCATCGCCGCCGAGAACGAGCGCTTCAGCGCCATGCTGACGGGCGCCGAGGCCAAGGAAGCGTTCACCGCCTTCTTCGAGAAGCGCAAGCCGGATTTCAGCAAGTTCGACTGAACCCGATGATGCCGGGCCTCACTTCGCCTCGCGCGGCGGATTGAGGCTCTTGCTGTAATACCCCGACGGGTCGAAACAACAGACCCGCTTCTTGCCGGAAGCGAGCATGTGGCCGGCGTCGGCCACGCGCTTCAAGCGGGTCTTGGACTGCTTGGCCGATTCGATCCAGTGGACCCAGTCGATGCGGGCAATGGTGGTGGTGGCGTCCCAGGTCTCCCTGGCCGGCGGCGATGCGTCGAGCACCTCGTCCAGTTCCGGGGGCACGGGAGGTTCAAGCTCCTCCGGTGCAGGGGATACGTCGAGCGTGACCGTATCCCCGATCGCCACTCCGGCTGCTTCCATCAGCGGCGCCGGCACCCTGAACCAGTGGCTCAACTGCCCGTCCGGCTCCAGAGTCGCCTGGAATGGGCGGCCATTGATCGTGCCTTGCATGCTGGTGCGGCCGCGGCGGGGGAAGGCGTCGCTGGCGAGCTTCGGCAAGACGACAAATGCCCAGCCGTCGTCTCCCTGCGGATCCACAGGGCGGCATAACACGGCTTCAAAACGTGACTGGGTGGCGGCGTGTGGCATACATCCTCCGGTTGGCACATCATCGCCCCGATGCCGGCGACGCAAGAGACGACATCGCATTGACCAGGGCGTCGAACGTCGCGCGGCAGCTGGCACTCTCGCGCAAATCCTCGTGCATCGTCACCCAGCTTTCAAGCGATATCGCAAACGCGGCTGGCAGGACGCGCACCAGGTCCGGGCTGCGGCATGCCAGGGCCGCCGGGCACATGCCGATGCCGGCGCCGGCACGGATCAGCGCCAGTTGCGCCAGGTCGTTATCGGTGCGCAGCGAAAGGTTCGCGTGCTGGAACTGCGGCCATTGCTGTAATGCGTCGCGCACGAAAGGCGTGCCGCGGTCGTAGCCGATCAGCGTGTGGCTGGACAGGTCCGCGAGCTCGATCGGCTCGCCATGCCGCGCCAGATAGCCGGCGCTTGCATGCAGGCCCCACTCGATCGTCCCGACGCGGCGTGCAATGAGCTGCTCTTGCGTGGGCCGCGTCACGCGCACGGCGATGTCCGCCTCGCGATGCAGCAAGTCCTGCACGTGGTTGGCGATGACGAGTTCGATCCTGACGTCGGGATGGCGTTCGCGCAATGCCGCAATTACGGCCGGCATGACTTCGACGCCGACCCACTCGCTGACGCTGACCCTGACCGTCCCCCGGACGCCATCACCGAGACTGCCGGCCGTTCGCTCCAGGGTGGCGGCGATGGCTTCCATCGCGCGTGCGTGCGGCTGCAGCGCGAGGGCGGCTTCGGTCGGCAGGAAGCCGGTCTGCGAACGGGTGAACAATACCAGTCCCAGCGCGTCCTCGAGCGCCGCGATATGGCGCCCGACCGTGGGCTGGGCCATGCCGAGCACCCGGGCCGCGCCCGACAGGGAGCCCTCGCGCAGGACGTGCGAGAAGCTGCGATAAAGTTCCCACTCGATCAAGCCGGCATCCCCAAGGTATACGAATTTGCATAGCTGGTAGATCAGCGCATGCAATTCCAAACTAGCCAAGCATGCATCAGTATGTCTTCATCGTCAACCAGGGGGAGGCAGGAATGGACATCCAGAAGACTTCATTACTAGTGGACGGCCAAGACAAACGGCAGCAGTCGGCCGGTCCGGTCCTGGTCGTGGTGCGTAGCTTGCTCAGCTCGCTCATTGTGCTTGCGCTGCCGCAGGGCGCGGGCGTGCTGCTCATCGCGCTGGCATCGTCACTGCAAGGCACGCTCCGCGCGCAGCGCATGACGGCCTTACGCGGCGTAGCGGCCAGCATGAAGGCCATGTCGCCGCGTGGCGAGAAAACCCGCAGGTCGTCCTCCGCTGTCAGCGCCGCTGCGTGACGTGCGCCTCGCGCAGCGGCCGCCATCCCAGCCGCGCTTCGATGACGCGCCGATAAAGGGTGTCGATATGGGCCGGCGTGCGCCGGATATAGTCCTCGGCCGCCGCACGCTGCTCGCCAGTACAGCTGTCCAGCCACGCGACGACTTCGTCGGCCGTCGGCACGCGGCCGTTCTGGCCATCGAACTTGGGCGGCACGGCGGTCCAGACGGCGGCATCGATCCGCTTTGCCCGCAGCCAGGCGCTGACGCGCTGGTCTTCCGGTGAGCCTTCCAGCGCCGGAATGCTGCCGATCCACTCGGGCCGTTCAAGCGTGATTTTTTCGCGCTCGCGTACCATGGCGCGGGCCTCATCGAGGTCGCCCGTGGCAAGGTAGGCGTAGTAGGTCGGCGCGAGGCGCGCGGTCTCGCACAGCACCAGCGCCAGCTCGGGGCTGTCGTCGCTCTGGCGCACGAATTCGAGGGGAAGCGGCGGACCGCCGGGATGCCAGCCCGAGGCCAGCTTGAGACCCTGGGGCTTCCACAACAGCGAGCCCCAGGCGATACAGACGATGTTCATGAGTGGATAGCCTGGCAATCAAAACCCCAGTCTATCCGCTCATGCAAAAGCGGCGAGCACGGCTATCCAGGCCGTAAGGACGGCCTTATTCTTCCCTGGCGTCCTTGGCGTCTTTGCCGGCCGCGCCGAACAGGCGGTCCTTGGCCGACAGCAGCTTCTGCACCTTGGAGCCCATCTTCATCAGCTGCGACATCGATTCGGGCGACAGGCGCTGCAGGTCGTCGAACCAGTTATTGGCCAGGTCGACCAGCTCGTGCATCTCGCGCATGCGCTCTTGCGCGAACTGGTCTTCGGGCGTCCTGGCGTTGGCCATCAGCGATTCGCGCAGCACCGACAGGGTCGGGGCGACTTCGCGCCGGCGCCGTTCGGCCGCGACCACGCGGAAGATTTCCCACACGTCGCCGAGCGAGGTGAAGTACTCGCGCCGGTCGCCGGGGATGCGCGACAGGCGCACCAGCCCCCAGGACTGCAATTCCTTGAGCCCGATGCTGACGTTGGAGCGCGAGATGCCGAGCTTTTCGCCGATATCGTCGGCATGCAGCTGTTCTTCGGTCACGAAGAGCAGCGCATAGATCTGCCCCACTGTGCGGTTGATGCCCCAGCGGCTGCCCATCTCACCGAAGTGACTGACAAATGTTTGGACGAGTGGCGTCATGATTGAGAACTTTTCGATGCTTTTGAAAGAGGGATTATCCCACGCCCTTAGCTTAAGCACACGGACCGCCTCCCCATTGCGGTGCAAGCGATTGTTAATACATGAGCAATTTCCGACAAAGTCACTCTCCTATCGAGACAAACTTGAAGTTTCGGTGCATAATTTCAATGTTTTCTGAAAATTCAAAATGTTTTGAAGTTTGCGACCAACACCGCGCACTTCGCAGGGCAAGCAAGGAATCGGCTTCACCGCTGGACTGAACACCATGAACTCGCAACGCAACCGCTCCATCATCCTCTGGCTCGCCGCCCTGGCGATCCTGTGGGGCATGCTTGCACCGACTATTGCGTCGACGTTTGCGTCAAATCCGGCGCACCAGGGCAAGACCTGGATCGACATCTGCATGTCGGCCGGCACCAGGCTGGTAGCGCTCGACCTTGGCGGCCTGGATGACGACGCCGGCAAGGACAAGGCTGTCCATCCCGGCATGCACTGCCCGGCCTGCGTCGCGCAATACGACCTGGCCGTGGTCGCCCACCCACCGGGAACCCTGATGCTGCTGGCCGCCCCGGTCGAGCGCATCCTGCGTCTCCACGGGCCGGCCTTGCCCCCCGCAGCGGCCATCCGCGCCGCCCACCGCAGCCGGGCCCCGCCACTGCCGGCCTGACCCCGGCAACAGCGCGGCCGAGCGCCGCACCCATCTTCCGTCTGGAGAAACACCATGCTTCGCCGTCAAGGCCGTGGCCCGGCCACGCACGCCCGTACTACCCGCAGCGCCACCCTGGTGATGAGCGCGGCGGCACTGCTGTGGATCCCACAGGCAGCCCTGCTGGCCCATGCCGTGCAGCGGCTTGCCCATGGCGCCGGCCTGCAGGACATGCTGGCGCCAGCCGGCGCCTTCCTGGCGCTGGGCCTGCTGCGCGCCGGCAGCGAAGCCTGGGGTGCACGCCGCCTGTTCGCGGCGTCGCGCCGGCATCTCGCCACCTTGCGCGCACAGGCGGCGCAGGCCCTGGCAGCGCGCTCGCCGCTGGACCCCGAGCGCCTGGCCAGCGGCCGCGCCGCCAGCGCGCTGGCCGAGCAGGCCGAGGCCGTGCTGCCCTGGCTGGTGCGCTACCAGCCGGCGCGCATGCGCACGATGCTGGTGCCGCCCGCGATTGCGCTGGCAGTCTTCTATTACTCGTGGACCGCCGCCCTGATCCTGGTGGTGGCCGCGCCGCTGATCCCGGTCTTCATGGCCGTCATCGGCTGGCGCGCCAAGGCTGCCAGCGAAGCGCAGCTGCAGGTGATCGGCGGCATGAGCGGCTTCCTGCTCGACCGCCTGCGCGGCCTGTCGACCCTGCGCGCGCTGGGCGCCGTGGACGCCACCGCGCAGCGCGTGCGCGCCACTGCCGAAAGCGTGCGCGCCAGCACCATGCGCGTGCTGCGCATCGCCTTCCTGTCGTCCACCGCGCTGGAACTGTTCTCGGCGCTGGGCGTGGCGCTGGTCGCCGTCTACGTGGGCTTTCATCTGCTGGGCGAGATCGGGCCGGGCAGCTGGGGCGTGCGTTTGAGCCTGGCCGAAGGCTTGTTCATCCTGCTGCTGGCGCCCGCCTTCTTCGAGCCGCTGCGCGAACTGGCGGCTGTATGGCACGACAAGGCCTCGGGCGAGGCGGCGCTGGAAGAACTGGAACAGCTCCGCCACGCCGGCCTTGCGCTGCCCGGCGCGCTGGCGCCGCAACGGCAGCAGCTGCGCGCCGGTCGCGCACCTGGCGCGCCGTCGGTCGAGGTCGAGGGACTGGTGTTCCGGCATCCCGGCGAAGCGCCGCTGTTCGATGGCGAGGATCTGTATGTCGGCGCCGGCGAACACGTGGCCCTGGTCGGCCCCAGCGGCAGCGGCAAGACCACGCTGCTGTCGGTCATCGCCGGCCTGGCCCCGGCGAATGGCGGCGCGGTGCGCATCGGCGGCGTGCCGCAGGATGAACGCGCGGCCGCCGAACTGCGCGCGCGCATGGCCTGGATCGGCCAGAAGCCGCACGTATTTTCGGGCTCGGTGCGCGGCAACGTATCGCTCGAGCGCGACGGCATCGATAGCGAGGCGGTCGGCGTGGCCATGCATCGCGCCGGGCTGGGACACGTGGGCCATGCGACGCCGGGCGACCGCCTGGGCGAGGGCGGTCTCGGCCTCTCGGGCGGCGAACTGGTGCGCCTGGCGCTGGCGCGCGCCGTGTGCGCGCCGCACGCCGGCCTGTTGCTGGCCGACGAACCCACGGCCCACCTCGACCGCGACACCGCGGCGGGCGTGATCGACGCCCTGGTGACATTGGCGCAGGGCCGCACCCTGATCGTCGCCACCCACGACCTGGCCCTGGCCGCGCGCATGCAACGCGTGGTGCGCATCGGCGATCCCTTGACCAAACGGAGGGCGGCATGAAATCCACCGACGACCTGGAACAGGTGCTCGTCCTGTTCGCCAGGACCGGCGGACGGCGCATGGCGCTCGGCGCCTTCCTTTCCACCCTGGTGGTGCTGGCCGGGATGGCGCTGCTGGGCACCTCGGGCTGGTTCATCACCGCTACCGCGCTGGCAGGCCTGGCCGGCGCCATGTTCAACGTCTTCGTGCCCAGCGCGGCGATCCGCCTGCTGGCCCTGGGCCGCACCTTCGGCCGCTACGCCGAGCGCATGGTGACCCACGACGCCACCCTGGGCGTGCTGGCCGCGCTGCGCGAACGGCTGTTTCGCGGCTGGGCCGGCCCGCAGGCGGCGCGCGCCCTGCTGCGCCGTCCGTCGCGCCTGCTGTTCCGCCTGACCGGCGACATCGACGCGCTCGAATCGATCTACCTGCGCCTGGTCGTGCCGGCCATCGCGGCCCTGGGTGCTGCACTGCTGGCCGGCGTGGTGCTGGCCAATCTCGACTGGCGGCTCGGACTGGCGATCTTCGTCTGGCTGCTGGCCTTCGGCTGGGGTACGGCGGCTGTCGTGGCCCGCCTTGCCCGTCCGCTGGCGCTGCGCCGCGCCCGCGCGCTGGAGCGGCTGCGGGCCCAGGCCATCGACCTGGTCGCCGGCCAGACCGACCTGGCGATGGCCGGCCGCCTGCCGGCCCAGTGCGCACGCCTGGCCCGTACCGACGACACGCTCTCTCGCGCCGACGATGCACTGCACCGGCTCGAGACCGGCGCCGGCTGGACCTATGCGGTCGGCGGCCACCTGACCGTGGCGGCGACCCTGCTGGCGGTGGGCGCGCTGGCCCAGCATCGTGGATTGGGCGCGCCGGCCGCCGCGCTGGCGCTGCTCATCGCCCTGGCCGCGCTGGAGCCGTTCGCCGCGATGCGCCGCGGCGCCATCGAGGCCGGCCGCAGCTGGCTGGCGGCGCGCCGCGTGGGGCCACGCCTGAAGCGCGAAGCCGATGACGGCATCGTGATCGGCACGCCGGGGGACGGCGAGGCGCTGCTGCTGTGCGACGCCGGCGTGGTCCACCCGGGCCGCGAAGGCGCGGCGCTGCACGACGTCAGCCTGCGCATCGCGCGCGGCGAGCGGGTCGCGGTCGTCGGCAGCAGTGGCGCCGGCAAGTCGACCCTGCTCGGGCTCGTTGCCGGCGAGCTGGCGCCCCATGCCGGGCAGGTGAGGGCGCTGCCCGCCACCTGGCTGACCCAGCGCACCGAATTGTTCCAGGACAGCCTGCGCGACAACCTGCGCCTGGCCGATCCGCAGGCGAGCGACGAACAGCTGTGGGACGCGCTGCGCGCCGCCGGCCTCGAGGTCGACGTACGCCAACTGTCGCGCGGGCTCGACACGCCGCTGGGCGAGGGCGGCCTGGGCCTGTCGGGCGGGCAGTCGCGCCGCCTGGCGCTGGCGCGCCTGCTGCTGCTCCGGGCCGATTTCTGGCTGCTGGACGAACCGACCGAGGCGCTCGACGCCGCCACCGCCGCCGACGTGCTGGCGCGCCTGGCGCAGCATGCCAGCGGCCGCACGGTGCTACTGGCTACCCACCTGCGGCGCGAGGCTGCATTGGCCGAGCGTCTGCTCGTGATGCGGGCGGGGCGGCTGGTCGCCGACCACCGGCGCGGGACACGAGGATTCGACGCGGCGCTCGATGCGCTTCGCCACGACTAGAACACAACCATCGATTCACACTTAGAAGAAAGGATTCACCATGGATCTCGACGTCGTCGGGCTCTCCCGACTGCAGTTTGCCTTGACGGTGCTGTATCACTTCCTGTTCGTTCCCCTGACACTGGGGCTGTCGATGGTCATCGCCATCATGGAAACCGTGTACGTGATGACCGGCCGCCCGATCTGGCGCCAGATGACCAAGTTCTGGGGTGTGCTGTTCGGTATTAACTTCGCCATCGGGGTCTCGACCGGCCTGGTGATGGAGTTCCAGTTCGGGATGAACTGGAGCTACTACAGCCATTACGTCGGCGACGTGTTCGGCGCGCCGCTGGCCATCGAAGGCCTGATGGCGTTCTTCCTCGAAGCGACGTTCGTCGGCCTGTTCTTCTTCGGCTGGGACAGGCTGTCGAAGCGCCAGCACCTGATGGTGACCTGGCTGACCGCCCTCGGCACCAATTTCTCGGCGCTGTGGATCCTGATCGCCAACGGCTGGATGCAGAACCCGGTCGGCGCCGCCCTCAATCCGCAGACCATGCGCATGGAAGTGACCGACTTCGGCGCCGTGCTGGCCAATCCGGTGGCCCAGGCCAAGTTCGTGCACACGGTGTCGGCCGGCTATGTGATCGCCGCACTGTTCGTGCTCGGCGTCTCGGCCTGGTACCTGCTCAAGGGGCGCCATGCCGAGCTGGCCAAGCGCTCGATGACGGTGGCCGCCTCGTTCGGCCTGGCCGCCTCGCTGTCGGTGGTGGTCCTGGGCGACGAAAGCGGCTACCTGGCCACCGAGCACCAGCGCATGAAGCTGGCCGCGGTCGAAGCCATGTGGGACACCCAGCCGGCGCCGGCCGCCTTCACCGCGGTGGGCTTTCCCGACCAGGAGGCGCGCGAGACCCATTACGCCGTCCACATCCCCTGGGTCATGGGCCTGATCGGCACCCGCTCGCTCTCGACCGAGATCCCGGGCATCAACGACCTGGTCAAGCTGGCCGAGGTGCGCGTACGCCAGGGCATCCTGGCCTATGACGCGCTGGAGCAGATCCGCGCGCTGGGCGGCAAGGGGCCGGTGCCGGCAGAGTTGCAGGCGAAGTTCGAAGAACACGGCAAGGTGCTGGGCTATGCGCTGCTGCTCAAGCGCTACGTCGACGATCCGCGCCAGGCCACCGAGGCCCAGATCAGGCAAGCCGCCAACGACACCGTGCCGCAAGTGGCCCCGCTGTTCTGGTCGTTCCGCATCATGGTCGGACTCGGCATGTATTTCATCGTGCTCACCGCCGTCTTCTTCTGGCTGTCGGCGCGGCGCCGCCTGGATGCCTATCCGTGGCTCTTGAAGGTGGCCGTGTGGTCGATCCCGCTGCCATGGGTCGCGGCCGAAGCGGGATGGATCGTGGCTGAATTGGGGCGCCAGCCGTGGGCCGTCGAAGGCGTGCTGCCGACCGCGCTGGCGGTGTCGAACGTGGGCGTCCAGACCGTGCTGGCCACCCTGATCGGCTTCGTGGTGCTGTACTCGATCCTGATCGTGGTCGAGATGAAGCTGATGCTGGGAGCGATCCGCAAGGGGCCCGAGAAGGAACTCGAACTCGCCCCCGGCGCCCACAGCCCCCTGGCCGGCGCCACGCCGGCAATGCGCACTGCGCCAATGATCCCTGCGGAGTAACAACATGGTTCTTCATATGCTTCTCGACTACGACACCCTGCGTGTCATCTGGTGGGCGCTGCTGGGCGTCCTGCTGGTGGCGTTTGCCGTGACCGACGGTTTCGACCTCGGCACCGGCACCCTGCTGCCTTTCGTGGCCAAGACCGACCTTGAACGGCGGGTGGTCATCAACACCGTCGGCCCGGTGTGGGAAGGCAACCAGGTCTGGCTGGTGCTGGGCGCCGGCGCCATCTTCGCCGCCTGGCCGCAGCTGTATGCGGTAGCGTTCTCGGGCTTCTACCTCGCCATGGCGGCCGCCCTGCTGGCGCTGATCCTGCGTCCGGTCGCCTTCAAGTACCGCAGCAAGCGTGACAGCACACGGTGGCGCGCGGTATGGGACGCGGCCCTGTTCATCGGCGGCTTCGTGCCGGCGCTGATCTTCGGCGTCGCCATGGGCAATGTGCTGCAGGGCGTGCCGTTCCGCATCGCGCCCGATATGCAGATCTATTACGAAGGCGGCTTCCTGGGCCTGCTCAACCCGTTCGCGCTGCTGTGCGGCCTGGTGTCGGTGGCGATGCTGGTGATGCACGGCGCGGCCTGGCTGGTGCTCAAGACCGACGGCCTGGTGGCCAGCCGCGCGCGCATATGGGGCATCCGCGCTGCGCTCGCCACCGTGGTGCTGTATGCGGTGGCGGGCGTGCTGCTGTGGAATGTGGTCGACGGCTACCGCATCACGAGCGCGCTGGTGACGACCGGTCCGTCGAATCCGCTGTTCAAGACCGTGCAGTCGGGCGTGGCCGGCACCTGGTTCGCCAATTACGCCGCCCATCCCTGGACCCAGCTGGCGCCAGGCGCCGGCATCGCCGGCGCGCTGCTGGCCTGGCTGGCGCTGGCCAGGCGCAAGGAAGGCGTGGCGATGCTGGCCTCGAGCTTGTCGGTGGCCGGCATCGTGCTCAGCGTGGGCGCCTCGATGTTCCCGTTCATCCTGCCGTCGTCGATCCAGCCGCAGGCCAGCCTGACGGCGTGGGATTCGTCGTCGAGCCACCTGACCCTGTTCGTCATGCTGGTCTGCGCCAGCATCTTCCTGCCGCTCATCGTTCTCTATACCAGCTGGGTCTACAAGGTCTTGTGGGGCAAGGTGAACCCGGCCGAGATCCGCGATGGCAAGGGCCACGCCTACTAACCGAACACAGAAAGGACATCATCATGTGGTATTTCGCCTGGTTGTTGGGATTGCCGCTGGCAGCGGCCTTCGGCGTGCTGAACGCGATGTGGTATGAGTTGATGGACGACGCTGCGCGCCAGAAGAATCCGCCCCTGCTGCCGCTGCAGGCGCCGGCCGCGGACGCGCCGCGCAAGCGCGCCTGACGAAGGACGCGCGCCGGCGGCTTTGTTGGCGCCGGCGCGCGTTTGTCATCACCCTGTCAAAGTAATTCGACAGTATTCGAACCGTGGCTTCCAGCGCCTGTGCGCTGGTCCTTGAATCGAAATGAGTACTGTCCGCATGCAAACCAATCTCGCCATCGCCGCGCTTGCCGCGCTCGCCCAGGAATCGCGCTTCGCCGCCTTCCGCCTGCTGGTGCAGGCCGGCCCCCAGGGCCAGTCCGCCAGCAATATCGCCGCCGCGCTGGAAATGCCGGCCTCGTCGCTGTCTTTCCATCTGAAGGAACTCACCCATGCCGGCCTGGTATCGCCGCGCCAGCAGGGCCGCTACGTGATCTATGCCGCGCGCCTGGAGACCTTGCAGCGCCTGATGGAGTTCCTTGCTTTCACTTGCGGCAGCGCTGGCGCGCAGTCGATGCACGACAGGCTGGCCACGGTATGATGGCTTGCGCCGGATGAGCCGGCGCAAATCAGCCATGGAGGTCGCCGATGACGCCGCAGCGCGTGCAATTGAGTCGCAAAAAGGGGTGGCGCATGCCGCCGAACACGATCTCGGTGGCGCGTCCCGGGCGCTGGGGCAATCCGTTCTCGGTGCTGCCCGAGGTGGCGCCGGGGACGGCGGTTGGCCGCTACGTGGCGATGCCGACGGTGGATGCCGCGGTGGCGGCCTACCGCCGCTGGCTGCACGACGATCCCGCCGGCCGCCAGTTGGCGCACGAGGCGCAAAGCATATTGCGCGGGCATCACCTGGCCTGCTGGTGCCGACTCGACGGGCCTTGCCATGCGCAGGTGCTGCTCGACCTCGTCAACGGTTGAACCCCGCGCGGCGCCGCAACGGGGCGGGCTGCGTTATTTGGCCGCGGTCACATTACCGATGCCCGACACCGAACGGCTGACCGACTGCGGCTTGCCGTAATACGTCAGGTTGCCCAGGCCCTGCACGCTGGCATTGAGCCGGTTCTTCGCATGCACCGACACTTCGCCGATGCCGCGGAAGGTCACATCGGCATCTTGCGCCACCAGGTCCTTGGCGAGGACCTCGCCCACGCCCTCGGCGTTCAGGCGCAGGTGGCCGACGCGGCCATTCATCTGCAGGCTGCCGGCGCCGCGGTAGTTCACGTCCAACTGGTCGCCGCGAATATTATTCAGGATCATCAGGCCGGCGCCTTCGCCACGGAAGCTCGCCAGTTCGGGCATGGTGACGATGACCCGCTCGCCATCCTTGATATTGACGTTGCCCCTGCGCTCGTCTTCAAAGTTCAGGCGCAGCTCGCCGCGCACCACTTCGGTCGTGACGCGGTCGATGAATTTCTGGCTGCCTTCTACCCGCACCGAATGGGCCTTGCCGACCTCGACCACCAGGCTGACCGGGCCGCGCGCATCGATGGTCTTGAACGGCGTCACGTTGCGCACCTGGTCGGCGGCCTGGGTCGACAGGGAAGCAAGGGCGAGAAGGGCGGCGATGGCTGCGCGTTTCATGGTGGTCTCCGGTAAGTTGATGAGTCCATTCTAGGGAGCGCGTCCTTGCCCCGCGCGTCCCGTGCGATGGACTGCATAAAACCGTGCCTGAACTGCACGGGCGCCGGGATGGCGGGGCGGATTAATGCTTGGTGGCCAGGAATTCGCCCTTGCCCACCGGGACCAGGCTGGTGCTCCAGCTGGACGCGCAGCGCAACGCCTGCATGAAGGGAGCCAGTTCCTGGGCGTGCGAGGTGGCGTTGTCGACCACCACCAGCCCGCCGGGACGCAGGATGCGCTCGATCTGCGGCAACCAGCCCACGTAGGCGGCGCGCTCGGAATCGAGGAAGACCAGGTCGAAGGATTCGTCGGCGCTGCTTGCCAAAAAGTCGCCAGCCTGGCCCTCGACCTGCACGATGCGGTCCTGCAGGCCGGCGCGCACGAAGTTCTCGCGTGCCATGGCGACCTTGGCCGCCGACAGCTCGACCGTCGTGACGCTGCCGTTGATGCCTTGCGCGGCCTCGGCCAGCCACAAGGTCGAGTAGCCGTTCGAGGTGCCGATCTCGAGGACGCGACGGGCGCCCATGGCGCGCACCAGCACGGCCAGGAATTCGCCGGTGTCGTGGGTGATGTTGAGCAGGCGGCGCGCGCGGTTGTCGGGCGCCGCGTCATGACTGATGCCGAAGGTTTCGAGTTCCTTGAGCAGGGCTTTGAGTGAAGTAGGCAACATTGTTCTCCTTTTGACACGAGAAATCGATCCGCACGATTGCGTGGACGCTAATATTGTCGAAGCGATAAGGCTATAATCTTTTCGTCTATCAGCAAGCCACTATCATGCACATCTCAACCGTTACACTACCTGAAATGAAGCTCGTCGGGCTGCCTGTCGCAGGGCCCGCCTCGGTTCTGGAAACGGAGTTGCCAGAGATCTGGAAATCCTTCCTCGCCCGCGAATCCGAACTGGGCGCAACCGATGGCCTGCACTATGGCGTGCGCATGCCGCAGTATGGCGGCGTCAAGCTGGAGTGCATCGCCGTCGAAGTCGCCGATCTCAACAATCTACCGCCCGGCATGATCGGCATCCGCATCCCGCCGCGCCGCTACGCCCTGATGACCCACCGCGGCCCGATGGTGCATGCGCAGGCAAGCACCGTGACCGGCATCGCCACCATGGAACAACTGGGCATGGAAGAAGACCAGGACGGCATCCGCCTCGAGCGCTACGACCGCCGCTACACGCCAACGGTGGACGAAGATGCGCGGCCCGACAATGCCTACGACATCCTGATCCCGCTCTACGGCTGAGAAATACGGCTGAGAAAAAAAATGCAGGCCCACGAATGGGCCTGCATTGGAGGAATTGGTGCCGGTATGTTTCCCGACCGCCGGCGCCGGTAGGGCGGTTTGCACCGCCGAGTGCCCTTCCCAAGGAGCACTTGCATTGTGCCGTCAAAATATGACGTCTCTTTGACGAACCACACTTTATTTGTTTCTGATTGTTTCCATTTGTAAATCGCGTGGATAATACTTCCTTTGTGGCCGCCATGGCCGACAGCAAGAGGAGCGACACGTGCAAGAGCAAGATCACGGACCCGAGGCGTCCACCCAGCCTGACAATCCCGCGCGCAGGCGTGTTTTCCAGGCCGCCGCCGCGGTCGGCGCCGCCGCCACCCTGCCGGGCGTGACGAACGCAGCACCGGCCAGGCCGGTCGCCAGGGGTTCGCTCGACGCCAAGCTGCGCGCCCACGTCAAGAACGTGGTCGTGATCTACCTGGAAAACCGCAGCTTCAACAACCTCTTCTCCGACTTCCCCGGCCTGGCCGTGCCGCTGGCGAGCGTGCCGGCGGCAAGCGTCCAGCAGCGCGACCGCGACGGCTCGCTCCTGTCGACGCTGCCCAAGACCTGGGGCGGCGTGGTGCCGGGCCGCCAGAACATCGGCGGCAAGGATTACATCACCACCGAAGCCCAGTCGGCCGACCTGCCGAATGCGCCCTACAAGCTGGTCGATGCCGAAGGCAAGCCGCTGCCCGAAGGCATCATCACGCGCGACCTGGTGCACCAGTTCTATCACAACCAGATGCAGATCAACGGCGGCAAGAACGACTGCTTCGCCGCCTGGTCCGATGCCGGCGGCATGGTGATGGGCTATTACGGCGAAACGTCGAAGAACCTGGGCCTGGTCCAGATCGCGCGCGAGTTCACCCTGTGCGACAACTTCTTCATGGCGGCCTTCGGCGGCTCTTACCTGAACCACCAGTTCCTGGTCAGCGGCCGCGTGCCCGAGTACTTCAACGCGGCCGAGACCGCGGCGAAGAACAAGATCGCGGTGCTGGAAGACGGCCCGCAGGGCGTGCGCCTGGCGCTGGCGCCCGATTCGCCGGCATCGGCGCTGGAAGGCAAACCGAAGTTCGTGCGCAACGGCGCGATGACGCCGGACGGCTACGCCGTCAACACGATGGCGCCGCCGTACCAGCCGAGCTGGGTGCGTCCGGCCTTCGACGGCGACCCGCTGCATGCCGATCCGGCCGACGCCTCCACCTTGCCACCGCAAACCTACGACACGATCGGAGATCTGCTGTCGAAGAAGGGCGTGAGCTGGGCCTGGTATGGCGGCGGCATGCAGGCGGCGCTCGACGGCCGCGGCGCCGGCGAGCGGCCGAATTTCCAGTACCACCACCAGCCGTTCAATTACTTCAAGCAATTCGCGCCGGGAACCAAAGAGCGCGCGGAACACCTGCGCGACGGCGGCCTGGGCGACAGCCCGATCTCCAACAAATTCATCGCCGACGCGGTTGCGGGCAAGCTGCCTGCGGTGGCCTTCTACAAGCCGCAGGGCAACCTGAACCTGCACGCCGGCTATTCGGACATCGAGTCGGGCGACGCCCACGTGGCCAATATCATCGAGCACCTGAAAAAATCGCCGCAGTGGAAGGACATGGTGGTGGTGATCACGTTTGACGAGAACGGCGGCTGGTGGGACCACGTGGCGCCGCCGCAAGGCGACCGCTGGGGCCCGGGCTCGCGCATCCCGGCGATCGTGGTGTCGCCGCACGCCAAGCGCGGCGCGGTCGACCACAATTTCTACGACACGACCTCGATCCTGCGCTTCATCACGCGCCTGCACGGCCTGCCGCTGCTCGAGGGCCTGGCCAGCCGCAACGCCGCTTTCGCGGCGCGCGGCGCACGCGGGCCGGGCGACCTGACGGCGGCGCTCAGCTTCCGTTGATCGCCGGTATCTTGCCGCGCAAGCCAGCCCGATCGGGCTGGTTTTTTTGCTTGAAATTGCTTGTCGGCTAACGCGCGCTAGTCTTGAACAAGCAAGACTACACTCGGCTCATCCAACTATTTCAACGGAGAGCCAAATGCAAACACAACCCATCCTCAAGCGCCTGATGGCGGTATCGATCGCCGCCGCGATGTTCGGCGCCGTCGGCGCGCAGGCGCAGACCGGCGCATCCAGCCAGGCCGGCCAGCAGTCGGGCAGCAGCGCCACGGCCGCCACCGCCAGCGGCGCCGCCAAGCTGACCAGCGCCGACCGCAAGGCCATTACCGACATGGCGATGTCGAACATGGCCGAGGTCGAAATGGGCAAGCTGGCGCAAAGCAAGAGCCAGAACGCCGACGTGAAGGCCTTCGCCAGCAAGATGGTCGACGACCACGGCAAGGCGCTGACCGAGGTGCAGACCCTGGCCCAGTCGAAGGGCGTGACCCTGCCGACCGAACTCGACGCCAAGCATAAAGCCATGTCGACCCAGCTCGAGAAAGCGAGCGGCGACGCCTTCGACAAGGCCTATGTCAAGCAGGGCGGCGTCGGTGCGCACAAGGAAACCCTGACCAAGCTGCAGGCGGCCTCGAAAGGCGCCAAGGATCCGGACGTCAAGGGCCAGGTCGACAAGATGATCCCTGTTGTCCAGGAACACCTGAAGCACGCAGAGCAACTGGCGAAGGGCAAGTCGGGCAGCAGCGGCAGCTCGGGCGCCGCGGGCCATACCGGTTCCAGCCACTAAACCGCTTGTCCATGCCCCTGGCAATCCTTGCCAGGGCTGAAGCGCGCTTGCTCAAGCGCGCTGGGCCGCCGCCACGCGCGGCGGCGGCTCGGTCTTCCACTTCCCCTCGATGCGCTCGATCGCGATCTCGATGCCGACGATCGCCGCCAGTAGCTTGCTGGTGTATTCAAGCGGCGCGTCGTCGACCGACCAGGGGTCTGGCTGCGCCGCTTCCTGATGATCGGTCTGGCGCTCGACCAGTGCGCGCAACCAGGCCGGATCGTCGATCGTGCGCAGCCGGCCGTGCACATGCACGACGTTGTAGGTCCAGGTCGGAACCACCCTGCCGCCGTTCTCGGCCTTCTCGACCCGGTCCGGCGTTGCGTAGCCGGACGGCCCGCGAAACACTGCCAGCACCTGCTGCCCGGCGCGCCGCCACACCGGATTGCCGCGCGCCACATGGGCGCGCAGCACGCCTTCGCCAGGCAGCAGCACGAAGGGCAGGTGGTCGGCATCGGGCGCCCCTTCATTCTGCGTGACCAGCATGGCCAGCGGATGGTCGGCGATCAGGGCGTGCAGCAGGCGCGCGTCGGATTGCGCGAAGCGGGTAGGGCAGTACATCTAGTGAGTCTCCTTCGAATTGCGACGCGGTGTTGTTTCAGGATACTTGCTGCAAGCGTTCCTTGAGCGAATCCACCGGGAGGATCCAGTTCTGCTGGTCAACGTGATTGTTAAAGCCGAACTTGCGGACGAAATTCTGAATGCTGGGGTCTGGGCCTGTCTGTTCGACGCCGATCGAGCGGATGCCGTAGTCCTCCGACATCGCCACCAGTTTTGCAAGCAGCCGGGTTCCATGCCCCTGGCGTTGGTGCCTGAACCCGATTCTGGCAATGACAACGGTATGACCGATTGCCACTTCCGATTGCTCGAAGCGCAAATAAAGGTCGATTGCCGCACGTCTGATGCCAACGGTGGGAAAACGAGCGTCTGCACAGCTTTTCTTGTATCTAAACTGCTGGCGATAGAAAGCATCAATCTCGTCGGCAAAGTGTGGGAATAGTTCCCTGTGCCTGTCGAGAAGCGGTTCGTTCATTCGAGGTCATCCTTACTGGTTCATCACTGATGTTGGCAAACCGATCGCCGACGATCGATCTTGCTGCAGCCGTCGGTCCGATCACACTTTATCGCAGCCACGGGTAAGCCGCCAGCCACCTTCCCAGCTCGTTGTCGTTGGCGCATTGCAGCTTGTGGAAGATATTGGCGCGGTGCGTCTCGACCGAACGCGGGCCGCAGGGCGGCACCAGCACCCGGGCGATCTCCTTGTTCGGCTGACCCAGGCCGACCAGGCGGGCGACTTCGCGCTCGCGAGGCGTCAATTCTTCCCATAGCCGGCCCGCGTGGCCGCGCGCTCGCGCTTCCGTAATCGCGGCCGGCAGCTTGTCCAGCAGTTGCTGGGTGTCCGGCTTGGCCACCCAATCCCAGGCGCCGCTGCGTACGGCCTCGAGGGCCATCGGGATGTCGCCATGCCCGGACAGGAAGACCGTCACGAGCGGGCTGTGCGCCGCCCGCAGGCGCTCGAACACGGCCAGGCCGCTCATGCCGCCCATGCGCAGGTCGAGGATCACGCAACCCGGCTGGCTCGGGTCGACCGCCTCGAGGAAGGCTTCGCCGGAATCGAATGCCTGCACCGCCAGTCCTTGCGAGAACAGCAGGAGCAGCAGGGAGCGGCGCAGGGCTTCGTCGTCGTCGACGACGTACAGGGTCAGTGGTGCATCTTTCATTGGACGATGGGCAGGATGAATGAGAAAGTGGCGCCGCCATCGGCGTCGTTCGCGACCGTCATCGCGCCGCCATGGGCTTCGACGATGGTGCGGCAGATGTTCAGCCCCAGGCCAAGGCCGTCGGGCTTGGTGGTAAAGAAGGGGGCGAAGATCTGTTCGAGCTGCTCCGGCGGGATCCCCGGACCCTGGTCGCCGACGGCAATCCGCACGCCGTGCGCGACCCGGCACGTGGCCAGCACGATGCGGCGGCGATGGCGCGGCTGGTCCAGCATCGCCTGCGCCGCGTTGTGAATGAGGTTGACCAGCACCTGCTCGAGCAACACCCTGTCGCCGCGCACCTTCACGGCAGGGTCGTCCAGCATCAGGCGCAGCAGCACTCCCTGGCCGTTCAGCTCGGGCTTGAGCAGCGCTTCGACGTGGTCGATCACGGGACCGAGGGCGAGGGTCGCATAGTCGGCGCGCTGCGGGTTGATCATCGCGCGCACCCGCTTGACGATCTCGCTGGCGCGCCGCGATTGCTCGACGATGTCATCCAGTGCGCCGGTCAGCATGGCCGCTTCGCCGCGGGCGGCGAGGGCGCGCGAGGCGAGCGCAAAATTGGATAGCGCCATCAGGGGTTGATTCAGTTCGTGCGCCAGGGTCGAGGCCATCTCGCCGGCGCTGGCCAGGCGCGCGCTGCGCTGCAGGCGCAATTCCTGGTCGCGCTGCCGGGCCTCGGCCTGCTTTTGGGCGGTGATGTCCACGATCGAACTCATCCAACCGCGGTGCACGCCATCGGCGTCGATGAGGGGCGCGGTGTACACCATGGTGAGCACGTCATGCCCGTCCTTGTGGCGGATGCGTGATTCGAAGCCGTGCGGGGCGGCGCGTCCGTTCAGGGCGTCGTCGCTGTCCTTCGCCTGTTTTTCCAGGTCGTCCGGGTGCCAGTAGGGGTAGGGTGGACGGCAGCCGAGCAATTCGTCCGGGCTGTAGCCGATCATCGCGCAGAAGGCCGGATTCACATAGATGATCTTGCCTTCCGGGTCGCGCGCGCGCATGCCCACCAGCAGGGAATCTTCCATCGCCTTGCGGAAGGCGTGCGCCTGCTGGAGGTCGCGGGTGCGCTCCTCGACCCGGTGTTCGAGTTCGAGCCGGGCCGACTGCTGTTCGGCGTAGCGCCGCTCTCGCAGCCGCCAGTACAGCACGCCGAGCAGCAGCAGGGCGACTGCCAGCGTGCCCAGGGCCAGCGCGAGGCGCCTCGCTTCGCGTACCTCGCGCATGTCCTCCGCGACCGTCAGGGTCCAGCCCAGGCCGGGAAGCGGCGTATCCAGCGCGAGGTAGTCGCGCGTTCGCCCATCGATGCTGGTCCTGAGGACGAAGCCGGGCACGTCGTCGCGTACCCGGATCGTCCAGGGCAGGACGTCGAAGCGGCGGCGGGCCCCGTACTGGCCGTGGTCGGCGATCCAGGCGGCGTCGTTCGTGGAGACCGGTGCGATGCTCTGGAACAGCCACTCGGGCACGCCGCTCAGGAACACCACGCCGCGGCTGTCTCGCAGCAGCACCGGATTGGCGCCATGGCGCCAGGTCTGCTCCAATGGGTCGAGGCTGATCTTGACGACCATGACGCCGATGATGGCGTTCCCCGACCGTACCGGTTCGGCGATGAACAGGCCGGACTGGCCGGTAGTCAGGCCCAGGCCGAAGAACAGGCCGCGGCGGCCCTCCACCGCATCCTCGAAGTAGGGGCGCTGGCGGTAAAATTCGCCGACAAAGCTCGACGGCAGGTTCCAGTTGCTGGAGGCGATGGTCAGGCCTTCGCGATCGATCAGGAACAGCGCGGCGGCGCCGGTCGTCGTCTGCAGGTCGGCGAAATAGGCGTTGACGCGCGATTGCAGGTCGGCGTCACGCGGCGCCTGCAGCAGGTGCTGGACGTCGGGATGGCGGGCCGCCGCATGCGGCAAGAAGTCGTGCTTCTCCACCAGGCCGCGCAGGCCCAGCACATGCGCCGCCGTCGCCTGGTGCAGCGCATCCATCTTGGCCTGCAGCTCGCGCTGCTCCGCGAAGTGGCCGGCCGCGAAGATCAGGGCCAGCGCCACCGCCACGACCGGCAACGTGCGCCAGGGATGTCGTTTGAACAAGGATGGCATCGAATAGTCCTTGGCCAAAAAACGCCAACAATAGCAGCTGCACGGGCGTCGCGCGGCCTTCTCCGTATTTTTACGGAGGAGGCCGCGCCAACATTGCGGATGTGTCGCCTTCAAGCGGTGCCGACAATGGGGACTCTGATAGAGGAGACACCCCATGACGACAACCATCGGCAATCCGGCCGCCGGCGCACGGCCGCAAGCGGCCGACCCCGCTTTGCAGGCCGCCGAACCCATTTCCGGCGCGCGCCTGCGCGCCATCTTCGTCGGCTCGGCCGGCAACCTGGTCGAGTGGTTCGACTTCTACTGCTACGCGGCGTTCGCCCTGTACTTCGCGAGCTCGTTCTTCCCGGCCCAGGACCCGACGGCGCAGATGATGTCGACCGCCGGCATCTTCGCGCTGGGCTTCTTCGTGCGCCCGATTGGCGGCATCCTGTTCGGCCACCTGGGCGACCGCCATGGCCGCAAGGTCGCGCTCATGGCCTCGGTGCTGCTGATGTGCGCCGGCTCGCTGCTGATCGCCTGCGCCCCGACCTATGCCACCGCCGGCATCCTGTCGCCCTGCATCCTGCTGCTGGCGCGCCTGCTGCAAGGCCTGAGCCTCGGCGGCGAATACGGCGCCAGCGCCACCTACCTGTCGGAGATGGCGGACTCGAAACGGCGCGGCTTCTACGCCAGCTTCCAGTACGTGACGCTGATCGGCGGCCAGTTGCTGGCCCTGGTCCTGCTGCTGGTGCTGCAGCACTTCCTGCTCACCGACGAGCAGCTGCGCGCCTGGGGCTGGCGCATTCCCTTCGTGTGCGGCGCCTTGCTGGCCCTGATCGCGCTGATGATGCGCCACGATATGCCCGAGACCGATTCGTTCGAGAAGGCGCGCAAGAAGGCCAAGCCGATGGGTGGCCTGAAGCAGCTGGCCCAGCACCCGAAGGAAGTGCTGCTGGTGGTCGGCCTGACCATGGGCGGCACGCTGGCGTTCTACGTCTACACCGTCTACATGCAGAAGTTCCTGCGCCTGTCGGTCGGCCTGACCGACTCGCAGACCACGGCCGTCTCGGCCGCCTCGCTGCTGTTCGCCATGTGCTTGCAGCCGCTGTACGGCGCGCTGTCGGACCGCATCGGCCGCCGCCCGCTGCTGGTGGGCTTCGCGCTGCTCGGCACGATCTTCACCGTGCCGCTGTTGACGGCCATCCGCCACGCCAGCGGTCCATGGGAAGCGTTTGGATTGATCGCCTGCGCCTGGCTCATCGTCTCGGGCTACACCTCGATCAATGCGCTGGTAAAGGCCGAGATGTTCCCGGCGTCGATCCGCGCCACCGGCGTCGGCGTGCCGTATGCGTTCGCCGTGTCCATCTTTGGTGGGACGGCCGAATACGTCGGGCTGTGGTTCAAGTCGGTCGATATGGAATCGGGCTTCTACTGGTATGTTACGGGCGTCATCGCCTGCACGCTGGTCGTGTGCTGGTTCATGCGCGATACCGCGGCGCATTCCAAGATCGATGCGGAGATGCACGGGCATTAAGCTGAAATACTTGCCCATCTTGTCCTCAGGGATGCGATCCTGATGTTGAGAGAGGCTGGTCACGCCGCAGAGAGGTTCTGGTTCAATCAACGTCGACGACTGGAAGGTCAGGCCATCCCGACCTGACTTACACTTATCGGCCTCCACCAAAGCCGGAGCGATGCCGTCCCTAGTTACTAACGTGGCTACGACCCGACCAAGCATGTGTATGGCGTGGTGATCGGGCCGCATTCGGCGGCCTTGGTTATTTCTATTGCGGCACTAGCTTACAGCTGCAATGCTTGCGGACGCGCGTCGCGCCGCACGAGCTCGCGGCAGTCTCCGCACCGCAAATGGGTGTTTGGCGATGGCGCATTCTTGTCTCGCTCTCTCGATGGGAGAATGGCTACGCCAAAACTGCGATAGGGCCGAAGACCAGTCTCAGTAGGAACCAACCACCGGCGAAACGCCCTTTGCTATTGGCGACAACCCAGCAGACAACTGCGCAGCCGAGCCAGATAGCAGAATAACTTCCTTTGCACCTTCGAATTGACAAGACGGGATGCTACACCAGCCCAGCCCAGCGCCTGCGCCGCTACACCGGGACAAAGCTGGGGGCGTGTCTAAATGTCGTTTTATGTGGGCAGGACAGATCGAAATACTGATCTTGATCTTGCGACATGCTCCCCAGCCGAACTTGTGCACGCGGATGAGATCGATCCAGATGAACTCTAATAATTTCAATCTGGAGCACGAAAATGGAGCATGAAGGCAAGTTCTTCGAAGAAACAAGTGAAGCGTGCGATAGTGGCGCCTCAGTTTTCTCAGCTTTTTTGATTGATGGTGGCTTGACGTTTCGTTTGCCATTACGCTACGACGGCGGAGATCTTGGTTTAGGCAATCGAGGAGAACCATGGATCTATTTTACTGATGACAACAGCAAGCGCTTCCTAACCCATTCTGTTGAATGGCTATTAAAGAATATCGACAGTTTTGCCGAAGGGTGCTGCCGTGATCAGCCACTTGCCAGTGCTGCGAGTCATTATGGCCTCGACGTCCATGCGCTGTTTGGTCGTGATCAGCTGTGTGATCTACGCATGCCATCAGGCGAAATACTGCTTAGCGACGTATCCTATGAGGCGGCTTCGTGGGCTCGTGAAGAGTACATGAGGCGTCCAGAATGGAAAGGAAGACTCCACGTTCGGTTTCTCGGTCGCTTTGGGATATCCATAAGTGATAATCGCTACGATGGTCCGTTGATACTGCTGCAGCATGGATTAACGTCCTCTGGTGGTAACAGCATAGCCATAAGGTCGCACTGCGGCTGCTTCAGCTTAGAATTAGAAGAAGTGTTGTCTCGGATTGAGCAGTTCAGTCATGCACATCAGACAGAGTTACTGATGGGCGTAAACAATCGCTACAGAAAAGCGCCAACTATTATCCGACGTGCTCGACTACTGAAGACCAGTCCCACCAAAATGCGGGGATAGGGTAAAGTAATGAAGGCCTGCAAACGAGATTTCAAACATTCTGGCGGAGAGATGTGGCTTCGAATCCCTGATAGGGTACGAACCTTTCTCTTTTTTAAGAATGTAGATTTTGTTTGGCACGTGTCGCGTAGGTTAGCATGTAGCAGATAGCGAAATCCCAGCGCGGTTGAATATGAATTCACCCAGCCGTTCGCACCAGCGTCCTTCGGCAGGCACTCGCCACCGCCGCACAAGCCAGCCCGCCGACCAGCGATATGTGTTCGAGCGCGACGTACATGGAAAGCGTCGCGCGAGGTTCCGGTAAGCTCCAGAAATGGTGGACTACAAAAATGGTCGCGACTAGGAAGCCTCCCAGCAGCGCCGTCGCCTGCCACAGGTGACGGTCGAACCAGATCGCCAGCGTCCCGGCCAGCAGGACCAGGGCGACCGCGATATTGAACAGCCAGGCCGGCTCCAGGCCGGCGCGGCTCATCTCGGTCATACCGCCGCCAAAGTCGACGATCTTGGCCGCGCCCGACAGGGCAAACACCATCGTCAGCAACACGCGCGCCGCGAGCCAGGATGCCTTGCCGGTGAGGATGTCGTCGATCCGATTGCTCATACTTTTTCCTTGCTTGTGATGGGAGTGAAAAAAAGTATAAAATCTCAACTTAACTTGAGGTCAAGCGCAATGACGACGATCGATCCCGAAAAGAAGGCCCTTACGGTGGGCGAGGTGGCGCGCCGCAGCGGCGTGGCGGTGTCCACCATCCATTTCTATGAATCGAAAGGCCTGATCAAGGGCTGGCGCACCGACGGCAACCAGCGCCGCTATGCGCGCGAGGTGCTGCGCCATATCGCCATCATCAAGGTGGCGCAGCGCACCGGGATCCCGCTCGAGACGATCCGGGAGAACCTGGCCGGGCTGCCCGAAGGCCGTACCATCAGCGCGAAGGAATGGCGGGTGCTGGGCGCGGGCTGGCGGGCGGAACTCGACGAGCGCATCGCGCGGCTGCAGCGGCTGCGCGACGAACTCGATACCTGCATCGGCTGCGGTTGTCTTTCGCTGACCGATTGCCCGCTGCGCAACCCGGCCGACGTGCTCGGCGAAGACAGCGCCGGCGCGGCCTTCCTCGATCGCCCGGTTGGGGCGCGGTATGATGCGGTCTCGAATGAAAAACCGACGCCATGACCGATCCCGAACGACACTCTCCCGACGCCATCGCCGCGCTGCAGGCACGTTTCGACGGCCACTCGCGCAAGGCCCAGGCTTATTACGCCGTCATGCACGAGGCCCGCAAGATCCTCGGTAACGACGATGCCGCCGATGCCTGGATGAAGGCCCCACAGGCCGCACTGGATGGACGCACGCCGGCTGGGCTGGTGGCCGACGGCCGCACCGATGAGGTCATGGCCTGCCTGCGTGCAGCCAAGCCGGGAGCGGCGCGATGACGGTCAAGCGCTGCTCCTGGGCCAATATGGCCAATCCGCGCTACATCGCCTATCACGACCACGAGTGGGGCGTGCCCTGCCATGACGAGAACACGCTGTTCGAGATGCTCAATCTCGAAGGCGCGCAAGCCGGCCTGTCGTGGGAAACCATCCTGAACAAGCGAGATACCTACCGCGCCGCCTTCGACGATTGGGATGCGCACAAGATCGCGGCCTATGACGACGACAAGAAGGCCGAGCTGTTGCTGAACCCCGGCATCGTGCGCAACCGCCTGAAGGTCGCCGCCGCGATTACCAATGCCAGGGCATATCTCGCGATGCGCGAGCAGGGCCTCACGCTCGAAGCCTACCTGTGGGCTTTCGTCGACGGCACGCCGATCGTGAACGACTGGCCCGACCATGCCCGGCCGGCGCGCACCGAGCTGTCCGACCGTATTTCGAAAGACCTGGCCAAGCGCGGCTTCAAGTTCGTCGGCTCGACCATCGTCTATGCCTATATGCAGGGCATCGGCCTGGTGGACGACCACGACCGCGAATGCCATTGCCGTAGCCGGCGCCGTTGACATGAAGGTGCAGGACCACTGGCGCGGCCGTGCGCGCTACACCGTCTTCGACAGCGACGGCAGCCATGTCGAGGCGCTGATCGACGCCTGGCGCCTGGATGCGCAGCGGCCCGCGCGCCTGCACCTGGTGGCGCTCACCGACCGCTTGCAGCCTGGCTTTCACCGCATCCCGCAGGCCGATGAAGGATTGACGCTCGACCTGGTCGCGGCGCCTCTGGAGACCGCGCTGGCCGAGCTGAACGTGCATCCCGATTTCATCTACCTGCACGGCGCCCAGGGCACGCATTTCGTCCGCCCGCTGGCGCGCTTGACAAAGCTCGGCGCCCGCTTGGCGTCAAGCGGACTCGATGCCGAGCAGCGCGCCGCCCTCGCGGCCCAGGGCTTCGCCTTCGATGGCGATGGCGCGACTTTCTCGACCCGCAAGCCGCGCCTGCCGTCGACACCAGAGCCTGACCGCTGCGCGCTGGTGCTGGGCGCCGGCGTGGCCGGCTGCGCCGCCGCGGCGCGCCTGTGCGCACGCGGCTGGCGGGTGACGCTCATCGAACGCCATCCGCACGCGGCGATGGAAGCCTCGGGCAACCTGGCCGGCATCTTCATGCCGCTGCTCTCGCGCGACGACAATATCCCGACCCGCCTGGCGCGCGCCGCCTACCTGTATGCGCTGCGCCTGTGGGAGCAACTGGGCGGCATCGGCCGCGCCTTCGACGGCGACCAGTGCGGCGTGCTGCAGCTGTCGCGCGATGCCGGCCACGCGGCGGTGTCGCGCGCGATTGCGCAAGAGGGCAGGGTCCCGCCCGACTTCGCGCGCTGGCTCGAGCCGCCTGACGCCGAAGCGTTGCTCGGCCTGCCCGCGCCGGACGGCGGCTGGCTGTTCCCGCAAGGCGGCTGGGCGCGTCCGGGCGGCGTATGCGAGGCGCTGCTGGCGTCCTGCGGCGAGCTTCTGACAAGGCGCTTCGATGCCGGCGATGTACAACTGGAGCGTCTCGGCGACGAATGGCTGGCGCGCGCTGCAAACGGCAATGTCATCGGCCAGGCGCCGACCGTGGTGCTGGCCAGCGGTGCCGGCGCCCGCCACATGGCGCAGACCGCCGGCCTGCCGCTGCAGGCGCTGCGCGGCCAGGTCACGCACCTGGCGCCGCAAGACGCGCCGCAACTGCCGCTGGTGCTGTGCCGCGAAGCCTACCTGACGCCAGCGGCCAACGGCATCACCTGCGCCGGTGCGACCTATGACCTCGATGCCGACCCTTTGTTGCGCGCCGCCAGCCACGAAGAAAACCTGGCGCGCCTGCGTGGCCTGGTGTCCGATCCACGGGCCGCCGAGGGCGCGCCGCTGGCGGGCCGGGTGGGCTTTCGCAGCGTGGCGCCGGACCGCCTGCCGCTGGTCGGCCGCCTGCCCGACTTCGCCGCCGCTGGCGCCACCGAGCGCCTGCGCGACGTGCCGCGCCATCCCGGCCTGTACGGCTTGCTGGGCTATGCCTCGCGCGGCCTGATCTGGGCGCCGCTGGCGGCCGAAGTGCTGGCCGCCCAGCTCGAGGGTGAACCGCTGCCGCTCGAGATGGCCCTGGTCGACGCCCTCGATCCGGCCCGTTTCGTGCTGCGCGCGCGTCGTAACAGCCGCCATCCTGACCCGAACGCCACCGATATCGGCCCTTGACGGTTCGACGACTAAGCGTTGCGTTGGCGCAAACGTGCGCACGGTATGGGCATCTGCGGGGAAACTAGCGGATGCCTGCGGGTATAATTTATCAGTAGCAACTTTTTCGGCCGAAGGGGGCCTGTCCGGATGGAAGACGCACAATATTCGCCCGAGCTGTTCCTGTTCCTGGCATCCACCGCGCACGATATGAAGAACTCGATCAGCGTCGTGTCGGGCACATTGGAACGCCTGCTCGACGGCGCCTCGCCCGAGACCGAGAAGGCGTATGCGCAGATGGCGCAGATGCTGTACCAGACGCGCCGCCTGAACGACAACCTGATGCAGCTGCTGGCGCTGTACAAGCAGGTCGGCAAGCCGGCGTATCCGTTCGATGTCCAGCCGCTTGAGGTGAGCCAGCTGGTCGAGCAGGTCGTGGCCCTCGAGCGCGTGCTGCTCGAGTCGCGCGGCGTCACCCTGGAACTCGACGTCGATCCCGAGCTGATCGCCCATGTCGACGAAGACCTGATCGTGGGCGTGGTCTCGCACGCCATCAACAATGCGCTGCACTACACGCGCGACCGCATCCGCCTGTCGGCGCGCGACGTCGACGGCGATCTCGAGATCCGGGTCGAGGACAACGGGGCCGGATTCCCGCCCGCGCTGCTGGCGGCCGGTACGCCAGGCAGCCGCGACAGCGGCGTCAACTTCCTGACCAATAGCGCCGGACTGGGGCTGTACTTCTCGGGCGAGGTGGCGCGCATGCACCGCCACCGCGAGCGCCATGGCGCGGTGCGGCTCGAGAACGGCGGCCCGCTCGGCGGCGGCTGCTTCATCCTGACCCTGCCATGAACACGCCTGCCGCCCTCCCCAAGCCGGATGCCAATCCGGCCCCGAACCCCGCCGCCAAGCCCGACGCCAAGCCGGCGGCGGCGGCGCTGTCCAAGCCCAAGGTGCTCGAAGAGATCGACTGGGCCAGCAAGCACTACCTGATCGTCGACGACTTCGTCGGCATCCGCCAGCTGCTGCGCGAAAGCCTGCGCAGCCTGGGCGCGCGCAATATCGACCAGGCCTCCAGCGGCGGCGAAGCCATGGGCCTGCTCAACAAGCTGCGCTACGACGTGGTGCTATGCGATTACAACCTGGGCGAGGGCAAGAACGGCCAGCAGGTGCTCGAGGAAGCGCGCATGCGCCAGCTCCTGATGCCGTCGTCCGTGTTCGTGATGGTGTCGGCCGAGAAGAGCGTGGAATCGGTGATGGGCGCGGCCGAGCACCAGCCGGATGCCTATCTGGTGAAGCCGATCACCGAAGGCGTGCTGCTCACGCGCCTGAACCGCGTGTGGCGCCGCAAGCAGATCTTCCGCCTGATCGACCAGGCTTTCATCGAGAAGGACTACCTGCGCGCGGCGCGCCTGTGCGACGACCAGATCGCCGCCAGCCGGGTGCACGAGATCGAGCTGCTGCGCATGAAGGCGCGCATGCTGGAACGCAGCGGCCAGCCGGCGCGCGCGCGCGAAGTCTATGAAAAAGTGCTGGCCCAGCGCGAATACCACTGGGCGCGCGCGGGCCTGGGCAAGATCCGCATGGCCGATGGCGACTTCGAGCAGGCGCGCCAGATGTTCCAGACCGTGATCGCCGAGAACCGCCACTATATCGACGCCTACGACCAGCTGGCCAAGGCATATCAGGGCATGGGCCAGCACGAGGAAGCGGCCGCGGTGCTCGAGCGCGCGGCCAAGATGTCGCCCAACTCCGTGCCGCGCCAGCGCCACCTGGGCCAGGCCGCACTGCGCCTGGGGAATGTGCCGATGGCCGAGAAGGCCTTCCGCAAATGCCTGGTGATCGGCGAATACTCGATCCGCAAGGCGCCCGACGATTACCTCGGCCTGGCACGCGTGTGCGGCTTGAAGGGAAATACCAAGGATGCGCTGCAGCTGCTGTTGCTGGTCCAGCGCGAGTTCGGCAGCGAGCACGAACACATGGTGTTGCGTGCCAAGATCACCGAGGGCCACGTCTACCACGAGAGCGGCGACTACCTGAACGCGCGCCGCGCCGGCGACGAGCTCGATGGGATGCTGCAGGCCGATCCCAGGCGGCCGGGCACCGCGATCTGCATCGAGATGGCGACCCTGCTTTTCGCGGTTGGCGTGAAGGGCACGCCGAACGAGGTGCTGGCCTATGTGATCCGCAACAACCACGACAACACCCTGCTGCAGGACGAGGTGCAAAAGATCTTCGACCGCGCACGCCTGCCGGACGAAGGCGCGCTCATCATCCGCACCGCGCGCAAGGAGGCGGTGGACCTGATGAACCAGGGCGTGGTGCTGTGGAAGACCGGCAAGCTGCCCGATGCCGTCAAATGGATGCGCAAGGCGCGCGAACGGCTGCCGGACAATGTGCGGGTGCTGTTCAACGCGGTGCAGATCCTGATCTCGCACATGCAGCAGCGCGGCTACGAACCCGAACTGGACGTGGAAGCGCGCGAGGTGCTGGAGCATGTCGACCGGCTGCAGCCGAGCCAGCAGCGTTTCGCGCAGCTGATGGAGCAGCTGGGCGCGCTGCAGCCAAAGCCCGAGCCGGCCAATCCGGCGCCGCCAGAGGCCGGGAAGGACGAGAAGGACGCGCAAGACGACGCTGCGCCTTCCAGAAAGCCATGACGCAAAACTCAGCAAAAACGTTTTCTCTCATCCCGCAAATTCCTCTCCCAAAAGCAAGATAAGACCCGGCCTGCACGGGCTTTAACCCAAAAACCACACGTAAAACAATCTAGTTAATCGTTTTCCTAAATCTGTTGACTTTGGTTTCGCTTGTGACTAGCATTTACTCAAGCAAAAAAATAACAGGAGACAGGGAATGACACGCTACCCATCCGTGGGGACGGCTGCCGTGCGCCTCATCGCCGCGCTGGCGCTGGCGCTGGCAGGCGCCGCTGCCGGCGCCACAGCCGGTGCCAATGCGCAGGAAACCGTTTCACAACTGGTCCAGCGCAGCTTCGACACCGCGGCCGCGCAATACGGCGGCATGCTGGACAAGGTCCAGCGCAAACCAGGCTTCCCGCGCACCGTGGAGAAGGGCGAAGTGGTGCTGGTCGGCGTTGGCGACTGGACCGCCGGCTTCTTCCCCGGCTCGCTGTGGTACTTGTACGAAGCGACCGGCGACGCCAAATGGCGCCTGGCCGCCGCCGACTACACGGCGCGCACCGCGCCGGCCAAGTTCGACAAGAGCCAGCACGACCTCGGCTTCATGCTGGGCGCCGGCTACGGCAACGGCTACCGCCTGACGGGCGACCCGGCCTACCGCGACGCGCTGCTGGCCGGCGCCACCACCCTGGTCACCCGCTTCAATCCCAAGGTCGGCAGCATCCAGTCCTGGGACCTGTGGAAGAACAGCACCTGGGCCTTCCCGGTCATCGTCGACAACCTGATGAACCTGGAACTGCTCACCTGGGCCGCGCGCACCGCCGTCGAGCCGCGCTACCGCGAGATCGCGGTGACCCACGCCGACACCACGCTGCGCAACCACTTCCGCCCCGACGGTTCCAGCTTCCACCTGGTCGACTACGACCCGCAGACGGGCAAGATCCGCAGCCGCGTGACGGTGCAGGGCAATGCCGATGCCTCGTCGTGGGCGCGCGGCCAGGCCTGGGCGCTGTACGGCTACACCATGATGTACCGCGAAACGAAACAAGAGGATTACCTGGCCCAGGCGCACAAGATCGCCGCCTTCTTCATGCACCATCCGCGCCTGCCGGCCGACAAGGTGCCGTACTGGGACTTCGACGACGCCAGCATCCCGAATGCGCCGCGCGACAGCTCGGCCGCCGCCATCGTCGCATCGAGCCTGCTTGAACTGGCGGGCTTCTCGAACGCCGAGCAGGCGCGCGCCTACCACACGTTTGCCGAGGCGCAGCTGCGCAGCCTGGCGTCGCCGGCCTACCTGGCCAGCGGCGGCGAAGGTGGTGACAACAACGGCAACTTCCTGCTCAAGCATGCGACCGGCCACAAGCCGGCCGGGAAAGAGATCGACGTGCCGCTCAACTATGCGGACTACTACTTTCTCGAGGCACTGCTGCGCCTGAAGGGCACGCAGGCGGGACGCTGAAGCATCCGGCCCGAGCACGGGATCGACATCGCTACCCGCGCCTGGCCACTTTTTTTGGAAACCGGAGGAGACTACGTTGGACAAGAACAAAATCGAAGGCTTCGACATGGCGGTGAAACCGCTGGCGGCCGTGGTGGCGCTGGCCGTTGCGCAATGGGCCTTGCCCGTCCATGCCCAGGAACTCGGGGAGGGGCAGCAGAACGCCACCGGGCTGCAATCGGTGGTCGTCACCGCCAACAAGCGGGTCGAGAAACTGGAGAGCGTGCCGATGGCGATCTCCGTCATTTCCGAGGCCGAGCTGCAGCGCAATAACGTGCGCGAGATCGAGGACATCGTGGCGCTGACGCCCTCGCTGACCCAGGCCTCGGGCACCACCGCCGCCAACAATGCGCTGTTCATGCGCGGCATCGGCACCGTCTCGGTGGGCATCGGCGTCGAATCGGACGTCTCGGTGATCCTCGACGATATCCCGATCGCGGTGCAGTTCCAGGCCTTCCGCGACCTGGCCGACGTGGCGCGGGTCGAAGTCTTGAAGGGACCGCAAAGCACGCTGTTCGGCAAGTCGGCGGTGGCCGGCGCGATCAATATCGTGACCAAGCCGATCTCGGGACCGGTGATCTACCGCGGCAGCGCCTACTACACCGACGACAAGGAATGGCGCCTGGCCGCCTCGGTGGGCGGCCGCATGACCGACACCTTCGGCATGCGCATCGCCGTCAACAAGAGCGATATGCCGGGTAACTTCACCAACCTGACCAATGGCGAGAAGGTCAACGGTTCGTCGGGCAAGACCATGATGGCGAAGTTCTCCTGGACTCCGATCAAGAACCTCGACATCGACTTCATGCCGCAATATAACGAGCAGGAGAACACGCGCGGCGTGACGGCGGTGAACGGCTTCTACCGCACCACCGGCTCGGCCGCAGCCGGCAACCTGGAGCGGATCCCGGTCGATATCTCGACCGCCTACATGAACGGCAACCCGCAGCTGCCAGCCTCGCTGGTCCTGGCCGGCATCGACCCGACCAACCCGAACAACCGCTATGTGCGGCGCGATTCCCCGACCGGGATTGCGTCGCGCACACATGGCGCCGGCCTGAAGCTGTCGTACACGCTGCCCAACGATGCGACCCTGATGTCGATCTCGTCCTACCAGCGCTACAAGGCCAACGACTCGCGCGACCAGGACTTCACCGACGTGCCGACCATCGCCCGTCCGGGCGAGACCCGGTTCTCGGTCGGGAACCTCCAGTTCGGCAGCTACGACATCACGTCCAAGACCCAGGAGCTGCGCCTGGTCTCGCCCGACGCCGGCAACTTGCGCTACGTGGCCGGCCTGTGGTGGGCGCGTAACGAGATCGAGCGCCATTTCATTCGCGGCTTCTGCGTGGCGCCGGCAGTCTGCGCCGCCAACTCGCCATCCAGCCCGACCAACTACTACACCGATATCTACAACGTGAACAAGGCGGTATTCGGCCAGGCGACCTGGGACTTCGCGCCGACCTGGACCCTGGTGGCCGGCCTGCGCCGCAACCTGGAAGAATCGGGCTTCAATTACGCGCGCAACTTCTATACCGACCAGCTGGACCGCTCGACCTTCGTGCCCGGCCCGGTCGGCAAGGACGTGTTCTCGAACACCGGCAACGAGGATTGGGCCACCACCGGCAAGCTCAGTCTCCAGAAGCAGCTCACCCGCGAATGGATGGTGTACGCCATGACCGCCACCGGCCACAAGGGCAAGGCGTATGACGTGACCAGCGGCCTGCAGCCCTCGGCCGCGTTCCCGGTCGACCCCGAGAAGAGCCGCACCTACGAGCTGGGCACCAAGGCCAACCTGCTCAACAACCGCCTGTCGATCGCGGCCACGGTGTACCACACCGACTTCAGGCACTACCAGCAGAACACCTCCTTCGTGCTGCCGGACGATCCGACCATCTACACGCAACTGAACTCGATTCCGAAGATCCGCACCCGCGGCTTCGAGATCGATGCCAATATGCTGCTGGCCACGAACTGGTCGATGAATGCATCGATGGCCTATACCCGGCCAACCATCGAGGACTGGAAGAACGGCCCCTGCTACCAGGACAACACCAATCCGGTGATCCCGGGCACCGGGGCGGGCGAGGGCGGTTCGCTGGGCGGCTGGAACCGTGACTGCTTCGCGATCCGACCCGGCGCCACCACCGGCGTGCAGGATCTGTCGGGCGGGATCTTCCCGGGCACGCCGAAGATCAAGGTCAATATCG
Source organism: Massilia sp. HP4 (assembly GCF_005222695.1). Lineage (GTDB taxonomy): Bacteria > Pseudomonadota > Gammaproteobacteria > Burkholderiales > Burkholderiaceae_D > Telluria. The sequence continues at coordinate 179,095 of NZ_STGG01000011.1, read as the reverse complement.
GCAGCAACTACGACATCCGCTTCCCGTCGCTGCCGTTCGGCGCCTTCATCAACGGTAATGTGCGCTACCAGAGCGACTACCAGACCAATATCAACAACGATCCGCGCTCGGTCAACGACAGCTACACGATCGCCGACCTGGGCTTCGGCATCCGCGACAACAAGGACCGCTACCGCCTGAGCTTCCAGATCAAGAACCTGTTCGACCGCTTCTACATCCCGAACGCCAACGCCAGCGGCCCGAGCTTCCGCGCCGGCCCGACCTCGACCTCGCCGTCGATCACGGTCAACAGCTGGGTGCCGCCGCGCGATGTGTTCCGTTATTTCAGCATGAAGCTCGACGTGAAGTTCTGATCGGTAGTCATCAACGAAAGCGGCGCCTTCCGGATGGAAAGTGCCGCTTTTTATATGCCGCCGTGCGAAACACGACGGCAAAGCCTTGTCAGATCGCCTGGTTCGATCAATCCTTGTAGATCGGCCCGGCCAGCACGAACGGGCCACCCTGGTAGGTGGCGGTGATCTCGTCGGCCGGCGGCCAGTGGCTGTCGTGCGGGAAGCGCTCGGCGAAGTCGCGCGAGCTGTGCTGCGGCTCGAAGCCCAGGTGGGCGGCCTGGCTGTTGTCCCACCAGCTGACGCGATTGTCCGAGACGCCGAAGGTGATTGTGTGGCCGACGCGCGGCGTGAACAGTGCGCAGCGCACCAGTTCGACCAGGTCGTCGTGGGCCAGGAAGGTCACCATCATGCGCGCATTGCGCGGCTCGGCGAACGAGGAGCCGATGCGCAGGCACACGGTCTCGATGCCGAAGCGGTCATAGTAGTAGCGCGACAGCGCTTCGCCGAAGCACTTCGAGACGCCATAGATGCAGTCGGGCCGCAGCGGCATGCTGGCGTCGATGCGCTCGGTGGTGGGGTAGAACCCGACCACGTGGCTCGAGCTGGCGTAGATCACGCGCTTGATGCCCTTCTTGTGCACGGCCTCGTACAGGTGGTGCAGGCCGACGATATTGGCCTGCACGATCTTGTCGACTTCTTCTTCCACCGAGACGCCGCCGAAATGCAGCACCGCATCCACGCCCTCGAGCAGCTCCAGCACCGCATCGCGGTCGGCCAGGTCGCAGCGCACCACTTCCTCGCCTTCGCCGGCGGCGGGGATGTCGCGCACATCGGACAGGCGCACCACCTCGGCCCAGGGCTTGATGCGCTCGCGCAGCAGCGTGCCGAGGCCACCCCCGGCGCCGGTCAGCAGCAGACGTTTGAAAGGCTTGCGCGGGATCGCTTCGTTCATGAATGGGCTCCAGGGTATGTTAAACGTTTAACTAGATTACCTCCGATACCGTGGTGCGTCAATGCCGCCAATAGGGTATTGGAGCAGCAGGCGCATGCTAAGATGGCCGGTCAAATAACGATTACCCGATCATGAAGAGCTCCGCACCGACCATCCGCGACGTCGCCGCCGCCGCCCAGGTATCCACCGCCACGGTTTCCAAGTACATCAACGGTGCGCAGCGCTTTTCACCCAAGGTCGAGGCGGCGCTCGACGAGGCCATCGCGACCCTGGGCTACCGCTCCAATCCCCTGGCCAAGTCGATGATCACCGGGCGTACCAACACCATCGGGCTGTCGGTGCTGGACATTAACAACCCCCATTTCAGCAGCATCCTGAAGGGCGCCAACCGGGTCGCCCACGAGCAGGAATACTCGGTCCTGCTGGTCGACACCGAGGAAACCCCGAGCCGCGAGCGGCGCACCCTGGAAGACCTGAGCCGGCGCGTGGACGGCATGATCGTGTTTTCGCGCATGCGCGAGCACGAGATGGGGTGGATGGCCAGCATCGATAAACCACTGGTGTTCTTCGGCTCCCTGAACGAACTGCCGATTCCGACGGTGGCCAGCGACGACCATGGCGGCGCCTTCATGCTGGCCCAGCACCTGCGCATGCTGGGCCACAAGCGCATCGCCTACCTGGGTTTTTCGCGTTCGCGCCGCGACGAAGAACGCCTGGGCGGCATCCGCGAATGCCTGGATGCTGCCGGCATCGAACTGACCGTGCACGACGGCGAGAACCCGTCGATGGCGGAGGGCGAGCGCCTGTGCTCGGGCGTGGTGCTCGGGCCCCAGCGGCCGGACGCCGTCATCTGCTACAACGACTTGATGGCGCTGGGCTTCATGAAGGAGTGCGAAAATCTCGGCCTGTCGATCCCGCGCGACCTGTCGGTGGTCGGTTTCGACAATATCGCCTACGGCAAGTACGTGTCGCCGGCGCTCACCACGGTCGACCTGCAGAGCGAACGCATGGGCGCGACCGCGATGACCAAGCTGCTGGCGGTGATCCGCGGCGAGCCGGTCGAGAAGCTCACCAAGGTCGCGCCGCAACTGGTGCTGCGCGCCTCGACCCAGGCCCGGGCCGCCTAGCGGGTATTTTTTCTTTACTTTCCGGTAGCGTTGCCATATTCTTTGGAAAACGTTTAACTATATCGGAGACTTCGCATGCGTCACGTCTGTTCCCTGCTGGCGACGGCATCCCTGCTGGCCGTTCCCATCCATGCCGCAGCTGCAGCGGCGGCCACGCCACCGCTGCAGCGCAGCGTCGAGCAAGCCTACCCGCAGCTCGAATACCTGATCCAGAAACTGGTGAAGGAACGGGAAAACATCGTGATGGACGGCGAGAAGGCCCTGAATAGCAAGGACAAGTTCTTGCCCGGGAAGATCGCCACCGGCCTGGCCGACCTGCTGGTGCACCTGCCGGCGAACGATCCGCGCCTGCCGGGCATGCTGCGCGACTACGCCGACCTGGCCGATATGACGATCGGCATGAACAACGAATCCTGGGGCATCTATTACTATATCGGCGCCCTGCATCGCCTCAAGAAGGCCGGCCTGCTCGAGCGCGCCGTACGGCCCGCCACCCTCGAGCGCCTGCGCAAGCAACTGGACTGGCGCACCTTCGTGCGCGTGCCGAGCTACGAGCTGATCGACTTGCCGACCAATTACTACGGCGTCGCCTTCAGCATCGCCCGCCTGCGCATGCTGATGGGATGGGAAGATACCGCCGGCAGCGAGGTCCTGCTCGACCGCATGCTCAAGCACTACGCCAGATACTCGGGCGAATACGGCTTCAGCGACGAGACCGACGGCCAGGGCCGCTTCGACCGCTACAGCATCCTGCTCAGCGCCGAGATCTGCGAACGCTTCATCGAGACCGGCCTGGAAGTGACGCCGGAACTGAAGGCGCTGCTGCGCAAGTCGGCCGACGTCGCCCTGAACAGCGCGCGCGCTGACGGCACGGGCTTTACGATGGGCCGCAGCCTGGGGCCGTATGGCGAGACCGCGATGCTCGAGATCCTGTCGACCGCGGCCTATCTCGACGTGCTCACGCCCGAAGAAAAAGAGTATGCCTACGCCTACTCGGCCCGCATCGCCGAGCGCTACATGAACTTCTGGTATCGCGCCGACATGCGCTCGGTCGATATGTGGAACGACGGCCGGCGCACCGACGCCTATCGCGGCAAGCACCGCATCCTGGGCGAGAACTTCTCGCTGCTGCACCAGCTCATCGCCACCAACGAGATGTGGAACCGGGCCGGCATGAAGGACGTGGCGCCGCGCCAGGACCTGGCGGCCTGGCTAGAACGCAGCCGGCCCGCATTCAGCCTGACGCGCTTTGCGCGCGGCGAGCATGACCGCGCGCTGGCGATCTGGCGCGACAAGGGCCATGTGTTCAGTCTGTCCCTGATCAACGGCGGCCAGAGCCAGCATGCGAACAGCCCGTATTACCCGCTGCCGTTTGCCCACGGCATCGTGTCGGGCGTGGCCGACAGCGGCCCGGCGCATGCGCAGCTGATGCCGAAATTTACCCTCGCCGATGGCAGCGAGTTGATCGCCACCGCCTTCCTGAAGGATATCCAGACTCGCGAGAAGGGCGCCGGCCATGCGGTCACGTATCGCCAGGACGCCCTGACCCGGCTGGGCAAGAACCTGCCGGTTGCCGATCCGCGCATCCGCGTCGAGACCGAATACACCTTGCAGCCGGGCGCCATCACGCGCACCGACCGCTATACCCCGGCCGCGCCGCTGGAGGTGGCGAAGCTGACGCTGGAATTCGGCGCGTTCTCGCGCGGCGCCACGGTCGCGGGCAACAAGGTGCGCTTCAGCGAGGGCGCGGTGCAGGCCTTCGAGGTGGGCGGCCTGGCCGCGTGCACGGCGCGGCCGGCGGCCGGAGACGCCGCCTGGCAGGCGCCGTATGGCCAGATGAACACGGTGGTCAGCTGCGCCAGCGGCGCGTTCAGCCTGCGCGAGCCGCTGGTGGTGAGCTGGACGATCCGCTACCAGTAAGGATGCAGAAGGGCGGGCGCCCACGGCGCCCGATACGTCAGCGACAAGTCATCTCCTTGCGCCCGGTATCCGGCAACCTCCCTGCCGGTCCGGGCGCTCTTTTTATCCCTGTGCGGCGCGCGGATGCTCGAGCGGATTGGCCAGGTTGCGATCGCCCCCCATGCGCGCATCCCAGTTGTTCGCTGGCGGCGCTTGCGGCGCGATCCGCTGTCCACTGCGGCGTTCGTGGATCGCGATCCAGCCCGGCACCCGCGGCGGCATCTCTTGCGGTGCGCCGGCCATGCGTTCGAGGGCCGCAGGATCGGCCACCGACTGCACCGAGAAGCGCAGCAGCCGCTCCAGGGCCGGATCGTCCAGTTCGAGGATCGAGGCCATCATCACCAGCGGCGCCGCCGAATACAGGTGGTAGCTGAGCGCCTTGCCGGCGCGCGCCACCTCGAGCGGCAGCGAGCCGTCAGGCTGGATCTGCCCCATCGCGTGGCGGAACACCTTGCGGCCCCAGTCCAGGTAGCGTGCCTCACCGGTGACGCCGCCGACCGCCGTCACCGCCAGGCCTTCCCAGTAATAGTGGTTGTTGCGCACGCCCTTGTGCTGCTCGGCGTGCTCGATGGTGGCGTCGGCCAGCCGGCGCAGCCAGGCGTCGATCGCCTCGCGCTGGCCTGGGGTGGCCGCCGGCCGCACCCGCGCATAGCTCAGCGCCAGGCCGCCCAGCGTCCATTTGCGGGTGTAGTACGACTGGCGGGTGGTCATCGTGCCGAGCAGCGCATTGTGCCGGGCCCAGGCGTCCAGCCAGGCCAGGGCGCAGCGCGCGCCATCGGGATCGCTCCCCGCCTGCCAGTGGCTGGCCGAGCGCGCGATGACGCCCAGGTAGTCGTTGACCGGCTTGACCGCCGCCTCGTTGCGTGCCTTGAGCGCCGGGTCGACGATCGAGCTCTTGTCATCGACGTAGTAGCGGTTGGCGTCGATGTCGTGAACTGCCGGCGGCGGGACGTTGCAGGCAAGCGCGGCGCACGGCGCCAAGAGAGTGAGCAGGCTTGGGACCAGGGAACGCACGACACCTCCACGAAAACGTTTAACTTATTGTAGATCGGTCGTGGCAGGTAGTAAACGGGCAGGTGCGCCGTCATGTGCGCCGGGTGGCGGCGCTGGCGTGAACAAGGTCTCGAAGCCGGCATCCTCGATATCTTCCAATAGCCCGATCAGGACCAGCGACACCTGCTTGAGCTCGCGCATCAGCGGCGCGATGTCGGCCTGGCCAGCCCCAAGACGGATGCGCTCGACGATCAGGGCGCCGATCTCATGCAGCCTGCGGTGCGGCGCATCGAGCGCGCCATACATCGGCGTGCCCGCGAAATAGCGGCCCTCGCCGAAGTACCAGCGGCCGAGCGCGCACTTGGTGAAGCACAGGGTCGGATGGCCGCCGGACTGGCGCAGCGGCGCGCCTGGCGGCAGGGCGGCGCGCCGGATCGCGAAGCTGGCCAGTTGGCGCCGCCACTGCACGTGGTCGACGATCGCCATGTGCACCAGGCCGACCGGCAGGCCGCGGCATTTGCTGGCCGCCGCGCAGAAGGCCTTGAATTCATCGAGCGGCAGGGCGCGGCTGATCAGGAAGCCCTGGGCCACGCCGCAGCCAGCTTCCACCAGGAAGTCGTGCTGCGGCACCGTCTCGACGCCCTCGGCGACCACTTCCATGCCCAGTTCGTGGCCGAGCCGGATCGAGGAACGGACGATGGTCGCGTTCTTGGGCGAGTCGAGCATGCGCTCGACAATGCCCTGGTCCAGCTTGATGCTGGTAAACGGCCACTGGCTGAGCGTGTCGATGCTCGAGTAGCCGATGCCGTAGTCGTCCATCGCCAGCCCGATACCGGCCTCGGTCAGCGCCTGGACGTTGTGCAGCACGCAGGGCGCGGCCTGCAGCGCCTGGGTCTCGGTGATCTCGAGTTCGAGCGCCGATGGCGGCAGGCGCCCGGCGCCGACCGCCTCCAGGATCAGCGCGGTCAGGGTGCGCTCTTCGAGGTCGCACGAACTGACATTGAACGAAACCCGGAACAGGTGCTCCAGGCCGCTGCCGGCCAGGTCGGCCACCAGTTGCGGGAACAGCTGCAGGGTCAGGGGCCGCAGCAGGCCGGCCTGCTCGGCCACCGGAATGAACATCGAGGCCGGCAGCACCTCGCCGTCGCGGCGGCGCCAGCGCACCAGGGCTTCGGCACCGGTGATGCGGTTGCTGATCAGGGACACCTTGGGCTGGTAGTACAGGACGAATTCCCGGTTGTTCAGCCCGGAGGCGATGTCATCCGCGGTCACGATGGTCATGGCAGGTCCGGTTGGCGGTGAATGCGATAGAGACGTTATCCGCCGAGCTTGCCAGTTCGTCAAGTGCCGGGTCATCGGCCTTAGGGGCAATGGACGCCCGGTCTGCCTGCGGTTAGCCGGATGGCGTACGTGGCGCCGGGCCATGCTGGCGCAGCAACTGCGCGCACAGCGCAGCCATGTCCTGCTCGCCATCGGCGCGCACGGTGGCGCGGGCCGCTTCGCGCAGCGCGCAATCGACGATGTGGTCGCCCAGCGCGCGGTAGCTTTCGAACTGGGCCTCGTCGAACCACTGGTCGGCGATGCTCTCGTGCGGGTAGTCGGGATGCAGCTTGCGGTAGTTGAGCAGGTCGGCGTTCTCGCTGCCGACGATGGCCGGCTTGAGGTACAGGAGCACACCGTCGGCCGCGCCGCGGTCGGCCTGGCTGTAGCGGATGCTGCCGGCCGCACAGCTGGCGCCGCACATGCCGGTCTCGCCCATTGCCGCCAAGCGCGAGACGTCGAGGTCGATCCGCACGTGCAGGTCGGTGGCGCAGCGCCGGATCGCATTGCCCAGGTCTTCGAAGGCGAGGTAGCGGTCGCTGCCGACGTCGACCGCGATCACCAGCCGGCAGCGGCGCCGCACCAGTTCATAGATGCCGAGGTTGTCGAAGTGGCCGCCGTCGGTCAGGTGCACATAGGCGGCGTCGGAATCGAGCTGGCCGAACAATTCGGACAAGAGGCTGAACAGCCCGATCGGCGGCGAGGCGCTGGTCCAGGCGCGGCGCGCCGGATTGGGGCACCAGCGCCCCAGGCGCACATTGAACATCGTCATCAGGAAGTTCAGGGGCGGCGACGAATGCGCGCCCATGTTCGGGCTGGCCGCGGCGCCGGACAGCGCCACCGCCATCCCGAGCCGCACGCCGGCATCGTCGTCGAGGCCGACGCCGGAGCGCGAGGCATACTGGTCGGTCGGCCGGTAGCAGCCGGATGGTGCGCCGTCGCCGGTCGGTGAAGGCGAGGCCTGCTCGTAGCCGCACCAGCGCGGCGTGAATGCGAACGAGGCGGTGCGCCGCGTCTGCCAGGCCAGCTCGGCGCCGCTGACCAGGTTCAGGGCGGTGTTGACGATCGGGTAGGGCCGTCCGTAGCGCAGCTCGGCCAGCAGCATGTCGTCGTTCGGATCGAAGCCGGTGAAGGGATGCGGCTGGCGCGCGCGGTTGCCGGCGCCGAACCAGGCCCGCACCACGCGGTTTCGATACAGCATATAGAGCGAGAACTTGTTGATGTCGACCCGCCAGCCGAGCAGTAGGGCGGCGCCCAGGAAGGCGCCGAAGGCCAGCAGCAGGGTCGTGCCGCCGGTGGCCAGGGTAGCGTCGGCATGGGCGCGCATCACGCAAGCCAGCTGCGCTTTGGGGCAAACCACCCGGGGCAGCGCGACCGCGGCCTGCACCATGCTGCTCAACAGGGCGAAGACGCCGACCGTGAATACATACGGGGCAAGGCGCGCGACCAGCTCGAGTTTCGGGTCCGGGCCGCTGCGCGCGCCGGTCGACATGCCGCTGCCGGCCTTGAGCCCGAAGGCGGTCATTGCCAGCCAGCCGAGCAGGGTGCCCAGGTTCGACCAAGGTTCATAGGTGAGCCAGGCCCAGTGCAGCAGCGGCGCAAAGAAGAAGCAGATGCCGTACACGGTCAGCCAGGCCAGGGCGAAGATGGCGGTCCAGGCGCCCTGCCGGCTCCACCATTCGCGGCTGGCGTCGCTGTACAGGCGGCCGACCAGGCCGATCATGAGGGTCATGGTGGCGGCGAACAGCGCCATCATCAGCGGCATGCCGAAGGTCGACAGGGCGATCGCATCGTTCAGCACACGCTGGCCGGCGGGATCGGGCAGCACCGCCATCCCGGCCAGCAGCAGCAGGGTGCCGAGCGTGAGCGCGCCCATCGCGCACAGGAAGTGCGACAGGCCTTCGCCCAGTTCGGCGCGCGACAGGTCGCGCAGCGGTGGATCGGCGTGCAGGCGCGTATAGATGGCCAGCCAGCCGGCCAGCGCCAGCAGCAGGCCGACCGTCCAGCACAGCAGCAGCGACAAGGTGCCGGCATCCAGCGGCAGCAGGGCCAGGATCTCGGGTGCGAAGGCGCGGCCGGCTTCGAGCAGCACCAGCAGCACGCTGGCCGCACCTGCCGCGCACACGGTGTAGCCGGTGCGCCGGTAGGGGCTGGAGCGGTCGTGGGCCAGGTACCAGCCGCAGGCCCAGACGATGAAATAGACCAGGCCCGGGGCCAGCAGCCAGTGCCAGCGGCCCGCCAGCTGGGCCGGCAGGAAGTTCGATGGTGCGGCGCCGCCATGGCGCCACAATCCCAGGCTGCCGAGGAAGCCCGCCAGCAGCAGCGGCAGGTTGATGCACCACAGGACCGCGCCCTGCGACAGCGGAAAGCGGCGCATGCCGCGCGAGCTCTCGGGTTTGCTCGAGATCGACAGGGCGATGCAGAACACGGCGAACAGGAATAGCAGCACGCCGAGGATCCAGGCGATGTCGGCCAGGTGCGACCAGGGCCCGCCAGGCGTCACCACGCGGTGCACGGCCCACACGGCGAAGCGCGGCAGCAGCAGCAGGGCGCACATCCAGGCCAGCAGCATGGCCAGGTTCAGGCCGGTGTTGCGCACATAGGTGCCGACCAGGGTCCAGGTGTCGGCGCTGAACATGCCGCCCTGCGGCGACAGGTAGTTGCTGTACTGGCGCAAGAAGCGCAGCTCGGGCGCCTCAAAGCTGCCGGCCGGCGGCGCCAGCATGCTTTCCACTCTGGCGATGTCGCCGCCGTTGGCGTGCAGGCATTTCGATAGCCAGCCGCCGACGAAGCCGCCGCCGGACACGGTCGACAGGTAGTCGATATGGCGCAGCAGGCCGCAGCGCGCCAGCGCCTGCAGGGCGCCCAGGCTGAAGGTCGCGCTGCGTACGCCGCCGCCGGACAGGGCCAGGCCGGTCAGCATGCCGCCGTGGGCGCGCTGCAACAGGCGCTCGCGGTCGGGCGGCAGGGCGGCGTCCTGCGCCTCGCCGCGCATGGCGCCGTCTTCTGGGCGCAGCATATCGAGTTCGTCGCGCAGCACTTCGCCGAACAGGTGGCCGGCGCTGGCGTCGAGGACGCGCAGCAGGTCCTGGTCGATCTTGTCCGATGCGGGCAGCCCGTGGCGCTTGCGCAGCAGGGCGAAAGCGTCTCGCAGCTCGGCGACCGTAAGCGCGCCGGGCGGCGGATCGCAGCCGGCGGCGGCGAGCTTGCGGCGCAGGTCGTCGACCTGCGAAGGCGTCAGGTGGGTCAGGTCGCTCGGCAGCATCGCTCCTCCGGCTGGACGCGGCCGGACAGGCCGGGCCGCCGGATCAGTTCAGCACGGTTTGGAGACCGCCGCCAGCGTTCAGATCAAGCTCAAGCCTTGTCGGCCTTGCCGCGGGTGGTGCGCTTGCCGGACGCCGGGGCGCCGCCAGCATCCTGGGCGCTGTCTTGCGCGCCGTTGTCGGCACTGGCCGGTTTGCCAGGCGTCGCTCCAGCGCCGTGCGCCGGCGTGGGGGCTGCGGGGCTGTCGCCGCCGGCGCGCGGGGCGGCGTCGGGACTGCCGGCGCCTTCCGGCGGCATGGCGCTGGCCACCGCCTGGCGGAACTGGTCTTGCAACAGGTTCCACCAGGCGACGGCGGCCGGCATGGCGGCTGCCTGGGCATCGGTGCCGGCTGGCGGCGGCGCCGGGGATTCGGGTGGGGGCGCGGCTGGCGCATCCGCCGGCTTGGCGGCCTGGGCTGGTGCGGCCGCCTGCGACGCCTGGGTGAAGAATTGCGCGAACGGCGCCATGGCGGCGTCGCTGGCGGCGCCGGTCTGGCTCATGGCCTGGGCCATGCTGTCGCCCATCGCCTTGAGCGTGGCCAAGGTGCCGCGCTGGATTTCCAGCGCCTGGATCGAGCCGCGCAACATGCTCAGGTTGAGGTTCAGCCAGGACTCGACCGCCTTCAGGTCGGCGATCTTCTTGTCCAGGTCTTCGACCGACAGGCCGGCGCCCGGCATCGGCATGCCGCCCATGCCGGACATGGCGCCGGGGATGTTCATGCCGCCCCACAGGTTCTTGACGAATTCCAGCGTGTCGTTCATTCCGGGCATGGGCTGATTCAGCATGGGTAGGGTCTCCATTGGTTGTGGGGCAAGCGTAGCAGATAAAGCCCGGATGGGCCATGCGGCAGGCGCGGGGTACAGACGCGGAACTTGCGCTGCAATCAAGACCGAATTGACTAAAGGAATATTGTCTATTGAGCACGGCCATGCTGTGGCCGGGATGGAGGGCCAAGCGCCTGGGGGGGCACTTTCAAGCGCGCCAGCCGCGCCCTAGCCCTTGACCAGGCCGTCCCAGGCGCGCATCGCGACCTGGACGACGGCTTCCAGTTCGGCGCGGCTGGCGCCGTCGCGCGCCTGGAGCGACAGGCCGTTCTGGACGGTATGGGCAAAGCGGGCCAGCGCATCGAGGTCGACCGAGGCCGGGATGTCGCCATCGGCGACGCCCTGTTCGAGGCGTGTCCTGACGACCGCCAGCGGCGCGGTGCGCGCCGTGCGTGTCAGCTCGCACAGTTCCGTATGACCTGCGGTGCCGATGCTGGAGAGGGTCACCATGCAGCCGAGCGGAACGTCGACGACGTTCCCGGTGAAGAAGGCGGCGGAATCCATCAGCCAGGCCTGGATCGCCTCGCGCGCCGTCGCGGCGGCAAGGAAGCTCTTCCAGCCCCAGGCGCCGTAGGTGGTGCAGTAATGCTCCAGCGCTTCGGCATACAAGGCTTCCTTGGAACCGAAGGCCGCGTACAGGCTGGGCGAGGCGATGCCCATCGCGGCGGTGAGGTCGGCCAGCGAGGTGGCTTCGAAGCCTTTTTCCCAGAACAGGCGCATGGCTTGCGACAGGGCTGCCTCGCGGTCGAAGGCGCGCGGCCGGCCGCGGGCGCGCGCGGTGCGCGCCTTGGCCGTGGGTTCGGCGGCTTCGGTATGGACGGCTGGTTCGGGTGTTTGCATCGCGCACAGTATATGTCCGGCGGCAGGTCGGGACAACGCCGCACAGCGTATCATTATATATGTGTCGATCACTAAATAAATCAATTGACAGCGTGCGGGCGCAGGTCTTACTATTTCTGTGTCAATCACTACAGAAAGGGATATCATGACTGATTTGCAAGGAAAACGCGCCATCGTGACCGGCGCATCGCGCGGCATCGGCGCCGCCATCGCCATCGTGCTGGCAGAGCAGGGCGCCGACGTGGCGATCACCTACGAACGTTCGGCCGACCGGGCCCAGGAAGTCGTGCGCACCATCGAGGGCCTCGGCCGCAAGGCGATTGCGATCCAGGCCGACAGCGCCGATCCGGCGGCGATCCGCCGCTCGGTCGACGAAGCGGCGCGGGCCCTGGGCGGCCTGGACATCCTGGTCAACAACGCCGCCATCGCCAGGTATGGCGCCGTCGCCGACATCGCGGTCGAGGACATCGACGCGCTGCTGGGCGTGAACATCCGCGGCCCGATCCTGGCGGCGCAGGCGGCCATCCCGCACCTGGGCGCGGGCGGGCGCATCGTCAATATCGGCTCGGCCGGCGCCGACCGCATCGTCGGCGATGGCGCCACCGTGTACTTCCTGACCAAGGCCGCGCTCAAGACCTTTACCAAGGGCCTGGCGCGCGAACTGGGCCCGCGCGACATCACCGTCAACCTGGTCCAGCCGGGATCGACCGATACCGACATGAACCCGGCCAGCGGCGAGTTCGCCGATTTCCAGAAATCCCTGATTCCGCTGGGACGCTTCGGCACGCCGCGCGACGTGGCGGCGTCGGTGGCCTTCCTGGCCAGCCCGGCGGCGCGCCAGGTCACCGGCGCCGTCCTCACGGTCGACGGCGGCGCGATCACCTGACGAAGCGTCAGGATTCGGTGCGGATCGTCGGCGTCACCGACATGCCGGCGCGCAGCCGGCTGGCCGCGGCCTGCCCGGGAACGATGGCGATGCGCACCGGCAGGCGCTGCACGATCTTGGTGAAGTTGCCGGTGGCGTTATACGGCGCGATGGCCGAATAGGTGGCGCCGCTGGCCGGCCCCAGGCTGTCCACGCTGCCCTTCAACACCACGCCGGGCAGGGCGTCGACCTCGATCTCCACCGGCTGCCCGGGCGCGACCCGGGCCAGCTGCGTTTCGCGGAAGTTGGCGCTGATGTACACCGCGTCAAGCGGGACGACCGCCAGCAGCGGCTTGCCCGGATTGACGTAGGCGCCGACCCGCACCGCCTTCTGGCCGACGGTGCCGCCGACCGGCGCCGTGATGCGGGTATACGACAGCTTCAGTTCAGCCGCCGCCTGCGCCGCCTGGGCCTGGAGCAGCGCGGCCCGGGCCTTGTCCAGGTCGGCCCCCAGGATGGCGACCACCTGGCGCGCCGCCTGCAGCGCGGCCCGGCTCCTGTCGCGGGTGGCGCCCTGGATGCCGAACTGCGCTTCGGCCTGCTGTAGCGCCTGCACCGAGCCCGAGCCGTCGCTGGCCAGGTTGCGATAGCGCGCCTGGTTGGCATCGGCCAGCCTGAAGGCCGCCTCGTCGGCCGCCAGCGCCGCCCGGGCCTGGCGGATCGCGTTCTGCTGCTGCGCCAGGTGGGCCTGGAGGCTGGCGATGCCGGCGCGGGCGCTGGCCACCTGCGCCCTGGCGGCATCGAGCGCGACCACGAAGTCGCGTTCGTCGATGGTGGCCAGCAGCGCGCCTTTCTCGACCACCTGGTTGTCGCGCACGTGGACGGCGGCGATCGTGCCCGCCACCTCGGGCGCGACGACCGTGTAATCGGCCTGTACATAGGCGTGGTCGGTGGACTGGCTCGCGCCGTCCGATTCGGGACGGCCAAGGTAATAGAGGGCGCCGGCCGCCGCTGCAAGGAGCAGCACGGCGCCGGCGATCCGGGCGTTGTTCGGTAATGCCATGATGGTTATCCGTGGTTCGAGGGTGGAATGGAAGGTGCGGGGATGTAGGCCAGCCGCAGCACCAGCGGGATCAGGAGCAGGGCCAGCACGCCCAGCACGCGGTAGGCGTCGGCCACTGACAGCACCAGCGCCTGCTGGCCGATGATGGCCGCCAGCTCGGCCGGCTCCGGAGCGCCGCTGGCGTCGGCCAACGCGGCATGGGCGATCATCACGTCGCCGTGGAAGCGCCCGCGCACGGTCATGAGCTGGCCGACCACCGCCGCGCCGACCAGCGAGCCGAAGGCGCGCAAGGTATTGACCGCGCCGGACACATACGGGCCCTCGGGCGGCTGGACCACGCTGGTAATCAGGAACAGCATCGACACCACCGCCATCGGCTGCCCGAACGCCTGCAGCGCCTGGGCCAGCACGAACTGCTCGCGGTTCCAGTCCGCCGTCAAGCCCGCGCCCGAGAAACAGGCCAGCGCGATCAGGCCCAGGCCCGCCGCGAACACCATGCGCGCATCGACCCAGCGCCGGTACAGCAGCAGGGCCACCGCCGGCCCCAGCACCAGCTGCGGCAGGGCCACCATCAGCCCGATCGACGCCAGCTGGTAGGGCCGGTAATCGTGCAGCCGCGCCAGGTGGGCCGACGGCAGCAGCGAAGCCGACATCAGGACGGTCAGCAGCAGCAGGAAGGCGGTGAAGCCGAGCGCCAGGTTGCGCCGTCCCAGGATCTGCAGCTTGATGAACGGAGACGGGTGGTGCCACTCGGTGAGCAGGTAGACCGCCAGCAGCGCGCAGCCGGCCAGCGCCGCCGCATTGATCAAGGGCGAATGGAACCAGTCCAGCCGCCCGCCTTGGTCGAGCACCACCGCCAGGACGCCCAGGGCCGGCACGCCGCAGGCCATGCCGGCCCAGTTGGCCTGGCGGAAGCGCCCGGGCTGGACCGGCTCGCGCGGCAAACCCCACCCCACCAGCAGGCCGGCCAGCACGGCCAGCGGCACGCTCTGCCAGTAGATCCAGCGCCAGTCCACCAGGCCGTCGGTCCAGTAGCCGGCCAGCCAGATCGACAGGTTGGGGGCGAAGGTAGCGGTCATCGCGTACAGCGCCAGGCCATACAGGCGCACCGGCGGCGGCAGGAATTTCAGGGCCGCCATCATCAGGAGCGGGATCGTGGTGCCGCTGGCCACGCCCTGCACGAAGCGCAGCACCAGCAACAGGTCGAGGTCGCGAATAAAAGGCAGCAGCGCCGCCAGCACGGCGCAGGCGGCCAGCATCCACAATTCGAAGCGGCGCACCGACAGGGTGATGGCGAACCAGGCCGCGAACGGCATGGCGATCAGCTCCCCGGCGTTGTACACGGTGGCCAGCCAGGACGCGTCGTCGACACCAAAGCCGCCGGCGCCGCGCAGGTCGGCCAGCGCCAGCGCGCCCACGCGGTTGTTCATCCCGGCCATCATGGCGGCAATGAAGATGCCGAGCAGGCCGGCCATGGGCCGCTTGGACGACGTGGCGGCGCCGCTCATGGCGTGGTCCCGGCATCCGGCGTCCAGCCGCCGCCGAGCGCCTTGTACAGGTTGACCAGGGTGAGCGTGGCATTGGTGGCGCTGGCATTCAGGCTGGTCTGGCTGGCCAGCAGCTGGCGCTGGGCGGTGAGCACGCCCAGGTAGTCGGCGGCGCCCTCTTGATAAGCACGTTCCGCGGCGTGCAGCGCCTGGCGGTCTTGTTCGACCGCGGTCTCCAGCGCGGCATGGCGGCCGCGCTGGGCGGCCAGGGCGTCGAGCGCATCGTCGACTTCGTGCCAGGCGCGCAAGACCGTCTGCCGGTAGGCAAGGGCGGCTTCTTTCTGCCCCGCCTCGCTCAGCGCCAGGCGCTGGGTCAGGCGTCCGCCCTCGAACAGCGGCAGGTAGACGGTCGGGCCGGCCGAGAAGAAGCGCGCGTCCCAGCCGGCCAGGTCGCCGCTGTCGAAGGCTTCGAGCCCGAACCGTCCGCGCAGGCCCACGCGCGGATAGAAATCGGCCTTGGCCGCGCCGATCGCCGCCGTCGCCGCATGCAGCCGCGCTTCGGCGCGCAGGATGTCGGGACGGCGCCGCGCGAGTTCGGACGGCAAGCCCACCGGCAGGCTGGCCGGCATCGTGGGCAGCGGCATGGCCGCGCGCAGGCTCGCGTCGAGTGCGCGTGGCGCTTCGCCCAGCAACTGGGCCAGCGCATTGAGCAGGGTGTTGCGGCGCGCGACGAGATCGGGGATGGTGCTGTTGACGGTGGCCAGCTGGGCGCGGGCGGCGGCGCTGTCGAAGCGGGTGGCGACGCCGTGGCGTTCGCGGTTGTCGGCCAGGCGCAGCAGCCGCTCGGCGAGCGCCTGGTTGTCGCGGGCGATGTCGAGCTGGGCCTGGGTGCCGCGCAGTTGCAGGTAGGTGCGGGCGACTTCGGCCGCCAGGGCCACGCGCACCGCCTCGCGGTCATGGCTGGATGCTTGCAGCGCCGCAGCCGCGCCTTCACGCGCGCGCCGGGCGCGGCCCCACAAATCGATCTCCCAGCTGGCATCGAAGGCCAGTTGCCAGAAGTCGCTGGGGCTGGTCGGTGCGCCAAGCGCGGCGAACTTGCCATGCTCGCTGAGCCCTTCGCGCGCATGGCTGGCGCCCACGCCGACGCTGGGCAGCAGCTGGGCGGCGGCGATCCCGAGCTGGGCCCGGCCTTGCTCGATGCGCAGCGTGGCGGCTTGCAGGTCGAGGTTGCCGGCCTGCGCCCGCGCCTGCAGGCTGGCCAGCACTTGATCGTCGAGCAGGCGCCACCAGTCGGCGGGTACGGCCTCGGACGAAACCGGGGCTGGATCCGCATGGTCTTCCCGCGCCTGCAGCGCCGCGGCCTGCAGCGCGTCCGCGGGCCGCACGAAATCGGGACCGGCGCTGCAGCCGGCCAGCAGGGCGCCTGCTGCGACAAGTACGAGCCATGGTTTCATGACGGCTTGGCCTGGCGCGCCGCGCCGCGGTTCAGCCAGTTGAAGAAGCGGGTTGGCGCCGCCAGTGCGCCGGGGCTCGTCACCAGCGAACGGTCATCGAGCTCGCTGCCGAAGTAGCGCGCATGCACGTCGGCCAGGACCGGGCGCGCATCGCCGCGCGCGGCGAGCAGTTTGCGTCCCAGTTCGTCGAGCGGAAAGCGGTCTGGCCCGCCCACTTCGATGATGCCGTTGACCGGCGCGCCGACGGCCAGGTCGGCCAGCACCGCGGCCACGTCGTCGGCGGCGATCGGCTGGATCAGGGCGGGGGACAAATGGATCGCGCCATCGGCCTCGCCGGCATTGACGATGCCTTCGATGAATTCGCAGAACTGCGTGGCGCGCAGGATGGTGTAGGGCAGGCGCGAGGCTTTCACCAGTTCTTCCTGGGCCAGCTTGGCGCGAAAATAACCGTTGTCGGGCAGGCGGTCGACGCCGACGACGGAGAGCACGACGTGGTGTTCGACGCCGGCCGCGGCGGCGGCGGCCAGCAGCTTGCGGGTCGAGGTCTCGAAGAACGCAAGCACCTCGGCTGGCGCGAACGACGGCGAGTTGGCCACGTCGACGACGACCTGGGCGCCGGCGAGGGCGGCGTCCAGGCCTTCGCCGGTGACCGTATTTACCCCTTTGGAGGGAGATGCCACCACCAGCGCATGCCCATTCCGGCGCAGCCGATCTACAATATTTGCTCCGATCAGGCCGCTGCCGCCGATAACCACTATTTTCATGTTCCGCTCCTCGATTCAGTGTCGATCCTGGCGATCGATCAAGGCAGTATGTTTGGCAGCCGGGCGCAAGTCCTTGGCGCGGCCTTGGATTTGCATTGGATTTCGCTTGGGCTTCCGTCCAGCCGGGAGCGGCGCATGCTGATCGCCTTCGACGATTGCGTGCTCGACCTGGACCGGCGCGAACTGCGGCGGGAATCCCGCATCGTGCCGACCGCGCCGCAGGTATTCGACCTGCTGGCCCTTTTGGTGCGTTGCCGCGAGCGCGTGGTCGGCCGCGACGAGCTGGCAGACACCATCTGGGCCGGCCGGATCGTGTCTGAATCGACCCTGGCCAGCCACATCAATGCCGTGCGCAAGGCGGTCGGCGACTGCGGCAAGGAGCAGCGCGTGATCCGCACGATGGCGCGCAAGGGTTTCCGCTTCGTCGCCGACGTGCGCGAAACCGGGGCCGCCGACGCGGCGCAGGCGCCGTCGGCAGCAGCCCCCATCCTGCCGGCCAAGCCGTCGATCGCCGTGCTGCCCTTCGTGAACCTGTGCGGCGATCCGCAGCAGGATTACCTGGCCGACGGCGTGGTCGAGGACATCATCGCGGCCCTGTCGCGCCACCGCTGGCTGTTCGTGGTCGCCCGCAATTCGAGCTTCACCTACAAGGGGCGCGTCCTCGATATCAAGCAGGTCGGCCGCGAGCTGGGCGTGCGCTATGTGCTGGAGGGCAGCTGGCGCAAGGCCAACGACCGGGTGCGCATCACCGGCCAGCTGATCGACGCCACCACCGGCGAGCACCACTGGGCCGGCCGCGCCGAGGGCGTGCTGGGTGATATCTTCGCGCTGCAGGACCAGATCACCGAGAGCGTGATCGGCGCGGTGGCGCCGGAACTCGAGCGTGCCGAGATCGAGCGCGCGCGCCACAAGCCGACCGGCAGCCTCGATGCCTACGACTACTACCTGCGCGGCCTGGCCGAGCTGCACGAGGCCAGCAGGGAAACCAGCGAGCGGGCGCTGGCCTTCTTCCACCAGGCGATCGATGCCGACCCCGGGTTCGCATCGGCGTATGCGATGGCCGCCTGGTGCCACTCCTGGCGCAAGGGCAACGGCTGGATGAGCGATGACGGTGAAGTCGCCGAGGCGGTGCGGCTGGCGCGGCGCGCGGTGGACCTCGACAAGGGCGATGCGGTGGCCCTGACCCGCAGCGGCCACGTGCTGGGCTACCTGGCCGGCGACATCCAGGCCGGCATCGGCCTGATCGACAAGGCCCTGGTGCTCAACCCGAACCTGGCGGCGGCGCGCTACCTGGGTGGCTACCTGCGGCTGTGGCAGGGGGATACCGCGGCCGCCATCGCCCACTTGGGGCGCGCGATGCGCCTGAGCCCACTCGACCCGGAGCTGTACCGGATGCAGGCCGGGATGGCGGTGGCCCACCTGCTCGAGCGGCAGTTCGACGCGGCCTCGGTCTGGGCCGAGGCCGCGCGCCGCGATTTTCCGGGTTTCCTGCTGGCCGTCGCCGTCCTGGCGGCCAGCCATGCGCTGGCGGGCCGCACGCTGGACGCGCGGCGCGCGATGGCGCAGGTGCGCGAGCTCGATCCGGGCCTGCACCTGTCGGCCGTCGCCGCCTGGCTGCCGATCCGCCGTCCGGAACACCTGTCGGTGCTGCTGGAAGGACTGGAACGGGCCGGCCTGCCTCCATGAGGCCAAGGCGACTGTCCCAGCCTCGTGCAGGCCTGGCTGCACCCGCGCTACACTAGCGGTATGCAATCTGCACCAATTCTTCTTCCGCGTCGCCGCCGGCTGCTGCCGGTCGCGCTGGTCGTATTGCTGCACTGGCTCGTCCTGGGCGTGCTGCTCGATGTGAAGCTGGAACTGCCGCGCCATGGCCCTGCCGACGGCGGAGCGGCGACGATCCTGGCGCAAGTCTTGCCGGCCGCTGTCCCGCCACCGCCGCCGCCGCCCGCGCCGCTGCCGGTGCCGGACGCAGGACCGCCGCCGCTGCCCGTGATTCCTCCCTTGCCTGTCGAACTCGGCATGCCGGCGCCGGCTGAGGGAATTACCTTGGGCAACCTGCCGGCCGCGGCAGATGGTGTTCCCGGGGGGGGCGGCGCTGCCGAGCCCGAGGCCACCGTCCCGGCGCCGGTCGAGGCGCCGCCGCCCCCTGTGCCGGAAACGCCCGCGCCGCCCGCCGCGCCGGCCGCCCCGGCGGTGCCCGAAATCCGCCGCTACGCGGTCGACATGCCGCCTCCAGCCACGATCACGCTCGACGTCGCCCGCAAGGATGCCGATGGCACCGATTGGTCGGGTGAGGCTGTATTGGCCTGGCAATTGAACGAGGACACCTACAAGATCAAGGTCGAGGCCGGCATTCGCGTCGTATTTACGCGGGTCAACCTGGTGGTCTTGACCAGCGAGGGCGCGGTGGCCGCTACCGGCTTCGCGCCGATCAAGATGACCGAAAAACGGCGCGGCCGCTCGCTGACGGCCACCCATTTCAACTGGGGCGACAACAAATTGACGTTCTCGGGCTCGCAAGCCGCCTATCCGCTGGTGCCGGGCGCCCAGGACAAGGCCAGCATCCCGTTGCAGCTGTCGGCGATCGCGCGCGGCGACGCCAAGCAATTGAGCGGCGATATAGACATCTTTGTCGGCGAAGACCGCGACGCCAGCGTTTACAGGTTCAAGGTGGTGGGGCAGGAAGAGATCGATACGAGGCTGGGCAAGCTGCAAACCTGGCACCTGACGCGCCCGCCGCTGGCCGGTTCCTACAAGTCGCAACTGGACATCTGGCTGGCCCCGCAACACGGCTGGTACCCTGTGCGGATTCGCAATACCGAGGCGAATGGAGCAGTAACCACGCAAACAGTGAATAATATCGTCTTGGACCATTCAGGATCTTGATATGCTTCTAGACAACATTCGAAAAGCCGGTGTGACGTTCACGCTGGCACTCGCCCTCGGCAGCACCACCGCCCAGGCCGCCAATCCGGCGCATCCAGCGATCAAGCGCCCCTTCGAGTTGCCGCCGTCGGCCGACCTGCACTACGACCTGAGCGCGCGCCAGCGCGGCCTGTCGCTCAAGGGCGACGCCACCGTCACCTGGCGCGCCGGCGACGGCAAATACGATGTGCAGGTCGAATCGCGCGTGGCCATCCTCGGCACCCTGCTCGATAACCGCAGCCAGGGCGCCATCGACGAGTTCGGCCTGGCGCCGGCGGAATTTTCCGAAAAGCGCATGCGCAAGGACCCGACCTCGATCGCCTTCGACCGTGGCGAGAAGCGCATGAGCTTCTCCGAGGGCGAGAACACCTATCCGCTCAAGGGTGGTGAGCAGGACCGGGTATCGATCACCTGGCAACTGGCCGCCGTGGCGCGCGCCGCCGGCGACAAGTTCAAGCCGGGCACGGAATGGCCGTTCTTCGTGGCCGGGCGCAGCAGCGCCGAAGCCTGGACCTTCAAGGTGGTCAAGCGCGAACAGGTGAAGACCGGGCTCGGTGAGGTCGACGCCGTGCTGGTGAGCCGTGAAGCCCTGCCGGGCAGCCGCGACCAGAGCATCGAGGTCTGGCTGGCGCCGGAACACGAGTGGTATCCGGTCAAGATCCGCTTCACCGAAGGGGATAAGGAGACCATCGAGCAGACGCTCAAGAGTATTGCCAAGCCATAAACTCCTCTGTGTCTTTCCTGCAATTGTCGGTCGCCGGTCGGGGCCGACAATCGCTGATTGACCTGCCCAGCCTGTTATACTGACGCCCCCGCGACGCCGGTCGGGCCTGTACGTACGCTTGTGTCAATATTGTCAATATTGGCCATCCAGGCCCGTCTCGACCGCGCACGAGAGACTGGTAACAACGATGATCGATCCACAAGCCGGCGCGGCCCTCGCTGCCGACTCCCCGGCGCTGGCGCCGGAACTTGATCCGCTGCAGGCACACTTCCAGGAAGGCATCGCTCCCGACGAGATCGAGCAAGTCTTCCATCTCAAGCGTGCCCAGCCGATGCTGTCGGCCTTCACGGCCCTGTTCCACGGCACCCAGGATGGTGTGCTGGTGCGCCTGCTCGTCTTGCGCGAACTGGCCGGCGACACCGCCAGCTCGGCGTTCTCGCGCGCCGACATCAACCAGAAGCTGGCCTACCTGATCCCGGAAAGCCTGGAGACGGTGCTGAACCGCCTGCGCGGCCACGGCCTCCTGGCCTGGGACGCCCCGGCCGCCGTCTACCGCATCACGCCGCTGGCGCGCAACGTCCTGTCGGCGCTCGAGACCCTGCTGGCGCTGGGCAAACCGGAAGACGACGACGCCGAGATGGGCTTCCTGCTGTCGCAGGTGGCCGGCGCCCAGGCGGTCGGCGGCGTCACCGTCGACCAGTTGAAGCACCTGCTGGGCCGCCTGATCGAGCTGACCGAGGAATTCCGCGACGCGATCGCCTCGGGCTCGGAGTTCCGCCTGCGTACCTCGCAGGCCAAATGGCATATGGCCTGCGATTGGGTGGAAAAGGGTTCCGTCATCCTGCGCGCCATCACCTCGGACGAGCGCGCCGACAGCGCCACCCATCGCGCGGCCCAGGCCATCGGCCGCGCCCAGAGCGCGCTGCTCAATATGCAGGGGATGTTCTCGCGCGCGCTGAACCAGATCGAGCGCCAGCGCGTGCACCTTGGCCAGTCGGGCCTGTCGACCACCGACGTCAAGCGCTGGCTGCTGGCCCACGACGACCTGGCGAGCCTGGCGGCCGACGCCATCGACCGCCCGGTGACGCCGCTGTTCGGCACCCCGGCCGAGATGATCGACGTGGCCGAAACCGAGCTGCTGGCCGAGCGCGTGATCTCGACCGGCCCCAAAGGCCTGCCGAGCGGCCAGGATGCGCCGCTGACGATCAACGACAACCCGGCCATGATGGTCGAGCTGAACGACTGGATCAACAAGCTGGCCGACTTCGCCAACCTGGGCAACTTCCCCGAGTTTTCGGAGGTCGGCCCCCGTCGGGTGCAGCTGCACGAATCCCTGCTGCCGGCCAGCTTCGCTTTGGCGTCGTACCGCGCTTCGCTGCTGCCGCTGCTGGGCGACGCGGCCGAGGCCAGCCTGCAGGGCGCGACCGCCGACCTGGCGCGCCTGCCGTTGACCTTCGAGGCCCAGGACCAGATGATCGCCCTCGACGACCCGGAAGTGGCGGCCATGTCGATCGCGACCCTCTCCATTAATCCAGATATCCCTTCGGACGGCACGCCCAATGAATGACGATGCACAAATCCTGATCGCGCGCCTGCTGACGCACCAGACCCTGCGCCGCGACGACAAGATGGTCAAGCGCGCGCTGTCGGACGACCAGTTCCGCGCCGAAGTCGACAAGCGCCTGCTCGAATCGGGCCTCAAATTGCTCGACAACGTCTATGCCGACCACGTGACCGTGGCCCTGCACCGCAACGTCGAGCCGAAGATCTTCGGCGCCAAGGACATCTGGCAGAACAATAATTTCGGCCTGACCCGCGACGGCGTGGCCCTGTTGGTAGTGCTGTGGGCGCAGATCATCCTGCCCAAGCGCGAGCGCCAGGAAACCCACACCACGGTCGACGACGACCAGAACGATATGTTCGAGAAGGACACGCCGATCCCGCGCGCCGAGGATGCCTCGATCGGCATCTCATATACCGCGCTGCTGTCGGACTTCGGCGATAAGCTCGGCAAGAAGACCCGCATGGACATGAATCTGGGCGTGCTGTCCAAGCTGGGCTTCATCGAACGGCGCGGCGACGTGATCCTCGAAGGCCCGCTGCTCGACCTGATGATGGATACCGACGTGCTCAAGGAGCGCATCATCAACGGCGCGCTGTCCGAAGTCTTCAAGCGCGCGCCGCTGGCGGCCGCGCCGCGCAAGGTCGCCACGGTAGACATGCCCGAGGCCGAAGCCGCCAACGACGCGGCCGTCGCCGAGCAGTCCGACGACGCCCCCGATACCCCGAATTGAGATAGCCGATGTTCCACATTAAATCACTCGAACTGGTCCACTGGGATTACTGGCAGCGGATCAAGAACATCCCGCTGGACGCCAAGATCATCACGATCGCCGGCCAGAACGGCTCGGGCAAGACCACGCTGCTCGACGCGATGCGCACCCTGTTCGGCCTCGATTGCTCGATGGGGCGGACTTATAAACACTATGCGCGCCACTCGGGCCAGCAAAGCGCCTGGCTGCGCGCCGTGGTCGACAACAAGCCGGTCGGCCGCCAGCTGTCGAACCGCCCGTTCCGCCACTCCGGCTTCTTCGCGGACGACGAGGTGACGCTGTTCTGCCAGGTGCAGAAGAACGGCGGCGACTGGAAGCGCCAGTACCTGATGCGCCCGGGGAATGTCGAGATCGAGGAAGTGACCGAAGCGACCGACTGGCTGGGCGTCGAGAATTATCGTAAGCGCCTGGCCTCGGCCGGCCTGTCGCCGGCCATGTCGAAAGTGCTGGCGCTGGAGCAGGGCGAGACCGATAAACTGTGCGAATATGCGCCGCGCCAGTTGCTGGACCTGGTGTTCCAGGTCTTCGGCGACAAGGAAGTGCTGGACGCCTACGACGAAGCCAAGCGTCACCAGCGCGATACCGAGGTCGAACTGAAACGCTTCGAGACCGAACTCGAGACCTCGCGTACCAACCTGGAAGGCTTGCGCCTGCGCGTGGCCAATCACCACCAGTGGTCCGACCTGAACCAGGAAAAGCGCGAGCTGCAAGAAGAAGTGCTGCCGGCGCTGCAATACCATGAGGCCCGCGAAAAAGCCGGCAACAACAGCCGCATGCTGCGCGAGGCCAAGAAACCGCTGGTGCAGGCCGACGGCCAGCTGGCCGAGAAGCGTAGCCAACTGGCGGCGCAACAGCGCGCGCTGACCGAGGCGCAGAAGCAGGAAACCGAACTCGAAGCCGAGGGTGGCGAACTGGCCAAGCGCCTCAGTGAAGTCAACACGCGCCTGAAACCGCTGGAAAGCCTGCTCGAGCAGCGCGACCGCCTGCAGAAGCTGTCGGCGGATGCCGGCGCCGACATCGCCGAAGTCGCCAGGCAGCTGGAGGAAAAAGAAGTCGAGCTGGCGCGCCAGAAGAGCGCGCGCGAAGCGGTGTCGAACAAGATCGCGGGCGAGATGGCGACCATCTCTGCGCTGCAGGGCAAGACCTCGATGCCGGAGCCGGAAGCGCAGCGCCTGATGCGCCGCGCGCTGCGCGACGAGGGCATCGCCCACGCCATGCTGTCGGACATCGTCGAGGTGACCGATCCGAAGTGGCAGGGTGCGGTCGAGGGCGTGCTGGGCGGTTACGCCTCGGTGGTGCTGCTGGAAAATGCAAAGGATGCGCCGGCGGCCTACCGCCTGGCGGAGAAGGAACGCTATCGCCACTTCATCGTGCCCGATTGCGTCAACGCGCCGGTGGTGAAGGACGACAGCCTGCTGTCGGTGGTGCGCTTCTCCGGCAAGGCGCCGGGCTGGCTGATCGACCAGCTGGAACGCATCGAGCGCGTCGACTCGGTCGACGAAGGTTTCAAGAGCCGCTCGGACGAATGGATCACGCCGGATGCCTACCACCGCGAACGCCGCGGCGGCCGCTCGCTGTTCGTCGAAGCCTCGCGTTATCGCTTCGGTGCCGCGGGCAAGACCCAGCGCCTGGAAGCAATCCAGAAACTGATGCCGGCGCTGGAAAAACGCGAAGACGAGCTGACGCTGGCGATCTCGAAGCTGGCGGCCGAAGTCGGTGGCCTGAAGGCGCGCATCGCCGGGGTCGACGCCGCCAAGGAATTGTCGGCGCGCCAGGAGGAATTCGAGGAAGCGGCGCGCGCGATTGCGCCACTCAAGGCCGAGCGCCTGGAAGTCGGCGCCCGCCTGGGCGAGCTGCAGACCCTGAGCAAGAACGCGACCGTGAACCGTACCCGCGCCGACACCGTGTGGCAGAACGCGCGCATGGCGCTGTCCGAAGCCGAAGCCGGCATGCGCCTGAACCATCGCCGCCAGATCGAGCAGCGCAGCGAGCACGCCAAGGCGCTGCTGGAGCTGCGCCGCGGCTGGCGCGCGGTGCCGGGCACCTGGAAAAACCCCGACTGGCGCGGCGACCTGGTGGCCAAGCACCAGAACGCGCACCAGGTCAACCTGCGCCTGGGTTCCCTGGAACACTCGCTGGCGCGCGAGGACTGGGAACTGGATCCGACCGTGATCGACCAGTACGCGCGCCTGCACGAACAGCTCGACAGCCGCCAGAGCGAGACCGAGGAGCGCCGCTACCAGAACAACCGCGCGATCGAGGCCACCGGCAATGCGCGCGGAGCCTATATCGAGCGCCTGCGCTACACGATCAAGACCTATACCAAGAACATCCGCGAACTCGGTTCGCTGGCCGGCATCGACGTCCAGGCCGACCCGGTGCGGCTCGAGAACGACGATGTGCAGCTGGCCCAGGCCGGCCTGCACGTGCGCTTCAAGTTCGACGGCAAGGACCAGATCGGGATGAACGACGGCGAAGCCTCGGGCGGCCAGCAGGTGATGAAGTCGCTGGTGCTGCTGATCGGCCTGTTGAAATCGGAAGAAGGCTCGGGCGGCTTCGTGTTCATCGACGAACCGTTCGCGCACCTGGATATCCGTAATATCCAGCTGGTCGGCGAGTTCCTGAAGAACACCGACGCCCAGTACCTGATGACGACCCCGCTGACGCACAATACCGACGTCTACGATCCTTCGGAACTGACGCTCATCACGAGCAAGAAGAAGAAGGACATGCAGTGGGCGCAGCCGATCTTCGTGCTGCAGCGAAGGAAGGACGAGGCGAAGGCCGCGTGATGGAACGGGGATCCGGATGGATCCACTTATATCAGCACGCGCCTATCGACCGTAGGGTCGGCGGCTACGCCGCCGACGCGGTGATTGTTACCGCCCTCCGATATCGTGCCGGATGATCTGGCCGCCAACTATCACCGCGTCGGCGGCAGAGCCGCCAACCCTACACCTGGTCGATCGCCTTGCGCACCCGGCGCCGCCAGCGCAGCAGCGCCGCCGAGTAATAGCCGAAGTAGCCGGCCGTGATCCCCACGCACAGCATGCTCAAGGGGCTGTCGGTCAGCCGCGGCGTGACAATGCCCTTGCCCTGGTTGGCATACACCTCGATGCCGATGTACAGCAGGCGCGCCACCAGGATCATGGCCATCACCAGCCCCAGGCGCATGTTCGGCGTGAAGAAGTAGCCCTGCGGGGTTTCCTCGAAGCGGGTCAATTTCAGGCCCCACACGGCATAGCCGATGCCGCCGCCGGCGCCGACCAGCAGCGCCGCCAGGTTGTAGGGCGTGTCGAACAGCTGCGTCAGCGGCACCAGGATCATGGCGCCGAACACCAGCACGCCCGTATAGTGGCGCGAGACGATCGAGCGCTGGCGCTGCATTTGCGTCTTGATGCGGCGGTAGATGCGCCACACGAGCAGCGGGGTCAGGACGAGCAGGGCCAGGGTGGTGATCGAAAATTCCATGTGCGGCAAGGAGGCTGTGTTCAGGAAAAGCGCATTGTAGCCCACTGCCGGGCGCGCGCCGCGCCACCAGGCCGCGTGATAAGGTGATCCGATCCGCATTCCCGCAAGGAGACCGCATCATGTACGCAGCCCCCCATGCCACCCGGCAGGCGCCCCGGATGCCATTGCGCAGTCCGATCCACGCCCACCGCGCCCCCGATCCGGCGCCGATCGAAGAACCGGCGCCCGAGCCCTTCGATACCCCGCACCCGCACCACCCGCCGGTGCACCTGCCGCACGACGAGGAACCGGTGCCCGATCCCAAGCCGAGCTGAGAGGGTACCCGGCACGTCCGGGATGAGCGTGCTACCATGAAATCCAGTTGCACTCTCATCCCGACGTACATGAAACACCGACTCTTCCTGTTCGACCTCGACGACACCCTGCTCGATTTCCGCGCCTCCGAACAGCGCTCCTTCATGCGCACCATGGAGCAGCTCGACGTGCGCGAGCATGTGGCCGACCTGTTCCACCAATACCAGCTGACCAATCTCGCGCTGTGGCGCCAGTTCGAGCAGGGCGCCGTGACCAAGGATTTCCTCAAGGTCGAGCGCTTTCGCAAGACCTTTACAGACAACGGCATCGACCTCGATCCGCAGCGCGCCAGCGACCTGTATATCGAATCGCTGGCCGATACCGTGGTGCTGGTCGACGGCGCCGCCCAGCTGTGCGAAACCCTGGCCGGCATCGGCGAAGTGGGCATCATCACCAACGGCGCCCACCACATCCAGCACCGCCGCATCGCCAGCTCGGGCCTGCAAGGGCACCTGTCCTTCGTCGCAACGTCCGAAGCCTGCGGCTTCGCCAAGCCCGACAGCCGCTTCTTCGAGTTCACCAGCAAGATGGCGCGCAGCTTCGCCAGGCACGAGACCGTGATCGTCGGCGACCGCCTGGACGCCGACATCCTCGGCGCCAACCGCTTCGGCATCGAGAGCTGCTGGTTCAATCCGGGCCGCCTGGCCAACGATTCGCAGGCGATTCCGAGCTGCGAGGTCGACAGCCTGCACGATATCGTCGCCTCGCTGCGCGGCCTGGCCGCCTGACCCGGGTAGACGATTTTAGTGCCCGGCGACCGCCGGCCCGCTGCGCGCGCCCGGCCGGAAGCCATGCCTGCGGCTCGACCAGGCGACGGTGAAGCCTGCCGCCGCCAGCACGGCGGTGGCCCAGGGAAAGGACGCCGCGCCCCAGCGGTCGAGCAGGAAGCCGCCGAGCAGGCCGCCGCCGGCGATCGCGCCATTCCAGGCCACCACGTTCATCGACAGCGCCACGTCGGCGCCGTCGCCCGCGGCATCGGCCAGCGCGGTTTGCAGCAGGGTGGCGGCGCCGCCGAAGCTCAAGCCCCAGGCGGCCACGCCGGCCACCACGGCCAGGGGCGCCGCCGCCAGCCAGGCGAACAGCAGGGACAGGATGGCGAAGCCGCCCAGGCTGGCCAGCACCGCGGCGCGCAGGTGGCTGTCCACCAGCCGGCCGGCGATCCAGATCCCGGCTAGCGCGGCGATGCCGAACACCAGCAGCACCAGGTCGACCCGGTCGAGCAGGCCGGCCTGCGCCACGAAGGGCGCGATATAGGTGTAGAGGATGTTATGCGCCAGCATCCACGCGATGACTGTGACCAGCACCGGGCGCACGCCGGGCGTGGCCAGCACCTCGCGCAGCGGCAGGCGCTGGCGGTCGGCCTGGCCGGGATAATCGGGCACCTTGGCCAGCACCCAGGCGATCAGCACGAGGCATAGCAGCGACATGACGCCGAAGGCCGTGCGCCAGCCGACCGCGCCGCCGAGCCAGGTCCCGAGCGGCACGCCGAGCGACAGCGCGATCGGCGTGCCGACCATGGCGATGGCCATGGCCCGTCCCTGCTGGTGGACCGCGACCATCCGCCGTGCGTAGCCGGCCAGCAGGCTCCAGGCCAGGCCGGCCGCCATCCCGGCGCAGAAGCGGGCCGCCAGCGTGAGCGTGAAGTCGGCCGACAGGGCGGTGAGCGTATTGAAGACCAGGAAGCCGACGATCGTCAGCAGCAGCACGCTGCGGCGGCGCCAGCGCCGGGTGGCGATGGTGAGCGGAATGGCGGCCAGCACCGAACCGAGCGCGTAGGCGGTGACGGTTTGCCCGGCCATCGAACCGCTCACGCCTAGCCCGCCGGAGATCATCGGCAGCAGGCCGGCCGGCAGGGTCTCGGTGGCGATGCAGATGAAGCCGGTCATGGCCAGGGCCAGCAAGGCCGCTACCGGCAGGCGGTCGGCGCTGGCGGCGCGGCGGGATTGTGCTGCTTCCATCGATGCTCCTATTATTTATCAATCGGTACAAATGTAAGGGTGGCACAGGCGCCCTGTCAATGATTTTTGTATCGATCGATATTGAAGTCGATGGAGGAAGGATTACGCTGCCGCGGCGCCTTCGATCCGGTTGCGGCCCGCGTGCTTGGCGTGGTACAGCTGGCGGTCGGCCTGCGCGACCATCTCTCCCGCGTCCGGAAGGCCTTTCGGCGGGTAATCCGGCCCCAGGGCCGCCACCCCCAGGCTGGCGGTGACGACGCCGAACGGCGACGGCTGGTGCGGCAGGCCCAGGGCCTGGATTTCATGGCGCAGCCGTTCGGCCACCGCCATGGCGCCGGCCAGGCCGGTATCCGGCAGGATGACCGCGAACTCTTCGCCGCCGTAGCGTGCCGCCAGGTCGCGGTTGCGGTTGACCTGGGCGGCCAGGATGCGGCCGACTGCCTGCAGGCAGGCGTCGCCGGCCGGATGGCCGTAGTGGTCGTTGAACTTCTTGAAGTAATCCACGTCCAGCATGATCAGCGCCAGCGGGGTGTTGCCGTGCACGGCGCGCGCCCGCTCGTGGGCGAGCACCTCGTCGAAGCGGCGCCGGTTGGCCAGCCGCGTCAGGGTGTCGGTGTGCGCCAGCTCCTGCAGGCCGAAGTTGTCGCGTCGCAGGTGGTGCGAATAGGCGCGCAGTTTCTGGTCGAGCCGGTCGCGGATGATGAATTGCCGGATCAGCTTGCGGGCGAATGCCGCAAAGATCGCTGCAATGAGCAGGACGGCGGCCCCAATCAGCATGCTTGACCGCTTCCAGGGGCCGAGCAGCTCGTCCTTGGCCTGACCCACGGCGATCACGAAGGCGAAATCGTCCACCCGCCGGTAGCTGTAGAGGCGCTCGATATTGTCGACCCGGGCCACCATGAAGTCCGAGCCGGCCGCTTGCTTCCTGATTGCCTGGAATACCGCGCCTTCGGCCAGGTTGGTGCCGATCAGCTTGTCGTCGAAGGGACGCCGGTAGACCACCGTGCCGTCTTCCAGGGCCAGCAGGACTGTGCCGGTCTTTCCAACGTCAATCTCATCGTAGATGCGTTCGAAGAAGTCGACCTTCAGGGTCACCAGCACGACGCCGGCGAAGCTGCCGTCGGGATGGTCGATGCGGCGTGAGACCGGCAGCACCCAGACGCCGGTGGAGCGACTCCTGACGGGGTGGCCCACGTAGACCTCGCGACCGGCGTGGGTGCGGTGGTGCTGGAAGTATGCGCGATCCGAATTATTGCCCTGCGGTGTACCGGAGAGCGAGGTCGCCAGCCAGCGGCCGTCGGCGGCATAGACGAAGATCCCGTGCAGCTCGGGCGTCGTCTTGGTCAGCACGACCAGGTGGGCCTGCAGCCGCGCCAGGGCTTCGTCGCCGATGCCGTCGTGCTCCACCCGCTCGACCACGTTCGCCAGGGCCATGGTAGTGGCCTTCATCGCGGTCTCGACCTGGACCCCGATCATGCGCGCCACGTTCGAGGTTGCCACCTCGGTCTGCCGTATCTGCGTATGGCGCGACGACCAGACGAACCAGGTGGCGAAGGCGACCAGCAGCAGGCAGCCCAGCGTGGTCGCGGCCACCACCAGGCGCACGACCGGGCGCCGCTTGCCGCTCAGGCGGTCCACATGGCTGTCCAGGCTGTCGTTGCTTGAATTCAATGCGCCTCACCAATGCGTGGTTGCGATCCTTGTCCAAAAAATTGTGCCATTAGAAAGAAAAGCATGTCGCCGGACTGCGCCGGCTTGCCTGATCCTGCACACTTGTTGCCTTTTCTTTTTTGCGGCTCGTGCGCGCGGGGCGCTTGGTCTACATTCACGGCCATACCCACCCCAGACAAAAGGAGTTCGCCATGACGACCGGCCCCGATCCATCCAGCCAGCCTGCCCAGGTCAACCGGCGCGAGTTCGTGTTGTCGGTGCTGTCCACGGCTGCCGCGAGCGGCGTCGCCAATGCGGCCCCGGCCCAGCCCGCGGACGCCGCGCCCGAGGTCCACGCCGGCGGCGTGCCGCTCGCCGTTACCGTCAATGGCCAGCGGCGCACCCTGACGCTCGACCCACGGACCTCGACGCTCGACCTGCTGCGCGAGCACCTGGGACTGACCGGCGCCAAGAAAGGCTGCGACCACGGCCAGTGCGGCGCCTGCACCGTCCACCTCGACGGCCGCCGCGTCGTGTCCTGCCTGACGCCGGCCTCGCAGCTCGACGGGCGCCGGCTCGACACCATCGAAGGCCTGCAGCGGCCCGACGGCAGCCTGCACCCGATGCAGCAAGCCTTCATCGACCACGACGCCCTGCAGTGCGGCTACTGCACGCCCGGCCAGGTCATGGCGGCGATCGCCTGCGTCCGCGAAGGCAATGCGACGTCGCCCGAGCGCATCAAGGAATACATGAGCGGTAACCTGTGCCGCTGCGGCGCCTACAACGGCATCGTGGCCGCCGTCCAGCAGGCTGCCGGCGCGATGGGAAAGGCCTGATCCATGCGTGAATTCACCCTGATCCGCGCCCGCTCGGCGCAAGAAGCGGTGCAAGCCATGGCGGCCCATCCGCAAGCACGCCTGATGGCGGGCGGCACCACCCTGTACGACCTGATGAAGCTGGGCGTCGAACGCCCGCCGGCCATCGTCGACATCAACGGCGTCGACGAACTCGGCGCCTTCGACACCTCCGGCGCGCGCGAACTGGTGTTCGGCAGCCTGGCCCGCATGAGCGATGTGGCGGCCGATGCGCGCCTGGTGCGCGACTATCCGGCGCTGTCGGAATCGCTGTGGCGCGCGGCCTCTCAGCAGCTGCGCAATATGGCCAGCCTGGGCGGCAACGTGCTGCAGCGCACGCGCTGCGCCTATTTCCGTGGCGGCGAGCCGTTCGCCTGCAACAAGCGCGCGCCGGGCAGCGGCTGCGCGGCGCTGGAGGGCATCGACCGCGGCCACGCCCTGCTGGGCACGAGCCCGCATTGCATCGCCACCTATCCGGGCGACTTCGCCGTCGCCCTGGTCGCCTTCGACGCCGTGGTCGATGTGCTGGGCCCGGGCGGCGTGCGCACGATCCCGGTCGAGGCCCTGCACCGGCTGCCGGGCGAGCGGCCCGACATCGAGACCACGCTGGCGCCGGGCGAGATCATCACCCGCATCCGGGTGCCGGCAACAAAGCTCGGGCGCGCCTCCACCTACCACAAGATCCGCGACCGCGAATCGTATGCCTTCGCCCTGGGCTCGGCCGCCGTGGCGCTGACGGTCAGCGGCGGGAAGGTCGAGCAGGCCCGCATCGCGCTGGGCGGCGTCGCCACGAAACCCTGGCGCGCGCGCCAGGCCGAGCAGGGCCTGGTGGGCCGCGCGCTCACGCTCGAGACGGCGCTGGCGGCCGGCTTCGCCGCCTTCATGGACGCCCGGCCCGGCCACCACAACGCCTTCCGTATCGAGCTCGGCGCCCGCACGGTGGCCGAGGCCCTGATGACCGCCGCACAAAGGACCTGATATGAACGATTCCGCTTTCCCGCCAACTCCACGCATCGACGCGCGCGACAAGGTCTGCGGCGCCGCCTTGTACGCGGCCGACCAGGCGCGGCCCGGCATGCTGCATGCGGCGCTGGCCGTCTCCACCATCAACCGCGGCCAGGTGCTCTCCATCGATACCCGCGCCGCACGGGCAACGAGCGGCGTGCGGCTGGTGCTGACCCACGCCGACATGGGCGAGTACCAGCCGGCCGGCCACGTGCTGGCCGGCGGCTTCGCCTTCCAGAGCATGCAGCCGATGCTGTCGAATAAAATCGCCTACCGCGGCCAGCCGATCGCGCTGGTGGTGGCCGAGACGATCGAGGCGGCGCTCGAAGCGGCCGCGCTAGTGAGGGCGAAATATGAAGCGCAGCCATTCCAGGTGACGCTGGACGCGCCCGAGAAGGACATCGTGGCGCAGCAGGGTTCGCCGTTGCCGCAGCAGATGTTCGCCGACAAGGTGGCGGGCGATGCCGATACCGTTCTGGCCGGCGCGCTTCATCGGATCGATGCCGAATACCTGCACCCGCCCCAGCACCAGAACCCGATCGAGCTGGTGTCGACGGTGGCCGAATGGCGCAAGGGCACGCTGGTGATCCACGAGGGCACGCAGAACAGCGGGGCGATCCGTCACGGCCTGGCGCGCCAGCTGGGCCTGGACCCGGCGCGCATCGAGGTGATCTCGCCGCAGTGCGGCGGCGGTTTCGGCATGAAGAATTCGCTGCAGATGCAGACCCTGCTGGCGGCGGTGGCGGCGCGCAAGCTCGGCCAGCCGGTCAAGCTGGTGGTGCCGCGCAGCCAGCTGTTCCACGACGCCAGCTTTCGCCCGGCCAGCCGCCACCGAATCAAACTCGGCGCCGATGCCGCCGGCAAGATCCTGGCCGCGGTGCACGAGGCCGACCAGCAGACGTCGCGCCACGACCTGTTCCCGGCCTCGTATGCAGAGATGAGCGCGCGCCTGTACGGCATCCCGAATTTCCGCGGCCGCGAGCGGTTGGTGCGCACCGATGTGCAGACGCCGGGCTATATGCGGGCGCCGTTCGAGCAGCCGGCCTCGTTCGCCTTCGAATCGGCGGTCGACGAACTGGCCGCGCTGCTCGGCATCGACCCGGTCGAGCTACGCCTGCGCAACGATACGCAAACGGATGCCTTGAGCGGCAAGCCGCTGTCGTCACGCTTCCTGGCCGAGTGCCTGCGCGACGGCGCGAGCCGCTTCGGCTGGAGCCGGCGCGACGCGCGCCCGGCGTCGATGAAGGCGGCGGACGGCGCCGCGATCGGATGGGGCGTGGCCTGCGGCGCCTACAAGGCTGCGACCAGCCCGGCGATCGCGCGTATCGCGGCGACCCGCGATGGCCGCATCCTGTTCAGCGTGGCCGGGCACGAGATGGGGCAGGGCATGCGCACCGCGATTGCCAATGCGCTGGCGCGGCGCTTGCGGGTCGATCCGCAGGCGCTGGCGATCCAGATCGGCGACACGCGCGGCGCGCCGCAGCACCTGACCGCCGGCTCCTGGGGCACGGCCAGCGTGGTGCCGGCAGCCGAGGAGGCTGCGCAGGCCTTGCTAGATGCGCTGGCGCAGCTGGCGCCCGGTCACGATCCCCGCTTGAAGCCGGCCGAGGTGCTGGCGCTGGCCGGGCGCGAGCGCATCGAGGCCGAGGTGCGGCGCAAGGCGCCGGGCCAGCCGGACGCCGTCTATGGCCGCCTGCAGGGCGGCATGCCGGCGCCGGCGGGGCCCGTCTATCCCGAGTTCGTGTCGATGAGTTACGCGGCCCACTTCGTCGAGGTGAACGTGGAGCCGGTCACGCGCCGCATCCGCGTGCCGCGCGTGGTCAGCGTGATCGATTGCGGCCGCGTGGTGAGCCCGGTGACGGCCGACAGCCAGGTGCGCGGCGGCGTGGTGTGGGGCATCGGCGCCGCCCTGCGCGAGATCAGCGAAGTCGACCCGCGCTACGGCGGCTTCCTGAACGCCGACCTGGCCGAGTACGTGGTGCCGGTGCATGCCGACATCGGGCACATCGATGTCGGCTTCATCGACCGGCCCGACCCGCTCCTGAACACCAGTGGCGTCAAGGGACTGGGCGAGGTGGCGATGGTGGGCGTGGCGGCGGCGATCGCCAACGCGGTGCACCATGCGACCGGCAAACGCATACGGCGCCTGCCGATCCGGATCGAGGACGTGCTTTAAGTAACGCTAAGCCGCCAGCTCCGGCGCCGCGACGGTGGCCGGACGGCGCGCATCGCGCCGCGGCGGCGCGCCGAACAGGCGCGCATATTCGCGCGTGAATTGCGAGGTGCTTTCATAGCCGACTTCGAACGCCGCCTTGTTGGCGGTGGCGCCTTCGTACAGCATCAGGCGCCGCGCCTCGATCAGGCGCAGGCGCTTCTGGTATTGCACCGGCGTGAGCGAGGTGTAGTCCTTGAAGTGCTTGTGGAAGGCGGACAGGCTCATCGACGCGGCCTGGGCCAGGTCGTCCACCCGCAGCTTCTGGTGGTAGGACAGGCGCAGCAGCGCCACCGCGCGGTTCAGCCGCACCGGGTGCGCATCTTGCGCCATCGAGGCCCGCAACTGCCGGCCGTGCTGACCATTGAGCAGCCAGAAATGCAGCTCGCGCATCAGGCCGGGGTGCAGGATGGGCACCGCCTCGGGATGCGCGACCAGGTGCATCAGGCGGCGCGCGCAATCGAGGATCGCCGCGTCGGCACCCTGCACCAGCATGGTCACCGCCGGATCGGGCGCGGGAGGCGGCGTCTCAGTGGCAACCTTATGCAGCTGGTCGGCCAGTTCGGACAGCAGGGCCATGTCGAGTTCGATCGCCAGCGCGATGTACGGGCGCTCTGTTGACGCAGTCACCACCTGGCCCGTCACCGGCAGGTCGGCGCTGACCACGATCGCCTGGCCCTCGGCGCACAGCTTTTCCTGGCGCCCGGCCAGCAGGTGTTTCTCGCCCTGCAGCACCAGGCAGACCAGCGGGCGGTAGGTCGATTCGAGCTTGTCGCCCGGCTGCGCGAGGCACATCATGCGCAGGCCGGGCACGCAGGTGAGCGCCAGGCCGTCGCGGTTGGCGTGGGCGCGGGCGTAGGCGGCGACGGCGTCGAGTAATTCCTGGTTCATGGCGACCAGTGTGCCGCCGGTTGGTGCAGCTGTCCAGCGGGATGTGCGCGATTCATGAATGGAGCTCATAAGGCCAGTCAAGATTGAGCCCGTTCTATACATGAATATGCGGCTACCATGCTCCCCTGACAAATCGCGTCATGCGCGCACGATAACTACCCAACACTCACGGAAAACCCATGACCATCAAAGCCTACGGCGCCCACGGCGCCGACAAACCCCTCGAATCGCTCGACATCACCCGCCGCGCCCCAGGCGCCCACGACGTCCAGATCGACATCGACTTCTGCGGCGTCTGCCACTCCGACCTGCACACGGTGCGCGCCGAATGGGCCGGCACCCTCTACCCCTGCGTGCCGGGCCACGAGATCGTCGGCCGGGTGTCGGCGGTCGGCGCCCACGTCACCAGCCACGAGGTCGGCGACCTGGTCGGCGTCGGCTGCATGGTCGACAGCTGCAAGGCATGCCCGGATTGCGGCGAAGGCCTGGAGAACTATTGCGACAATATGGTCGGCACCTATAACGGCCCGACCGCGGACGCGCCCGGCCATACGCTGGGCGGCTACGCGCAGCAGATCGTGGTCAACGAGCGCTTCGTGCTGCGCGTGAGCCACCCGCAAGAACAGCTGGCCGCGGTGGCGCCGCTGCTGTGCGCCGGCATCACCACCTGGTCGCCGCTGCGCCACTGGAATGCCGGTCCCGGCAAGCGCGTGGGCATCGTCGGCATCGGCGGCCTGGGTCACATGGGCATCAAGCTGGCCCACGCGCTGGGCGCGCACGTGGTCGCGTTCACCACCTCGGAATCGAAGCGCCAGGATGCGCTGGCGCTGGGCGCCGATGAAGTGGTGGTGTCGAAGGACGCCGAGGCGATGGCCGCCCAGGCGCAGGGCCTGGACCTGATCGTCAATACGGTCGCCGCGCCGCACGACCTGGACGCTTTTCTCAACCTGCTCAAGCGCGACGGCACCATGGTGCTGGTCGGCGCGCCCGAGTCGCCGCATCCGTCGCCGCAGGTGTTCAACCTGATCACCAAGCGGCGCGCGATCGCCGGCTCGATGATCGGCGGCATCCCGGAAACCCAGGAAATGCTCGACTTCTGCGCCCAGCACGGCATCGTGGCCGATATCGAGATGATTCGCGCCGACGACATCAACGGCGCCTATGAGCGCATGCTCAAGGGCGACGTCAAGTACCGCTTCGTGATCGATAACGCCAGCCTGGCGGCGTAATTCTCCTTTCGGGCGGCGCCCGCGCCGCCTCCGCTCGTCCTGCCTCGGGCAGGACGATTGCATCAACTTGTTTACTCCACGATGAATCCAACACTTTCCGCCGCTTGCGACAGCAAGCCGGGCCAGAGCGCGGCATGGGGCGCCGTGATGGCGATGTCGCTCGCCGCCTTCGCCCTGGTCGCGTCCGAATTCATGCCGGTCAGCCTGCTCACGCCGCTCGCGGCCGAGCTGCGCATCAGCGAAGGCCAGGCCGGCCAATCGATCGCGATCTCCGGCGCCTTCGCCCTGGTCACCAGCCTCGCGCTCGGCGCCGTCGTCGGACGGCTCGACCGCAAGCTCCTGCTGCTGGGCCTGACCTTCCTGATGATCGTCTCGGGCACCGTGGCCGCGTTCGCGCCCAACTATTTCCTGTTCATGGTCGGCCGCGCGCTGATCGGCGTCGCCATCGGCGGCTTCTGGTCGATGTCGGCGGCGACCGTCATGCGCCTGGTGCCGGCGCGCGAGGTGCCGCGCGCCCTGGCCATCCTCAACGGCGGCAATGCGCTGGCCACCGTCATCGCGGCGCCCGCCGGCAGCTACCTGGGCGCCCTCATCGGCTGGCGCGGCGCCTTCTTCTGCCTGGTGCCGGTGGCGGCGATCGCGCTGGCCTGGCTGCTGTTCAGCCTTCCCGCGCTGCGCGCCACCGAACGCGCGGAAACGGGCGGCATCCTGCGCCTCTTGAAGCGGCCCGTGGTCGTCCTCGGCATGGCGGCGGTGAGCCTGCTGTTCATGGGGCAGTTCGCGCTGTTTACTTACCTGTGGCCTTTCCTGGAGAGCGTCACCGGCGTCACGGCCACGACCCTGTCGCTGATGCTGCTGGTGCTGGGCGTGGCCGGCTTCGTCGGCACCACCCTGATCGGCTCGGTGCTGAAGGACCGGCTGTATCCGGTGCTGCTCGCGATGCCGCTGCTGATGGCGGCCATCGCCGGCGCGCTGGTCGCCTTCGGCCACTCGGCGGCGGCGGTCACGGTGCTGCTGGCGATCTGGGGCCTGGTCGGGACCTCGGCGCCGGTCGGCTGGTGGACCTGGCTGGCCCAGACCCTGCCGCAGGACGCCGAAGCGGGAGGAGGGCTGATGGTGGCCGTGATCCAGCTCGCGATCATGCTCGGCGCGACCCTCGGCGGCCTGCTGTTCGACGCCAGCGGCTATCGCGCGACTTTCCACCTGAGCGCGGCCCTGCTGATCGCCGCCGCCGTGCTGGCGCTGCTGGCCGGGCGCTCGGCACGTTACGCCGATTCATGAGCCAGGGACATAAGCCCATGCTGCGCCCTTCATGAATCGCGGGAGGGGCTTGCCGTAACATCAACCGGATTTTTAACCGCTGACAGAAGGAAGAATAAGCGATGGATGACTCCACGAACATCAACCAGGCCCGGCGCGGTGTCCTGATCGGCGGCGCGCTTGGCGCGACGGCGGCGGCACTGCCGCTGGCCGGTGCCCAGGCGGCCGCGCAGGGCGCAGTCAGCGCAGCGCAGACGCCGGCGCCGGTGACCAGCAAGGTCACCCTGCGCGTGAACGGCCAGCCGCGCGAACTCACGCTCGACACCCGCACCACCCTGCTTGACGCGCTGCGCGAGAACCTGCACCTGACCGGCACCAAGAAGGGCTGCGACCAGGGCCAGTGCGGCGCCTGCACGGTGCTGGTCGACGGCCGCCGCATCAATTCCTGCCTGAGCCTGGCGATCATGCACGACGGCGCCGAGGTCACCACTATCGAAGGCATGGGTACGCCCGATAAACTGCATCCGATGCAGGCGGCCTTCGTGAAGCACGACGGCTTCCAGTGCGGCTACTGTACCCCAGGGCAGATCTGTTCGGCCGTGGCGGTGATCGACGAGATCCGCCAGGGCATTCCGAGCCATGTGACCGGCGACCTGAATGCGAAACCCTTGCTGAGCGTGGACGAGATCCGCGAGCGCATGAGCGGCAATATCTGCCGCTGCGGCGCCTACTCGAACATCATCGACGCGATCGCCGAAGTGGGAGGGGTCAAGGCATGAAGGCATTCAGCTATCAACGCGCGACCACGCCGGCCGAAGCGGCCGCCGCTGCCGCCAATACCCCCAATGCGCGCTTCATCGCGGGCGGCACCAACCTGCTCGACCTGATGAAGCTCGAGATCGAGACCCCGGCCCACCTGATCGACGTCAACGGCCTGGCGCTCGACAAGATCGAGGCGACGCGAGAGGGCGGCCTGCGCATCGGCGCGCTGGTGCGCAATACCGACCTGGCGGCCGACGCCCGCGTGCGCAAGGACTACGGCGTGCTGTCGCGCGCGCTGCTGGCCGGCGCCTCGACCCAGTTGCGCAACAAGGCGACCACCGCCGGCAACCTGCTGCAGCGCACCCGCTGCCCCTATTTCTACGACACCAATATGCCGTGCAACAAGCGTGTGCCGGGCAGCGGCTGCTCGGCCATCGGCGGCCATACGCGCGGCCATGCGATCGTCGGCCAGAGCGACGCTTGCATCGCCACCCACCCGAGCGATATGGCGGTGGCCATGCAGCTGCTCGACGCCGGCGTCGAGACCGTGCGTCCGGACGGCAGTGCGCGCACGATCCCGATCGCGGACTTCTATCGCCTGCCGGGCACCACGCCGCACATCGAGCACAGCTTGATGCCGGGTGAGTTGATCACGGCGGTGACCCTGCCCAAGCCCCTGGGCGGCAAGCACTACTACCGCAAGGTGCGCGACCGCGCCTCGTATGCCTTCGCCCTGGTGTCTGTCGCAGCCGTGGTGCAGCCGGACGGCAGCGGCCGCGTGGCCGTGGGCGGCGTGGCGCACAAGCCATGGCGCGTGCCGGCGGCCGAGGGCCAACTGCCGCGCGGCGGCAAGGCCACCACCGCGCAGTTGCTGGCTGGCGCGCGCACGACCAATGACAACGCATTCAAGATCCTGCTCGTCGAACGCACGCTCGACGCGATCCTGGCGCAGGCCCGCGCGCGCTGAAAGAAAGGCTTGAGACCATGAAATTCACCAAACCAGAAACCACCAATCCGATCGACCAGATGAAGGTCGTCGGCAAGCCGCTCGACCGCATCGACGGCCCACAGAAGACCACCGGCACTGCGCCCTACGCGTATGAACAGCACGCGGCGGCGCCGAACGCCGCCTACGGCTATGTGATCGGCGCAGCGATTGCCAAGGGCCGCATCGTGTCGATCGATACGGCAGCGGCGCGCCGCGCGCCGGGCGTGATCGCCGTGGTCACGTATGAAAACGCCGGCAAGCTGGGCAAGGGCAACTTCAATACCGCCCACCTGCTGGCCGGCCCTGAAGTGCAGCACTACCACCAGGCGGTCGGCGTGGTCGTGGCCGAGACCTTCGAGCAGGCGCGCGCGGCGTCGTCGCTCGTCAAGGTCGAGTATGCGAAGGCCAACGGCGTGTATGACCTGGCCGCGGCCATGAATGCGGCTGTCACGCCCAAGACGGGCGATGCCGAGTCGAAGGTCGGCGATTTCGACGGCGCCTTCGCCAGCGCGCCGGTCAAGCTGGACGCCACCTATACCACGCCCGACCAGTCGCACGCGATGATGGAACCGCATGCCTCGATCGCGTCGTGGGACGGCGACAAGGTCACCGTCTGGACCTCGAACCAGATGATCGACTGGGGCAAGCAAGACCTGGCCAAGACGCTCGGCATCCCGCCGGCCAACGTGCGCCTGGTTTCGCCGTATATCGGCGGCGGCTTCGGCGGCAAGCTGTTCCTGCGCGCCGAGGCGGTGCTGGCGGCGCTCGGCGCGCGCGCGGCCAGGCGCCCGGTCAAGGTCGCGCTGCAGCGCGCGCTGATGATCAACAACACCACCCACCGTCCGGCCACGATCCAGCGTATCCGCATCGGCGCCACGCGCGAAGGCCGCATCAGCGCCATCGCCCACGAAAGCTGGTCGGGCGACCTGCCGGGCGGAGGACCGGAAACCGCGGTCCAGCAAACCCGCCTGCTGTACGCCGGCGCTCACCGCCTGACGCGCCTGCAGCTGGCCACGCTCGACCTGCCCGAGGGGAATGCGATGCGCGCGCCGGGCGAGGCGCCGGGCATGATGGCGCTCGAGGTGGCGATCGACGAGATGGCCGAAAAACTCAAGATGGACCCGGTCACCTTCCGCATCGTCAACGATACCACGGTCGACCCCGAGAAGGCGGGCCGCAAGTTCTCGCAGCGCCGCTACGTGCAGTGCCTGCGCCAGGGCGCCGAGCGCTTCGGCTGGAGCAAGAGAAAAGCAATGGCAGGCCAGGTGCGCGAGGGCCAGTGGCTGGTCGGCATGGGTGTGGCCTCGGCCTTCCGCAACAATATGAACATGAAGTCGGCCGCGCGGGTGCGGCTGGAAAGCGACGGCAGGATCACGGTCGAAACCGACATGACCGATATCGGTACCGGCAGCTACACCATCATCGCCCAGACCGCAGCCGAGATGCTGGGCGTGGGCGTGGAGCGCATCGATGTGCGGCTGGGCGATTCGAGCTATCCGGTGTCGGCCGGTTCGGGCGGCCAGTGGGGCGCCAACAGTTCCACCGCCGGCGTGTACGCGGCCTGCGTCAAGCTGCGCGAGCAGATCGCGCAGAAGGCAGGACTGGATGCGGCGAAGGCCGAATTCGTCGACGGCGCGGTGCGCGTGGGCACCCGCTCGGTATCGTTGCTTGAGGTGGCCAAGGGCGGCGCGATCGTGGCCGAGGACACGATGGAATACGGCGACCTGGAAAAGAAGGTGCAGCAATCGACCTTCGGCGCCCATTTCGTCGAAGTCGCGGTCGATGTCGCCACCGCCGAGGTGCGCGTGCGGCGCATGCTGTCTGTGTGCGCGGCGGGCCGTATCCTGAACCCGAAATCGGCGCGCAGCCAGGTGATCGGCGCAATGACGATGGGTGTCGGTGGGGCCTTGATGGAACACCTGGCGGTCGACAAGCGCCACGGTTTCTTCGTGAACCACGACCTGGCCAGCTACGAGGTGCCGGTGCATGCCGACATCCCGCACCAGGAAGTGATCTTCATCGACGAGACCGATCCGACCACGTCGCCGATGAAGGCCAAGGGTGTCGGTGAACTGGGCCTGTGCGGCGTCGGCGCGGCGGTGGCGAATGCGATCTACAACGCCACCGGCGTGCGCGTGCGCGACTATCCGGTCACGCTCGACAAGATGCTGGAAAAGATGCCGGCGTTGGTCTGATCACGCACGATCGGCGTCATTCCTTGTGGCGGATGGCGTCGATCACCAGCATCAGTGCGCGCGAGGAGTGGCGGCGGCTGGGATAGAAGGCGTGCAGCGGCTCGAACGGAAAGCACCAGTCTTGCATCACGCTGACCAGCCGTCCCGCCTCTATATGCGGGCCGACCATGCTCTCGGGCAGGAAGGCCAGGCCGACGCCGTGCAATGCGGCGTCGAGCATGTGATAGACGTTGGTGAACACCGACTGGCCGCGCACGCGCGCGTCCAGCGGCTGGCCCTCGTGCGCCAGTTCCCAGGCATACAGGCCGCCGCTGCTGGGCAGGCGCAGCGTGATGCAGTTGTGCTTCATGAGTTCCTGCAGCGACGTCGGCACCGGGCGGCGTTCAAAATAGGCGGGGGCGCCGACGATCCGCATCGGCACCTCGCCCGTCAGGCGCACGCCGATCATGTCTTTCTCGAGCTGGTCGCCATGGCGCACGCCGATGTCGTAGCGTTCGGCGGCGATGTCGATCAGGCGGTAGTCCGAGCTGATCTCGACATGCAGGTCGGGATACAGCGGCAGCAGGGGCGCGATGCGCGGCCACAGCACGGTGTCGATCACATGGTCGATCGCGGTGATGCGGATGGTGCCGGCCGGCTTGTCGCCCAGGTCGCTCACGGCCGTGATCTCGGCCTCGATTTCTTCCAGCCGCGGCCCCACGTTCTGCAGCAGGCGCTCGCCGGCCTCGGTCGGCGACACGCTGCGGGTGGTGCGCGTCAACAGGCGCACGCCCAGCCGGGCTTCGAGCGAGCGCACGATGTGGCTGAGCGCCGACTGGGTCATGCCGAGTTTCGCCGCGGCGCGCGTGAAGCTGCGCTCGCGGGCGACGGCGAGAAAGACGAGGATATCGTTGATGTTGTCACGGGCCATTGATTGATGATACAGGAACATCAATCAGGCCGTTCATCGATGAAGAATTTTTATGGATGAGTGCTCTTGAGCCAGTCTTGGCCTTTTGGGTCCAGCGCGGCGTCGATGACGTCCTGCGGCAGGCTGTAGACCGTGGCCCAGGTGGCGCGGCCGTCGATGTCGTTCGACGGGAAGCTGGTGGTCTCGATCGGCCAGTGGTATTTGCGCTTGAGCGCGCGGACGATGGCGGCCAGGGTCACGCGGCCGCGCAGCGGCTCGGCGCCGGCCTGGTCGGCATTGGACAGCAGGACGGCCAGCACGGCGCCGCGCGCGGTGCGCGGGCCGGGGAAGATGGGGTTTTTACGCGGCATGGCCGGATTCTACCCCGGCTCATGGACGGCCTGCCGCGCGCTGCGGCAGATTGCCGGCGCAGCCCTCCAGTTCATCCCGCGTGAGGAAGACGCTGGGAATGCCCTGGGCATAGCTGCCGACTTCATACGGATCCCAGTGGAACTCGATGCCGGATGGCGTCGGAATGAATTTCGGTTCCTTGAACACGTCCAGCGCTCCCTGCTCGGCCCACGACAGGCCCTGCTCGCCCAGCCTGGACACCAGCGCGGCGGAGACTCGCTGGCGGCATTCGCTGGACGCGGCGACGAAGGCGGTGAAGCGGGAGTGGACCGGTGCGCCATCGTGCGTGACGTAGTGGCGCATTTCGGAGCCGTATTGTTCGTGCGCGGCGCCGTAGCCATAGGTCCAGGTGCTGGCGTCGAGCGACAGCAGATCCTTCGAGTGCCAGCGCACGACGACCCGGTTGGTGCATTCGAGGTCGGCATCGCAGCGGCTGGCCATGGCGCGCACCCATTCGTCCATGGCGCGGTCCTTGAACAGCGGGAACAGGGCGGCAAACACGAAGGGCTGGTCCGAGCCTTCGGCCTGCGCCTCGGGCGAGGGGCGGGTGAGCGCGACGGCCCGGTAGCGCACGATGCGCGTGAGGGAGAATGGCAACGCCTTTTCCTCACCCGCCTGGGTCCAGCTGCCCTTGCCGCCACTCCGGTCGGCATCGAGCACGATGGAAAACCGTTCAGGGCCCTGGGCGCCGGAGTCGAGCAGCGGGGCCAGCTGCAGCGCGCCCGGCGGCGCGTCCAGGGCGGCCAGCGTACTGGCCTTTCCCTTGTAGTCACGCGGGAACCAATAGTTGTTGGCCATGATCTTGCCGGCCTCGCCCGGCAAGCCTTCGGGTGCGGGGTAAGCCAGCGCGACCTGGAACGGCGTGCCGTCCGGCAGCCGTCCTTCATACAGGCCGCCCGCATCCCATTCGACGCGTCCGGGCGCCTGCAGCAGGTTGCCATGGTCCTGCGCCGCGCTCTGGCCGGCGGCCAGTGCCAGCAGGGTGGCGAACAGGCAGGGGAGCAGTCTCATGTCCGCCGGCCTTCAGTCGAACGCCCACGAATACAGCACGTCGAGCGCGCTATTGGTCCCGGTCTGGAACTGCAGCGCGATGCGCGGCGTGAGCT
The DNA here is from genome assembly GCF_005222695.1 of Massilia sp. HP4. Classification (GTDB taxonomy): domain Bacteria; phylum Pseudomonadota; class Gammaproteobacteria; order Burkholderiales; family Burkholderiaceae_D; genus Telluria. Next base: position 134,594 of record NZ_STGG01000011.1, on the reverse strand, counting down.
TGTAGCGCAGCCGCACCAGGCTCGAGGCAGTGCTGGTGCCCTGCTCGAAGCTCAGGTAGGCACGCGACGAGATGCGCTTGCCGACCGTGACCACGGTGCTTTCCAGGCCCGACGAGTCGCCGCCGTTGTTGTTTTGCTTGAGGCCCAGGTCATCGACGCCGAGCGAATTGGCGAGCTTGGACTGGATCCCGCCGGTGCCGCCGGCGCCGCCCAGCAGGGCGCCCGCCGCCGCGGTGAGCACGCCTTTCTGGTCGCCGCTGGCCGCTTCCATGCTGTGGCCCAGCACCAGCCAGGACAGCTTGTCGCTGTCCGACACGTTCGGTGTCGACACCAGCCGCGCCGTCGGCGATTGCGCGGTGCCGCGCACCTGCACGCCGGCTTCGACATTGGTCTCGGACAGCTGCTCGCCTTCGGGGCGCTTCCTCACTGCCAGGATGTCGAGCGACGGGTTGTCGTAGGGGCCGCTGAAGGTCAGCGCCGCGCGTTCGATCGACAGGTTCTGGCCATAGGCGGCATAGGTGCCGTTGATGGCGCGGATGGTGCCGTTGATGCGCGGCTGGCCGGCGCCGGTCATGCGCACCCGCGCGCTGCCGACCAGGTAGGCGTCGATCCCCATCGCGCGGATGTGGAAGTCGTCGCCCATGTCGGCCGCGAGGTCGACCGTGAGCGGCACTTCCTTCTCCTTGGACACCGGCGTCTTTTTCTCCGTGCCGCGGCCCAGCACGATGACGTCGTCCGAGATCGTCGGCGTGCCCTGCGGCGCGAATTCGATCAGTGCGCGGTCGGCGCGGAATTTACCTTCCAGCGCGAAGCGGCTGGCGTCGCGCACCAGCGAGGCCTGGCCGCTGAGGATCACGGTGCGGTCAGGCCGCGACAGCGCCTCGAGCTTTTCCATGTTCAGGCGCACGTCCATGGTCGGCGCGCCGTCGGCGAAGCGCACGAAGCCGCTGGCTGCGGCGCTGCCCTGGCGGCCCTGGAAGGTCAGGCGCTCCACCCGCAGCTGGTCGCCGCCGAGCTGGGCGCGCAGTTCGCCGTTCTGCAGGCGCACGCCTTGCTCGGCCCAGCGCACCGCCAGCTTGTCGCCATCGAGGTTGCCGTTCAGGCTGGGGGCACCGATGGTGCCGCTGCCCGTCATGGCCAGGCGCAGTGCGCCGTCCAGTTCCAGTCCCGGCTGGCCGGCCAGCGATGCGAGCCAGGCGATCGACGGGATGTCGGCATTGGCCGTCATGCGCAGCGGGCTGTCGCGCTCCACGCGGCCGTTCAGCATCTGGGCATTGGCCTCGACTTTCGCCACGCCGGTGCGGGCGCCGTCGAAGTCCAGATTTATGCGCAGGCTGCTGCCGACCACTTCGGCGGACGCTTCCAGCTGGCGCAGGCCCAGCGGCACCGGCGTGTCGCCACCGACGATGGCGTCGCCCGCCTCCCTGAATACGCGTACATTGCCGGCCAGCGAAGGCGCGGCGCCGTTGGCGACCGGCGCGCGCATATCGACCGACCAGGCAGCGCCCAGGGTCAGGTCGCCGCGCGCATTGTCGGCCAGGGCAGGGGAGAACTGCGCCAGGTAAGTCAGCGGCACCTTGTCGGCGTGGCCGCGGCTGCTCCAGCGCGGGCCGTCCTTGGTGAGCGTATCGACCGTGATGCTGCCGTTCGGCAGGGCAATCACGGCGCCGTTGAAGGCGATGCGTTCCGGGCTGGCCAGGCCTTTCATGCCGGAACCCGGCGCGCCGGCGATCGTGACCGGCACCGGACCTTGCAGCTGCATCGCATAGCGGCCGCGGTTCTGCAGCGCGGCCAGGGTGCCGCTCCAGGTGTCGCGGTTGAAGCCGCCGCGGATCTCGGTATTGGCGTCGAATGCGTCGCCCAGTGCCGACAATTTGACGGTGTGCGCGCCGCGCGTGCCCTCGGTTTGCAGGCGCACCGACGCCACGCGCGTCTCGCCGCTGACGTAGTCGAGCACCTCGACATTACTGACCAGCGGATCGGCCGCGCCGCGCCCGGAACCCAGGTTGGCGCTGGCGCGCAGCGAGCGCACATTGTGCGTGCCCAGCGCCTTGAGGTTCTGGCCCTCGATGGTGGCGGTCAGCGACGGCGTGTCCATGGTGCCGGAGACGACGCCCGAGCCGCGCAGTACGCCGCCGAACTCGGGGCCGAGCGCCGCCAGTTGCGGCGCGTCGATCTTCCAGTTCAGCGCATCGCGCGCGGCGCCGAAGGCGCCGGTGGCGGCGATGACGTTGGGGCCGATGCGCAGGTCGACGTCGGCGTTGGACACATGGCGGCGGTCGGCCACAAGGCGCGCATGACCGCGCAGCGGCGAGTTGGCCAGGGTCGAGCCGTCGGCCAGGTTGAAATCGAGCGCGCCGCGCCAGTCGGCGCCGGCGCGGCCGCTGCCGCTGAACGACGAATTGATATTGCCGGCCAGCGGAGAGCCGAAGGCGGCCGGATTGAAGCGCTGGGTGCCGCCGCTGGCCTTGACCTCGACCGCGCGCGCGCCTTCAGGCCCGCCGAGCCAGGCTTCGCCGCTGGCGCGCAGCACGCCGCTGCCGTTCTTGCGCTGGGCCGCGACCCAGCCCAGGTCTTGCGCATTGACCTCGAAGGTGGTGCGCGGCGCCTCCATGGTGCCGCTGACGACGCCCTTGGCGGTCAGCGCGCCATACAGGTCGCTGCGTACCGCCGACAACTGGCGGCCATCGAGGCGCCAGTCCAGGCGGTCGCCGGCGCCGCCGAAGGCGCCTTTCAGATCGACCTGGTTCTGGCCCAGCGCCAGGTCGGCGTCGATGCCGCTGATGCGCTTTGCATCGGCGCTCAGCTTGCCGCGGCCGGCGAGCGCCTGGTTCATCAGGCGGCTCTGGCGCACGACGAAGTCGGCGTCGACTTTCCACTCGGGCGCCAGCGCGCCCGCGGCATTGATCGTGGCATTGATGTCGGCCACCGGCAGGTCGCCGAAGGCCGACGGATCGAAGCGGTTTGCGCTGGCAGTGGCCTTGAAGGCCTTGTCGCCCTCGAGGTTCATGCTGCCGCTGGCGGTCACGCTGCCGCGGCCCGCATTCAGACGCGCTTCGTTGAGCGTTGCCACATTGTTTTCGAGCGTGGCCAGGGCCGACAGGCGCAGGCCCGCATCCACCAGGTTGGCCTCGAGCGTCTGGCGCGTGGCTTCGTTGGTCACCGCGATCGTGCCCTTGATCGCGGTCGGCTTCATGGCGGAATGGACTTCGCGCAGGTTGAAACGCTCCGTCTGCAGCGCAAAGCGCGCGGTGCCGAGGCCTTCTTCGTCCTGCTCGCGCTTGACGCCGCCGGTGCCGGTGAACTTGCCGGCGGCGCCGAAGTCGAGCAGCACGTCGGACACCTGCAGCGCATTCAGGTTGCCGCCCAGCTGGCCGCGCGCGGAGCGCAGCGGCAGGCGTTGCTGGTCGATCGTGCCTTCGGGCCCGGTATTGGTGATGTCGACGCTGCCGCTGATATTGCGGTTGGCGTCGAGTTTGCCGGCCACGGCGAAGGTCAGGTCGGCAGTCGGCAGGGCCGGGTTGAAGAAGCCGGGATCGAGGTTGCGGCCATTGATGCGCAGCGCGCGCAGCGGGATCTCGGCATAGGGCGAGATCGTGAAGTGGGCGTCGCCGATGGCGCGCCCGGCCTGGCCGGTGGCGTCGATCTGGGTCGCGTTCTCGATGTCGCCGCTCACCTTCAATTGCAGCTGGGCGGCGCGGGCGCCGGCGCTGGCCTGCGATTGCGTGAGGCTGCCCGAGGCGTCGATCTTGAACGGGCGCTGGGCGCCGACGGTGGCGTTGGCCGCCACCTGGCCCCACGGCGTGCTGGCTGCGGCGTCCTGCACCACCCAGCTGCGCTTGTCGCCCTTGGCGCGCACGCGAAGTTTGTCGATGACGGTTTCGGCGCCGGCGATGTTCACCATCGTCAGGCGGTTGACCCGTGCGTCGTCGGCTTCGATCCGGAACGGCGGCGCGAGGCTGGCTGGAAGCACGGATGGCTCGTCGGTTTCCTTCAGCGTTTGCATGCGCACGCTGGCGGCCCACAGCTTGTCGACCAGGATCCCGCCCGACAGGAGCTGGGACGGCGACCAGTCGACGTCGATCCTGGTCGCCGTGACGATCTGCTCGTCGGTGCGCCACACCAGGCGCTCGATGTGCATGGCGCCGTAGATCGAGCCGGTGACCCCCAGGACGGTGAGTTTGCCGCCGGTGGCGTCGGCCACGCGCTGGACGATCATCTGCAGGGTGGTCTCGCGGCCGAGGTACCACAGCGTGCCGCCGACGATGACGCCGGTGGCGACGACGCCGATCGCGACACGGCGCGGCCAGCGGCGGGGCTTGACAGCCTGGGGCTGGCCAGGCGTCGGGGCCTGCGGGGTCACAGGCTTATCTTCAGGTGTATCCATCAGAACGTGAATCCGAGTGAGAAGTGCAGGCGCGCCTTGCGCACCGCGTGGCCGTAGGCCAGGTCGACATTGATCGGGCCGACCGGGCTGCGCCAGCGCGCGCCGACGCCGTAGCCCGACTTGGGATTGAGGTCGCCGAACTTGTCGGCGGCATTGCCGACGTCGTAGAACACGGCCACGCCCCAGGGCGGCTTGAACCAGTACTGGTATTCGGCGCTGGCGGTAGCCAGGTAGCGGCCGCCGACGGTGGCGCCATTTTCTTGCACGCCCAGCTCCTGGTAGCCGTAGCCGCGCACCGACTGGTCGCCGCCGGCGCGGAACAGGAAGGTGCTCGGCACGCCCAGTTTTTCTTTCGAAGCCACGGCGCCGGTTTCGGCGCGCAGGATCAGGCTGCCGGCGGCGCCAACCGGCTTGTAGTACAGGCCGCGCAGGTACAGGCGCAGGAATTTTTCATCGGTCAGGATCGGCAGCACGGCGCCGCCGAACTGGGCGTTCCACACATAGCCGTTGGTCGGCTGGATCAGGCTATCGAGCTTGCGCCGGGTGATGCTGTAGGTGAGTGGCAGGCTCTTGGCGCGGGTGGCTTCGAGGCCTTCGACCTCGCGCTTTTCGGTCAGCACCTCGAAGGTCAGGCTGCGCTCGAGCAGCGGCGAGCCCCAGCTGCGGCGTGCGGCCACGCTGGCCAGGGTGGTAATCTCGCCGCGCAGGTCTTCGCGCTCGACACCGGCGCTGACGCTGTCGTTATAGCCCTTGGCCGTGGTGGGCCAGAAGAACTCGCCCTTCGCGGTCTGGCGCTTCTGTTCGTAGATCAGGTCGCTCTTGAAGCGCTTGCCGAACACGTTCAGGTCGTCGTAGCCCAAGGAGGCGCGGGCCCCGGTGTCGGTCGAGAAGCCCAGGCCGGCCTCGACGTTCTTCTGCTTGTTCTCGGTGACGCGGATGACCACCGGCAGCACGGTCGGGCCGGTCGGAGGCTCCGGCGTGGCCGGGTTGGCGTCGCTGTCGGCGTCTTCCTTGATGTCGGCGATCTCGGCATTGAGCACGGCGCGCATATCGGTGCTGACTTCGACGCTGCTGAAATAGCCGGTGTCCTGCACCCGCGATTGCAGGGCCTGCAGGGCGGCTTCGCTGTATTCGTCGCCCGGGTTGATCTTGTTGAGGTTGGTGATGACTTCGCGCGGATAGCGTTTCAGGCCGCGGATGCGCAGCTCGCCGAAGCGCATCTCGGGGCCGGAGTCGATCACCACCCGCAGCAGGGCGCGGCGCGTATCCGGATCGACCGTGGCGCTGGTCTCGACCAGGCGCGCACGCGGAAAGCGGGTCTGGGCGACGTCGCGCAGCAGGCCGCGCTTGGCGCCTTCCCAGTCGCCTTGCCTGAACTGGCTGCCGACCGGTAGGGTCCAGCGGTTGCGCAGGGCGTTGGCGTCGAATGGCGCGCCGCCTTCCTCGAACGGGGCGAAGCCCTGCAGCACCAGGTCGACGTCGCCGACCAGCACCGGCTGACCCGGATCGACGATCACGCGCGCGACGGGACGCTCGCCGCTGGTATCCAGGCCGGCGGACACCTTGGGCGAGTAATAGCCCTCGGTGGCGATCAGGGTGCGCGCCTGCTCGGGCGCTTCTTTCACCAGGCGCTGCAATTGTTCGAGGTCGACCCGCGCATTGCCGCGCCAGCGCATCAGGTCGAGGTTATCTTCGAGCAGGTCTTCGAGCGCCCGCGGGGCGTCGATGCGCACTGTATAGTCGACGCCCTGCGTGCCCTGTGCATAGACGGCAGTGGCAAATAACAATGTTCCCAGCCCCATCAGCGCATGCCGCACTAGCCGGGACAGGGTACGCTGGCGGGGAATCGATCGACGTAACAACATGGCGCTCCACTAAGAATACTCGTTCGCATCTTAACTGATTGGCAAACTCGATGTCGTCACGAAACGTTGCGTGTGCGCCTCGGCCGCCCTGCCCACACGGTGCCGGCGATTTGTGACAGAATGCGCCGCTTACATAGCAGCTACTCCTTTCCAGACCATGACCACTCCATCCAGCGACACCGCGCTCGTGCTGTTCAGCGGCGGCCAAGACTCCACCACCTGCCTCGCCTGGGCGCTGCAGCGCTATGCGCGGGTCGAGACGATCGGTTTCGATTATGGCCAGCGCCACGCGATCGAGCTGGAGGTACGTCCTACGCTGCTGACGAAACTGCGCGCGCTCAATCCCGGCTGGGATGCGCGCCTGGGCGACGACCACATGATCGACCTGTCGCTGATCTCCAGGATCTCTGACACGGCTTTGACCAGCAATGTTGCGATCGAGATGCAGGAAAACGGCTTGCCGAACACGTTCGTGCCGGGACGCAACCTGATGTTCATGACGGTGGCGGCCACGGTGGCTTACCGGCGCGGCCTGAATGTGCTGGTGGGCGGCATGTGCGAGACCGATTTCTCGGGCTATCCGGACTGCCGCGACGACACCATGAAGGCGCTGCAGGTGGCGCTCAACCTGGGCATGGCGACGCGCCTGAAGGTCGAGACCCCGCTGATGTGGATCGACAAGGCGCAAACCTGGGAAATGGCGCAGCAGGAGGGCGGCGACATGCTGGTGGACCTGATCCGCTTCGACACCCACACCTGCTACCTGGGCGAGCGCGGGGACGCGCATCCCTGGGGCTATGGTTGCGGCACCTGCCCGGCCTGCGCCTTGCGCGCGCGCGGCTATGAACAGTACGCGGCGCGCAAATCGGCATGAAAAAAGCCGGGGCGAGCCCCGGCCAACAGAGGAAATCGTGACGTCGTTCAGGCGCTGGCGGTCTTGTCCAGGCTGACCTTGCGCGAGCGGCTCATGAAGTACCAGACCAGCGCCACCGGAATCACCACCGGCAGCAGCAGCGGCGAGATCGCCAGCGCCAGGATGACGGCGCCGATCGCCAGCGAGCCCAGCAGCATCACACCCACGCCGGCGAAGATCACCGCCAGCAGCACACCCACCATCATGGTGATGAAGATCGCCAGCAAGGTGCCGCCGCCGGCGAACAGGGTGGCCAGCATCCAGCCCAGCGGACCGTCGATTTCGTCGCCGTCGAAGTGGACCGTCATGTCGTTGCCCCAGCTATTGAACAGCAGGGCGGCGAACAGGAACAGGATGACGTAGGGGGCGTATTTTTTCATGGCGGTCCTCGCAGGTTGTTGGTGTGTCGATTGAACGTTTTGTTCTTGCATGCTCGAACTGTATGCCTGCGCGCGCCGCGCATCCACCGGTGTGCGACAGGCCGCACGTTTTGCGGGACGAACCGTGCATAGGCGGGGCCAGGCAGAACTGTCGGCAATTTTTGCTTGTAATGCCGGCTGTGTTTCCTATACTGGTTCTCTCTGTTACAGGGGGATCCTATGCAAGCCGCTTTCCAAGGAATCCGGGACCGCCTGGCCGTGGTCGAGTGCGGTCCCAAAGATCCGCCATCGGCGCCGCCCGCCATACCGCCGATCATCATCAACCCGTTCAACCGGCATCTGCCGGCGCCCGAGGGCGACCCGCGTCCGATTCCCGTCGGCCCACCGGTCATGCCGCCGCCGGGACCAGGCTGGCGCTGTCCGCGCATCGTGGACGACTGTCCCGCCTAGTATTGTCGAGTCACCTCACAAAAGGCCCGCATCGAAGCCCGTGCGGGCTTTTTCATGGGTCTGGTTTCCTCTATGATCGTGGTTTTGGGCGCAAGTCCTGCCGAAGGAAACAGACACATGAACGACCAGATCCAGGATCACGACGACGAAGAAGCACAGGACACCGGCCCGGTGCAAGAACCCCGTTTGTGGCAGGGCAATGGCTGGACCGCGCGCGTGATCAAGAACGACGATGACGAAGGCTGGGCGGTGGCCATGTACAAGGACGGCGAGCCAGAACCGGCGCTGGTCGGCCCGTGGACCATGGGTCGCGACAAGAAGAACCCCAAGCCGCTCGACGTGAATGCCTTCAACACGCTGATCAAGACCGCGTCCGAAGTGATCCGCCGCCACGAGCAGCACATGCACGCGATCCTGCACAAGAACCTGTTCGTGTCGACCGGCGAGGGCGAGCTGAAAGTGACGCTCGATATCGTGCCGGACGACGACGATCCCTATGCGATGCTGGCCGCGACTGACGAAATGGGCGAACAGGTGGCGAAGGTGCGGGTCGCTCCGACCTTCAAGCTGACCCAGGCCTCGGCCCTGGCCTGGATCGAGAACGATTTCCGCGCGCCGCGCTAAAAAACGACAATTGCCCGCCGTCTTGCTGCTGCGGCGGGCATCAAGCTGCTACTATTTCCTCTACGCATTTAAAGATTACGTGGGGGAAGCATGGAACGTCTTGACCGGCTGGAAGCGGTCCAATCGATGCTGCTCGAGATCGGGCAATTATCGACCAGCTGCAGCGACATCACCGCATTCATCGAAGCCGTGCACCGGGCGCTGGGCCGCATCATGTATGCAGCCAATTTCTATGTCGCCCTGGCCGATCGCGAGGACGGAACGGTACGTTTCCCCTATTTCGTCGACGAGGCCGACGGCAGCCGCGATCCCGAGGAACGCATCACGCTGGCGTCGCCCGAGCAGTCGCCGACGGCCTGGGTGCTGCTCAACCGCCAGACCCTGGTGCTGACCGCGAGCGATTTCCACGAACGGCTGAAGAATAGCGGGCGCTGGGGCGATGGCAGCGTGCCGGAACACTTCGTCGCCTGTCCGCTGCTGGATCAGAACCACCAGGCGCTGGGGGCGATCGTCATCCAGAGCTATTCGCGCGACCAGACCTATAGCGAGGAAGACCAGGCGCTGTTCGCGCTGATCGCTAACCACGTCTCGAATGCGCTGCAGGGCTTGCAGAGCATGGACCGGCTGGAACGCGCGGTGCAGGAGCGCACCGCGGCGCTGGCCCACGAAGTGGCCGTGCGTGGCCGCGCCGAGAAGGTGCAGCACGCGCTGTACCAGATCGCCGACCTGTCGGCCCAGGCGCTCGATACGGACCTGCTCAGCGCCAGCCTGCACGGGATCATCGGCGAGCTGATGGTGGCCGATAACTTCCTGATCGCGCTGTATCACCCGGATACGCAGGAAATCAGCATCCCGTATTTCGTCGACCAGAAGGACAGCTCGCCGCCCATGCAGCGCTTCCCGTTCGGGAAGGCCATGTGTTCGTACGTCCTGGCAAGCAAGCAGGCGCAGTTGCACGACCTGGGGAGCTTCAGGCAGCTGGTCGCCAACGGCATCGTCAACGAGCCCCTGGGCAGCACCGAGATCGCAAGCTGGATGGGCGCGCCGATGCTGGTCCACGAAAAGCCGTATGGCGTGATCGTGGTGCAGAGCTACGACCCGGCGATCGTCTACAGCAAGGCCGACCTCGACCTGCTGGCCTTCATGGCCAGTCACGTGGCGGTGGCGATCGCGCGCATGCAGGCCGACCGCAGGATCCGCAAGGCCAAGCAGGAACTCGAGCAGCAGAATGCGGCGCTGAACGACGCCCTGCATGCGCTGCAAGAGGCGCAGTCGGAACTGGTGCGGCAGGAAAAACTGGCCTCGCTGGGGCGGCTTGTGGCCGGCGTGGCACACGAGATCAATACGCCGCTGGGGATTTGCGTGACTGCAACCAGCCACCTGGTGCAGGAACTGAAGCTCACGCGCGAGGAGCTGGCGGCGGGGGAGATGACGGAAGAGAGCCTGGCCGGCTTCTTCGACGTGGTCGACCAGTCCTTGCGCATCATGACGACCAATACCCAGCGTGCAGCGGCGCTGGTGCGCAGCTTCAAGCAAGTGGCGGTAGACCAGTCGTCGGGCGATATCCGCAGCTTCAACCTGGATGCCTACCTGAGGGAGGTGCTGCTGTCATTGCAGCCGAAGCTGAAGGGGCGGCCGATCAAGGTGGACATCGCGTGCCCGAAGGATGTAGTGCTGGACAGTTACCCGGGGGCGGTGTCGCAGATCGTCACCAATATGGTGGTCAATTCGCTGGTGCATGGGTTCGAGCGGGATCAGCCGGGCAATATCACGGTGGCCGCAAGCGTGGAAGAAGATGGCTGGGTGGTGCTCGACTATGCCGACGATGGAGCGGGGATGGACAGGGACACGCTGGACAAGTTGTTCGATCCGTTCTTTACGACCAAGCGCGGGACGGGGGGCAGTGGGCTGGGGGCGCACATCCTGTACAACCTGGTGACGGGGGCCCTGGGCGGGTCCGTGAAGGTAGAGAGTGCGCCGGGAGAAGGGCTGCGGTATCACCTGCGGTTTCCGCAGTCGCTGCGCAAGAATGAACGATGAAAATAACCCGGTGCCGTAGGGCGCACCAGTAGTAAGCATCGGCACCTTCTCCTTTTCTGATCGCCATTGAATCCACTACTGTTCTTTAGCAAATCTGAGCCGTGGAGCACGAACGAGAATTATCGTGCTCGGGTCAAGCTAAGGAGAAATAGATGGGTAGAGCAACGAATAGTGCAATGCAGGCGCGGGCGAGCCAGCCCAAGCCCAGCGTCGGACCATACAACGGAGACGTGATGCTTCATTGCGCGATCCGGCCTGACGATTTTAAGCATACTCAAGCGATCATCGTGTCTGGCGATGGCTGGAATATATGTGGCCACGCGTTACTGCACGTTGGCCCTGGCTGGTACTTCCATGTAGCAGGCCTGCATGACAGGCCTCGGTTCATGCGTAAGGAAGGCTATCAGCGCTACCTACGAGAAAATGACAAACGTGAAATCCGCCGCACGACGGTGCATACTCCTGACATTCTTGGCGCACATCGAAAACTGCTCGACGCGGTTTCCAGGCAATGGTTGTGGCTGATGTTGCCTAACAACTGCACTACATTCGTAGAGCAGATTGTACAAGCTGGGGGAAGCAGGGCCGGAATGTACTTCAACTGCCCAAGTGTGGAGAGATTCACGCCATGAAACGCACACTGGTCTCGTTGGGCGCAGGCTTTTTAGCCGCAATGCTGGCCTACATGGCCATCTTGTTTGTTGAACCAACCATGTATGTAGAAAAGGCTGGCAATATTATTGTGAATGCTTTTGTCATTATTTCGATTGTCACAGCGCTATCGTTCAACAGGTTCAAACGTAAACCCTGACTGCTTTACCGCCAGCAGCCATTTGCGGTCCAGTTCACGCCGACCATGCTATGGCATCAATCCGGCCACTTCTCATTGATCGCCAGCGCCTTGTCCATATTCTTGATGAGCAGGTCGACGTACTTCGGATCCAGATGGTGCCCCGCCACCTCGCGCAAATGCTCGGTCACCTTCGCCGGCGGCCACGCGTCCTTGTAGCAGCGCTTGTGGCTCAGGGCGTCGAACACGTCGGCCACCGCCACGATGCGCGCATACGGGTGGATGGCCTCGCCGCGCAGTCCCTGAGGATAGCCGCTGCCGTCGAATTTCTCGTGGTGCTGGTGGGCGATCACCGCCGCCGCCTTCAGGATCGGCCGCTGCGAGCCGTCCAGGATCTGCAGCCCGACGGTCGGGTGCTGCTTCATGATTTCCCACTCTTCTTCGGTGAGCTTGCCCGGCTTGAGCAGCACCGCATCCGGAGTCGCGATCTTGCCCACGTCGTGCATCGGCGCGGCGTGCATCAACACCGCTGTCTCGTCTTCCGGCATGCCCGACGCCTGCGCCAGCATGTGGCAGACCTGGGACATGCGGCGCACGTGGTTGCCCGCTTCGTGCGAGCGCGATTCGACCACGTCGCCCAGGCGCAGGATCAGCTCGGCCTGGGTATCGGTGATTTCCTGGTTCAGCAAGATATTGTCGAAGGCGATCGCCACGCCTGAGCAGAACACTTCCAATAGCTGGGCGTCGATGTCCGAGATCTCGTCCACGCCCTTGAGCACCAGCAGCGAGGCCTTGCCGCTATTGTTCGGGAAGTAGCCGACATAGGTGTCGCCATGCAGGCGCGAGATGCGGTTGTGGCGTGCGTCGTCGAGCTGGGACATGAGTTCCGTACCGATTTCTTCCTCGCCCATATCGCCGATCTGGGCCAGCACCTCGTACTGGCTCTGGCCGGTGATCACGCTGGCCGCCTTCAGGCGAAGCAGCATGCTTTGTTCCAGGCGCAGCAAAGCCACCACCTGCTGCAGCAGGCCGTTGGCGAAGTCCTTCAGGTTGCGTTGCTGGAAGATGTGGGCAGAGGCGGCGATGACGCGCTCGAGGCCTTCGCGGTAGGTCTGCTGCACGCGGCGTGCTTCCTCGACCTTCATGATGTCGCGGTAGGCGCGCAGGGCGGCGAAGGTGGTGGTGAACAGCTTGGTGCGGTCGAGCTCGGTCTTTTCCTTGTAGTCGTTGATGTCGTAGTCGACGATCACGCGTTCCTCGGGCGCCTGGCCCGGCTGGCCGGTGCGCAGCACGATGCGGGTAAATTGATTGTCGAGCTCCTGGCGCATCCAGCGCGCCACTTCGAGGCCGCTGTCCTCGCGTTCCATCACCACGTCGAGGAAAACCAGGGCGATGTCCTTTTCGCGTGCCAGCACTTCCTTCGCTTCGGCGCCGCTATAGGCGTGAACGAAGGACAATGCGCGGCCGTCGAGGCGGAAGCGCGACAGGGTCAGCTTGGTGATGTCGTGGATATCGGGTTCATCGTCGACCAGCAATACTTTCCATGGTGCGAGCTTGGGCGCAGCGGAAGACAGGAAGGACATGGGCGAATCCGATATCGATGGAATAAGTTGTCTGTACAGGTATTTTTTCTACGCAAAAATATCCTGGAGTCAAGTCGATTGTAGTACGACCCATGACCCTTAACAACAGGCAATATTCAATTTATGCGGCGTCAATGTCACATATTCTCTATCGCTGGAGAGACATGTTGCGGGCAGCAGACAGCGTTTGCTTCAGGTATAAAGCTTTTGGCAACGCTCGCAGTAAAAGGCGCGGCGGTTGGTATGGCCGAGATTGGCCTTCTTGAAAGGGATATCGCAGCGCGGGCAGGTTTTCTTGGCATGGGCCAGCCAGTGCTGCTTGAGCACGTACGCTTTTTTCCAGCCGAGGAAATCGAAGCTGTACTGGCGCGCCTCGTCCACCAGCGCGCGCAATTTGGGCGCGGGCAGGCCACCCATGGTCGAGAGCGGATGGACGCGGATGCGAAACAGCACTTCGTTCTTGATGATGTTGCCGACGCCCGAAAAAATGTCCTGGTCGAGCAGGGCGTCGCAAGCCAGCAGGTCGGGCTGGGCGCGCAGTTTCTTGCGCGCCCGCTTCGGGTCCCAGCTGTCCGACATGACGTCGGCGCTGAAATCGTAGGCCTCGAAAGTCGCGCGGTCGATTTCGCGGATCGCGCAGGCATAGAAATTCATTTCGCCGCCATCCTGCGTCCCGATCGACAGGCGGGGCTCCTTGTCGCGCCGCTCGTCGATGCGGTAGGTGCCGAACAGCAAAAAATGGATGCGCAGGACCAGGTCGGGCAGCTCGATGAGGAAGTGCTTGCCCCAGGTGTGCAGGCCGACGATGCGCTGGCCCACCAGTCGACCTGGATCGACGGCGCGGACATTGCCGCCGGCGTGAGCAATTTCCTGGCCCACGAAGCGGGCGGTTTGTTCTTTCAAGATGACGAGCGATGGACCTTCTGGCATGGCATTCTCCCTTGTGCCATTCTCATCCATCACCATCTATCAGACATGTGCGAGGCCTAACATTTGGATACAAACTACGACGATTTGAGACGAGCACCGCAGCTTGAAGCGGCGTATATTTCAATGCAAGAAGAAAGATGGAAGCAAAACCAAGGAGCTAATGCGATGAAATCATTATTGATGAAAACGGCCTTTGCAGGCCTGTTCGCGCTGACAGCCGGCGCCGCATCGGCCGGCGTGACCGTGAATTACATCGAATCCGACAAGTTCGCCGACCTGCCTTTCGCGCCATGGGAGCGCGAGCAGGTGCTGAAGGAATTGAGCGACTATTTCACCAAGCTGGGCGCGCAGTTGCCGGAAGGACAGGACCTGACGATCGAGGTCACCGACATCGACCTGGCCGGCCGCGAGTACCCGAACTTCCGTGGCGGGCGCGAGCTGCGCATCCTGAAGGGCACGGCGGATTGGCCGATCATGAACCTGCGTTATTCGCTGACCCAGAACGGACAAGTGCTCAAGGGTGGCGACGCGCGGCTGGCCGACATGAGCTATATGCAGCGCATCAACCGGTTCTCGGACAGCGACAGCCTGCGCGCCGAAAAACGCATGATCGACGACTGGTTCAACGAGACCATCCTGGGCAAGAAGCGCGGCAGCTGAGTGTAGTCATCCAGGCAAGCACGACGGCGCCCCGCAGGGCGCCGTTTCTATTCGGGGCCGGATGCGCCCGGCGCTAGTCGGCCTAGCCACGCGTCGTGCTGCTGCCCACCTTGAGCGGATCGTGCACCTTGTAGTCGGACGGGACGCTGAACAGGGCGGCAGGCGGCTCGCCGCGTTTCAGGTTTTCCAGCTTGTACACCACCTCGCCGCTGCGCGGGTCGCTGCGCTTGTGGTAGACCGTGACCTGCAGCTCGGGTGAGTACCAGGTCTCGCTGCTGACGTCGATCGGCGCGCGGTTGCCGATCTCGCCGGCCGGGATCGTGTAGCTGCGCTGGTTGCCCTGGGCCCGCAGGCCCGAGAAATCGCGCTCGCCCAGCTCGCGCGTGACCGCCTTGGCCGACCACTTGCCGTCGTTGACCGCCCCGACGATCAACGGCGCGATCTGGGCCGACATCGCACGCGTCGCGGGCAGGGCCGCCTGCGCCGGCTGGGCGACGCGCACCCGCACATCCTTCAGTTCGGCGCCGCGCTGGGCATCCTTGACGATGATGTGCGTGCCCTCGGGCAGCTTGCCTTCCTTGCGCAACTCGTCGATGCGGGCGCGCGCCTGGTCGGCGGCCACGCGGGCCTGCTCGGCGATCTTGCGCTGCTGGTCGGCCACGGCGCGTGCGCTGTCGGCCTCGGCACGCGCCTCGGCGCGGGCCTGGGCCGCCGCGATCCGGGCTTGCGCCGCCGCGGCGCGCGCCGCGTCCGCTTCGGCCCGGGCCCGTTCGGACGTCATCCCGATCCGCGTCGCGGTCTTGCGCTCGGGGTTGAGGATCCAGCGCGCACCGTCCACGGGATCGCTGATGGTGATGGTGCGCAGCTTGCCGTCGTCGCCGCGCACTTCGGTCCGGGTGCGGCCGGCGTTGTCGCGGTACTGCATCGAGCTCGATCTGCTCACGATCTGGTTGCCGTCGGCCAGTTGCTGCATGCTTTCCGAGACGGCTTCGGCGCTGTAGGGCGCATTCTTGACGATGCCCGAGGTGGAAATCCTGAGCATGGCGCCATTCAGGCTGGCGCTGTCGCCGGCGCGCTGCGCGGCCTGCTGGCCGGGCGGCAGGGTGACCGTGCCCTGGCGGATCACGATGCGGCGTTCGCCGTCGCTGCCTTGTTCGAGCGTGAAATCCTCGGCCAGGGCGAGGGCCGGGGCGAAGGCGGTTGCCAGCAGGGTGGCGATCAGGATGTTTTTGGTCTGCATACAGTCCTCACGATGAATCTTGTCAGTTGACGGCGCTCAGGCGCACCGCCAGGGGATGGCCGTCCTCGGCCACCAGCATCTCGGCGCGCACGGTGTCGCCCGCGGTCTGCGGATTGAGCGGCATGCCCAGCGACGCCAGCGCGGTCTGCGGCAGTTCGGCCTCGACCACCCGGGCATGGGGCTCGCTCTCGATCCGCTCCAGCGATTCGAGCGCGATGAAGGCGGCGCCATTGTCGATGCCGATCACCGGCGGGCCGACCGTGATCGCCTGGTGCGGCGCCAGCGCCAGCAGCAGGGCCACGCCGCACAGCGACGCCAGGGCGCCGGCCGTGCCCCACTGGGGCAGCGACAGCGTGCGGTACCAGGGCTGCCGTTTGGGGAACTGGCGGGCGAAGGCCTGCAGCAATTCCTTTTCCACGCAGCGCGGCGCATCATGCCCGGCCAGCTCGCTGCGCAACGCGGCGAAGCGGGTGGCCAATGCGGGGTCGATGGTGTCGTCCTTGAATTCGTCGTCGTGTTTCATCGTGTCTTTCCTTCCAGCGTCAGCCGCATTCGATTCGCCTCATGCAAGGTGTGCGTCATGCGACGGTACGGGTTGCAGCGCGTGCAGGCGCTTGGCCAGTGCTGCACGGCCGCGCGCCAGGCGTGAACGCACGGTGCCGATATCGACCTGGCAGACGGTTGCGATCTCCTGGTACGACAGGTCGTGCAGCTCGTACAGGATCACCGGATCGCGGTAGTGCGGCGCCAGCAGGGACAGCGCGCGCCGCACTTCTTCCGCCGCCTCGTTGCCGAGCAGGCGCGCCAGCGGTCCGGCCGATTCGCTGGCCGCATCCATGTCGGGCTCGCCGTCGTCGTCTAGCGGCTCGGGCAATTGCGGATGGCGCTGGCGCGCTTCGTCGAGCTTGAGCGCGAGATTGCGCGCCACGCCAAACAGGAAGTGCTGCAACTGGCCGCGCAGCGGGTCGTAGCCGAGCCGGCCCGTCAGCAAGCCCATGAACGCCTCCTGCACGATATCGGCCGCCGCATCGCCCGAGCCGCAGCGCAGCAGCGCGTAGCGGTACAAGGGGCCCTGGTGCCGCCGGTACAGCGCCGTGAACGCATCGGCCTGTCCGGCGTGGACCTGGCGCAGCAGTTCGATATCGGTGGATTCGGTCGTCATGGTCATGGCAGTGTTCTTTTCTTGTATTCCGCCGAGCGCCCCAAAAAGTTCCAACTATTTTTCAATAACAAAACGCCCCGTGCCGGAAACCGGGACGGGGCGTGCATAGGGTGTCGAGTTGGCCGATCTAGTCGATCCAGTTCACGCGATCGAATTTGTTGCGGAAGTCGTCAGGCATGTAGCACACCTGGCTGGATTTATAGTTGTAGAAGACGAAGCCAGACTTGGCCATGGCGATGAGGGTCTTGTCGCGCGGGCGGGTGATGCGAAAGATCAGGTCGCCGCCGTATTTGTTGAAATCCATGACGCCGACTTCGAACAGCAATTGATCGCGTCCATACGCTTCGGCGCGGTAGGTCGCGGCCAGGTCGGTGACGATGATGCCATTGCCGTCGCGCTCGGTCTCAGCGACACCAAATTCAAACAGGAAGCGCGCCCGGGCCTCGGAGATCATCGCGATCATCGATTCATTGCCCAGGTGGTTGGCGGCGTTAATGTCCGTGACCCGGACTGTCAGCTGCGTCGAATAGTAATACTGGTCTTCGGGAAGATCGAGTTGTAAGCGTGCCATCTCTTTATTCTAAACTCATTGTGTCGCGCCGCGTCCAATTTTATGGATGGCGCCGCCACCCGTGAGCAGGTACAGCTCGCCATCGGCATCCTGGCCGAAGGACACGACGCGGCCGATATCGCCGATTTCCCAGTCGCGCTGCTCGACGATGCCGTTGCCAGTGGCAAGGAAACTCTTCAGGTAGCCGCCGCAGAAATCGGAATAGAAATAATGGCCCGCCAGCTCGGACAGGGCGCGGCCGCGGTACGCAAAGCCGCCGGTGATCGAGCAGCCATTGGCGCCGCCCGTGCCGTGGTCGTACTCGAAGGCAGGCAAGGTCAGGCCGGTGCGATTGCAGGTCGCGGCGCCGTAGCACAAGGTGCCTTCCATAACGTTCCATCCGTAATCCAGCCCGGCCTGGTTTGTGGCGGCGATATTGACTTCTTCGCGCCGGTCCTGGCCGACGTCGGACAGGTAGAGCTGGCTGCCATCGAAGCTGAAGCGCCATGGATTGCGCAGCCCCGATGCCCAGATCTCGGGCCGGCGCCCGGCGCTATCGCGGTAGGGATTGTCGGGCGGGATGGTATAGGGGCGTGTGGTCGTGGCGTCGCTCACGTCGATGCGCAGCAGCTTGCCGAGCAGGCTGTCCAGGTTGCGGGCATTGCCCTGCGGATCGCCGCCGCCGCCGCCATCGCCCGTCGCCAGGTAGAGATAGCCATCCGGGCCGAAGGCCAGCTGGCCGCCGAAATGGTTCTGGTAGGTGGGGTGCGGGATGCGCAGGATGACGAGGCCGGACGTCGGATTGACCACCGTCGGCGTGGCGCCGGCGTCGAAGCGCTGGATCACGATATGGCGCTCC
Organism: Massilia sp. HP4; assembly: GCF_005222695.1. Taxonomy (GTDB): domain Bacteria; phylum Pseudomonadota; class Gammaproteobacteria; order Burkholderiales; family Burkholderiaceae_D; genus Telluria. Next base: position 116,161 of record NZ_STGG01000011.1, on the reverse strand, counting down.
AGGTCGGTGTAATAGACGTAGAGATAGCCGTTGCGCGCGAACTGCGGATCGAAGGCGAGCGACAGCAGGCCGCCTTCGCCATCGGTGGAGACGAGGCCACGGATATCGAGATAGGGCATGTCGCGCGTGCTGCCGTTCTCGACGATGCGCACCCGGCCCGGCCGCTCGGTGACGAACAGGCGGCTGTCGCCGGGCTGGAAGGTCAGGAAGGTCGGGTTGTCGAGATTGTCGACGACGCGCGTCAGGCCGAGGGAGAGCGCACTGCTCGCATAGCTCACCGTGGCAGTCACGGTGGCGCCGGCGCCGACAGTCGTCGCCTGCGACGCCGGTGTTGGCTGGTAGGTGACGCCGCCGTTTGTTACCGGCGAGGCCGACACGTTGTAGCTGCCGGGTGCGAGATTGGCGAGGGTTTGCGACTGCGTGAGGTCTTGCAGGTAGTTGCCGGGGCCGGTGACGCGCACGGCGGCGTTGACGCCGGGCGGCAGGCCGCTGGCGGTGACGGCCAGCGACCCGGTAGTTGCCGGCGGTGGAGTGACCGGGCCGGGCGTACCAGGACTGCCGCCGCCCCCGCCGCAGGCAAGCAAGCCGATGCCGATAAGCATGGCACTGAACAGCAATAGCAGGTTCCACATGCGCCTGGCAAGCATGTCCGTCTCCACAGGTGTGTTAACTTGCGCAATTGTGCCAGCGAATGCCAGCACGACCGTGGCGCGCGGGCTACAGAGCGGGGTCAGTCCTTGATTTCTGGTTCGACCAGTTTCGCCAGCTGCTCGAGCGACTCTTGCCAGCCCAGGTAGCACAGCTCGGTTGGAATCTGGGGCGGAATACCCTCTTGCCTGATATGGACCTCGACCCCGCAGAACACTTCGCGCATGACGATCGTGGTCTGCATCTGGCCGGGCAATTGCGGGTCGTCGAATTCGGCTGTGTAGCGCACGCGCTTGCCGGGATCGAGTTCCAGGTATTCGCCGCCGAAGGAATGGCTGTGGCCGTTCGTGAGGTTGGTGAAGGACATCCGGTAGCGGCCGCCGACCCGACCGTCCATCTCATGGACAGTGCCAAAGAAGCCGTATGGCGGCAGCCATTTGGCGTAGGCGCCGGCAGTGGTGAAGGCGCGGAACAGGCGATCTGGCGTGGACTTGATCACGCGGTGCAGCTCAACGGTACTGGTGGACATGCTGGACTCCTGGGTAAGTAGTAACAGAGGACAACCCTCTAATACTACGACGAAGCAACGGTCCAGGATTCGACAGCGTGGTCGATTTTTTTATGCACCAAATGACGAATGGTTTGGATCAGCGCAAACCGCACCGGTCCAAACCATTGTTTTTGCCCAATAAATGGGCGGCTACAAGCGCTCGAAACTTACTTTTTCGCTTCCACGCCCGGAGTCGCCGAGCGCGCCAGGAAGGCTTGGGTCACTTGCGGCAGGTGGTCCAGCAGCCAGGCCGCCATCGCTTTCTCTTGCTCCAGGATCTGCTCGAGCTGGGCCTGGGTTGCCGTATCGCCCACCGATTTCGCGGCGGCGATCAGTGCGGTATAGCTCGAGATCTCGACGTTCTCGAACACATAGCCGGCCATCGCGCCCTTGACGACTTCGTCGCTGGCCGCCATGCCGCCCACGGCCTGGCCAAAGGCCGCCAGGCGGCCGCCGAGGTCCTTCAGGACCGAGTTGTCGGTGCCGCGGCGGGCCAGGATCTCGTCGAGCACGCTATGCTGCCAGCGGGTCTCGTCGATATGCTGGACGATGCGCGCGCGCAGCTCAGGGTAGTGTTCGAGACGCTCGGCCTGCGCGGTCAGCATCTGTTCGGCCTGCTTCTCCATCGCGTGGGCATCGCGCAGCCAGTCGTTGAAGTTGTCGTCTGCAGTGGTCGTCATGATTCCTCCGTGAATGTTTGTACAGGTGGCGAAGATCGCCCTGCCAATACCTTCGCAGAGTTAGCGCAGCGTGTTTGTTAGGTGACACACTGTAGATGAATTCGGCGACCGTTCACGGGGACCGCGTGCGCGTCTTGCTCACCACGCCAGACGGATCGATCAGTACGACGAATTCCGAGAATTGTCCGCCGCCGGCCGGCGACTGATACACCCAGGCTTCGTAGCCGCTGTCGAAGCGCACGTTTTTCGTCGGGCCGAAAGCGGCCAGCAACTCCGCCTTCGTGGTGCGCCCGGCCACCACGGTCGTGGACAGCCGCTCGGCCGCGATGACGGCGCCCGGCGGCGCCGGCTGCGTCGCGCAACCCGCCAGCAGCGCCGCGCACAAGACAAGACACGGCTTCATGGCGCTGCCTCGTTCGGTGCGTCGACCATGTACTCGAACTCGACCAGCGTATCGTCGGGCCAGCTCGCATCCCACAGCGGCACGTAATAGGTGCGGTCGAGCAGCACCTGGCAATCGCAGAATGGCAGCATGTCGGGCGTCTGTTCGCCGCCGGCATACAGCATATTGAAGGGCAGGGTTTCGACCCGCTCGCCCGCGCGCAGGGTGACCGCGAAGATCGGCCGTTCGGCGAAGAACAGGTAGTTGCCATCCGGACTGGTGCACACGCCCTCGGGTGTATTCAGCGCGTCCGAGATCCAGCCGAAGAGCGGCGAGCTGTTCGAGACCAGGCCGGCTTCCTTGCCGACCCGGCATTCCAGGCGCAGGTCGCCCAGGCGGCGCGTGCCGGGCGGCAAACCAGGAGTTTCGATGCGCGCGCGCCAAGTCATGCTGGCAGTCTTGCGGCTGGCAAGCACGGCGGCGTCTTGTTGGAGGGCCTGGGCGTTGCGTGGCAAGACGAAATAATTATTGGCGTCGATCTCGACCGGCACCGACACGGTGTCGCCCGCGATACGCAGGGTGATGCCGCGCATATCCACTGACGGCAGGCGCGGCAGCAGCTGGAAGCGCAGGGTGGCATTCGGGGCGAAGGCGCGTTCGCGGTCGAAGCGCTCCATGCCCTTGATCATTTTGCGGTAGGACTTGTCGACCGGGTCGCGGGTGGACTTGACGGTGACGGTGCTCTGGCCGGCAGCGTGGGCCTGCAGGCACAGCGATGCGGCCATGAGCGAGGAGCCCATGGCGAGCGAAGCAATAACGCGGAGCAGATTCCGCGTCATGCTCTTACCAATACCGTACGCGGCCGGTATCCATATGGACGAACTGCGAGCTGGCGTAATAGCCGACGCCGCCGCCCTTGAGCGACATTGCCGCTTTCTGCAGGTTGCGCAGGTCGGTGCCCGGCAGGCGGATGTCGATTGCCTTGCCATCCATGTGCAGGCTGCGCTTGGCGACGCCGCCGCTGCCGCGGCTGCGCAGCAAGGCGTTCGATTCAGGTGCGCGGTAGCCCGAGATGATGTGCAATTCCTTGCTGTTGTCGAGCTTGCCATTGAGCTGGCCGAGCAGCAGCAGCAGTTCAGGGTCGATTTCCGCGATCTTGTTGCTGCGGTGGTCGCGCAGCACTTTATTGATGTCTTTCAGGGCATCAGGGACGAACTCGCCTTCGGCCCAGAACGTGCTCTTCAGTTTCTCGCCAGTGTGCGTATTGTAGAAACGCAGGCAGCATTCGCCGGACAGGATGCTGCTGTCAGGTGATGTATTCTTGGCAAGGGTTGGAAGGGCGAGGGAGGAAGATGCGAGGAGGAGGGAGCTCTTGAGGAAGGAGCGTCGCTGAATCATTGAAGGAGGTCCTTACGCTGGTTCACTGAACCGTCAATGATACGCCGATTGCTGCGATCGTGCAGATAAAATGACGGAAAATGCGGCGAATCAGCTACGATGTCAAGTGTTCAATGTTTTTTGAGAGAGGAAGTTATGCCGAGTATTGTCAGGAAGTTCTTGAGCAAAAAACTGGTTCTTGCCGCCACTTTGGCAACGGTCGGTGCAACGGCGCTGGCCCAGGAAGTGACGCCGGTCGACAAGCCGCCGCTCGCTAAGGGCTGGAAACTTGAAACGGTCGCCACCGGCGCGCCGCAACCCTGGGGCATGGCCTGGCTGCCGGATGGCCGCATGCTCGTCACCGGCAAGCAGGGCACCCTGCATGTGTTAAACGGCAAGAGCTTCCAGCAAATTCCTCTCGACGGCTTGCCGAACCTGTATGCCAGCGGCCAAGGCGGCCTGCTCGACATCGCGGTCCACCCCGCCGATAAAACCAATCCGCGCATCTACCTGACGATGTCGAGCGGCACCGATGAAGCAAACCGGACCGTGCTGGTGCAGGGCGTATTCGACGGCAAGCGCGTGACCGGCATCAAGCAACTCTTCGCGGTCAACCTGGCCAAGAGCGGCGGCCAGCACTTCGGCTCGCGCCTGCTGTTCTTGCCCGATAACACGCTCCTGATGAGCATCGGCGATGGCGGCAACACGCCCCAGCGCATCGGCAATATGCTGGCGCGCGACCATGCCCAGAGCCTGGCTTCGCACACCGGCAAGATCCTGCACCTGACCGATGCCGGCCAGCCGGTCGGCAAGGGCGCCTTCGCCGGGCAGGCCAATGCGCGCCCGGAAATCCATAGCTACGGCCACCGCAATGTGCAGGGCCTGGCGCGCGATCCGAAGAGCGGCCGCGTGTACGCCAACGAGCACGGCTCGCGCGGCGGCGACGAGATCAACGTGGTCGAGGCGGGCAAGAACTATGGCTGGCCGCTGCAAAGCTATACGCTGGACTACAGCACGCGCGAACCGATCGGCATGAAGGTGGTGCCGGGCACGGAGCAACCAATCGTCGTATGGACGCCGTCGCCGGCGCCATCGGGGCTGGCCTTCTATACGGGCAAGGCTTTCCCGCAATGGCAGGGCAGCCTGTTCAGCGGCAGCCTGGCCGGCCAGGATGTGCGTCGCGTGCAGCTCGACGCCCAGGGCAAGGTAACGGCCCAGGAACTGCTGCCGGTCGGCAAGCGGGTGCGTGACGTGCGCCAGGGCCCGGACGGCCAGCTGTATGTATTGACCGACGAAGCCAAGGGCAGCCTGCTGCGTATTGTTCCAAAATGAGGTCCCCGGGCGATGCGCGGCGCATGAAGTAGCGCCAGCCCGGCGTATGCACGCATGTTTTTGTTTGTTGACAACGTGAAACCTGCCTAGAATGAATGTTTGGCAAGGCGCGTCCCTCGGGGCGCGCCTTGCAGTTTCATTCCGTCCTTCCCCGACTCTTTCAGGAGGAGCAGCATGGCAGTTTCCGTTCGTCGCAGCATCCAGTTGGCGGCAGCGCTCGCGCTCGCAACCAGCGTATCTTCCCTCCACGCCGCACCGGCCAAGCCGGCCGCCGTGCCGGACATCCCGATCCCAAACATCAAGTACACCAAGTTCACGCTCAAGAACGGGCTGACGGTGCTGGTCCATGAAGACCGCAAGACGCCGGTGGTGGCGATCAATACCTGGTACCACGTGGGTTCGAAGAACGAGAAAGTGGGCAAGACCGGCTTTGCCCACCTGTTCGAACACCTGATGTTCAGCGGCAGCGACAACTTCAACCACACCTACCTGAATGCGATGGAGCGCATCGGCGCGACCGACCTGAACGGCACTACGAACCAGGATCGCACCAATTACTTCCAGAACGTGCCGACCTCGATGCTCGACTATGCGCTGTTCGCCGAGAGCGACCGCATGGGCCACCTGCTGGGCACGGTCGACAAGAAGAAACTCGACATCCAGCGCGGCGTGGTGCAGAACGAAAAGCGCCAGTACGAGAACCAGCCCTACGGCATCGCCTGGGAATTGCTGACGACCAATACCTATCCGGCCGGCCACCCGTATTCCTGGACCGTGATCGGCAAGATGGAAGACCTCGACGCGGCCTCGATGACCGACGTGCAGGATTGGTTCAAGCAGAACTACGGCCCGAACAATACGGTGCTGGTGCTGTCTGGCGACATCTCGCCGGAAGAAGCGCGCAAGAAAGTCGAGCAGTACTACGGCGCGATTCCTCCAGGCCCGCCGCTGGCCAAGCATGACGCCTGGATCGCCAAGCGCACCGGCACCCATCGCACGGTGGCGCAGGACCGCGTGCCGCAATCGCGCGTCTACCGCACCTGGAACGTGCCGGGCGCACACACGCCAGAGGAAGCGCTGCTCGACCTGGGCGCGCGCGTGCTGGGCGGCGGCAAGACCTCGCGCCTGTACAAGCGTCTGGTGTACCAGGACCAGCTGGCCACCAGCGCCACCGCGAGCGACAGCTCGTCCGAGATCGGCGGCCAGTTCAGCATGACCCTGACCGCACGTCCGGGCGGCGACGTCGCCAATATGGAAAAGGTCGCCGACGACGAGTTGCGCGCGCTGATGAAGAGCGGCCCGACGGACGCCGAACTGCGCCTGGCCAAGACCGCGATCCTGGCCCAGTACACGCGCATGATCGAGCGCGTCGGCGGCTTCGGCGGCAAGAGCGACCTGCTGGCCTCGTGCGAGACCTATACCGGCAACCCGGACTGCTACAAGGTCTACCTGCAGCGCATCAAGGATGCGACCCCGGCCACGGTAAAGAAAGCGATGAACGACTGGCTCGGCGACGGCGACTTCGTGCTGCAGATCGATCCGTTCCCGACCGGCCTGGCCGCCACCGAGACCGGCCTGGACCGCAGCAAGACCCCGGAAGCGGGCAAGGCGATGTCGCTCAAGCTGCCGTCGATGCAGCGCACCACCTTGTCGAACGGCCTGAAGGTCGTGCTGGCCGAGCGCCATGAGGCGCCGGTGGTCAACCTGCAACTGCTGGTCGACAGCGGCTACGCCTCGGACAGCGCCGACATGCCGGGTGTCGCCAGCCTGGCGCTGCGCATGCTCGAAGAAGGCACGCGCACCCGCAAGTCGCTGCAGATCGGCGAAGAGCTGGAAAGCCTGGGCGCTACCTTCGGCGCCAGCACCAACCTGGATGGCGCCTTCGTGGGCATGAATGCGCTCAAGGCCACCTTGCCGCAGGCGCTGAACCTGTATTCGGACCTGGTGCTGAACCCGTCCTTCCCGCAGAACGAGTTCACGCGCCTGCAGCAAGACCGCCTGGCCGCGATCGCGCGCGAGAAGTCCGATCCACAATCGATCGCGATGCGCGTGGCGCCGGCGCTGCTGTACGGCGCCAACCATGTGTACGCCAAGCCCGGCACCGGCACCGGTACCGAGGACGCCGTCAAGCGCATGACCCGCACCGACCTGGCGAACTACCACGCGACCTGGTTCAAGCCGAACAACGCCACCCTGCTGGTGGTGGGCGACACCACGCTGGCCGAGATCAAGCCGATGCTCGAGAAAGCGTTCGCGTCGTGGAAAGCGGGAGAAGTGCCGAACAAGGCGATCGCCGAGGTGGCGCCGCGCGCGGCGCCAGTGGTCTACCTGGTCGACCGTCCCGGCGCGCTGCAGAGCGTGATCCTGGGCGGCCAGCTGGCGCCGCCGCGCAACAGCCCCGAGGCGCTGCCGCTGGAACTGGTCAACGACGTGTTCGGCGGCACTTTTAGCTCGCGCATCAATATGAACCTGCGCGAGGACAAGCACTGGTCGTACGGCGTGCGCAGCATGGTGTCGCCGGCGATCGGCCAGCGCCAGTTCATGAGTATCTCGCCGGTACAGACCGACAAGACCGGCGACGCGCTGAAGGAACTGGTTGGCGAGTACCGCAACATTGCCGGCGCCAAGCCGATCGCGAACGACGAGCTCAAGTTCGCGCAGGACAATAAAACCCTGCGCCTGCCGGGCAGCTTCGAGACCGCGGGGCAGTTGGCGGGGGCCTATTCCACGATCCTGCAGTACGGCTTGCCCGAGGACTACTACAACACCTACACCGAGAAGGCGCTGGCGCTCACGCCGCAACAGGCCAACGCCCTGGCATCGCGCAGCTTCATCGCGGATCGCCTGGTGTGGGTGGTGGTCGGCGACATGGCCAAGGTCGAGAAGGACATCCGCGCCCTGAACCTGGGCGAGGTGCGCAAGATCGATGTGGACGGCAAGCCGCTGCCGTAACGACATGCAGTAAAAGGAACCGCCCGTACGGCATGCGCCGGACGGGCGGTTTTTTTACGTGTCGTTCAGGAGCGGTCAAGCGGCGCGCTGGATCTCCGCCGTGATCTCGTACGCCCGCAGCCGCGCCGCGTGGTCATAAATCTGCGACGTGATCATCAACTCATCCGGCTTGGTCTTCTCGATGAACGCACGCAGCTGGTGCGCCACCGTTACGCGCGAGCCGATCGCCGAGCACGACAGCACGCTGTCGAGCATCATGCGTTCGGGCAGGTCGAGTGCTTCCAGGTAGCCGCTCACCGGCGGCTTGAGCTTGCTCGGGCGTCCGGTGCGCAGGTTGACGAAAGCCTGCTGCATCGAGGTCGCCAGGAAATGCGCTTCCTGGTCTGTCTCGGCGGCGAACACATTAAAGCCCAGCATGATGTATGGCTTGTCGAGCTGTTCCGACGGGCGGAAATTGCTGCGGTACATATCGATCGCCTGCATCATCATCTGCGGCGCGAAGTGCGAAGCGAATGCATACGGCAGGCCGAGGTGGGCCGCCAGCTGGGCGCCGAACAGGCTGGAGCCGAGGATCCAGACCGGCACGTCCAGGCCGGCGCCGGGCACGGCCTGCACCGGGCGGCGGGTCGAGCCGGCGAAATAATCCATCAGCTCCACCACGTCTTGCGGGAATTCGTCGGCATCCGACGACAGGTTGCGGCGCAGGGCGCGCGCGGTAGTGTGGTCGGAACCGGGCGCGCGGCCCAGGCCCAGGTCGATGCGGCCCGGATGCAGCGCCTCGAGCGTGCCGAATTGTTCGGCGATCACCAGCGGCGAATGGTTCGGCAGCATGATGCCGCCGGCGCCCACGCGGATGCGCGAGGTGCCGGCCGCCACGTGGCCGATCAGCACCGCAGTGGCGGCGCTGGCGATGCCCGGCATGCCGTGGTGTTCGGCCAGCCAGAAGCGGTTGTAACCCCAGCGTTCGCCATGCTGTGCGAGGTCGAGCGAACGTTGGAACGAGGTGGCCGCATCGCTGCCTTCAGCGATCGGCGAGAGGTCGAGTATCGAGAAAGGAATCATGGATCCATGATACGCCGATGGAAAAAATCGCGTGCGCGGCCACCCAAAAACGCCGTGTCCGCTCGCCGTGCCTGCTGTAGTAGTACTATTTCTTCATGATGCTGAGATATTCTTTTCGTATGCTTCCCGCTGCCATGCTGCTCGCCAGCTGCGTTCACCAACCGACGCCCGCCACCATGACAGCCGACACCCAATTCGATCCCGCCCGCGTAGCGGTAATCGACCACGCCATCGAGGGCGCCATCGCCGCCCGCAAGCTGCCGGGCGCGGTGTACCACCTGGAACGCGGCGCCGCCCGCTACCAGCGCGGCTACGGCAAGCTCAGCTATGAAGAAGGCGCGGACGCCGTCACGCAAGACACCGTCTTCGACGTGGCCTCGCTGAGCAAGGTGCTGGTCACGGCGCCCGCGGTGTTGATGCTGGCCGAGGAGGGCAGCATCGACCTCGAGGCGCCGATCACGCGCTACTTCGAGCAATGCAGCGGCGGCGGCAAGGAGGCGATCACGGTGCGCCAGTTGCTTACCCATACCTCGGGGCTTGCGTCCGGCCTGCCGGCCAAGCCGGCGTGGCAGGGCCAGGCCGCTGCGCTGGCGCTGGCCTGCGCGCAGGCGGTAACCCATCCGCCGGGCAGTTTCTTCCGCTACTCGGACATCAACTACATCCTGCTCGGCCTGCTGGTCGAGCGCACGGCCGGCATGCCGCTCGACCGCTTCGCCCAGCAGCGCATCTTTGCGCCGCTGGGCATGCGCACTACCGGCTACCGTCCGCTGGAGCGCATGCCGGCGACGGTAATCGCACCGACCCAGCGCGGCGCCACCGAAGCGGCGCAATTGCCTACCGCCCATGGCGACCTGGCGCCGGGCGCGGCGCTGCAGGGCGTGGTGCACGATCCGACCGTACGCCGCATGGGTGGCGGGGCCGGCTCGGCCGGCGTGTTCTCGACCGTGGGCGACGTCGCCCGCTTCGCGCGCATGTTGATGGGCAATGGAGAACTCGACGGGGCGCGCATACTCACGCCGGAAAGCGTGCGCCTGCTGACGACGACGCAGTCGCCGCCAGGCATCGCCGCGCTGCGGGGAATGGGCATGGACATCGATTCGCCGTATGCCAAGCGGCCGCGCGGCAATCTGTATTCGGTCGGCAGCTATGGTCACACGGGATTCACCGGATGCATCCTGTGGGCCGATCCGAGTTCACAAAGTTTCTATGTCTTCCTGTCGAACCGGGTCTATCCAGACGACCGCAGCGTGGTGCTTCCCCTCTACACGCAGCTCGGTACGCTCTCGGCACAGGCTGCTACGGGAGCTCTGCAATAAATGGAAGATGCGAGCAAAATACGCGAAATTAAAAGACGATGATGTGTTTCCGCGCGGCTACCGTGCGCTCCCATCCGTAGCATGTCCTTACACTGGAATCCTCACTCGACGCAAAACGCCAACCATTAATTGCTGCGCGCCGGGTACCGCCCCCTGATACATTGTGAAATTGAGGAGAACACCATGAAAATGAATACGCTACTCAAAGGAATGCTCGGCGCATCGGTCGCCGCCGCCATGTTCGGTGCCACTGCCGTCCACGCACAAACCAGCACCACCGGCACGTCGGCCACCGGCACGTCGGGCCAGATCGGCAGCGTCTCGGGCACCAGCCAGACCGGCACCATGAGCGACAGCACCAGCGGCAGCTCGTCGGCCGGGGCGACCGGCAGCATGCAGAGCACCGATCCGCAAGACAAGCGTGACCGCGATCGCCGCAGCAAAACCGGCACCAGCAGCGGCACGTCGGGCGCCACCGGCACGACCGGAACCTCGGGTACGACTGGCGCCACGGGCACCACCGGCGCTACGGGAACGACCGGCACTACCGGTACTACCGGCACCACCAGCGGCAGCAGCGGCACCAGCGGTTCCACCGGCACCATGGATGACACTGGCCGCACCGGCACCTCGACCGGCACCACTGGGACGACCGGCGCCACCGGTACGACCGGTACGACCGGTACAACCGGTACGACTGGCACCACCGGCCGCGGCTACTGATCCAGCCGTAGCGCTTCAAGCAGCAAGGGCGGCTTCCCCGGCCGCCATCCCGAACACCGGCTCGCGCCGGTGTTCGCGCATCCAGCCGCGTAACGCTATCTACCGCATGCCGCCGCGCGCACTGCTGCGTCTATCCTGCGGTGGCGGGACGTCGCCCGGCGCCAGCACGATCCTCGCCAGCGGCGCCGGCGCCGGCCCGTGCAGCACATTACCTTCGACATCGAACCGCGAGGCATGGCAGGGGCAATCCCAGGATTCTTCTGCACTATTCCAGTGGACGGCGCAACCGAGGTGGGTACACCTGGCCGACAGCGCATGCAGCGCTCCCTCGGGATCGCGGTAGACCGCCACCCGCCGCAAGCCTTCGCGCAGCACCGCGCCTTCGCCGGGCGCTATTGCCTGCACCGAATCTACTTCGCCGCCGCCCAGCCACTCGCCATAATGCGCCGCCACATTGGCTTGCGCGCTGGCGAATTCGCCCAGCCCATGCACAGGCTTGCGTGCCGGGTCGTACAGTGCGCTCCACGGATTCGGCCGCTCCATGATCAGGTCGGTCACCAGCATGGCGCCGATGGTGCAGTGGGTCATGCCATTGCCGGAGTCGCCCGTGATCAGGTAGACGTTGTCGTCGTCCATCGGATTGCGGCCCAGGAAGGCCAGCCCGTCGCTCGGTTCCATCACTTCGCCCGACCAGCGCCAGGCGAGCTCGCGCGCCAGCGGGAAGCGTTCGCGGGCCCAGCGTTCCAGCTCGTCGTAGCGGTGGCCGGGATGCCCGTCCTGGCCCGTCTTGTGGTCGGCGCCGCCCACGAGTAGCACCTCGTCGCCATCGATGCCGGATGCCAGCCGCACATAGTGGTAGGGATCGCCCAGGTCCCACAGCAACAGGTGCGGCAAGGTCCCGTGCGGTACCCGCAAGCCGATCACATAGCTGCGATAGCCGACCTGCTTGGTATGCATCACCACCCGGTCGTTGAACGGCGTGTGGGTTGCCACCACCACATGCTGCGCCCGCACTTGCCCTTGGTCGAGTGATACGACCTGGCGCCGGTGGTCGCCCTGGATGCGGCGCGCGTGGCTGGCGCCGTGGATGCGGCCGCCGCGGCGGATGAAGGCGCGCGCCAGGCCGTCGAGGTACTTGAGCGGATGGAACTGGGCCTGGCCCGGGTAGCGCACGGCGGGACCGGTGCCGTACTCCAGGCCCGGCACGCCGCTGACCAGTTCGGCCTGTACGCCGGCGCGCACCGCGGCATCGCACTCGCGCTCCAGCGTCGGCTGGTCGTCGTCGTGCTGCACGACCAGGTAGCCGTCGAGGTGTTCGAAGTCGCAGGCGATGCCTTCGCGGCGCACGATCGATTCGACCATCTGCAGGGCGTGGGCATAGCTGCCGGCCACCAGTTTTGCCTGCGCATAGCCGAAGCGCCGCTCGATGCCGTGGTACCACTCGTCGGGCGGGAAGAAATGGGCGGTGCTGCGGCCGGTCTCGCCGGCGCCGACGCCGAGCGCATCGATGACGACCACGTCCCGGTCTTGCCGGGCCAGCAGATAGGCGGCGGTGAGGCCGGCGATGCCGGCGCCGATCACGCACACTTGCGCTTCCTGCGCGCCCACCAGGGGCGGAAAGACGGGCACCGTGGCGGTATCCATCCAGACCGAAGTCGAGCTGCCGTTCGTTGCGCCGAGCATGACCGCCTCCATCACAGTATGGTCGCCAATGCATCCTAGCGCGGCGCCGCGAAGGACGTAGCACGCCTACCACGTGCAGATGTCGCCACGATGAAAATTGCAGATTAGATAGCAAGATTTGACAAAACCGGTGTATCGGATGCCGCCAGAATGCGTTTCATAAATAGAACCACAAGGCGCCCTGGTCGCGAGCGCAGGGGTGTGTAGAGAATAATCAACCTGGTTTTGGAGAGACACATGAACGAGTTGAAGGCACGGCAGTACCAGCGCACCGCGATCGCGGCGGCGGTGGCAGGGGTGGCGATGTCGATGGGGCAGGCGCAGGCGCAAGAGGCTCCCGTGGCCGGGCCGCAGACGGTGGTGGTGACCGGCGTGCGCGCCGCCCTCGAGCAGTCGCTGCGCCAGAAGAGGAATGCCGACGCCGTGGTCGAGGTCGTGACCGCCGAAGACATCGGCAAGATGCCCGATAAAAACGTGGCCGATGCGATCCAGCGCCTGCCGGGCGTGAACACGCAATCCTCGGCCGGCGGCGAGGGCGGCTTCGGCGAGAACGACCGCGTCAGCCTGCGCGGCACCAGCCCCAGCCTGCAGCAGACCCTGTTCAACGGCCACGCGATCAGCACCGGCGACTGGTTCGTGCTGAACCAGATCGGCGGCAACGTCGGCCGCTCCAGCAGCTTCTCGCTCCTGCCGTCCGAACTGGTGGGCTCGATCGTGGTCCAGAAGAGTCCGACGGCCGACCTGGTCGAGGGCGGCGTCTCGGGCGCCATCAATGTCATCACGCGCCGTCCGCTCGACTTCAAGCAGCAGCTGACGGTCGAGGGTTCGGTGCAGGCCAACTACAACGACCTGTCGGGCAAGACCGAGCCGCACCTGTCGGGCCTGGTCAGCTGGAAGAACGCCAGCAATACCGCCGGTTTCCTGATCCAGGGCTTCTCCGAAAAAGCCAGCGTGCGCCGCGACGGCCAGGAAATCCTGGGCTATACCCCGATCAGCGCGACCAGCGCGGCGGCGGTCGCCGATCCGTCGCTGGCCGGCGTGGTGGTGCCGACCTTTATCGGCGCCGCCCTGTTCGAGCAGAAGAAGAAACGCGAAGGCGGCGCCTTCGACTTCGAAGTGCGCCCGAACCGCGACCTGACGCTGGACCTGAACGGCTTCTATTCGAAACTCGAGGCGCCGCACCAGAACACCAACTCGCTGGCGGCGCCGGCCAATTCGATCAACAACCTGGGCCTGATTCCCATCAATCCGGTGGTGCGCAACGGCACCCTGGTGGGGGCCGAATTCACCCGCAATGCGGGCGAGGTCGACAATATCTACCGTCCGGATGCGGGCGGCAAATCCTGGTACCTCGACTTCAACGGCAAATGGCGCGTGAGCGACCGCTTCAGCCTGTCCGGCAAGGTCGGCAAGACCCATGGCGTGGGCTGGGACCGCGACGACGTCTATTACCAGAACAACGTCGACGGCGGCATGGCGTATGCGCTCAATGGCCTCTCGCCGGCTTCGGTCAGCTACCCCGGCGGCAATACCGCCGTGCCCGGCTCGACCGCCTGGGCCGGCGGCGGCGAATCGCAATCGGTGGACAAGGAAGAATACGCCCAGCTCGACGGCGAGCTGCGTCTCGATCACCCAACGTTCCAGTCGGTGCGCTTCGGCGCGCGCTGGACCGACCACAATCGCACCGCCGAGCATCCGCTCGAGACCCGCCCGGGCCCGGTCGGCTTCACCAATCCGCAGCCGGCCTGGAACGGCCAGATGTACCCGGACGACTTTGGCAGCGACATCGGCGGCTACAGCGGCATCCCATACTTCAAGTACGATGGCGCCGCGCTCGGCGCCTGGGGCGCGATCCCAGGCAACCGCCTGCTCGACTACGTGCTGCGCCATAACTGGATGAACGAATTCGAGGTGGCCGAGAAGACGACGGCGCTGTACGGCATGGTCGACTTCGGCGGCGACGGCTGGAGCGGCAATATCGGCCTGCGCGCGATCGAGACACGCCAGCGCACGGTCGTCAACCTGCCGGGCGGCCCGGCGCCGATCCTTGGGTCGGCCTTCGGCCCGTACACGCCGACCACCTTCGAGCGCACCTACCGCGACTACCTGCCAAGCGCCAACCTGAAGTACAACGTGACGCCCGACCTGACCCTGCGCACCGCGCTGGCCAAGACCATTGCGCGGCCTGACTACAGCGCGCTGGGCGGCTCGGTCTCGCTCAACGACGACGCCCTGAGCGGCAGCGGCGGCAACGTGCAGCTCGACCCGGTGCGCTCGACCAACTTCGACATCGGCGCCGAGTGGTATTACGCACCGAAGGCGCTGCTCTCGGCCGGCCTGTTCTACATGGACCTGCGCTCGATCGTGGCCCAGGGCACGTCGACCGGCAGCTACTACAACAACAAGCGCGAGACCTTCACCGAGTACCAGATCACGTCGCCCTACAACACCAGCGGACGTAACCGCGGCGTGGAGCTGAGCTGGCAGCAGCCCTTCCTGAACAACTTCGGCATGCTGGTCAACTACACCTATGCCGACGGTGAGCTGGACGATGGCGGCGAGCTGCTCAACTCCTCGAAGAACACGTACAACGTCACCGGCTACTTCGAGAACGAACGCTACTCGGCGCGCCTGGCCTACAACTGGCGCTCGAAGTACAAGGCCGGCGTGGACCGCGGCGCCAGCCAGCACGTGGACGACATGCCGTCGCTGGCGGCTTCGGTCAACGTCAAGCTGACGGATAAGCTGACCCTGACCTTCGATGCGCTGAACCTCACCAACGAAACCATCAAGATGTACGCCGAGAACGAGGACCGGCCGCGCGCCTTCTACTCGAACGGCCGTACCTTCTACCTCGGCCTGCGCGGCAAGCTGTAAGCCACCCGGGGAGGCGGCTGGCCGCCTCCCCAAATCTGGAACACGACTCATGACGGACCGACCCACTGGCGGCCCGGCGATCTCGATCGCCTGGGAATGCCTTTCCAACTTCACGCGCGACGACGCGTTCACGGCGCAACTCACGCTGCGCAACGACGGCCAGCACGCGATCGCGCCCGGCTGGACCCTGTACTTCAACACCTGCCGCAAGATCCTCCCCGAGACCGTCAGCGCGGGCTTTCGCGCCGCGCACCTGAACGGCGACCTGTTCAGCCTGGAGCTGCCGGACGGCGGGCCCTGGCTGCCGGGGCAGGAATATGTCGTCGTGTACGACTCCCTGCACTGGGCGATCAGCGTCACCGATGCGCCGCTCGGCTTCTATCTGCTGGATGCGGCCGGCAATGCGGTCGACCTGGGCGACCCGCAGATCGCCCCGTTCGTGCGGCCGGAACAGCGCCACCGCATGCGCGGCGACCTGCTGCCGACGGCCGACGCGGCCTGGCGCTTCGAACAGAATGCGGCGCTGTCGCTGCTCGATGGCGATGCGGTCGGCCGCATCACGCCGCGACCGCGCACGGCGTCGTTCGATACGCGCCGCTGCCAGCTGGGGCAGTCCACGCCGATCGATGGCGATGCAGCGCTGGACAACGAAACGGCATTCCTGGGGGCGCTGCTGGCGGCACTGCCGCAGGGAAGGGCGGGCGCCAGAATCGCCCTCGAGACCGATTCCGGGCTGGCGCCCGAAGCCTACCTGCTGGAGATCGCCCCGGACCGCGTGCTGGTGCGTGGCGCCAGCGCCCACGGCGTGTTCAACGGCCTGCAAAGCCTGGCCCAGCTCATGGCGCCGGATGGCACGCTGCCATGCGGGAAGGTAGAAGACGCGCCGCGCTTCGCCTACCGTGGCATGATGCTCGACGTCGCCCGCCATTTCTCGAGCGTCGACACCGTGCTGCGCCTGCTCGATTGCATGGCAAGCTACAAGCTCAATCGCTTCCACTTCCACCTGACCGACGACGAAGGCTGGCGCCTGGCGATCGCCGCGCTGCCCGAATTGACCGAGGTCGGCGCCCGGCGCGGCGTGCCCGCACCCGGCGAGCCGCCCTGCCTGCCGCCATCGTTCGGCTCCGGCCCCGACACCGGCTCGCCCGCCGGCAGCGGCTTTTATACGGCAGACGAATTCATCGCCATCCTGCGCCACGCCCAACGCCTGCACATCGAGGTGGTCCCCGAATTCAATATGCCGGGCCACGCGCGCGCGGCGGTCGAGGCGATGCGGGTGCGCCATGCGCGCCTGGCCGCAGCGGGCGATGTCGCCGGCGCCGACGCCTATCTGCTGAGCGACCCGCTCGATGTCTCGGCCTACGAATCGGTGCAGCTGTGGCATGACAATGTGATGTGCATCGCGCTGCCCTCGGTCGACCGCTTCATCGATACCGTGGTGGCCGAGGTCGCGGCGCTGTACCGCACGGCCGGCGTGCCCTTGCGCGTGCTGCACACGGGCGGCGACGAGGTGCCGCCCGGCGCCTGGCTCGGCTCGCCCGCCTGCCAGGCGCGCATGCGCGCGCACGGCTGGGTCGAGGCGCGCCAGCTGCGCGACGATTTCCAGGCGCGCTGCCGCGCGATCCTGGCGCGCCACGGCATCGCCTTCAGCGGCTGGGAAGAGACCGCGCTGACATCCAGCCCGGACAGCGCGGGCTACGGTGAAGACGTCTACGTCTGGAACAATGGCTGGGGCTCGGGCCAGGAAGACTGCGCCAACCGCCTCGCCAACGCCGGCTACGAGGTGGTGCTGTCCAACGCCGCCAGCCTGTACTTCGATTTCGCCTACGCCAAGCATCCGCAGGAGCCGGGTTATTACTGGGCCGGCTTCGTCGATGCGCGCGAACCGTTCGGCATGGTTCCCCTCGATGCGCCGCTGCTGCCCGCGCACGACACGATGGGGCGCGCTCCAGGCGCGGCGCAGGTGGCGGCCCTGGCGCCGCTCGATGCCGCGGGCCGCCAGCGGATCAAGGGCATGCAGGGACAGTTGTGGGGAGAAAATGCGCGTTCGCGCGAGCGGGTCGAATACCTGGCGCTGCCGCGCATGATCGGCCTGGCCGAACGCGCCTGGAGCCCCGACCCCGGCTGGACGAGTCCCGGGGACCTCGCGCGTGACTGGAACGAATTCGCCAACCGCCTCGGCCAGCACGCGCTGCCGCGCCTGGACCGCCTGCCGCAGCCCTGGGGCTACCGCCTGCCGCCGCCCGGCGCGGTAATCGAGGAGGATGTGCTGCATGCGAATATCGCCCTGCCGGGCCTGGCCGTGCATTACACTCTGGATGGCAGCGAGCCTGGCGCGCACAGCCCGCGCTACATGGCGCCGGTGGCCTTGCAAGGCAGCCGCACCGTGAAGCTGGCCAGCCTCGATACTCGGGGCCGCGCCAGCCGCATCGTCACCCTGAATCTGGAACAGCCATGACCGCGATGAACGACGCTCCTTCCGCCACGGTCCCGACAGACCGGCGCCACCATCCGCTGACCTGGGTTCCAACCCTGTACCTGGCCCAGGGCCTGCCGTTCTACGCGGTGGCCCTGGTGGCGGGCCAGATGCTCAAGAGCATGGGCGTGCCGAACGACCAGATCGCGCGCTGGACCGGCGTATTGGGCCTGGCCTGGGCCTTCAAGGCGCTGTGGAGTCCGTTCATGGAACTCGCCCCCAGCCGGCGCCTGGCAGTGGTCGCCTGCCAGCTGATCGGCGGCGCCTGCCTGGCGCTGGTGGCGCTGGCGCTGCAGCTGCCGATGTGGTTTGCGCTATGCATCGCGCTGCTGGCGATCGTCTCGCTGGCCTCCAGCACCCACGACATCGTCGCCGACGGCATCTATATCGCCAGCCTCGATGCGCGCGAGCAGGCGGCCTACGCCGGCTGGCAGGGCGCCTTCTTCAATGCGGCCAAGTTCATCTCGCTGGGCGGCTTGCTGATCCTGGCCGGGGCGCTGGAACAGCGCTTCGGCATCGAGGCCGCCTGGACCACGGTGTTCCTGCTGCTGGGCGGGCTGATGGCGCTGCTCGGGCTGTACCATGTGCGCGCGCTGCCGGCCACGCCGAAGGTCGGCGGCGCGGCGCGCAGCCTGGGCGCGATCAAGGACACGCTGGTGGACGTGATCAAGACCTTCTTCGCCAAGCCCGGCATCTGGATGGCGATCCTGTTCATCATCCTGTTCCGCGCGGGCGAGGGGCAGATCCAGTCGATCGGCCCGCTCTTCTTGCGCGATGCGCGCGAGGTCGGCGGCCTGGGCCTCAGCACGGCCGAAGTGGGCTGGGCCTACGGCACCGTCGGCACCGCCGCCTTTTTGGTTGGCAGCATCGCCGGCGGCTATTTCACGGCCTGGCTGAGCCTCAAACGCGCGCTGCCGATCCTGATCCTGGCGATGAACCTGCCGAATGCCGCCTTCTGGTACCTGAGCCATGCGCAACCGGAGTCGATGCCGCTGATCGTCGGCCTGCTGGGGATCGAGATGTTCGGCTATGGCTTCGGCTTCGTCGGCGTGATCCTGTTCATCATGCAGGTCGTGGCCAGTGGCCGCTACCAGGCGGCCCACTATGCGCTGGGTACCGGCTTCATGCAGCTCGGCTTCGTGCTGTTCCGCACGATCAGCGGCGACATCCAGCAGGCGCTGGGCTACCGCGATTTCTTCTTGTGGGTCTTGCTGGCGAGCGTGCCGGTGCTGGTCCTGAGCCGCTTCATGCGGCTCGAAGCGGAGCCTGCCCGCGCCTCTAGCGCTTCTTGACCGGCAACGCCAGCCAGCCGCGCCAGCCGCCGTCGCCATCGCGCTCGACCTGCTGGATGTGCGGGCGGGTGGCGTCCAGCCGCCATACGGCCTGGCGCTCGAGCCAGTCTTCGTACATGGCGCGAAAGCGCGGCCATTCGCCATGGAAGTCGAGGCAGGCGTAGGCGCCGGCCGGCAGCAGGCGCAGGCCGAGGGTCTGGTCGCCGTCCGGCGCGTCGGCGCCAAAGCCGAAGTCGTAGCAGTATTCGCGCTCGCCAGTAAAGCCCGGATCCTCGTCGAACACGCCGTACCAGGGCGTGCCGCGCGCGAGGCCTTCGCGCTCGCGCTCGCAGATGAAGGCATTACAGGCCAGCGACAGGGTGGCGCCCGACTGGCCGAAGAAGCGCTGGTAGCGCAGCTTGACGGCGGGCAGGGTGCGCAGCGTGACGCGGGCGGCGACGCTGCCCGGTTCGGGCGGGCAGTAGGGCGCCTGCAGGGCCGCCAGGTTGCTCGGTTCAGCCACGAAGAAGCTGACGTCGCTCTCGCGTCCGACCTGGGCGTCCATATACGCGCGCCAGCCGCCGTCGCGCCACTCCTTGGCCGACATCCCGAACTGCTGGCGGAACGCCTTGGAAAACGCCGCGTTGGACGGGAAGCCGCAATCCTGGGCGATGCGCCCGACCGGCACGTCCGGCTCGTGGCGCAGCAGGTGGGCGGCGCGCCGCAGGCGGCGCTTGCGCTGGTATTCGACCGCCGAGAAGCCGGTGAGCTCGCGGAAGATGCGGTCGAAGTGGTAGCTCGAATAGCTGGCCGAGGCGGCCAGGCTGCCCAGGGCCAGCGGGTCGCCGACCGAGTCGAGCATCAGGTCCATCACCTCGTACAGGCGCGAATCGCGCGCGATGGCGCGCGTGCGTGGCGTGGGAGAGGCGGTGGGCAGGGCGGGAGCGGACATCGCATAACGTCATGACAAGACTGAATGGATTATGCGGCCAAACGCCCCTGCCGTGGCGAACTATGTGTATCCGCGACAACAACTCCCAACGCCTACCGAACAGGCGCTTTCGTGCGAAAAGGCTAATATCACTGACACACAAGTAGTACTGCTGCACTGCAATAAGTTAATAAATCACTTAAAATGATGAATTATTCTAAATCATAAGAACGCCGACGCGCGTTACTGTCTACGGAGAAAATATGCAGACAGCACTCTCGGCGGGTTTCATCCTTGCCATCGTTTTGTGGGGCGTGATCTCGCCCGCCACCATGGGCTCGGTCTTCGATACCGCCCTCTCTGCAATTACGCGCAACTTCGGCTGGCTCTATCTGTGGATGGTGCTGGGGATGGTCGTCTTCGCCGTGTTCCTGGCCTTCAGCCGCTACGGCAACCTCAAGCTCGGCGACGACGATGACGAACCGGAATTCTCGATCGGCAGCTGGTTTTCGATGCTGTTCGCGGCCGGCATGGGCATTGGCCTCGTGTTCTTCGGCGTGGCCGAGCCGATCTCGCACTATATCGACGCGCCGCCCGGCACCGTGTCCGGCACCCCGGAAGCGGCCGGCGTGGCGATGCGCTTCACCTTCTTCCACTGGGGCATACATCCGTGGGCCGTATATAGCGCGGTAGCGCTGGCGATCGCCTTCTTCCAGTACCGGCGCGGCGGCAGCGCCCTGGTCAGCAGCAGCATCAGCGCGCTGCCGTGGAAAGGCTTCGCACGCATGTCGGGCCTGTTCAACGGCCTGGCGGTGGTGGCGACCGCCTTCGGCGTGGCCGGCTCGCTCGGCGTCGGCGCCCTGCAGATCAACAGCGGCCTGGACAAGGTGTTCGGGCTCGCGGTCAGCGACACGGCCCAGATCGGGATCATCCTGGTCGCGACCGCCATGTTCCTGGCGTCGGCGATCAGCGGCGTGGGGCGCGGCGTCAAGCTGCTGTCGAACGTGAACATGATCATGGCGGGCCTCCTGGCGCTGGTGGTGTTCCTGGTCGGGCCCACGGTCGCCATCATCGACACGCTGACCAGCACGCTGGGCAGCTATGCGACCGAATTCGTGCGCATGAGCCTGCGCGCCACCCCGTTCCGCGACAGCACCTGGGTCGGCAGCTGGACCATCTTCTACTGGGCCTGGTGGATCTCGTGGTCGCCGTTCGTCGGCCTGTTCATCGCGCGCGTCTCGCGCGGGCGCACGATCCGCGAATTCATCGTCGGCACCATGCTGGCGCCGTCGCTGGCCGCCTTCGTCTGGTTCTCGATCTTCGGCGGCACCGCGCTGCACATGGAGATCTGGCAGCACATCCCGATCTCGGACGCGGTGCGCGCCGACACCTCGACCGCGCTGTTCGCGCTGTTCGACGCGCTGCCGTTCGGTACCATCATGTCGGCCGTGGCCACGGTGCTGGTGCTGATCTTCTTCGTCACCTCGGGTGACTCGGCGGTGCTGGTGCTGGGCATGATGAGCAGCGGCGGCAATCCGGACCCGTCCAACAAGTCCAAGCTGATGTGGGGCGCGCTCGTGGCCGGCATCGCGATCAGCCTGCTGCTGGCCGGGGGCCTGAAGGCGGTGCAGACCGCGACCATCGTGTTCGCGCTGCCGTTCACGGTGGTGATCGTGCTGATGATGGTGTCGCTCCATCGCGCCGTGTGCGAGGACTGGACGGCGCACGAGAAGCGCGAGCGCGAACTGCGCCGCCGCATGCGCCAGATGGTCGAGAAATAAGCGCAACAAGCGCGCCCCTGGACGGGGCGCGCCAGTAAAACTCAGGTGGCCATGGCGCGCAGCAGCAGGCCGGTGATGTAGGCGCAGTAGGTGCCGAGGGCATAGCCGATCACCGCCAGCAGCACCCCGACCGGGGCCAGCGCCGGATGGAAGGCGCTGGCGACCACCGGCGCCGACGCGGCGCCGCCGATATTGGCCTGCGAACCCACCGCCATGAAGAACAGCGGCGCGCGGATCAGCTTGGCCACCAGCAGCATCAGGCCGCCGTGCACCGCCATCCAGATCAGGCCCAGCAGGAACAGCCATGGGCGGTCGAGCAGGGCGTTCAGGTCCATGTGCATGCCGATGGTCGCGACCAGGATGTACAGCATGGCCGAGCCGACAGTGGAGGCGCCCGCGCCTTCCAGCTTGCGCGCCCGCGTAAAGCTCAGCAGCAGGCCGAAGGTGGTGGCGTAGACCACGATCCAGAAGAAGTTCGAGGTCAGGCTGTAGTCCTGCAGGCGCCATTCGGCCGGCAGGCTCGAGATCCAGGCGACGGTGGGGCCGGTCAGCGCATGCGCCAGGCCGGTCGCGCCCAGGCCGACGGCCAGCACCACCATCACATCGGTGAGCGTGGGGATGCGCGCGTGTTCGGCCTGGTAATGCTCGATGCTCTCCTTGAGCGCATTGATGGCAGAGACATCGGCGCCGGTCCAGCGGTCGAAGGCCTGGGCCCGTCCCGCCAAGAACAGCAGCACCGCCATCCACAGGCTGGCGACCAGCACGTCGACCGCGACGAACTGGCCGAACAGGGTCGCGTCGACCTCGAACACTTCCTTCATCGCGGCCTGGTTGGCGCCGCCGCCGATCCAGGCGCCGGTGATGGTCGTCATGCCGCGCCAGGTGTCGCCGGCCACGGTTTCGGGATGGATGAAGTCCATCGCGACGAAGGACACGATGGCGCCCAGCATGACGCCCAGGGTGCCGGTCAGGAACATGACGATAGCCTTGGGGCCGAGCCGCAGCACGGCGCCGAAGTCGATCGCCACGCACAGCAGCACCAGGGCGGTCGGCAGCAGGTAGTCGCGCGCCATCGAATACAGGCCGGAGGCATTGCCGTCGATGATGCCGGCGGTATTGAGCAGGGCCGGGATCAGGTAGCACAGCAGCAGCGCCGGTACATAGGTATAGAACCTGCTCCAGGCGCCCGATTTCTGGGAAGAGGTCCAGAAGACGGCGCCGAGGATGACGGCCAGCATGCCGAGCACGACGGCATCGTTGGTGACTAGCGGAGAGACAGATTGCATCATAGGCCCAGGTAAAGGGTGGATCGGCGAGCCCGCCGCCGATGCGGCCGGACGGCGCATTCTACATTTTTTACCTTAAAAATCATGTCTTTACGGCAAGCCAAAAAACCGTGGTGCTTGTCTCCCGTTTGTCACGCGCACATATGCGGGCGTCGACCCGAAGCATGGTCAAATAGGCCCACATCACATTCAGGAGGCAGCATGGCTGGCACATTCAAGGCGGGCGACAAGGTGCAATGGAAGTCGTCGCAAGGCACGGTCACGGGCAAGGTCAGGAAGAAGCTGACCTCGCCGACCGACATCAAGGGCCACCACGTGGCGGCGTCGAAGGACAACCCGGAATACCTGGTGGCGAGCGACAAGACCGGCGCCGAGGCGGCGCACAAGCCCGGGGCGCTCAAGAAGCCTTAAGATCGGCTTCATGTGCGCGCGGCATGCTCGGCGGCGAATTGTTTACGCCATACTGGCGTATCCCTGTTGCCGGATTTCCGCATGCGCATCCTGTTGGTCGAAGACGATATCTCCCTTGGCGAAACCATCCAGGCCTGGCTGCGCCTGGACCAGCACGCGGTGGACTGGGTCCAGCGCGGCGATTCGGCCGACACCGCCCTCAAGACGCACCATTACGACTGCGTGCTGCTCGACCGCGGCCTGCCCGGCCTGTCGGGCGACGACCTGCTGGCGCAGCTACGCAAGGCCGGCAACGGCGTGCCGGTGATCCTGATTACCGCCTTCAATGCGCTGGCCGACCGGGTCGAGGGACTGGACCTGGGCGCCGACGACTACCTGGTCAAGCCGTTCGAGCTCGAGGAGATGTCGGCCCGCATCCGGGCCGCCGTGCGGCGCGGGGCCAACCAGGCCGCCAACGAGCTGCGCCACGCCGGGATCGCCCTGAACCTCGACACCAAGGGGGCCACCCTGGCCGGCGAACCGGTCGCGCTGACCGCGCGCGAGTACAACGTGCTGTACGCACTCCTATCCAGAAAGAACGGCATTGTTACCCGCGCCCAGATCGAGGAAACCCTGTACGGCTGGGGCGACGAGGTGGAAAGCAATGCGATCGAGGTCTACATCCACAACCTGCGCAAGAAATTCGGCGCCGACAGCATCGTCACCGTGCGCGGCCTGGGCTACCGGTTGAAGAGCGATGGCGAGTAAGGCACCCGACAAGGACGCGCCGTGGTCGCTGCGCCGGCGCCTGCTGGCCGTCATCGTGGCCGCCAGCACCGTGCTGTGGCTGGCGAGCCTGGGCATCGTGACCGTGATCGCCTGGCAGGAAACCAACGAGGTGTTCGACGACGCGCTGGAAGAATCGGGCTATATGATCATGGCGGCGACGACCGACTGGAACGAACGCGGCCTGCTGCCGCAGGGCGGCGCCGGCGGCGAACATGGCCGCAAGGTCGACATGCAATACCAGATCGTGGTCGACGGGCGCGTGATCCAGCGCACCGGCGACGCGCCGCTGCGGCCCTATGTCTCCAACTTCGACGACGACCACGGCTTCGCCGAAGCGCTGGCGAACGGCGAGCGCTGGCGCGTGTTCGTGGTGCGCGACGAAGCCCGCAACTTCGAGGTGCAGGTCGGCCAGCAGGTCGACAAGCGCTATGACATCCTGGAGGAACTGGCCGATTCGCTGTGGCTGCCCGTGCTGGGCTTCCTGCTGCTGCTGGCGCTGGTGTGCTGGATCCTGACCGGCCGCGTCCTGAAACCCTTGCGCCGCACCGCCGCCAGCATCGCGGCCAAGACGCCGGACGACCTGGCGCAGGTGGCGACCGCCGGCCAGGCGCGCGAAGTGCTGCCCATCGTGCAGGCACTGAACGGCGTGCTGGGACGGCTGGATGCGGCCCTGCAGGCCGAGCGCCGCTTTACTGCCGACGCCGCCCACGAGCTGCGCACGCCGCTGGCCGGCCTGCACATGCACGTGCAGCTGCTGGGGCGCCAGCATCCCGACCTGGCGGCGCCATTCCACAAGTTGCGCCAGGACATCGCGCGCCTGACGGCGCTGGTCGACAGCCTGCTCACCCTGGCGCGCCTGGACCCGCTGGCGCGCGAGCAGCTGGTGCGCCAGCCGGTCCTGCTCGCGCCGCTGTTCGAGCGCGTGGCCGGCATGCATGTGCAGGAAGCGGCCGGGCGCGGCATCGCACTGGGGCTGCGCTGCGAGGTGCAGGAAGTGCAGGCCGATCCGCAGATGCTGGAAATCGTGCTGCGCAACCTGGTCGACAATGCGCTGCGCTACTGCCCGGACGGCAGCCGGATCGAACTCGAGGCCGTGCACCACGCGGGCGCTACGCGCATTGCAGTGCGCGACAACGGCCCCGGCGTCGACCTGGAGAGTCGTCAACGCCTGACCGAGCGCTTCTTCCGCGTGCTGGGACAGGGACAGCAGGGCAGCGGGCTGGGGCTGTCGATCGTCAAGCGCATCGCCGACCTGCATGGTATCGAACTGGCGTTCGGCCCGGGGATCGATGGCCGTGGACTGGGCGTGATGCTGGATCTGCCCCCTGTGTAGATTATGTTCTGTGGGTAAGAAATTGTTCTTGTTTTAAGCCGGCCCGGCACAATGTGCTGCGCATGCTGAAACAGAAACTGAACTGGAAGCGGCCCCTGTTCTACGTCCTTCTGCCGATCTTCTTCGTAATGGCCTTCCTGGGCTTTCCATTGCCCGTCGCCCCGCCGCCGGCCACCAAGCCGGCGCAGGAGCAGGCTGTCGTCGTGAAAAAGAAGAAGAAACGCATCGCACTGCTGATGCGCAAGGAGGATCGCCAGGACGACGCATTCTGAGTCAGTCTCGAGTCTTCTTAAGATCGGTTTAATGTCCGGCCGTTGTAATGCGCCTGTGCCTGCCGCTACGGCGCAGGCGACGACAACCAACCCGGACAAAGGATCGATCATGAAGCATATTTTCCACCTCTCCTGCATCGCCGCGCTGCTCGCTGTTTCGGGTACTGCCGCCGCACAGAATATCGCCGATGCGCCGCCCGGCGCGGCTATCGACGTCAAACGGGTCTCGGGCTATACCGGCCCGTCGGGCGCGCCGATGATGACGGCCAAGGACTTGCAGGCCAAGGGCAAGGACGACCAGTATGTGCGCCTGAAAGGCAAGCTGACCAGCCACAAGGGCGACGAAGACTACGAGTTCACCGACGCGAGCGGCAAGATCACGGTCGAGATCGATGCCGACCGTTTCCCGCAGGGCGTGAAGGTCGACCACAACACGGTGGTCGAGCTGACCGGCGAGTTTGACAAGGAAATGTTCGGCGAATCGAAGCTCGACGTCGAGCAGATCAAGGTCGTGAGCAACTGAGCACCGCGAGCGGCGGCGTGGGCGATAATGGCGGTTTGACCGCCACGCCGTCCCGCCCATGTACTTCGACCATGCCGACCTGAGCCGCAACTTCGACGCCGGCACCCTGCAGCGCGGAGAAGACTACACGCGCAAAGGCAAGGTGCGCAGCGCGCGCCGCGACGACGACAAGCTCATCGGCGAAGTCGGCGGCAGCGGCGGTGAACTGTACCGCCAGGCCATCCGCTTCAAGTCGGGCCGTGGCGGCATCGATTTCCACGGCAGTTGCAGCTGTCCCATGAGCTACAACTGCAAGCATGTGGTGGCGGTGCTGCTGGTCGAACTCGAACGCTACCGGCACGCGATGGCGCAGTCGCCGGCGGCAAGCGCGGCGCGCGCCGAAGCGTGGCTGCAAGACCTGGCGCTGCTGTCCCGGACCACGCTGGCCCAAGCCGCCGCCAATCCTGGCGCGGCGTCCACGCTGGCCTGGGTGCTGGTCCCGGAACCGGCCGGCGGACCGCCGCGCCTGCACCTGCGCCGGGCGCGCCTGCGCAAGAACGGCGGCTTCAACGGCACTACGCCGATCCACGACGTCCACGCCCTGCTGCGCGCATCGGCGGGATCGCCAGAACCCGGCGACGACGAATCGCTCCGGCTGTTCGCGGCGCTGCAGGCAGGGGACATCGTGGCGAGCGATGCCATGGTGTCGGGCGCGATCGGCGCGCGCCTGCTGACCCGGCTCTGCGCCGAGGACCAGTTGCTGCTGGCGTGGTCCGACGATGACTTGCGCCGCAATCACCTGTTCTGCCTGCAGCCCGGCCCGCGCCGCGAGGCCACGCTCGGCTGGCGCTCGTCCGCCGGCGACGATGCCGCCTGGCTCGACTGGTCCTTCGATGATGGTTCCCCCATGGGCGTACTGCCGACCGATCCGCCCCTGTACCTCGGCGAGGACACGCTGGGCGAGCTGGCGCTGCGCGCTTCCCTCGCGGCGCTGCCGCCGGCGGCCCTGGTGAACCTGGTCGCCGGCGCGCCACGGCTGCAAGCCGAACAGCGTGCCGGCATGGCCGCGCAACTGGCCGCCCTGGGGCTGGATCATCTGGTGCCACCGCCGCAGGCGGTCGAGACCCGGCTCCGCGGCGATGTGGTCCCGACGCCGTGGCTGGTACTCGACAGCATCGAGGCCGGCTGGGGCCGCAATGAGGTCTGGCACGACCACGCGCATCTGTCCTTCGAGTACGACGGTCACTCCACCGAAGACGTCGACGGACCGGTGCTGCGCTCGGTGCGGGACGGCGTGGTCGAACTCATCGAGCGCGATCCGGTCGCCGAAGCCGCCGCCGCCGCCGTGCTTTCCGAACTTGGTTTCCGTTCGCCGCCGACCGGTTCGCCGCTGGACGACTGGCCCGGCGTGCTCACGCTGGCCGACGAGGGCGCCTGGCTGGCCTTCGCCAGTCAGGGCGTCGCGCGCCTGCAGGCGGCCGGCTGGCAGATCGAGATGGAGGACAACTATCGCTTCGACCTGGCCAGGGTTGACGACTGGTACGCCGAGCTCGACGAAGAAGACGAGGGCGGCAACGCCTGGTTCTCGCTGGAACTGGGCATCGTTGTCGGCGGCGAGCGCCATGCGCTACTGCCGCTGCTGGTGCAGATGGTGCGCGCCGCGCCCCGCGACTTCGCCGCAGCGGCGCTGGCCGCGCGCGGCGACGACCAAGAACTGCTGGTCGAGTTGACGAATTTCGAGCGCGTCGCCCTGCCCTGGGGCCGGGTCAAGCCGATCCTGGCCACCCTGGGCGAATTGTATTTCGGCGAGCGCCTGGGCAATGGGGTGCGCCTGCCGGCCATGGATGCCGCGCGCCTGGCCGAACTGGAACGCGCCGCACGGCTGCGCTGGATCGGTGGCGAGCGCCTGCGCGAGCTTGGACGCAAGCTCGACAGCTTCGGCGGCATCCAGTCGGTTACGCCGCCGGCTGGCCTGCAGGCCGCGCTGCGGCCCTACCAGCTGGGCGGCCTGGCCTGGCTGCAGTTCTTGCGCGAATACGGCTTCGGCGGCATCCTGGCCGACGATATGGGCCTCGGTAAAACCATCCAGACCCTGGCCCATATCCTGCTCGAGAAAGAGGCCGGGCGCCTCGATGCGCCGGCCCTGGTCGTGGCGCCGACCAGCCTGATGCCGAACTGGCAGGCCGAGGCGGCCCGCTTCGCGCCCGGCCTGCGGGTGCTGCTCCTGCACGGCAAGGAACGCGTATCGCAGTTCGACGCCATCGGCGAATACGACCTGGTGCTGACCACCTATGCCTTGCTGGGCCGCGACGAGGATGCGCTGCGGCGGCATCGTTATCATTTGCTGATCCTGGACGAAGCGCAGTACATCAAGAACAGCCGCGCCAAGGCGGCGCAAACGGCGCGCCTGCTCGATGCCCGCCACCGCCTGTGCCTGACCGGCACGCCGGTGCAGAACCACCTGGGCGAGCTCTGGTCGCAGTTCCACTTCCTGATGCCGGGCCTGCTGGGCGACGAGCGATCGTTCAAGGCCAATTACCGCAAGCCGATCGAGCAGGGGGGCGACACGCTGCGCCAGGACTTCCTGGTGCGGCGCGTCAAACCCTTCATGCTGCGCCGGACCAAGGACAAGGTGGCGACCGAGTTGCCGCCCAAGTCCGAGATCCTGCTGCCTGTCGAGCTGTGCAGCGCGCAGCGCGACCTGTACGAGACGGTGCGGGTGGCGATGGACCGCAAGGTGCGCGCCGAGATCGACCGCAAGGGCCTGGCGCGCAGCCATATCGTGATCCTCGAGGCCTTGCTCAAGCTGCGCCAGGTATGCTGCGACCCGCGCCTGGTCGAGCCGGCGAGCGAGACCGGCTCGGCCAAGCTCGACACCTTGATGGAACTGCTCGATACCCTGACCAGCGAGGGCCGCAAGGTGCTGGTGTTCTCGCAGTTCACCAGCATGCTGTCCCTGATCGGCGCGGCCCTGCAGGCGCGCGGGGTCGATTTCGTCGAGCTCACCGGCAGCACGCTCGACCGCGCCGCCCCCGTCGCCGCCTTCCAGGAAGGCAAGGTCGGGGTCTTCCTGATCAGCCTGAAGGCCGGCGGGGTAGGGCTCAACCTGACGGCGGCCGATACCGTGATCCACTACGATCCCTGGTGGAACCCGGCCAGCGAAAACCAGGCCACCGACCGCGCCTGGCGCATCGGCCAGCAGCAGCCGGTGTTTGTCTACAAGCTGATCGCGCGCGGCACGCTGGAAGAAAAAATCCAGGAGCTGCAGCGCCGCAAGGGAGAGTTGGCCAATGCGGTGCTGTCCAACGAAGGAGAAAGCGAGCTGGCGCCGGGCCTGCAAGCGGACGACTTGCGCGCCATCTTCTCGCTGGCGCCGCCGGGCCAGCCCGCGTGATCAGTCCTGCACCACGCTGACTCTTGCGAAGCGCAGGTTCTCGAATACCTTGATGCGGCCGGTCAACGGCCACCAGTCGTACAGGAAGATCTGCGCCGGCCTCCACATTGCCACCCAGCCGATGATGGTCAGGCTTTCGCGCGCGATCTTCGCGGCGTGGCCGGTGGTGAAGGTCTCGATGACGGCGGCCAGCAGCAGGCAGCTGACGACGAAGGCGATGCCAATTGCCAGGCTGATGCGGCCCTGGCGCAGCAACTGCTTCAGTTCGCCGCGCACCAGTTCGACCTTGTAGCCATAATAGTTGTGGATCGCATCGGCAACCATCTCGCCGGCCTGTCCCACGGGCGGCAGTTGCGCGACGTGGATGTTCAGGTGCAGGAGGCTGGCGGGCGGCAGCGATAGCGCCCAGTTCTCGATATACGCCTCGCAGGCGTGGTCGAGGTCCTTGTTCAGGAACGGCGCCGGATCGAGCGAGTTGAACAGCTGCTGCAGTTCGCGCACGCGCAGGTCGAGCGTGTGGGTGGGTTGTTCACTGATGTGCATGCGGCAAGCGTACCGCAGGGCATGATGGCCGGCAACTGTAGAAGCGAAGCTGCAGGCCCGTGCGGGCATGCAGCTTGGGATACTGCTGGATTACGCCGACTTGTCTTGGTGCGCGTCCAGCTGGGCGCGCAGCTCTTGCCCGTTCGAGTGCGTGTAATCCTTGTTGACCTCGCGCTTGATCAGCGATTTCAGCTGCGGGTCGATCTGCGCGCGCAGCACGCCGAGGAATTCCGGCGAGGCGGCCACGACCAGTTGCTGGAACCGGCCTGCCTGGTGCGCCTGCTGCAGATAGTTAGAAATATCCTTGGCAAACTTTTGTGCCTCGTGTTCATTCGGCGTGACGGCGGGCTGGTAATCGTTGCCCTGCGCGCCGGCAGGCGCTGCATGCTGGAAGCCGCCGCCTTGGCCGCCGCCGATATTGTGGCCGCTGTTTTGCGCGGAACGCGGGCTCATCTTGTCGGTGACGATGTCCAGTACGCGCTGCTGCGCGCCTGGATTGACGAGGTCATCCACTTCTTGCAAGGATGCCGTGTTGTCGGCATCGGAGAAGACACGTGCACGGCCGGCATTGGCTGCGATGGTCCAGGTTGTTGGCATATTACCCCCTGTAAAAATGTTGTGATGGCAATCGCCAGCATCGGCCCCGATAGCGTCGAGCCAGGACTTCTGCGTGGCGGCAAGTGATGATCCAGTATAGCCCTGCACGAAAATGCCCGGCGCACCGCGTCGCCTGGCGCGCGCGTCCTTGCGTCGACGAAACAAGCAGATGGTCAATTTCGTCTCGGATGTGCCTTATCTAACCGACAAGGTCATTCGTGCGCGGCATCATGGACCCATCGATCACGAGCATACGAAAGGGGTTCATCATGGGTAAGTATTTCATCGGTTGGCTGCTGGGTATTCCTGCTGTCGTGCTGGTCATCCTGTACTTTATTTTCGGTTGAGAGCAGTCAGTCCCCGGAAAAGCAAAGCGCCACCCTCGGGTGGCGCTTTGCTTTTGCGCGCCGGTCATGACTGGCGCCTGAGAGAAGCCACGGTGCGGTTGCACCGTGGCCCTCGGACAATTACCAGCCCACGTCCTTCAGCAGCGGCAGCGTCAGGTCACGCGGCGGGCTCACTTCGAGCGTCAGGTCGCGGCTGATCGCCGGTTCCATCAGCAGGTTCGGCGAAGCCGAGGTGTCCCAGTGCGACACCGAGGAACCCTGGGCCAGCACACTTGGCGTGTACAGCAGCGGACGGCCCTGGCGGTCGGCGCCGGCCTTGCGGTTCGGGTCGGTGGCCAGCGAGGCCGTGACCGCGCCCGCCTGGGCACGCGTGCCGTAGGGCTTGGCCGCTTCGATCGCTGCGAGCAGCACTCTGCCGTCTTCCTGCGAAATGCCGACCGACGGAATGACGACGCTCGGGTCTTCACCGCCCGGTGCGAAGCCGCCGCTCACATTGTTCGACAGCAGCACCGCGACTGCGCCGGCATCCTGTGCGTTCTTCACCTTCAGGGCGAAGTTACAGCCGCCGCGGCTGATGATCGGCACCTTGCCTTTCGCTGCTGCCGCATTGGCCGCGTTGAATGGCGAGCAACCATGGCCGAGTTCACCTGCCTGGATGGCGATGGTCGTGAGCACGCCCAGTTTGCCATTGACCGGGACTGCAGGTCCGAACGACGAGGCTGAATACGCCGTGGTCGGCACCGCACCCGCCGGGCTCGCCGCCTTGACGATCGGCAGCTGACCCAGCAGGCGTGCGCCAGACACCGCGTTCGGGCCGGTCCAGGCCAATTGCAGCGAATTGACAGCCGACCGCGCCCGCTCGGCGGACGTCATGTCCAGCCAGCGCTTGCCGATGGTGTTGTCGTACATGAACTCTTCCCAGAAGCTGGGCAAGCCGCCAGTGGCCACGTAGTGGGTGCCGGCAGCGTTCAGGCGATAGCCGAGCGGGGTATAGGTGGTGCCGAGCGCAAAGCCCAGGCCGTGGCCCAGTTCGTGCAGCAGGGTGGCGGCGAAGTCGACCTTGCTGCCTTCCTTGCCGTCCAGGCCCAGGTAGAACTCGCTGCCGGTCAGGCAATCCGCCTTGCCGAGGTTGATATTGAACTGGGTCTTGATGTCGACGTTGGCGAAGCCGCTGCCGTCGTCGGGCTGGCCTTCGCTCAGGTTGACGCCGGCCAGCTTGTTGGCCAGCGCTTGCGGGTACCAGGTGCCGGGTTTGCCACCCGGGAAGTCATACCAGATATTCCAGGCGCCGGCGCTGCCCAGCACGGCCGAATCGGCGGTGCACTCCAGCGCTTCCCAGCCGGCCGACACGGTGATGTTGACGTTGCTGTCCAGGTTGCGTTCCCAGATGTCGGCCACGTGGCGGTAGACGTTCATGCGCTGCTGGCCGATCGTGGTGCCGGCATTGCCACCGACCGGCCTGGCCGGGGTCGTGTCGTTGAAGCCGACGCCTGGCAGGTCACGGCTCTGGATGGTGATCGTGGCGGCGGCCTGCGCGGCCATGCAGGTCAGGAGGCTGGCTGCGGCGAGCAGGGAACGTGCGGCGATTGGCGAAGATGGTTGGGTGCGCATGTTTACTCCGTGACAGCTTGGGTGGCGTGGACGTGGCCGGTCGCGATGGCGCCGCTGGCGCCGCCGTGCGATTCGAAGCACTGCTTTTCGATGCTGCCGTCGGCCTTGCGCACGGCGACCGACGAGCTGATGAAGTCATCGGTCAGGCGCACGCCACGGGCGCCGCTGGCGTGGGTTTTTGGCAGGACCTGCTGGGGCGCCACGCGCGCGCTGCGCGACCTGGAGGCGGCCTGGGCCTTGAGCGCCGCCTGTTCGGCGGCGGTGGCGTTGCGCAGCTCGCCGGTTTCGCGGTCGCGCACCACGGTCAGCGATTCCTTCGCCTGAGCGTGGGCTTCGTGGACCGGGATTTCCTGGGCAATGGCGGACTGGCCGGCCAGGCCCAGCAGGGCGGCGGCGATGCCGGCGCGCAGCAGGCGCTGGCCGGACTGGATGGTGTAATGCATGACGATCTCCTGGTAATGGGGGAGCAAAGCGGGGGAGCGAAGCGGGGTCCGAAGCGCAGGGCGCTTCGGCGTGCACGGCTCGGTCGATCAGGCGCGCTTGCGGCGGCGCGCGGCAACCAGCCCGACTGCGCCCGCGGCCAGGATCAGGAGGCTGGCCGGTTCCGGGATTTCGGTCACACGCAGGTTGTCCAGGCCGAGGTAATTGGCGGAGTCGGCCATGCCGGTGTACTGGATCGCGAAGCGCATGGTGCCATTGGTCGGCGCCAGGTTGAAGACATATTTCGTCCATTCGCCGGTCGCCACCGTCACTGCCTGCGACAGGGCGAATTCGGTCAGCGCGCTGCCGCCGGCGCTGACGCCGAACTTCACCTGGTCGGAATAGTTGGCGACAGGATCAGCGCGTAGCCAGAACGAGACGCTGGTGCCCATGACGGTGGAGAATTCGGGCGTGATCAGCCAATTGGCCAGGGTGCCGCCGTCCTTGCCAGTGAGATAGTTGATGGCGGCGTAGCTGTTCGGCGCGCCATTCTGGGCCCGGAACACGCTCTGGTCGCCCTGGAACCAGGTCAGGGGGCCTGCCGGCGAACTGGCATTGTCGATGATCCAGCCCTTGCTGCCGAGTGCTGACACGTCATCGAATCCCTCGTTGATCAGGACACCGGCCTGGGCGCTGGCCATGACGCCGGAGATGGCGACTGCGAGTAAAACGTTCTTCATCATGCGGGTACGCTCCAATAGGTATGCGGTCGGCAGCGACTTGATAAGGCGGCGCGAACCTTGGTTGCCTTCATTGATTTATGACGGCATGATGACTAAAAGCATTTACTGTGCCAGTAAATCAAATGCTTGATTTCTAAGGGAAATATCCTAGACTATTTATTTTAGGATAAAAAATGTAAGATTTTCCGACAATTTTTATACAATTTTTGACAAATATTTGCATTTTATTTCACGCCGCCATGGCGGCGCGCTCCACGCGGGCCGGCGCCGCCAGTTGTGCTGCCGCGATGGCTTGTAGCGCGCCCGCAATCCGGGCCTCGATGCCCAGTGCGCGCGCGATCGGGTCGAACGCTCCCAGGAGGCGCGGATCGCGCCCCGTTACATGGCCGAAGATGGTCGCCGCCTCGAGGTAGTAGCCATGCACGCTGGCGTGATAGGCGTCGGGCGCCCACAGGTTGACCTGGCCGGGCGCCAGGGCCTGGTAGGGATTGGCGCAGGCCACGCCGCGCGCGATCGCGCGGTTCCAGGCCTGGCCGACCGGGATCACGCCGCTGATCAGGGGCGAGGCGGCGGCCGCCGCGTCGTAGCCGCGGCGCAGGTCCAGCGCCATGCGCTCGATCGGCTGGCCATACCAGGCGCCGCTGTCGAGCCAGGTCTGGTCGGCGCGCGACCAGGTCGAGGTCAGGCGCACGTCGACAGCCGGATTTTGTTCGTGGAAGGCCTGGGCCAGCAGGCTGCTGTACCGGATCAGCTTGTCGGCATTGCCGGGCTCGTCTTCATCGAGCGTGCTATAGCTTTGCAGCAGCACCAGGTCCCACGGCTGGACGATGTTCCCGTAGCGCGTGTCGTGGTGGAAGTCGAGTCCCTTGCCGCCTTCGGTTTCCAGGCTCACCCTGACATCCAGGCCGGCCCGTTCGGTCATGGCCTTGAACAGGGCGGGCACGCCGCCGATATTGGTGCCGTTCAGGTCGCTGACCGTGTGGGGGCGGAAGTCTTGCACCAGCGGTGCGTCGCCGGCCGGGTCGCCGTAGGTGAAGCTGTTGCCGACAAACAGGATCGTCGTCGCGGGAGAAGGTTCGGGCTTGGCCATCGACATGCACACTGGTCAGGGATGGTTCATCTTCGGCGCGCGCGGCGCGCTTGGCAAGCGATCAATTCAACTAAGTAAATGCGTCGAGCAAGCAAAAGCAAGTCGCGTCGGGCCGCCGTGCTAGGCTTGTCGATCATCCAATAACAACCGGGAACCCCATGAAAGCCATTCTTCCTATACTCGCCGTCACCTCCCTGGTCGCAGGCTGCGCCGCCACGCCGGCGCCCGCCGACTCGCGCGACGCCTTCATGGCCACCCTGCAGGGCATGTGCGGCCAGCGCTTCGAAGGTGGGCAGTCGTATGCGGTCGATCCGAACAATGAATTCGCCGGCAAGAAGATCTCGACCCAGGTCAATTGCAGCCCGACGGAAATCCGCATGCCGGTGCAGGTCGGCGAAGACCGTTCGCGCACCTGGATCTTCACCCGGCCGCAAGCCGGCCTGGAATTGCGCCACGACCACCGCCACGCCGACGGCACGCCAGACAAGGTGACGATGTACGGCGGCATGGCCCGCGATGGCGGCACGGCCCGCTCCCAAGCCTTCCTGGCAGACAAATACACCGCCGACCTGGTGCCTGGCGCGGATACCAATGTCTGGACCGTCACCCTCAGCGAAGATGGCAAGACCCTGACCTACCGTCTCGAGCGGCATGCCAAGCCGCGCGCCGAATTCGTGCTGCAGCGCGTGCCGGGATAACAGCCGGGCCGGCCTGGGCGATGGATGTTGCAGTGCGCAACGTTGCGACATGATAATTTGCAAATAGCTATACTCAAATGGTCGGCGACGTCGTCCCATCTTGAAGGAGCTACATGCGGTTCAGGTCGGTACAACTATCCATGCGCTTCATCGTGCCGCTGGCCCTGGTGCTGGCGCTGTTCGGTTACTTCGCGATTCCATGGATGGAAAATCTCACCGTGCGCTGGTTCGTACGGGATCTCGATACGCGTTCCCAGCTGGTATCGAGCACGCTACAACAGCCGCTGCTCAACTACCTCGAGGACAATGACTCCGCGCGCATCAACGATGCGTTCAGCCGTGCGATCCAGGACGAGCGCCTGTATGCGCTCGCCTTCTGCGATCCCTCCGGGAAGCTGGCGTACAAGACCGATACCTACCCGGTCTCGCTCGGCTGCCCCCGGGGCGCGGAGGGCGAGGAGGCCAACCCCGTCGTCAAGCTGCCGCGTGGACCGGTGCACGTCTCGAGCCGCGAGCTGACCCAGGACGGCATCGCCGCCGGGCGCCTGGTGCTGGTGCAGGACATGAGTTTCATCGAGCGCCGCAGCGAAGACACCAAGAAATATATCCTCGGCCTGTTCGTGTTGCTGGCCGGGGCGATTTCCCTGATCACGGTGCTGATCGCCCACCTCAGCTGGCACGGCTGGCTCAATGGCGTGCGCGACATGCTGCGCGGCGAACTGTCGCCGCGCCCGCAGGGGCCGATGCCGCCCGAGATCGCGCCGCTGGCCAGCGAATTGCGCGCGCTGCTCAACGAATACAACCGCGAGCTGCAGGGCAATGGCGTCGAGTCGCAGCCCTGGGGCCCCGACACGCTCAAGACGCTGCTGAACCAGGATCTCGCCGGCGACCAGATCCTGGTGGTCTCGAACCGCGAACCCTATATCCACGTCAATACGCCCAATGGCGTCAAGGTGCAGCGTCCCGCCAGCGGCCTGGTGACTGCAGTGGAGGCCGTGATGCGCGCCTGTTCCGGCACCTGGATCGCGCACGGCGCCGGCTCGGCCGACCGCGATACGGTCGACGCCAACGACCACGTGCCGGTGCCGCCCGAACACCCGAGCTACACGCTGCGCCGCGTCTGGCTGTCGAAGGAAGAAGAGCAGGGCTATTACTACGGCTTCGCCAACGAGGGCTTGTGGCCGCTATGCCATATCGCCCACGTGCGTCCCGTGTTCCGCTCGTCCGACTGGGCCGAATACGTCAAGGTCAACCAGCGCTTTGCCGATGCCGTGATCCAGGAAGCGCGCTCCGACAATCCGGTGGTGCTGGTGCAGGATTACCACTTCGCCCTGTTGCCGCGCATGGTGCGGGCGGTGCTGCCGAAGGCCACCATCATCACCTTCTGGCACATCCCCTGGCCGAACCCGGAATCGTTCGGCATCTGCCCGTGGCGCGAGGAAATCCTCGACGGCATGCTGGGCAGCACGATCCTCGGCTTCCACACGCCTTTCCACCGCAAGAATTTCCTCGATACCGTGGACCGCTACCTCGAGACGCGCATCGAGAACGAAGCCTCGACCGTCAGCTATGGCAACGAGCTGACCCAGGTGAAACCGTATCCGATCTCGATCGCCTGGCCCGAGCCGGTGCCGGACGAGTGCGACGTGGCGGCCTGCCGCGCCGAGATCCGCCAGGCGCTGGCGCTGCCGGCCGACCAATTGCTGGGCATCGGCGTCGACCGCCTCGATTACACCAAGGGCATCGTCGAGCGCTTCCAGGCGGTCGAGCGCATGCTCGAGCTGCATCCGGACATAGTCGGCAAATTCACCTTCGTGCAGATCGCAGCGCCCACCCGCTCTTCGCTCGACGAATACCAGAACTTCGAAGCGCGGGTGCGCGCGCTGGCCCAGCGCATCAACCAGCGCTTCTCCAGCGGCAGTTACCTGCCTATCATCCTCAAGACCGAACACCATGAACAAGCACAATTGCGTACTTATTTCCGCGCCTCCGAGGTGTGCAGCGTGACCAGCCTGCACGATGGCATGAACCTGGTGGCCAAGGAATTCATCGCCTCGCGCGACGACGAGCAGGGTGTGCTGATCCTGAGCCAGTTCACCGGCGCCGCGCGCGAGCTGCACGAGGCGCTGATCGTCAATCCTTATCACATCGAGGAAGGCGCCGAAGCGCTGTACCGCGCGCTGCGCATGCCGGCCGACGAGCAGCGCGAGCGCATGCGCACCATGCGGGTGCGGGTGCGCGACTTCAATGTCTATCGCTGGGCCGGCCGCATGCTGCAGGACGCGGCCCGCCTGCGCCAGCGCGAGCGCGTGCGCTCCAGGATCAATTCGCTCAGCCAGAACCGGGTACGAAAGGGGGAGGCATGATGGACAATATGAATGCGACCATCGACACCAACGAACAGGAAGCACTCGACCTGCTCGCGGCCCCAGGCTGCGCGCTCTTCCTTGACTTCGACGGCACGCTGGTGGACATCGCCCCGCGCCCCGACCAGGTGGTGGTGACGCCGCAATTGCTGGCCGCGCTAGGCGCGCTGCAACAGCGGCTGGACGGCCGCCTGGCCATCGTGTCCGGCCGCCCGGTCGCCGAGCTCGACCGGATGCTGGCGCCGTTGGCGCTGCCCGCCGCCGGCGTGCACGGCATGGAGCGTCGTGGCCTCGACGGCGTGCTGCGCCAGTTGCCGGCGCCGGACTTCACGGCGGTGCGCACCCAGGCGTATGCACTGGCCGCCCGTCACCCCGGCCTGTGGGTCGAGGAAAAGCATGGCGCGCTGGCACTGCACTACCGCCAGGCGCCTCAATTGCAGGCGCTGTGCGTCGAGACCATGGATGCAGCCGTGCGCACCAGCCTGGGCCTGCTGCTCATGGAAGGCAAGATGATCGTCGAGATCAAGGCCGCCGGCGTCAGCAAGGGCACGGCGATCCGCGACTTCCTGGCCGAGGCGCCTTTCGCCGGATACCGGCCCCTGTTCATCGGCGACGACACCACCGACGAAGCCGGCTTCGACCACGTGCAGCGCGTCGGCGGGATCGGCCTCAAGGTCGGCCCCGGACCGAGTGTGGCGAGCTGCCGGATTGCCTCGAGCCAGGCCGTGCGCGAGGCGCTGGCGCAAGCCGCTGCCACGTCAATCAATTGAAAGGACACAGCATGAACGATGTTTCCCAACAACCAGGTTCGACCGCCGTGAACGAAGCGCCGGGCTCCCTCGATTGCGGCGTGGTCGGCAATTGCGCCTTCAGCGCCATGATCGACCGCATGGGCCGGATGGTGTGGTGCTGCCTGCCGCGCTTCGACGGCGACCCGGTGTTCAACGCCTTGCTCGACCCCAGCGAAAACGGCAGCCTGTGGAGCATCGAGCTCGAAGGCGTCGTGCGCAGCGAGCAGGTCTATGAACCGAACACGGCGGTGCTGCACACGCGCCTGTACGATGGCGCCGGCAACGGCATCGAGATCACCGATTTCGCGCCGCGCTTCTTGAGTCGCGACCGCATGTTCCGCCCCCTGATGCTGGTGCGCCGGGTAAAGCCGCTGGGCGCCGGCGTGCGCGTGCGCGTGAAACTGCGGCCGCGTTTCGAGTATGGCGCCAAGCTGCCCGAGATCACGCAAGGCAGCCACCACATCCGCTACGTCGGCCCCGACCAGACCCTGCGCCTGAACACCGATGCGTCGCTCAGCTATGTGCTGGCCGAATCGTACTTCTTGCTCGACCGCCCGGTGAACTTCATGCTGGGACCGGATGAGACGCTGGCCGACGGCATCCAGGACACCGCCCACCGCTTCGAGAAAGAGACGATCGGCTACTGGCGCACCTGGTCGCGCCGCCTGGCCTTGCCGCTCGAGTGGCAGGACGTGGTGATCCGCGCCGCGATCACCCTCAAATTGTCGCTGTACGAAGACACCGGCGCCATCATCGCCGCCATGACCACCAGCGTGCCGGAAGCCCCGGGCAGCGAACGCAACTGGGACTACCGCTTCTGCTGGCTGCGCGACGCCTTCTTCGTGATCCGGGCCCTGAACAGCCTGTCCGAAGTGGGAACCATGGAAGACTACCTGCGCTGGCTGAGCAATGTGGTGGCGCGCGCCAAGGGCGGCCACATCCAGCCGCTATACGGCATCGGGCTCGAGGAACAATTGCCCGAGT
The DNA here is from genome assembly GCF_005222695.1 of Massilia sp. HP4. Classification (GTDB taxonomy): domain Bacteria; phylum Pseudomonadota; class Gammaproteobacteria; order Burkholderiales; family Burkholderiaceae_D; genus Telluria. Next base: position 75,964 of record NZ_STGG01000011.1, on the reverse strand, counting down.
CGATAGTCGATCATTTGCCGGGCTACCGCAACCACCGTCCGGTACGGGTCGGCAACCAGGCGCAAGAACACTTCCAGCACGATGTGTACGGCAATATCGTGCTCGGTGCAGCCCAGGCTTTCTTCGACCACCGCCTGTTCCGGCGCGCCGGCCACGCCGAGTTCAAGCATCTTGAGGCGGTGGGCGAGCAGGCTTTCCGCGTCTGGGCCGAGCCCGACGCCGGCATGTGGGAACTGCGCACGCGGGCGCGCGTGCATACCTCGTCGGTGCTGATGAACTGGGCTGCCTGCGATCGCCTGGCCAAGATCGCCGACGTGCTGGAATTGCCGGACCGCGCCGCCTTCTGGGCCGAACGCGCCGAACTGATCCGCAATCGCCTGCTGGCCGAAGCCTGGAGCGAAGAGCGCCAGGCCTTTGCCGAAAGCCTGGGCGGACGCGACCTCGACGCCAGCGTGCTGCTGATGGCCGAGATTAATTTCATCGACCCCAAGGATCCACGTTTCGTCGCCACCGTCGACGCGCTCGAAAAATCGCTGTGCGACGGCCCGTATATGCGCCGCTACGAAGCGCCGGACGACTTCGGCCGGCCCGAGACCGCCTTCAATATCTGCACCTTCTGGCGCATCGATGCATTGGCGCGCATTGGGCGTACGAAAGAGGCGCGCGAGGTATTCGAAGCAATGCTGGCGGCGCGCAACCACCTGGGGCTGCTGTCGGAAGATACTCACCCGGTCACGGGCGAAATGTGGGGCAATTTCCCACAGACATACTCGATGGTTGGCCTGATCAACTGCGCCATGCGCCTGTCGAAGTCATGGAATAGTGTCGTGTAAACATGGCGTAATAATTGGTCAATAACGTAGCAGTTGAAAAGTTGCGTTATTGACCATAAAACTTTATTATTTTAGTTTTAACAAATGCTGTAGTATCGCAGGATCTTTCGCGCCTGAAGTCGCTCGGCGAGGTCATGCAGACAGCTTGAAATGCTTTCCAAGAGGAACGCACGATTGAAATTCGATCTAGATTGCTTGAGGTATAATTTCCTGGTCAAAAAATTATCCTTCAGGAAACAATCGCTGTTCACATCCTGACGATTGCGCAACGGTTTCTCGTCCTGACCCGTCCCATGCACTTGGTAGTAATACTCTAGATGACTATTAAAGTTCTTACCGTTTTCGGAACGCGGCCGGAAGCAATCAAGATGGCTTCCGTCGTGCGCGCGCTGTCGGAATCTCCCGATGTCGACGTCAAGGTCTGCGTGACCGCCCAGCACCGTCAAATGCTGGACCAGGTCTTGAGCCTGTTCTCGCTCACGCCCGATTTCGACCTGAACCTGATGACGCCGGGCCAGGATCTTTCGGACATCACGTCCAAGGTGCTCACGGGCATGCGTGGCGTGCTGCGCGAGTGGCGTCCAGATTATGTATTCGTCCATGGCGATACTACCACGACATTCGCGACCAGCCTCGCCGCGTATTACGAGCGGATACCGGTTGGCCACGTGGAAGCCGGCCTACGTACCGGAAACATCTACTCGCCATGGCCCGAAGAAGTCAATCGCTGCCTGACCGGCGTGATCGCCAGCCTGCATTTCGCGCCGACCGACCACGCGCAACAGAACCTGCTGAATGAAGGCGTGCCGGCCGAGAATATTTGCGTCACCGGCAATACCGTCGTGGATGCCCTGCTCGACGTGGTCGCGCGCCTGGAAACCGACACCCAGCTCAAGCGCGAGATGGAAGCCCAGTTCGATTTCCTCGACAGCAAGAAGAAACTGATCCTGGTCACGGGCCACCGCCGCGAGAACTTCGGCAGCGGCTTCGAGAATATCTGCCGCGCGCTCGACGAAGTCAGCCGCATGCCGGACGTCGAAGTGCTGTATCCAGTGCACCTGAATCCGAACGTGCAGGAGCCGGTGCAGCGCATCCTGAAGGGCAATCCGAACGTGCACCTGATCGATCCGGTGAGCTACCTGCCGTTCGTCTACCTGATGAACCGCGCGGCGATCCTCTTGACCGATTCCGGCGGCATCCAGGAAGAAGCGCCGTCGCTGGGCAAACCGGTGCTGGTGATGCGCGACACCACCGAGCGTCCCGAAGCGGTAGCGGCGGGCACGGTGCGCCTGGTCGGCACCGGCATCGAGTCGATCGTCGGCGGCATCCGCACGCTGCTGAGCGACCCGGACGAATACGGGCGCATGAGTTCCGCCACCAATCCCTACGGCGACGGCACCGCCGCTACCCGCATCCTCAACTTTTTAAGAGAAAAACATGAGCAGCACCTTTGATACTATCTCGATGATCGGTCTGGGTTACATCGGCCTCCCAACCGCTGCGATGTTTGCGTCCCGCAAAAAGAACGTCATCGGCGTCGACATCAACCAGGATGCGGTCGACACCATCAACAGCGGCCAGACCCACATCGTCGAACCCGACCTCGACATGATCGTCGCCGCCGCCGTCAACCAGGGCTACCTGAAGGCCTCGACCACCGTGCAGCCGGCCGACGCCTTCCTGATCGCGGTGCCGACGCCGTTCCGCGGCGACCACGAACCGGACGTCACCTATGTCGAGGCGGCCGCGCGCTCGATCGCGCCGGTGCTGAAAAAGGGCGACCTCGTCATCCTCGAATCGACCTCGCCGGTGGGCACCACCGAGAGCCTGGCCAAATGGCTGGCCGAAGAACGTCCCGACCTCAAGATCCCGCTCGGCCCGGACGACGAAGCGGACATCAATCTCGCCTATTGCCCCGAGCGCGTGTTGCCGGGCAAGGTGATCCACGAGCTGGTGTCGAACGACCGCATCATCGGCGGCATCACCAAGGCCTGCTCGGAGCGCGCCATCGCGCTGTACCAGACCTTCGTGCAGGGCGAGTGCATCGAGACCAATTCGCGCACGGCCGAGATGTGCAAGCTCACCGAGAACTCGTTCCGCGACGTGAACATCGCCTTCGCCAACGAGCTGTCGGTCATCTGCGGCAAGCTCGGCATCGATGTGTGGGAACTGATCGCGCTGGCCAACCGCCATCCGCGCGTCAATGTGCTGCGTCCGGGCCCGGGCGTGGGCGGCCACTGCATCGCGGTCGACCCCTGGTTCATCGTGCACAGCGCGCCCGAGCAGTCCAAGCTGATCCGCGCGGCGCGCGAAGTCAACGACCACAAGCCGCACTGGGTGCTGGAGAAGGTCCGCGAAGAAGTGAATAAATACCTCGCCGCCAACCCGGAGCGCAAGGAATCGGACGTGACGATCGCCTGCTTCGGCCTGGCCTTCAAGCCCGATATCGACGACCTGCGCGAAAGTCCGGCCCTCGACATCGCCGCCGAGATCGCGAAGACGCACAATAGCCGCGTGATCGTGGTCGAGCCGAACATCTCGGCGCTGCCGGCGAGCCTGGACAAGGGCGAGCTGCGCACCCCGCAGGATGCGCTGGCGCGTTCGCAGATCGTGGTCATGCTGGTCAACCACCGGCCTTTCCTGTCGCTCAAGGAGTCGCTGTTCGCCGACAAGGTGATGATCGATACCTGCGGCTACCTCAGCGCCACCGGTCGTTAAGCAGTAAAGGAACTCGTCATGCGTGTGCTTCACGTCCTGGATCATTCGATTCCGCTGCACAGCGGCTACACCTTCCGCACCCGATCGATCCTGCACGAACAGCGCGCGCTGGGCTGGGAGACGTTCCACGTGACGGGTTCCAAGCAGAACTCGGGAGACATGCGCGAAGAAACCGTCGACGGCCTGCATTTCTACCGCACATCGCCGCTCGACGGCGCGCTGGCCAAGTTGCCGGTGCTGAACCAGAAGCAGGTGATCGATGGTCTCGTGCGGCGCCTGTCGGAAATCATCCCGCAGATCAAGCCGGACGTGCTGCACGCGCATTCGCCGTCGCTGAATGCGATCGCGGCCCTGCGCGCAGGTAAAAAATTCGGCATCCCCGTGGTGTATGAAGTGCGCGCCTTCTGGGAAGACGCCGCGGTCGACCATGGCACCTCGACCGAGGGCGGCCTGCGCTACCGCCTGACGCGGGCGCTGGAAACCCATGCGCTCAAGCGCGCCGATGCCGTCACCACCATCTGCGAAGGCCTGCGCCGCGACATCGTTGCGCGCGGCATCCCGGCCGACAAGATCACCGTGATCCCGAACGCGGTCGACATCGACAAGTTCGCCGTCGGCGGCGTGGCCGACCAGGACCTCAAGACCAAGCTCGGCCTGCAGGGCGCGCGCCTGATCGGCTTCATCGGCTCCTTCTATGCCTACGAGGGCCTGGACATCCTGCTGCGCGCGGTGCCGGCCCTGACGGCCGAGCGGCCCGACCTGCGCATCCTGCTGGTCGGTGGCGGCCCGGAAGACGCGCGCCTGCGCCAGATGGCGCAAGACCTGGGCATCGCTGACAAGGTGGTGTTCACGGGCCGGGTGCCGCACGAGCAGGTGCAGATGTACTACGACCTGCTCGACGTGCTGGTCTATCCGCGCCTGTCGATGCGCCTGACCGACCTGGTCACGCCGCTCAAGCCGCTCGAGGCGATGGCCCAGGGCCGGGTGCTGGCCGCGTCCGACGTGGGCGGCCACCTGGAACTGATCGTCGACGGCAAGACCGGCGTGCTGTTCAAGGCCGACGACCCGCAGGCCCTGGCCGACAAGGTCGGCGCCCTGGCCGACGCCCAGGCCGACTGGCCGGCGCTGCGCGCGGCCGGGCGCCAGTTCGTGGAAAGCGAGCGTAACTGGAAAGCCAGCGTCGGCCGCTACAAGAGCATCTACGGCCGCCTGACGGGAGCCGCGGCCTGATGAAGATCCTGACGTTCAGCACGCTGTTCCCGAACAGCGAAAAGCCGGGCCACGGCATTTTTGTCGAAACCCGGCTGCGCCACCTGGTCGCCAGCGGCCAGGTCGAGGCGCGCGTGGTGGCGCCGGCGCCGTGGTTCCCTTCGCAGAACCCGATGTTCGGTCAGTATGCGCGCCAGGCCAGGGTGCCGCGCAGCGAGGTGCGGCACGGCATCCGCGTCGAACACCCGCCCTACCTGGTGGTGCCCAAGGTCGGCATGAATGTGGCGCCTGCGCTGCTGTTCCAGGCGGCCAAGGGGACGATCGCGCGCATGATCGACGAAGGCTACGACTTCGACCTGATCGACGCCCACTATTTTTATCCCGATGGCGTGGCGGCGGCGATGCTGGCCCGCTACTTCAACAAGCCGTTCGTGATTACGGCGCGTGGCTCGGACATCACGCTGTTCCCGAAATTCGCGCTGCCACGCAAGATGATTCATTGGGCCGCCAGCCGCGCCGATGGCATCATCACCGTTGCCAGTGCGCTGCGCGACGAAGTGATCGGCCTGGGCATCGACCCGAACCGCGTCGTCGCGCTGCGCAATGGGGTCGACCTGCAGCTGTTCCGGCCACCGGAACAACGGGAAGACAAGCCATTTACCCTGGTGACCGTGGGCCACCTGGTGCCGGTCAAGGCCCAGGAATTGAGCATCGGCGCCTTGCCCCTGCTGCCGGGCGTGCGCCTGGTGATCGCCGGCGAAGGCCCGAATCGCCCGATGCTCGAAAACCTCGTGCGTGAACTGAAACTCGAGGATCGCGTCACCTTTTTGGGCGCCGTCTCGCAGCAGGAGCTGCGGGTGCAGTATGGCGCCGCCGATGCGATGGTGCTGTCGTCCAGCCGCGAAGGCTGGGCCAATGTGTTGCTCGAATCGATGGCCTGCGGCACCCCGGTCGTGGCCAGCCGCGTGTACGGCACGCCCGAAGTCGTGGCGGCGCCCGAAGCGGGCGTGCTGATGAACGAGCGCACGCCGCAAGGCGTGGCCGAAGCCGTCAATCGCCTGCGCGCCAACTATCCCGAGCGCGCGGCCGTGCGCCGCTACGCCGAGCGCTTCAGCTGGGACGACACCACGGCCGGCCAGCTGCGGCTGTTCCGCTCCATCCTCAAGCAGGGCGAGTCGCTGGCCCTGGCGTAATCGAGTCATACCGCCACAATCCGCCCGCCGTCATGGCCGGGTCACAATCCGCGATTACATTCGCTGGCATATCGTGACCCGAGGGGCGTGTGCATGGCGTGGAGCAATTCGACAGTCAGGACGGCGTTGGCATGCGCAACAAGGCGCACTGCGTGAGGGAGGGCGACTTCCAGCAGGGCATCGCCGGCAAGAAGATTCTCTTGCTCAGCGTTCCCGCCGGCGCCGGCCATACGCGGGTCGCCGAAGCCATCCGTGCCTGCGCCGCGGCCGATTATGGCGACGTCAAGGCGATCCACCTGGACGCGATGGCCTTCGCCACGCCGCGCCTGCGCAAGGTGTACACCGACTTCTATCTGCTGCTGGTCAAACGCATGCCCGGCCTGTGGCGGCATGTGTACCGGCTGACCGACGAGGCAGCGCCTGATGGCTGGATCAACCGCCTGCGGCGCTGGATCGAGCGGCGCGACTGCCGGCTGCTGGCCGCGGAAGTCGCCGCGCTGGCGCCGGACGCCATCGTCTGCACCCACTTCCAGCCGGCCGAGATCCTGTCTCGGCAGATCGCGGCTGGCGCCTTGACCTGCCCGGTATGGGTGCAGGTGACCGATTTCGACCTGCACCGCATGTGGATCCACCCGCACATCGCCGGCTATTTCGCGGCCAACGACGAGGTGGCGTTCCGCATGCGCGAGCAGGGCATCCCGGCGCAAGCGATCCATGTGGCCGGCATCCCCACCATGCCGGCGTTTTCGATGCCGCACGACCGCGCCGAATGCGCCCGCGCGCTGGGCCTCGATCCCGCACTGAAAACCATTTTATTGATGGGCGGCGGCGCCGGGTTGGGCGGCCTGAACCGGGTGGCGGACAAGCTGCTGGCCATTCCCGGCGATTTCCAGCTGATCGCGCTGGCCGGAAAGAACGCGGCCGAGCTGGCGGCCCTGCAGCGCCTGGCCGTGCGCCATCCGGGCCGGCTGGCGCCGCAGGGCTTCACGGACCGGGTCGAGCGCCTGATGGCCTGCGCCGACCTGGTGGTGACCAAGCCGGGCGGCGCCACCAGCGCCGAATGCCTGGCGATGGGCCTGCCCATGATCGTCAACGCCCCGATCCCGGGGCAGGAAGAGCACAACGCGAACTACCTGCTGGAGCACGGCGCGGCGCTCAAGGCATCCGATCTGTCGACCCTGGAGTACCGGGTTCGCTACCTGCTGGGGCACCCGGAGCAGCTGCAGGCGATGGCCCAACGCGCGCGCGCGCTGGGCCGGCCGCATGCGGCCACGCAGGTGCTGGAAACGGTGTTGTATCAATGCGAACAGCCGCGCGAACAAACAAGTGAAGAGGCTTATGGTTGAATTGTCGGATGGTGGCAGGGTCGTATCGATGGTGGGTGCGGTACTGGTGGCGGCCTACCTGTTCGCGCGGGTAGAAGTGGAAATCGAGGGCGATGCCGGCTGGGCGGCAAACCTGCCGACCTGGCGCATCGAGCAGCACCCGCTGCTCGACATCTTCATGGGCGGACGCGCGCTGACCGGCTACCACCTGTGGATGTTCGCCTTCATCGGGCTGATCTTCCACTTCCCGCTGTTCTTCATGGGGCAGTGGTCGCTGGAGCTCGAGGCCAGCGTGGCGGCCTCGATCATGCTGTTCTGGATCGTCGAGGACTACCTGTGGTTCGTCATCAATCCCGCCTTCGGCTGGCGCCGTTTCAAGCAGGAGCTGGTGCCCTGGCACAAGCACTGGGCATTGGGTGCGCCGGTCGACTACTGGATATTCGGCGCCATCAGCCTGCTGCTGTTCTGGTACGGCGCCTGAGCCAGCACACCGAGGTCGAGCGCATGCCGGATCCGGCAGCACAGTTCGGTCGAGGTGCGTGAAATCAGCTCGTGCGGAATCTCGAACTTGGTCGTGAGCCGGTCGTGGTCTTCGAAGCCGTAGGAGACGATGAACGGGTGCATGCCGGTGCCGATCGCCGCCGCGAAATCCTTGTGCTCGTCGCCGCAGATATAGGCGCGCGCCGGGTTGACCCCGAACTGTTCGCGGGTGGCGCGGAACTGGGCGGTCTTTTTCTCTTTCAGGGGGATATGGACCAGGAAGTCGAGTTCGGCGATATCGATGTCGTGGCGCAGGAATAGCTGGCGCAGGGTTTCCAGCGGCTCGAGCGTGACGTTGCGCGTCACGATGCCGACCGTGATGTCGGGCGCGGCGATCAATTCGCGGATCAGGTCTGCGATGCCGTCGTACAGCCTGGCTTCTTGCCGGTAGATGCCGGTCAGGGTGTCGATTAGCTGCGCACGGCTGTTCTTGCGCAGGTTCTTGCGGATGATCGAGGGGAATTCCTTCAGGCCGCCTAGGTACTTGAGCAGGTTATGGCGTTTCTGGAACCGGGTTTCTTCCCCGATCACCAGGCCGTGGCGGGAAAATGCCGCTTCGATCGCTGAAAACGCATCGATGGTGGTGCCGTCCGCATCGAGGATCAGGAGCTTCTTGTCGCTTTTATACATGATGTCTTCGCATCCGGGTAGCGTTGGCCAATCCGGCGTGAACACTTGCCGGAGCTCACTTTTGAACCATCATCCGCCCGTGTAATGACAGGCGTGTGACAAAGGAGCGATATCGCGCGGTTTGCGAAGCCTTGCCAACAAGCGCAGGTTCGAATGACGTCATTCGGATACACCGTCATCCGAACCTGTGTGTGGCCTAGGCCTTGGCGGCCGGCTTCAGCCGGAAGCTCACGCCCATGCGGTTGAACGCGTTCATGGCAGCGATGGCAATCGTCAGGTCGGCCAGGTCTCTCGGGCCGAAGGCTGCCGATGCCGCAGCATAGGCTTCGTCCGAGACATGGGTTTCGCTGACGCGGGTGACTTCCTCCGACCATGCCAATGCGGCGCGTTCCTGGTCCGAGAACAGGTAAGCGGCTTCGTGCCAGACCGGGACCAGCAACAGCTTGTCGACCGACATGCCTTCCTTGATCAGGTCGCGCGAGTGCAGGTCGATGCAATGCGCGCAGCCATTGATTTGCGAGACCCGGAGGAAGACGAGGTGGATCAGCTGGGACGGGAGCTGGGTATTCTTCGTGACGTAGTGGTGGACGCCGCCCAGGGCTTTGGCGCCCTCGGGCGAAGCTTGGAACCAGTTTTCGCGATTCATTTGTCTTGTTTCCGTAAGTGGTGAATGGGTCGACACCGGCAACATCGCCGGCTGTCCATGACAAGACGAATGAGGTGGCAGGCTTGTGACATCTCACGCAAAAAAAACCAATTGGCCGAGGCGTTTTTTCTTGAATGGGTACACTGGCTGTCTCGAGAATCAAGCCGGAACCAGGATGCGCTATATGGATTTCAGTTCGTGGCAGGGTGCGATGACGACCATCATCGGGCTTGCCGTAATTACCCTTCTCGGCGTGGGTATCCGCATCCTGATGATGCAGACCATCCAGCAACGGCGCGAGCGCATGAACCGCCAGATCAACGAGCGACTGAAAACCCTGATCGCCGCCTATCGCACGCTTGGCGGTTCGTTCACCGGGCAATTGACGGTCGATCCGACGCATTTGCGTGAGATGCGCGAGCGCGCGCTATCGGGCGAGGAGGCGGGCGATGGCGCGGCGAGTTCGGATCGGTCACGCCGCATCCGCGATGCGGTCGAAGCCGCGCTGGCGGACATCCTGCTGCTCGGCACCGAAGAACACTGCCGGCTGACGGCGCAGGCGGCGGCCGACCTGGCTGCCGGGCGGCCGATCCACACGGCAGAACTGGTGGTGAGCCTGCGCACCTTCATTCGCGCGGCGCTCGACCTCGATCCGATGCCCGGCGAGGTCATGATTCCATTGCAGGGACCGACGCGCACCCAGGGCGGTGGCAATCGTGCGAAAGGCGAGGGCGGCGGCGCGGGAAGCAGGAACGGCGGCGGCATGGATGGCGGTGGCCCCGGCATGCCCATCCCTGGCGGGCCTGGACACAAGGACGGCGCCTGAGTGGCCCTCTACGCCTCGTCCGGCAACAACGGCAACGGCGTCACCGTCACCTGCACGTCGAGCTCCTGCTTGCCGCCGCCAAGCACGATGCCGCGCAGCGGGGTCACGTCGCTGAAGTCGCGTCCCCACCCCAGCGTGATGTGTTCGTGTTGCACCAGGCAGCGGTTGGTCGGATCGAAATCGATCCAGCCCAGCGCCGGGCAGAACACCGACACCCAGGCATGCGAGGCGTCGGCGCCGACCAGGCGCGGCTTGCCTGCCGGCGGGTGGGTCAGGATGTAGCCGCTCACATAGCGTGCCGGCAGGCCGATGCTGCGCAGGCAGCCGATCATCAACTGGGCGAAGTCCTGGCACACGCCGCGCCGGCCACGCAATACCTGCTCGAGCGGGGTGGAAATATCGGTCGCCTTGGCGTCGAATTCGAAGTCGTCGAAGATCCTGTGGGTCAGGTCCAGCGCCGCATCGAGTTGCGGCCGGCCCGGGGTGTAGCTGATGCGGGCATAGGCTTCCAGTTCCGGGAAACTGGTCACGAGCGGCGAGGCGTACAGGTAGCGGCAGGCTTCCAGCGTGGCGGCGCTCTTTTCCTTGCCCATCATGTCGCGCACGCATTCCCATGGCAGGGTGCCGGCGATCTGCGCCAGCGTGTAGCGCGCGCGCAGCGAGACCGTCGATTCGGCGTGCACCAGCAGGCTGTCATGCGGCAGGGTGAGCGCCACGTGGCGGGTCAGGTTGCCGAAATAGTCGACACCTTCCTGGCTGTCGCTGATCACCGGGTCGAGCCAGATCAGGTGCGACTCGGTCTGCTGGCATGGGAAGGAGCGCGGGGTCAGGTGCAGGTATTGCTGCGACAGGGTGACCGTGCTGCTGTAGGTGTAGCGCGTTTCATGCACCACGCGATAGCGCGCGCAGACGCCGGCGCTCGCCGGCAAATCGATCCTGGGCTGCGCGATCATGAGCTGCGGTTCCTTTGGCGGCCGTTATCGGTATAGCTGAAAAATTGTACGCTGATCTGCTCGGACAGGGCCGCGCTGGCCTGGCCGATCCGCTGTAGCAGGCCGCTCAGCATCGTGTTGCCGTGGTTCAGGTCGGCGCCTGGATCGAGTGCGACCAGCTCGTCCTTGAGGGACGCCAGCGTGTCGGCGCCGCAGGCGCCCTGGGTCTGTGCGATCCTGGCCACGGTGCCCAGGATGCCGTTGAGCTGGAACAGGATCGAGCGCGGATTGGTCTCGTCGAGCAAGAGCAGGTCGAGCACCGGCAGCCATTCGGGCTGGGTCCGGTAGCGGGCGCGGTAGGTGACGATGCTGTCGGACAGTTCGAGCAGCCATTCCAGGTTGCCGTTCTCGTCCATTGCGAGCGCGCGCTGCAGCACCAGGCTCTGGAACTGCAGGCGTTCCAGGCGGCGGCCCAGCGACATGAAACGCCAGCCGAGGTCGCGCGTCATCCCGTCGAAGGCGAAGCCGGCCAGCGTCATCAGCGCGGCGGTGGCGTCGTCGAGGATCGTCATCACACCCGACTGCGATGGCCGCTCGCCGCTGGCCGAGGCCGGCTGCACCATGCGGTTCAACGCGCGCCAGTTGTCGACCGAGAAGCGTTCGTGCAACAGGCCGGCGATGCGGTGCAGTTGCTGCTGCTGGCGCGCCAGGCCAGGCACATTGGGCGACACCACCGCCAGCAGCAGGGCCGACTCGAGTTCGGCATCGGTGAAGATGGCGCTGGCCTGGCCCGCCCCTTCGCCATGGCCCGCGGGCGCCGGCTTCCTTTCGGCGTCGATCAGGCCGAACCAGATGCACAGCGCTTCGACGGTCGGCCATTCGGCGCCGCGCTGGTCGAAACGCACATTGAACAGGAAGTTGAGCGCGACCCGCAGCAGGCGCGCGATATTGTCGCAGCGCTCGGCATGGCGCCCGAACCACAGCAAGTTTTCCGCGACGCGGCTCGACAGGTTGCTGTCTTCGCGCACCAGGTCGGCGCTCGTGATGCTGCGTTTTTGCAGGCGGTGCACCTCGACCCGCGAGCGTGCCTGGACCCAGGTGTCCTTGCTGGCGCCGCCCATCTGCATGGTCAGCACGCGCGCATCCGGCCCGGTGGCCACGCGGGTCAGGCCGCCCGGCATCACCACATAGCCATTCGGCGTGGCGCAGGCAAACACGCGCAGGCCGACGGCGCGCGCCTGCAGGCCTGGCGCCGCGCCATCCTTCCACACCGGCGCCTGTGACAGCCGCACCAGTTCCTGGGCAATGTAGTTGTTCGGATTGGCGCGCAGCCGGGCGATCAGCGCCACGCGCGCGGCGCCGTCCAGGTCCTGGCCGAACACCGCCGCTTGCGGCAGTTGCGAAAAACCGGGCTTGATGACCAGCCGATCGAGCTTGCCGATCACGGTTTCCAGCGCCGCCTCTTCGCCGCACCACCAGGTGGCCACCGACGGCATCCTGAGCGCCTCGTCCAGCAGGCGTTTGGACAGCGCCGGCAAAAAGCCAAGCAGCGCGCCCGACTCGAGCAGGCTCGAGCCGAGGCTGTTGGCGACCAGCACATTGCCGCGCATGGCGGCCTGGGTCAGTCCGGCCACGCCCAGCAATGAGCTTTGCAGTTCGAGTGGATCGCACGATTCGTCGTCGACCCGGCGCATGATCACGTGCACCCGGTGCAGGCCGGCCAGGGTCTTGAGGTAGACCACGCCGTCGCGCACCGTCAGGTCGCCGCCTTCGACCAGCGGCAGGCCGAGATAGCGCGCCAGGTAGGCCTGTTCGTAGTAGCTGGCGGTGCGTGGGCCGGGCGTGAGCAGCACGATCAGCGGCGCTTCGCCCTCTCGCAGCGGCGCCGGCGCATCGCCGCCGGCAGCGCACAGGCGGCCCCAGTGCACCAGGCTGTCGTGCATGGTGCGGAAGAAGCTGGTCAGGGGCCGCACCTTGAGTTCGCGCAGCAGGTCGGGGAAGGTGGGCGCGATGATGGCGCGATTTTCCAGCGCATAGCCGGCGCCGAACGGCGCCTGGGTGCGGTCGGCCATGACCCACCAGCGGCCGTCCGGCGCGCGCGCCAGGTCGACCGCATAGAAGTGCAGGGCCACGTCGTCATGGTGGCGCATGCCGTGGCAGGGCCGCAGGAAGCCGGCATGGCCGTCGATCAGCGCCGACGGCAGCAGGCCTTCGCGCAGCATCTCCTGCTTGCCGTAGACATCGCCCAGGATCTTGTTGAGCAGGGTGGCGCGCTGGATCACGGCCGCCTCGATGCCGCTCCATTCCTCGTGCGGCACGATCAGCGGCAGCACGTTCAGGTCCCATGGCCGTTGCCGGCCGTGGGCGTCGGCGGCAACGTTGTAGCTGACGCCGTTCTCGCGCACCTGGCGCTGCACCAGCTCCTGGCGCTGGCGCATGATGGCGGGCGCCTCGTGCGCCAGGTGGTCCAGCATCGCGCGCCAGTGCGTGCGCGGCGCCTTGGCCGCGTCGAGCATTTCGTCGAAACCATCCGGCGCGGCCAGATAGTGGGCAAGCAATTGGTTCGGCATGGACATGCGGCTGGTTACAAATGGTACGGAATGATAGGTTAACCCGGCTGCCAGCGTAAATCTAGTGTCATGGGGAAACTAGGGTTAGGTGGCTCCTTGCGCACCGTCATCGGACCCGGCGTGTGTCCATGCGGCCAGAAGCGCGCAAAACGGCGTGCCTCGGCGGCATTCGCATTGACCGGCGAGCCGGTTTCATTGCGTCCCCCGGGGTGCACCACATGGTAGGTGCAGCCGCCGATCGAGCGCCCGCTCCAGGTGTCGACCAGGTCGAATACCAGCGGCGCCTGCACCTTGATGCTCGGATGCAGGGCCGACCACGGGCTCCAGGCGCGGAAGCGCACGCCGGCCACGTACTCGCCCGGCACGCCGGTCGGATGCAGCGGCAGCATGCGGCCGTTGCAGGCCACCACATGGCGGCCGTCGGTCAGCCCGCGCACCAGCAGCTGCATGCGTTCGACCGACGAATCGACGTAGCGCGCGGTGCCGCCGGCCGCGACTTCTTCGCCCAGCACATTCCACGGCTCGATCGCCTGGCGCAGCTCCATCTCGACACCCTCGTAGACCACGGTGCCAAAGCGCGGGAAGCGGAACTCGATGAAGGGCTCGAACCAGTGGTCTTCGAAGGCATAGCCGGCCGCACGCAGGTCGCGCGCGACGTCGCGGATATCCTGGGCGACGAAGTGCGGCAGCATCCAGCGGTCGTGCAGCGCGGTGCCCCAATGCACCAGCCCGGCCTGGCAGGGCGCGCGCCAGAAGCGCGCGACCAGGGCCCGCAGCAACAGCATTTGCAGCAGGCTCATACGCTCATGCGGCGGCATCTCGAAGGCGCGGAACTCCACCAGGCCCAGGCGCCCGGTCGGGCCGTCCGGCGAGTACAGCTTGTCGATCGAAAATTCGGCGCGGTGGGTATTGCCGGTCAGGTCGACCAGCAGGTTGCGCAGCAAGCGGTCGACCATCCACGGCTTGTCGCCCGGGTGCAGGGTCGGCAGCACCTGGTCCATTTGCTGGAAGGCGATCGCCAGCTCGTACAGATTGTCGTCGCGCGCCTCGTCGACCCGCGGCGCCTGGCTGGTCGGTCCGATGAAGGTGCCCGAGAACAGGTAGGACAGCGCCGGGTGGACCTGCCAGTAGGTGATCAGGCTCTTGAGCAGGTCGGGACGGCGCAGCATCGGGCTGTCCTCGACGCTGGCGCCGCCCAGGGTGGCGTGGTTGCCGCCGCCGGTGCCGGTGTGGCGGCCGTCGTGCATGAACTTCTCTGTGCCCAGGCGGGTCAGGCGCGCTTCCTGGTACAGGGTCGTCACGTTGTGCACCAGCTCATTCCACGAGGCGGCCGGATGGATATTGACTTCGATGACGCCCGGATCGGGCGTGACGCTGAGCAGCTTGATGCGCGGGTCGCACGGCGGCGCATAGCCCTCGATCCGCAGCTTCATCTTGAGCCTGGCGGCGCTGGCCTCGACCGCACTCACCAGCGCCAGGTAATCCTCGATGCGCTTCTGCGGCGGCATGAACACGTACAGGCGCCCGGCGCGCACCTCGACGCACAGCGCGGTATGGATCACGTCGCGCGCGGCCGGCTCGGGCGGCGCGGCCGGGGTGGCCGGCTTGTCCGCCCTGGCGGCCTTGTCCGCCGTCTTGCCGGCGGCCAGGCCCAGTACCGGCCGGCGGTCTTTTTTCACCGCCGGCAAGGCGGCGCGCGGCGCGTATGGATCGACGTCGAAATCTGGATCGCGTTCTCCGGGCAGCACCCAGGGCAGCGTGGCCAGCGGCAGGCGCAGGCCGATCGGCGAGTCGCCCTCGAGCAGGTACAGGTTTTCGCGCCGCAGCGGCCAGGGGGAGGTACGCCAGCTGCTGCCGAGCATGACCGCCGGATCGTAATCCCGCGCCTGCAGCGGCAGCACGTAGCCGGCCACCTGGCCCAGGCCGCGCTCGAGCAGGCGCGCCAGCCGGCGCCGTTCTTCCGGCGCCTTCAGGTCGGCCTGCAAGGGGTCGAGATTGCGCGGCAGCGCCTGTTCGCGCTGGGCCTGCAGCAGCACGTCTTCATAGGCCGGGATGGCGCTGCCGGCGGGCAGGCCGAGCGCCTTGACCAGCTCGGCGATGAAGCGGCCGGCCTCATCGCCGCCGTAGCCGTCGTCGACGGTTTCGTCGGAGAATAGGGACGGATCGAGCCACATCGGCTGGCCGTCGACGCGCCAGAAGATGTTCAGCGCCCAGCGCGGCAACGGCTCGCCCGGATACCATTTGCCCTGGCCGTAGTGCAGCATGCCGCCCGGCGCGAAGTGGTTCTTCAGCCGGTGCATCAGGTTGCCCGCCAGTTCGCGCTTCTTGTCGCCATGCGCCAGGGTATTCCATTCCGGCCCGTCCATATCGTCGATCGAGACGAAGGTGGGCTCGCCGCCCTGGGTCAGGCGCACGTCCTGGGCCAGCAGATCGGCGTCGACCTGCTGGCCCAGGCGGTCGATGGCCTGCCAGTCGCCTTCCGCATACGGTTTGGTCACGCGCGGGTCTTCATGGATGCGGGTGACCGTCATCTCGTGGACGAAGGTGACCTCGGCCTTGTCGCTGAAGCCCGTCACCGGCGCCGCCGACGACGGCATGGCGGTGCAGGCCAGTGGAATATGGCCTTCGCCGGCCAGCATGCCCGAGGTGGGGTCGAGCCCGATCCAGCCGGCGCCGGGGATGTACACCTCGGTCCAGGCGTGCAGGTCGGTAAAATCCTCGAGCGGGCCGCTCGGACCGTCGAGCGCTTCCTGGTCGGCGCGCAGCTGGATCAGGTAGCCCGACACGAAGCGCGCCGCCAGCCCCATCTCGCGCAGGATCAACACCAGCAGCCAGCCGGTGTCGCGGCACGAGCCGGAACATTTTTCCAGCGTGTCTTCCGGTGTCTGCACGCCGGGCTCCATCCGCAACAGATAGGCGATATCGCGCTGCAGGCGCTGGTTGATCGCCACCAGGAAATCATTGGTATTCATCGGCTGCGCCAGCAGTTCGCGCCGCGTCGCGGCCACCCAAGCCAGCAGGCGGGGGCCGGGCGGCTCGGCCTGGGCGTAGGCGCTCAGCTCCGCCTGCAGCTGCTCCGGATAGGAAAACGGAAAATTCTCGGCGTATTTCTCGATGAAGAAATCGAAGGGATTGATGACCGTCATGTCGGCAATCAGGTCGACTGTGAACTCGAGCGTGTCCGTTTTTTCCGGGAACACGAAGCGGCCGATGTAATTCCCGTATGGATCTTGCTGCCAATTGATAAAGTGCTCTTTCGGCAACACCGACAGCGAATATCCCAGGATCGGGGTGCGCGCATGGGGCGCCGGCCGCAGCCTCACTTCATGCGGCGAGAGGGCGACTTGCCGGTCATAGCGGTAACTGGTCTTGTGGTGCAGCGCGATTCGGATAGCCATGCGTCGATGCCTTTATGAGGTGATCACGCACGATACCAGCCTGGTCGATACGTGCCTGTTTCAACAGAACATAAGCATGATTCATACCCACAATATAATCGGCTCGTACGGCGTCGGCCCGGCTGGCACGTTTCTTGATTGCACTTAGGTCACTGGAGGATCCGATGCCGAATTTTTACGATGAAATGTATTCCGCTGCGGCAACTGCACGACCTCATTATGATGCGTTTGCGCGCTGGCATGCGCTGCAATCGCCACAACTGATCGCGCAAAAGCGGGCCGAGGCCGAGCTGACCTTCCAACGGGTGGGGATCACCTTCGCGGTCTATGGCGACAACGCCGGCAAGGAACGGCTGATTCCGTTCGATATCATCCCGCGCGTGATCGACGCGGCCGAGTGGGCCCAGCTGCAGGCCGGGCTGGTGCAGCGGGTCACCGCGCTGAACCGCTTCCTGCACGACGTCTACCATGAGCAGACTATCCTCAAGGCCGGCATCATTCCGCCCGAGCAGATCCTGAACAATGCGCAGTACCGGCCCGCAATGCGGGGCCTCAAGGTCCCGTTGGACATCTACGCCCATATTGCCGGGGTCGACATCGTGCGCGCCGGAGCAGGCGAGTTCTACGTCCTGGAAGACAATCTGCGGGTGCCTTCCGGCGTGTCGTACATGCTGGAAAACCGCAAGATGATGATGCGGCTGTTCCCGGCCCTGTTCGCCAGCAACCGGGTGGCGCCGGTCGAGCACTATCCCCACCTGCTGCTCGACAACCTGCGCACCGTGGCGCCGCATGGCCTGGACGATCCGACCGTGGTCGTGCTCACGCCCGGCATGCATAACTCGGCCTATTTCGAACACGCCTTCCTGGCCCAGCAGATGGGCGTGGCGCTGGTGCAGGGACAAGACCTGTACGTCAGCGACGACACCGTCTACATGCGCACCACGCGCGGTCCAAAGCAGGTCGACGTGATCTATCGCCGCATCGACGACGATTACCTCGACCCGCGCGCCTTCCGCGCCGAGTCGACCCTGGGCGTGCCGGGCCTGCTCGACGCGGTGCGCGCCGGCCGGGTTGGCCTGGCCAATGCCATCGGCACCGGGGTGGCCGACGACAAGTCGATCTACCCCTACGTGCCGGACATGATCGAATTCTACCTGGGGGAAAAACCGATCCTGAACAACGTGCCGACCTACCAGTGCCGCAAAAAAGAAGATCTCGCCTACACCCTGTCCCGGCTGCCCGAGCTGGTGGTCAAGGAAGTGCACGGCGCGGGCGGCTACGGCATGCTGGTCGGGCCGGCCTCGACCCAGGCCGAGGTCGAGGCCTTCCGCGCGCGCCTGCTGGCCAATCCCGACGGCTATATCGCCCAGCCCACGCTGGCGCTGTCGGCTTGCCCGACCTATGTCGAAGCGGGCATTGCGCCGCGCCACATCGACCTGCGCCCCTTCGTCTTGTCGGGCAAGACCGTGTCGATGGTGCCGGGCGGCCTGACCCGGGTGGCCCTGCAAGAGGGCTCGCTGGTGGTCAATTCGTCGCAGGGCGGCGGCACCAAGGACACCTGGATACTGGAGAACTAGCATGTTGAGCCGCACCGCAGATCATTTGTTCTGGATGGCCCGCTACACCGAGCGGGCCGAAAACACGGCCCGCATGCTCGATGTCCGGGTCCAGTATTCGTTGATGCCGCAATCGGCCCAGGCCGAGCAGCAGGGCTGGCGCAGCATGCTGGGCGTGTCCGAGCTGGAAGCACAGTTCGAGGCCAAGTACCCGGCGCTGACGCAGAAGGACGTGATCGACTTCATGGTGCGCGATCCGGACAACCTGTCCTCGATTACCAGCTGCCTGCGCGCGTCCCGCGAGAACGCGCGCGCCGTGCGCGGCGCCCTGACCACCGAGGTATGGGAAACCGAGAACACGACCTGGCTGATGCTGCAGCAGCATCTCCGGAACCGCACCTTCGAGCACGATCCCGGCCAGTTCCTGGAATGGGTCAAGTACCGCTCGCACCTGTCGCGCGGCGTTACGCTGGGCACCATGTTCCAGGACGAGGCGTTCAACTTCATCCGCCTCGGCACCTTCCTGGAACGGGCCGACAATACGGCGCGCATTCTTGACGTCAAGTTCAGGTTCACGCCGTCCGACGCGGTCCAGGCGGGATCGCAGGCCGAGTTCTACCAGCTGGCGGCGCTGCTGCGTTCCGTCTCTGCCTTCGAGATCTACCGCAAGGTCTACCGTGACGCCATCACGCCCAAGCGGGTCGCCGAGCTACTGATCCTGCAGGAAAAAATGCCGCGCTCGCTGGTGGCGTGCATGGCCGCGGTCGTAGCCAACCTGCAGGATGTGCGCAACGCCCAGTCGCACGACACCGAGCGCCTGGCCATGGAGCTGTACGCCATGCTGCAAGCGGCGCCGATCGGCGCCATCCTCGAAGAAGGCCTGCACCCATTCCTGACCCGCTTCCTGGCGTCGGTCGACGCGCTGGGCAACGGCATCAGCCGCGACTTCCTGATCCCGATCGAACCGCCCGTGCCCGAAGAAGGGCAAACCCAGTCCCAGACGCAGACCCTGTCCGGGATGACGCAAACCCAGACCCAGACGGCGTGAGCGGACGGCGCACCAGGACATCGCGCGCCGCACCGTCTTGAGGAAAAACGGCGGCGCGCGCTTCATGACGGTGCGTCGAATCAGGCGGCCGGCGTGGCAGCGGCCGGCATGGTCGGCGCTGGATCTTTCTTGATTTGTGCGCGCACCACCCGGTGCACGAAGGCCAGCTTTTCCCGTACCGGGGGACTGAGGGTGAACGGATACGAGTCAGGCATCCCGATGCTGCGATTCAGGCTGTTGAGCACATAAGTCAGCGCGAACCAGTCGTTCAGGGTATCGTCGAACGCATCCGTCCTGGTCGGCAGGGTGATGCCGTCGATTGCGGGCTCGTCGGCCTTGCGGGGCTTGAGCTGCAGGCCGCAGGCATGCGCCGTTTCCAGGGTATCGATGACATGCAGGTAATGGGCCCAGGTCTCGGCCCAGTCTTCCCACGGGTGCGAGCTGGCATAGCTGCTCACGAAGCGCTCGGCCCAGTCGTCGGCCGGCCCATTCGCGTAATGGCGCTTGAGGCTCTCGCCGTAATCCTGGCGCTCGTCGCCGAACAGGGCGCGGTACTCGTCGATCCATGGGCTGTTGGCCACCAGGCGGTCGAAATAGTAATGCCCACTTTCATGACGGAAATGTCCTAACAGGGTGCGATAGCGCTCGTGCATCTGTTCGCGCGTGCGTTCACGCTCGGCCGGGTCGGCTTCGGCAATGTTCAGGGTGATCACGCCATCGGCATGGCCGGTCATCACGCACTGATCGGTCACACCGTCTTCAAGGAACTGGAAGGCCAGGCCGGTTTCGGGCTCGTCTTCCTTCGGGGCCGGGGTCAGGTTCAGTGTCGCCAGCGAAAACAGCAGGCGGCGCTTGGCGGCTTCGAGGCGCGCCCACAAGATATGGTTTTTTTCGGACGTCAGCGCCGGGATGATCACGGTCAGCTGGCATGAGGCGCATAGCTCGTGCGGGTCGTCCGCAGGCAACATCCAGTTGCAGACATTGTGCTGCACGTAATTGCTGCACTGTTTGTAGAGCTTGCCTTCATCGTTGTGGTTCAGGCTTCGCCACAGGCCGTCGTCGGTCTGCTCGAAGCTGTTGACGCTGCGCGTGGCCGGCTGGTAGCCGAGCGTGCTGTCGCAGTTGCAGCAGAGAGTGTTTTCGAAAAATATTTGTTGTGAGCACTTGTCGCAGTGAAAGGTCTTCATGGCAGAGCTAAGGAATTGGAGTGGAAATTGTCGGTAGTTGGTATGAACAATCTAGCAGTAAAACCGCTCTCGGCAGGCACGTGTAAGACAACGCCGCATATCGTGTGCGCATGCAAGGAGCGTGTGAGATGTTCGCCACAGGATGCCTTGGTTTGGCACAGATGAGCGCGCGGTATCGGGCGGGTTCGATCGTGCGTTCCAATGCGCGGTGCATGATCGACGCTCTTGCCCGACATCGACGAAGGTGACGGGCGCCGGAGTTCATTTTTCATGGGAGACATGTATGAATTTGGTTCGATCGCACAAGAATCGGGTTGGCAGCACGCCAGGATGGCTGGTGCGCCTGGCCTCGGCGTTGGTATTGCTGCACAGCGTGGCCGCCGGTGCGACGCCGTCCCAGCCTGGCCACCCCGCATACCGCGTCATCAATCTCGGGCCCGGCACCATCGCCACCTACCCGGCGATCAATGCCAACGGCCAAGTCGCCTTTTCGCTGATCCAAGGCGGGCGCATCAGCGGCTTCTTCCATGACGGCGCCTCGGTTCGCAATATCGGCTCGCTGGGCGGCGGCACCGTCTATGTCAACGGCTTGAACGATGCCGGGCAAATCGCGGGCACCTCGGTGAATGAAAACGGCGTCGAAAATGCCTTCGTCTGGAGCGCGGGCGGCGGCATGCTCGACATCCGCGCCGAGCCGGGCAGGGGGCGTTCGTATGGCTGGGCCATCAACAACCGCGGCGTCGTCACCGGCTCATTCAACGATTCGGCCCGCCTGTTCCGCTGGAGCCATGCCGGCGGCGTGGAAGACCTGGGCGTCACGCCTGCCTTTGCGCAACCTTCGGGCCGCGTCCTCAACGATGCTGGCCTGATCGCCGGCGTGACCACCATCGACGACGAATTCACCCGCGTGTTCGCCTGGACGCGCGCGAGCGGCCTGGTCGATATCGACACGCTGGGCAGCGTCGAGTCGAATCCTGTCGCGGTCGGCGCCGGAGGCGAGGTGGCGGGCAATCGTCTCGCGTCCTGGGACGATGGCGGCGATCGCCCCTTCCTGTGGACGCGGGCCACCGGCATGGTGGACCTGGGGATCGGCCGCGGCACCACGGCCTGGGTCAATGCGATGACGCCAGGCCTGCATATCGCCGGCGGCATCGGCTACTCGGACGGACGCCAGCGCGCGATGTCATGGACGCGCCGCACCGGCATGCGCGAACTCGGCACCCTGGGCGGCCGTACGTCGGTCGCGCGCGGCGTCAATGCGAAAGGGCAGATCGTCGGCTTTGCCGAGAACAGGGCTGGCGCCATGCGCGCCTTCGTCTGGAGCGCCGGCGGCGGCATGCTCGACCTGAACCGGCTGCTGCGCCGCGCGCCCCCTACGCTGGTGCTGGAGCATGCGATGTCGATCAATGACCGGGGCGAGATCGTGGCCAGCTCGAACTCCGGCCTGGTGCTGCTGCGGCCCGACCATGGGCGCAAGAGCGGACACACGGTCGGGCCGCTGGTGGCGCCGCGGGCGATCGCCGTCGGCGCGCCGCTGCGGGCCTCGGTGTCCTTCGTGGATGGCGACCGGATCGGCACGCGCAGCGTGGATTGGTCGTGGGGCGATGGCAGCAGCGGCGCCGCGCGCAAGATCAGCGAGCGTGGCGGCGTGGCCAGCGCGAGCGCCAGCCACGGTTATTCAACGCCGGGGAACTATACGGTGACAGCCACGGTGATCGACCGCGAAGGCCGCGTCACCGTGGTCAGCCAGGATGTCGAGGTGACCGGGCCGTAGATAATGCGGCCCGCGTGCTCAGCCCTTCTTCTGCGCCGCGATCCAGCGATCGGTCGCCGCTTCGAGCACGTCGAGCGGCACCGCGCCGTGCGACAGCACCTCGTTGTGGAAGGCGCGCAGGTCGAACGACGGGCCCAGCGTCTTCTCGGCGCGTGCGCGCAGTTCGCGCAGCTTCAGTTCGCCGATCTTGTAGCTCAGGGCCTGGCCGGGAATCGCGATATAGCGCTCGACTTCCTGCACCGCCGTCACCTCGTTCTGGGGCACGTTATCCATGAAGTAGGCGATCGCCTGCTCGCGCGTCCAGCCCTTCGAGTGGATGCCGGTGTCGACCACCAGGCGCACGCCGCGCCAGATTTCGGCGGTCAGGCGGCCGACCCACTGCCATGGGTCCTGGTACATGCCGATTTCCTGGCCCAGCATTTCGCTGTACAGGCCCCAGCCTTCCGAGAAGGCAGTGCTGCCGCCGAAGCGGCGGAATGCCGGCAGGCCGGTCGTTTCCTGCGCCAGGCTGCGCTCGAAGTGGTGGCCGGGAATGGCTTCGTGCAAGAAGAAGGCGGTGGTCGTGAAGTTGGTGCGGGTCTCGGGCTTGTAGGCGTTAAAGTAGAACACGCCGGGACGCTTGCCGTCGACCGAACCGCGCTGGTAGGAGGCCGGGGCCGCGCTCACTTCGCGGAAGGCTTCGACCGGGCGGATCTCGAACGGCGCCTTGGGCACGCGCGCGAACAGCTGGTCGACCTTGGCCTCGACCCGCGGACGCATCGCTTCATAGGCCGCCTGGATTTCTTCGCGCGACTTGAAACGCAGCTCGGGCGCGGTATTCAGGTGCGCGAAGAATTCCTTCAGCGTGCCCTGGAAGCCGACCTTGACCTTGGCTTCCTCGAACTGCGCGCGGATGCGCGCGACTTCGCGCAGGCCGATCTCGTGGATTTCTTCCGGCGACAGGTCGGTCGTGGTCGAGCGGCGCGCGAGGAAGGCATACCACTCCTTGCCGCCGGGGAGGGCGCCGATGCCGGCCGTGTCGCGGCCCGCCGGCAGATAGGTGTCGCGCATGAAGGCCAGCAGCTTGCGGTTGGCCGGCGCCAGTTGTTCGCGCACCATTTTTCCGTAGGCATCAAGCAGGCGCTTCTTGTCGGCAGCGCTGAAAGGGTCCGGGAATTTCTTGGTTGGCCCCATATAGGTGCTGGTCGCCAGGTCGTCGCTGCCGACATTCTCGAGTTGCGGCAGCACGCGCCCGATCAACGCCTTCGGCATCACGATGCCTTGCTTGATCCCGGCGCGCATATTGGCGATCGCGTCGTCGACGGCCGGCGCGTAGCCGGCGGCGCGCTTGAGCCAGTTGTCGTAGTCCTGCACGGTCAGGAAAGGCTGGGTCGAGGCGCCCGAACCCAGCTGGGCCATCAGCAGGTGCAGGCCCGAGAACTGGTCCACCGGCACCAGGTCGGACGGGAAACGCAGGCCATCCAGGTTTTGCTGCAGGTTGTAACGCAGCAGGTCATAGCTGATGCGGTCTTCCGACGGCAGCGGGGCTGGATCGAAGGTGGCGCTGCGCGCGAGGTATTTTTCGGCCAGCGCGCGGGTCTGTGCGCGACTCTCGGCCGACGAAGTCGGCCCGAAGCGATCGTTGTAGCGATGGTCGCCGTTGAAGGTGGCGGCGATCGGGTTCTCGCGCAGGTAGTCTTCCCAGTAGTCGGTATACAACTGGTTCATCTTTTCCGGCGTGGCCGGCGTCTTGACCTGGGCGATGGCGGGCAGGGCGGCGCACAGCAGGGTGCACAGGAACAGGGGGAGCGAGCGGGTCATGGTTTCTCTTGGTGGTCGAGGCCGTGCAAGAATAACATGACACTGGGGCAATGGAATCAAGCGGCCAGAGCTGAAACGCCGGCCTCGATGGACCGGCGTCGCGCCGATGCTGCGCTTAGCGCAGGATCAGATCACGCCCTGCGCCAGCATGGCGTCCGCCACTTTCACGAAACCGGCGATGTTCGCGCCGTCCACGTAGCTGATGCTGCCGTCCGGGCGCGCGCCATACTTCAGGCAGGCGGCATGGATGCCTTTCATGATCTGCAGCAGGCGGGCGTCGACTTCCTCGCTCGGCCACGACAGGCGCTCTGCGTTCTGGCTCATTTCCAGGCCCGAGGTGGCGACACCGCCGGCATTGCTGGCCTTGCCCGGCGCATACAGCACGCCAGCGGCCTCGAACGCTTTCGCGGCCTCGATGGTCGACGGCATATTCGCTCCTTCGGCCACGCACAGCACGCCATTGCGGATCAGCACGGCGGCATCGTTGGCATCGAGTTCGTTCTGGGTTGCGCAAGGCAGCGCCACGTCGACCGGCACATGCCAGGGCCGCACGCCGGCTTCGAAGCGGCTGCCGCTGCGTTCGGCGTAATCGCTGACGCGGCCATACAGGTGGTTCTTGACTTCCATCAGGAGCGCCAGCTTCTCGGTCGTGAACCCGTCGGTGTCGATCACCGTGCCGCTCGAGTCGGACACCGTGATGACCTTCGCGCCGAGGGACATCGCCTTTTCCACGGCATACTGCGCCACATTACCCGAGCCCGACACGCTCACGCGCAGGCCTTCGAACGAGCGGCCGCGCGTCTTGAGCATCTCCTCGGCGAAATACACGGTGCCATAGCCCGTGGCCTCCGGCCGCATCAGCGAGCCGCCGAAGCTCAGGCCCTTGCCGGTGAAGACGCAATCGGCCCGGTTGCTCAGCTTTTTCATCATGCCGGCCATATAGCCGACTTCGCGCGCGCCGACGCCGATATCGCCGGCCGGCACGTCGGTGTCGGCGCCGACGTGGCGGAACAGTTCGCTGACGAAGGCCTGGCAGAAACGCATGACCTCACCCGGGCTCTTGCCCTTGGGATCGAAATCGGAACCGCCCTTGCCGCCGCCCATGGGGAGCGTCGTCAGCGCGTTCTTGAAAGTCTGCTCGAAAGCGAGGAACTTCAGCACCGACAAGGTGACCGACGGGTGGAAGCGCATGCCGCCCTTATAGGGACCGATCGCCATGCTGTGCTGGATCCGGTAGCCGCGGTTGACCTGCACCTGGCCATGGTCGTCCACCCACGAGACGCGGAACATCACCACACGCTCGGGCTCGACCAGGCGGTCGAGCAGGCCTTGCTCGGCATACCGGGGGTGCTGTTCGATGAATGGCCACAGGCTTTCCATCACTTCGGTGACAGCCTGCAGGAATTCCCCCTGGCCCGGGTTGCGGTCGGCAACATGCTGCAAAAACTGGTGTACGGATGCGTATTTCATGGTGGATCCTAAAGAGCGAAAAATGTCGGAGTTCAGGTACCTCGCCATCGATGCCGGTTGTCGACCTCATGTGGGGGGAGGGCGGTGCAGCGTCATCTTGTGGAATCAGCGGCGCCGTAGTGGGAAGGGGCGGATGGCCACCCGGCGGACGAAAACGTGGTCGAGCCGGTCACTCGCATGTTCGCCAGGGGATGATGTTATCAGAAGCAGGCCACGTGAAAAATAATGTGTTGATCAACTTGAAACTCCTGCAGCCCGATTTTCCGGTGGTAAGCTATTGATGTTGCCACTCCAACTCGAGGAATCCCATGAAACCGCTGTTCTCCTCCGACGACGAAGCGAACGCCGCCTCCGCCGCGCCCGTGACGCCTGCTGCGGGACTGCCGCCACTGCTGGATCCGGCCCGCGCGCCGGATGCGTTGCCGTCCCTGCGTCCGGAGACCAGCGCGGCGCCGGTGGTGCGTGTCGATCTCACCGGCATCGACGACAAGGCGATCGAGACACTGGGTAGCGCCGCCGGCCCGGGCGTGGCGAAGGTGTCGGCCAAGCTGCTGGGCACCGTGCGCGCGTCGGATGCAGATGTCTTCGGCACCCAGCTGAACGAACTGATCGCCACCTCGAAGGGCCTGGACCCGGCCAAGCTGCGTTCCGGCGGCCTGCTGTCGCGCGTGACGAATATGTTCGGCTCGGTCAAGGAAAAGATGCTGTCGCAATACCAGGTGGTCGAGTCGCGCATGGACACCCTGGTCTCCGAGATGACCCGCCACGCGAACGTGCACCGCGGCCGCATCCACGACTTCGACGAGATGTACAAGGGCCTCGAGATCTACTACCAGGGCCTGGATGCCGACGTCAAGAAGGGCGAAGCCTGGGCCGAGCGCTTGCGCCAGGCGGTCGCCCAGCAAGGCGCGGCGGCCAATGCCTTCGAGGCCCAGCAGGCCACGGAACTCAAGCGCCGTCTCGAGCGTCTCGAAAAACGCATCGACGACCTGCGCCGCGCGATGCTGATGGCCACGCAGATGGTGCCGCAGATCCGCCTGTCGCAAGACAATGCGCGGGCGCTGACGGACACCTTCACCGACATCGTCAATGTGTCGATCCCGGCCTGGCGCAATGTGTTCTCGCTCTACCTGCTGCAACTCGAAGCCAAGCAGAGCGCGGCGGTGGCGAATGCCGCCTACGACGCGACCGACGCGGCATTCCGCGCCCAGGCCGATATGCTGCTGGAAAACACCGAGACCGTGGCCCGCGCCAAGCAGCGCTCGATCGTCAGCCTGGAAACCGCCCAGCACGTGCAGACGCAGCTGATCACCGCCTTCGACAAGCTCGAGCAGATCTCGAACGAGGGCCAGCAGCGCCGCCGCGACGAGCTGCCGAAGCTGCAGGAGCTCGAGCGCGAGCTGATCGCGCGGTTCTCCCCAGGCGCGCCGTAAAGACGCCGCGCCCGTTGATCCGTGCGCGCGTTCGCGCCAAAATACGATTTTCACCAAACAAGGAAAGCTCATGTCGACGACGCTCCAGACCGGCCACCGCATCAACCTCGAAAAAACCGCACCGGGCTTGAAGCGCGTACGTATCGGCCTCGGTTGGAAAGTCAATGCGGCCGACGGCCATGCCTTCGACCTCGATTCGTCGGTGTTCCTGTGCCGCAAAGACGCAGACGACCATCCAGTCATGATCAGCAACGCCCACTTCGTCTACTACAACCACACGACCTCGCCGGACGGCGCCGTCGTGCACTCGGGCGACAACCGCACCGGCGATAAGGATGGCGACGACGAAGTCATCACCGTCGACCTGGCCAGGGTCGATGCGGCGGTAGTGGAGATGCCGATCGTGGTCACCATCCACGACGCCGAAGTGCGCAGGCAGAATTTCGGCAGCGTCTCTGGCGCCTATGTGAAGGTATACAACGACGAGACCGGCGAGACGATCGCGGAATACAACCTCAACGAAGATTATTCAGACAAGACCGCTCTGCAATTCGGCTCGCTGTACCGCAAGGATGGCGAATGGCGTTTCCAGGCCGTCGGCGCCGGCTTCAAGCTGAACCTGGCGACTTTCATTCGCAAGCTCGGCGGCACTGTCTGAGCACACGCGATGCAGGCATCGCTGACGGCTTGCGTCGCCAGGTAGATCGATGACACACCAGACGCCCAAGGCATTCGACTTCGGCGAAGAGCCGGAGCCGTCCTCCGATCCGGTCGACCGGCCGGCCGGGCCGCGGGCGTTCGATTTCGGCGACGCGCACGATGCCGCGGCGCCTGACCGCAATGGTCCGCCCAGGGCGCTGTCGTTCGACGACGTTCCCACGGCGCCAACGTCTTTCGCCGTCACCAGGAAATCCGCAGGCCGGCCGCTATTCGACAGCGAAGACCATCCGGCAGTGCGCGATGCGCTCGCCACGGTGCATGCCGATTATCCAGCCGTGTTCGCGCATGCCGAGCAGCGCCTGGCGAGGCTGTTTCGCCGCATCCTGCCGGTCAGGCTGGCGCTGGTGACCGAGTGGGCCGAGGGACCGTTGATCGAGCAGGCTGCGCTGCTCCAGCCCGTCACCGACCTGGTGCTCAAGTTCACGCAGATGGGCGTGCCGGCCTTGCTCGAGGCTGCGCTCGAGACCACCAAGGGCCCCACGGGCATGTTCGGCAAGCTGTTTCGGCGACCGACATCGCCGGCCGAATACCGGCCGGCGTTGACTTCATCGCGCATGCAGCTCTCGCAGCTGATGGCCGACAGCGAGATCGCCATGCGCAATCTGGAAGAGTCGGCCAAGGAACTCGGCCTGCATCTGCTGGTGCTGGCGGTCGTGTCGACACTCGTCGAAGACGCGCCGGACGCGACGCTGCGCGATGCGCTCGTGCAGCGCCGCACCTTGATCCAGCAGGCGGTACGCCAGGCGGAGCTGTCAGTGCTGCAGATGGGGCAGGTGCGCCAGCAGGCGGCCGACCTGATCGGCCAGGTGTCGTCGTTCCTCACGGTTACCTTGCCGGCGCTGGAGATGGCGCAGGCGCAAGGCGGCGCCGACAAAGAGCGCAAGTAAGCGAATCTGCGATAGACGAAGACGCCAGGGGCATCACGTGAGCGCATGATTCGGCGCAATCGCCGCGCATCGACGAATCCGACCGCAAGGCGCAAGCGGTCATCGACCTGATCCGGCCCTTGGTCGAGCAGCAGGGGCTCAACCTTGCCAAGGTGGCGGCCGGCGAGCAGCAACTGAATGCCGATCCAGCCACCATCGAGGCCGCCAAGGCAGCGATCGCGGATGGCGGTGAATTCAGCGTGGAAAAAACCGCCGAACGCATCCTGGGTTTTGCCAAGGCGATGATCGGCGCAGATCCGTCCAGAATGGAGTCCATGCGGGCTGCGGTAGAAAAAGGCTTCCAGGAAGCGCAGGACATGCTCGGCGGAAGCCTGCCGGACATCAGCCAGGAGACCCGTGACGCGGTGCGGGCCGGGTTCGATCGGTGGGAAAAGGATGGCATGCCGGCTGACTGAACTATCCGGTCATCGCGCGGATCGTTCAACCAGACGCCAATGGCGGAAATAGCGCCACGCGCATTCTTTTCGCACGTCATCCGCATGGTGCGGAGTGATATGCTGCGCCATTACACTCTAAAGCTACTGCGATGACCAACAAACCTCAGCCTCCCGCCAACAAGCCAGCCGGGACGGCCACCGGCCGGGTGGAAAATCCCTTCCTGGACGCCGAATTCTACAACCGCATGCGCGACTACACCGAGCGTGACGCCGCCTTTTCCAAAGAGTTGAAAGCCATCGGCGACAGGGGCGCGGGCAAGCAAAGCACCGACATGCGCGAGGCGCCGTCCCTGCAATTGCTGCGTGCCGTCGTCAAGAAGGGATTATCGCTGGAGGTCATGCTGGAGCGCATGGTGCAGGGTGTGGAACTGGGCTTGTGGGAGCCGTGGATGAGCGCCTTCGGTATCGAGATCCGCGGCGTCAACTACGCCAAGCCCGAACAACGCAATGCCCGCCTGGCGCTCGACATGAGTCTGGCATGCAAGGTCAATTCCGTGTTCGCCAACGCCGGCGTCGTCAACTGGCGCAGCCTGGTGGCAGAGGACTGCGCGCAGATCCAGATCGATAAACCGACCGAAAAATCCGGCGCCAAGGTCTACGCCATCTTCTACCTGGATGCGCCAGAAAAGTAACGCATCCAGGCAGGCCGTGACGGGATAGATTTTTAAGCCGATTCCTGGCGGACGGGCAGCTTCCAGCCCGGCCGGATGAAATGGCAGGTATACCCGTTCGGATTACGCTCCAGATAATCCTGGTGTTCTGGCTCGGCCTCCCAGAAAGGCCCTGCCGCGGCGATTTCGGTGACGGCCTTGCCGGGCCAGAGGCCGGACGCATCGACGTCGGCGATGGTCTGCTCGGCCATGCGCTTTTGTGCGTCGTCCAGATAATAGATGCCGGAGCGATAGCTCATCCCACGATCATTGCCCTGGCGGTTTTCCGTGGTCGGATCATGGATCTGGAAGAAAAACTCGAGGATCTGGCGATAGCTGATCTGAGCCGGATCGAACACCAGTTCGAGCGCTTCGGCGTGCGTGCCATGGTTGCGGTAGGTGGCGTTGGGCACGTCGCCGCCAGTGTAGCCGACGCGGGTTGAAAGCACGCCGGGTATACGCCGCAGCAAATCCTCCATGCCCCAGAAGCAGCCGCCGGCGAGGATGGCGGTTTCAGTTTGCGCTGTCATTGTTTGCCTTTGCTTGAATAAGTGGTGAGCCAAGAAAGCATATATTCCCACGTTGCTCCGTTCTTTGCTGTCCATGGCGCTGATGCGGGAGTCCGACTGCAGCATCGGCGCGCGCATCGGCGAGTGCGCTCGGCATCAGCCGGGCGGTCTGCGCCGGCCTGCTGTTAAACTGGCGATAGCCTTTCGATGCCCATTTGCCGGAGTACACAAATTTTACGTTTTCTCGTTACTGCAGCGCTGCGCATGCCAAAGCTGACGGGCGCCCTAGCATTGCTGATGCTGGCAGCCTTGGCCAGTGTGATGACCTACACCGGTTTCCTTGTCGTCGGGGTGTTGGCCGAGTATCTCGGCACGGGGCGGATCCTTGCCGGCCTGCTTTTAGGCGTTCTTCTTGCAAGATTTCCCTGGATAAGCAAAGGCAGGCTGCGTGTCGTTGGACTATTGCCTAAACCTGTACGCCGACCGCTGATCGTCGGCTTGCTCGCACTCTGCCTATGGCATTTCCTGTCGCGAGGCGACGCGGTTTCCGCAGCGTTCATTGGGGTTGCCACGGCTTTTGTTCTGACACTCCCATGGTTGAAGCGGGCCGTTTTCGATCGCCTGTCATCGTCCGTCCTCAAACGTACTGGCCGGCCAGCTCCCCAGGGCCCCGACGACATGGTGATCGATGGTGAATTCAGGGAACGAAAAGAATGAGCGTATGCCGCTTGAGTCCTCCTTGTCTCCGGACGCTGGATCTACTTGCGCCAGAAACAAAAACGCCACCCGAAGGTGGCGTTCTGCTGTACTGCTGAATTCTTGGTGGCCCGGGGCGGAATCGAACCACCGACACAAGGATTTTCAATCCTCTGCTCTACCAACTGAGCTACCAGGCCAAGAGGCCGCAATTATAGCAGCGTTCGCGCCGGATCAACAACCCGGGCGCGGCAATGCTTATCCCCTGGAAGTAATGCGCTGCGCATGGTCACGTTCCAGCGCCAGGCGCGACTCGCGCCGGCCCTTGGCTTCCTCGAAACGGCGCAATTCATCCGGCGTCGACGGTTCCAGCGGCGGAATTGCCGCCGGTTTCTTGTCGTCGCCCACAGCCACCATCGTGAAGAAGCAGCTGTTCACATGGCGCACCACCTTGCTGCGGATGTCCTCGGCGATCACCTTGATCCCGATTTCCATCGAGCTGCGGCCGGTGTAGTTCACCGCTGCCAGGAAAGTCACCAGCTCGCCCACATGGATCGGCTGGCGGAAAGTCACCTGGTCGACGCTCATCGTGACCACATAGCGGCCGGCATAGCGGCTGGCGCAGGCATAGGCGACCTGGTCGAGCAGTTTCAGGATGGTGCCGCCGTGTACATTGCCGGAAAAATTGGCGGTGTCGGGCGTCATCAGCACCGTCATGCTGAGCTGGTGGGAAGGCAGGTTCATGGTCGTGTCATTACAAAAGAAAATCGTTTGTTGATGTTGCCTTAGAAACTGCTGCGCGGCAAGTTCGACTGTTGGCGGATGCATTCTTGGTCGCGTCAAAGCACGCATATCGACATGCAAATAAAATCGTAGGCATCGAAAATCGAATCGTATAGGCTCGGCAAATGAACAGCGAATTTTCCCATCAAGGTGGGTCGGTGCAGTGGCACCTCGGCCCCGTCATCGACGCATTGCGCACCTCGCGCGAATCCACCCACAATATCCGGCACCAGGGCAGGGTGCGCGAACTGCCGTCGCGCGACGTCGTGCGCCAGATCGTGGACGGCATCTCGGCCGCCCTGTTCCCGACGCATTACGGCCGCCCCGACCTGAATGCCGAAAGCATCGACTATTTCGTCGCCGACACCCTCAACGTGGCCCTCGACCGCCTCGCCGAGCAGGTGCGGCGTGCGCTGCGGTTTTCGCCGGAATTCTCCGCCGAGCACGACCAGACCGAAGATGCCGTGCTGGCCGAGCGCGCCCGCGCCATCACGCGCGAGTTCGCGGCCAGCCTGCCGGGCGTGCGCGCGCTGCTGGTCTCCGACGTGCAGGCCGCGCTGGCCGGCGATCCGGCCGCTACCTCGGTGGCCGAGATCATGCTGTGCTATCCCGGCACCATCGCCATCCTCTACCACCGCATCGCGCACTGCCTGAACCGCCTGAAAGTGCCGTTTTTGGCGCGGGTCGCGGCCGATATCGGCCACTCGCTGACCGGGATCGACATCCACCCCGGCGCGCAGATCGGTGGCAGCTTCTTCATCGACCACGGCACCGGCGTCGTGATCGGCGAGACCGCGATCCTGGGCGAGCGCGTGCGCCTGTACCAGGCCGTGACCCTGGGCGCCAAGCGCTTCCCGGTCGACGACAGCGGCGCCCTGGTCAAGGGCACGCCGCGCCATCCGATCGTCGAGGACGACGTCGTCATCTATGCCGGCGCCACCATCCTCGGCCGCATCACGATCGGCGCCGGCTCGACCATCGGCGGTAACGTCTGGCTGACCCAGAGCGTCCCGCCGGGCAGCAATGTGTCGCAGGCGCAGATGCGCAATACCTGACGCGTACGTTCAAATAGCGTGCACCGCGTGCAGGCTGTCGAGGATCGCCGGTTTCAAGGGCGACAGCGCCAGCCTGCTCCGCTCGCGCGGCCAGGGCGCGTCGTTCGTGAATTCGGCGCGCACCGGGCCGGGCGCCCCATCCATCAGTACCACGCGGTCGCTCAGGTAGATCGCCTCGTCGATATCGTGCGTCACCAGCAGCACGGTCAGGCCGCGCTGGCGCGCCGCTTCGGCCAGGAGGTCTTGCAGGCGCATGCGGGTAAAGGCGTCGACCGCCGAAAATGGCTCGTCCAGCAACAGCACGTGCGGCTCGAGGTACAGGCCGCGCGCGATCGCCGCCCGTTGCGCCTGGCCGCCCGAGAGCTGCTTGGGCAAGGCATCGCCATAGCCCTTCAGGCCGACTTCGTCGAGCAGGGCGTGAGCCCGTTCCAGGTTCGGCCGCTCGTGCGCGCCGAAGACGACGTTCTGCGCCACGGTCAGCCACGGAAACAGGCGCGGCGCCTGGAATACCAGGCCGACGTCGGCGTCCGGACCCGTCAACTGTCGGCCATCGAGGCGCACCGCGCCGCGGTAGGCCTTGTCCAGCCCCGCCACGATCGACAGCAGGGTGCTCTTGCCGCAGCCGCTGGCGCCGACCAGGCTGACGATCTCACCCTGGTCCAGTCCCAGGCGCAGGCCGCGCAGCACGGTGCGCGCGCCATGGCTTTTCTCATCGATGGCAATGTCGAGAAAACTCATCGCGTCGTCCTTTCCACATAGCTGTCGCGCCAGGCCAGCCAGCGCCGTTCCAGCGCCTGCATCGCGCCGTCGCTGGCCTTGCCCAGCAGGGCCAGCAGCACGATGGCGGCCAGCATGATGTCGGCCCGGCTCGATTCGCGGCCGTCGGTCAGCAGGTAGCCCAGGCCGCGGCTGGCGGCGATCAGCTCGGCCGCGACCATGAACATCCACGCGAGGCTGAGGCCATTGCGCAGGCCGGTCAGCACCGAAGGCAGGGCCGCCGGCAGCAGCACCCGGCGCGCCAGCGCCAGCGGCGACAGGCGGTACAGCAGCCCGACCTCGGTCAGGCCGCGGTCGACGCCGCGGATGCCGGCCACCACGCCCATGTACACCGGGAAGAAGGCGCCGATCGCGATCAGGATGATCTTCGGCGCTTCGTCGATGCCGAACCAGAGCAGCAGCAGCGGCACCCAGGCCAGCGAGGGAATCGCCCGCAGCGCCTGGAAGCTGGGATCGAGCACGCTTTCGGCGCGCCGGTCGAGGGCGACCAGCGCGCCGAGCGGCAGCGCCAGCAGGGCGCCCGCGGCGAAGCCCGCCGCCACCCGCAGCGTGCTGGCGCCGACGTGGGCGGCCAGGCCGTTCTCGAGCAGCCAGGACAGCGATGCGAGGATGGCGCTCGGCGGCGGCAGCAGGTTGGCCGGCACCAGGCCGGAGCGCACGCCAGCTTCCGCCGCGATCAGGGCCAGCGCCGGCAGCAGCAATCCAAGGGGGACGCCGAGACGGCGGCGCGCGCGCCGTGGTGGCTGCGGTGCTGCGAGAGTGATGGCCTGGCGCTCCATCTCAGGCCCGCGTCAACTGGCGCGCGAAACTGGTGTCGACCAGGCCGGCGATCGCCTTGTCCAGGTCGGTGCCGGGGCGTACCAGCGCCTCGTCGCGCAGGATCGGCGCCGCCAGCTGCAGCGCGCGCAGGTGCTCGGCGGTCGGCTGGGCATTGCTGAAGTCCGAGCGCAGCTTGACTTGCAGCAGCGCGACCGGCAGCGGCACCTTGGCTTCCGTCGACAGGATCCTGGCCGCCTCGGATGGGTTGGCGCGGGTCCAGGCGCGCGCGCGTTCATAGGCCTTGATCACGCGCGCGGTCTCGTTGGCGCGCGTGGCCAAAAAGTCTTCGCGCACGTTCAGGAAGCCGTAGGTATTGAAGCCGACGTTCCGGTACAGCAGGCGCGCGCCGCCATCGAGTTCGGCCGCCGCCATATGCGGATCGAGGCCGGCCCAGGCATCCACCCGGCCCTGTTCCAGCGCCGCGCGGCCGTCCGCATGCTGCAGGCTGACATGCTCGATGTCGCTGCGCTTGAGGCCCACGGTTTGCAGGGCGCGCAG
Source organism: Massilia sp. HP4 (assembly GCF_005222695.1). Taxonomy (GTDB): domain Bacteria; phylum Pseudomonadota; class Gammaproteobacteria; order Burkholderiales; family Burkholderiaceae_D; genus Telluria. Next base: position 40,985 of record NZ_STGG01000011.1, on the reverse strand, counting down.
CAGGAACAGGTACGGATCGGTGCCCTTGGTCGCGGCGATCTTCTTGCCTTTCAGGTCGGCCAGGCTGCGGATCGGCGAGTTCCTGGGCACCACCAGCGCAGTCCACTCGGGCCGCGAGAACAGATAGGGCGTGCGGATCGGATTGCCGTTGGCCTTCGCCAGCAGCGCGGCCAGGCCGGCGCTCGAGCCGATGTCGATGCTGTTCGCGTTCAGGTATTCCAGCGCGCGGTTGCTGCCGGCGCTGAACACCCATTTGATGCGGGTGCCGTCGGCCTTGAATTCTTCTTCGAGCCAGCCGAAGTGGCGCAGCACCAGGCTGGTAGGCGAGTAGTGGGCATAGTCGAGGCGCAGCTCGGGCAAGGGAGCGGCGCGCGCGGGCAGGGCGGCCAGCGCCGCGCCGCTGGCGGCCAGTTGCAACAGGCTTCTTCGTTTCATGGTGGTCCTTTGGTAGTGAATCAGGCTGCCTGGATATCGGGCAGAGGGGATGCGATCTCGACCTGGCTGCCCGGATGGCCTGGCGCCAGGCGCGGACCCTGGCCCAGCAGCTGCGCGCGCAGGGTGCCGCCGCCGGGCGTGGCCTCGTAGCGGCCGCGCCGCGCCAGTTCGGGCACGACGTGTTCGACCACCAGGCCCATGTCTTCGAGCGGCAAGGCGAAAGCGAGGTTGAAGCCATCGGCGCCGGTAGCGTCGATCCAGGATTCGAGCTGGTCGGCCACGTGGCGCGCATCGCCGACAATGATCGGGCCGCGGCCGCCCAGGCCGATGAACTCGGCCGCTTCGCGCACGGTCCAATCGCGGCCCGGATCGGCGGCGCTGAGCGAGGCGAGGGCCGAGCGGCCAGCGTCGGTGTCGATGTAGTCGATGGTGTCGTCCAGGTGGTGGCGCGCGAAGTCGACCCCGGTCCAGCCGGACAGCAGGACCAGCGCCGCCTCGGTGTCGATATGGCGCCGGTATTCCTCGAGCCGCGCCTGTGCGTCTGCCGCGGTTGCGCCGGTGACGATCAGTGCCTGGGCATACACCAGCAGCGTATCCGGATCGCGGCCTTCGGCGCGCGCTGCGGCGCGCACGGCGTCGACGCCGTGTTTCACCACCTGCTTGCTCGGGCCGCTGATGAAGGTGGCTTCGGCATGGCGGGCGGCGAAGCGGGCGCCGCGCGGGGAGGCGCCGGCCTGGTACAGGAAGGGCGTGCGCTGTGGCGACGGTTCGCTCAGGTGAAAGCCCGGCACCTCGTAGTAGCGGCCTTGGTGCCGGATCGGGTGCACGCGCGCAGGATCGGTGTACACGCCTTGGTCCTTGTCGCGCCGGACCGCGCCGTCTTCCCAGCTGCGCTCCCACAGTTTATAGACCACTTCCATGTACTCGTCGGCCAGGTCGTAGCGCTCGTCGTGGCCCAGCTGGCGCGAGAGACCCAGGTTGCGCGCGGCGCTGTCGAGGTAGCCGGTGACGATATTCCAGCCGATCCGGCCGCCGCTCAGGTGGTCGAGCGTCGAGATGCGGCGCGCGAAGGTATACGGATGTTCATAGGTCAGGGCGGCGGTGACGCCGATGCCCAGGCGCGTGGTGGCATGGGCGATCAGCGGCACCAGGGCCAGCGGATCGTTCAGCGGCACCTGCACGCCGTGGCGCAGCGCGGCCTCGGGGCCTTTGCGGTAGACGTCGTACACGCCCAGCACGTCGGCCAGGAAAATGGCGTCGAAGCCGCCGCGCTCCAGCAGCTGCGCCAGCTCGACCCAGTAGCCGGGTGTCAGGTAGCGCGCGCCGTCGCTGCGCGGATGGCGCCACAGCCCCGGCGACTGGTGGCTGGGGGTGTTCATCTGGAAGGCGTTGAAGCGGATGCGGCGCGCCATCACCTGGCTCCGGCGGCCGGCGACTGCAGCGCCAGTTGATAGTCGGTCTTGGCGTAGTCGGCGAAATGCTTGTTGGTGACGTCGAGGAAGGCGCGTGACTTGTAGGCGGCCGCCAGGTCGCGCGCGAACGGCTTGTCGCGGTCGGCGCTCCGTACCGCCACCAGGTTGGCATAGGCCGGCGAGATCTTTTCGGTGCGCAGTGCGTCGCGCAATTTGAGGCCCGAGGCCAGCGCGTAGTTACCGTTGACGAAAGCGTAGTCGGCGTCCTGCAGGGAGCGCGGCAGCTGGGCCGCTTCCAGCGGCAGCAGCTTGATGCCTTTCAGGTTGGCGGCCACGTCGCGCTCCGAGGCGCGGATCGGGTCGGCGCCCGGGCGCAGCTTGATCCATCCGAGTCCGTCGAGCATGACCAGCGCGCGCGCCTGGTTGGTCGGGTCGTTCGGCAGCGCCACGGTGCTGCCGTTCTTGACGGCGTCGAGGCTCTGGTGGCGGCGGCTGTAGATCGCGATCGGCGCGGTCGGCACTTTCACCAGTTCGGCCAGCGCCAGCTTGTGCTGGGCCGCGAAGCGGTTCAGGTAAGTCACGTGCTGGAACACATTGGCGTCGAGCGCACCTTCGGCCAGCGCGAAATTGGGCTGGATATAGTCGTTGAACTCGACGATGCGCACCCTGTAACCCTGTTTTCGAGGATCGGCTTGATGCCGAGCCTGACCTGGTCGGCATACGGTCCGGCGCTGGTGCCGATCACGATATCCTTCGGGTCCTTCGCCTGCGCATCGGTCATGACGGCGAGGGCGATGGCCAGGGCCAGCGGGCTGGCGAGCAAAAGGCGGCGGGACAGGCTCATGCGATGGTTCCTTTGTAGTTGGGTCGGCTCAGCGCTTGTCCAGGCGGCGCGCGATGCGTCCGCCGCCGAACTGGATCAGCTGCACCATGGCGATCAGGATCGCGACCGTGATCACCATGACGTCGGTCTCGAAGCGGTAGTAGCCGTAGCGGATGGCCAGGTCGCCGATGCCGCCGCCACCGACCACGCCGGCCACCGCCGAGTAAGAAAGAAAGCTGATGGCCAGCACGGTCAGCGCCAGCACCAGGCCCGATCTTGCCTCGAGCAGCAGCACCCGGGTGACGATCTGCAGGCGGGTGGCGCCCATTGCCTCGGCGGCTTCGATCACGCCGCGCGGCACGTCGTGCAACTGCTGCTCGACCAGGCGTGCAAAGTACGGGATAGCAGCGCAGGACAGCGGTACGCTAGCGGCCAGCGGGCCGATCGAGGTGCCGGCGACGATGCGCGTAAACGGCACCAGCGCCACCATCAGGATGATGAAGGGGAAGGAGCGCACGGTGTTCACCAGCCAGCCCAGCACCTGGCCGATGCTGCGGCCCACGCCGAGGCCACGGCGCGGCTCGCCGGAACTGTTCAGGAACAGGGCCACGCCGAGCGGGCCGCCGACCAGCACCGCGGCCGACAGGCCGATGCCGAGCATGAGCAGGGTTTCGCCGAAGGCGCGCCACAGCTCGGGCGCGACGAGCAGGAGGTTTTCAGGCATGCAGTTCTCCCGGTGGGATGTCGACCTGCGCTTCGGCGGCGTGGTAGGCCAGCTCGCGGCCGAGCGAGGTCTTGCGTGGCGCGCTGTGATCCGTCAGGTCGAACAGTTCGGCGATGCGGCCATCCTCGACCACGGCCGCGCGCTGGCACAGGCTGCCCAGCGCTTGCAGCTCGTGGCTGACGATGACGATCGTCACGCCGAGATGCGCGTTGATGTCGCGCAGCGTATCGAGCACGCTGCGCGTGGTGTCCGGATCGAGGGCCGACGTCGGCTCGTCGCACAGCAGCACGGTGGGGTAGCTGGCCAGGGCGCGGGCGATCGCCACCCGCTGTTTCTGGCCGCCCGACAGGCGCGCCGGATAACTGCCGGCCTTGTCGAGCAAGCCCACCAGTTCGAGGCATTCGGTCACGCGCGCCTTCAGGCGCGGCGCGTTCATGACGCCGTGGATGCGCAGCGGGAACGCCACGTTTTCGAATACGGTGGCGTTGGCGAGCAGGTTGAAGTGCTGGTAGATCATGCCGATGCGGCGGCGCGCCTCGCGCAATTCGCGCGCGCTGAGCGCGGTCAGTTCCTGGCCGGCGACGGCGATGCTGCCGCTGTCGGGCTTTTCCAGCAGGTTCATCAAGCGCAGCAAGGTCGACTTGCCGGCGCCGCTACGGCCGACCAGGCCGAAGATCTCGCCCGGCAGGATGTCGAGCGAGACGTCGCGCAGGGCGTCGAAGCGGCGGCCTTCGGGCAGCGGAAAGGCCTTGCTGGCGCGCGCGATGCGGATGACGGGAGCGGAGGTCGTCATGGCGGGCTCGTTACGAGTAGGGCGTCGGAACGGGTACGCGGCCGCTGAGCGCATAGCGCCCGAGGTCGCGCAGCTTGTAGTCGACCGGGTCGTGCAGGGTGTGCACGCGGGCGTTGCGCCAGAATCGGTCGAAGCCGAAGCGGCTGGAGGTGGCGCGCGCGCCCAGCAGTTCGAACATCTGGCTGCTGATCTCGATCGCGGCGCGGTGCGCCAGCACCTTGGCCTCGGCCACGGCGACCGCCACTTCACCGCGCTCGCGCGCCGTCACGGCGTCTCCCTTGCGGATGGCGGCGTCGAGCTGGCGCGCCGCATCGTCGGCCAGCAGCACGGCCGGACGCACGGCCAGCCACAGCTGGCCGTAGCGGTGCTGGGTGAAAGGATCGTCGATCGCATCGTCCACGCCGGATGCGAACCAGGGCCGGGCCTGCTCGAGCGTGTAGTCGCGCGCGGCCTCGAAGGCGCCCTGTGCGATGCCCAGGTACAGATTGGTCATGATCAGCTGCGCAACCTGCGAGCGCAAGGTGGAGCGCGCGGTCGCGGCCTGGCCGGGCGCCTGCAGCACCAGCGCGGTCGGCAGGTAGACCTTCTCAAAATGAACGTTGCCGCTGTCGGTCTGGCGCTGGCCGAAGGCGTCCCAGTCGGCTTCCACGTGCACGCCGGCCTGCTCGGTCGGCACCACGGCGATCAGGGCGGCGTCGGCATCCCGGTCTGCTCCTGATACCCAGGCCGATACCGTCAGCCAGTCCGAGCCCACCGAACCCGACGAAAAACTCTTGACGCCATCGAGGATGTAGCCGGCCGGCGAGGCGGTGGCGCGGGTGCGCTTGTCGAGCGGGTTCAGCGCATTCCCCCAGAACAGCTTCTGGCGCACGGTGGCGGTGAGCAGGCTGCGCTGCTGCAGCTCGGTGCCATACAGCTGGATGCCGGCCAGTTGCAGGTGGTGGAAGCCGAACAGGTGGGCCAGCGCGCTGTCGCTTCTTGCCAGGATGCGCACCGCGGCCATGACGGTCGTCCAGTCGGCGCCCTGGCCGCCGAACTCGGCCGGAATCGAGAGCGTGAGCAGGCCCGAGGCGCGGATCAGTTCACGTTCGTGTTTCGGGTGACCGCCGGCGCGGTCGCGTTCGATGGCGGTGGCGGCCAGGCGCTCGCCGAGATCGGCCGCCAGGGCCAGCGGATCGGTTAGGGCCGCCGTGGTGGTGTCGTCTTGTGGACGCAGTTGTTGCAGGATGGAAGACATGGGACACGATGCCGATGTTGAGTGAGTCGCCATCTTGCGCCCACGGCCGGTGCGGCGTGAACGAAGAAATCCGGCCATGAATATGCGCGAAAGGTTAAAACGGCAAACGCATATCGATGAGCGAAACGATTCGTTGGGATCGTCGTGGGCGCGCCGTACGCTATGACGATCGTTATCAGGATCGGAATTCCCATGAGCGTCATCTTGCTGGGCGGTAGCCCGTCGTCGCAGTCGTCCTGCAGCCGCCTGCTGCAGCACGTCGGAGAAAAACTCGCCGTCCACGGCTGGCGCACGACGCGCCTCGAGGTGCGCGAACTGCCTGGCCCGGCCCTGCTGCGCATGGATGCCAGCGACCCGGAACTGGCGCGCGCGCTGGCGCTGGTGGCCCAGGCCGATGCGCTGGTGGTGGCCACGCCGATCTACAAGGCGGCCTACACCGGCATGCTCAAGCTGTTCCTCGACATGCTTCCGCAAGATGGCCTGCGCGGCAAGGTCGTGCTGCCGCTGGCGACCGGCGGCAGCCAGTCGCACCTGCTGGCGCTCGACTATGCGCTGCGGCCGGTGCTGGCCTCGATGTCGGCGCGCGCCATCCTGTCGAGCATCTATGCGACGTCCGAGCAGGTCGCCTGGGACAGCGAACGCGGCACGCGCCTGGCGGCGCCGATCGCCGAGCGCGTCGCCGAGGGCGTCGAGCAGCTCGACGCCGAACTCCACGCGCGCGTGCAGACCGCCGTCGCCGCGTGACCCACCACCAAGGAATCGCCGTGTCTTCTCCCAACATCTTCTGGTTCATCCCTACTCATGGCGACAGCCGTTACCTCGGCACCACCAAGGGTGCGCGCGCGGTCGATGCCGACTACCTGAAACAGGTGGCAGTTGCCGCCGATACCCTCGGCTACGACGGCGTGCTGCTGCCGACCGGGCGTTCCTGCGAGGATGCCTGGATCGTCGCATCGAGCCTCATCAACGCCACCACCAAACTGAAATTCCTGGTCGCGATCCGTCCCGGCCTGTCGACGCCGGGGCTGGCGGTGCGCATGGCCTCGACCTTCGACCGCCTGTCGAACGGGCGCCTGCTGATCAACGTCGTCACCGGCGGCGACCAGGGCGAGCTCGAAGCCGACGGCCTGTTCGCCGATCACAGCAAGCGCTACGAGATCTCGAGCGAATTCTTCAAGGTCTGGCGTGCCAGCATGGCGGGCGAGGGCGGCGCGGCGGGCTATGACTTCGAGGGCAAGCATATCCAGGTCAAGGGCGCCAAGACCTTGTATCCGCCGGTGCAGAAGCCATATCCGCCGCTGTACTTCGGCGGTTCGTCCGAGCCGGCGCATGAGCTGGCGGCCGAGCAGATGGACGTCTACCTGACCTGGGGCGAACCGCCGGCGGCGGTTGCCGGGAAGCTGGCCGATATCCGCGCGCGCGCCGCGAAACATGGCCGCACCCTGCAGTTCGGCATCCGCCTGCATGTGATCGTGCGCGAAACCAATGAAGAAGCCTGGCGCGCGGCCGATGAATTGATCAGCCATCTGGATGACGACACCATTGCCAAGGCGCAGGCCGCGTTCGCAAAGATGGACTCGGTCGGCCAGCGCCGCATGGCGGCGCTGCATGGCGGCCGGCGCGACCAGCTGGAGGTGTCGCCCAACCTGTGGGCCGGCGTCGGCCTGGTGCGCGGCGGCGCGGGGACGGCGCTGGTGGGCGACCCCGAGACGGTGGCGGCGCGCCTGCGCGAATACGCCGACCTTGGCATCGAGACCTTCATCCTGTCGGGTTATCCGCATCTGGAGGAATCGTACCGCTTCGCCGAACTGGTGTTTCCGCTGCTGGGCAAGGGCAAGGACCAGGGCGAGCAGTCGATCACCGGGCCGTTCGGCGAGATGATGGCCAGCGACATCCTGCCGAAGAAGGCGGCCTGACTGGGGGCCCACATCCCGCGCCGCGCTTTGCTATGATGGCGCGATGACTATCCTGCTGGTTCCTGGCTATATGCTCGATGCGACGCTATGGGACGATATGCGCGAGCGGCTGGCCCCATTCGGCCCGCTGGCGCATGCCGACCTGCGTCACGATTCCACCATCGAAGACCTGGCGCGCCGCGCACTGGCCGAGGCGCCGCCGTCCTTCATCCTGATTGGCTTTTCGATGGGCGGCTATGTCGCGCGCGAGATGCTGCGCCAGGCGCCCGAACGGGTGCGCGCGCTGGTGCTGATCGCCACCTCGACCCGGCCAGATTCCGACACCGTCCGGCTGCGCAAGCGCACGGTGGCCAGGGCGGCGCCGTCGGTCTCGTTTGCGGGCCTGAGCCGTACCGCGATCGCCAGTTCGCTGCATCCGCGCGAGGTGAATAACGAGGCGCTGGTCGAGCGCGTGCGCATGATGGGCGTGCGCCTGGGCGGCGAAGCCTTCCGCAACCAGTCGATGGTCGAGCGGCCCGGCGACCTGCACCTGCTGGGCGATATCCGCTGCCCGACCCTGGTGGTCGCGGCGGGCCACGACGGCTTGCGCAGCCTGGAAGAGGTGCAGGAGATGCACGCGGGGATCGCGGACGCGCAGTTCGCGTTGATCGAGGACAGCGGGCACATGATTCCGCTGGAGGCGCCGCAGCAGCTGTGCGATGTGATCGTGCCGTGGCTGGAGAAGTTGCAACAGGCTTGATCAGGCCGGCGCAAACCGTGTACACCAGCCATCCAGCCCGAGGATCGCTTCTTCCTTGAGCTTGGCCTCGATCTCGATATAGGGCGCAGCAAGATAGGACGAGGGCATGGTCGCGATCAGGTCCGAATGCTGGCGGTCATTAAAGCCTTCGCGGCCGTTCGAGATGTGCACCAACTGGTGACTCGGGTCGGGCCAGGTGGCGCGCGCCCTGGCGACCATCCCGGCCACGCTGGGGTGCTCGTAGCTGTCCAGCTTTTCGTGGACGATGTGGTGGTGGGCGTCGAATACCATCGGCACGCCGGCGCGCACGCATACGGCGTGGATCTCGTCGGCGCTGTAGGCGTATTCGTCGTTCTCCAGGCCGATGCGACAGCGGATCGCTTCCGGCAGTTCGGCGATGCGGGCGACGAGCTTGTCTTCGCGGTCGGCTTTGCCGCCGTGGATTTCCAGCAGGGCCCACGGCGAGCGCGGCTGGTCCAGCAAGTCCATGATGTCGGCGTGCATCTGCAGGATCTTGACGCTATTGGCCACCACGTCGTCTGAATCGGAACTGAGTACCACGAACTGGTCGGGGTGCATCACCAGGCGGATGCCGCGCTCGATCGCGCGCCGGCCCGAGCGGCCCAGGGTTTCCTTGAACTGCTGCAGGATGTCCAGCCCGAACGGCGTGTCGGAAAACGGGAAGATCGACGAGGGCATGCGGTAGAGGGCGATGCCTTCGCGCTCGCAGTAGCGCAGGGCGTTGTCGAGGGTCTGGATATTGTCGCGGTAGATGTCTTCCAGCAAGCGGCGCTGGCCGTCCTCGCCATGCTCGAGCAGGCGCTTGCGCGTGAGCGCGCGGTAGCGCACGTCTTTCGAGACGGTGATGCAGACGAGGCCGAGCCGTGGTTGGGACTGGGTCATGTGGTCGAGGCCGGCGCAGTGGGGCACGGACGGGAGGTTGATGTTGAAAGGAAGTCTATCCGAAGCAGCTTATGCGGGAGGCACGGCACGGTAGGCAAGACGGGACGAACACGGGGCAAGCACGGCGCCTACCCCTGTGCCGGGTTCTGACCCTCCTTAGCGCGGTGTGCCGAACACCTGGGTCCAGTAGATGATGCCGGTCTGCCGCTGTGGAGTGACGCCATAGGCGGCGCCCATCTCGGTGAAGTCGCGGTTCATGATGTTGGCGCAGTGGCCCGGGCTGTCGAGCCAGCCTTCCACCGCTTCGCGCGGCGAACGCTGGCCGAAAGCGATGTTTTCGCCAACCCGGCGCCAGCTGTAGCCTGCGCGTAGGGCGCGCTCGGCGGCCTGGCTGCCATCGCCAGCGCGGTGGCTGAAGTAGCGGCGCGTGGCCATGTCGCGGCTATGGGCCAGCGCGGCGTCGCCCAGCGCCGGGTTCCAGCGCAGGGGCGGCGCCGCCGGGAATTGCCGGTCGCCGCAGGAGCGGACGCTTGCGCGCGCCTGGTTGACTTGATCCAGGATCGTGCGGCCGGCCTCGCGCCAGTCGGGATAGGTGATCGACGGCAGCGGCGGGGCCGGGCGCGCCAACACGACGGTCCAGGTCGTGCCCTCGCGATAGCTGCCGACTGCCGAGAACCGATCGCTCAGCAACACCTTGCAGTATTTCTGCGCCAGCACGGTCATGGCCGACTGGGCATCCTCGGGTCCGGTGACGTAGATGGCCTGCGCTTGCTCGACGGCATAGCCGGCGCGCTCCAGGGCCGATTCGATGAAGGTGCCGGCCCCGATGCGCAGCTGCGCCAGGGCCGCTTGCGGCACGAGCGCGGGGGCGGGCGTGACGGGGCTGCCGTCGCAGATGCCGGGGGCGCCGCGGTAGGCGTTGACCAGCGTTGCCAGTGGATCGGCTGCGGACACGGGTTGGGCCAGCGCGGCTGGCGCCCACTGTACACCGAAGGCAATGGCCACGCCGGCCAGCATTGGTCTTGTCCTGCAAACATGAGGGAATCGGGTCGTGAAAGGCATCGTTGGTTCAAGAGGCGTTGCAGCGGGCAGCGGCTTTGATGCAGCGGATATGGGGGCAAAAAGGCCTATCTCCATACGCAATACCCTGTCAGCATATTTTTCCGACGGATTGGCATGGATGTCGCTGATATTGCTATGATGCAATTAATATTGCGCGTCTTGCCGTGTGGGTGAGCTCGCCCACCATGAGGAGTAGTGATGAGTTTGTGGACCGTTTCCATCGCCGATACCAGATACTTGCTTGACCAGCCCACCCACGACCTGATCGACAAGAATGTCCAGTACGTCATGGCCTATCTGGACCAGTTCATCGACTGGAAGGGCACGCTCGATGTCAGGGTCAATATCAAGACCAACGCCGAGCTCAAGAGTGAGTTGGGCTGGACGCAGGACGGCATCATTCCTGCCACCGAGATGTCGTACTTTTCCCAGGACGGCGCGACGACCAAGAGCAATCTGATCGAGATGACCACCGGGAAGGACCTGAACGGCAGCGAGCCGGACGCCGGCTTTACCATCTATCTCGGCGCCGATGGCACGATGCGCAATTACGGCGCCCCGGTCTGGCTGGATCCCAACCCCGAGTTTCTCAAGTCACCGCAGATCCCACCAGGCGCGCATGACTTCATTTCGATCGCCCTGCACGAAGTATTGCATACGATCGCTTTCGACCAGGCCAATATCCCTTTCAGCACCCTCGGCAGCAAGGTCGTGTTGCGTGACGGCGTGTACTACTTCGAGGGAGAGGCGACCATGGCGTTGCTGGGACGGCCACTGGCGTTCGATGAAGTCGGCCACATCATCAGCAAGTTGACACCCCAGTACACGTATGGCGGCATGATCGGCGATATTGGCAACTACGAGCAGAACCGCTGGGACATTGGCCGGATCGAACTGGCAGTGATGCAAGACCTCGGGATCGACGTCACGCTGCCGGTGAAAGGCCTGCCGTACACCGACCTGGACGACAAGAGGCCGAATGTCGACGGCACCGGAGGTGACGACGTGCTGTACGGTGACTTCAAGGCGAACATCATCACTGGCGGCGCCGGCAATGACGTGCTCGAAGGCGGCGGCGGCAACGACATCCTGAATGGCGGCATTGGCCTGGATACCGCATTGTATGCGGGCACGGCAGGCGGCTATGAGGTCAGGCTGCTTGGCAAGCACACGACCGTGGCCGACAGGGTGGGGACCGAAGGCATCGATACGCTGGAAGGCATCGAGCGCATTCATTTCTCTGACAGTGCGCTTGCTTTCGATGTCGACGGCAGTGCAGGCAAGGCCTTCCGCATCTTCCAGGCAGCCTTCGACCGTGCGCCGGACCTGACCGGTCTTGGATTCTGGATCGACCGGATGGATGGCGGCATGTCGCTGCAAGACGTGGCGGCGGGCTTCATCCGAAGCGATGAATTCACCGGAAAATATGGCGCCCTGGGTGCCGACGCCTTCGTTACCGCCCTGTATGGCAATGTGCTGGACCGCCAGCCGGACCAGGAAGGCCTGGATTTCTGGACGAAGCTGCTGGCCGGCGGCGACGACCTGGCGGCGCGCGCCACTGTGCTTGCGAATTTTAGCGAGAGCAAGGAAAACGTCGGGAATCTTGCGGAACTGATCGCTAACGGGATTACCTTCATCCCCTACGGCTAGTCCTGTTCGACGAACCTACCTAGTTTGTCGATTGAGGCTGCTGCATGCGCGTCTGTGATGTGCGCTCCAGCCTGGAGACATCCAGTCCCTGGGCCGTCAGGCGTGTGAGCAGGGCGTCATACTCGGCCGGTTCGACTTGCGGCGTGCGCGACAGGATCCACAGGTATTCACGCTTGGGCTCGCTCACGGCGGACAGCTGGTATTTGTCGTCGAGATCGATCACCCAGTAGTCTCCCCATACCATCGGGATGAAGGACAGGATGGCTGGTGCGAAGCGCACCTTGAGCTTGGGCGAGGTCGCGCCGCCGAGCTGGCGCGCAACGCCTTCGGCCACCTCGGATTTGCCGTCGGCAGTGCGGCAGCGGTTGACGACCTGCACCCGTCCATCCTGGCCCAGGTTGTAGGTCGCGGTTGTGTCACCGACGCATTTTTTCTGGAAATCGTTGGGGAATTTTGCGATCTCGTACCAGATGCCCATATAGCGTGGCACCACGAGCGATTCGATCGGCTGCAGCGGCCGGGCGGCATCCGCTGCCAGCGCCGGGACGGCGCACAGGCCGGACAGGAACAGGACGGCGCATGACGCAAAGAACGAAGGCTTGGCGTTCATCGGAACCTCTTGTCAATATGTGGGTTCCTAGCATAAATGACAATGGGTTTGCTGTGTCGCATGAATTGCATGCGGCTAGTGTTTTCCTACAGTGCTGACAGCGCCGGCCCATCCGGCTTGCCGAGCCAGGTGGTGGCGAACTGTTTTTGCGCGGCAGCGAGCGCGGCTTCGTCACCGCGCTTGCGGTACACCTCCATCAAGCCGCGCAGCGCCCAGCCATTGCTCGGGGTGCGGGCCAGCGAATCCCGGAACACTTTTTCGGCCGCGTCGGGTTGTCCGCTACGCAAGAGCGCTACGCCGAGCGACTGGCGCACCGGGTAGTACCAGTAGGGCGGTTCCATATAGGGCAGGCCATCCTGCACCGCGATCGCATTGCGGTAGGCGCCGATCGCCCGCGGCAGGTCGCCCTGCGCATCGGCTACCCGGGCTTGCGCCACCGAGCGGGCGGTCTGGACGATCTCGCGTCCCGGAATATTCCAGTCGTTCACCGCCTTGAAGTCGCCGGTCTTCTCGATCTTGTCGAGCGCGGCGATATCGCGCGCGGCCGCACCGACATCGCCCTTGCGCGCATGGCCGACGGCGCGCGCGTAATGCCACATAGCCTGCACGAGGACGAATTCGGGGCCGGGATCGGGCAGGGCGAGCAGGGTGTCGGGATCGCTGAACTGGACGTGGGCGAAGTAGGGCGCCGACTTGACCGGCTGCAGCGCGCCGATGGCCTTGAGCAGGTCGGGCGTGATGACCTTGTCGAGCTTGCCTGCGGCTTCGAGTGCGGTAGGACCGTCGCCGCCCATCAGGGCCGACACCATGACGAAGTGGATGTTGTGCGGGTAATAGGCGCCCCGATACACGGGATCGCTGGCCGCGTCGGCAAAGTAGCGCTCGTCGATGGCGACTGCCTGCACGTTCGAGCGCAGCGCTTCGCGGTACATGCCCAGGCGATAATAGATGTGCGAGGGCATGTGCACGATGTGGCCGGCGCCCGGGATCTGCTGCGCCAGCACGCGCGCGGCGGGTAGCGCCTTCTCGGGCCGGGTCGAGGCTTCCATCGCATGGATGTAGTAGTGGGCCGCCCCGGCATGGGTCGGGTTGCGCGCCAATACTTTTTCTAGCGCAGCGACCAGCTCGGCAGTGCGGTTCTTGGGCTGGGCGCCGCCGGCCGCCCAATAATCCCAGGGCGACAGGTCCATCAGCGATTCGGCGAACAGCACCTGGATGGTGTCGTGGCCGGGGAAGTCGCGCGCGGCCTCGGCCATGGCGTCGGCATAGGCCTTGTCGAGCGCGGCCCGGTCGGCGCCGGGATCGGCGCTGTAGCGGCGCGCCACGGCGCGGATCACGGCCTGTTCTTCGGGCCGGGTGCGCGGCGCCAGGCGGCTGGCCTCGGCCGCGGCTGCCACCGCCGGCGCGATGGCCTCGGGGAACATGGGGGCATTGATGTTCGGGCCCAGCACCAGCGCTTCGCCCCAGTAGCACATGGCGCAGTCGGGGTCGGCGTCTTGCGCGGCGCGGTAGGCGCGCGCCGCCTCGGCATGGTTGAAGGAAAAAGTGAGGCGGATGCCCTGGTCGAAATAGGCCTGGGCGCGCTTGCTGGTGGTGGTAATTGGTACGTGCAGCTTGCCCAGGTCTTTGTAGAGGGGCGGCGGGGCGGCCTTGCCAGGCTTGGCGCCGGATCGGTCTCCCGTTCTGGCGCGCGACTGCTGGCCCGGCGAGAACGGGCGGGTCTCGGTCTGGGCCTGCACCAGATGGGCCAGGACGGGCGGCGCACCCGCGCCCGCCGGCGCACAAACGGTGCCGCCAGCGCGGGCAAACAGCGGGTCGAAACCAGTATCGGTCGTGCCGCGCCCGGACCAAAACGAGGCCTTGGCGGCGAGCGCAAGCGCGCCGATAATGAAGATGGCAAGAACGATGAATGCGGCGATGGCGGCGATGCCACGTGGAACTAGACGCTGTTGCATGACTTTCCCCCCCCTTGGGCGACGCGGTGTGCGGTGTCTGCCTGGTTATTGGAGTCGAATCGTCCGGCCGATTTCCCGTTGAAGGATTGAGAAAGCACAAGGTTCGGCGCCGAACAACCGGGGGGCGACGCCTGTCATATCGAGAATACCATTTCAGGCGCACTTTCGCCGAAGGAGATTCATCATGACCCAGCCAGCCCAGCCCTCACCGTCGCCCCAGGCGAATCCCAACGCTCCCGGCCCCGACCTCGCCGCGATCAAGCAGCGCCAGCAGGCCACCTGGGCCAGCGGCGACTTCGCCGTCGTCGGCGTCACCCTGCAAATCGTCGGCGAACTGCTGGCCGAAGCCACCGACGTGCGCGCCGGCGAGCGCGTCATCGACGTCGCCGCCGGCAACGGCAATGCGACGCTGGCCGCGGCGCGCCGCTTCGCCCGCGTCACTTCCACCGACTACGTGCCGGCGCTGCTCGAGAAAGGCCGGGCGCGCGCCGCCGCCGAAGGCCTGGCGGTCGACTTCCGCGAAGCCGACGCCGAGGCGCTGCCATTCCCGGACGCCAGCTTCGACGTGGCCCTGTCCACCTTCGGGATCATGTTCGCGCCCGACCAGGCGCGCGCCGCCGCCGAGATGCGGCGCGTGGTGCGGCCGGGCGGCCGCATCGGCATGGCGAACTGGACGCCCGAAGGCTTCATCGGCCAGTTGTTCAAGGCCGTGGGCAAGCACATACCGCCGCCGGCCGGGCTGGCGTCGCCGCTATTGTGGGGAAATGAAGACCATGTGCGCCAGCTGTTCGGCGCCGACGGGCTCCAGGCACGTATCACGCGCAAGATGTTCAACTTCCGCTACGCATCGCCCACGCACTGGGTGCATGTGTTCCGCGATTACTACGGGCCGCTGAACCGTGCCTTCGCCGCCCTTGCCCCGACAGCGGCAGATGCGCTCGAACAAGACCTGCTGGCGCTGATCGACCGTTTCAATACGGCCGGGCCCGATTCGATGGTGGCGCCGGCCGAATACCTCGAGATCGTGCTCACCCGCGAGGAGGCAGGCGTGTTGCATTAGTCGGCAGGCGTGTTGCACCAGGCGGCAAGCGCGCCGCGCTGGGCGAGGGCGCGCGTGCGCGGTGGCAGGCGCCGCGGGAAGGCGCGGCATGCGGCAAGACTGGCGGCGAATGCGCAGGAATCGCGCGCGAAGGTGTTTACACCTTGCGCACGAACTCCGTCTTCAGGCTCATGGCGCCAAAGCCGTCGATCTTGCAGTCGATGTCGTGGTCGGCATCGACCAGGCGGATATTCTTGACCTTGGTGCCTTGCTTGATCACGCCGCCCGACCCCTTCGGTTTCAGGTCCTTGATCACGGTGACGGTGTCGCCATCCTGGAGGATGTTGCCAGAAGCATCTTTGTAGACGCGTGGGCCGTCGGCAGCGGCAGCGGCAGCCTGGACCGGCCATTCATGGGCGCATTCCGGGCAGACATACTGGCCGGTACCGTCTTCGTAGGTATAGGCCGATTGGCATTGGGGGCAGGGCGGGAGAGTGTGCATGGCGGGCCTCGGAATGCAAAAACGCCACCCAAAGGTGGCGTTTTCTGAATCTTGGTGGCCCGGGGCGGAATCGAACCACCGACACAAGGATTTTCAATCCTCTGCTCTACCAACTGAGCTACCAGGCCAAGAGAGGCATGATTATAGCCAGCGATTTTCAGTTGCGCAAGTACTTGTTGGCGTGGGGTGGATGGCGCGCCCACCGCGCCCGGTGGACCGCCCAGCCTTCCACCCGACGTGCGGCATTGGCATATCGCTATAATGAACGCCATGACCACGCCCACGACCTCCACTACCCGGACCGATGTTTGCATCGTCGGCAATGGCGCCATCGCCAAGACCACCGCCCTCGGCTTTGCCCAGGCCGGGCATAGCGTGACCCTGCTGGCGCCGCCCGCGCGTCCCGGGGCCGAGGCGCAGGCGTCGTCGGCGTCCACCGCCTCGGCCGCCGAGCGACCGTGGGATGTGCGGGTGTATGCGCTCAACCATACTGCCCACGACCTGCTGGCCTCGCTCAAGGTCTGGGGCGCCCTCGACCTGGCGCGCGTCGCCGCGGTCGATGCGATGGACGTGCGCGGCGACGGCCAGGACGGCGGCAGCCTCGGCTTCGACGCCTTCGGCGCCCGGGTCGGCACCCTGGCCTGGATCGTCGAAGACCACAACCTCAATGGGGCGCTGGATGCCGCGCTCAAGTTTGCCCACAATGTGCAGCGCATCGAGGGCCGCGCCTGCGAACTCGCCTGCAGCGCCGAGGGCGCCGCGCTGCGCCTGGAAGACGGCCGCCGCATCGAATGCGCGCTGCTGGTCGGCGCCGACGGCCGCGAATCCTGGGTGCGCGGACAATGCGATATCGGCGTCGATTACCGGATGTACCACCAGCGCGCCATCGTCACCAATTTCGCCTGCGACAAGCCGCACCATGGCGTGGCCCACCAGTGGTTCACCTGCGCGGACGGCATCATCGCCCTGCTGCCGCTGCCGGGCAACCGCGTCTCGCTGGTGTGGTCGGCGCCCGAGACCCTGGCCGACACCCTGATGGACGAATCGCTGGGCGAGCTCGCGATCCGGCTCGGCGAATATGCCGACGCCAAGCTGGGCGCCCTGCGTCCCCTGCAACCCGAGGCCGTGGCGGCGGTGCCGCTGGCGCTGGTCAAGCCGCATGCGATCGTGGCGCCGCGGGTGGCGCTGGTAGGCGACGCCGCCCACGCCGTGCATCCGCTGGCCGGCCATGGCATGAACCTGGGTTTTGGCGACGTGGTCGACCTGCTCGCCACGGTGCGCGAGCGCGAGGAACGGCGCGCCATCGGCGACGAACGGGTGCTGGCGCGCTATGCCCGCAAGCGCAAGGAAGACGTGCTCATGATGCAACTGGCAACCGATGGCCTGGAGCGCCTGTTCGGGGCCAATCTGGAGCCCGTACGCGTGATCCGCAATATCGGACTCAACTTGCTTGATAAAATGCCCGCAGTGAAGCGGCGCCTGATGGCGCACGCGATGGGCAAGTCATCAATCTGAGGAAATCAAGCATGGTCAAAATGAAGCTCGCCGTCCTGCTGGCGACAGCGCTGCTCGCGTCGTGCGTCGACGCGCAGAACACGGTCGAAGCAGGTATCAAGAAGGCGCTCGAGCCGCACCTGGGCGGCGCCAAGATCGAGTCGGTCAAGGAGACCCCGTATGGCGGCCTGTATGAGGTGCGGGTCGCGGGCGACATCCTGTACACCGACAAGAAGGGCGAGTTCCTGGTGATCGGCCAGGTGTATGACGTCAAGAGTTCGCGCAACCTGACCCGCGAACGCATCGACGACATCAACAAGATCAAGTTCAGCGACTTGCCGCTCGAGATGGCGCTCAAGCAGGTCAAGGGCAACGGCAAGCGCGTGATCGCGGTATTCGAGGACCCGAACTGCGGCTACTGCAAGCGCCTGCGCCAGACCACGCTCAAGGACATCGACAACGTCACCGTCTATACCTTCCTGTACAACATCCTGTCCGAGGATTCGTTCACCAAGTCGAAGAACATCTGGTGCGCGCCCAACCGCAACAAGGCCTGGGATGACTGGATGATCAACGGCAAAGTGCCGCCGGCGGCGCCCGCAGCCTGCGAGTCGCCGAACGACAAGGTCCTGGCGCTCGGCCAGAAGCTGCGCATCACCGGCACGCCGGCGATCTTCTTTGCCGACGGCACCCGCATCCCGGGCGCGATCGACCTCAAGTCGCTCGAAGCCAAGTTCGATTCGCTGGAAGGCAAGGCGGCGAAATAACCGATCGCCGCATTCGGCCGGGGACCTGCATGCTTACATTGAACATCAACGGAAGAGACTTGCAGGTCGAGGCCGATCCCGCCACGCCGGTGCTGTGGGCGCTGCGCGACCACCTGAACCTGACCGGCACCAAGTTCGGCTGCGGCGCGGCCCTGTGCGGCGCCTGCACCGTGCACCTGGACGGCGACCCGATCCGCTCCTGCATCACCCCCATCTCGGCCGTCGCCGGCCGACGCATCGCCACCATCGAGGCAATGGCGGCCGACCCGGTCGGCAAGGCGGTCCAGGATGCCTGGGTGCGCCACGACGTGCCGCAATGCGGCTACTGCCAGGGCGGCCAGGTGATGAGCGCCGTCGCGCTGCTGCGCACCAACCGGCGTCCGCAGGACGCCGACATCGACAATGCCATGAGCGGCAACCTGTGCCGCTGCGGCACCTACCAGCGGATCCGCGCGGCCATCAAGGATGCCGCCGCGACCCTCGAGGCGTGAACCCATGGCCCTGACCGGCATCCTCCTGGCCGCGGGGCGCGGCCGCCGCTTCGACCCGGCCGGCCAACATAACAAGCTGCTGCAGCGCCTGCCGGGCGGCGAGCTGGTGGTCGCCGCCAGCGCGGGCAAGCTGCTGGCCGTGTTCGCGCGCGTGGTGGCAGTGGTGCCGCCGGAGGACGGCGGGGTAGGGGAAGTATTGCGCCGACTCGGCTGCGAAGTGACGGTGTGTCTTGAAGCCGACAGCGGCATGGGCCTGTCGCTGGCCCACGCGATCCGCCATTCCCTGGGCGGCCAGCCGCCCGGCCATGGCTGGCTGGTGGCGCTGGGCGACATGCCCTTCGTCGATCCATCCACCCTGCATGCGCTGGCTGGTGCGATCGACGACGGCGCCGCCATCGGCGCGCCGACGTTCGACGGCCGGCGCGGCAATCCGGTCGCTTTCGGTGCCCAGCACCGCGACGACCTGCTGGCGCTGGACGGCGACCAGGGCGCGCGGCGCCTGCTGGCCAGCAGCCCGGTCACCACGATCGCCGTGAACGACCCCGGCATCCTGCGCGACATCGATTCCCCGTCCGACCTGCCGGTATAGGCCGCAAGCCGTGGTTCACAGCCACGGTTCACAGCCACGGTTCACAGCCACGGTTCACAGCCACGGTTCACAGCCACGGTTCACAGCCACGGTTATCACGCCTGGCGCGCGTTTTGCTTCGCCCGATGGATTACACTATGTCCATTCGGCGCGTCCCGAGAGACCATTCAAGAAGATCATGAAAAAGCCATCGCAGAAAAAGCAGAACGCCATCCATTACACCATCGTCCCCAAGGACCTGGCCGCTCACCTGTTCAACGTCACCGTCACGGTTGCCAATCCCGATCCCGACGGCCAGGTGTTCGCACTGCCCGCGTGGATCCCGGGCAGCTACATGATCCGCGAGTTCGCGCGCAATATCGTGCGCATCCGGGCCGACAGCGGCGAAGAAGGCCGCGCGGTCGCGCTCACCAAGCTCGATAAACACTCCTGGCGCGCCGCGCCGACCGGCGCCCCGCTGACCCTGCACTACGAGATCTACGCCTGGGACCTGTCGGTGCGCGCGGCCCACCTCGACCAGACCCACGGCTTCTTCAACGGCACCAGCGTGTTCCTGCGCGTGGTGGGACAAGAGTCGCTCGCCCACCAGGTCGATATCCAGCGCCCCGCCGATCCGGCCGCAAGGGTCTGGCGCGTGGCCACCGCGATGCCGGAGGCAGGCGCCAGGCGCTACGGCTTCGGCACCTATGCTTGCGCCAACTACGACGAGTTGATCGACCATCCGGTCGAGATGGGCGACTTCGAGCTGGCCACCTTCAAGGCCCACGGCATTCCGCACGATATCGTGATCACCGGCCGTGTGCCCAACCTCGACATGGCGCGCCTGCAGGCCGACCTGAAGGCGATCTGCGAGACCCAGATCGCGTTCTTCGAACCGAGAACGAAACGCGCGCCGGTCGAGCGCTACGTGTTCATGACCATGGCCGTGGGCGACGGCTATGGCGGCCTCGAACACCGCGCCTCGACCGCCCTGATCTGCGCGCGCGCCGACCTGCCCAGCCTTGCCACTCCCAAGGCGGCCGAGCCGGGCGAAGGCTATCTGCGTTTCCTGGGCCTGTGCAGCCACGAGTATTTCCACACCTGGAACGTCAAGCGCATCAAGCCGGCCGTGTTCGCCCCCTATGACCTGCAGGCCGAGAACTACACGCCGCTCCTGTGGCTGTTCGAAGGCTTCACCAGCTATTACGACGACCTGATGCTGGTGCGTGCCGGGATCATCGGCGAAGCCACCTATCTCAAGCTGCAGGCCAAGACCATCGGCGGCGTGCTGCGCGGCGGCGGACGCCTCAAGCAGAGCGTGGCCGATTCGAGCTTCGACGCCTGGAGCAAGTACTACCGCCAGGACGAGAACTCGCCGAATGCGATCGTCAGCTACTACACCAAGGGTTCGCTGATCGCGCTGGCCTTCGACCTGACCATCCGCGCCAGGACCAATGGGGCGAAGTCGCTGGACGACATCATGCTGGCGCTGTGGGAGCGCTATGGGCGCGATTTCTACAACGGCGCGGGCCGCGGCGTGACGGAGCACGAAGTCGAAGCGCTGTTCGACGAGGTCAGCGGACTCAAGCTCAAGAGTCTGTTCGAGCGCCATGTGCGCGGCACCGATGACCTGCCGCTGGCCAAGCTGTATGCGCCGCTGGGCGTGAAGCTGGTCGACGAGCGCAAGGGCGGCAAGGCCTCGCTGGACGCCGGCATCGGCCGCGACCCGCTCGGCGCCAAGCTGACCCAGGTGCACGAGGGTGGCGCCGCCCACCTGGCCGGCCTGTCGGCGCTCGACGTCGTGATCGCGATCGACGGCCTGCGCGTGAATGGCGTTCCGTCGAACGTCGACGCCCTGCTGGCGCGCTACCGCGTCGGCGACCGCGTGACCGTGCACGCCTTCCGCCGCGACGAACTGATGGCCTTCGACGTCACCCTGCAGGGCGACCGCGTGCCCGGCATCACCCTGTCGCAGGCCGTGGCCGGGCGCAAGTCGGCGGCGATCAAGCGCCCGAGCGCGGTGTAATCCCAAGACATCCCACAACGATAGAGAACCATGACCCTTACCCGTATCGCCGCTGCGGCCGCAGCATGCATGTCCCTGGCGCTGGCCACGGTTCCCGCCCAGGCCCAGCAGGCCGCCCCGCTCAAGGACGACGTCGTCGCCAAGGTCGACGCCATGTACCCGTGGCTCGACACCATCTATAAGGACTTGCACGCCCATCCCGAGATCGCCTTCCAGGAAGTGCGCACCGCCGCCAAGCTGGCGGCCGAGATGCGTAAACTCGGCTTCACCGTCACCGAGAAGGTCGGCAAGACCGGCGTCGTCGCGGTGCTGAAAAACGGCGCCGGCCCGACGGTCCTGGTGCGCACCGACATGGACGGCCTGCCGATGGAAGAGCGTACCGGCCTGCCGTACGCCAGCCGCGCCCGCGCCACCAGCGAAGGCCGCGACACCTTCGTGATGCACAGCTGCGGCCACGACGTCCACATGACCAGCTGGCTCGCCACCGCCCGCACCCTGGTCGAACTGAAGTCGCAGTGGAAGGGCACCCTGGTCTTCATCGGCCAGCCGGCCGAGGAAATCGTCGCCGGCGCCAAGGCGATGCTGGACGACGGCCTGTTCACGCGCTTCCCGAAACCCGATTACGCCTTCGCCCTGCATTCCTGGCCGCTGGCCCATGGCACGGTGGGCTTCAACGACGGCCCGGTGTCATCCAACTCGGACTGGCTCGAGATCACGTTCAAAGGCCGCGGCGGCCACGGCTCGGCGCCGGACAAGACCATCGATCCGGTGGCGATCGCGGCGCGCTTCGTGGTCGACGTCCAGACCGTCGTCAGCCGCGAGAAGGATCCGAAGGAATTCGGCGTCGTCACGGTCGGTTCGATCCAGGGCGGCACGGTCGGCAACATCATCCCGGACAGCGTGCAGGTGCGCGGCACCATCCGCTCGTACAGCCCAACTGTGCGCGCCAAGCTGCTCGAAGGCGTGCGCCGCGTGGCCGAAGGTTCGGCCGCGATGGCCGGCGCGCCAAAACCCGACATGCTGATCGGCGGCGGCGGCCAGGCCATCGTCAACAGCACCGAACTGGTAAACAAGACCGAGGTCGTGTTCAAGGAAGCCTTCGGGCTTGAGAAGGCCAAGCGCATGCCGGCCATGACCGCCAGCGAAGACTTTTCGCTGTACGCGAACGAGGGCGTGCCGTCGATGTTCTTCTTCACCGGCGTGTACGACCCGAAGGTGGTGGCCGAGGCGGAACGCGAGGGCGGCAAGCCGATCGCCTTCAATCACTCGCCGTTCTACGCGCCGGTGCCGGAACCGTCGATCAAGACCGGCGCCCAGGCCATGACGCTGGCCGTGCTGAACGTGCTCGGTAAATAGACAGGCAAGCCATGAGAAAACGGCCGGTCGCTTGCGCGCCGGCCGTTTTTGTTCTTGTGTCCTGGTTCAGGACTTGAGACAGTCGGCGCAGCGGCCGTACAGGGTCAGCTCGTGGCTTTCGACGCTGAAGCCCTTCGGCGCCATGTGCTCGATGTCGCCGGGGCAGGCGTGCACGTCGAACACGCGCTGGCAGGCGGTGCACTGGAAATGGTGGTGATGGTGTTCGGCGGCGCTGGTCGATTCGTAGCGCGCGCCTTCGCCAGGCAGGGTCACGACCTTGAGCGCGCCGTCGTCGACCAGCGACTTCAGGTTGCGGTAGACGGTCGCCATGCCCAGCTGGCTGACCTCGCGGCTGGCTTCATCCAGGATCTCTTGTGGCGACAGCGGACGCTGCGCATGCTCGATTGCATGCAGGATGGCGGATTTTTGACGTGTATTGCGTTGCATAAGGCGAAGGATACCTCAAAGCGCGAACAGGAACCAAAAAGCAGTTGAATGCTTAATGATAATGGCTTATCATTTCATTGTTAATGATAACGAATTATCGTTATCGGCCTTATCTTGTTTGTCGCCCACATCATTCGAGGAACCACCATGTCCGACTTTTCCTGCAAGCGTACACCGCTGACCCTGGCGCTGATGCTGGCCTTCGGCGCGCCCCTGGCCGTCCACGCCCAGGCCACGAGCCGGTCGGCGGCGGACCCGGACAGCGTGCCGACGGTGGTCGTGTCCGCCAGCGCCCTGGGCGTGGTGGACGATGACATGATCACCCCGGTGACCTCGCTCGGCGGCAGCGAGTTGGTGCGTGCCCGTGAATCGACCCTGGGCGAGACCCTGGCCCACCAGCCGGGCATCACCTCGAGCCACTTCGGCGCCGGCGCCAGCCGTCCGGTGATCCGCGGCATGGACGGCCCGCGCGTGAAGATCCTGTCCGATGGCGCCGAGATCCAGGACGCCTCGACCATCAGCCCCGACCACGCCGTCGCTTTCGAGCCGGTGCTGGCAGAGCGCATCGAAGTGCTGCGCGGCCCGTCGGCGCTGGCCTATGGCGGCGGCGCGGTGGGCGGCGTGGTGAACATCCTCGACCGCAAGATCCCGACCGCGATGCCCGAGAACGGCCTGGAAGGCAGCGCCGAAGTACGCGCCAATTCGGCCGCCCGCGAAAAGACCGGCGCCTTCGAATTCACCACCGCGGCCGGCAGCAACCTGGCCCTGCACCTGGAAGGCGTCAAACGCGATGCCGACGACTACCGCGTCGGCAAGGACTGGAGCGAAGGCCGCCGCGTGGGCGGCAGCTACAAGGAAAGCGAGACCGGCACCGTCGGCCTGTCGTGGATCGGCAAGAACGGCTACCTCGGCGCCGCCTTCACCAAGGAGCGCACCGAATACGGCATCCCTGGCCACAGCCACGAATTCGAAGGCTGCCATCCGCATGGCGACCACCTGCACTGCGGCGGCCATGGCCACGAGGAAGAAGGCCACGACCACGAGGAAGGCCACGACCACGAGGAAGGCCACGACCACGACCATGACCACGAACACGGCGTGCCGATCGTGAAGCTCGACAGCGAGCGCTGGGACATCCGCGGCGAGTACCGCAACCCGGTGGCCGGCATCGAGCGCGTGCGCATGCGCGCCTCGTTCACCGAATATGTCCACGACGAGCTCGAAGAGAACGTCGTCTCGACCTCGTTCCGCAACAAGGGCCACGACGCCCGCCTGGAAGCGGTGCATGCGCCGCTTGCCGGCTGGCGCGGCGTGTTCGGCCTGCAGACCACGCGCCGCGACTTCTCGGCCATCGGCGAGGAAGCCTATGTGCCGCCAACGCTCACCAGGAAGCACGCCGCCTTCCTGACCGAGGAATACAAGCTGGATAACTGGCGTTTCGAGGCCGGCCTGCGCCACGAGTGGCAGGATATCGAAGTCGATGCGCCGGGCCTGCGTGACACCGATGCGCGCGGCACCTCGGCCTCGGTCGGCGCGGTGTGGAAGCTGGCGCCGCAATATTCGCTGCGCGCCTCGCTGTCGCGCAGCCACCGCCTGCCGACCGCCGAAGAGCTGTACGCCGATGGCGTGCACCTGGCTACCGCCACCTATGAAGTCGGCAACCAGGACCTGGAAAAGGAAACCTCGAACAACGTCGACCTTACCCTGCGCAAGTTCGAGGGCGACACCACCTTCTCGGTGAGCGCCTTCCACAACCGCGTCGACAATTACATCTATGCCCGCACGCTGGATAACCACGAGGGCTTCCAGCTGGTGGAGTATACCCAGCGCGATGCCACCTTCACCGGCCTGGAAGGCGAGATCCGCCAGAAGCTGACGCCGGCGATCAGTGCGACGGTGTTCGGCGACTATGTGCGGGCCCGTTTCGATGAAGGCGTGGGCAGCCGCAACCTGCCGCGCATCCCGGCGTCGCGCCTTGGCGTCAAGTTCGACGGCGACTGGAAGGCCTGGCATGGCATGGTCGAGTTCTACCGCGTCGGCAAGCAGGACAAGCTGGCCGAGTATGAGACCGAGACCGCGGGCTACAACATGCTCAATATCGGCACTCACTACTCGACCCGCATCGGGGGCGTGCCGACCCAGTTCTATGCGCGCCTGAACAACCTGACCGACGAACTGGCCTACAGCCACACCTCGTTCATCAAGAACGCGGCGCCGCTCACAGGTCGTAACCTGACGGCGGGCATTCGCGTCATGTTCTAAAGTTCTGGCTACACGACGTATCGGCCGGCGCAGGGCGAATTCGTCCTGCGCCGGTTCTTTATTGCCGCGCGCGATTGCTGCATTGCGTTGAATCCTTAACGATAATGAGTTATCATTAGATTTGACTAATAATGGATTCGCTGTCCCCTGGCGTTCCACGATCGAGGATTCCCATGACTGATTTCACTGGCAAGCGCACGCCGCTCGCGCTGGCTTGTGTGCTGGCCCTTGGCTGCCCACTCACCGCCCTCGCGCAATCGACTGCTGCGCCTGCGACCGTCGTCGTCTCCGCCAGCGGGCTCGGCGTGGCGAGCGACGACATGGTCACGCCGGTGACCTCGATCGGTGGCAACGAGCTGGTGCGGACCCGCCAGTCGACCCTGGGCGAGACCTTGTCGAGCATGCCCGGCATTACCTCGAGCCACTTCGGCGCCGGCGCCAGCCGTCCGATCATCCGCGGCATGGATGGCCCGCGCGTGAAGATCCTGTCCGACGGTTCCGAGATCCAGGATGCGTCCACCATCAGCCCCGACCACGCCGTTGCGTTCGAACCCGTCCTGGCCGAGCGCATCGAAGTGCTGCGCGGCCCGTCGGCGCTGGCCTATGGCGGCGGCGCCGTGGGCGGCGTGGTGAACATCATCGATCGCAAGGTGCCGACCGCGATGCCGGAGGGCGGCCTGGAAGGCAGCGCGGAGGTGCGCGCCAATTCGGCGGCGCGCGAGAAGACCGGCGCGGCCGAATTCACCACGGCCGCCGGCAGCAACCTGGCCCTGCACCTGGAAGGCGTCAAGCGCGATGCCGACGACTACCGCGTCGGCAAGGACTGGGAAGGCGGTCGCCGCGTCCCGGGCAGCTACAAGGAAACCGAGACCGGCACCGTCGGCATGTCGTGGGTCGGCAAGGATGGCTACCTGGGCGCCGCCTTCACCAAGGAGCGCGGCAAGTACGGCCTGCCGGGCCACGGCTTCGAGAACGACGCGGGCGAGATCGAGGCGCCGGTGGTGGACCTGGACAGCGAACGCTGGGACGTGCGCGGCGAATACCGCAATCCGGTGGCCGGCATCGAGCGCGTGCGCCTGCGCGCCTCGTTCACCGACTATATCCACGACGAGGTCGAGGGCAGCGCGGTCGCCACCACCTTCAAGAACAAGGGCCACGATGGCCGCCTGGAGTTCGTGCACGCACCGATCGCGGGCTGGCATGGCGTGTTCGGCCTGCAGACCACGCGCCGCGACTTCTCGGCGATCGGCGCCGAGGCCTATGTGCCGCCGACCCTGACCAGGAAGCATGCGGCCTTCCTGACCGAGGAATACAAGCTGGGAAATGTGCGCTTCGAGGCCGCCGTGCGCCACGAATGGCAGGACGTCGAAGCTGAAGTGGACAAGCCGGACAGCCACACCCGCGGCACCTCGCTATCGGTCGGCGCGGTGTGGAAGTTCGCGCCCGAATATTCGCTGGGCACCTCGCTGTCGCACACGCACCGCCTGCCGACCGCCGAGGAACTGTTTGCGGACGGCCCGCACCTGGCGACCAATACCTATGAGATCGGCAACCCGAACCTGGTCAAGGAAACCTCGAACAACCTCGACCTGACCCTGCGCAAATTCGCCGGCCGCACCACCTTCTCGCTCAGCGCCTTCCATAACCGCATCGGCGACTATATCTATTCGCAGACGCGTGGCGAGTTCGAGGGCCTGCAGCTGATCAACTACGCCCAGCGCGACGCCACCTTCACCGGCCTGGAAGGAGAAGTGGCGCACAATCTGTCGTCGGTGTGGAAGGCCACCGTGTTCGGCGACTACGTGCGTGCGCGCTTCGACGAAGGCCCGGGCAGCCGCGACATTCCGCGCACGCCGGCGCACCGGGTCGGGTTCAAGCTCGAAGGCGACTGGGGCGCCTGGAACGGCATGGCCGAACTCGTCCGTGTGGGCAAGCAGGACCGAATCGCCGATTTCGAATCCGAAACAGCCGGCTACACGACGCTGAACCTCAGCACGCACTATTCGACCCGCATCGGCAACTTGCCGGCACAGCTGTACGCGCGCCTGAACAATGTGACCGACCGCCTGGCCTATAGCCACACCTCGTTCATCAAGGACTATGCACCGCTGACCGGCCGTAACCTGACGGCCGGCCTGCGCGTGTTGTTCTGACCGAACCCAATCCGCCGGCGCCGACGGACATGAGGTCCACAGCGCCGGTTTCAAAGAAAGGAACAGGGTTCATGAAATCCCTGATCAAATACGGCGATGTCGCCGGCATGGCGGCATCGATCCTGTGCCTGCTGCACTGCATGGCGATGCCGCTCGTGATCCTGGCGTTCCCGATGCTCGGGCTGGCCCACGTGCACGATACCTTCCACGACACCCTGATCGCGGCGATCACCTTGCCGGTCTTGCTGGCGCTGGTGCCCGGCTACCTGAAGCACCGTGACAAGACCACCTTGCTGGTTGGTTGCGCCGGCCTGGCGATCTTTCTCGGCGCCGTGTTCGTCGTCAGCCCGTTGTTGGGCGAAGTGGCCGAGGCGGTATTCGCCGTCATCAGCGGCTTCATGCTGCTGTATGCGCACCTGCGCAATCGCCGTCACTGCAAACGTTGCGGCGCCGCCGCGCAAGGCGATGCAGGCCATCCCGCGCCGGCATCCTGCCACCCGCGCTGATATACGCTACAGGCCTGCGCGCTGCGGCCCCGCCAATGTCCTGATCTGGAAGCGGTAGCGCTCGCCAAACAGGAAGGTCTCGGAAAACGTCATCAGGTCGGCATGCTGCGGCCCCAGGCCATCGGGCGCCGGTAGCGGGCCGCTGCGGCGCAGTGAGGCCAGCGCGACCTCGGATGCCCCCTGGTCGCGCGAGCGCTGCACCTGGACGTCTGTCAACTGGCCTGCGCGGTCGACCGTGATGTTGACTACCACCACCGCCGGCAGCATGGGCGGCAATTCTCCCTCGAATATTCGTTCTGGATTGCGCTGCATGACGTGGCGCGCGACGTCGGCTTTATAGGCGTCGAGCGTGCGCGTAGGCGCAGGGGCGGGGAGCGGTGTCAGTGGAATGCCCCCCGATTGGGCCGCGGGCGGTGGCGCCGGTGGCGGTGTCGACGTGCCGCATGCGGCAAGAAACGCGAGCACGAGGGACGCGAGAAAGAGACAAACGATGCTGCGATGAGGGGTATTCATGGTGGATGCAGGACGGTCGCAGGTCGCGCCGGTATTGGCGTAACCGTTCGACCCATCCGTGCATCCGGAGTTCCTCTGCCATCAGCGCTTATGCAAACAGGCGCTGCAGCTCCTTGCCAGGATTTTCCGCACGCATGAACGCTTCGCCGACCAGGAAGGCGTGGACATCGGCCTCGCGCATGCGCTGCACGTCGGCGGCGCCCAGGATGCCCGATTCGGTCACCACCAGGCGGTCCTTGGGGATGCGCGGCAGCAGGCCGAGCGTGGTGTCGAGCGTGACGTCGAAGGTGCGCAGGTTACGGTTGTTAATGCCCAGCAGCGCTGTCTTGAGCTTGAGCGCCGCATCGAGCTCTTCGCCGTCGTGCACTTCGACCAGCACATCCATGCCGAGGTCCATGGCGCAGGCCTCGAGCTCGGCCATCAGGCCGTGGTCGAGCGCGGCGACGATCAACAGGATCGCATCGGCGCCCATCGCGCGCGCTTCATAGACTTGATACGGGTCGACCATGAAATCCTTGCGCAGCACCGGCAGCGTGCAAGCGGCGCGCGCCTGCTGCAGGTAAGCGACCGAACCCTGGAAAAACTGGACGTCGGTCAGCACCGACAGGCAGGCCGCGCCGTGTTCGGCATAGCTTTGCGCGATCGCGGCCGGCTGGAAGTCCGGGCGCAGCACGCCTTTCGACGGCGAGGCTTTCTTTACTTCGGCGATCACGCCGGCCTGGCCCGCGGCGATCCTGGCGCGCAGGCTAGATTCGAAACCGCGGATGGCGGCGCGCGCCTCGCGGTCGCTTTCCACGTCGCGGCGCAGGCCATGCAGGTCGCGCTGCTTGCGCGCCGCGGCCACTTCGTCGGCCTTCACGGCCAGGATCTTGTTGAGGATGTCGGACATCGGTGCTCTCGCAAGTGAATTAATGGGCGGCGCCGAGCTGGCGTGTGACCTGGACGAACTGCTCCAGCTTGGCGATGGCGGCGCCGGAAGCGATGGCGTCGCGCGCCTTGGCCAGTCCCGCCTCGATCGAGTCGGTCACGCCGGCCGCGTACAGCGCGGTGCCGGCATTCAGGGCCACGATGTCGTGGGCCGGACCCGGCTCGCCGCGCAGCGCTTCGAGTACGCGCGCCTTCGACTCCTGGGCATTGCTCACCTTGAGGTTGCGGCTCGAGATCATCGACAGGCCGAAGTCTTCCGGGTGGATCTCGTATTCGCGGATCTCGCCATCGACCAGTTCACCGACCAGGGTGCCGGCGCCGAGCGAGACTTCGTCCATATTGTCGCGGCCCCACACCACCATCGCGTGTTCGGCGCCGAGACGCTGCAGTACGCGCACCTGGATGCCGACCAGGTCGGGGTGGAACACGCCCATCAGGATGTTCGGCGCGCCCGCCGGATTGGTCAGCGGGCCGAGGATGTTGAAGATGCTGCGCACGCCCAGCTCGCGCCGCACCGGGGCCACGTGCTTCATTGCCGCGTGGTGGTTGGGGGCGAACATGAAGCCGATGCCGGTCTGGGCGATCGACTGGGCGATCTGTTCGGGTTTGAGGTCGATGTGGGCGCCGAAGGCCTCGATCACGTCGGCGCTGCCGGACGAGGACGAGACGCTGCGGCCGCCATGCTTGGCCACGCGCGCGCCGGCGGCGGCGGCCACGAACATCGAGGCGCTCGAGATATTGAAGGTGTTGGCGCCGTCGCCGCCGGTGCCGACG
Organism: Massilia sp. HP4; assembly: GCF_005222695.1. GTDB lineage: Bacteria > Pseudomonadota > Gammaproteobacteria > Burkholderiales > Burkholderiaceae_D > Telluria. The sequence continues at coordinate 10,901 of NZ_STGG01000011.1, read as the reverse complement.
ATGTCGAGCAGGTGGCTGGTGTCGGCCATCGGCACCTTGGTCGAGAACTCGCGCATCACCTGGGCGGCGGCGGTGATCTCGCCGATGGTTTCCTTCTTGACGCGCAGGCCCATGGTCAGGGCTGCGACCATGGTCGGCGACATCTCGCCCGCCATGATCTGGCGGAACAGTGACAGCATCTCGTCGTGGAAGATTTCGCGGTGTTCGATACAGCGCAGCAGCGCTTCTTGTGGGGTGATCGGCATGATGGTTCCAGTTCTTCTAGACGTAATGAGGGCGTGGCGCCGCGACAGTGGCGCTCACGCATGGACGCATCAGCGCGTCAGGAAATTCTTGAACAGGGCGTGACCGTGTTCGGACAGGATCGATTCGGGGTGGAACTGCACGCCCTCGATGTCGTAGTCCTTGTGGCGCACTCCCATGATTTCGCCGTCGTCGGTCCATGCCGTCACTTCGAGGCACGAAGGCAGCGAAGAGCGCTCGATCGCCAGCGAGTGGTAGCGAATCACGGTGAACGGGCTGGGCAGGCCGGTGAACACGCCTTCGCCGATATGGGCGATGCTCGAGGTCTTGCCGTGCATGACCTGCTTGGCGCGGATCACATTGCCCCCGAAAGCCTCGCCGATCGCCTGGTGGCCGAGGCACACGCCCAGGATCGGCAGCTTGCCCTTGAATTCGCGCAGGATGTCGAGCGAGATGCCTGCATCCTTCGGCGCCTTTGGCCCTGGCGAGATGCAGATGCGGTCGGGCTTCATTGCCGCGATCTGTTCGAGCGTGATCTCGTCGTTGCGCACGGTGCGCACATCCTCGCCCAGCTCGCCGAAGTACTGCACGATGTTGTAGGTGAACGAGTCGTAGTTGTCGATCATAAGCAGCATGTCAGAACTCCCCATCCAGGCCATCTTGCACTTGCTCGGCCGCGCGCAGCACGGCGCGCGCCTTCTTTTCGGTCTCTTGCCATTCCATCTCGGGGATCGAGTCGGCCACGATGCCGGCCGCGGCCTGCACGTACAGGTTGCCGTCCTTGATCACGCCGGTGCGGATCGCGATGGCGACGTCCATCTCGCCACCAAAACTCAGGTAGCCGCAGGCGCCGCCGTAGATGCCGCGTTTTACCGGCTCGAGCTCGTCGATCACTTCCATCGCCCGCACCTTCGGCGCGCCGGTCAGGGTGCCGGCCGGGAAGGTGGCGCGCAGCACGTCGAGGTTCGACATGCCGTCTTTCAGCTTGCCCTCGACGTTGGAGACGATGTGCTGCACGTGCGAGTATTTTTCGATGACCATGCGGTCGGTGACTTTCACCGAACCGATGTCGGCGATGCGGCCGATGTCGTTGCGCGCCAGGTCGATCAGCATCACGTGCTCGGCGACCTCTTTCGGATCGGACAGCAGTTCTTCGGCCAGTGCCGCATCCTGCTCGGGCGTGGCGCCGCGGCCGCGCGTGCCGGCGATCGGGCGCAGCGTGACCTTGCGCCCACCCTCGGGCGACAGCTCGTTGCGCACCAGGATCTCGGGCGAGGCGCCGACGATCTGCATGTCGCCGAAGTTGTAGTAGTACATATACGGCGACGGGTTCAGCGAGCGCAGCGAGCGATACAGCGACAGCGGCGAATCGACATACGGCTTGCGGATGCGCTGGCCGATCTGCACCTGCATCAGGTCGCCGGCCATCACGTATTCGTGGGCCTTGGCCACCGCCTTGAGGTAATCCTCCTTGCCGAAGTCGCGCACTTCGGCGGTGCGCACCGAACTCGAGGTGACCGGCGCATCGACGCTCCGGCGCAGCATCATGCGCAAGTCTTTCAGGCGCTGGCGGCCGCGCGAGTAGGCCTCTGGCTGGCCCGGGTCGGCGTACACGATCAGGTACAGCTTGCCGGACAGGTTGTCGATCACGGCCAGTTCTTCGGTCACCATCAGCTGGATGTCCGGCAGGCCCAGTTCGTCGCGCGGGACCGTATTGGCCAGCTTGCGCTCGATGTGGCGCACCGTGTCGTAGCCGAAGTAGCCGGCCAGGCCGCCGCAGAAGCGCGGCAGGCCGGGACGCAGGGCGACCTTGAAGCGCGCCTGATACTCCTCGATGAAGTCGAGCGGATTGCCTTCGTGCGTTTCGATCACTTCGCCGTGGCGCACGATCTCGGTGAGATTGCCGCTGGTGCGCAGCAGGGTGTGGGCCGGCAGGCCGATGAAGGAATAACGGCCGAAGCGCTCGCCGCCCACCACCGACTCGAGCAGGAAAGTGTTCTTGCCGGTGTGCTGGGACTGGGCCAGCTTGAGGTAGAGCGTGAGCGGGGTTTCGAGGTCGGCGAAGGCTTCCGCGATCAGCGGGATGCGGTTGTAGCCCTGGTTGGCCAGCGACTTGAATTCGAGTTCGGTCATGTTTTCTCCGTACCGCCCGGTGGAAGGAGGGCGGTGGTGTGCTTCAAAAAACCTGCCGGGGTGGCGTCGCGAAAACGAACACCGGCAGCAATCGGTACGGCTTAGTTAGCCCAGGATTGCCAGCGTCGCCACAGCCAGGCCTCGAGGGCGCCGGTCTGGTTGACAGTGTGTTTTTTGGTGAAAAACATGTATAGATGACTTAGTTTGCGGTGCGATTGTGTGCAGCGATCAGGGCCGCCGCTTCGAGTAGCGAATCAACTATACCATCGGATTGAATTTCTTGTACAGGGCGTCCGTGGTTATATCCATATGGGACGGTCAACACGAAGCAGCCCGCGCCACGGGCGCTTTCGGCATCGTTGGACGAGTCGCCGATGGCCACCACGCGGCCCGGCGGCAGGTCGAGCGCGGCGCAGGCTCGGGTCATCGGCATCGGATCCGGCTTCTTCTTGGCGAACGAATCGCCGCCGAAGACTTGCTCGAAGTAGGGCGCCAATCCCTTCTGCTCCAGCAGTGGCAGGGTGAAGGCGACCGGCTTGTTGGTCACGCACACCAGGCGCAGGCCGAGGTCGCGCATCGCTTGCAGCCCTTCGATGACGCCATCGAACAGAGTGCTGCGGTTGCCATTGATGGCGAGGTAGTGGCGCTGGTAGCCGGCGATCGCGTCGTCGTAGGCGGCGTCGACGCGGGCGGCGTCCCAGTCGAGCAGCAGTGCATCGCGCACCAGCTTCTCGGAACCCTTGCCGACCAGCGGCTTGATGGTGGCCTGGGTGATGGGGCCCAGGCCAAGGTCGGCGCGCATGCCGTTCAGGGCCGCCTCGAAGTCGGGCACCGTGTCGAGCATGGTGCCGTCCAGGTCGATGATGGCGGCCCGGATGGCTGCAGCGCCGGCCCGCATTATTTGCCCACCGAATTTGCTACGGTTTCCAGTTGTTCGCGCATGGCGTCGATCACGGCCTTGTAGTCCGGCTTGCCGAAGATGGCCGAGCCGGCAACAAAAGTGTCGGCGCCGGCGGCGGCGGCCGCGGCGATGTTCTCGGCCTTGATGCCGCCATCGACTTCCAGCATGATGTCGCGGCCCGATTCGTCGATCATGCGGCGCGCGATCGCGATCTTTTTCAGTGCTTCAGGGATGAACGACTGGCCGCCGAAGCCCGGGTTGACCGACATGATCAGGATCATGTCGATCTTGTCCATCACGTGTTCCAGGTAGTGCATCGGCGTGCCCGGGTTGAACACCAGGCCGGCCTTGCAGCCGTGGTCGCGGATCAGCTGCAGGGTGCGGTCGATGTGTTCCGAAGCCTCGGGGTGGAAGGTGATGATGTTGGCGCCGGCCTTGGCGAAATCGGGGATGATGCGGTCCACCGGCTTGACCATCAGGTGCACGTCGATCGGCACGTCCACGTGCGGGCGGATCGCCTGGCACACCAGCGGGCCGATGGTCAGGTTCGGGACGTAGTGGTTGTCCATCACGTCGAAGTGGATGATGTCGGCGCCGGCGGCGACGACATTGCGCACTTCCTCGCCCAGGCGGGCGAAATCGGCGGACAGGATGCTGGGAGCGATGCGGTAGGTGGTCATGGCGCGATGGAGCGGGATTGAATGAAGCCGCTATTCTACGCCGGTCGGGGGCCGGAATGCTCTCTTGCGGCCCTTGCAGCGCCGGGATCGGGCCGCAGGCGGTATCATTGTTGTTGTTTGCGCCACACGGCGCGCCGGCCGCCGCATGGAGCGTAGCGGCCTTGTCCACGATCATCCAAGGAAACCCGATGTCCGCCTACGATTTCACTGTCACCGTCAGAACGCAATACCTGCCGGAGCAATCCGACCCTGACCGGAGCCAGTTCGTGTTCAGCTACACCATCACGATCAAGAACACCGGCAGCGTCGCGGCCCAGCTCATCTCACGCCATTGGGTGATCCTCGATGCCAACAACCAGATGCAAGAGGTCCGCGGGCTGGGCGTGGTCGGCCACCAGCCCCTGCTGCAGCCGGGCGAACAGTTCGAGTACACCAGCGGCACCCAGCTCGGCACCGCCCAGGGCTCGATGCGCGGCGAATACTTCTGCGTGGCAGAAGACGGCCACCGCTTCGAGTCGCCGATCCCCGAATTCGTGCTGTCGCCACCGCGTTCGCTGCATTGATCAGGGTTCGCGGTCGTCGTCCTTGCGGTCGACGTCCTTGCGGCCGGCGAACATCGTCCACCAGACGATAAATACGAGCAAAAACAGCGCCACGCCGGCTTCCACCATCAGGATCCACATTTTCGTCTCCATGTCTCTTATGTATACGACACGCCGCAGTGTACCTGCCCTGATCGCCTTCGTCTGCTTCCTGAGCGCCTGCTCGACCACGCCGCAGCCCGGGCAGCCGCCCGTCACGATGCCGCCGCCGGTCGGGCCGGTCGTGGTGCCGCCGGCGCCACCGCCTGAACCGCCGGCGCCTGCGCCCGCGCCGCCGCCCGCGCCGGTCCCGCCCCTGACGCCGGTGAGCTTCGAGGCGCTGCCCGGCTGGCAGCAGGACGACCTGCGCCAGGCCTGGCCGGCCTTCCAGCAGTCGTGCGGCGTGCTGGCTTCGCGCGCGGCCGAATGGAAGACCCCGTGCGCGGCGGCGCGCTCGGTCGATGGCCAGGATGGCGCGGCGGTGCGGCGCTTTTTCGAGACGTATTTCGTGCCCAACCAGGTGCGCGAACCCGATGGCAGTGATACCGGCCTGGTCACCGGCTACTACGAAGCGATGCTGTACGGATCGCGCAAGCGCGGCGGCGCCTATCAAACGCCGCTGTACCGGGTGCCCGACGATTTGATCACGGTCGACCTGGGCGGCATCTATCCCGACCTGAAGAACCGGCGCCTGCGCGGCAAGTTGTCCGGCAAGACCCTGGTGCCCTACGCGAGCCGCGCCGAGATCGACCGCGCGCCACTGAAGGGCAGGGAACTGCTGTGGGTGAACGATCCGGTCGAGGCCTTCTTCCTTGAGGTGCAGGGCTCGGGCCGGGTGCAGCTCGATGGCGGCGAGACGGTGCGGGTCGGCTACGCCGACCAGAACGGCCACCCTTACAAGGCGATCGGGCGCTGGTTCGTGGAGCAGGGCATATTGAGCCCCGACCAGGTGTCGGCCCAGTCGATCCGCGCCTGGCTGGCGGCCAATCCGGCGCGCCGCCAGGAAGTGCTGAACGTGAACGCCAGTTATATCTTCTTCACCGAGCAGAAGGTGACCGATCCCAATGCCGGCCCGCGCGGCGCGCTCAATGTGCCGCTCACCCCTGGCCGCTCGATTGCGGTCGACCGCACCATCCTGCCGCTGGGCGCGCCGGTATGGCTGTCGACCACCATGCCCAGGGATGGCTCGCCGCTGCAGCGGCTGGTGATGGGGCAGGATGTCGGCGGCGCCATCCGGGGCGCGGTGCGGGCCGATTTCTTCTTCGGTTTCGGGCCTGAGGCGACCGAGAACGCGGGCCTCATGAAGCAGCAGGGATCGCTGTGGGTGCTACTGCCCAAATAAGCAGTCTGGGTGCGGAAAACTGTCCATGTCCGTTTTCCGCGAGTGTCGGTTACCGGGGCGTGTCAGAATCCCGGCATGGACCTGGACGACCGCATCAGCTCCTACCGCGCGCTGCAGACACGCGACACCCGCTTCGACGGGCGCCTGTTCATCGGCGTGACCTCGACCGGCATCTATTGCCGGCCGATCTGCCCGGCGCGCACGGCGCGCATCGAGAATTGCGAATTCTATCCTTCGGCCGCCGCGGCCCAGCAACAGGGTTTTCGTCCCTGCCTGCGCTGCCGTCCCGAGTCGGCGCCGGGCGGCGGCGCCTGGCGCGGCAGTTCGGACACCGTGGCGCGCGCCCTGGCGCTGTTCGCCGACGCCGGCCTGCATGACGAAGCCGGCCTGGCCTTTGTCGCTGCGCGGCTGCAGGTCAGCACCCGGCAGCTGCGCCGCCTGTTCCAGCAGCACCTGGGCGCTTCGCCCGTCAGCGTGCTGCAGACGCGCCGCATCCTGTTCGCCAAGCAGCTGATCCACGAGACGCGGCTGCCGATGACGTCGGTGGCGATGGCCGCGGGCTTCGGCAGCGTGCGGCGCTTCAACGAAACCTTCAAGGCGATGTACCAGCGTCCGCCCGGCGCACTGCGGCGCGACGCCGGCATTGCGGCCGAGGGCGAAGAGATGGAACTGCGCCTGCGCTACCAGCCGCCCTACGACTGGCCGGCGATGCTGGCGACCTGCCGCGCGCTGCCCGGCGTGGCGGTGGTGAGCGAGCGCGAATACCGGCGCAGCGTGCGCAGCGGGGCCGCGAGCGGCACCGTGCGGGTCTGGCACGATCCGGCGCGGCACTGCCTGAAGGTCGGCGTGCGGCTCAGCGACGTGCGCGCGCTGCCCGATGTGATCGAGCGCGTGCAGCGCCGCTTCGACACGGCCGCGGACATCCATGCCATCAATACGCATCTGTCACTGGATAGCTTGCTGGCGCCGCTGGTGGTGCAGCGTCCCGGCCTGCGCGCGCCGGGACGCTGGGACGATTTCGAGACCGACGTGCTGGCGCTGCTGTCCGTGCACGCCGGTGACGGCTGGCGCGGCGCGTCGGTCGCCCTGGTCGCGCTGTGTGGCGAAGCGCTGCCCGAGGCCCTGGGCCTGCCTGGCCTGGGGCACACTTTCCCGGACCCCGGCCGGGGCGCCGCGGCCGACCTTTCTGCGCTGCCCATCGCGCCGTCCGGCCGCGCCGCGCTGAAGGCGCTTGCGCAAGCGGCGCAGCGCGATGGCGCGGCGTTCGTGCGGCACGACAGCGATGCCTTCGCCTGCGACGATCCTGGCCTGCTCGGGCGCAGCGCTGCCTGGCGGCCCTGGCGCGCGTATGCCGCCCAGCACCTGTTTCATAGCCCGATGAAGACTTTCATTATCCAACAAGAGGAGATCGCATGAACCACGATGAACTGTTCCACTCGATGCACGACGGCCTTCTGATGCTGCCAAATTGCTGGGACGGCGGCAGCGCCCGCGTTGCCCAGGCGGCCGGCGCCACGGCGCTGGCCACCAGCAGCGCCGCCGTGGCCTGGTCGCACGGCCATGCGGATGGGAGCCACCTGCCGACCGAGCTGCTGCTGGCGACGGTGCGCGGCATCCGGCGCGTGAGCGACCTGCCGCTGTCGGTGGACATCGAGGACGGCTACAGCGCCGATCCGGCTGGCGTGGCGGTGCTGGTGCGCGAATTGATCGGCGCTGGCGTCGTCGGCATCAATATCGAGGATGGCGGCGATGCGCCGGCGCTCCTGGCCAGCAAGATCGCGATGGTGCGCGAAGTGGCCGACGCGGCCGGCGTACGCCTGTTCATCAATGCCCGCACCGATGTGTACCTGCGCGGCCTGGCCGATGGCGATGGCAAGCCACAGGAAGCCATCCGCCGGGGAGAGCTGTATCGCGCGGCGGGCGCCAGCGGCCTGTTCGTACCGGGCCTGGCCCACGAGAACGATATCGCCGCCATCGCCGCCGCCGTGGCGCTGCCGCTGAACGTGATGGCGGTGCCGGGACTGCCGGCGCCGGCGCGCCTGCGCGAACTCGGGGTGCGCAGGCTGAGCGCGGGCTCGGCGATCGGCGAGGCAGCGCAGGGACTCGCGCGCGACGCGGCGGCAGCCTTCCTTGCAACGGGGAGGGTAGATGCGCCGTCGCCCGGCTATGGCGTCATCAATGCGTTGATGGTGAGCGGCTGACGTTCGCTTTCCTTGCGCGGCCACCCCGGATGGATCAACAGATTGCTCGACTTGACGTGTACGGAAAGCGCTACAATCGCAACAGTAGGGTTTAACACTATATAAGGATGTTATATGGACTATGCTGACCTGTTGATCGAGAACCATGGCAAGGTTGCCGTGATCCGCCTGAACCGTCCCAAGGCGATGAATGCGCTGAACGACAATATGATGAACGAGCTGGGCGATGCCCTGCGCAAGTTCGACAAGGATCCGGCGATCAATGTGATCGTGCTGACGGGCAGCGACAAGGCCTTCGCGGCAGGGGCGGATATCGCCGCCATGGCCAATTATGATTATCAGGAAACCTACGGCAATAACTACATCGGTCGTAACTGGGAGCACATCCTCGACATCCGCAAGCCGGTGCTTGGCGTGGTCTCGGGCTATTGCCTGGGCGGCGGTTGTGAGTTGGCGATGATGTGCGACTTTCTGGTCGCCGCCGATAGCGCCAGGTTCGGCCAGCCCGAGATCAAGGTCGGCGTCACCCCGGGCGCCGGCGGCACCCAGCGCCTGCCGCGCGCGATTTCCAAGTCGAAGGCGATGGACATGCTGCTGACCACGCGCATGATCGATGCCCTTGAGGCCGAGCGCACCGGCCTGGTGTCGCGCGTCTATCCGGCGGCCGAGGTGATGCAAGAAGCGATCAAGATCGCCCAGGGCATTGCCGAGATGCCGGTGTCGGTGGCGATGCAGATCAAGGATTGCGTCAACCAGGCGTATGAGACGACCCTGACCCAGGGCGTTGCCTATGAGCGCAGGTATTTCCACGCCGGCTTCGGTACCCCTGCACAAAAAGAAGGCATGTCGGCCTTCCTCGAAAAGCGCAAGCCGGAATTCAACGGCCTGTAAGGACGGCCTGTAAGCATGGGTAAGCGCAGGGTATTGCTGGTGCTGCCGGGGGCGCTGCTTGCGCTGTCCCTGGCGCTGGCGAGTTGTTCATCGCTGCCGCCGCTCGAGGGCAGGGTGGCGAGCACCGCCATTGTCGAGACCGACGATACCCGGCTGGGCAAGGCCTTGATGCCGCTCACGATGGCGCACCCTGGCCTGGTGGGAATCCACGCCCTGGCCGATGGGCGCGATGCCTTCGCCGCCCGTGCCGTGCTGGCGCAGGCTGCCGATCGCAGCCTGGACGTCCAATACTATATCTGGCGTAACGACACCACCGGCCGGTTGATGTTCGACGCGCTCAAGAATGCGGCCGAGCGCGGCGTGCGTGTGCGCCTTCTGCTCGACGACAACAATACCGCCGGGCTCGACGAGGCGCTGGCCGCACTCGATGCCCATCCGATGATCGAGGTCCGGCTGTTCAATCCGAATGCCATGCGTTCGGTGCGGGCGATCGGGCTGGTTGCCGATTTCATGCGCCTCAACCGGCGCATGCACAATAAATCGTTCACGGCCGATAACCAGGTCACGATCATCGGCGGGCGCAATGTGGGGGACGAGTATTTCGGCGCGGCCGGCGAAATCTCGTTTGCGGACCTGGACGTGATCGCGGCCGGCCCGGTCGTGCGCGCCGTCTCGGACGACTTCGACCTGTACTGGAATAGCCCATCCGCCTATCCGCTGGCCTTGCTGGCGCCGGACGCCGTCGCGGCGCCGGCCTTGAAGCCAGACGTCGAGGCGACTACCTATATAGAGGCGATCAAGCGCTCCGCGTTTCTCGAGCAGCTGGTCGGCGGAAGCTTGCCGCTGGAATGGGCACGCACCCGATTCGTCAGCGACGACCCGGCCAAGGTCATGGGCAAGGCGGCGCCGGAGGCGAATATCGCCTTCAAGCTCAGGGATTTGCTGGGCGAGCCGCAGCGCAGCCTGGACCTGGTGTCTCCTTATTTCGTGCCGGGCAAGGAGGGCGCCGCTGCTTTCGTCGATCTGGCCAGGAAGGGCGCCCGGACCAGGATACTGACCAATTCGCTGGAGGCGACCGATGTCGCTGCGGTGCACGCGGGGTATGCAAAATGGCGCAAGCCCTTGCTCGAGGCAGGGGTAACCCTGTATGAGTTGCGGCGCGAAGCCACCGACGAGCCCTCGCGGGAGAAACGTGGCAGCGGCAGCGGGATCGGCAGTTCGGATGCCAGCCTGCATGCCAAGACCTTTGGCGTCGATGGCAATCGGGTATTCGTCGGTTCCTTCAATTTCGACCAGCGCTCCATTCACCTGAATACCGAAATGGGAATGGTGATCGATAGCCCGGCCCTGGCCACGCGCCTGGGCGAGACCCTGGACCGGACCCTGCCGACGCGCGCCTATGAGGTGAAGCTGGACGAGCAGGGCTCGGTGATCTGGCTGGAGCGGCGCGGCGAACAGGTGATCCGGCATGAGAAAGAGCCCGGCACGAGCTGGTTCAAGCGGGCCGCGGTGAAGGCGCTGTCGTGGCTGCCGATCGACTGGCTGTTGTAGTCGCCACACTTTCTTTCGCGCCCTCTTGCGGACCCGGCAGTTGGTTTGCTATAGTTCGCCTCCGCTTCGGCACTGACCGAAAAACGCAAGCCAAATCAATTGGTTAGCGCGATGAAGTCAGCAGTGAAAACTGCGACGAAGCGAAATGAAGGGGGTTGACGAGGTTTTAGGAATACAGCATAATCTCACTCCTCTGCTGCTGACGAACAAAACGATTCGCAAGCGCAGCAAAGAAGCAGTACCGACACTCGGCGTGTGCCTCTGATCTTTAAAAATTAACAGTCGATAAGTGTGGGCGTTTGATGAAGGTGCCAAGAACTTCGGTTCTTGATTACTTAAAATATCAAATGTTCACAAAAAGTATTAACGTTGTCTCAG
>NZ_STGG01000010.1 GCF_005222695.1 Massilia sp. HP4 | reverse complement strand
GGCGGGAATGATCTCCCGCTTCGATGGTAGCTGTTTCTTTTTCATGTTTATCCTTTAGGGACATATTGTCCCTTATTTGGATGTTCATGAAACCCGGACCATCTCAACCTGACCCCGCTTTTCTGACCCAGCTTTCCCTCGCTTTCCCGCAATGTAAAAAAGCCGCCCGGTTTGCGCCGGGCGGCTTTTTTGCCTGGAACGTCGACGCGATCAACCGGTGTTGCGCAAGCCCGCCGCGACACCATTGATCGACAAGTGGATACCGCGATTGACCCGCGGATCGGCATTGTCGGCCAGCTTGCGCCGCCGATGGATCAACTCCACCTGCAAGTGATTCAGCGGATCGAGATAGGCGAACCGGTTCTGGATCGACCTTGCCAGCAGCGGATTGCCGGCCAGGCGCTCGGTGGCGCCGGTGATCGCTTCCAGGCAGCGGATCGTCTCGCCGTGTTCGGCGGCGATGCGGCGGAAGATGCGCTCGCGCAGGCCCACGTCGGCCACCAGGCCCGCATAGCGCGAGGCGATCGCCAGGTCGGTCTTGGCCAGCACCATGTCCATATTCGACAGCAGGGTGGCGAAGAACGGCCAGTCGCGGTACATGGCGCGCAGCTCTTCCAGCTTGCTCTCGCGGTCGCCGTCGACGTTGTCATCTCCAAGCCAGCTCGTCACGCTTGACGCGAACCCGAACCAGCCCGGCAGCAGCAGGCGGCACTGGCCCCACGAGAAGCCCCAGGGGATCGCGCGCAGGTCTTCGATGCGGCGGGTCGACTTGCGCGAGGCGGGGCGCGAACCGAGGTTCAGTTCCGCGATCTCGGCGATCGGCGTCGCTTCGAAGAAGTAGTCGGTGAAGCCCGGCGTCTCGTACACCAGGTCGCGGTAGGCCTTGTAGGCGCGGTTCGACAGCTCGGCCATGACCGACTCGAAGCGTTTCAGGCGTTCGGCCTCGCAGCCGCTGCCGGCGGCGTTCGGTGTCAGGCTCGCTTCCAAGGTCGCCGCGACCAGCAGCTCTAGGTTGCGGCGGCCGATCTCGGGATTCGAGAATTTCGAGGCGATGATCTCGCCCTGTTCGGTCAGGCGGATCTGGCCGTTGACGGTGCCGGGCGGCTGGGCGCGGATCGCATCGTAGCTCGGGCCGCCGCCGCGGCCGACGGTGCCGCCGCGGCCATGGAACAGGCGGAGTTTGACCTGGTGGCGCTCGAAGACCTCGACCAGTTTCAATTCAGCCTGGTACAGCTCCCAGTTCGAGGTCAGGAAACCGCCGTCCTTGTTCGAATCGGAATAGCCGAGCATGACTTCCTGCAGCCGGCCCTGTTTCCCGATCAGGCTCGAGACCAGCGGAATCGACATCCACTCGTCCATGATGCCGGCGGCGCGCTGCAGGTCAGGGATGGTTTCGAACAGCGGGATCACCATCGCATCGTTGGCGCCTGCGCTCACCCGCATCAGGCCGGTCTCCTTCTGCAGCAGCAGCACTTCGAGCAGGTCGGACACGGTCTCGGTGTGCGAGATGATGTAGTTGCGGATCGCGCGCGGGCCGTAGCGCAGGCGGATCTCGCGCGCACAGCGCAGGATCGCCAGCTCCGAATTGGTCTCGTCGCCATAGCTTTCGTAGGGCGAGAACAGGGGCCGCGACTGCGCCAGCTCGCGCAGGATCAGCGCGCGCTTGTCTTCTTCTTTCATCCCCGCATAGTCGGCTTCGACGCCGGCGCGTGCGAACAGCTCGGCCAGCACGCGCTCGTGGATGTCCGAACTCTGGCGCATGTCGAGCGAGGCCAGGTGGAAGCCGAAGATACGCGCCGCGCGCAGCAGGCCGGCCAGGCGCGGCTGGACCAGCATGGCGCCGTGGTTCTGGCGCAGCGAGTCGGCCAGCACTTCGAGGTCGGCCGCGAACAGTTCCGGGTCGAGGTAGGGCGCGGCGTGGCCGACTTCCTTGCGCAGGATGTGGCCCACGCCCACCTCGCGCGCGGTGGCGGCCAGGCGCGCATAGATGCCGATCAGTGCGCGCCGATACGGTTCGTCGCTGCGGTGCGGCGAGGCGTCGGGCGAGGCGTCCGCCAGCTGTTCGAGCGCCGGCGTCACCTTCACCAGCAGGGTGGAGGCCGACAGCTCGGCGCCCAGCGCATGCACTTCGTCGAGGTAGAAGTCGAGGATGGTGGTCGACTGGCGCGTGAGTGCATGGCGCATGGTGTCGGCGTTGACGTTCGGGTTGCCGTCGCGGTCGCCGCCGATCCAGCTGCCCATCTGCAGGAAGGAAGCGTGCGCGGCCTGCGGCTCGCCACCATACTGTTCGGCCACTTCGAGCGCGATGTCGTCGTACAGGGCTGGCACTTCGCGCAGGAAGGTGATGCGGTAGTAGGACAGGGCGTTGTCGATCTCGTCGGCCACGGTCAGCTTGGAGTAGCGCAGCATGCGCGTCTGCCACAGGGTGGCGATGCGGGCGTGCAGCAGCTGCTCGTTGCGGCGGCGTTCCTTGGGCGTTTGCGGCTGGTCGCGCTCGGCCAGCAGGCGCGCGATATCGTGTTCGGCGTCCAGGATGCTCTTGCGCTGCACCTCGGTCGGGTGGGCGGTGAGTACCGGCGAGATCAGGGCATCGCGGAAGAATTCGTCGACTGCTTCACGCTTGATGCCCGCTTCTGCCAGCTTGCCCAGCGCATAGCCGATGCTGCCCGAGCGCGGCGCCGAACCCTTGAGCAGGTGGGCGCGGCGGCGGCGGTTGTGGTGCTGGTCTTCGGCGATATTGGCCAGGTGCGAAAAATACGAGAAGGCGCGCACCACCGAGATGGTCTGTTCGCGGGTGAGCTTGTGCAGCAGGGTGGCCAGCTCTTCGCCGGCGTCCGGGTCGTCGTCGCGGCGGAAGCGCACGGCGGTCTGGCGGATGGTTTCGACGATGTCGAACACCGCGTCGCCTTCCTGGTCGCGCAGCACGTCGCCCAGCAGGCGGCCGAGCAGGCGGATGTCTTCTTTGAGCGGCGCGTCCTTGTCGGCGCCGGCTGGTACTACGAGTGCAGCAGGATTGTCCATATCGACCACAAGTAATAGATTGTGCGATGGCGGTTGGCCACGATCTGCAGGATGCCCCATGATAAAATTTGTGATCTTATGCAGGGACCGTTTACTGGCATCGTCCGGGTCGGCCCAATGACAGTGGAAGAACTCGAGTGTTAAACGCCATACAGCAAGTGTCCGGAACGGCGCCCCAGGCGCCGACAAAACTGATTATCGCATCCCGCGAGAGCCGCCTGGCCATGTGGCAGGCGGAGCACGTGCGCGACCGGCTCGCCGCATTATATCCAGAATGTAGCGTCGAAATTCTGGGAATGACAACACGGGGCGACCAGATCCTCGACCGTACGCTGTCCAAGGTCGGCGGCAAGGGCCTGTTCGTCAAGGAACTCGAGGTCGCGATGGCCGAGGGCCGGGCCGACCTGGCCGTGCACTCGCTCAAGGATGTGCCGATGGAGCTGCCCGAAGGCTTCGAGCTGGCGGCCGTGCTCGAGCGCGAAGACCCGCGCGACGCCTTCGTGTCGAACGACTACGCCAGCCTCGATGCGCTGCCGGCCGGCGCCGTGGTCGGCACCAGCAGCCTGCGCCGCCAGTCGCTGATCGCGGCGCGCTATCCGCACCTTGTAATCCAGCCGCTGCGCGGCAACCTGGATACGCGCCTCGGCAAGCTCGATCGCGGCGACTACGCGGCCATCATTCTGGCTGCGGCGGGCCTCAAGCGCCTCGGGCTGCCGCAGCGCATCCGTGCGCTGCTCGAGCCCGAACTCTCCCTGCCGGCGGCCGGCCAGGGCGCGATGGCGATCGAGATCCTGAGTGCCGACCGCAGCGATGGGGTCGACCTGCGCGCCGTGCTGGCGCCGCTGAACCACGTCGAGACCGCGCAAGCGGTGCTGGCCGAGCGCAAGGTGTCGCGCATCTTTGGCGGCAGCTGCCAGATTCCGCTGGCGGCCTATGCCACCGTGCAGGACGGCCAGATGCGCCTGCGCGCCATGGTTGCAACGCCAGACGGCAAGCGCAGCGCGCATGCCGAGGTGGCCGGCGCCGCCGAGCAGCCTGAATACCTGGGCGAACAGGTGTCCGAGCTGCTGGCGCAGCAGGACGCCAACGCGATCCTGGCCGCTTGCCGCGTCGATGCGGCCGAGGATGCCTGAGCTGGATCGCATCGTGATCGTTACCCGCCCGCGGGCCCAGGCCGATGGCCTGGCGCAGGCGGTGCGTGCCAGCGGCCGCACGGCCGAGATCCTGCCGCTGCTCGAGATCGGCCCGGTCGACGAACCGGCGCCCCTGCGCGCCGCACTGGCGCGGCTGCACGAGCATGCCATGGTGGTGTTTGTGTCGCCCAATGCGGTCGATGCCGCGTTTTCCTGCCTGGACGGTTGGCCGCCTGAAGTGCCGCTGGCGGTCGTGGGCGAGGGCAGCCGCGCCGCGCTGGCGCGCCATGGCGTGGCGGCGCCGCGCTACACGATCCACAGCCCGCTGGATGCCGCCCACAGCGATTCGGAACACCTGTTACTGAGCCTGGACCTGGCCGCCTTCGCGGGCCGGCGCGTGCTGATCGTGCGCGGCGATGGCGGGCGCGAGCTGCTGGCCGACGCCTTGCGGGCGGCCGGCGCCATGGTCGAGGCGGTCGCGGCCTACCGCCGCAGCACGCCTGTATTGACGCAAGAGTTGGCCGCACGATTGCGCGCCTTGCTGGCGCAGCCAAACGACTGGATAATCACGAGCTCGGAAGCCCTGCGCGGGCTGGCGGGGCTGGTCAATGCGCTGGAGCCGGGTAGCGAGCAATTGCGCTCGCAGTTCCAGCAGCAGCGCCTGGTCGTGCCCCATGCGCGGATTGCCGAGACGGCGCACGCCCTGGGCCTGCGCCACGTGACCCTGACGGGATCCGGAGATGCACGCATACTAGCAGCGTTACAATCACAATAATGAACGAATTGCCGAACAATCCAGATCAACCGCAGGCCAACGTGCCCGCGCCGAGCCTCCACAAGCCCGAGGGCGCCGGCGCGCCGCCGGGCCCGACGCCGCCACCACCAGGTGCGGCTGGCGGCGGCATCCCGCCGTCGGCGGGCGTGCCGGCCGCGCCGCGCATGCTTGAACCGGGCGGTCCCGGCATGTTCGACCGCATCGCGCGGCCCTTGCCGCTGGCCGTGATCGCCCTGGCCGTGCTGCTGGCGTTGCAGACCTACTCATCGCACAACCGCATCAACTCGCTGCGCCAGGACATGGCGCGCAGTCTCCAGAAGGGCAATGCGGTCAATGCCGAGACGGCGGCGCTGGCGCGCGACGTGGCCGACCAGTCCAAGGAGCTGCAGATCAAGGTCGGCGTGCTCGAAAGCCGCCAGAGCGAGGCCCAGAGCCAGCAGGTGGCGCTCGAGCAGTTGTATAAAGACCTGTCGCAGAATCGCGACGAGTGGGCGCTGACCGAGATCGAGCAGGTGTTGTCGACCGCCAGCCAGCAGCTGCAACTGGCCGGCAATGTGCAGGGCGCGCTGATCGCGCTGCAGAACGCCGACCGCGCGGTCTCTCGCTCGGATACGCCACAATTTCTCACCATCCGGCGCGCGATCGCCGGCGATATCGAAAAACTGAAGGGCTTGCCGGCGGTGGACCTGGCCGGCGTGGCGGTGCGCCTCGATCACGTGATCGGCCAGGTGGATACGCTGCCGCTGCTGTCCGACGAGAAGCCGCTGCTGCCGGTGGCGCCGGTGCGCACCGGGCGCAAGGGCGAGGCGGCTGCCGCCGCGGTGGCCACGGAGCCGGCGCAGGCGCTGGGCGTGGGCCGGCGCATGCTCGATACCTGGCAGCTCTGGAGCCAGGAGATGTGGGACGACGTGCGCCAGCTGATCCGGGTGCGCAGCGTCGAGGAGCCCGAGGCGCTGATGCTGTCGCCGAGCGAAACGTTCTTCGTGCGCGAGAACCTCAAGCTGCGCCTGCTGAACGCGCGCCTGGCGCTGTTGTCGCGCAACGAGGCGACCTTCCGCGACGACCTGGCCACGGCCCAGTCCATGCTGCTCAAGTATTTCGACACGCGCGCGCGTGTGACGCAGTCGGCCCAGGCCGCGCTGCGCCAGGTCCAGGCCAACAACCTGACGATCGAGATGCCGACGCTGGCCGACAGCCTGAACGCCGTGCGCAACTACAAAGCGAAGCAATAAGCCATGCGTTTACTTCTTTGGTTAGTCGCGCTGATGGCCGCCGCCATCGGCATCGCCGTGACGGCGCGCTTCAATCCGGGCAATGTGGTGCTGTTCTATCCGCCGCACCGGATCGACATGTCGCTCAACCTGTTCGTGGTGTTGCTGGTGGCGTCCTTCCTTGCGCTCTATGGCCTGGTGCGCGCCATCAACGCTACCCTCAAGATGCCGCAGCGCGTGGCGGCCTATCGCCAGCGCCGCAGCGAACGCGAAGGCAACAAGGGCATGCGCGATGCGCTCAAGGCGTTGTTCGAGGGCCGTTTCGGCCACGCCGAAAAGGCCGCGATGCGCGCCGCCGAGCTGCCCGAGAATGCCGGCCTGGCGGCCCTGATCGGCGCGCGCGCCGCGCACCGCATGCGCGAGCCGGCACGGCGCGACGCCTGGCTGGCCGGGATCGCCCACGACAACACCCTCAAGACGGCGCGCCTGATGACGGTGACCGAACTGCTGGTCGACGACCACCAGCCCGAGGCCGCGCTGGACGCGGTGGCCGAACTGAACGCCAGCGGCCAGCGCCACATCCACGCCCTGCAGTGGGCCATGAAGGCCAACCAGCAGGCGCGCAACTGGCCCGAAGTGCTGCGCCTGGTGCGCATCCTGGACAAGCGCCGCGCGCTGCATCCGGCCCTGTCGAGCCGCCTGCGCGAGCTGTCCTACGAGGCGCTGCTGGGCGGCGACGGCCACGACGCCGAGTCGCTGCGCCGCATCTGGGCCACCGTGCCGCCGCAAGACCGCACCGTGCCGTATATCGCGGCGCGCGCGGCCAGCGCCTTCAATGCGCGCGGCCTGCACGACGAGGCGCGCGCGATCGCCGAAGAGTCGCTCAAGGCCGGCTGGGACGAGCGCGTGGTGCGCGCCTACCGCGACGCCGCCAGCCCATTCGGCTCGCCGTCGCTGCTGGCCCAGATCGAGGCCTGCGAGACCTGGCGCCGCGAGCGCCCGACCGACGCCGAACTGGCCTTGACCCTGGGTTCGCTGTGCCTGAAACAGAAACTGTGGGGCAAGGCCCAGCGCTACCTGGAACAGGCGCTGTCGGACGCCCTCGACGCGGCGATGGTGCGCGAAGCCCACCTGAAGCTGGCGCAGATGCACGAGGCGCTGGGACAGGAGCAAGAGGCCGCGAACCATTACCGCCAGTGCGCCCTGGCGAGCGTCTTGTAATGCCGCTGGGCCCTGCCTGGCCAACTCGCACCATTGGGCCATGTTGCACCGCACGCGCGAAGGCCATTTCGCTATAATGACGGCCTATCATTGATTCTTCAGCAACCAAGGACCCTCCATGAGCTTGAATAACGTCCCAGCCGGCAAAGACGTGCCGAACGACTTCAACGTCATCATCGAAATCCCGATGAACGCCGATCCGGTCAAATATGAGGTCGACAAGGACAGCGGCGCGATCTTCGTCGACCGCTTCATGGGTACGGCCATGCACTATCCGTGCAACTACGGCTACGTGCCGCAGACCGTCGCCGACGACGGTGACCCGTGCGACGTGCTGGTCATCACCCCATTCCCGCTGCCGCCGGGCGTGGTGGTGCGCTGCCGCGCGCTGGGCGTGCTCAAGATGACCGACGACGGTGGCGGCGACGCCAAGGTGATCGCGGTGCCGGTCGAAAAAGTGCTGCCGATGTACAAAAAAATCCAGTCGCTCGACGACGTGGAAGAACTGCGCCTTAAGCAGATCCAGCACTTCTTCGAGCACTACAAGGACCTGGAACCAGGCAAGTGGGTCAAGATCGAGGGCTGGGCCGGCATCGACGAAGCCAAGGCCGAGCTGGTCAACGGCGTGGAAGCGTTCAAGAAGGGTGCGCAGGGCTAAGCCCGGCCCTGTCACTTCGCGCAAGATAAAAGCCGGCGCCCTCGAGGGCGGCCGGCTTTTTTATTAGCGCTGCGCGCCCGGCGCAGTGCTACACCGTCACCAGCCGATATCGAGCAGCAGGGGCAGGGTCAGGTCGCGCGGCGGCGCGATCTCGTGCGACAGGTCGGCGTTGATCGATGGTTCCATCAACTGGTTCGGGCTCGCCTCGGTCGTGTAGTGCGACACCGACGAGCCGGGCGCATTGACGGTCGGGCTGTACATCAGCATGCGGCGCTGGTCGTCGGCCCCGGCCAGGCGCTCGGGATCGATCGACATCCGCGCCATCACCCCCGACATGGTGCGCGAACGGGTCTGCAGCGCGGTCTTGAGCCGCAGGCCGTCGGCGCGCGTGATGCGCACCGAGGGAATGGTGACGTCGGGCGCCTCGCCCGGCATGCCGGCCACTTCGCCCGCCACGCTGTCGGCCAATATCATGCCGGTGGCGCCGGCCGCCTGCACATTGCGCGCCTTGACCGCATAGTCGCAGGCGCCGCGGTCGACCAGCGCGACCTTGCCGCGCACGGTCTGCGCATTGGCGGCGCTCAGGGTGGTGCAGGCCAGGCCGTTGCCGTTGGCCTGGTCGACCACCGGCATCACCTCCCCCCTGAACGCGGTCGTGCCGAGCGGCGTGCCGAAGGCGGCCACGCCGACCGCATACCGGCCGAAAGCGGCGCCCGCCGCGCCGCCGCTGATCGACAGCACCGGCAACGGCCCCAGCGCGCCCGGCACCGCGGCGGTGACGTTGGCGCCATTCCAGGACAGGCCGCGCCAGGCCCTGGCCGAGGCCGCGCGCTGGGAGCTCGTCATCTGGGCCCAGGTGCGGTTGCTGCGGTTGTCGAGCAGGTAGTGGTCCCAGATGGAGGGCCGGCCGAGCAGGGTGAGGCCGGTCTCGTCGTCGGTGAACGACTGGAACCCGAGGCCGTGCGCGATCTCGTGCAGCAGCACCGCGACCAGGTCGATCTGGGCGCCGGCGTTGTTGTCCAGGCCGAGATAGAAGGTGAGGCCCGGGACGCAGGTGGGCGTGAGCCCGAGCTGCGAATTGAAGGTGGCGACGATGTGCGCATCCCCGGGCTCGGTCAGGTCTTCGCCGGCCAGCTTGGCCGCCAGCGCGGCCGGATACCAGGTATTGGTGCGCGGCGCGGCGGGGAAGTTGGCCCAGACTTCGGTGGCGCCGGCCGCGCCCAGCACGGCGCTGGTGGCGTTGCAGCTGAGCGGCTCGAACGCCGCGTCGATGCGGATCGGGATGTCGCTGTCGAGCGTCGCGCCCCAGGTGTCGGCCGCATGCTGGAAGGCGATCAGGCGCTGTTCGCCCAGGGTCGTGCCGGGGTTGCCTCCGACCGGCTGGGCCGGCGTGGGATCGTTGAAGCCCACGCCCGGCGCGTTCTGGTTGACGATCACGATGGTGGCGGCATGCGCCACGCCGGGCCAGGCGATGGCGGCGATGGCGGCCGCGAACAGGAGTGCGACCGCCGCCAGGCGCGCGAGCGCGCCGGCCGAAAGACGGATCGGGAGCTTAGCGGTGATCATGGCGGGCTTTCTCCTGCGCGCCGCCTGGCGCGCCATGGTTGAGATGGGCGTGGACGCCATCGGCGCCTTCGACGCATTGGTGGTCGACCTTGCCGTCGGGGCCGCGCTTGACGACCGAATACACGAGACGGCTGTTGCCGAGGCGGACGCTTTCGCGGCCGTCGGCGCCGGTCACCAGCGCCGGCAGCGGCGGGCGCGCGCTGGGCGCCGCGGTCTGGGCCCGCAGCGCCGCGGATTCGGCGGCCGACGGCGCGCGCAGCTCGCCGGTCTCGGCGTCGCGCACGACGGTCAGGCCCGGCTGCGGGGATGCCTGCGGCGCCGCTGCCGGGGGAGCGGGCGGCGCGGCCTGGCACAGGGAAATCAGGGCCAGCCAGAGCATCGGGATGGCAAGGGGGGAATGGATGCGCATCGAGGATCTCCTTGGATTCATTGGCGGCTGGCCGGGCCGCGCGCTGGGCCGACCTTGCGCCGCATCAGGCCCAGCACGCCCAGGCCGCCGGCCAGCATCAGCAGGCTGCCCGGTTCGGGCACGGCGGTCACGACCCGCACCGTGTCCAGCCCGATATAGCTGAGGTTGGCGGCGTCGCCGAGATAGCGGAAGGCGAAGCGGCCTTCTCCTTCGACCGTCAGGTTGGCGCTCCATTGGCTCCAGTCGGCCGGGAAGGCATCGTCGCCGCCGATCGTGGCCAGCAGCGTGTCGAACGAGGCGGCATCGGTGCCGCTGCCGGCGCCGAAGCGCACCTCGATCAGGTCGTCGAAACCGTCGGCCAGTTCGCGGTTGGTGAAGAAGGACAGCGTGGTCAGGCCGCTCAGGGTGAGCGTGGGCGTGATCAGCCAGTTGTCGACCACGCCCATGCCATTGGCCGCGCCCAGGAAGTTGGCGGCGGCATAGGAGCCGGGACCGCCGGCCTGGGGCGGGAAGATGTCGGTATTGCCCTGGAACCAGGACAGGCCGGGCGGGGTGCTGCGGTTGATGCGGTCCCAGCTGGCCAGGCCGGCCAGGTCGTCGAAACCTTCGTTGAGGATCTCGACGCCTTCCTGGGCGGCCAGCGGCGCGGACGCGGCCGCGCTGACGACCGCGGTTGCGATCATGATGTTCAGTCGTTTCATGGAATGGAGGTGGTTGGGCCAGAAGGATGGGATTCCCCGCGCTGGCTGACGACGAGGCCATGACATCTTCATGATAAGAATGACAATGGCCGCGTTCTTGATCCTGGTTGAGGGCGTCGTGCAGCATGTGCCACGTCCCTCAAATAGAGCGATGGAACTTGATCAAAGCGCTTGCAATTCTGCAAGTCCATGCTGGAAGGAAATCAGATGAGGCGCGCGCGGAAACGCGCCGAGGCTCCGTCTCAGGGCGGCGCGAGCAGCGGCGCATAGCTGCGCCGGTACAGCCGGTCGCCGAACATGCCGAAGATGGCGGCGCGCGCCAGTGCGGGAAGGGCGCGCATCTTGTCCCTGGTCGCGCACTGGCGCTGGACCCAGCGCACCCGGTGCCGGCGCCGCTCGGAATACACGGCCAGCGCGGGGTCGAGGTCCTGCCCGGCAGCCAGGACTTCGGCCAGCACCAGCGCATCCTCGAGCGCCAGCGCCGCGCCCTGCGCCATATTGGGCGAGGCGGCGTGGGCCGCGTCGCCGATGAACACGACCCGGCCCTGGACCCAGTCGTCCATGTCGACCTGGCCGAGACGGCCGAAGTGGACCCGCGCCTCATCGTGCTGGCTCCGTTCGAGCAGCCGGTGCAGGGGCGCGGCAAATGCATGGAACAGCTCCGGCAGGCTGGCGTGGCGGAACGATTCGGGATCCGCGCCCGCCGGCAGGGTCAGGTCGGCGTAGACATAGGCCTGGGTGTCGCTCACGGGAATGCCCAGGAGCGTGGCGCCATTGCCCAGCATGGCGGTCCAGCCTTCGATGGCGGTCACGTTGTGCGTGATGAAGCGCCAGCAGACTTGCCGCCCGTACTGCGGCCTGACGTCGGGGCGGACGATCCGGCGCACCCCGGAATGGATGCCGTCGGCGCCCACGACCAGGTCGTAGAAGGCCGAGCGGCCGTCGGTGAAGGCGACCTCGCACAGGCCGCTGGACTGGTCGATGGCCGCGACCGAGACATCGTGGCGGACCCGCGATTCGCCGAAGGCGGCGCCGAGGATGGCGTGCAGGCGCGCGTGCGGCAGCGACAGGCAGGGACCGCAACGGGCCCAGACGTCGCTCGTGATCGTCTCGGTCAGGCGCCAGCCGCGGCGATCCAGGATGGCCTGGCTGGGCACGGCCGCGGCGTTGGCGCGTACCCGGTCCAGCAGGCCCAGGCTGGCGATGGCGCGCGTGGCATTGCCGGGGAGGTAGAGCCCGGTGCCGGAGGGAGATGGGGCGGCAAGGCGCTCCACGACGTCGGCCGCGATGCCGCGCTGCTCAAGGGCCAGGCCCAGTGAAAGGCCGGCAATGCCGCCGCCCACGATCAAGATTTTCCTTTGCATGATGTCGCCGCTCGTTCATCCATTCGTCGATGGAATGAACCGGGGTGATCCATCCCGCGTATAGATACGCGGTGCGCCGCGGTTCGGATGCGGCGCCTGCATGCAAGGCGGCGCGGCCTCAGCCGGGTGGCGCCCGGCGCCGCGCCAGCCACGCCCGCACGCGCAGCTTGCCGACGATCCCGATCGGGAAGAAGTAAATGGAGAGGATGAACAGCACGCCCAGCCACAGCAGCCAGCGATCCGGATGCAGGGCCGCGGCCAGCAGCGGGACGCCGTCGAGCGCGGTCGAGCCGTGGGCCATCAGTTCCTTCAGGTAGTTCTGGGCCAGGATGAACAGGGTGGCGCCGATCACCGCGCCATACATGGTGCCCATGCCGCCGATGACGACGATCAGCAGGATGTCGGTCATCACCTCGAAGCCGAGCGAGGTCTTGGGACCCACATAGCGCAGCCACAGCGCCATCAGGGCGCCGGCCAGGCAGGCCACCAGCGCCGCCAGGCAGTTGGCCCAGATGCGGTAGACCATCGTGCGGTAGCCCAGCGCCTCGGCGCGGAACTCGTTCTCGCGGATCGCCTGCAGCACCCGGCCGAACGGCGAATTCACCAGCCGCAGCAGGAACAGGAACAGCAGCAGGCAGCCCAAAAACACCAGGTAATAGGTGATCACCTTGCCGTCGATGTAGCGCCCGAAGACTTCGTTCTCGAACAGCAAAAAGCTCGGCGACAGCACCTCGGGCACGCTGAAGGTCACGCCATCCTCGCCGCCGGTCAGGTCGGACAGCTGCGACGCCAGCACGGCGAATGAAGAAGCGACAGCCAGCGTGATCATGGCGTAGAAGATCGCGCGCACGCGCAGCGCAAACAGGCCGACCACGAGCGCCAGGGCCAGGGCCAGCAATAGCGCGATGCCCAGGCCCGTCATCGCCACGCCCCAGGTGGGCTCGTCGACGCGGGCCAGCGCCAGGCCGATGCCATAGGCGCCGATGCCGTAGAACATGGTGTGAGCGAAGGAGACGATGCCGGTGTAGCCCAGCAGCAGGTCGTAGGACGCCACCAGTACGATGTAGATGCAGATCGTGGCCGCCGTGTTGAGCGGGCGCGCGCCCGAGGTCAGGAAGGGCGCCAGCGCCAGCCCGAGCAGGATCGCCAGCAGCAGGCCGGTCAGGATGCGGCTGCGCGGCAGGTCGCCGGAAAGAAGTCGATGCAGCATGAGAGGTCAGCTCCGTGAGTTCGAATACAGCCCGGCCGGGCGCCACAGCAGGACCGAGATCATCAGGATGATGCTCGAGACCAGCGCAATCTTGGGGGCCAGGAAGCCGGTGTAGTTGGCCACCAGCGCCATCAGGAGCGCGCCGATGAAGCAGCCGCCCACCGAACCCAGGCCGCCGATGATGATCACGATGAAGATCATCACCATGATCTCGCTGCCCATCGCGGCCGTGAGGGTTTCCTTGTACAGGCCCCACATCACGCCGCCCAGGCCGGCCAGTGCCGAACCGGCCGCGAACACGGCCACGAACAGGCGCCGGATGCGGTAGCCGAGCGCCTCGACCATCTCGCCGTTCTCGACCCCGGCGCGCACCAGCAGGCCGATCTTGGTGCGATTCAGCACCAGGAACATGGCGACGAAGACCACCAGGCCGACCACGACCGCGACCAGGCGATACTTCTCGACCGCGGCGTCGCCCAGCAGGATGGCGCCGCGCAGCGCGGTCGGCAGCGGCAGGGCGATCGTCTCGGCGCCCCAGATCACATGGATCAGCTGCTCGGCCACGATCATGCCCCCCATCGTGATCAGGATCTGCTTGAGGTGCTGGCCATAGACCGGCTTGACGATGATGCGCTCGAAGGCCCAGCCCAGCAGGCCCGTGACGACCATCGCCAGCGTGACCGCCAGCGCCAGCACGCCCAGGTTGATCAGGAGCGAATCCATCTCGAGCCAGCCGCGCATCGGCAGCAGCACCAGCGTGGCGGAAAAAGCCCCGACGGCGACGAAGGCGCCGTGGCCGAAGTTCAACACGCTCATCAGGCCGAACACGAGGGTCAGGCCGCTGGCCATGATGAAGATCATCATGCCCATTGCCAGGCCGGCGACGGTGAGGGTGAGCCAGGTGGGAAAGCTGCCGACCAATGGCAGCATGACCAGCATCAGCGCAGGCACCAGCAGCAGCGGGGCGATGTCGCGCCTGGCAGCCGGCAGCGGTGCATCGGCCTGGGGATCTGCCTTGGCAGCGGGGAGGATTGCACTCATGTCTGATCCTATTGGTGGGAGTCGAGCGACAGGCCGAGCAGGCGCTGCTGGAGCGCGGCGTCGCCCGCCAGCGCGGCCATCTTGCCGGCATGGGCCACGCGGCCGTCGTCCATCACGGCCACGCTGTCGCCCAGCGAGCGCACAAAATTGAAATTCTGCTCGACCAGCAGGATCGTGGTCTCGCGTTCCTTGAGTTCGCGGAAGGCCGCAATCAGGCTTTGCACGATGCTCGGCGCCAGGCCCTTGGTCGGTTCGTCGACCAGCAGGAGCTTTCTCGTTTCGACGATCGCGCGCGCGATCGCCACCATCTGCTTCTGGCCGCCCGACAGGTTCCCCGCAGGGTAGTTCCAGAACTTGCGCAGGGCCGGGAAGAAGCCGCAGATCCAGTCGACCCGGGCCTGGTCCAGCGGGCCGTTGCGGGCGGCCAGCACCAGGTTTTCGCGCACCGTCAGTTCGGAGAACACCGCCATGTTCTCGGGCACATAGGCGATGCCGGCGCGGGCGATGTCGGGCGTGGCCATCCTGGTGATGTCGCGGCCGTCGAAATGGATGCTGCCGGCGCTGGCCTTCCACAGGCCCATGATCGTGCGCAGGGTGGTGGTCTTGCCGGCACCGTTGCGGCCCAGCAGGACGGCCAGTTCGCCGCGCGGCACGACCAGGTCCACGCCTTGCAGGATGTGGTATTGGCCGATATGGGTATGGACGCCGGACAGCCTCAGGAGCGGCTCACGCACCTCTGGTTCAGGCGCCAGCATGTTCGGGTTCGGGTGTTCCAAGATAGGCTTCCTGTACGATCTTCGATTGCATCACTTCGCGCGGATCGCCGTCCGCCACCAGCGTGCCGTTGTGCAGCACGACGATGCGGTCGGCCAGCTGGCGCACCACGTCCATCTTGTGCTCGACCAGCAGCACGGTCTTGTTCGATTCCAGCTTTACCTGGCGGATCAGGTCGAGCACCACCGGCACTTCGTCGACGCTCATGCCGGCCGTGGGTTCGTCGAACATCATCACGGAGGGCTCCAACGCCAGCAGGATCGCCACTTCGAGCTTGCGCTGGTCGCCATGCGACAGGGCGCCCACGAACATGTCGCGCCGCCCCATCAGCGCCACCCGTTCCAGGTAGTGCTCGGCGCGCGCGATCAGCTCCTTGTGGCTGGACCAGATCGACAGGAAGTTCAGGCCCATGCCGGCGCGGCTCTGCACCGCCAGGCGCACGTTCTCGATCACCGTCAGGTGCGGGAACAGGTTAGTCAGCTGGAAGGCGCGGCCGATGCCGAGCCGCGTACGCCTGGCCGCGCCATCGCGCGTGATGTCGCGGCCGTGCAGGGCCACCGTGCCGCTGCTGGCCGCCAGCTGGCCCGAGACCAGGTTGAAGTAGGTGGTCTTGCCGGCGCCGTTGGGGCCGACGATGACGGTCAGGGTGCCGGGATGGAAATCCGCCGTCACCGCATTCACCGCGACGTGCCCGCCGAAGCGGATGGTCAGGTCGCGGGTCGACAGCGAAGGCGTCGGTGGAGTGGAGCCCGTCATGTCAGCGCTTGTTCTTCACCGGCAGCGGCATTTCGCTGGCGGGGATCTCGCGCACCAGTTCCAGCAGGTCCCACTCGCTCTTCTGGTCCTTCTTGATACGGAAGTGGTACATCGGCTGGATCGCCTGGTGGTCTTCCTTGCGGAACGTCATCGTGCCCTTCGGGGTCTCGAAGCTCATGCCCTCCATCGCCGCCACCATCTTGTCGCCATTGCCGTCCGGGACCTTCGACAAGGCCGCGACCACCGCGCCCGCCGCCGCCATGCCGCCGGCCGTGAACATATCGGGCGGCGCCTTGAAGCGCTTCGTATGCTCCTTGACGAACCAGTCGTTCATCTTGTTCTTCGGGAAGTCGTAGTAATAGTAAATCGTGCCCTGGGTGCCGGCGAAGTTCTTCCAGGTCTTCATCACCGGCAGGATGTTGCCGCCCGGGGACAGCACGATGCCGTGGCGTTCGGGCTTGAGGTCGGCGATCTTGTTCATCGGGTTCGGGCCGGCCCACACGATCTGCAGGATGCGCGGCTGCGGCTTGTCCTTGAGCGCGTCGAACAGGCGCTGCGACGAGGCGGTGAAGTCGGTCGTCGCCAGCGGCGCGTATTCTTCATGCACCACCTTGGCGCCGCTGCCGGTGGCGGCCAGCGCTTCCTTGCCGGCCTTGATCGCATCGCGACCGAAGGCGTAGTCCTGGGTCAGGAAGCCGATGCTGCCGCCTTTCAAGGTGCTGGCCGCGGCCAATGCATCCTGCATCGAGCTGCGCGCGGTGCGGAAGATATACTTGTTCCACTTGTCGCCGGTGATGGCGTCGGCCACCGCCGGCTCGATGATCAGCACTTTCTTGTATTCCTTCGCCACCGGCAGCATCGCCAGCGCCGAACCGGACGACGTCGTGCCGACGGCGATGTCGACCCGGTCGTCGCCATAGGCTTCGGCCAGGAGGGTACGCCCCAGGTCGGGTTTGCTCTGGTCGTCCTTGACGATCACCTTGATCTTGCGGCCGTTGATGGCCATGGTGCCGCCCGTCAGGTACTCGAGACCGAGCATGAAGCCGGCCTCGGTCTCGCGCGCATACGATTCCATGATGCCGGTCTTGCCGGCGATGAGGGCGACCTTGAAGTCCTTGCCCTGGGCCAGGGCACCGGGGGCGGCGCCGGCCGCGAAGGCGAAGGTCAGTGACAGGGCGAGGGGTTTGATCAGATGCTGCATTGCTTGTCTCCTTGTTTATCTATGGGACCCGCGCCAGGAAAGCGCCGATCGCCTCGAAGGCTTCCGGTTCGGTGAGCATCGGCGCATGGCCGACGTTCGGCACTTCGGCATAGGCCAGGCCGGGCGCCGCCTTGCGCATCCAGGCCGCCTGCTCGGCTTCGACCAGGTCGGACAGTGCGCCGCGGATCATCAGGGTGGGGCGGTGCCGCGTCAGGCGCCGGAACGCCATGCGCAGCGCCAGCGAGGTTGGGGGAAGTCTACCGTTTTGCAGGCTGTGGGCAATACCCGGGTCGTAGCGGGCGCACAACAGGCCGTCGTCGCGCTGTTCGAAGGCGCGCTGGGCCCATTTGTCCCATTCCGACTCCGGGTTGTCGGGGAAGGCGCAGGCATTGATGTCGCGGACATGGCATCTGGCCTCGTTCCAGTTGGCGAAGGTGCCGGCCTTGCCGACGTAACCGGCGATGCGCGCGAGGCCGCGCGGCGACAGCACCGGGCCGATGTCGTTCAGCACCGCGCCGGCCACCAGGTCGAGGCGCTGGGCCGCCAGGGTCATCGTGATCAGGCCACCCATCGAGGTGCCGATGAAGACGGCGCGCGCGATGCCCAGCGCGTGCATCAGGACCACCACGTCGGCGGCGTAGACCAGTGGCGTGTAGTTGGCCGGGTTCGGGTCGCGCGCCGAGTGGCCGCGGCCGCGCACATCGATTGCCAGCACGCGGCGGCCCAGGGCTGCGATCTGCGGCGCCAGTTCGTCGAAGTCGAGCGAGTTGCGGGTCAGGCCGTGGATGCAGATGACCGGGAGGCGGGCCGGCCCGCCGGCGCCGTGGTAGTCACGCGCATACAGGGCGAGTCCGTCGCTGCTGGTGTAGGTAATCGGGGAGAAGATCGACACGCTCGATGAATCCTTCAGTGGTCCTTGGCACGGACGATGACCGTCCGTGCCGTTTGCTGGGTCAGAAGCGCAGCTCCAGGGTGGCCGAGACCGTACGCGGGTTGCCGTAGAAGGCGGTCAGCGTGCCTTCGTTGCCCAGGGTCGGGAACAGATAGCCGGCGGTCTTGTAATGCTCGTCGCCCAGGTTCTTGCCGTGCAGGCCGGCGCGCACCTTGCCGTCCTGGCGGGTCCAGACGATCGACGCGTCCCAGATCCGGTACGACTCCTGGTCCAGGATCGACGGCGTCTCGAACTGGGCGGTCGCGCCCTTGTACGACCAGCTGCCGATCAGCGAGATGCGGCCGTTGTGGCCCATGATCGGCATGGGGATGTCGTAGTTGGCGCGCAGGTTGGCCGAATTCTTCGGCGTGTTCTGGAAGATGCGCTGGTCGGCCACGTTCACGCCCGCCACGATGTATTCCTTGTACTTGGCGTCGATATAGCTGTACATCCCCGCCAGCATGAAGTTGGGCGTGATGTTGGCGATCGCTTCCAGCTCGACGCCCTTGATCTCGGCCTTGCCGGCATTGGTGGTCACCCCGGCGAAGCTGTCGTCGCGGCCGTCGCCGTCGGAGTCGATCGCCACCGAGCCGGGAATCTGCACATCGGCGTAGTCGCTGTAGAACACGGCGGCATTGGTCGTGATGCGTCCGCCGTTGAAGGCCGACTTGAGGCCCAGCTCATAGGTCTCGATGGTCTCGGGCGCATAGCCGGCGCGCGCCGTCTCGAGCGGGATGCGGGTGCCGACCACGTTCAGGCGCGGATCGAAGCCGCCGCCCTTGAAGCCTTCGGAGTACGAGGCATACACATTGTGGGCGGGGTTCATCTTCCAGTTGACGGCCACGCGCGGCGTGAACTTCTTGTCCTCGCGCTCGAGCATGCCGCCCCGCAGGTCGGTGTCGGTGCGGAACAGGATCGCGCCCGGATTGCCCATGTCGGGCGAGCCGGCCAGGCCAAAATAGATCTGGCGCAGCACGTCGGCCTCGCGCTTGTCGACCGTGTAGCGGCCGCCCAGCGACAGGCTCACGGTGTCGGTCAGGTTGTAGCTGCCGTCGAAGTAGGCGGCCCAGGCTTTCGTGTCGATGTCGCCCATCGTGTAGGTGGAGGTCGGCACGGCGCCGGCCAGGATGGTGTCGAACTTGTTGAAGGCGTTGGCGTCCATGTAATAGACGCCGGCCACGCCCTGCAGGCGCGGGCCGTTGTAGGTCACTTGCAGTTCCTGGCTGAACTGGCGGTTGGTGTACAGCGCCGGCACTTCCATGTCGACCACGGGCAGGGCGTCGAAGTCGATCGGGGCATACGATTTGTCGCGGCGTGCGGCCGTGATCGACTTGACGCTCCACTCGCTGTTCACGGTGTATTCGATGGTGGCAGAACCGCCGTAGGCGCGTACTTCCTGGTCGTGGCCAAGTGCCTTGGTAAGATTGCCGCGGGTGTCGAACACGTCTTCCAGGATCGGGGCGCCGCTGGTGCGGCCGACGATCAGGCGGTGGCCGTTCTTGGGATTCGAATCGTCTTGCGTGAAGTCGCCGGCCAGTCGGATGAACAGGTCCTGGTTCGGCGTGAATTCGGCCGAGACGCGGCCGGCGGTGACGTCCTTGTCGTAGTTGCCCTTGCCGGTGTACAGGTTGTCGCCGAAGCCATCGCGCTTGAAGCGGGCGAAGGTGGCGCCGACGCGGGCGGTGTCGGTCAGCGGCGTGCTGGCGGTGACCACCGCTTCCTTTTGCCCGTATTCGCCGACCGTGGCGCGCACGCGCACGTCGCGCTGCGGTCCCAGCTTGCGGGTCACGTACTTGACGGCGCCGCCGATGGTGTTGCGGCCGTAC
Organism: Massilia sp. HP4; assembly: GCF_005222695.1. Classification (GTDB taxonomy): domain Bacteria; phylum Pseudomonadota; class Gammaproteobacteria; order Burkholderiales; family Burkholderiaceae_D; genus Telluria. The sequence continues at coordinate 230,528 of NZ_STGG01000010.1, read as the reverse complement.
AGCGTGCCCTGGGGGCCGCGCAGCACTTCGATGCGCTCGACGTCGTAGATGTCGGCCACCGCCGCCTGCGGGCGGGCCAGGTAGATGTCGTCGATATAGATGCCGACGCCCGATTCGAAGCCGGCCAGCGGGTCGGCCTGGCCGACGCCGCGGATGAAGGCGGTCAGCGTGCTGTTGGTGGCGCGCGAGGCTTTGAGGGTCGTGTTGGGCAGCGCCAGGGCCAGGGCGGTCACGTCGGGCACGGCCTGCTTGGACAGCTGGTCGGCGCTGAACGCGGTGACCGAGACCGGGACGTCCTGCAGGGTCTCTTCGCGCCGGCGCGCGGTGACGACCACTTTCGACACGGATTCCTCGGCCGACGCTGCTGCTGGGGTGGCCGACGGGCCGGCCGCATCCTGGGCCTGGGCCACGCCCATCGTCCCGCCGGACAGCGCCAGCAGGGCGGCGGCGGACTGGTTCAGCAGCTTCATCTTGTTCCTGGTCAGACGCATTCTAGTCTCCTCATTTTTTGGTATGGCATCCGTGCGATCGAGCGCATGCCAACCAGTGTGCCAAGGTCGGGTTTGCTTGAATAGTCAACGATCGCCCACCCCGTTGTGCATTAATGCACAGCCCGCTTTCCGGCCCGCTTGTCGGCCTTCGTGGTGAGCTTTCCTAGGGACAGATGCCGCATTGCACCATTTCAGCGGCGCCGCAGGGATCGTCGGTAATTTGCTTGCAGAAGGAATGTGCACGAGTGCACAATGTGTCATCTTGATATCTGACAAGCGATCTCATGAATACGCTGCCCGAGTGGACGGATCTGCGGTTCTTCCTGGAGCTGGCCCGCGCGGGCACGCTGTCGGGCGCCTCGCGCCGCCTCGACGTCGAGCACACGACCGTCGCGCGCCGCATCGACCGGCTCGAGACCCAGCTCGGCGCGACCCTGTTCGACCGCTCGCGCGAGGGGTATGAGCTGACCGAGGTCGGCCTGGCCCTGCTGCCGCATGCCGAGGCGATGGAAGGGGCGGCGCTGGCTGCGGCCGAACAGATCGGCGGCGCCGAAGTCGCGGCCCACGGCGTGGTGCGGCTCGGCGTGCCCGAGGTATTCGGCGTCAAGGTCGTCGCGCCCTTGCTGGTCGGCCTGCTCGACCAGCATCCCGACCTGCAGATCGACTTGCTGGCGCTGCCGCGCTTCGCGAACCTGGCCAACCGCGAGGCCGACCTGGGCGTGATGCTCGATCCGCCCACCACCGGCCGCTATGTGGTGACGCGGCTGGCCTCGTTCCGCTTCTACCTGTACGCGTCCCCGGGCTACCTGGCGCGCCATCCGCCGATCCGCCAGCAGGCCGACCTGGCGCGCCACGATTTCGTCGACTATGTGCAGGACCGGCTGGCCAGCCGCGAACTGTCCTACCTGAACGAACTCGGTTTCACGCCGCGCCGCCGCATGTGCTGCTCGGGCATGACGGCGCAGATCGAGGCGGCCTCGCTCGGCATGGGGCTGATGATGGCGCCGCCCTATGCGGTGCCGGGCGACGGCCGGCTGGTGCCGGTGCTGCCGGGTTTCTCGGCCGAGCGTTCGTTCTGGCTGGCGGCGCCGACCGACCTGTACCGCCTGCGCCGTGTGAAAGTGGTGTGGGACGTGCTGCGCGAGTATGCCGACAGCTCGCCCGGCCTGTTCGTCCAGGATGGCATGCAGGGCGCATTGGCGCCGAATTGAAGAGCGCGGTATCCTCGCACAGTTCACACTTGTAAAGGCATCCATGCGCAGCCAGATCAGCGACGACATCACGTTCCGCAAACTCGAGATCCTGCTGGCCTATATGGAAGGCGGCAACCTGAACGCCGCCGCGCGCATGCTCGACATCAGCGCGGTGAGCGTGCACCGGGCCCTGCATTCGCTCGAAGAAGGCATGAGCTGCCAGCTGTTCAGCCTCCAGGGCCGCAACCTGATCCCGAACGAGGCGGCCCAGGTGCTGGCCGAAGTGAGCCGTGAAGTGGTCAAGATGATGGCGGACGGGATCGCCGCGACCCGCTCGGCGGCCGGCTATTCGGCCGACCACCTCAGGATCGGCTCCCTGTATTCGCTGACCACCGGGGCGATCCCCGAAGTCATCATCGGCATCAAGCTGCGCAAACAGGAAATCGAGACCGAGCTGGTGCTCGGCTCGAACGCCGACCTGCTGCATAAACTCAAGCAGAACGCGATCGACGCCGCGCTGATGGGGATGCCCGACTCCGATCCCGAGATCGAGTCGATCGCGCTGTTCGAAGACGATGTCTTCTTCGCCGCACCGGCCGGTTCGCCGTATGCCGGCATGAAGGAAGTCGACCTGCGCCAGTGCGCGTCCGAGAAATTCGTATGCCTGAAGGACGGTTTCGTGACCCTCAAGGGCTTCCAGGAAGCGTTTCGCATCGCCGGCTATGCGCCGACCATCGTCACCCGCGTGGGCGACATCTTCTCGCTGATGAACCTGGTCGCGGCCGGCATCGGCTATACCTTGCTGCCGGGCCGGGTGCGCAATGCCTTCGGCGACAAGGTGCAGCTGATCCCGCTGAAGGCGGATTACCGCATGCAGCAGACCATTGGCCTGTCCTTCCTGCGGGTGCGCGAACGCGATCCGAACCTGCTGGCGCTGGCGGCGGTGTGCCGGATGCTGAAGCACCAGCCATCTGGCACCTGACGCGCCGCGTTGAGCCCGGATCAGCGCAGGCTGCGCAAGGCCCCCGCCAGGTCGGGATAGCGAAACACGAAGCCTTCGCGCTGCAGGCGCGCCGGCGTTACGCGCTGGCCTTCCAGCAGCAGGTCGGCCTGCTCGCCGAGCGCGAGCCGCAGCGGCCAGGCGGGCGTCGGCAAGAAACAGGGGCGTTTCCAGACGCGCGCCGCGGCCTGGCTGAACGCGGCCTGCATGACCTGTTCGGGCGCGGTGAAATTGGTGGCGTTCGCACTGGCGCCGCTGGAAGGCTGCGTCATTGCATGGCGCCAGCGATGGGCGATGCCGCCGATGACGTCGTCGACATGGATCCACGACAGCCACTGGCGCCCGCTGCCCAGCCGGCCGCCCAGGCCCAGCCGGATTGGCAGCAGCATCATCGGCAGCGCGCCTTGCCGCCCGAGCACCAGGCCGAAGCGCATGCACTCCACGGGTACTCCATGCTGCGTCGCGACGGCAGCGGCATCTTCCCATTCGCGGCACAGGTCGGACATGAACATCGGCTGCGGCGGCGCCGTCTCGGTCAGCTGCGCATCGATGCCCGGCGCCTGGATGCCGTAGTAGCCGATCGCCGAGGCCGAGAGCAGCAGCCGCGGCTTGTGGCGGGAACGCGCGATCCAGTCGACCACGGCGCCGGTCAGCCCGACGCGGCTCGCGCGCAGCGCCTCGCGGCGCCTCGCCGTCCAGCGCTGCCCGAGTATCCGGCTTCCTGCCAGGTTGACGATGACGTCGACCTGTTCGTCGGCCGATAGCGCATCCATGGCGGCGATGGGGCGCACCTTGCCATCGAACAGCCGGCCCGCGCGCTGGGTGTCCCTGGTCAGCGCGATCACCCGGTGACCGTCGTCCAGCAGCGCCTGCACCAGCGTCTGGCCGATGAAGCCGGTGGCGCCGGTCACCAGGACGGTGCGCTGGACCGGATCGAACACGGTGGGTGAGCCTGGCGTGCGGTTCATGCCTTGTCCTTTCCATTGGGGCCGATGAAGCGCGCCACCTTGCCGCCCATCTTGAGCATGCGCTGCAGCGTCGCCGGCGGCAGGCGCTGGTAATCCTGGAAGGTGGCGCTGAACATCTCGAGGAAATCCAGCGCGACCTGCATGCGCGCCAGTACCTCGTCATCGAGCTCGGCGTCCTGCGCGCCTTCGATCGCGCATTCGCGCAGCACGGAGAGGGTCGGATCGATCTCGCGGCGCTTGCGCTCTTCGAGGATGATGCGAAAGATCTCCCACACGTCCTGCAAGGCCAGGAAATGGTCGCGCCGGTCGCCCAGCACATGGCTGACGCGCACCAGCCTCCAGCTCTGCAGCTCCCTGATGCTGGTGCTGACGTTCGAGCGCGCCACGCCCAGGGTCTCGGCGATGGTCTCGGCAGCCATCGGCTGCTGGGTAAGGAACAGCAGCGCATGGATCTGGGCCACGGTGCGATTGACACCCCAGCGGGTTCCCATTTCTCCCCAGTGGAGGACGAATTTCTGTTCGGTGGCGCTCAAGTTCATAGATTTCAGTAATTTCTGTTGATACAGAAATTAAAGAGCAAACTGAATAAAAGGTCAAGCGAAGTTTCGCGGTCACACTGTGCGGGGCCGAAACTTTCGCTGACAGTAAACATCGGCAATCGAGCGTAATTGATCTCGGCGGCGATCGGGTTTACCTTGGCGTCATACCTACAATTAGCAAGAGCACAAAAAGAGCATGACCCGGCCCGTCGCCCCCCATGAAGGCGGTCGCGCACGGGATCATGCATTGGAGACGTACCACCCGCGGCAACACCGGTTGGAGCCGGCGCCGCACCTCGAAGGAGCCTCGCCGTGTCCTCTCATGTCATTGCAATCTGCGTACTGGCGCTGATGTTCGTCATCGCCACCGCCATGCCCATCAATATGGGTGTCCTTGCCTTCGTTGGCGCCTTCCTGGTCGGCACCCTGATCGCCGGCATGGAAACCAAGACCATCATGTCCGGCTATCCGGCCGAACTGTTCCTGACCCTGGTCGGGATCACCTTCCTGTTCGCCCAGGCCCAGAACAACGGCACCATCGACTGGCTGGTGCGGCTCGCGGTGCGCGCCGTCGGTGGGCGCATCGCGGCCATCCCCTGGGTCATGTTCGCGATCACCGCCTTGCTCACCTCGGTCGGCGCGGTGAGCCCTGCGGCGGTCGCGATCATCGCCCCGATCGCGCTCGGCTTCGCCGCCAAGTACAAGATCAACCCGCTCATGATGGGCCTGCTGGTGATCCACGGCGCCCAGGGCGGCGGCTTCTCGCCGATCAGCATCTATGGCGGCATCACCAACAAGGTCGTGATGGAGGCGGGGCTGCCGATTTCGCCACTGACCACAGCCTTCACCAGCCTGGGCGTGAACCTGGCGGTGTCGGTGCTGCTGTTCTTCGTGTTCGGTGGCGCCAAGCTGATGCGCCAGCAGGTGCCGAAGGCCGAGCGCTCGGGCAAGGGCCTGCCGGTCTCGCCTTTCGGCCCGCCGGTGGCGGTGGCGGCGCAAGGCCCGCAGATCTACGGCGACGCCGAGAATGAAGCGGGCAGTGAAGAGCGCCTGACCAGGGAGCGCTCGAGCGCGGCCGTCGGCGCCGTGGGCGCCACCGCAGTTGGGAACACTGCGGGCAGGGCCGCCGGCAACGCCGCGGTCGACCTGAATGAAGGCCCGACCTTCCACCAGATGTTCACCGTGGTCGGCCTGGTCGCGCTGGCCGTGCTGACCCTGCTATACAAGCTCGACATCGGCTTCGTCGCCATCACCATCGGCCTGTTGATCTCGATCCTGTCGCCGCAGGTGCAAAAGCGCGCCATCGGCCAGGTGTCGTGGCCCGAGATCATGCTGATCGTCGGGGTCAGTACCTATGTCGGTGTGATGCAGAAGATGGGCACCATCACCTGGGTCGGCGACAGCGCCGCCAGCCTGGCGTCGCCGCTGACCGTGGCCCTGCTGCTGCTGTTCGTCGGCGCCGTCGTCTCGGCCTTCGCTTCGTCGACCGCCGTGCTGGGCTCCCTGATCCCGCTGGCCGTGCCGTTCCTGGCCTCGGGCACCGGCGTCGACCCGATCGGCTTCATCGCTGCCATGGCGGTTGCGTCGACCATCGTCGACGTCAGCCCGTTCTCGACCAATGGCGCACTGGTCCTGGCCAGCGCCCAGGGCATCGATCGCGACGTATTCCTGCGACAGCTGATGATCTATGGCGGTATCGTTACCCTGGTGGCGCCGGTCGTGCTGTGGGTGCTGTTCGTGGTGTTCTAAGACAGGCACACATATTTTGCAATAACGGGAACTCTCATGAATCACAGTGAAGGCCGCTGGACCAACCAGCAACGCAACCGCAGCGAGCGCCTGGCGCGGGTCCAGGCGGCGCTCGGCGGGGCGCTGGACGGCAAGATCGTCCAGGCCTCGCACATCGTCGAGCTGTTCAACGCCGTGCTGGAGCCGGGCGACCGGGTCTGCCTCGAAGGCAATAACCAGAAGCAGGCCGATTTCCTGGGCAAGGCACTCACCAAAGTCGATACCGGCCGCGTGCATGACCTGCACATGCTGCTGTCGGTACTGTCATTGCCCGAGCACCTGGACGTGTTCGACAAGGGGATCGCCTCGAAGCTCGACTTCTCGTTCTCGGGCCCGCAGGCCGGCCGCCTGGCCAAGCTGGCCCAGAGCGGCAAGCTCAATATCGGCGCGATCCACACCTACCTCGAGCTGTTCGCGCGCTACTTCATCGACCTGACGCCGCGCGTGGCGCTGGTGGCGGCCGAGATGGCCGACCGCGAGGGCAATCTGTACACCGGCGCGAATACCGAAGACACGCCGGCGATCGCCGAAGCCACGGCCTTTAAAAGCGGCATCGTGATCGCCCAGGTCAACCAGGTGGTCGACAAGCTGCCGCGGGTCGACATTCCGGGCGACTGGGTCGGCTACGTGGTGCAGTCGCCGACCCCGTACTATATCGAGCCGCTGTTCACGCGCGATCCAGCCCAGATCTCCGAGATCCAGGTCTTGATGGCGATGATGGCGATCAAGGGCATCTATGCCGAGTACGAGATCGAGCGCCTCAATCACGGCATCGGCTTCGACACCGCCGCCATCGAGCTGCTGCTGCCGACCTATGCCGCCGACCTTGGCCTGAAAGGCAAGATCGCCCGCCATTGGGCGCTGAACCCGCACCCGGCCCTGATCCCGGCGATCGAAGCCGGCTTCGTGGAGTCGGTGCATTCCTTCGGCTCCGAGCTGGGCATGGAAAAATACATCAGCGCGCGGCCGGACGTGTTCTTCGTCGGCCCGGACGGCTCGATGCGCAGCAACCGCGCCTTCTGCCAGGCGGCCGGCCACTATGCCTGCGATATGTTCATCGGCTCGACCTTGCAGATCGACTTGCAGGGCAATTCGTCGACCGCTACCCTGGGCCGCATCGCGGGTTTTGGCGGCGCACCGAACATGGGCGCCGACGCGCGCGGCCGCCGCCATCCGAGCAAGGCCTGGCTGAAAGCCGGCGAGCAGGCGCGCGCGGGCCGCAACACGATCCCGCGCGGGCAGAAGCTGGTGGTGCAGATGGTCGAGACCTTCCGCGAGCACATGGCGCCGGCTTTTGTGGAAAAACTCGACGCCTGGCAGCTGGCCGAGCAGGCGAATATGGCGATCCCGCCGGTGATGATCTATGGCGACGACGTCACCCACATCCTGACCGAGGAGGGCATCGCCAACCTGCTGCTGTGCCGCAGCGACGAAGAACGCGAGCAGGCGATCCGCGGCGTGGCCGGCTATACGCCGGTCGGCATGGGCCGCGACAAACGCATGGTCGAGAACCTGCGCGACCGGGGCATCGTCAAACGCCCCGAAGACCTGGGCATCGACAAGCGCATGGCGACCCGCGACCTGCTGGCCGCCAAGAACATGAAAGGCCTGGTGCGCGCTTCCGGCGGCCTGTACGACCCGCCGAAGCGCTTCAGGAACTGGTAACAGGGGCCATCCGAGGTCAACGAGGAAACAATATGGAAACGTTGAAATACCGTTTCGAGCAGGGCAAGCGTTCGCTGGCCGGCATGCCGCAGCTGGTGGGCGTGGTCGGCTCGGGCAATCTCGAAGTACTGATCGAGCCGTCGCCCATGCAGGGCGCGTGCGAGATCGAGGTACGCACCGCGGCCGTCGGCTTCGGCGCCACCTGGCAGGCCGTGATGGCCGATTTCCACGATCGCTGGAGTCTCGCCGACGCGCGCATCAGCATCAACGACATGGGCGCCACGCCGGCCGTGGTCAGCCTGCGGCTGGACCAGGCGGTAGAGTCGCTCACCGGAGGACAACCATGAGCAGCTACCAGGAATTGACGGCGCGCCAGCGCATCCCGGCCATCTTCGACGCCGGCAGTTTTGAAGAATTCTTGCCGCCGAGCGAACGCGTGGCAAGCCCGCACCTGGCCCAGCTCGATGCGCCGGTGTCGTTCGACGACGGCGTCGTCGTCGGTCGCGGCCAGCTCGATGGCAAGCTGGTGTTCGGCGCCGCGCAAGAGGGCGGCTTCATGGGCGGCGCGGTGGGCGAGGTCCACGGCGCCAAGCTGGTGGGCATGCTGCGCCGCGCGATCGACGAGAACGCGCACGCGGTGCTGCTGCTGCTGGAATCGGGGGGCGTGCGCCTGCACGAGGCCAACGCCGGCCTGATCGCGGTGTCCGAGGTGATGCGCGCCATGCTCGACGTGCGCGCCGCCGGGATCCCGGTGGTGGCGGTGGTGGGCGGCGCCAACGGCTGCTTCGGCGGCATGGGCATCGCGGCGCGCTGCGCCAATACCGTCATCATGTCCGAAGAAGGGCGCTTGGCCATGTCCGGCCCCGAGGTGATCGAGACCGCCAACGGCGTCGAAGAATTCGACTCGCGCGACCGCGCGCTGGTCTGGCGCACCACGGGCGGCAAGCACCGCTACCTGCTGGGCGATTGCCAGGTGCTGGTGGCGGACGAGTCGAGCGCCTTCCGCCAGGCGGCGATCGACGCCATCTTTGATGCGCGTGGCGGCGAAGTGCGCCTGACCCTGGATGGGCTGCTGGCCGAGCAGGCCATGCTGGCGCGGCGCCTGTCGGACGCCGAAGGATTGGCGGAACCGATGGACGTCTGGAAAAAACTCGGCATACCGGAACCGGCAAAGGTGCCGATGCTGGAGGCCGACGCTTTCCTCGAACTGGCGGCGCGGCACCGCGTGGCAGCCAACACGGGAGCAAGATGATGGACTGGCAGTTATTGGCAACCCAGCTGTTCCCCGGCGGTCACGACATCGTCGAACGCGATAATTTCTTGTCCGGCAGCGCGCAGGTCGACGGCAAGCCGGTCGCCGTGATCGGCACCACCGGCCACACACCGATCGGCATCGAGATCGCGCTGGCCCAGGCGCAGGCGATCCTCAAGACCGTGCAGGAGCATCCCGGCCGGCCGATCCTGATCCTGGTCGACACGCAAGGCCAGCGCCTGCGCCACCGCGACGAGATGTTGGGCATCAACAGCTATATGGCCCACCTGGGCAAGTGCGTCGACCTGGCGCGGCGCCACGGGCATACGGTGATCGGCCTGGTGTACGACCAGGCGCTGTCGGGCGGCTTCATCACCAGTGGCCTGATCGCGAGCGCCTGCTATGCGCTGCCGCAGTCGACCATCCGCGTGATGGGGCTCCCGGCGATGGCGCGCATCACCAAGGTGCCCGAGGAGCGCCTGACCGAGCTGGCCAGGGACAATCCGGTATTCGCGCCAGGGCCCGAGAACTACCTGCGCATGGGCGGCCTGCACGGCATCTGGGAAGACGACCTCGCCGGCCAGCTGGTGCGCGCGTTGGGTGAAGCCCGCGACGAAGACCGGCGCATGGCGCTGGGACGCGAGCGCGGCGGACGCATGCTGGCGCAGCCGGTGGCCGACGCAGTGAGGGCAGGCGGCCATGTTCGCGCGGCATGACCTGGTCTGGCTGACGAGCCGCGGCTGGCAACAGGTGCGCGCGCATGCGCCGCCGGCGGCGCTGGCGGCGCTCGACCGCTGGCGCGACAACGGCTGGCCGGCCATCGTGCGGCGCGCCGAAGTCGACCTGGCGCCTAACGAGGTCGCGATCGGCTTTCCGTTGCCGCCGCGGATCGAGGACGGCGGCAAGCTGAAGGTGGGCTGCCGGGTCGAGCTGTCCGACGTCAAGCGCCGCACGCGTGCCTTGCCGCTGGTCGCGGCGCTGGACGCGGTGCCGGAGCAGTGGCGCGACAGCCTGGCCCTGCTGGAGCGCCAGGCCGCGGAAGCCGGCGTGGGCCTGGCGGTCTACGGCTCGGTGGCGCTGGCGGCGCTGACCGGCCAGTACTACCTGACCCCGCATTCCGATATCGACGTGCTGCTGCAACCGACCAGCCGCCGCCAGTTGATGAAGGGACTGGACTTGCTGGCCTGGCACGCGGGCATCTTGCCGCTCGATGGCGAGGTGGTATTCCCCGACGGCCGTGCTGTCGCGTGGAAGGAGCTGCGCGCGGCCTATGCCGGCGCGCCGGGCACGCGCGTGCTGACCAAGGGGCTGACCCGGATCGCGCTGGTGCTGCCCGAAGAACTGATCGCGACGCTGGAGGAAGAAACGTGCCCGAACTGATTGCCCTGCAACCGACGCCGGTGGTGCGCCGCGCCGCAAAGACGAGCGAGCGCGCCTTCGCCGGGCGCATCGCGCGCCTGGCCGTGCGCAGCCTGTACGCAGAACTGGCGCTGTATCCGAAGCCGGGCCTGGTCTCGCTGGTAGACAACGGCAGCCACGCCGACATGACGGCCGAAACTTTTATCCGCAGCCTGTTCACGCTGCGCCGCTTTTTTTCGGAGATCACGCAGGCCGGCATGGCGGATGCACCATTCCACGTGCTCAAGCGGCTGGGCATCGAGGCCGAGGCCCGCATGCTGCGCGCCACCGCCGGCATCAACACCCATCGCGGCGCCATTTTCTGCCTCGGCATGCTGTGCGCGGCGATCGGGCGCTGCCAGGCCAGCGGCATGGCGCTGACGGCGCATGCGGTGCAGGCCATGCTGCGCCAGTGCTGGGGCCGCGAGCTGGGCGCGCATAGCGTGGATGCCGGCGCCTGCTCGCACGGCGCCCAGGCCCTGCGCCGCTACGCCGCCAGCGGCGCGCGCGACGAAGGCGCGCTCGGCTTCCCGTCGGTCTTCCACATCGGCCTGCCGGCGCTGCGCCGCACCCTGGCTGCTGGCCGCGGCATGCGCGAGGCGCGCATCGATGCGCTGTTCGCGCTGATGGCTCACATCAGCGACACCAATGTCTACCACCGCGGTGGAGCCGACGGTGCGCAGACCGTGCGGCGCCAGGCGCGTGCCTTCGTCGCCCGCGGCGGCAGCGCCTGTCCGGACTGGGAAGCGCGGGCGCTGGCCTGCCACCGGACCTTCGTCGCGGCGCGCCTGTCGCCGGGCGGCGCGGCCGACCTCCTGGGCGCGGCCTGCCTGCTGCAGGCCGCGACCGTCAGCTAGCATGGCGGGCCGACTTGCCATCCTGTGCCCGGGCCAGGGCGCCCAGCATGCCGGCATGTTCGAGCTGGCGCGCCTCGACCCTGGCACCAGCCGGCTGCTGGACGACTGGTTCGGCGATCCGGTCATCGGCCCGCCGCTGCGCGCGTCGGTCGAGGGCGAGGAGCGTTTCGCCAACCGCATTGCCCAGCCGTCGATCGTGGCGGCCAGCCTGGCGACGTGGACCGCGCTGCGTGCATCGCTCCCTGAACCGGCGCTGGTCGCCGGCTACAGCATTGGCGAGGTGACGGCCTATGGCGTCGCCGGGGCACTCGATGCTGGCGATGCGGTCAAGCTGGCCATCGAGCGCGCGCGATTGATGGATGCCTGCCTGGAGGGCGGGCCGGCGCAGGCGATGGTCGCGCTGTCCGGCATGCCCGATGGGAGCGTCGATGCGCTGCTGGCCCGTTTCGGCTTTCATGCCGCGATCGTGACCGGCGACGATGCGCTGGTGGCTGGCGGTCCGGCCGCCCAAGGTGAGGCATTGGCCGAGGCGGCCCTGGCGGCGGGCGGACGCTCGACCTTGCTGCCGGTCGCCGTGGCCTCGCACACACCGCTGTTGCAGGGCGCGGTGGCGGCGTTTGCCGCAGTGCTCGAAGGCCAGCGCTGGTCGAACCCGGCGTTCCCGGTCTTGTCCGGCATCTCGGCCGAACCGGTCCACGATGCCAAGCAGGCAATGCGCGACCTGCCGCGACAGATCGCTGAACCGATTCTCTGGCGCGAGTGCATGGATGCCTGCGTCGAGGCCGGCGTCACGGTCGCGCTCGAGCTCGGGCCAGGCGCCGCGCTGGCGCGCATGTTGCAATCGCGCCACCCTGGAATCGCCTGCCGTTCGGTATCCGAATTCCGTTCGCTTGACGGGATCCATAGCTGGCTAGGGAGGCAGCTCGATTAATATTCACGAGGCTGATGTCTGATATTGCCACTCAGAATTGGAAGTTCACCTGGGTCGCCTATATAACGGTTGCATAGCAGTCGTAATCATAGGGCCGCCATTGTCGGCGGTGCAATCAAGGAGTCGAACGTGAACAAGATCATCAATGCCCTCGTCGCTGCCGCCGGCAGCCGCGCCAGGAACGTCATGCGCAAGCAAGCGCAAGTTGCCCAGCCTTACCAAGTGGAATACCGGTTGAACGCCGGCGGCTGGAACTAAGCAGCCATCTGCGGCAAGGGCACGCTGAGTTTCACCGCCGTGCCATTGCCGGTATCGCTGCGCAGGTCCAGTCGCGCACCGATGCGCGTAGCACGCTCCCTCATCCCCACCAGGCCCCAGTGGCCGTCGCGGCGCCCGGCATCAATCACTTCCCGCTCGATTCCCCGGCCGTCGTCTTCCACGACCACCGATAACGCGTGTTTGCCATGACCGATCGTCACGACGATGCGGCTTGCCTGCGCATGCGTGAAGGCGTTGCGCAGCGCTTCGCAGGCGATGGCGCCGGCCTCGTCGACCAGGCGCTGGTCGAGGCCAGGCGGCGCGCCATCGGCGCGTAGTTCGACGTCGACCTGCGGGTGCAGCAGGCGCAGGCCTTCTGCACATTCGCGCACGATCTCTTCCACGGTTCGCACGGCGCGCAGCTCGTGCACCTCGTCCCGTCCTTCGTCGATGGCCTTCCTGGCGTCATCGAGTATCGCCTGCAGTTCCTGGCGCGTGCCATCCTGCTCGGGTAGCTTCGTCGTGAATTTCCTGAGGCGCAGCATGAGCACGTAGATCGATTGCAGGAAGCTGTCGTGCAGGGTGCGCGCGATGCGTTCGCGCTCGGCGGTCTTGATCCCGACCCGCTCGACGATCCGGCGCGTCAGGTAGCGCACGCGCAGCCGGTACAGCATGACGAGCAGGGTAGCAAGGCAGGCAGCCATGGCGAGCCTGAACGGAAGGCTTTGCACCAGTGTCGGTTCGATGTCGATGCTGACGGCGGCGTCTTGCTTGCTAGCCACGCCATCTTCATTGAATGCACGCACCCGGAACACGTAGGAGCCTGGACCGACGTTGGTGTACGACGTGGTGCGCAGGTGCCCGGCGTCGCGCCAGCCATTCTCGACGCCATCGAGACGGAACTCGAAACGGGTGCGCTCGGGATGGCGCAGCGACGGCGCGGTAAAGCGCACCCGGAAGTTCTGCGATCCCGGCGGCAGTTGCAGGTGGCCGGAGACGTCGAAGCGGGTGCCGTCGGTGCTGACGTCGAGCACCACTGGTCGCGGCGGCGCGCCGTTGCGGCGCAGGTCGGCGCTGTCCAGGCCGACGATGCCGCCGGTCCCGACGAACCAGATGCGGCGGCCGTCGGCGCTGATCGCAGTCGGGCTGCGCCAGACGATGCTGGCGCGGCCGGGATAGCCATCGCTGGTGCCGAACAGCTCATGGCGCAGCAGGCGATCGGGATACTCGAGCGCCTGTTGCCAGTCCGACGCGCGCACCCTTACCACGCCGCCGACACCATTGAGCCAGCGGTCGCCGTCGGCGGTGACGGCAATGCCCGAGATCCCGCGCAGCGCATTGGGATCGGCGGCGCCTACGCGCTGCAGCCTGCCGTCCTTGAGAACCGCCAAACCATCGGAACCGGCGACGACCAGTTGCCGGCCGGGGAAGATGCCGGTCACGGTGCCGACCGGCGTGGTGGCGTAACGGGCGCGCGTGACGCCGTCATGGAATAGCAACTCGCCGGTGTAGAGCACTAGCCACAACTGCCCTGGTCCGGCCGCCTGGGAAAAATAGATCCCTTTGGGCAGCCCGAGGTCGGCGCTAGCGCGCCAGGCGCCATCCGACCAGGCGATCGCGCCGACATCGGCCGCCGCGGTCCAGATTCGCTTGCCATCGTCGAGTAGTCCGAACAGCTCACGGTCGACAGGTTTTCCGTCCGGTCCCGGCGGCAGGGGGATCGTCTCGATCGCGTCGCCAAGCACACGCGTGATGCTGCGTGTGTCCGCCTTTAACAGGCTGCCGTCGCGGCCACTTGCCAGCATATGGACCGGCTTCCCGGGAACCACGACCGGCTCGCCATCCGGGCCCAGGCGCCACAATCTGCCGCTCTTCCTCTCGGCAACCCAGACGTTGTCTCCACCATCGGCCGCCGCACTGTAGAAGTAATTGGTAAGGTCCAGCCTGGGCGCCGGCACCAGGAAGCGCTTGGGGCGGAACTGGTTCAAGCCATTCTGCGCGTGAATCCAGATATTGCCCTCGCGGTCCTCGAGGATGCCAACGTATTCCTGCCCAGCGGCCCCGTCCGCGCCGGCGACCCGTTCGTCGGCATCGCTCGCCGGGACCACCCCACCGGGATGGTCGCTCACATCGTGGACCAGGCACACAAATCGGGGCAAGCCAGCGACCACAGCGTGCCATCCGCGGAAATCTGTCCGGCGAGGCGGGAGACGACCGCGCCAGCGCGCGCCGGCCTTGCCTTGTTGGACCCGGCCCTGGCCAGGCGCTGCGAGCGGGAACCGCCGGCGCCGAGCAGCCACACCTCGCCGACGGGCGTGGTGGCCAGCCCGCCGCGCTGGTCGGACACCTTGTTGAAGCGGCCACGACCACGGTCCAGGAGCCAGATGCCGGTTGGCGCAGCCGCCCACAGCCGTCCCTCCTGGTCGAGCAGCATGCTGTAGAAGTCGTCTTCGATCCATGCTGCACCGTCTTCGACCGTGGTCCACTTTCCTTTAGAAAAATGGCGGATGCCATGGCCGATCGTCCACAGGCTGCCGTCGTGGTCGACGACCATTGCCAGCGGCGGAATTCGCCGGTGTTCGGCTGGGGCCGGAAGCCGATCGACGCTGCCGTCGCGACGCAGTATGACAACCTCGGTCGGAAAATAGGAAACGTACAGGTCGCCATTATCGGCAGCGTGCATTTCGACCACCCGCATGTGCGCGAGTTCGGGATGCCCTGGCGGCGCGTACGCTTCGAAATTCACGCCGTCGAAACGGACCAGGCCATCGCTGCTGCCTAGCCACAGCCAGCCGTCCGTGGTTTGCGCCATGCTCATGATGTCGGCCGGCGCGCCGTTTTGCGGGGTCCAGACAGTATGCAGATAGTCCTTCAAGCCGCGTGCGCTCGCCGGTTGCGCGAGCAAGGCGGCCGCCATCGCCAGGGCAGCCAACAGGCGCAGCAGGATAGTAAGTGGATTCATGGGCTGGCTGGCCGATCGGATGGGCGCACGACTTGTATCTAAATAGAAATGTAAATACTACATCATGCGGCTGACCTGCCAGTCAAATCCCGGCTTCAGGGATTATTTGCCTCCGCTGCGCTCGCGAAACGGATTCCGTTCGTTCAGCTCGTCCATATAGTCGTCGATCCCGCCCGCTTCGCGCTCCAGGAAGCGCTCGACCGCATCCGCGAACGACGGATGCGCCAGCCAGTGCGCCGACCAGGTGCGGGTCGGCAGGAATCCGCGCGCCATCTTGTGCTCGCCCTGGGCGCCGCCTTCGAAGGTCGCGATGCCCTGTTCGATGCAGAACTCCAGCGGTTGATAATAGGCGGCCTCGAAGTGCAGGCAGGGCACGTGTTCGAGCGCGCCCCAGTAACGGCCATACAGCGTGTCCCGGTCGTGGATCACCAGCGATGCGGCGATCGGCCGGCCTTCCTTCTCGGCGATCACGAGCAGGATATTGTCGGGCATCGCCGCGCCGATGCGCAGGAAGAAATCGAGGTTGAGATAGGGCGTGGAGTGGTGCTCGCGGTAGGTGTTGCGGTAGCAGCGGTTGAACAGTACCCAGTCCTCGCGCGTGGCCTCGATGCCGCGTACCCGGCGCATGGTCACGCCGGCACCGGCCACCTTGCGCCGCTCGGCGCGGATGTTCTTGCGCTTCTTTTGCTCGAGCGTGGCGAGAAACTCGTCGAAGCTGCGGTAGCCCTGGTTCAGCCAGTGGAATTGCACGCCGCTGCGCAGCAGGAAGCCGGCGTCGGCCAGCAGCGCGGCTTCTTCCTCGGGCGGGAACAGCACATGGGTCGAGGAGACCTCGGTCGCCTGCTGGGTGGCGCGCAGCACGTCGACCAGGGCCGCGCGCGCCTGCGCATCGCGCGCCAGCAGGCGGCCGCCTGCCACCGGCGTGAACGGGATGGCGCTCAGGAGCTTGGGGTAGTAGGCGAGCCCATGGCGCCCGTAGGCGTCGGCCCAGGCCCAGTCGAACACGTACTCGCCATACGAGTGGCCCTTGACGTACAGGGGCAGGGCGGCCGCCAGCGCATCCTGATCGTCGTACAGCAGCACGAATTGCGGCTGCCAGCCCGTCTCGGGAGAGGCGCTGCCCGAGGCGTGCAGGGCATGCAGGAAAGCATAGGAGAGGAAAGGTGTCGGCGCCGACTGTGCCAGCACCAGTGCGTCCCAGCTGGATTGGCCGACTTCGGACAAGTCGGAAACGATATGCGTGCGATAATTCAAAATTGCTTCCATTAAGACGAAGTGCATGCCGGCGGGCGGAGCCAGGCGCTTGCCATATTGCGAACGATACCACCATGAACAGCCGATTCTTCAATCTCTATTCGCACCACTTCGCCCGCGTCGCGGTGGCCATTCCGCGCGTGCGCATCGCCGACCCGGCCTATAACGTCGAGCAGACCATCCTGCTCGCGCGCCAGGCTAACGACAAGGGCGCGGCCCTGGTCGCTTTCCCGGAACTGGGCCTGTCCGCCTATACCTGCGACGACCTGTTCCACCAGCGCGCGCTGCTCGACGCCTGCCTCGACGGCTTGAACGCCATCATTGCGGAGTCAAGAACGCTGTCGCTGGCCATGGTCATCGGCATGCCGCTGCGCGTGAACCACATGCTGTTCAATTGCGGCGTCGTGGTCGCGGGCGGCAAGGTGCTGGGCGTGGTGCCAAAGAGTTTCTTGCCTAATTATGGCGAGTTTTACGAATCCCGGCAGTTCACCCCCGCCGATTGCGCGGCGGTGGACCAAGTCGACCTGTTCGGCGCGCCCGTGCCGTTCGGCCCGAACCTGCTGTTCGAGGTCGCCAACCTGCCGCTCTTGCGCTTCCACGTGGAGATCTGCGAGGACGTCTGGGTGCCGGTGCCGCCGTCCTCGTTCGCCGCGCTGGCCGGCGCCACGGTGCTGGTCAACCTGTCGGCCTCGAATGTCGTGGTGGGCAAGAGCGGATACCGCCACCAGCTGGTCGGCCAGCAGTCGGCGCGCTGCATGGCGGCCTATCTGTACACCTCGGCCGGGCGCGGCGAATCGACCACCGACATGGCCTGGGACGGCCAGTCGCTGATCTACGAGAAGGGCGAGCTCCTGGCCGAGTCCGAGCGCTTTTCCGACGACTCGCACATCATCTACGCCGACGTCGACCTCGATCGCCTGTCGACCGAGCGCATGAAGGCGACCACCTTCGCCCAGTCGGTGCGGCGCCATGCCGGTGAAGTGGCGAACTTTCGCGTGATCGGGTTCGAGCTCGATTTGCCGCTCGATCGCACCCTGCCGCTCGAACGAGCCATCGAAAGGTTCCCGTATGTGCCGGCCGACCGTGCGCGGCGCGACGAGCGCTGCACGGAGGTCTACAACATCCAGGTGCAAGCCCTGATCCAGCGCCTGTCCTCGAGCGGCATCCAGAAGGTGGTGATCGGCGTGTCGGGCGGCCTCGATTCGACCCATGCGCTGCTGGTGTGCGCCAGGGCCATGGACCGCCTCGGCCTGCCGCGTACCAACATCCTGGCCTATACGATGCCTGGCTTTGCCACCAGCGGCCGCACGCTGAAGCAGGCGCGCGACCTGATGGCGGCGGTCGGCTGCAGTGCGCAGGAGATCGACATCCGCCCGAGCTGCATCCAGATGCTCAAGGACCTGGGCCACCCCTACATCGAGGGCAAGGCCGAATACGACATCACGTTCGAAAACGTGCAGGCGGGCGAGCGCACCAATCACCTGTTCCGGCTGGCGAACTTCCATAACGGGATCGTGATCGGCACCGGCGACCTGTCCGAGCTGGCGCTGGGCTGGTGTACCTACGGCGTGGGCGACCATATGTCGCACTACAATGTGAATGCCAGCGTGCCCAAGACCCTGATTTCCTACCTGGTGCGCTGGGTGGCCGAGACCGGCGCCGTGGTGGGCGGCGATGCGCAGGTGCTGATCGACATCCTCGATACCGAGATCAGCCCCGAGCTGGTGCCGGGCGGCCCCCAAGGGGGAGGACACGACGACAAGCCGGCGCAAAGCACGCAGGATAGAATCGGGCCCTACGAGCTGCAGGACTTCAACCTGTTCTATACGCTGCGTTACGGCTACAAGCCGAGCAAGACGGCCTTCCTGGCGTATTCGGCCTGGCAGGATCGCGAACTTGGCCGCTGGCCCGAGGAACTCGGCACGCGCAACCAGTATGACCTGGGCGCCATCAAGCGCAACCTGTCGATCTTCCTGTTCCGCTTCTTCAAGACCAGCCAGTTCAAGCGTTCCTGCGTACCCAACGGACCGAAGGTCGGCAATGGCGGTTCGCTGTCGCCGCGCGGCGACTGGCGCGCGCCGTCCGACTCCGAAGCCACCGTGTGGCTGGACGACCTGGCAAACATTCCCGATCAACCCGGTATTTAGAAAGTAGAGAGGACCAATCCCATGAAACAGATTACCTGTGTGATCAAGCCGTTCAAGCTCGACGAAGTGCGCGAAGCGCTGGCCGAAGTGAACGTGACCGGCCTGACCGTGACCGAAGTGAAGGGCTTCGGCCGCCAGAAGGGCCATACCGAGCTGTATCGCGGCGCGGAATACGTGGTCGACTTCCTGCCGAAGGTGAAGATCGAGGTGGTGGTGGACGATTCGATGGCCGAGCAGGTGGTCGACGCCATCATCAAGGCCGCGCGCACCGGCAAGATCGGCGACGGCAAGATCTTCGTGCAGAACGTGGAGCAGGTGATTCGGATTCGTACCGGCGAGACTGGCGCGGACGCGGTGTAAGTGCGGCTTCGACCGCTGTCTCGGTCGACATGAGGGGAAGGGGGGCGCCAGCCGGTGCTAGCCGATCTCTTCCTCATGAAAGTGCGGGAGCACTTCATAAGCGCCGAAACGAAACCAAAATTTTGTAACTAACCAACATGGGGTGACGAGCTGCGGGCTGCGATCCTGCGCGCTTCACGGTAAAGGCCGGCAAGTCAAACGCCGGACCTGGGTGGGCGATTACTTCTCGATGGCGCTATCACGTCGGGCATGTCGGACCGCTGCACTTCTTGTTTTGCGGACAGCGTCGAAAAAACCCCCGTTCCAGGCCAGCACGATTTGGTTGCTGTCCTTGATGTAGGCGTAAGCGCAGCTGAGCTCCACAACGGTGACCGGGTTGGGCAAGCGCAGGAGATCGTTGCTCACACGTGCGTTCTCTCCAAGTTCGATATTTGTTTCCACGCTTTCGGCAAGGAAATTCGACTGAGAGCAAACCTGATCGCCGAATCGGATTTCCTCTTTGCTGATGATCAGGTCCTTTCCGATCAACGGCTTGGCCTGATCCGAACCGATTGAGATGGCTGCATAGTCCAGTACGGACCTTATCTTCCAATCGCCAATAATACTGGTGCCTTTACCTGATTCTGGCGCCTCGGTCCCCATGGCAGGTCTAACGCACAGCAGGATTCCGAGTGCGAGCAAGAGACAAAGGAAGTGATGTTGAGTAGAAGCGTGGCTCATCATAATGTTTGCGCACTTTTCATCTGGCTACGGACGTTGCATTTATTCGGAACGGCGCGCTTTCTTCGGCGCGACGCTTGATCAGGCCTGGGGCAACTACGTCTCTTCGTTTTCCTTTGTCGGGTATTGTCACTCCTTGCTATTGAGGTGAGTTAATTGCGCAGATAGTCGCTGCGCCAGGCGAAAGTGCTTGCAGCATCATTGTATTCAGCGCCCCATCCGCATATCGAACTTCCACGTCAACAGCCTGAGTCCACTGATGAACAGGCAGCTCGACCACAACGCAAAATCGTGCGACACGCCGTACTTGCCCATCAACAGGAACAGCCAGTTGCCGAGAAAAGCGCAGATCGCATACGGCTTGCCGTCCCTGAACACCATCGGCACCTCGTTACAGACGATATCGCGCAGCACGCCGCCGAAGATCCCGGTGATCACGCCCATCATCGAGGCAATAAAGATCGGCATGTCGGCCGCCAGCGCCGCCGAGGTCCCGGCGATCGAAAACAACCCCAGCCCCACCGCGTCGGCAATCACGATCAGGCGTTCGGACACGATCTGGCGCAGCGTGCGGATCAGCGGCGAGGCCACCAGGGCCAGCACGAAGATCGCGATCGCGTATTCCTGGTGCGTGACCCAGAACAGCGGACGCTTGTCGAGCAGGATGTCGCGCAGTGTGCCGCCGCCGAATGCGGTGATGAAAGCTACCGTGAACACCCCGACCAGATCCATGCGCTTGCGCCGCGCCTCGATGAAGCCGGAAAACGCGCCGACCAGGATCGCCATGATTTCGATGAACTTGATGAGGGTCATGCAGCAGCAGGGAGCGTAAAGTGTTGCTAGACTACCATGAGCCCGTAGACTTACGAAGGTAATTCTGCGCCCCAGCCACCGACGACAGAAAGACCGCCACCGCATGCGTATTGCCACGATCCTGACCGCCGCCCTGGCCGCCGCCAACCCCGCCATTGCGCTGCATGCTGCCGAACTCCCCAAGCTGTCTTTCCAGCACCACGACTGGGAACTCGCCTGCGACAATACCCGCACTTGCCGCGCCGCCGGCTACCATGCGGAGGACGGCAGCAACCTCGCGCTGTCGGTCCTCCTCGAGCGCCAGGCCGGCCCCGGCCAGGCCTTCACCGCCCAACTGCGCCTGGGCGACGCCGACGACGGCATCGACTTGCCGGCCTCGGTGGCGATGCAGGTCGACGGCCGCGCGTTCGGCACGGTCAGGCTGGCAGGCGAAGAAGCGACCGGCAGCCTGTCCGCTGCGCAAGCCCAGGCGCTGCTGCGCGCGGTGGCCGGCACCGGCAAGGTCGCCTGGCGCGCGGGCGGCCGCAGCTGGACTTTATCCGGCAAGGGCGCCTCGGCGGTCCTGCTCAAGATGGACGAATTCCAGGGCCGCCTTGGCACCCCGGGCGCAGCGATCCGCAAGGGCGGCAAGCCGGAGCAGGATGTGCCGCCAGCCTTGCCGGCCCCAGTGGTGGTAGCGGCCGCCGTACCGCCCGGCGAGCTGCCGCGCCTGGGCAAGGACGAAGAACGGATCTTGCTGGCGACCCTGCGCAAGACAGCCGGTAACGAGGGGTGCGACGACCTGGAGGCGATCGCGCTAGGGGAAAGCCGATTCGCCTATGCGCCGCTCGCGAAGGACAAGATGCTGGTCTCGGCCCGCTGCTGGCGCGGCGCCTACAACGAAGGCCATGGCTACTGGGTCGCGAACCGCAAACCGCCATTTGCGCCGCAACTGGTGACGCAATCGGGCACCGATTACGACAAAGGCATCATCGGCGCGGCGCACAAGGGCCGCGGCATCGGCGACTGCTGGGGCCACGACGAGTGGACCTGGGATGGCCGCCGCTTCGTGCACACGGCGTCGGGTACGACCGGCATGTGCCGCGGCATCGCAGCGGGCGGCGGCTGGAACCTGCCGACGCTGGTCAGCCTTCGACCAGCGGCAGGCGCAAGGTAAAGACGACCTGCTGGCCTTCGTGGCGGTAGGCGATCTCGCCGCTGTGCTCGCGCACGATCTGCTGCGCGATGTACAAGCCCAGGCCCATGCCGGTGCGGTTGCGCGGATTGTTCAGCGAGGCGCGCTTGAAGGGATTGAACAGCGTCGTCACCAGCTCGGGCGGGATCGGCTGGCCCGCGTTGGCCACGTCGAGCACGGCGTGGCCGTCGTGCGTCGTCAGGCACACGCTGACCGGCTTGCCCAGCTCGCCATGGTGGCGCGCATTGCTCAGCAGGTTCGACAGCACCTGGCCCAGGCGGCCCTGGTCGGCCTTGACGGTCGCCGCTTCGTCGCACCTGAGTTCGATCGGGATGCCCGGATAGGCCATGCGCGCCTCGTCGATCAGGTCTTCCAGCAGCGCCTTGACGTCGACCGGCTCGAGGCTCACGCCCAGGCCCATGCCGCGGTCGATGCGGCTCATGTCCAGCACCTGGCCGATCATGCGCTGCATGCGGTTGGTGGACGACTGGATGCGCTTGCCCAGGGTGGGCTGGCCGCTGCCGCCGGCATTGCCGGTACGCTCGAGCACCATGCCGGCCATATTGATCGAGTGCAGCGGGTCGCGCAGGTCGTGGCCGAGCATGGCCAGCAGCTGGGCGCGGGTGGCCTCGGTCTGCGAGCGGTGCGCGTTCACCGCGCGCACCAGCTCGGCCAGGGTCAGGCGGGCATTGGCCAGCACGTTCGCTTCCCAGGGATGGGCGCAGCCGCGCACGGTCTCGTGCCAGGCGTCGAACGAGCCGCGCGGCGTCAGGCGCTCGCCCAGGGGCCCCAGCGCGGGGATCTTGCCGGGGCGGCCGCCCCAGGCCACGGTGTCGATCTGTTCGACGCGCAGCATGACGCACCAGCCCTGGCCCAGCGGGTCGAAGGGCAGGGCCAGCATGCCGACCCATTTGCCGAGCCGGCCCAGCAGCGCCGGCGGCCAGTCGGCCGCCATCTCGCGCACCACCAGGTCGTGCTCGTTCTCGGGCAGGGAACCCACGATGACCTCGGCCAGCCCTTCGGGCAGGTCGCCGGGACCATCGCAATAGGCGACGATCTTGCCGTGCTGGGTGGCCACCATGGCCTGCGCGCCGGACGCGGCCATCAGCGCCGCCGCATGCTGGCCGAGGGCGTCGAGCGGATCGTCGTCGAGCAGCAGCGACTCGACCATGGCCGTGCGCACCCGCGCCGACTGCTCGGCCAGGGTCGCGTCCTCGCGCGATTCGATGCTGTGGATGGTCGAGGCCATCACCTGGGCCAGCACGTCGGCCGCCATGCGGATCGCATGCGGCACCAGCTTGGGCGCCATGTGATGGCAGGCGATCAGGCCCCACAGGCGGCCGTTGATCACGATCGACACGCTCATCGAGGCGCGCACCTGCATGTTCTTGAGGTATTCGACGTGCACCGGCGAGACGCTGCGCAGCACCGCGAAGCTCATGTCCAGCGGCGCGGCGCCCGGCGCGCCGTACAGGGGCACGGCGGCGTAGTCCATGTCGGCGATCATGCGCAGGGTGTTGAGCGTGTACAGGCGGCGCGCCTGGGCCGGGATATCTCCTGCAGGGTATCTTTGTCCCAGGTAGGGCACCAGGTCGTCGCGCCGGCTCTCGGCCACCACGTCGCCGCTGTCGTCGGAACGGAAGCGGTAGGCCATCACGCGGTCGAAACCGGTGAATTCGCGCACCTGCTGCACCGCCGAGGCGAGCAGGGCGTCGATGGTCTTCTGGCGGCGCAGGCGGTCGATCGAGCCGTGCGCCTTGATCGCGAAGCGCGATACTTGTTCGCTCGAGGTCTCGCGGCGCTCGAATTCGGCCACGATGCGGCCGTCGGCGGCGTGTACCACGCAATCGTAGTCGGCCGCGCCGATCGACAGGCCCGCCACCAGCGGCCCAGCATTTTCGTCGTCACGCGTGGCGATGCCGTCGGCGATGGCGTCGAGGGCAGCTTGCGGCAGCGGCAGGTCGGCATACGGCTGACCCAGCTCGGGCGCGATGCCGAACATGGCCGGCGCGTTTTCGCTCCAGCCCAGGAGTTGGCCATCGTCCTGGAAGAACAATAGCGCGCCATGCGGCTGGATCGAGCCGGGAATATGGATAGGCTCGTCGGCGCACGACAGCAGGTCGACCTGCCGCCCGTGTTCCATCGGAACTGCTTGCCTAGCCTTCAATACGCATCCCCTTGTCGATTGGCCGGAAACGTCCGGTGTCGAGGCATTCTACCGTCAACGGACGAGTTTTGGCGGAATTGCAACTGTGAAACGGATCATTGTCACACGACATTGCATGCGGCGTCTACCCGATGCAGCATCAATCGTGGAGTGCGGGCCGCAGCAGGGCGATCAGGGCGCCATGGCCGCCGTCCGAACGGCCGGCGGCGCAAAAGGCGATGACTTCGTTCTTCTGCACCAGCCAGCTGTGCACGATGCTGCGCAGCACCGGTTCGCCCTTGGGCGAGCCGTAGCCAATGCCGTGGATGATGCGCACGCAGCGAACCCCGCGCCGGTTGGCGCGATGGAGGAAATCGGTGAGGGCGTCGCGCGCGCCGTCGCGCGTCAGGCCATGCAGGTCGAGTTCGTCCTGGATCGGCCAATGGCGCTTGCGCAGCTTTTTCACGACGTCGGGGCCGACGCCGTCGCGGGCATAGCTCATGGAGGGGTCTTCGTCGAGCATGCCCTCGACGTCGAACAGGTCCGACAATTCATCGGACATCGAGGCGCGCAGCACGTCCGCTGTTTCTTCCTCGGCGCTCAACTGGGCGCGTTCCTGCGCGGTGCGGTTCGGCGCCACGTACACCGGGCGGTGCACGTAACGGTCCGACTCGGGCATCTTGGTGATGCCTTCCATCGAGGTGCGGAACTCGACCGCCCGCTCGCGCGCGATGCGTTCGCGCTTCTCGCGTTCGGCCTGTTCGATGGCGCGCACGCGCTCGTCTTCCTTGAGCCGGTCGCGCAAGCCCTTGAGGTCAGCGAATTCCTTCATGCCCGCCATCGTTTGCTGCCCTTTATTGCCTGATTATTTCGGATCGTCTTCCAGCGCTTCCAGGTAGCGCTGGGCGTCGAGCGCCGCCATGCAACCGGTGCCCGAGCTGGTGATCGCCTGGCGATAGATGTGATCCTGCACGTCGCCGGCGGCGAACACGCCCGGCACGCTGGTGGCGGTCGCCATGCCTTCCAGGCCCGACTTGGTCACCAGGTAGCCGCCGCTGTGCATCTCGAGCTGGCCTTCGAAGATGCCTGTGTTCGGCTTGTGGCCGATCGCCACGAACAGGCCGTGCACGGTCAGTTCCTTGGTCGCGTCGCTGTTCGCCGATTTGAGGCGCAGCGCGGTGACGCCGCTCTGGTCGCCCAGCACTTCGTCCAGGGTCTGGTTCAATTCGAGCACGATCTTGCCTTCGCTGACTTTATGCATCAGGCGGTCGACCAGGATCGGCTCGGCGCGGAACTTGTCGCGGCGGTGGATCAGGGTGACTTTCGAGGCGATGCCGGCCAGGTACAGCGCTTCCTCGACCGCGGTATTGCCGCCGCCGATGACCGCCACTTCCTGGTTGCGGTAGAAGAAGCCGTCGCAGGTGGCGCAGGCCGACACGCCGCGGCCCATGAAAGCCTGTTCCGACGGCAGGCCGAGGTACTGGGCCGAGGCGCCGGTGGCGATGATCAGGGCGTCGCAGGTAAAGGTATGGCTGTCGCCCACCAGGCGGATCGGTTTTTCGTTCAAGTACGTCGTGTGGATATGATCAAAGACGATCTCGGTATTGAAGCGCTCGGCATGCTGCAGCAGGCGCTGCATCAGCTCCGGACCCTGCACGCCCAGCGGATCGCCTGGCCAGTTCTCGACGTCGGTGGTGGTCATCAGCTGGCCGCCCTGCTCGACGCCGGTCACCAGCATCGGCTTCAGGTTGGCGCGCGCGGCATAGACGGCGGCACTATAACCGGCTGGCCCGGAACCGAGGATGAGGACTTTGGCGTGTTTGGTAGTAGTCATGGCGGCGCTTCAATGATTGTTATGTGGACACACGGCAATTGGGGGCGGCCTGGCAGGAATCAAGGTCCGGACAGGCGCCGAACGGGGCGTGTTGAGAGCGCAGATTATAGACGATGATGCAGATGTGCATGAATCGTGGGGCCAACGCGGCCGTATATCGCTTAGAATGGGCGGATCGTCGATCGTACTTACTTCCGCAGTACCTGTAATGAGCAAGAATAGCCAAGCCAGCACCTCTGGATATACCCGTACGCAGGCAACCACCGCCGCCCGCCGGCCGCTGCCCGGCCGCCTTGCGCGCCTGCTGTCCGAGGCGCGCTGGATCGCCGGCGCGGTCGCCTTCCTGTATTTCGTCCTGATCCTGCTCAGCTACAGCAAGGCCGACCCGGGCTGGTCGCACGCCAATGTGGTGCCGCGGATCGCCAACCTGGGCGGACAGGCCGGCGCCTGGCTGTCCGACCTGCTGCTGTTCATCTTCGGCTTCTCGGCCTGGTGGTGGGGCGTGATCTTCCTGCGCCAGGTCTGGCGCGGCTGGCGCCGGCTCACCGACAAGCTCGGCACCAAGGTCGAGGAACCGCACCACGGCGAGATGTATGTGCGCTGGATCGGCTTCGCCCTGATGTTCGCCGGCAGCGTGGGCCTGGAATACCTGCGCATGTGGTCGTGGGACGTCGAGCTGCCGCGCGCCCCGGGCGGGGTGCTGGGCCAGCTGATCGGTCATTCGAGCCATGTCGCCTTCGGTTCGACCGGCGCGACCCTGCTCCTGCTGCTGCTGTTCTTCCTGGGTTTCTCGCTGTTCTTCCAGGTCTCGTGGCTGGCCGTGGCCGAGCGCATCGGCGCGGTGGTCGACGGCACCTTCGACTGGTTCCGCATGCGCATGGAAGACATCGAAGACCGCCGCCAGGGCGAGGTCGCCGCCGTCAAGCGCGACGAAGTGGTGGTCAACGAGCGCGCCAAGTTCACCGAAAAGCATGCCGACAAGCCGATCCCGGTCGTCAAGAACGAGCCCTCGCTCGAGACCCAGGCGCCGGCCAAGCCGGCTGCTGCTGCGTCCGCGCCGTTGACGCCGGCCCAGGCCGCCGCATCGACGATCAAGATCGAGCCGCAGATGGTCAGCGTGCCCAAGTCCGAGCGCGCCGAGAAAGAGCGCCAGACACCGCTATTCGGCGATTTGCATGGCGACTCCGGCCTGCCGCCGCTGGGCCTGCTGGACGATGCGCCGCCGGCGCAAGAGACCGTGTCGGTCGAGACGCTCGAATTCACCAGCCGCCTGATCGAGAAGAAGCTGTCCGATTTCGGCGTCGAAGCCAAGGTCGTGGCCGCCTATCCGGGCCCGGTGGTCACCCGCTACGAGATCGAGCCGGCCACCGGCGTCAAAGGCAGCCAGATCGTCAACCTCGCGCGCGACCTGGCGCGGTCGCTGTCGCTGACCTCGATCCGCGTGGTCGAGACCATCCCCGGCAAGAACTATATGGCGCTGGAGTTGCCGAATCCGAAGCGCCAGATCGTGCGCCTGACCGAGATCGTCGGCTCCAAGGTCTATGGCGACAGCCCGTCGAGCCTGACCGTGGCGCTGGGCAAGGACATCGCCGGCAAGCCGGTGGTGGCCGACCTGGCCAAGATGCCGCACCTGCTGGTGGCGGGTACAACAGGCTCGGGTAAATCGGTCGGCATCAATGCCACCATCCTGTCGCTGCTGTACAAATCAGATCCGGCCGACGTGCGCCTGATCCTGATCGACCCCAAGATGCTGGAGATGTCGGTCTACGAAGGCATCCCGCACCTGCTGGCGCCGGTCGTGACCGATATGCGCCAGGCCGGCCATGCGCTGAACTGGGCGGTGAACGAGATGGAGCGCCGCTACAAGCTCATGAGTAAGCTGGGCGTGCGCAACCTGGCCGGCTACAACACCAAGATCGCCGATGCGGCCAAGCGCGAGGAGCACATTCCGAATCCGTTCTCGATCATGCCCGATAATCCCGAGCCGCTCGAGAAGCTGCCGACCATCGTCATCATCATCGACGAACTGGCCGACCTGATGATGGTCGTCGGTAAAAAGGTGGAGGAGCTGATCGCCCGCATCGCCCAGAAGGCGCGCGCGGCCGGCATCCACCTGATCCTGGCGACCCAGCGGCCGTCGGTCGACGTGATTACCGGCCTGATCAAGGCCAACATCCCGACCCGCATTGCCTTCCAGGTCTCGTCCAAGATCGACTCGCGCACCATTCTCGACCAGATGGGCGCCGAGACCCTGCTGGGCATGGGCGATATGCTGTACATGCCGCCAGGCACCGGCCTGCCGGTGCGCGTGCACGGCGCCTTCGTGTCGGACGACGAAGTGCATCGAGTTGTAAAACATCTGCAGTCGCTGGGCGAGCCGAATTATATTGAAGGCATCCTCGAAGGCGGTACGCTGGAAGAAGGCGGCGGCGCCGATGGCGCGGTGGCGGGCGAGGGCGGCGGCGAATCCGACGCCATGTACGACCAGGCGGTGCAGGTCGTGCTCAAGAACCGCAAGGCCTCGATCTCGCTGGTGCAGCGCCACCTGCGCATCGGCTACAACCGCGCCGCCCGCCTCATCGAGCAGATGGAACAGAACGGCATGGTGTCGCCGATGCAGTCGAACGGCAACCGCGACATCCTGGTGCCGACCGCCAGCGCCGAATGACAACAAAGGAACCCTGGATGCAAGCAATGACCAAATTTACTGTCGCCGCGTTGGTGGCCGCGGGCGCCTTCGCCCTCCCGGGCATGGCGAGCGCCGCCGCCCTCGACCAGTTCAAATCCTTCGTCGCCTCGACCCAGTCCGCGAAGGGCGAATTCACCCAGCAACAACTGGGCAAATCGAAAAGCGGCAAGGCCGCCCCGGCGTCGAGCGGCAGCTTCGTCTTCGCCCGCCCCGGCAAGTTCATCTGGACCTACCAGAAGCCCTACGAACAAGTGCTGCAGGCCGACGGCGAAACCCTGTACATCTACGACAAGGACCTGAACCAGGTCACCACCCGCAAGCTGGGCAATGCACTGGGCAGCTCGCCGGCCGCGATCCTGTTCGGCAGCAACAAGCTCGAGGAGAACTTTACCCTCAGCGAAGCCGGCGCACGCGACGGCATGGAATGGCTGAACGCCACACCCAAGACCAGGGACACCTCGTTCGAGCAGATCAGCATCGGCCTGAAGGGCGGCGTGCCCATGGCGATGGAATTGAAGGATACTTTTGGGCAGACCTCGCGCCTGACCTTCACCAACTTCCAGCGCAATCCGCAGCTGGGCGCCCAGCAGTTCAAGTTCGAGGTGCCGCAGGGCGCCGACGTCGTCAAGCAGTAAACCAGCGTCAAGGCGGGGCGTACGCGCCTCGCGAGCCTTTCATGCATCGGATACACTACGCCCATGCACAACCATTCGCTTTCCTGCATCCATGTCCACGGATGATCTCTTCAAGACCGAGCCGGCCGCGCCGCTGGCCGAAGCCCTGCGCCCGCGCACCATCGACGAGGTCGTCGGCCAGAGCCATCTGCTGGGTCCCGGCAAGCCGCTGAACCTGGTCTTCAAATCCGGCAAGCCGCATTCGATGATCCTGTGGGGCCCGCCGGGCGTCGGCAAGACCACGCTGGCGCGCCTGACCGCCTATGCCTTCGATTGCGAATTCATCGCGCTGTCGGCGGTGCTGTCGGGCGTCAAGGATATCCGTGCCTCCATTGAGCAGGCCGAGCAGTACCTGGCGCGCGGCAAGCACACGATCCTGTTCATCGACGAGATCCACCGCTTCAACAAATCGCAGCAGGATGCCTTGCTGCCCTTCGTCGAGAGCGGCCTGGTGACGCTGATCGGCGCCACTACCGAAAACCCGTCGTTCGAGGTCAACTCGGCGCTGCTATCGCGCTCGCAGGTCTATGTATTGAAGGCGTTGAGCGACGTCGAGATGCGCCAGTTGCTGGCGCGTGCACGGCAAGAGGCGCTCGGGCATCTCGAGTTCGATGAACTGGCGATCGACACCCTCATCGGTTATGCCGATGGCGATGCGCGGCGCTTCCTGAACCTGCTCGAGCAGACCAGCACCTCGGCCAACACGGCTGGCACCAATCGCATCACCGCCGAGTTCGTCGAAAACGCGCTGACGCTCAATGCGCGCCGCTTCGACAAGGGCGGCGACAATTTCTATGACCAGATCTCGGCCCTGCACAAATCGGTGCGCGGCTCGCATCCGGACGCCGCTTTGTATTGGCTGTGCCGCATGCTCGACGGCGGCGCCGACGCCAAATACCTGTCGCGCCGCATCGTGCGCATGGCCTGGGAAGACATCGGCATCGCCGACCCGCGCGCGATCCAGCTGGCCAATGACGCCGCCGCGACCTACGAACGACTGGGTTCCCCAGAAGGCGAGCTGGCGCTGGGCCAGGCCGTGATCTATCTCGCCATCGCGGCCAAGAGCAATGCCGGCTACAACGCCTTCAATGCGGCGATGGCGTTCGTACGCAAAGACAAGTCGCGCGAGGTGCCGGTGCATCTCCGCAATGCGCCGACCAAGCTCATGAAAGAGCTCGGCTATGGTCACGAATACCGTTACGCGCACGACGAACCGCACGCCTATGCGGCCGGCGAGACCTATCTGCCCGATGGGATCGGCGAGCCCGGCTGGTACCAGCCGGTGCCGCGCGGGATCGAGGCCAAGATCGCCGAGAAGATGGCGTGGCTGCGCAGCCTGGACGACGAGGCGCGATCGAGCGGCGACGCTGCCTGACCTTGTTGTCGCCGCCGGCGGGCCCGGCGGCTGCTGTTCTTCCTTCAACGGCGCGCAACGCGCCGGCTTTTTGCGCCCGGTCCCGCATTCACGCATTCTGCACCGCATTTCAGGCGCTTCGTCGCAAGTCGATGGCGATCAAGGGGCGTGGTGGATAAAGTACCACCATACCGCAGCACTTAATGAACCTTGAACCCACCCCTGAAGGAGCCATCATGAACATCCGCAAAAACTTCGAAGCCCTGTTCCTCGCCGTCGCCGCCCTGGGCCTGGTTGCCAGCTTCGCTACCGCCAATGCGCGTCCGATCGAGATCGCGGAAAGCGCCGCCCCAACCATCGACATGGCCAGCATCCAGACCGTGGTCGTCAGCGCCCCGCGCCTGGCAGCCCGCTAACACCGGCGCAAGCCGGTTTTAGGGGCAGCCTGGCGAGGCCCCGGCAGCAGGGTTGCCGAATCTCGCAAATAAAGTTGGGCGGCTTGGTACAATTGTGTTTTCGATACACAGCCCAGTCCAACCCGACATGATTGATATCCAACTTCTCCGCAAAGACATCGACAACGTCGCCGCCCGCCTGGCGACCCGCAAGTACCAGCTCGATGTGGCCAGTTTCAATGCGCTGGAGGCCGAACGCAAGGCGATCCAGACGCGCACCGAAGAACTGCAAGGCAAGCGCAATGCGCTGTCGAAGCAGATCGGCATGCTGAAGGGCAAGGGCGAAGACACGAGCGCCGTGATGGCTGAAGTCGCCGGACTGGGCGACGAGCTCAAGGCGAATGAAGCCGCGCTGGCCGCGGTCCAGGCCAAGCTGTCGACCTTCGTCGAAGCGATCCCCAACCTGCCGCACGAGAGCACGCCCGAAGGTATCGACGAAAGCGGCAATGTCGAAGTGCGCAAGGTCGGCCTGCCTTCGGCATTCGATTTCGAGGTGCGCGACCACGTCGACATCGGCGAGCGCCTGGGCCTCGATTTCGAGACCGCGACCAAGCTCACCGGATCGCGCTTCTCGATGATGAAGGGCGGCATGGCCCGCCTGCACCGCGCACTGGCGCAATTCATGCTCGACACCCATACCGGCCAGCACGGCTATACCGAGTGCTACACCCCGTATATGGTCAATGCCGATTCGCTGCGCGGCACCGGCCAGCTGCCGAAGTTCGAGGCCGACCTGTTCTCGGTCAAGAAAGGTGGCGCCGAAGGCGAGGGCGAGAACTTCTACCTGATCCCGACCTCGGAAGTGTCGCTGACCAACGTCGTGCGCGACGAGATCGTGGCGCTGGAAGAACTGCCGCTCAAGATGACCGCGCACACCCCGTGCTTCCGCTCCGAAGCCGGCGCCTATGGCCGCGACACCCGCGGCATGATCCGCCAGCACCAGTTCGACAAGGTCGAGCTGGTCCAGGTGGTGCACCCCGAGCAATCGTACGCAGCGCTGGAAGAGATGGTCGGCCACGCCGAGTTCGTGCTGACCTCGCTCGGCCTGCCATACCGCGTGATGCAGCTATGCACCGGCGACATGGGCTTTTCGGCCGCCAAGACCTATGACCTCGAAGTCTGGCTGCCGGCGCAGAACACCTACCGCGAGATCTCGTCGCTGTCGAACTGCGACGCCTTCCAGGCGCGCCGCATGCAGGCGCGCTTTCGCAACGCCGCCGGCAAGCCGGAACTCGTGCACACGCTGAACGGCTCGGGCCTGGCCGTGGGCCGCACCTTGGTCGCGGTGCTGGAGAACTACCAGCAGGCCGACGGCAGCGTGGTCGTGCCGGAAGTTCTGCGTCCGTATATGGGGGGACTGGAGCGCCTGGTTCCGGCTGCCTGAACGGTGGAGTAGGAGAATGGTGCTTCCACGCACATTTTCTCCTTCCATTTTTCTCGAATACGTCTATAATGGCGGTCTCTTGCAGACCACTGCAAGGATCGACCAAAGCCGGAGAGGTGGCAGAGTGGTCGAATGTACCTGACTCGAAATCAGGCGTACGGGTGACCGTACCGTGGGTTCGAATCCCACCCTCTCCGCCAAGTATCATGAAAAAAGCCACCGCAGGGTGGCTTTTTTCATTTCGCGGCGTGCCCGACAATCTTGATCAGGCCACCGGACACCGAATGGGAGGCTAAGACCCTTCATCGACTGGGCGGCGGCGACCTTCGTGTGATCGTCACCCGGATGGATCGACGCGAAGTGTGCTTCAATCGTCCTCGCGTACCGCCGAGCGCGCCCGCATGCCGCCGATCCGGGCATCCTCGCGCGCCGCCTGCCGTTCGGCAAACCACACCTTCACTTCGCCCGCGAATCTTGCGGGCAGGCCCCTGCCCAGCACCCCGGCCGAGAGCGAGGCCAGGCTGGACCTGGCCAGCTCCTCGCGCATGACCTTTTGCGCATTGAGCATCACCGCATGGATGCCGCACACGCCGCTGGTCGCCAACCGTGCCGTCTCGTCGTCGAGCAGTGGGCAACGGCCCCTGACCTCCTGGCAGTCGAACAGCGCCTTGCGCCCCTCTACCGCATCGACCACGTCGAGCACGCTGATGTCCTTGGCCGGCCTGGCCAGGCGGTAGCCGCCGCGAATCCCGCCGCTCGCCTCGACGATGCCGGCTTTCTCGAGCTTCGAAAAAATCTTCGCCACAAAAGCGGCAGGCACACCCTGGATGTCGGCCAGGTCGCGGCTGCTTGGCGGCTGCTCGGGAGGGGCGACCAGGAAGAGCAGGCAATGCAGGGCGTATTCGACGCCGGTTCCGATGTAGGCCATCGCAGTACTTTCACAAAAACGGACAGCACGGACTATAGAGGGACCAATCGGCGATGGCAAGAATGTGGCCTATGGCGAACGAGATAGCGCCAGGGAGAGCGCTTGTTGATTATAAAGGCGACTGTTATAGTCGCCGTTAATTTTTGCAGCCCCGGCAGGCGACCGCGATGAACGGGCGCCGCGCGGCGGCAAGCTTGTCGTCGGCGGCGCGGCAGTCCATCCAATGAGCGAGGTGAACATGAAAGTACTGAAGTCGAGGCGATCCGTCATGGTCAAGCTGGGGGCGGCGCTGGCCGCCCTGCCGATGGGGCGCAGCCTTGCCGCGCCGGCGCGAGGCGAAGCCCGTGCCCGGCCGGCCAACGCTCGCGGCATGATGGTCGGGATGGTCGTCTTCGATGACTTCCAGCTGCTCGACACCTTCGGACCACTGGAAATGTTCGGCTGGCTGGATGAGGTCCGGATCGTCATGATCGCCGAACGCACCGGCCCGATCGCCAGCAGCGCCGGTCCTGCCGTCAATGCCGACCACACCTTTGCCGACGCGCCGAAGCTCGACATCCTTCTCATCCCGGGTGGCGGCGGGACGCGGCGCGAGGTCGACAATCCCAGGATGATCGAGGCAATCAAGGCCCTGTCGGCTGCCGCGCCGCACGTCGCCAGCATCTGCACCGGCGCCGCGCTCCTGGCCCGCACGGGCCTGCTCGATGGCCTCAAGGCGACCACCAACAAGCGGGCATTCAAATGGGTTGGCACGCAGGGGCCGAAGGTCGACTGGGTCAGGCAGGCGCGCTGGGTGGAAGACGGCAAGTACTTCACCTCGTCCGGCATCTCGGCCGGCATGGACATGTCGCTGGCGCTGATCGCGAAGCTGTCCGGCAGCGACCGCGCCGAACGGATCGCCAATCGCGCGGAATACCACTGGAACCGGGATCCGCACGTCGATCCGTTCGCCAGGCTGAATGGACTGGAATAGATGATCCCGGCGCACAGATTTTCTTTCAATCCGATGATGGCAGGTGATACCAGTGACAAGAAGGCAGGTTGATATCGTGGGCGGCGGGCTGGCAGGCCTGCTGGCGGCAATCGAACTGGCGCAGGCAGGTGCGCGGGTCACGGTGCTGGAGGCGGCGGGCGAATTCGGGGGGCGGGCCCGCACGCGCGAGGTCGACGGCTTCCTGTTCAACCGCGGTCCCCATGCGCTGTACCGCGACGGCGCCCTGAAGCGCGCGCTCGACAGCCTGGACATCCGCTATTCCGGCGGCCGCTCGCTGTCGGGAGCGCGCAAGGCGATCGCAGGAGGGACGCTGCATCCTTTGCCGGCCTCGTTCGGCGCCATCCTCGGCACCTCGCTGTTCGGCCTGCGCGACAAGGCCGGCTACGTGCGGGTATTCAAGGCGGTGATGGATGGCGCGACCGGCACGGCCTCGTTCGCGCGCTGGCTCGACGACCAGCAGCTCACGCCCATGGTGCGCGCGACCGTCGAGGCGATGGCGCGTCTCGCGAGCTATGCCAACGCTGCTGCCGACATCTCGGCGCGTGCGATGCTGGACCAGATGCGCCTGGCGACGGGCGGCACGCTGTATGTCGATGGCGGGTGGGGCACCCTGGTGCACGGCCTGGCCGAGACCGCGCGCGGCCTGGGTGTCGACCTCGCGGGAAATACGGTCGTACGCGGTGTTCGCCGGGTGGACGGCGCGCTTGCGCTGACCCTGGCGAATGGCGACACCCGGCATGCCGACGCCGCGATCCTGGCGCTCGGCCCGCGCGAAGCGGCGGCGCTGGCGCCGCAAGCCGCTTCGCTGGCCGACGAAGCGGAGCTGGCCCGCGCCGTGCGCGCGAATACCCTCGACCTCGCGCTGCGGCGCCTGCCGCCGGGCGCACACGACTTCGCCCTCGGCATCGATGCGCCGGTCTATTTTTCGGTGCATTCCGGGTCGGCCCGGCTGGCGCCCGACGGCGGCGCGCTGGTGCACATCGCCAGATACCTGGCGCCCGGCGATACGTCGGCGGCCGACAGCGTCACGGAGCTGGAGGCCGTGGCCGACCTGGTCATGCCCGGCTGGCGGACCGAGGTCGTCTCGCGCCAAGCCTTGCGCGGCATGGTGGTCTCGAACGCGTTGCCGCGCTGGGACCGGCCGCGCGCGGCGGTTCGGGTGGCGGAAGAACCCGGCCTGTTCGTGGCAGGCGACTGGGTGGGCGAGCACGGAATGCTGGGCGATGCCGCCGCGGCCAGCGCCAGCGAGGCCGCGCAGGCGGCGCTGCACTGGCTGGAGGGCGCGCAATGAAGGCCGCAACTTATTCCGCCAGCCGCGGCGTGGATCCGTTCGTGTTCGCGCCACCGCTGGCCGCCGTGACCTATCCTTTCCTGTTGATGTTGTTCCATGCGCTGGTCGGCGCGCCGGGAACGGCGGTGTCCGGCGCTGCCGTCCTCGGCGCCACCCTTGTGCTGGCGTGCGCGTGCGCGATCCCCGCGCTCGGGATCGTCGTGGCATGGCGCTCGCGCCTCACGCCCGCCATGCGCCGCCTTGCCTACGCCACCGTCGCGGCGCCGAGCCTGTATGTCTTCCTGGGCGTGGTCCAGGCCCTGGTCGGCAGCCCGATTCCGGATCCATGGGTCTGGTGCGCGCTCTGGCTGGCCGCGGCCCTGTGGGCGTCCCGTGGCGCCAGCCAGGACGCGGCGCCGCCGGCGCGCCCCGGCCTGGGTCGCTGGCGCCTGGCCCATGGCGCCAGCGCCGTCATCGTCTGCCTGTATGTCCTGTTCCACCTCGGGAATCACTTGATGGGCCTGGGCGGACCCGAGGCGCATGCGGTGGTCATGGAGACGGGCCGGACGGTCTATCGCGCGCGCATCGTCGAGCCGATCCTGGTGCTCGCCTTCCTGTTCCAGGTGGGCAGCGGCCTGTACCTGGCCTGGCACTGGAGCGCGGCGCGCCATGGCTTCTTGCGCACATTCCAGATTGCGTCGGGCGTCTTCCTGTCGATATTCATTGTCGGCCACATGAACTCGGTGTTCATCTATGCGCGCACCTACCTGGGCATTCCGACCGACTGGGATTTCGCCACCGGCGCGCCGGCAGGCCTGATCCACGATCCGTGGAATGTCCGCCTGCTGCCGCACTACGCGCTCGGTGTCTTCTTCGGGCTCGGCCACCTGGTCGCCGGCCTGCGGGTCGTGCTCGAGGCGCATGGCATGGGGCGGCGTGCCGCGAATCGCCTCTGGGGTGCAGGCGTGGCGGGCAGCGCCGTCATCGCCGTGGCCATCATTGCCGGCATGTGCGGTCTCAGGATCTGAGCCGGCGGGCTGCGACCGGCAACCGGCCAGCCATTCAACAATTAAAAAGACAACAATCGGAAAACCCATGGCCACCCTTGATTCGCACCCCACGCAGCCCGTGAAAATCCTGTTCTTTTCCCATGATGGCAAGCTTGGCGACGCGGTGGTCAACACGGCGTTCGTCGCCGCCTTGAAGCGCTGGAATCCACATTGCGAGATCCATGTCACCGCAGCCGGTGCGACGCTTGCGTTCTGGACGGCCGACCAGCGTATCGCGAAGGTCTGGCCGCTACCGAAGCGCGGCTGGGGGAACATCATTCGTCTTGGACTGGCCCTGCGCCGGGAGCGCCTCGGCCATATCGTGACCTGGCTGCGTCCGCGCAGCGAAAAGAATCGGGTCCTGCTTGCGCTGGCCGCGCCGAAGCAGGTGGTTGACCTGCGTGATTTCAATGCCGGCCCGGTGCGGCCAAAAATCGATGCCTGCAGCGCTGCGCTCGCGCAGATCGGCGTGCCGCCCACATCGCTCGCCTACGATGTGCACCTGTCCTTCCTGGGCCTGGGTAGCGATGCCGGCAATTCGGAGGACAGCCCCTACATCCTGGTCAACCTGTTCGCGGCGGACAGCGAGCGCAATATCGAGCATGAAGCAGCGGTGCGCCTGCTACGGAAGTTACACGCGGCCATCCCCGACGCAGCGCTACGGGTGTTGTGCAGCGCAGCCTCGGTGGAACGTGCGCGCGCCGTGGTCGACGCAGCCGACATTGGCGACATCGTCAATTGCGAAGGCGAGCTTGCTCACCTGTTCGGCGTGTGCCGGTTCGCCGATGCCGTGGTGAGCACGGACACCGCAGTCGTGCATATCGCCGGGGCTTTCACCACGCCAGTGGTCGGGATCTACCAGAACGATGGCGTCAAGCCGCTGCAGTGGGGGCCGTGCGGCACGGCCACTGCCGTCGTCCTGTCGGCATCGGCGCAGGACGTCCACGGCTTCGACGTCGACGAGGTCGTCGGACACGTACTGGCGCTGCGGCGCAGTGCGGGCAGGCACAAGAAAAAGTGCGTCGGTCATATGGCACGCGCCTCGAACGGCGTCGGCTCGTAACCGGCCAATGGCCGGGCGATCCCGTCGGAAACCGACATCGCCTTCGCCATGGGCGCGCTGGCCCTGCTCGGACGGCACGCGCCGCTGATCGGCCTGGCCCTGCCGTGGTACGCGACCCTCCTGTCCGGCGTGCATGCCACCATCGCCGGCGTCGTCGGCGCCTTCCTGATTCCGAATATCCCGTCCAGCGGGAACGCCGCCTCGGCCATCATGATGACGCTCACCCATTACGCCACCGGCACCTCACCGATCATCTTCGGCAGCGGCTACGTGACCCTGGGGGCGTGGTGGCGCGCCTGGCCGGTCGCTCCAATTGGGTGGCGGATCATGGTTCCAGCAACAGCTGCCAATAACCGACATCGACCCAACGGTCGAACTTGAACCCTACTTCCCTGAAGTGGGCAACCTTGCGAAACCCCATGCATTCATGCAGCCTGACACTGGGTTCGTTTGGCTGCGCGATGCCGGCGATGACCGTATGCAGTCCGCACCTGCGCAGTTCGTCGAGCAGGCGGGCATACAGGCGCCTGCCGTGCCCGCGGCCGGTCAGCGCATGATCGAGATAGATCGTACTTTCCACGGCGTGCCGATAGGCCGGCCGGGCGCGCCACTTGGTGGCGTAGGCATAGCCCACCGTTTCTCCTTCCACCTCAAGCACCAGCCAGGGCAGGCCATCGTTCATGACGTCCGCGATGCGCTCGACCATCGCGACCGCGGAAACCGGCGCTTCTTCGAACGAGATCGTCGTCCCGGCGACGTAATGGTTATAGATGGCGCTGATGCGCGCAGCGTCGAGGTGGGAAGCGGGGCGGATATCGGTCATCGGCATGCTGTCTCGAACGAAACCTCACATCATACAAAATCGGGCGCGTGGCGGCGAAATTGGCGCGCAGCAGCTCACAGCCGCGCGATCTGCCGATCGATCGCGCGGTTGGCGCGTTCGCTGCGCTCGCTGTAGCGGTCCGTCAGGTAGCTGCTGCTGCCGCGCATCAGCAGCGTGATCTTGACCAGTTCTTCCATGACGTCGACCACCCGCTCATAGTAGGCGGACGGGCGCATGCGGTCGTCCTCGCCGAATTCCTGGTAGGCCATCGGCACCGACGACTGGTTCGGGATGGTGAACATGCGCATCCAGCGTCCCAGCAGGCGCAGCGTGTTGACCACATTGAAGGACTGCGAACCGCCGCACACCTGCATCACGGCCAGGGTCTTTCCCTGGCTCGGCCGCACCGATCCCTGCTCCAGCGGGATCCAGTCGATCTGGTTCTTGAAGACCGCGGTCACCGCCCCGTGGCGTTCGGGGCTGCACCACACCTGGCCTTCGGACCAGATGCACAGCTCGCGCAGCTCGACCACCTTCGGATGGGTCTCGGGTACGCTGCCGGTCATCGGCAGTC
Source organism: Massilia sp. HP4 (assembly GCF_005222695.1). GTDB lineage: Bacteria > Pseudomonadota > Gammaproteobacteria > Burkholderiales > Burkholderiaceae_D > Telluria. Next base: position 191,521 of record NZ_STGG01000010.1, on the reverse strand, counting down.
CGGACGGGTCGAAGATCCTGGCCTCGGCGCCGAACTGGCGCAGGATACGCGCCGCTTCTTCGGTCAGCAGGCGGCTGAACGAGCGCTCGCGCAGGGAGCCATACAACAGCAGGATGCGCGGCGGGTGGGCGATCTCGGCGGCCGCGGCAAGCCGGTCGGAGGTGGGAATGTCCAGGCGTGCGGGGTCGATGTTCGGCAATTCGGCGATGCGGGTCATGCGGGCGTTCCTTCGAAATGGTCCAGCGGGCGCGCCGTCTCGTACGGCGCCGGTTCAGCCCAGGCGCAGCGCAAGCGCGGCCAGGGTCACGAGCAGGATCGGCAGCGTCAGCACCAGGCCGACCCGGAAATAATATCCCCACGAGATGCGGATGTCTTTCGACGCCAGCACGTGCAGCCAGAGCAGGGTCGCGAGACTGCCGATCGGCGTGATCTTCGGTCCGAGGTCGCTGCCGATGACGTTGGCGTAGATCATGGCTTCGCGCACGACGCCCTGGGTGGCGGTGTCGTCGATGGCCAGCGCGCCGATCAGCACGGTCGGCATATTGTTCATGATCGACGACAGGATCGCGGTGATGAAGCCGGTGCCCAGCGCTGCGCCCCATACCCCGTATTCGGCGCAGCGTTCGAGCACGGCGGTCAGGTAGACGGTCAGGCCGGCGTTGCGCAGGCCGTAGACGACCAGGTACATGCCGAGCGAGAAGATGACGACTTGCCACGGCGCATCGCGCAGGACGGCGCGGGTGGCGATCCGGTGGCCGCGGGCGGCGACCGCGAGCAGCAGCGCGGCGCCCGCTGCGGCGACGGCGCTGATCGGCACGCCGATCTCGTCCAGCCAGAAAAAGCCGGCCAAGAGAAGGCCCAGTACCCACCATCCGCTGATGAAGGTGGCGCGGTCGTGGATCGCCGCGCCAGGTTGACGCAATTGCGCCACATCGTAGTCGGCCGGGATGTCCTTGCGGAAGAACAGCAGCAGCACCGCCAGCGTGGCGCCGACCGACACCAGGTTGACCGGCGCCATCACCGCTGCATAGCGCGCAAAGCCGATGTCGAAGTAGTCCGCCGACACGATGTTGACCAGGTTCGACACCACCAGCGGCAGGCTGGCGGTGTCGGCGATGAAGCCGGCCGCCATCACATAGGCCAGCGTGGCCCTGGGCGAGAAGCGCAGGGCGGCCAGCATGGCGATCACGATCGGGGTCAGGATCAGCGCCGCGCCATCGTTGGCGAATACGGCCGCGACCGCGGCGCCCAGCAGGACCAGCAGCACGAACAGGCGCTTGCCGCTGCCCTTGCCCCAGCGCGCGACATGCAGCGCGGCCCATTCGAAAAAACCGGCCTTGTCCAGCAGAAGGCTGATGATGATGACCGCCACGAAGGTCGCCGTCGCGTTCCAGACGATATGCCAGACCACGGGAATGTCGGACAGGCTAATGACGCCCGCCATGAGGGCGAGCAGGGCCCCGCCGGCGGCGCTCCAGCCGATGCCCAGGCCGCGGGGCTGCCAGATGACGAAAACGAGGGTCGTGAGGAAGATGAGCGATGCGGTGAGCACGGTGGTCCTTGTTGGAATACGCGCGCCGCGCGCAAGGGCGCGGCGCCAGGATGCGATGTGGAGGGCGGTCAGGCAGCCAGCGTGCCGATACGGTCGAGTTCGGCCTTGAACGCGACCCGGTCGCCGGCCAGTTCGGCCAGGGGCAGCGCCAGGAACGCACGAATCCGTTCGACGATGATGGCGTAGGTGCGTTCGAACGCCGCCTCGATTTCTTGCTCCGTCCCTACCATGTGGCCCGGATCGTCCAGTCCCCAGTGTGTGCGCAGAACATTGCCCAGGTAGGCCGGGCAGGTCTCGCCGGCCGCGCTGCTGCACACGGTGACCACGATGTCGGGCGTCATGGGCAGGTCGTCCCACGACTTGCTGTAGTAACCTTCGGTAGAGATGCCCTTGCAGTGCAGCAGGGCCACGGCGCGCGGATGCAGCTGTCCGGCCGGCTGGCTGCCGGCGCTGAGCGCGCGCCAGCCCTCCGGCGCGAGATGGTTGAATACGCCCTCGCTGAGGACGGAGCGGCAGGAATTTCCGGTGCAGAGGAATAATACGTTCATGGTATGGTCGTCAGTGGATGAAGGTGGAGTCAGGCGTCGCCGATACGGGTCAGTTCGGCCCTGATGGCGTTCTTTTCAAGCATCTGCAGCGGCAGGCTGGTGAACAGGTTCATGCGCGCGACCAACTGGCGGTAAACCCGGCGGAATGCGGCTCGCCGCACCTCCTGGGTGCCGGTGACCAGAGCCGGATCCTCGAAACCCCAATGCGCCGAAACGGGATGGCCGGGCCAGAGTGGGCAGACCTCGCCGGCCGCGCTGTCGCATACGGTGATCACGAAATCCATATGCTGCGCATCGGGCGCGCTGAATTCGTCCCAGCCCTTGCTGCGCAGCTTCGCCGGCGGGTAGCCGGTGCCGGCGATCTGCTCGACGGCCAGGGGATTGACGACGCCGGTCGGCCGGCTGCCGGCCGAGAAGCCTCGGAATCGCCCGCGGCCGATGGTCGACACCAGCGCTTCGGCCATGATGCTGCGCGCCGAATTGCCGGTGCACAGGAACAGCACGTTATACACTCTGTCGTCGGCCGGCGCGCCGGCGACCTGGCCGCCCTGGGCCGCTGGAGGGGGTGCGGCCGGATGGGACTGGCAGCAATTTTCCATCAGGTAGGCCATCAAGTCCTTCATCGTCTCGAGGTTGGCGGAGTAAATGATCGAGCGTCCCGCCTGGCGCGGCGTGACGAGGCTGGCATGCGCCAATTCCTTTAGATGGAACGACAACGCCGATGGCGTGATGCCAAGCGCTTGCGCGATCTCGCGTCCCGCCAGTCCATCCGCCCCTCCTTTGACCAGCAGTCGGTAGACGGACAACCTGCTTTCCTGCGCGAGAGCCGCCAGTGCGGCGACGGTTGCTGCGGTCTGCATGATGACAGATGAACTTAATAGTTCAATAGATATTGAGATGATGCGACTGTAGCAGCATTTGTTTAATAGTTCAATGACTATTGAGTCTTCATGGTGGCCGCAGACGGGGCGGCGCGAGTGGAGTTACAATCGATCGTTTATCATGCGCTGCATATGGACACCAAACACGTACTGAAAGCCCTGGCCGCGCTGGCGCAAGACTCTCGCCTGGCCATTTTTCGCCTGCTGATCCAGACCGGGCCAGCCGGTCTTTATGCGAGCAAGATTGGCGAAGCATTGCATATTTCGTCATCCGCCTTGTCGTTCCATCTGAAAGAACTCAGCCACGCCAAGCTGGTGGTCGCCCGACAGGAGGGTCGGTTCGTGGTCTATACCGCCAGATTCGACACCATGAGCGAACTCATGGGCTTCTTGACCGAGAACTGCTGTGCTGGCGAGACCTGCGACCTGCCGGCCCAGGGGTGCGCACCTGCCGCCACGGCACGACCCGCTGCAGGCGATACCGGCCCGCACGACATCTGTTAGCCAAGGTAGCCGTCCAGCCGCCTTGCCGGCAGCCGTTTACGTCGCGGCCTTGACCAGCGCCAGCACCTCGCGAAAGCGCGGGTGCCGGCAATCGCGCAGCCACTCGAACAGCACCATCTCGTGGGTCACGATCGTCGCCCCGGCCTGCGCCAGGCGGCGCATGGCGGCGGCATGGTCCGACGGCCGGCGCGAGCCGCTCGCGTTTTCCACCACATAGACCTCGCGGCCCGCGCGCAGCAGGCCGAGCGCCGTCTGCAGCATGCAGACATGGGCTTCGCAGCCGGCGATCACCACTTGCCGGCGGCCAGGCGCCTGCGCGTCCAGCGCCGCCAGCAAGTCATCGGCGCAGGCGTCGAAATGCGTCTTCGGCACCGTTTGCACGCACAGCTGCGCGAGCCCGTCGACATTCGGGCCGAGCCGTTCGGGGTTCTCTTCGGTCCCCAGCACCGGCAGTTCCAAGAGCGCGGCCGCGCGCGCCAGCACCAGCGCCCTGGCGACGGCCTCGTCGGCGCCGTGGATCGACGGCATCAGCCGGGCCTGGTAGTCGACCAGCACCAGGCTGCTCGCGTGTGGGTCGATTGCATTCATGGTGGGCGGCTCCTCAACTTCTTAAACCAGATTAAGTTTTGTTGCGACGCAACATAAAATGATTGCGCTGTAAGCAAGCGATGCTACCATCGACCGGTCACAGTGCGAGGAGACAGCTAGTGGAATCAGTGAACACGACGCATCCCTATTACGACCGCCTGATCGCCGCCGCGCGCGCGCAGGGCCCGGTCACGGTGGCGGTGGCGCATGCCTGCGACCGCTATGCGATCGAGGCGGCGCTCGACGCGGCCCGCATCGGCCTGGTCGCGCCCCTGCTGGTCGGGCCGCGGGCGCGTATCCACGCCGCGGCCGAAGCCGCCGGGCTGGATATCGGCGCGCTGCCCCTGGTCGACACCGAACATAGTCACGCCTCGGCCGCGCGCGCGGTCGAACTGGTGCGCGAGGGCAGGGCGGCGGTCCTGATGAAGGGCAGCCTGCATACCGACGAATTGATGGGCGCGGTGGTGTCGGGCATCACCGGCCTGCGCACCGCGCGCCGCCTGTCGCACTGCTTCGTGATGGACGTGCCGGGCCGCGGCGAGCCTTTGATCATCACCGACGCCGCCGTCAACATCATCCCCGACCTGGCGGCCAAGCGCGACATCGTGCAGAACGCGATCGACCTGGCCCGGGTGCTGGGCTTCGAGGGCGTGCGGGTGGCGATCCTGGCGGCGGTGGAAACCGTGAGCGACAAGATGCCGTCGACGATCGACGCCGCCGCCCTGTGCAAGATGGCCGACCGCGGCCAGATCGTGGGCGGCATCCTCGATGGCCCGCTGGCGATGGACAATGCGATCGACCTGCAAGCAGCCGCCGTCAAGGGCCTGGTGTCGCCGGTCGCGGGCCGCGCCAACGTGCTGGTGGCGCCCGACCTGGAGGCCGGCAATATGCTGGCCAAGAGCCTCTCCTTCATGGCCGGCGCGGCGGCGGCCGGTATCGTGGTCGGCGCGCGCGTGCCCCTGATCCTGACCAGCCGCGCCGATACCGTCGCGGCCCGCCTGGCCTCGTGCGCGGTGGCGGTGCTGCTGGCGCGCCACCAGTTGGCGAACGCGCAAGTGGCGGGGCGCTGACGTGAACCACGCCACGCAAGACTGCATCGCCGTCATCAACGCCGGCTCGTCCAGCATCAAGTTCTCGGTCCACCGCCTGCCCGACCTGGCGCTGGCCTTCAAGGGCAAGATCGAGAACCTGTACCGCGGCGCCACCCGTTTCAGCGCCCAGGATGCGGGCGGCGCCACGGTCGGCGAAGAGGCCTGGCCGGACGCGCTCGACCACCACGCCGGCATGGCCTTCCTGATCGACTTCGCCGGACGCGCCCTGGACGGCTACCGCGTGCGCGCGGTGGGCCATCGCATCGTGCACGGCGGCGTGCATTACAGCGGCCCGCAGCGGCTCGATGAGGTGGTGTTGGAGCAGCTCGAGCAACTGGTGCCGCTGGCGCCGCTGCACCTGCCGCACAACCTGGCGCCGGTGCGCGCCCTGATGGCGCTGGCGCCCGGCCTGCCGCAGGTCGGCTGCTTCGACACCGCCTTCCACACGGCGCAGCCGGCCCTGGCCCAGGCCTTCGCGCTGCCGCCCGAGATCACCGGTCTCGGCATCCGCCGCTACGGTTTCCATGGCCTGTCCTATGAATACATCGCCGCTACCTTGCCCGGCCACGATCCGGCGCTGGCCGGGGCGCGGGTGGTGGCAGCCCATCTCGGCAACGGCGCCAGCATGTGCGCCATGCGCGGCGGACGCAGCGTGGCCAGCACGATGGGATTCACCGCCGTCGACGGCCTGCCGATGGGGACGCGCTGCGGCGCCCTCGATCCGGGCGTGGTGATCTACCTGATCGAAGAGCTGGGCATGAAGGTGGCGAGCGTGCAGCGCCTGATGTACCAGGAATCGGGCCTGTTGGGCGTATCCGGCCTGTCGTCGGATATGCGTACGCTGGAGGCGAGCACGGACCCGCGCGCGCAACTGGCGATCGACCTGCTGGTCTACCGGATAGGGCGCGAGCTCGGTTCGCTGGCCGCTTCGCTGGGCGGCCTGGATGCGCTGGTGTTTTCGGGCGGGATCGGCGAGAACAGCACCCGGTTGCGGGCCGCCGTCTGCCGCGACGCCGCCTGGCTCGGCGTCGAGCTCGATCCCGGCCTGAACGCCGCGCCGCCAGCCGGCGTCGCCCGCATCAGTACGGCCGCCAGCCGCACCGCGGTGTGGCTGGTGCCGGCCAACGAAGAACACATGATCGCCCGCCACACCCTCGATTTGCTGGAGCAAGCATGACCGAATCCATTCACCCCATCCTGGCCGGCCAGCGCGCGCTGGTGGTCGGCGTCGCCAACGAGCACTCGATCGCCTGGGGCTGCGCCAGGGCCTTCCATGCGCTCGGCGCCGACCTCGTGCTTACTTACCTGAACGACAAGGCGCTGCCGCACGTCGAGCCGCTGGCCGCGCAGCTCGGCGCGCAGCTGCTGCCGCTCGACGTGCGCGAGCCGGCGCAGATGGAGGCGCTGTTCGCGCAGCTCGCCCTGCATGGCCGGCTCGACATCCTGGTGCACTCGATCGCCTTCGCGCCCAAGGCCGACCTGCAGGGCGGCCTGCTCGACTGTTCGCTGGACGGCTTCCTGCAGGCGATGGACGTCTCGTGCCACTCCTTCGTGCGCATGGCCAAGCTGGCCGCACCGCTCATGACGGCGGGCGGCAGCATGTTCGCGATGAGCTACCACGGCGCCGACAAGGTGGTGCCGAACTATAACGTCATGGGCCCGGTCAAGGCGGCGCTGGAATCGTGCTGCCGCTACCTGGCCTATGAACTCGGCGCGCGCGATATCCGCGTGCATGCCATTTCGCCGGGGCCGCTCAAGACGCGCGCAGCATCGGGCCTGAAGGATTTCGACCTGCTGCTGCGCGATGCGGTGACCCGCTCGCCGCTGGGCGAACTGGTCGACATCGACGACGTCGGCCAGGTGTGCGCCTATCTCGCCTCGAGCTTCGCGCGCCGCCTGACGGGCAGCACCGTCTACGTCGACGGCGGCCTGAACATCATCGCCTGAACCAGGAGCGCATCATGAAAGTCATTTTGTCCGGCCTGCACGGCGACGCCTGCGAAAGCGCCATCGTCGAGAGCTTCGCGCCGTTCTTCCACATTCGCCACGTCGAGATGATCCGCGAAGGCTCGCCCGACAGTCCCTGGGCGGTGCTGCACATCGCCGATTCCTATGAGCGCGCCTGGGAAGCGTGCAATACCCTGCGCGGGGTCTTCCATCGCGGCAAGCGCCTGCACATGTACATCCCGCTGCACCAGCCCGACATCTATCACGAGTTCGAACCACACCAGCGGGTCGATATCCGCTAGGCGGAAGGATCCTCGCGCGCGAGCAGCGTATCGAGCTGCGCGAACAGCTGGGCGAACTGGCGCGACGCCACCCGGCAGGCGGCGCAGCCGGCCAGGTGGGCGGCGAGCTGGCCGGCCTCGGCCGGCGTGAGCGCGCCGTCGCGGGCGCAGGACACCAGCCAGGTGCTGTCGCGGCAGGTGATCGGGGTGGGTTGCTCGCTCATTCGGGTTCTCCCCAGCTGCGCACCGCGCATTCGCGCAGCCGCATGCGCGCGCGGTAGAGCACCACGCGCAGGTTGGCGTTGGACAGCATGCAGTGCTCCTCGATTTCCTTCAATTCCATGCCGAGGTATTCGCGCATCAGGAATAGCCGCGCCGTGTCTTCGGGCAGCCTGCGCATGCACAGTTCAACGATGTCGAGCAGCTGGCGCTGGGCCAGCGCGGTCGCGCCGCACAGCGTGTCGACGAAGGTGTCGGGATGCCAGGCGCCGCCCGCCGTGAACAGGGCGTCGAAGTCGCCGCCATCGGCCGCATCGACGACATCGTCCACGTCCACCCAGGCCAGCATGCGCCGGCTGCGCAGCAGGTCGACGATCTTGTGGCGCAGGATGCCGGTCAGCCAGCTGCGCAGGCCCGAGCGGCCGGCAAAGCCGTGCCAGCCGCGCGCCGCGCCGACCAGGGTTTCCTGGACCGCGTCCTCGGCATCGGCCGTCGACGCCAGCTGCAGCCGCGCGAGGCGCAGCAGGAAGGGCCGCTCCTGCGCCAGGGCCTGCCACGGGCCGGCATCGGGCCCGGCCTCCGGCGCGTTACTTGCTGCGGCGCGAGAGCGAGACGGCATAGGCGGCATTGCGTGCATGCAGGATCGGATCGTCGCTCGGCGCGATCCCGGTCGGCAGGGACAACGGCATATACACCACGCTATCGCAGGCATCCGGCGCCGCCAGCGCGCCGATCGTCAGGCGTCCCAGCTCGACCTTGTCCGCGCCTTGCCACACGGTGCTGGGGTCGACCAGCGAATCGCCGGCGGCGGGCAGCTGGGCGTACAGCGTGAAGGCCGCGCCGCCGTCGGCCAGGCGCCGCGCCAGTTCGTCGTGCAGGAACAGGTCGGGCAGGTTCTTTTCTTCTTCGGCACTGAGGTACTGCACGCCGGCGACCGGCTCGGCCACGATGCGCGCATGGCGCAGCTTGTCGCGGCGGTCGCGGAACACGAAGGCGTTGTTCGAGAAGTAGGGCGTGCTGGCATACGAGGCCGGGGCCGCGTGGGCCGCCAGCAGCGCCGGCTGGCGCGTGCCGTCCGGATGGGCGGCGTTATGGGCCGCGATACGCGCCGGGTCGGGCTTGCCGGTGGCCGGATCGGCCACGCGCGCCTGCAGGAAGCTCACGAACGAAGCCGGGGTGGCGGCGAAGAAGGCCGGTTCCGAGATCAGGAGCAGGTCCCAGTTTTCGCCCTGGGCATTGATGCGCATCGACAGGCCGCGCACGCTGCGGCTCTTGTCCGACGCTTTCGGATTGCCGCCGCCGACCGAGAAGCGGACGTTGGCGGGCAGGCGCGCCTGGGAGAACATCGGGCCGTGCACGATGTCGGCGGCGCCCTTGGCGGGGACGAATTCGCCGGTCGCGCAAAAGCCCTTGGCATGCGAGGCGCGCATGCCGTGCGAGCCGAAGGTGCCGTTGAGGGCGTCGACCAGCGCCGCCGGGCTGGTGTCGGGCGGGGTCTGGGCCTGGGCGGCGGTGGCGCAGATGGCCAGCACGGCGGGAGCGAGATGTTTGTTCATGATGGGTCCTGTTCAATGGTGGGTGCTGTTAAGTCGGCCTTGCACCGGTTTCGTTACAGCCATGTCGAGAATTTCGCGATGCTACCCGCGTGCACCGGCGCAAGCCCGTCGAAAGGGGAGGAGGCGGCCCTCTGCTATCGGAGCGATAGAAATAATTTTAATTAGGACTCCTTTACATTTAATCGGAAGCTGGTATTCTGCTGTCCATGGGCAGTCAGGCAGGCGACACCGCTGCCACCCAGGGAAAGACCTACCGTGCATGCCGCCGCATGCCGGGCCGTCGTGGCGCCGAATGCATGACTGCTCCTTTTTACGATCCTGATAATTAGGATTCCTACTTAATATCGGCCGCGTTCACCGACCTGGCCAACCGACTGAAAGGAAACATCATGTCCCGCATCGAACTCGTGAACCCGGCCACCACCCAGGGCCCCAGCGCCGAACTGCTGCAACAGATCAAGGGTGCGTTCGGCGTCGTGCCGAACATGTTCCGCGGCGTGGCCAATTCGCCGGCGGCGCTGGCCAGTATGTGGGGCGCGTTCGGCGCGCTCGGCGGCGGCGCCATCGGCGCCCGCCTGGGTGAGCAGATCGCCGTCGCGATCGCCGACCGCAATGACTGCAATTACTGCCTCGCGGCCCACACCGCGCTGGGCCGGAAGGCCGGCGCGACTGCCGACGAGATGGCCCAGGCCCAGGCCGGCCAGTCGAGCGATCCGCAGACCGCCGCCGCCCTGCGCTTCGCGCTGGCCGTGGTCGAGAAGCGCGGCCACGTCGATGCGGCCGAGGTGCAGGCCCTGCGCACCGCCGGTTTCGACGATGGCGCGATCGTCGAGATCATGGCCCACGTCGCCCTGAACCTGTTCACCAACTACGTGAACGTGGCCTTGGACGTGCCGGTCGATTTCCCTGGCGTGAAGCTGCGCGCAAAATGAACGCGCCACTGAACGTGCCATATGCACGCACTCCCGCGCCCGAGTTCGAGGTCAGCGGCTGGCTGAACGCCACCCAGGCGCCGACCCTGGCCTCGCTGCGCGGCCGGGTGGTGGCGGTGTACGCCTTCCAGATGCTGTGCCCGGGCTGCGTCTCGCACGGCATCCCGCAGGCCAAGGGCATCCGCCAGCTGTTCGGGCACGACGAAGTCGCGGTGCTGGGCCTGCACACCGTGTTCGAACACCACGACGCCATGAACGAAGGCGCGCTGAAGGCCTTCGTCCATGAGTACCGCATCGGCTTCCCGGTCGGCATCGACCGCGCCGGCGACCCCGGTCCGGTGCCGAGCACGATGGAGCGCTATGGCTTGCGCGGCACGCCGACCTTGCTGCTGTTCGACCGCCAGGGCGTGCTGCGCCACAGCCTGTTCGGGCGGGCGGAGGACATGCAGGTCGGCGCGCTGATCGGCCGCCTGCTGGCCGAACCCGCGCCGTTGGCGTCCGATGCAGCGCCGCATTGCGACGACGACGCTTGCAGCGTGCGCTAGCAATACCGGCGGCGCGTCCCCGGGGAGGGGACGCCGCCGGCCTCCAACGATTCGACTCACTCGCAAAAAAAGAAAGAGAACCTGATATGAAACCGATCCAGACCGCCATCGCTGCCGCCCTGTCGCTGACCATGCTCGGCGCCTTCGCCCACCAGGGAGAACACAAGGGCGGCATCAAGAGCGCGCTGACCAAGGGCGTGAGCGCGCCGTACGACATCCACCACACCAAGATCACGACCGAGGGCAATATCGCGACCTTCCATATCGCGGTCTCGGGCAAGGCCGGCGCCTCCAAGCCGGCCAGGACCGGCAAGCTGGCCGGCAGCCAGGTGTTTTCCTATGTCTGGCCGACGACCATTGATCCGTCGACCGTCGGTTTCGAACGCGGCGCCGGCATCCTGGCCTTCGCCGTAACGTCGCACCCCGACTTTGACGACACGCCGCTATACGACGAGAACGGAGACGGCAAGCTGGATAACGACGGCGACCTGTGGCACTCGCATTGGGTGGTGCTGAGCAAGGACGCCGCCTGCGGCAAGGACGCATTGAAGATCGTCGACATTCCGGAAGGCGCCAAGCCGAAGCTGCCCAAGACCTGGCCCGGCCTGCGGATCCTGATCGACAGCCCGGCCTACAGCCCGATCTTCAAGGGCGATACGCTCGAAGTGAAGGTGCCGTTCGACGACATCGCGGTGCTGGACAACGCCAGCTTCGATGGCGTGACCGCGGCGCTGCGCATCAACGAGAGCGTGCACAGCCCGCTGGTGTGCGTGGCCAACGTGTTCAAGGTGGCGTCCGGCAACCTGAGCCTGCCGGGCAAGGTCGACCGTTAAGGCCACAAACATGGATGTGCGACAGCTGCTTCTGCAGCCGCAGTGCATCCATGCGGTCGTGGTAATAGGCGGCGTAGCGACCGAACTCGCGGTAGCCGCGCCCGCGAAACAGCGCCAGCGAGGCCGCGTTGTCGGCGCGGATCTCGAGCCGCAGGCAGGTGTAGCCACGCATGCGCGCCTGCGTCTCGGCGGCGTCGACGAGTGCCGCGCCGACCCCGCGCCCCGATTGGCCGGGATGGGTCGCGATCGAATACAGGCGCGCGATCGTCGAGTTGGCGCGAAACAGCAGCAGCACATAACCGCGCAGCGTGTCGTCTCGGGCATCGACCAGCAGCGCGCAGTGCGCATGAGCGAGCAGATAGCGAAAGCGCCGCCGGTCGAGCCGGTCGCCGGGAAAGCTGGCGTCCTCGATGCCGACCAGAGCCGCGACATCATCCAGGGTGGCGCGCCGGATCGGCATGGCGCTCAGCCCCACAAGGCGTGCGCCGCGCCGAGTTGCGCCATGGGCAGCGTCGACAGCTTCGGCAAGGTGGCGTACACCTCGTCGTACAGCGCATGCATTTCGCCGGCGGCTTGCGGGTCGCAGGTCTCGGCATCGCTCACGCAGCGCCCGGGACCGTAGTCGTGGGCAGCCGGCTGGTGCAGCACGACATTGGCCAGGCTTGCATCCTGCACCCGCGCCATGTGGGCCAGCACGGCGGCGCGTTCTTCCACCCCAGGACCTTCGGCGCCGCAGACGGCGACGAACAGCACCCGCATGCCGGGGTTGAACGCGCGCGCCGCATTCAGGCGCGCCAGCAGGCGATACTGGCAATCGAGATCGATCTCGCCGCCGCGCACCGGCACCACGACCAGGCGCGCCGAGGCAAGCACGCAGCGGCATTCGTCGGTATCGCGCGTGCCGGCGTCGATCAGGATGTCGTTGAACAGTGGGCGCAGGGCGGCCAGGCGTGTCTTGACCGCGCGGCTGCCGACCTGGCGCGTATCGATCCAGGGCCGCGCCGCGCATGCGCTGCGCTCTGCTCCCCAGTCGCTGTCGCGGGCGGTGTTCATCAGGCAGACGCGGCGTCCACTGCGGGCGCGCAGCACTGCCAGATTGCGTGCGATGACCGCACGGTCCGGGTTGCCGTGCTGGTTGACGATGGCGACGATCATGGTTGCCTCCAGGTGCAGGTTCGATGGCATGGAAGCGTAGCGGCGCGGCCGTAAAAACAGGGAAAAAGACAGGGCAGGGAAGATCAATGCCGTGTAAACGTGCGCTTTCGCGAACCGCTGCGCCGCGATATGGTGCCGGTCCTTGCGTAACACTGGAGCTGCCATGCTGGATGCCGATTTCACTGAACTTGCCACCGAACGCCTGCGCCTGCGCGCGCTGCGCGCCGACGATGCGCCGGCGCTGCTGGCGCTGTATGCCGACGCCGAGGTGATGCGCCACTGGATCCATCCACCATGGGCCGCTTTGTCGCAGGCACAGGCGGCGATCGAGGAGGCGCGCCGCGACCTTGCCAGCGGACGCGCGCTGCACCTGGCGCTCGAGACGCGCGGTGACGGCCTGCTTGCCGGCAGCTGCGCACTGTACGACATCGCGCCCGGGCACCGCCGCGCCACGGTCGGCTACCTGCTGGCCGAACCTTACTGGGGGAGAGGCATGGCGCGCGAGGCGCTGGCCGTGCTGCTCGGTCATGGGATCGACACGCTCGGACTGGACCGCATCGAGGCCGAAGTCACGCCGCATAATTTTGCGTCGCAGTCCGTACTGGCGCGGCTCGGCTTTCGCCGCGAAGGACGCCTGCATGCGCGCTGGCGGGTTGGCGGCATGACACGCGACGTCGACCTGTGGGCGCTGCTGCGCCACGACTGGCAGGGGTGAAGCGCGGCGTTTACACCGGCTTGCCGTCGCGGCGGGCGTTCTTTATACGGTTTTTATGGCCGGGTCGATAGAGTCTCGGTCAACCCAACTCTGGCATCGCACCATGACCACGCTTCCCACGATTTCTTCCGATACGCCGCGAACGCCCCGCCTGGTGATCGTCGACCATGTCCAGGACTGGAGCGCACTGGACGGCGATTGCACCGTGATCGGGGCCGGCGAGTTCCTGGCGGCGCATGCGCCCGACGACGGGGCGCTGGTGATCAACCTGTGCCGCAGCTACAAATACCTGTCGGTGGGCTACTACTGCTCGCTGATGGCCGAGGCCCGGGGCCAGCAGGTGCTGCCATCGGTGAAAACCATCAACGACCTGTCGCGCAAGGCGATCTACACGCTCGACACGGGTGAACTCGACCGCGCGCTCGATGAGGCGCTCGGCGCCGCCGGCGGCATGCCGATGCCGGCCGCGTTCGCGCTCGACATCCGTTTCGGGACGACCGACTATGCGCCGCTGGCGGGCCTGGCGCGCAGCATCTTCGACACGTTCCCGGCGCCGCTGATGCGGGTCGAGTTCGCACGCGGCGAAGAATGGCATATCGCCGCGATCCGGCTGCAGGGGCCGAATGCGCTGGGCGAGCGCGAGCGCCCGGCCTGCCGCGCGGCGCTGCGCGATTACGCGGGCTTGCCGCAGCGCGCGCCGGCCGCACGCCGCTACCGCTACCGGATCGCGGTGCTGCACGACGCGCACGAGGAGCTGGCGCCGAGCAATCCCGGCGCCCTGGCGCGGCTGGGCGCCGTGGGTCGCGAACTGGGCGTCGGCGTGGCGCCGATCGGGCGCCAGGATTTTTCGCGGCTGGCCGAATTCGATGCGCTGTTCATCCGCGAGACCACGGCCATCAACCACCACACCTATCTGTTCGCGAAGAAGGCCGAGAGCGAAGGGCTGGTGGTGATCGACGATCCGTCCTCGATCCTGCGCTGCACCAACAAGGTCTACCTGGCCGACCTGCTGCGCCTGCACGATATCCCCACGCCGCTGACCATCACGCTGCAGGATGCCGATGCCGGGACGCTGGCGGCCATCGAGGCTAGGATCGCCTACCCGATGGTGCTCAAGATTCCGGACGGCGCTTTCTCGCGCGGGGTCGTGAAAGTGCGCGATGCCGACGAACTGCGGCGCGTGGCGCGCGAGCTGTTGCAGCAGTCGGCCCTGATCCTGGTGCAGGAATACCTGTACACCGAGTTCGACTGGCGCATCGGGGTGCTGAACCGAGAACCGATCTTCGCCAGCAAATACTTCATGTCCAAAGGCCACTGGCAGGTGGCCAAGCGTGACGCCTTCGGCAAGGCTGAATTCGGGATGGCGGCCGCGGTGCCGCTGGGCGAAGTGCCGCCCGCGCTGCTGGACTATGCGCTACAGGCGGCGCGGCTGATGGGCGACGGCCTGTATGGCGTGGACATGAAGATGACGCCGGGCGGGCCCGTGGTGATCGAAGTGAACGACAACCCGAATATCGACGCCGGCGCCGAAGACAGCGTGCTCGGCGACGAGTTGTACCGGATCGTACTGCGCGATTTCGTGCGCCGTCTCGACCTGCTGCACCGGGAAAGCCTGCCTATCTAATTAGGAGTCCTTGACAAGCGTGCGGGCTTTGCTATGCTGAAGCCCATGGACATCCAACCCGAAACCCCCTGGGACAGCACGCCCGACGTCTCGGCGCGCATCGTCACCGCCATCGGCCGCATCGCGACCGTGCTGCGCGCCGGCATGTGGGAAGTCTCGACCAGCGAAGGGCTCAACCCGGCCCAGGCCGAGATCCTGCACCTGCTGCAGCACCGTACGCGCGGCGTGCGCCTGTCGTGGCTGGCCAGGCAGTTGTCGATCTCGGCGGCAAGCGCCAGCGATTCGGTGGCTGCGTTGGTGGGCAAGGGCCTGGTGCGCAAGGCGCGCGCCGAGGACGATGGCCGCGCCACTGCGCTGCACCTGACGCCGGAGGGCGAACGTGTCGCCGAGCGCCTGGGCCATGCGCTGTCGTTCGCCGACAATGCCGCATCGCGGCTGCCGCCCGGCCAGCAGGTGCAGATGCTCACGGGCCTGTTCAAGCTGATCGCCGAGCTGCAAAAGACCGACCGTTTCCCCGAGCTGCGCGCCTGCCTGTCGTGCCGCCATTTTGAAGCCAACAAATACCCTGGCGCCGAGGTGCCGCACCACTGCGCACTGGTCGACGCGCCGCTGCCGATCTCCTTCCTGCGCATCGACTGCGCCGAGCACGAGCCGACCGACCTGGTAACCGAGCAGCGCAACTGGGCCATCTTCGCCTGACGAGGACATATATGGATGCATTCCATGTGCGCCCGGTCGCGGCGCTGCTGACCGGTCGCGCGCGCGCGATCGGCGCGCCCGGCGCCCCCGAAGTCCTGAGCGGCATCGGCAAGGAGGCGCGCCAGGGCGCGCTGTGGCTGGGGCTCGCTGGCCTCGAGGGCGACGAGCAGGGCGACCGCGTCTACCACGGCGGCCCCGAGAAGGCGCTGCACCACTACGCCGCCGAACATTATCCGTACTGGCGCGAGCTGTATCCCGACAGCGCCGTGCCTTATGTCGCCGGCGCTTTCGGCGAAAACGTGTCGACGCTTGGCATGAGCGAGCGCGAGGTGCATGTGGGCGACGTGTTCCGGGTCGGCGCGACGCTGGTGCAGGTGTCGCAGGGGCGGCAGCCGTGCTTTCGCGTGAACCTGCGCTTCGGACGGCCTGATGCGGCGCTGGCGCTGCAGGCCAGCGGGTACACGGGTTGGTATTACCGCGTGCTGCGCGAAGGCTGGCTGGCCGCGGGCGATGTGTTCGAGCTGGTCGACCGGCCGTGCCCGGACTGGCCGCTGGCGCGGGCGATCGCGGCCATGTTCCCGGACCAGCCCCTGGCGCCGGGCCTGCGCGACGAATGGCTGGCGGCCTCGAAGCTGGCGCCGCTGGCGCAGCGCTGGCGCACGACCTTCGAGCGGCGCCTGGCCAGCGGACAGATCGAGGACTGGAGCATGCGCCTGGACGGCCCGCCTGCGGGCGTCTGAAACTAGTTACGGCGCATGCCTTGCAGTTTTCGCCAGGCCTCCGCTATAATGCGGCCTCGCTTACGCGACCACGCAGCACCGATTCAGGAGAGGTGGCAGAGTGGTCGAATGTACCTGACTCGAAATCAGGCGTACGGGTGACCGTACCGTGGGTTCGAATCCCACCCTCTCCGCCAAGTAGCATGGAAAAAGCCACCGCAAGGTGGCTTTTTCTTTTCCGACTCTCGCAAGCCGCATGCGCTGAGCATGAAACGCGGCCACTCACGGAAATCCGTAGACAATATGATCTAGATCAAATAGTCTACTTCGGAGAGATAAGCGAGGTGTCGTGTGATGAGATGTCGAAATGTGGTTTTTTCCCTGGGTATTCTGTCGGCGTTCCCGGCGCATGCGAAACAAGAAGATGCGCCGACCGATCAAATGGCAAAGGTTGCGGTCCGCGGGAGCGCCGATTCGGAACGCCGCAACGAAGCCACGACGCGCATAGTCGTGGACCGCGACGACCTCGATAAATATGGGGACCGGAGCATACTCGACGTATTGAAGCGCCAGCCCGGCGTGACGGTCGCGAACAATGACATACGGATGCGGGGCCTGGGTGGCGGCTATACCCAGGTGCTGGTCAACGGCGATCGGCCGCCCGCCGGATTTTCATTGGACACGCTGGCGCCGGAGTCGATTGCCAGGATCGAGATCATGCGCGCGGCAACGGCCGAATTGAGCACGCAGGGCATTGCAGGGACGATTAACATCATCCTCAAGAGAAGCGCATCGAGAGCGACCCGCGAGATCATTGCCGGTGTCGGCGGCGCGGCCAGCGCACGCTATCCCGCCTTGACGGTAAATGCGTCCGACAGGCTTGAAAAATATGCTTATACCGTCGGGGCGACCCTCAATCACAGCGACAATGGCCAGGGCATGCACGAGCGGGTGCAGGAGCGCCGTTTCGATGAAAGCCCGGACCATCTGCGCGCCACCGACAGCCGGAACGCCAACCGATTCACGAGCCTGAATGCGAATTCGCGTCTCCAATGGGAATCCGGGGAAGGTGACAAGTTTGCGTGGCAAACCTTCGTCAATGCAGCGCGGTCGGCAGGTACCAGCGAGCAGGCGACCGTCGTCGAATCCGGCCCCCGTTATCCTTATCCGTTACTGCTGCTGGATTACGATGGAAAGAACGAAAATATCCGATCCGACCTGAGCTGGGCCAGGAACCTGGGCGAGGAGGGCAAGCTCGACACCAGGCTGGGGCTTTATCGCTCCGGTTCGGACCGGGGCATGTCCCGGTTGGGCCTGGACGGCGCGTCGTCCGCCGCGCTCGACCGTCGTTATGAAACCGGCGTCGACGACAAGGGCGGTTCGTGGACCGGAAAAGTATCGGCGGCCTGGGCCACGCGCCACGCCATCGCTGTCGGCTGGGACGCCGGTTACAGTGATTACCGTGAAAACGAGGTCCAGCGCGAAGCCGTTGCGTCGACCGGATCCGCCCCGATCAACTTCAACAATACCTATCGCGCCAGGATAACCCGGCTGGCCCTGTACGTGCAGGATGAGTGGGATATCGCGCCCGGCTGGTCCATCTACCTGGGCATGCGCTGGGAAGGGCTGGAAACGCGGACCGGTGGCGATGCCGAAGGCTTCAAGCGCCGCTCCAGCGTATTGAGTCCCTTGATCCAGACCTTATGGAAAATCCCGGGCAGTAAAAACGACCAGATCCGGCTCGCCGTGACGCGGACCTATAAAGCCCCGGAATTGCGGCAGCTGATTCCACGGCATTTCTACACCTCGTACAATTTTGCCGTATCGCCGGACCAGAGCGGCAACCCGCAACTGGAACCCGAACTTGCCACCGGCATCGACGCGGCATTCGAGCATTACTGGACGAATAATGCGATGGCATCTGTCAGCGTCGGCGAGCGCAAGGTCGATGGCTTGATCAGGAATGCGATCAGGTATGACGGCGAACGCTGGCTCGCCTATCCGGTCAATTCCGGCAAGGCGACCGTGCGCTCGCTCGAGCTTGAAACGAAGTTCCCGATCACCGCACTACTCTCTGCGGCGCCGGCGATCCAGCTGCGCGCCAATCTCGCGCGCAACTGGTCGCAAGTCGATGCGGTTCCCGGGCCGGATAACCGTCTCGATCGCCAGCCGGAATGGTCGGCCAATCTCGGCGCAGACTACAAGCGCGGCAATATGACGGTCGGCGCAAGCCTGTCGATGGTGGCGGGCGGCTGGACCCGGTTGTGACGTGAAGAATCCAGCTTCGTGTCGCAAAAACGCGATCTGCAGGCGTATGCGCTCTACAGGATCGACGCCAGACGGCGGCTGCGATTCTCGCTTTTCAACGTCCTCAAGAACGATGGCGAGCGGGCGAATGCCTATGCCGATCCGGCCAGCGTACTCGAAAGCCGCATGTTCACCGAAGGCTATCTCGGCTGGCGCCTTCAGTACGAGCACAAGTTCTGATCCTGTGCCTGGTCTACCGTGACACACCTACGTGTTTCACTGATGCGGAGGTCCAGTCCCTTTGCGACAATGGGCCGACGGGCGCCATCATGCCCCGTTCCGGGCCCGACAGTAAAAGCCTGTTGGTGCCATCGGCACCGCCCGGTTCGCTTCCATGGAATGACTCACCCAATGTTGCCTTCTCCGATAGACAGGTTCTCTCGGCCTTTCCTGCATGGAGGCCGCGCCCGGCTCTGTTGAGCTCGGCGGGCGCATGCCTGGCGGGTCGTTCCGCCAAGCCGATGCCCGCCGAGCAACCTGATGCGCACCGGTGCCGCGCCAGCGGGCGCGGCGCCGCCTTTCCAGGTATCTCAAACAGGAGGCAAGAATGGTCGATCGAACCAGGTTTTATCGCGATGGCGGGCAGGTCCATGACCCGGCACGCCAGGCCCGGGCGCGGCTCGCCGACCGGGGCAAGCGGCGGCTGGGCAAGCTGGCCCCGATACGTAGCGCCCGCTGGCGGCGCTGCGTGCTCGGCGCAATGCTGTCGGGCGTGGCGGTGCTGGCGGCAGCGCAGTTCGCGCTGGGCCGCCAGACGGCGGCGCCGGCGTCCGTTCATACACTACAGACCAGGAACACAATGACGAAAGAACTTCCCCGCATCTACGTATCGAACATCGACTTCGCGCGCATCACGGCCTGCCTCGACGCACTGTCGGCCGTGGATGCCGAGCGCCTGCAAAGGCTTGCCGATGAGCTGGACCGGGCCGACGTGCGCACCCCCGGCGACATGCCGTCCGGCGTCGTCGTCATGGGTTCGAGCGTCAGGTTCGCGATCGAGCCGGCGAACCAGGACCTGACACTGACGCTGGTCTATCCTGACGAGGTCGAAGGCCAGCCGGGACGGATTTCCGTGTTCGCCCCGGTCGGCAGCGCCTTGCTCGGCCTGTCCGTCGGCGCGCGCATCGAGTGGCCGCGCCCGGATGGCGCCACGCAGGTGATCACGATCAAGGAAGTCGGCTGAGGCCTACTGCGGGTGGTTCTGCAAATACTGGCGCACCAGATCGGCGACCGAGCCGGCATCGAGCTTGTCCATCACGCGCGCCTTGTGTACTTCGACGGTCCTCACGCTGATCGCCAGCAGTTCCGCGATCTCGCGGTTGTGGCGGCCGTCGACCACCAGCGCCATCACCTCGCGCTCGCGTGGCGTGAGGCTGGCCTCGCGCCGTGCATAGTCGTGCGACGCATGCACGCGCGTATCGCTGCGCTGGCGCGCCAGCGCCTCTTCGACCGCTTGCACCAGTTGCGCCTCTTGCAGGGGCTTTTCCAGGAAATCCACCGCCTGCGAGCGGAACGCCTCGCGTGCCGAGCCGACGTCGCCGTGCCCGGTGATGATCAGCACCGGCAGCCGGCTGCCCAGTTCCACCAGCTTCTTTTGCAGGGCCAATCCGTCCATGCCGGGCATGCGGATGTCCAGCAGCAGGCAGCCGCGCAGTTCCTCGTTCCAGGCGGCCAGGAAGGTCGCGGCGTCGGCGAAGAAGGCGGTGCGGTAGCCGTGCAGGCTCAGGAGAAGGCCGAGCGCGTCGCGCACGGCCGCATCGTCGTCGACGATGAAGACGGTTTGTTCACTGTGCATGGCCTGGTCCTTCGTCCGCGCCGTCATGAAAGGGCAGGGTGATCCTGAGTATCGCATGGCGGCCCGGTTCGACCGCCAGCGTGCCGCCGTGGGTCTCGACGATGGCGCGGCTGATGGCCAGGCCCAGTCCCAGGCCGCTCGACTTGAGCGAGATGAACGGTTCGAACAGGCGGGCCCGGATCTTGTCGTCGATGCCGGGGCCATTGTCGGCGATCCGGATCCATACCGTGGCGCCATCGACCCCGGCCCGTACCGCGATGCGGCGCTCGGCGCCTGCCGGCATCTGGGCCAGCGCCTGGATCGCGTTCGACAGCAGGTTGCGCAGCACGATCTCGAGCTGGATGCGGTCGCCCAGCACCTCGGCCGGTGGGGCAGGGGCGACATCGAGGGCGATGCCCTGGGCGCTGGCCTGGGCCGCGAACGGCGTCACGGCGCCGTGGATGAGTTCAGCCAGCGACAGCGGTTCCAGCGCCGTGGTCCCGGTGCGGAAGAAATCGCGCAGGCGCTTGAGCACGTCGGACGCGCGCTGCGATTCGGCCACCATCGACCTGATCGTGGACTGCAGCAGTGCTTCGTTGCCGCCGCGCGCCATCAGCCGCTCGCAGGCGCTGCCATACATCGACAGCGCCGTGAGCGGCTGGTTCAGTTCATGCGCGACCGCCCCCGCCATCTCGCCGGCCGCGGCCAGGCGCAGCGAGTGGCGCAGGTCGTGGCTGGCGCGGCGCGCGACGTCGACCGCGATCCCGATCAGGAAGCCGGACAGGGTCAGCGTCAGCACCAGCATCTGCACGTTCGGCATCTGCGCCGGGTAGGCGATCGGGCGCAGGGCGGCGATGGTCACGCCCGCCTCGAGCACGATGGCGGCCGTGACCGCGCCGGCCATGCCGTGGCGTGCGGCCGACCAGGCCAGGGGCAGGAACAGCAGGTAGTAGATCAGCGACTCGGGCGCCGGCCGCTGCAGCCCGAGCGCCAGCACCAGTGCGATCAGCGCGACATAAGCCAGCGTTTCCCAGCTGGCGATGCGGCCCACGACGTCGGCGCGCAGCCCGGCGTCGAGCAGGTAGTGCAGGGCAGGCACGATCACCAGCATGCCCGCCGTCTCGGCGATCGTGTAGCGCGTCACCAGCTGGAACCATGCGCGGCCGGCGAAGGCATCGGCGCCCAGCAGCATCAGCGCATAGGCACTGGCGCTGAGCAGGCTGCCGAGGGTGACGAGGCCGGCCCACGCCAGCAGGCCGCGATGGCTCGCAAAGAAGGCGTGGCCCGCCAGGTGGCGCCGCATGACGGCGCCCACCGCCAGGTACATCGGCACCGGCAGCAGGCCGACCGCGAGCGACAGCAGGGGCCGGGCCGGCAGGGCCGGGGTGATGGCGGCGGCGACCAGCACGGCGGCGACCAGCAACGGCACGCCCTTGTAGCCGGCGGCCAGCACCAGGTAGAGGGCCAGGCCGGCGGCTGGATGCCACACCGGCGCCATGGCCTGGTAGCGCGCCTCGGGGCCACTGAGCATGTCGAGGACGATGTAGGCGATGGCAAAAGCGCCGCCGAGCCAGGCAGCCCGTGCGGCACGCAAGTCGATCATGGTGTGCTTTCCCGGCGTAGGGGCCGTCGGCAGGATGAAAGAGCGCCATCCTGCACCGTTTGCCGCGCCTGGTCCATAAGAGAAACCCTTAGGGGCGGCCCTGATGTGTGCGCCCATGCCGCTCATTATACTGCCGCCGCCCGCTCGCTGGCCGGTAGCCGGCCCGGGGGCACAAGCCCATTCTTCCACTCGTTTTTGCCATGGACCTGAACAAGAAATTCATCAAGACCAAGCGACCCTGCGCCGACGGCTTTCGCTGGTTTCTCAAGCACCATCAGGCGGGCGCCGATTACCAGCCGCTGCTCGATGCGCTGGTGCGGGCCGGGCGCATCGGCGACGCCTGCTGGTTGCTGGAGCAGTTCGGGCCAAGCGATGCGGTGCTCGAGGTCGACGCGGTCGATGCCGAAGCTATCGTGTTCGCCGGCTCGCTGCGGGTACGCGACGGCATCGAGATCGACACCGTGCTGGTGGCCGGCGGCAGCATCCGCGCCGGCGGCGGCATCCGCAGCGGACAGAAGCTGTCGAGCGGCGGCGAGATACGCGCCGGCGGCGCGATCCGCTGCGGCGCCGACCTGACGGCGGGCGGCGACGTTGGCGCGCAATGGAATATCGCGGTCGCCGGGGCGCTGCGCGTGGCCGGCAATGTGCGCGCCGGCTGGGACATCGCAGGCGGCGCGGCGGGCGTCATCGACGGCAACTGCATCGCCGGGCATGGCGTCGCGTTCGGCGCCGACGCGCGCTGCGGCCACGGCCTGCGCGCTGGCCAGGACATCGCGGGCGAGGCGGCGATCCGCGCCGGCCACGGCATCGAGGCTGGGGGCGACATCGCCTGCCGCGACCACCTGGAGGCGCAATGGGGCATCCGCGCCGGCGGCGACATGCGCGCCGCCGGCGCGATCCGGGCCGGCGAAAGCCTGCAGGCGCGGCGCATCGAGGCCGGCGAAGGCTATGGCGTGTATGCCGGCCTGGCGGTGCGCCAGGACAGCTGGGCAGCGTGCGCCCAGGTGCGCGCGTTCGAACGCCCCGCGCGGCTGTTCAGCGGGCACTGGGAGCAGCCGTGAACGCGCTGGCCTGGCCCAGCGTCCTGGCCCCGGCCGCACGGCCGCTCGCGCTGCGCATCGATGTCGACCATTGCGACGACGGCATCGAGCGTGACCTGGACACCCTCTACCAGCGCATGGCGCGCCCCGGCGACAGCCTGTACGGGATGGCGGCGGCGGGCATCGTTGTTCCCGGCTTTGCGTTCCGCTATCGGGTGGCCGACGGCGAGCACTATGTCTATGCGATCGACGCCGTGCGCGGCCGCATGGCCGGCTACACGGTATTCAACCGGCTGGTCGAGGTCGACCGGCGCACCGACCGCCATGCGCGCGCGCCGCATTCGAAGTTCGGAAGAGCCTACCGGCGCGCCGGCATCGCGACCGCCATCTATCGCTGGTGGCTCGATGGCGGCAACTGCCTGCTCAGCGGCGCGCGCCAGTCGCCCGGCGCGCACGCGCTGTGGAAGTCGCTGGCGCGCCGCTATTGCCTGGTGCATGCGAACCTGGATCGGCGCAAGCTGAGCCTGGTGCCGCCCGGACGGTTGGCAGGCAGTCTCGACGACCTTGGCACCCGCATGCTGCTGCTCGGCGCCGGCTGGGATCTCGAACGCTGGTGCGCGCAGACCGGCATGCCGGGGCTTGGCGCGGTATCGACCTAGCGCTGGCAGGCCTGCGCCCTCAGTCCAGCATCCCGCGCCGCAGCGCGATCACCACCGCATGCGTGCGGTCGCTGGCCTGGAGCTTCTGCAGCACATTGCTCATATAGCCTTTGACTGTTTCTTCGGCGATGCCCAGCTCGCGCGCCACCTCGCGGTTGCCGCTGATGCAGGGCGTGTGGCCGGACACCGTGGTCGAAGACATCAACCTGCGGGCCCAGGTCGGGAACCTGCGCCGGCTGCTGGGCGGCGGCGCCGATTGCCCGCACCTGGTCAACCTGGCCGGCCAGGGCTATTGCCTGACTGCGCCCGTGCGCCGGCTGGCGAGCGCGCCGGCGGCGGACGACACCGTCGGGAGCGCTTGAGCATGGCCGCCGTGCTGGCGTTCGGGCCGTTCCGGCTGCACCGCCACGCCCGACTGCTGCGGCGCGGGCCGGCCGCGGTGCCGCTGGGCGGCCGCGCGATCGACCTGCTGTGCGCCCTGGCCGCGCGCCCGGGCGAGGTGCTCAGCCACGCCGAGCTGGAACAGGCGGTGTGGCCGGGCTGCCTGGTCGACGACAGTTGCCTGCGCGTGCACGTGCGCGCCCTGCGCCGCGCGCTGGACGACGCGGCCGGCGCGGCGCGCTACATTGCCAATGTGCCGGGGCGCGGCTACAGTTTCGTCGCGCCGGTGGTCGCGTTGCCCGCGGATGCAGTGCCGATGCCCGCGCCGGACGCCGTCCCGCAGGCCTTGCCGCCGCTGGCCTGGCGCTTGCTGGGCCGCGACGACGACCTGCGCCTGCTGCGCGCGCCGCGGCGGCGCTTGCGCACCATCGTCGGGCCGGGTGGCGTCGGCAAGACCGCATTGGCGCTGGCCCTGGCCCACGAGCGCCAAGCGGATCATCCGGGCGGCGCCTGCTTCGTCGACCTCGGGTGCTGCACCGACCCGGGCCTGGCCCAAGGCGCGCTGGCGGCAAGGCTGGGCGCTCGGGCGCCGCGCCGCATGCTGCTGGTGCTCGACAACTGCGAGCACGTGATCGCGACCGCGGCCAGGACGATCGAGGCGCTGCTGCGCGCGGACGACCGTGTCGACGCGATCGCCACCAGCCGCGAATCCTTGTGCGCGCACGGCGAGTGGGTGCACCGCCTGGCGCCGCTCACCTGTCCGCCCGACGATCCGGCGCTGGGTGTTGAAGAGGCGCTGGCGTATCCGGCGCTGCGCCTGCTGGTCGAGCGCGCCGGGCTGGCGCCGTGCGCGCGGCAGTTGCCGCTGGCGGCGCCGCTGTGCCGCCGCATGGAGGGCTTGCCGCTGGCGCTGGACTTCGCTGCGACGCACGTGCGCGCGCTCGGCCTGCACGGCGCCGTGGCGCTGTTTGGCGACGGCGAACGCCTGCTCGACAGCGGCTGGCGCACCGCGCTGGCCCGCCAGCGCAGCCTGCGCGCGTCGTTCGACTGGAGCGTGCGCCTGTTGACGCCGGGCGAGCGCCAGGTGCTGCGCTCTTGCGCGCGCCTTGACGGTGTGTTCGGCCTGGACGAGGCGATCGAGGCCGCGGCGGGCGCCGTCGACGCGGTGCACGCCGCCCGCTGCTTGCAGGCGCTGGTGGCGAAGTCGCTGATCGATGCCGCGCCGGGCGGCGTCGCGCCGCACATGCGCATCGGCGGCCTGGCCAGGACGTATCTGCTCAGCGCTTGACCGCGTGCAGCCATACGGCCGCGATCCGCTCCACATCCTCGTAGCCCGGCTCGCCCAGCTGGCCGCCGAAGATGTCCGGATCGAGTTCTTCATACGTCCAGGTGTCGCACTGCGCCGCCAGGGTCGGGCGCAGGCTTTCCAGGAAGTGGTCGTGCTGGCCGCACAGGGCCACGCCGGTATACAGCATCAGGCTGCCGCCGCGGCGCAGGCGCCCGAGACCCTGTTCGACGATGCGGCGCGACAGTTCGGCGCCGCGTTCGCCGCCGCCGTGGCGGTAGCGGCGCGCATCCGGATCGACCACGAAGGGCGGGTTCGAGACCACCAGGTCGAAGTCGCCCTGCAAGCCGTCGAACAGGTCGCTCTGGCATAGCGCGACGTTATGCGCCTGGGCCAGCCGGCCGTTGACCATCGCCAGCTCCAGGGCCTTCGGATTGATGTCGGCGCCGATCACCTCGGCGTGTGGAAACTTGCGGGCGATGGTGAGCGCGCCGGCGCCGCCGCCGCAGCCGATGTCCACCGCACGCTCGGGACCGGCGCCGACGAAGGCGAAGCCGCGCCGCATGGCGTGCACGAAGCGGTAGGTGTCGGGGCCGAAGAACACGGCGTCGTCGTCGCGCGTCGGCCAGGCCGAATGGAACAGCAGCAACTCGTCCAGGGTCGATACCCGGACCGTGGAGCGCAGGCCGTCGTCGTTCTCGGCCAGCACGCCGCCCTCGCGCATCAGGTCGACCACGCTGGCCGGCAGCAGGCCGGGGTCGAACGGCCGGCTCCAGCCGAACACGCCGCGCAGGTCGTGCGCGCGTTCGTTG
Source organism: Massilia sp. HP4 (assembly GCF_005222695.1). Classification (GTDB taxonomy): domain Bacteria; phylum Pseudomonadota; class Gammaproteobacteria; order Burkholderiales; family Burkholderiaceae_D; genus Telluria. The sequence goes on along the minus strand of NZ_STGG01000010.1, from coordinate 165,271 downwards.
CCGGCGCGGTTGTTGATGCGGCGGTGGGTCGACGGCGTGACCGTCATGAAGCGGTAGCCGGCCTGGTGCAGGGCAGTGCCGAGGGCGAGCAGGGCGTTGGCGTTGGATGGGTTCATGGCGCCAGCGTGGCACGCGCGCCACGGCTTCTCTGTGCGCACGCGCACGCAGGATGTGTTCGTGCGCGCGCCGGATTTAGTGCATTATTGCAGTCAACCGGGATACACCGGAAAACACGGCAGAGAGAGAAATCATGACGAGCCTGGAACTTGACGACATCCCGCGCGGTCGCATGGCGCGCGAGATCGCACGCGAACGCCGCGAGCGCGCGCTGCACGACGAACTGCGCGCGCGCTTCGGCACGCTGGACGACTTGCGCGGCAAGGATGCGCGCGAGCGCGCCGACACCTGTAATTTGAAACGGGGCGGCCGCTAGCGCGGCGCTCCAGGCAAGGAGAAACGATGCGTTGGGAAGGCGACCGTGAAAGCGACAATGTAGAAGACCGGCGCGGGGCCGGCGGGGGCGGGGGCGGGGGCTTCGGTTTCGGCGGCCGCTCGATCGGCATCGGCACCATCGTCGTCGCCCTGGTCGCCTCGTATTTCCTGGGCGTGTCGCCTGCGACCATCCTCGGCCTGTTGTCGGGCGGCGCGCCGCCGCAGCAGCAGGCCCAGGTCGAGCAACAACCGGGCGAGCGCGCCGACGACCGCGAGAGCCGCTTCGTGCGCACCACCCTGGCATATACCGAAGACGCCTGGGCCCAGCTGTTCAGCGAGCAGGGCGCGCAGTACACGCCGGCCAGGCTGGTGCTGTTCGAAGGTCGTACCAACACCGCCTGCGGCGTCGGCCAGAGCGCGACCGGGCCGTTTTATTGCCCCGCCGATAGCAAGGTCTATATCGACCTGGGTTTCTTCCGCACCATGCAGCAGCGCTTCAATGTCGAAGGCGAGTTCGCCCAGGCCTATGTGATCGCCCACGAGGTCGGCCACCACGTGCAAAACCTGCTGGGCATCTCCAACAAGGTGCATGCGGCCCAGCAAAGCGCTTCCGAGACCCAGGGTAATGCGCTGTCGGTGCGCCTGGAGCTGCAAGCCGACTGCTTCGCCGGCGTGTGGGCCAAGCGCACCAACCAGCGTGCCAAAATCCTGGAACAGGGCGATGTGGAAACTGCCCTCAACGCCGCCAGCGCCATCGGCGACGATGCGCTGCAAAAACAGTCGCGCGGCGTGGTCGTCCCCGACTCGTTCACGCACGGCAGCTCGGCCCAGCGGGTGCGCTGGTTCCAGCGCGGACTCGAGCATGGCGAGGTCGCGGCTTGCAATACATTTGATGCCCGTCAGCTATAAATGGCATTGATTAATTGCCTGTTGTACACAAACACCTGATTTTATTCGATCAAGTCGGCTGAAATCGGCGTTCGTTTCCGTGCGCCTATCGCAATTTGTGACGTTTTGACATAAGTTTGTGTCACATCAGCTCGTCCTCGCACGAGCCGTCCCCAACCGAATTGTGAAGGAGTACTCATGCTGGCAATGAATTACCGCGGGCCATACCGGGTCCGCGCCGATCACAAGCCTGACCCCGTCATCGAGCATCCCGGCGACGCCATCGTGCGCGTTACCCGCGCCTGCATCTGCGGTTCAGACCTGCACCTGTACCACGGCCTGGTGCCCGACACCCGGGTCGGCCATACCTTCGGCCACGAATTCATCGGCGTGGTCGAAGAGGTCGGCGCCAGCGTGCAGAAGCTGAAGGTCGGCGACAAGGTGCTGGTACCGTTCAATGTATTCTGCGGCTCCTGCTTCTTTTGCCAACACGAGCTGTACGGTAATTGCCACAACACCAATGCACAAGCGACGGCGGTGGGCGCCATCTACGGTTACTCGCACACGGCGGGCGGCTACGATGGCGGCCAGGCCGAATACGTGCGGGTGCCGATGGCCGACGTCGGCCCGATGGTGATCCCGGACGATATCCACGACGACGACGCGGTCCTCTTGACCGACGCGCTGCCGACCGGCTACCAGGCCGCCGAGATGGGCGATATCCAGGAAGGCGACACGGTGGTCGTGTTCGGCGCGGGCCCGGTCGGCATCTTCGCCGCCAAGTCGGCCTGGCTGATGGGGGCGGGGCGGGTGATCGTGGTCGACCATGTGGAATACCGCCTCGAATTCGTCAAGCGCTACGCCCAGTGCGAAGTCGTGAACTTCAAGGAAGTGCAGGACATGGCGCTGCACATCAAGAAGATGACCGACTGGATGGGCGCCGACGTCTGCATCGACGCGGTCGGCTGCGAAGCGGCCGGCAATACCATGCAGACCATTACTGGCGTGTACACGATGATGCAGGCCGGCGCGGCCACGGTGCTGCACTGGTGCATCAACTCGGTGCGCAAGGGCGGCAATGTGTCGATCGTCGGCGTGTATGGCCCGACCTTCAACGCGGTCCCGATCGGCAATGCGCTGAACAAGGGCTTGACCCTGCGCATGAACCAGGCCAGCGTGCGGCGCCACTTGCCGCGCCTGATCGAGCACATCCGCGCGGGCCGGATCGACCCGAAGCAGATCATCACCCACCGCATCCCGCTCGAAGAAGTATCGGATGCCTATCACATCTTCTCGAGCAAGCTGGATGAGTGCATCAAGCCGATCCTGATCCCGCCGCGCGCCAACGAGGTCAAGGCGGTCAAGGCCAGCGTCCAGCAGTGAACACCAGATCGAGCACAGGAGAAAACATGGAAACACGCAACGATATCGTCACGGCGAACGACCAGCACGACGGCCACCACGCGCCGGGCGAACATGACGGCGACGGCCACGTGGGCCACGTGCACGGCGCCATCGCCCCGCGCCGCCCGACCCGCGACCAGCTGCAGCACATCCAGGGCTGGGGCGCCGACCTCGACCGCAAGAATCGTCCCGGCGTGCCGATGGAGCGCACCCCGCCGCGCTTCATCAACGTGCCCGACGGCGACCCGGAGCCGCAACAACAGCACGTCGAGGTGCTGGTCTCGACCGAGCGTCCCGGCCGCACGCCCTTGTTCGGCACCGTCCAGCCGCCATCGGGCCTGTCGGGCGCGATCCGGCGCCTGGCCTTCAAGCGTACCGAAAACGACCTGCGCCACTGGCTGCTGTTGCTGCTGGCCGACCGGGTCAATGTGGTCGAAGGCATCGGTGACGACCTGGCCAAGGGCAGGGTGCCGAATATCCTGGCCGAGATGGGCATCAAGTCCGAGCTCAAGCACAACCCGGCCGGGCTGGTCAAGAAGGTCGCGATCGGCGCGGCCGTGGTCGGCGCCGCCTGCTACCTGATGAAACGGCGCGACCGCTACCGTTGATCCCAAGCTGTTGATTCGCCTCCATGACCGTGTTGCCAACATTGGCAACGCGGTCATTGTTCTTGAGCAAACCCGTCTTAACAAGCTCGTCCATCATGGTCGATGACCGGCGCCCCCCGGCCCGGCATACCGGATGGAGACGAGATGATCCCGCAAACGCTCAAGGCAGCCGTGCTGGCGGCTGCCGTCCTGTTCGCGCCCCTGGCCCTGCTTGCCGCACCTGGCGCCCAGGCGGCGCCGATGATGGGTACGCCGCTCAAGCTGGACGGCAAGGCCCAGGCCCAGGTCGTGAACCAGCTGGCGGCGCGCCGCACGGCGGTGGGCCTGGACGCCGACCACGGCTACAAGGTGGTGGCCCAGCACCCGGGCGTGCAGGGCACCCACGTGGTGCGCGCCGCCCACCTGTACAAGGGTTTGAGGATCTTCGGCTCCGAATCCGTGGTGGTGCTCGACGCGCGGCGCCAGATCGTCTCCGAAAGTGCTTCCAGGCGCCGCTTGCACCTGGGCCGCGGCACGGCCAACCGCATGCAGGGCGCCACCGGCGGCTTCAACGTCAAATCGGCCATCAGCCGCCGCGCCGCCATCAACGCCGCGCTGCGCGACATGCCGGAAGGCGTGGTCAACGTGACCGGGCCGACCGCCGAACTCCTGATCTATCCATTGACACGCGACGAACGCGCGCCTGGCGCCGAGGGCAAGCTCGAATCCGAGCTGAACGCGGTCGACCTGGTCGAAACGGTGGACCGCTACGAGCTGGCCTGGCTGGTGCGCCTGCGTATGCAGACGCAGCTGCCAGACCGGCAGCCGCTGTACTACGACGTGGTGGTCAATGCCCGCGACGGCGAGATCATCGACCGCTGGAATATGCTGCAGACGGTGGAGGGCGTCGGCAAGAGCCAGTACAACGGCGAGGTCCCGCTCAGCACCACCTTCGCCAACAACACCTACCAGATGCTCGACCCCGAGCGCGGCAAGGGGGGCGCGTTCGGCGCCATGGCGATCACCAATGCCAACCACGGCACGGCGAGCGGCCGGGTGTACACCAGCACGGTCAACACCTGGGGCGACGGCAAGCAATTCGTCGAGGGCGGCAGCACCACGGGACCGAATGGCCAGACCGCTGCCGTCAACGCCATGTGGGGCCTGAAGAATACCTACGATATGCACAAGAACGTGCTGGGCTGGCTGGCACTGGACGGCCAGGACACCGCCACCCATATCGCGGTCCACGTCAACCGCGGCTACGACAACGCGTATTACAGCGATACCTGCCGCTGCATGTTCATCGGCGACGGCACGCACTTCACCAACCTGGCCGCGATCGACGTGGTCGGCCACGAGATGGGCCACGGCATCACGGCGGCGACCTCGAACCTGGTGTACTCGGGCGAGCCGGGCGGCCTGAACGAATCGAGCTCGGACATCGCGGGCGAGGTGGTCGAAGCCTATGCGCGCGGCGGCGGCAAGGGAGACGTGATCCCCGAGAGCGGCAACGACTGGATGCTGGGCAGCGAGATCAGCCGCACCGGCACGCCGCTGCGCTGGATGATCAAGCCTAGCCGCGACGGCAACAGCATTGATGCCTGGAGCACCGGCCTGCGCCGGCTGGACGTCCATTACAGCAGCGGCCCGAATAACCGCATGTTCTACTTCCTGGCGAAAGGGTCGAGTGCGGAGAATGGCAACGATGCCTGGAGCCGCTACCTGGTGAAGCAGCCGCTGGCGATGACGGGCATCGGCATCGACAAGGCCTTCCGCATCTGGTTCCGCGCCAATACGACCAAGTTCACGTCGAGCACCAATTATGCCGATGCACGCGCCAAGATGATCGAGGCCGCCACCGAGCTGTATGGCGCCGGCGCACGCGAAGCGATCGCGGTGCAGCGGGCCTATGCCGCGATCAATGTGGGCGCGGATGTCGACGAGCCGGTGACGCCGTCGCCAGCCGAGACTACTGGTCGCTCATTAGTGGAAACGGATTGAGCGGCGTGCCTTTCCACCACTGCTTCTCCGGCGTCAGCGCGACCACGGCGAAGTGCAGGTGCGGCGCGGTCGGATCGGCATTGCCGGTCGCGCCGACGTAGCCCACGATGTCGCCGCGCTTGACGTCCATGCCTTCTTTGATGTTGTCGGCATAGCGGTCGAGGTGGGCGTAGTAATAGGCGTATTGCTCGCTCGGATCGAACTGGTAGACCGTCAGGCCGCCGGGTTTGCTCTGGAACAGCTTGACCACCTTGCCGTCGGCCACCGCCAGCACCGGCGTGCCGGTCGGCGCCATGATGTCGAGCGCCTCGTGCTGGCGCTGCTCGCCGCGCGGTTGGTAAAAGGTGTCGGTCAGTTCGGCCGACTTGATGCCCTGGACCGGCACCAGCAGCTTGCCCGGGACGGTGGCCGGTGCGGAAGGCGCGGCGCCCTCCGCGAGCTCGGGACGCAGCGGCAGCTCGAGCTCCGCCAGGTTCGGCTCGACCACCGGGGCGGGCGGCAACTGGCCCTCGATCTGCGCCGCGGGCACGCCGCTCGGACTGGAGCCGGGCGGCGCGGTGGCGACGGCTTCCGGCGCTGGCGCCGTCGACCGGTCGCTCAGCAACACGAACAGCACACCGGCGCCCAACAGCGCGCCAACGATCAAGGTCATCAGCCATTTCATGGTGTCCTCCGTCCGGCGCCTCCCGCGCCTGTAGGTTGTTGTTTATTTGACGAGTTCGACGGCGGTATCCTCGCTGACCAGCGCGCCCACTTCGGCGGCGCTCCAGTTGGTCAGGCGGATGCAGCCGTGCGACTCGGTCTTGCCCACGTGGCCGGGCACCGGGGTGCCGTGGATGCCGTAGTGGGGCTTGGAGAGATCGATCCACATCACGCCGACCGGATTGTTCGGGCCCGGCTTGATCTGCGTCTTGCTGTCGCCCGGCTTGGCGTCCCAGAACAATTTCGGGTTGTAGTTGTAGACCGGGTTGGCGTGTACGCCATTGATCTTCCAGTTTCCAATTGGCAGCGGATCGCGCTTGCTGCCGGTCGAGACCGGATACTGGGCCAGCAACTGGCCGCCGGCGTCATACAATTGCAGGGTCTTGGTGGAATCGCGTACCACAACCCTGGCCGCAGGCGCTAAAGGTTGCTTGCCGCTCACATGCGGCACCGCGATCGTTTCGCCGGCGCGCGACAGCGACTTGCCGGGATTCAGGCGCTGCAGCAGCGCCGGGCTGGCGTGGAATTTCTCGCCCAGGCCCTCGAGGGCATTGGCGTAGCCGAGCGCGGGCAATTTGGCCTTGCCCATCATGGTGTCGGGAACCGCCTGGAAGGGACCGGCCACGTCTTCCGCGGCGATCGTGTATTCGGCCAGGGTCGGGCTGTTGTCGGCATTTAGTGCGTTCCAGGTGGCGTCGTCGAGCTTGCCGGTGACCGGCAAGTTGCGCAGGGTCTGGAAGGTGTTCAGGGCCTGGCGCATGTTCGAGCCATAGGCGCCGTCGATCTCGCCGGGCGACAGGTATTGGCGTTCGAGCAGCACCTGGGCCCGCAGCAGGCGTTCGAATTCGGCTTGTTCGGCGATGGCGGGGTCTTGTACCGCACCAGGTGCGGCCTGCATCGGCGTTCCCGCAGGAACGTTCTGGGCTGGAGATTGCTGCTGCGGTTGCTGCTGCTGGACAGGAGCTTGCTGGCCGGCCGGCTGTTGCGCGAACGCATGGGGAAGGGCGCCTGCGAGGGCGGCGATCATGGTCAGTGCGGTGATTCGTTTCATACGGTCTCCTGCGATCTGCTACTGGAAACCTCAGCGTAGTGACGGGGCCGGATCGGGTCTGTGCGTGAACGAACTCTTCAGTGAGGCCCGGTTTGTTTCGTCTGGCGCTACAATCGGTCCCATGCCGACCGTCAGCCATACCATTACCCTGCTGCCGCTGGGCGCGAGCTTTTCCGCGCCAGAAGACGCGACCCTGCTGCAGGCGCTCGAAGCGGCCGGGCTCGATGCGCCGAGTTCCTGCCGCAACGGCACTTGCCGTACCTGCATCTGCCGCTTGCAGCAAGGCACGGTGGCCTACACCATCGAATGGCCGGGACTGTCGCTCGACGAGAAGCGTGAAGGCTATATTCTGCCCTGTGTGGCGCTGGCGCGCAGCGCGCTTGTCGTGGATGTGCCGCTCGCCCGGTGGCTGCGGTTCGACTGACGCCTTCAGGCGACCCCGGTCGTCGCGAAACGCTCGCGATACACCCTGGGCGTGATCCCGAGCTTCTTCATGAACACCCGCCGCATATGCGCCTCGTCGTTGAAGCAGGCGCGTGCGGCCACGCTCTTCAAGGGCAGCGCGAGATCGGCCAGCAATTGGGTGGCGCGCTCGAAGCGGCTGGCCTCGATGAATTCCTGGGCGCTCAAGCCCACCTCTTGCTGGAATACCCGGGCGAAGTGGCGCTCGCTCATCATCGCCTTGCCGGCCAGCTGCGCGGTCGTGAAGCGCAGATGCAGGTTGTCCAGGATCCAGCCCTGCAGTTCGCGGATGTTCGGGCGCGCCGTGCGTTCGCTCCTGAGGTAGGAGCTGAACTGCGATTGTCCCCCGGGGCGCTTCAGGTAGACCACCATCTCGGTGGCCACCTCAAGCGCCAGGTCGCGGCCAAAATCTTCCTCGACCAGCGCCAGCGCCAGGTCCATGCCGGCGGTGACGCCGGCCGAGGTCCACAACTTGCCGTCGCGGATGAAGATCGCATCGGCCTCGACCGCGATGGCGGGATAGGCCGCCTGCAGGCGCTCGGCGACGCTCCAGTGGGTGGTCGCGCGCCGGCCGTCGAGCACGCCGGCGGCGGCGAGGAAGAAGGCGCCGGAACACAGCGAGGCCAGGCGTTCGATGCGGGGACAGGCGGCCGCGATCCAGTCGACGATGGCCGCGCCGTCGGCAAGGGCGGCCTCGATGTGGCGAGCCCCGACCACGATCGCACTGTCGGGCAGCGCCAGCGTGTTCAGCACCTTGGTCGCCTCGAGCGACATCAGGGTGTCCGATGGCACGGGGCCCAGGCGGCTGGACGCGACGCGCACATCGTAGCCGGGAACGCGACCGCGCCGCGCCAGGTGCAGGTTGGCATACTCGAACACCGACATCGGGCCGATCGCTTCCATCGCCTTGAAGCCCGGGTACACGACAATGTCGACGGTCCGGGTCCGATCGGCGCGCGTGGCGGTGGCGGTGTGGGGCGTACTGGTCATGTGCCATTGTCGCCGCCGGGATCGGCAAAATCCAGTCCTCGTGCAACAAAATCCTGCCATTCTCGCGCCGCGCGCGGCACGCCGCGGGGGACAAGCGCGCATACTGGCCGCCATCAATCACCAAACCAGGCAAGGATCACCATGAAAACCAAAGCAGCCGTCGCATGGCAGGCAGGCCAGCCGCTGACGATCGAGGAAGTGGACCTGCAAGGCCCGCGCGAAGGCGAGGTGCTGGTCGAGCTCAAGGCTACCGGCATTTGCCATACCGATTACTACACCCTGTCGGGCGCCGATCCGGAAGGCCTGTTCCCGGCCATCCTGGGCCATGAAGGCGCCGGCGTGGTGGTCGACGTCGGCCCTGGCGTGACGACTTTGGCGAAGGATGACCACGTCATTCCGCTCTACACGCCGGAATGCCGCCAGTGCAAATTCTGCCTGTCGCAAAAAACCAATCTGTGCCAGGCAATCCGCTCGACCCAGGGCCGCGGGCTGATGCCCGATGCGACGTCGCGCTTTTCGCTGGACGGCAAGCCGCTGTTCCACTACATGGGTACGTCCACCTTCTCGAACTACATCGTCGTGCCCGAGATCGCGCTGGCGAAGATCCGCCAGGATGCGCCGTTCGACAAGGTCTGCTACATCGGTTGCGGCGTCACCACCGGCGTCGGTGCGGTGCTGTTCTCGGCCAAGGTCGAAGCCGGCGCCAACGTGGTCGTGTTCGGCCTGGGCGGCATCGGCCTGAACGTGATCCAGGCGGCCAGGATGGTCGGCGCCGACAAGATCATCGGCGTCGACATCAACCCGGCGCGCCAGGCCATGGCGCGCAAGTTCGGCATGACCCATTTCATCAACCCGAACGAAGTGGAGAACGTCGTCGACCACATCGTGCAACTGACCGACGGCGGCGCCGACTACAGCTTCGAATGCGTCGGCAATGTGACGCTGATGCGCCAGGCGCTCGAGTGCACCCACAAGGGTTGGGGCCAGTCCTTCATCATCGGCGTAGCGGCGGCCGGCCAGGAAATCGCGACCCGGCCGTTCCAGCTGGTGACGGGCCGCGAATGGAAAGGCTCGGCCTTCGGCGGCGCGCGCGGCCGCACCGACGTGCCGAAGATCGTCGACTGGTATATGGAGGGCAAGCTCAATATCGATGACCTGATCACCCATCGCCTGCCGCTCGAGCGCATCAACGAGGGCTTCGACCTGATGAAGTCGGGCGAGTCGATCCGCTCGGTGGTGCTGTACTGAGCCGGACTACTTCGTCCGTATCTCCAGCGCTTCGTGCGCGCTGCTGGCCGCGACCCCGACCTTTTCCCCTCCACCCATCAGGTAGACCCGGTCGCCGACCACGGCGGCGCCGTGGCCGTGCCGGGGCGTGGGCATGGCCGGCAGCGCCGACCAGCGGTCGCTGGCGGGATCGTAGACCCAGGATTCGTGGAACACCTTGGCTTGCGGGACGAACTGCTCGCCGCCAAAGGCATACAGCTTGCCGTCGTGCGCCGCGACCGCCAGGCCGCCCTGGGCCAGCGGCATGGGCGCACGGGTTTCCCAGCGGTCGGTGGCCGGGTCATAGACTTCCAGGTTCGCCACATTGACCGGACGCGCGCGGCCATCGTCCCCCTTGACCATCTGGCGGCCGCCGACGACATGGATCTTGCCGCCGATGACGGCGCCGGCGGCGCTATTGCGCGCGCTGGGGGCGTCCGCGATGCGGCTCCACTGGCCGGAACGGACGTCGAGGACTTCGGCGCGGGCGGTGTCGGCGTGTTCGCTGATGTGCCTGGCCTGTGCGCTGGTCGGGATACGTCCGCCGATAAAATAAACCTTGTCGCCGATCGCTGCGACCACGCCTTCGGCCCGCGCCTGCGGCAGCGCAGGCCGTTCGACCAGCGGTCGGCCCTGGGGTCATATACGAACACCGAGGCATGGGCGCGCCAGTCGGGAATCGCGCCCGAGAACCCGCCGATGCCGTAGATCCTGCCGCCAGCCGCGGCCAGGGCAATGTGGTGGCGGCCTTCGGGCAGCGGCGCCAGCGTGGTCCAACGGTCCGCCTGCGCGTCGTAGGCTTCGAACAGGTCGGTATAGCCCGGCGCCGTGCTCAGGATGCCGCCGGCCACGTAGATCTTGCGGTCCAGGACAGTGGGGTAGATTTCCTGGCGCGCCAGCGAGGCGTGGGCGACGCGCGACCAGGATTGCGCCAGGACGGCGCCGGAAGTGGCGAGCAGGCTCATTGCCAGCAGCGCTGGCAGGATCGGTTTCAAGATATGTCTCCTTCGATTATCGGGCGGCGCGGGCCGGGCGCTCGAGCGCCTGTTCGATCACCCGCAGCACCTGCGGCCAGGCGGGCGAGGTCGCGGCCACTTCATCGTAGTGGCTCGCCTGCGGCAGGATCACGACCTTGGCCACGTCGCCGGCGGCCCTGGCGCGCGCCGCGTAATCGTGGGCCACGCGCGGCGGCGAGATCGTATCCAGTTCGCCGGTCACCAGCCAGGTGCGGCTGCCATTGGGCACCAGGTCGGCCGCATTGGTGTCAAGCAGCACGTCCGGCCGGTCGGCGCTCGGCGTGCCGGCCAGTTGCGCGATATCGCGGTCGCAGCTGGACTTGATCAGCGCCGCCTCGTGGCGCAGGTCGGCCAGGCCGCCCAGGCTGACGATGCGGTCGACCTTCAGGCCGTCCGGGCGGTAGAGGGGGCTGGTGGCCGGAATGCGCGCGCGGCCCGCGATCCACTGCACCAGCTGCCCGCCGGCCGAATGGCCGACCGCGACGATGCGTCCCAGGTCCAGCTCGTGCGCGGACGCAGTGGCCGCGAGCAGGTCGAGCGCCGCATGCATGTCGAGGTACATGCCGGGATAGCCGCCGCCGTCCTCGTCCACCCGCCGGTATTCCACATTCCACACCGCGATGCCGCGCGCGGCCAGGGCGCCGGCCATATTGCGGAACTGCCTGATGCCGCCGAACTTGCTGGTCCAGCAGCCGCCATGCACCAGCACGGCCACCGGGAACGGTCCCGCGCCTTGCGGCACGAAGAGTTCGGCGTATTGCGAGGGGGCAGGGCCATAGGCGAGTTTCGCGGCAGGAGCGGGGCCGTTCAGGGCCAGGTAGTCGTCGAGTTTCATCGGGGCGGCGTTGGCGTTCAGGAGCGCGCCGAGCAGGAGGGCTGGAAGCAGGCTGGACAGGCGCATGGGAAGTGGGTGGAAATGGCGAAAGCGTCACTATAGCCGAGTTGCCTTGTGGCAGGCGTTGGCGCCGGCCGCGCGCCAATCGAAAAACCGCGCCGCGCCATCCGTGCTAGTCTGCGCACGAATGCATTACAGGCAACCCGAGAGGAGAATATGAGCGAACTGCAATCGTATGAATCCTGGCGCAAGGGCGTCGGCCAGCACTTCCATTCCACGCCCGATCCGGAAATCCCCGGCGAACCGCCGGCGCCGCCATCGCCCCCGCCGGTGCCGGACGACGTCCCCGACCCGGTCAATGCCCCGGTCGAGGAGCCACGCCTGCCCGAACCGCCTATCCGGGCAAGTTAACGGCGGCTCAGACGCCGGGAGTGCCCTGGCGATTGGCGGGCGGCTCTCCGCCGCCTTCGTTGCCTTTGTTACCGTCGTTACCTTCCTTGCCTGCATCCTGCTTGCGGTCGTCGGCCTGCCGGTTCGATGGCAGCGGCGGGATGCCGCGGATCATCTCATCGGTTTCGTGCTGGCCAGGGGAGCGTTCGCCGCTACCGATGTCCGCTTCGTCGAGCATCGTGCGGCCCTTGTTCTTGGGGTCGATATTGGGCGTCGGGTCATTCATGCTGTGCTCCGCTAAAGTTGTCAATGTCGTACGATCCTAACAGGCCGCCCGCAGTCCCGGCGCGCGGCAGGATGGCGTTCGAAGTGTTGCTTTTTCGTCGTCCGTGACGTGGCGTGTGTTTGCTGTCACATAGTGGCAACAATGCGGTTTCTATAATGAGCTTGTAATAATAAGAATCAGGAGGAGATGATGGGTTCGACCTTGTACAACAAGATCTACCTGGGCCGTGGCCCGCTGCTGGGTTCGCGCCGCGCCCAGCTGGCGCTATTGCTCGGGGTGATTGCCGGCGCCGGCATCGGCTGGTACGCGCTGCGTTCGCTGCGCTGAAGGTTGCCGCCACGGGCCGGGGCGCGTACCATGCGCCCTTTGCTTAATTGAATGCGGTAATGAAAAACGAAAAGCTGACGACGGACGAATACGACGCGCTGGAACTGGTGCGCCGCGGTGGCAAGCAAGACCTGGCGACGGCCTGCGTCGGGCGCAATACCAAGCGCCTGTGCGGCATCAAGCTGATGTCCTTCGGCCGCGACAAGCGGCTGACCCTGACCGAAAAAGGCGAAGAAGTCCTGTTCCTGCGCCGTTGCGTGACCGGCCTGCGCGCCGTGGCGCAAGACCCGATGGCGCCGCTCGACGACGACGTGCTGCGCTTCCTGAACCGCAAGTCGCACCTGCTGCCGCTGGAAGCGGGCGGCCATGCGCTGAGCGACAAGGGCCGCGAGTCGCTGGCCGATATCGAGCAGCAGGAACAAAGCCGCTAGCACGTCGCCCCCGCGAAAGCAGGGGCCCAGGCTGGCTTAGTTCGCGCGCCGGCGGTTCGGATACACCAGCACCCGCACCGCCACTTCGGCCGGCACGTTCATCGTGGCGAGGAACTCGGCCGCGCGCTGCAGGCCGAGCGTCGGAATCGAGGCCACGGCCTGGTTGACCAGGTCGCGCGTGCGACCGTCCTTGCGCTGCTTGCGGCTTGCCTGCGTGTCGGCGTCGCGTGTCACGTCAGGCGTTTCATTCATCATCATGGTGTCCGTGCTCCGGAATCGCTGTGGTTGCCATATGGGCACGGTCATTGTACGATCACTGATGTCTGAATAGCTACAAAAATGTTCTCAGGGAAGGCATCCTTGCTGCCGATTCGCCACGCCGCTCAGGTGGCGGTCGCCAGGGTTTCGAGCGCCGGCAGGGCGCGCCGCTGGCGCAGCAGTTGCTCGAATTCGTGGGCCGGCAGCGGCTTGCTGAAATAATAGCCCTGCATCTCGTCGCAGCCGCGGCTGCGCAGGTAGTCGAGCTGTTCCAGGGTCTCCACGCCCTCGGCGATCACCGCCAGCTTCAGGTTGTGGGCCAGCGCGATGATCGAGGTAACGATCGCGGCGTCGTTGGCGTCGTGCGTGATGTCGGCGACAAAAGAGCGGTCGATCTTGAGCACGTCGATCGGGAAGCGCGACAGGTAGGAGAAGCTCGAATAGCCGGTGCCGAAGTCGTCGATCGACAGGTTCACGCCGAGCGCCTTCATCCGGTGCAGCAGTTCCACCGCCGGCGTCACGTCGCTCATGAACAGGCTTTCGGTCAGCTCGATCTCGAGGCAGGCCGGATCCAGGCCGGTATCCTGCAAGGCCGACTCCAGGCTGTGCAGCAGGTCGGGGGCGCCGAACTGGCGCGCCGACAGGTTCACCGCCACCCGCAGGCGGGGGAAACCCGCATCTTGCCAGGCCTTGTTCTGGGCGCAGGCGGTGCGCATCACCCAGGCCCCGATCTGGACGATCAGGCCGGTCTCCTCGGCCACGCCGACGAAGCGCACCGGCGGCACCATGCCCAGCTCCGGATGGTTCCAGCGGATCAGCGCCTCCATGCCCACGACCTGGCCGCTCTTGAGATCGACCTGCGGCTGGTAGTGCAGCACGAATTCGTCGCGCTCGAGGGCATTTCGCAGCGCGCTCTCGATGCGCACCCGTTCCAGCGATTCCTCGTTCATGGCCGGCGTATAGAACTGGAAGTTGTTGCGGCCCAGCTTCTTGGCGCGGTACATGGCGATGTCGGCGTGCTCGATCAGGTTGTCGCTCGAGGTGCCCTCGCTCGGGTACACCGCCACCCCGATCGAGCAGGTGACGAAGAACTCCTTATTGCCGAGCATGACCGGCCGCGCCACCGCCTCCATCACGCGCTGCACGATGGCCGGATTGAGCGGCTCTTCGGCGTGCTCGTTGAGGATCACCACGAATTCGTCGCCCGACAGGCGCGCCACCGTGTCGGCGTCGCGCAGCGACGAGCGCAGGCGCGCGGCCACCGTCACCAGCAGCACGTCGCCGGCCTTGTGGCCCATGCTGTCGTTGACGAACTTGAAGCGATCCAGGTCGATCAGCATCACCCATACCGGTCGGCCGCTGCGGTTGGCATAGGCAATCGCCTGGCCAAGGCGGTCCTGCAGCAGCGAACGGTTGGGCAGGCCGGTGAGCACGTCGTGCTGGGCCACGTGGTGCACGCGCTGTTCGGTCAGCTTGCGTTCGGTGATGTCGCTGCCGGTGCCGCGGTAGCCCTGCAGCACGCCGGCCTCGTCGAAGACCGGTTGGCCGTTCACGCAGAACCAGCGCGTCTCGCCGCCGTCGTCGACCACCTGGTATTCGAGGTTGGCAAACGCTTCGTGGGCCTGCATCTTGGCCAGGTGCTCGCGCCCGCTCTCGCTGTCGAGCAGGCCGGGCACGTATTCCCAGCGGGTCTTGCCGATCAGGCCCTGCACCGCGACCCCGGATTTCTCGGTGAAGCCGCCGGCGATCATCGTGAAGCGAAAATGCGCATCCTGTTCCCAGTACCAGTCGGACGACATCGCAACCAGCTGGCGGAAGCGCTGCTCGCTCTGCACCAGCGCCTTTTCGGCGCGCTTGCGCGCGGCCATGTCCTCGACCAGGCGCCGGTTGCTGCGGCGCAGGTCCGCCGTGCGTTGGCGCACCAGTTGCTGGACCTTGCGCGCGCGCATGCCTGCCGACTGCACGAAGGCGGCGCCGAGCAGGGTTGCCAGGATGCCGCCCACCAGCAGCGCCACCGAAGCCATGTGATCGGCCATGAAGGGACGCGGCGCGGCGGCGATGTCGATCCGCCACGGCCTTGCGCCCGCTTGCAGGATGGCGGTGCGGGCGCCATGGCCTGGCGCAGTCGCACGCGCCGCGGGCCCGGTCGACAGCAGCAGTGCCGCCGGATCGGCATGCTCGCCCGCGTACACCGACACGAAGATGTCGTCGTGTTCGAGAAGACCGGCCTTGAGCAGCGACTGCCGCACCAGCTCCCCGCCGCGGATCACGACCGCGGTATTGCCGCGCAGTTCGCCGTGGCGGTCGAACACCGGCATGACGATACTGAACGCGGCTGTCTCGCGCGGCGCCGTGGCCAGCGGGAACAGGCCGGTCGCGGCCGGCTGGCCGCTGCTGCGCGCCAGTTCGAGGGCGGCCATGATGTTCGGGTTATGGCCCAGGTTCAGGCCGAAGGCGGCCTCGTTGCCGGCCAGCGGCTCGACGTATTCGACGATGTGGTAACGGCTGCGCGGCGGCGCCGGCACGATGCCGTGCGCGGTCTTCTCGGTCAGGATCGTGCCCGGCCGCACCCGTTGCAGCTCGGCCACGACCGCCGCGCGTTCGCCGGCCGTGACCACGCCCTGGTAATTGAAGGCCTGGATGAAGGGATGCCGCTCGAGCAGGTGCGAGGTGAAGTCGGCGAAGCGTTCGCGGCTCACCGGCTCGCCGTTCGAAAACAGCTGGTTGGTCACCTCCAGCACCTCAAGCGCCCGGTCCATGCCCTGGCCGACCGCCGCCACCCGCTGGTCGGCGCGCTGGGCGAAGGCCAGCGCCAGGTTGTCGTACTCGAGGTGGCTGACGCCCAGGAACAGGCCGCAAGAGGCGGCCAGGCCGCCGCCCAGCGTGAGGGCCGCCGCGAGAGTCAGCGAACGGAGCGGTCGGCGCGGCATCGGGTCGGGTTCCAGGACAGTCGTTTGATGGAGCGTGCGGTTAGGGATTGTACTTGCTGGTAGGCATTAATTCGCGCAAGTGTGTCATAAACGCGATGGGCCCGCAAACATTTCGTGTCGCGCGAGACAATTCGTCCACAGCGAACTTGCAGACTCAGGCGCGGCGCCGTGCGAGCCAGGCGACCAGCAGTCGCGCCAGCAGGCGGTTGCTCCAGCCCAGGCCGACGCCATCCTTGCGCGCCAGGCGGGCCAGGCGCCGCTCGCCCGGGGCGGGTGCCGCCGGGGGCCGGGTAGGCCGCAGCGCGAACAGGATGCGGTTATTGCCGGCGATGCGCGTGAACCAGGCCAGGCGGCCGTCGAAGCCGGCGCGCAAGCGCTGCAGCGCGCCGGCATACTGGGGATCGTAGGTGAAGATATTCGCCACCAGCACGCCGCCCGGATGCAGGGCGCGCCGGCACGCAGAATAGAAGGCGCTGCTCGACAGGGTGGCGGGCAGGCCGCGGCTGTCGAAGCCGTCGACCAGCAGCACGTCGCAGCTGCCGGGCGTGCGCGCCAGGTAGTCGGCCGCATCGCAGTGCAGGATGCGCAGGCGGGCGTCGTCGGGCGGCAGGCAGAAGGCGTCGCGCAGCGCGATCACGTCGTCGCGGATCTCGAGCACCGTGATGCGCGCATCGGGAAAATGGCGGTGGCAGAACTTGGCCAGCGAGCCGCCGCCCAGGCCGACCATCACGATGTGGCGCGGGTCGGGCACGAACAGCGCGAAGCACATCATGGCCCGCGTGTAGTCGAGCACCAGGGCGTCGGGGCGCGAGACCAGCATCTCGCTCTGGATGTCGCCGGGCGTGAATTCGAGCGTGCGGCGGTCGCCCTCGGTACGTACCAGGGGCGGGCGATCGTCGACGGAGGCGGGGCGGTCGAGGGGGGCGGGCATGCGGCAAGTATAGGCGAGCGGCGTGCGAGCGGCGCGCCCGCCGGCGCCGCTCGCGGAAGCCCTCAGGCGCCCCGGCCGATCAGCGGCACCACGCCGAAGATGACGGCGGCGACCAGCATCACCAGCGAAGCCGTGATCGACCATATCAGGGTGTAGCGCTGGTGGTCGCCGAATTCGATCTTGCACATGCCGACCAGCAGGTAGGTGGACGCCACCAGGGGGCTCAACAGGTGGACCGGCTGGCCGATGACCGAGGCACGGCCGATTTCCGCGGCCGTGATGCCATACACTTCGGCCGCCTTGGCCAGCACCGGCACCACGCCGAAATAAAAGGCGTCGTTCGAGATGAAGAAGGTGAACGGGATGCTGAGCAGGCCCGTGACGATGGCCAGGTAAGGGCCCATCCATTCGGGCACCGCCGCGATCACGCTCAGGGCGATGGCGTCGACCATCTTGGTGCCCTGCAGGATGCCGACAAAGATGCCGGCGGCGAAGATCAGCGAGACCACCGGCAGCACATTGGCCGCATGCGCCTCGATGCGCGCCTTCTGCGCTTCCAGGCCCGGGTAGTTGATGGTGATGGCGATCGCGAAGAAGATCATGAACAGCACCGGCAGCGGCAGGGCGCCCAGCACCAGCAGCACCAGCAGGGCCACGGTCAGCAAGAAATTCACCCAGATCAGCTTGGGACGCGCGGTGTCGCGCGAGGACACGCCGGCCGGCGGCTCATTGCCGCCACCCGCACCGCCACCCGCGCCGTCCGATCCACCCGCGCCACCCATGGCGCCGGTATCGGCTTCGATGCGGCCGGCGGAGAAGGCGTGCACATTGCCTTCGCGGGTCGTGGCCGCGGGGGCTGCGCTCCACTGGCCGGTGGTGCCGTTCATGCTGCCGGCTACCGCGAGTTCAGGGAATGCCGGCTGCAGGATAGGCGTGCAAGCAGGCGCCGGCTTCCTGACCCTGGCCTGGCCGGGCAGGCTCACGGTGCCCAGGCGCTTGCGTTCCTTCATGCCCAGCATATAGGCCACGAACAGCACCCACACGGCGGTCACCGCCATTGCCGGGATCATCGGCACGAAGATGTCGCTCACATCCACCCCCAGCGCGGTGGCGGCGCGCGCCGTCGGGCCGCCCCAGGGCAGGATGTTCATCACGCCGCCGGCCAGCATGATCACGCACGCCATCACCAGGCGGCTCATCCCCAGGCGCATGTACAGCGGGAGCATGGCCGACACGGTGATCATATAGGTGGTGGCGCCGTCGCCGTCGAGCGAGATGAACATCGCCAGCGCGGCGGTGCCGACCACGATCTTCATCGGGTCGCCCTGCACCAGCTTCAGGATGACGCGCACGATCGGATCGAACAGGCCGGCGTCGATCATGATGCCGAAATACAGGATGGCGAACATCAGCATGACGCCGGTCGGCGCCAGGGAACGGATCCCGTCCAGCATCATCGGGCCCAAGCCAGCGCCGAAGCCGCCAATCAGGGCAAAGGCGATCGGCACCACGATCAGCGCGACCAGCGCCGGCAGGCGCTTGGTCATGATCAGGAACATGAAGACGACGATCATCGAATAGGCGAGGATGGTCAGCATGTCATGCTCCGCGGACGGTAAATATAGGCGCAGCCAGGACGGCGCGCACGAAGGCCGGCTTGTTCATGATGTCTCCGATCGCTTAGGTTAGCGTTTGTGATGAGGGATTGCCTCGTTTTCGCCAACTATAGGCCCGGCCAGCTTTCAATCAGCTTTCAGCGCGCGCGATCCCGAACACCACCTCGACTTTCAATCCGCCACTGTCCGCGCGCCCGAGCGCCAGGGTAGCGCCATGCAGGTTGGCGATGTCGCGCACGATGGCCAGTCCCAGGCCGGTGCCGCCGGGATTGGCTTCCAGCGTGGCCTGGGCACGGTAGAAGGGCATCAGCACCTTGTCATACTCGGCTTCCAGGATGCCGGGGCCGCTGTCGCTCACTTCCAATGCGATGCGCCCGGCGCGCCGGCCGACCCGCAGCAGCACGCTGCCACCGGCCGGCGTGTAGCGGATCGCATTGTCGACCAGGTTCGACACCATTTCGTGCAGCAGCAATTCCTGGCCCATGACGCTCGTGTCGGCATCGTCCTGGGCTTCGAGCGCCAGGTCGATGCCTTTCTGGACCGCCGGCAGCGCCAGCTCCAGCCCGACCTGGCGCGCCACCGTCCCCAGGCAGACCGGCCGCGCCTGTTCCCCGCCGCCGCCATGCTCGATGCGCGCCAGCACCAGCAGCCGGTTGGCCAGGTGGATCGCCGAATCGGTGGTGCCGGCGATCGAGGCGACGATGGCGCGCATCGCCGCCGGATCGTTTTCGCGCAGGGCCAGCGCGGCCTGGGTCTTGAGCACCGCCAGCGGGGTGCGCAACTGGTGCGAGGCGTCGGCAATGAAGCGGCGCTGGCTGGCGACCAGGTCTTGCATGCGCGCCATGGTGCCGTTCATCGCCGCCACCAGCGGCCGCACTTCCTTGTGCACCAGGGCCTGGTCGATGGTCGACAGGTCGGACAGCGGGCGCGTCTCGACCTCGTTCTTGAGGCGCATCAGCGGGCGCAGCACCAGGCGCACGGCGAACCACACCAGCGCCGCCACCGCCAGCACCAGCAGCGCCTGGCGCCACAGGGTATTGAACAGGATGTCGCGCGACAGGGCGTTGCGCGCATCGAGCGTCTCGCCGACCTGGATCAGGGCGATGCCGCGCATCGAATCGTCGTACACCGGCTGCAGCAGGGCCGCGATGCGCACCGGCTCGCCGTTGTAGCTGGCGTGGTAGAAGCGCACCAGGGCCGGATACAGGTCGCTGCGCGGCACATTGGCCGGCACCGGCGGCAGGTCGCCGTAGCCGCTGACGGTCTCGCCCGCAAGGCCGGTGACCTTGTAGTAGATGCGGCCCAGGGTATCGGTCTCGAAGCTGTCCAGCGCCACATACGGGACATTCGCCACCACCTTGCCGTCTTTCACCGTGACGCGCTCGGCCAGCGCGCGGGTGGACGACAGCAGCGAGCGGTCATAGGCCACGTCGGCCGCTTCCAGCGCGTCGCGGTACAGCGACACGGCATTGAGCGCGACCAGCGCCACCAGCGGCAGGATCAGCCAGCGCAGCAGCTGCTGGCGCAGGCTGCCCAGCGGCTTGGCCGCGAGGCGGGTCAGCAGTGGCACGCGCTCGGGCATTCGCTCAGGCCGGCTTCTCTTGCATCAGGTAGCCGATGCCGCGCAGGGTGACGATGGCGGCGTCGCCGCCCGGGCGCTCGAGTTTCTTGCGGATGCGGTGGATATAGAGTTCGATGGCGTCGAGGTTCACGTCGTCGTCGAGCGCGAACACTTCGTGGAACAGCTTCTCTTTCGACAGCGCGCGGCCCGGCCTGGCGATCAGCGCTTCGAGCACCGCGTGCTCGCGCGGCGTGAGCGCCAGCGGCTCGCCGCAATACGAGAACATGCGCGACACCGTATCGAAGGCGAGCTGGCCGCAGCGGTGCACCAGCGCCTCGTTGCCGCTGCGCCGGCGCAGCAGCGCCTTGACGCGCGCTTCGAGTTCGGCCAGCTCGAACGGTTTGGCCAGGTAGTCGTCGGCGCCCAGGTTCAGGCCCTGCACCTTGTCTTCGAGGCCGCCGCGCGCGGTCAGGATCAGCACCGGCGTGCCGCCGCGCGCGCCGCCGCGGGCGCGCAGGCGGCGCAGCACGTCCAGGCCATCCATGCGCGGCAGGGTCAGGTCCAGGATCACCAGCGCATAGTCTTGCGTGTGCAGCAGGGCGTCGGCATCGGCGCCGGTGGCCGCGCATTCGACGGTGAGGTTGGCGTCGCGCAGGGCTTTCGATACCCAGTGCGACAGCTCGACATGGTCTTCAACTAGCAGGATTCTCATCGCGCCAGTGTAAGCGCAAAGTCCGCGCCGCGGAAAGGGCCTGCGATGAAAGCGAACTGAAAGGTAGCCGCGCATATAGTCGGGCCAATAAAGCAGCACAACCATAACAAGATTCGGAGACACCATGAAGCACTCGGCCCTCGCGCTCGCCGTCCTGGCAGCGCTTTCGCTCAACCATTCCGCGCTCGCCCAGGGCAATGTGCAGGTCTACGGCCTGATCGACGCCGGCGTCGAATACGTCAACCATGCCCAGGGGAACGGCGGCAATATGGTGCGCGTCGTCTCGGGCGGCAAGAACACCTCGCGCTGGGGTTTCCGCGGCAGCGAAGAGCTGGGCGGCGGCCTGAAAGCCATCTGGCAACTCGAAGGCGGCATCCTGATGGACACCGGCGCCAGCGACGGCGCGATCTTCAAGCGCCAGGCCTGGGTCGGCCTGGACGGTTCGCTCGGGCGCCTGGTCATCGGCCGTTCGTTTACCACCACCTACGAGCTGGTGATCAAGTTCGACCCGCTCGGCTTCGCCCCCAATTATTCCTGGGCCACCGGCGCCAGCGCCACCGGGCCGTCGAAATACGGCATGACGACCCAGTTCGACAACCTGGTCAAGTACACCGGCAAGCGCGGCGGCTTCACCTATGGCGCCACGGTCGGCCTGGGCGAGCGCTCGGGCAGCCTGGCCGAGGGCCGCAAGCTTGCCGTCGGCGGTTCGTGGTTCGGCGACGGCCTGGGCCTGATGGCGTCGTATGAGCAGATCAACGGCAACGCGGTCGCCGACCTGCCCACGCGCGACGAGACCAGGGCCTACCACCTGGGCGCCGACTACCGCAGCGGCAAGTGGCGCTATACCGCGGGCATGCGCGGCTACAAGCTCGACGCAGCACGACTGGACGCCGACCTGCGCGCCGATACCTATTGGGGCGGGATCACGCGCACGATCGACAATGTGACGCTGACCGGCGCCGTGTATCACGTCAACACCAGGGATGTGCCGGCCCTCGAGGACGCCGACCCGACGCTGTTCGTGGTGCGCGGCATGCTGGCGCTGTCCAAGCGCACCGACCTGTACCTGTCGCTGGCGCATGCGAAAGCGGATCACGGCCAGCTGGTCGGCCTCTCGCGCGACGATCCTGGCTACGGTTCACGCCAGAGCGGCATCACGGCCGGCATGCAGCACCGCTTCTAGTCACGTTATGATGCGCGGTATGAGTTCCATGCGCGTCTTCTTCCATGCGGTCTTGCTGGCCGTGGCCCTGGCCTGCCAGCCGGCCGCGGCCCAGCCGCGCGGGCCCGAATGCCTGATCCCGTCCAAGCCCGGCGGCGGCATGGACCTGACCTGCAAGCTGGCCCAGAAGGCCCTGCACGGTCAGCCCGGCGCGCCCGAGCTGGCGCTGGGCTACCTGCCGGGCGGCGTGGGGGCAGTGGCCTGGCACACGATGGTGTCGCAGCGCCGCGCCGAGCCGAATACCCTGGTCACGTTCTCCGGCGGCTCGGTGCTCAACCTCGCCCTGGGCAAGTTCGGCAACGCCGACGTCGACGACGTGCGCTGGGTGGCGGCCTTCGGCGCCGACTACGGCATGGTCGCGGTGCGCGCCGATTCGCCCTGGCAGACGCTCGACGATCTATTGAAAGCCCTGAAGCGCGATCCCAAGAAAGTCTTGATCGGCATGTCGGGCACGGTCGGCAGCCAGGACTGGATCAAGATGGCGTTGTTGGCGCAAATGGCCGGCATCGATCCGCGCAAGATGCGCTTCGTCGCGCTCGAGGGCGGCGGCGAGCAGTTCATCGCGATGCACGAGAACCACGTGCAGGCGGTATCGGGCGACACCTCCGAGGCGCTGCTGTACACGGGCAACGGCAGGGTGAGGGTGCTGGCGGTATTGTCCGAACAGCGGCTGCCGGGCGCGCTGGCCGGGGTCAAGACCGCGCGCGAGCAGGGTTATGACGTGGTGTGGCCGGTAATCCGCGGCGTGTGGATGGGCCCGGACGTGCGCGAGGCCGACTACCGGCGCTGGGTGAAGGCCTTCGCCAATATGGAGGCCAGCCCGGAATTCGCCGAGAAGCGCGCACGGGCCGGCTTGTATCCGTTTTCGCTCACCGGCGATGCGCTGACGCGGTACATCAAGCAGTCGGTCGCAGGCCACCACCGGCAGGCCCGGCAGTTCAAGCTCCTGCGCGAGCGCTGATATTTGTAAAAGAGCATCGGCCCAGCGGCGCCCACGGCGCCCCGTCCCGTTATACTGTCGCTCCGTTGCCTGGCATGACCCAGGCATCGTTCGCACTATCCATGACATTATTCGCGATTAACGATCACAGGACGACATGAACAATTTTTACAGCGAACCAGTATCCCAGCGCCTGCGCGCGCTGGTGCGCGACATGCCGCGCACCGGCATCACGCTCAGCGAATTGATCCACCGCGTCGGCAACGACGGCCTGCTGATCCTGGTCACCCTGCTGACGCTGGTCTTCCTGATCCCGATCTCGATCCCGGGCGTGAGCACGGTGTTCGGCGCCGCCATCCTGTTGATCAGCGTCAGCCGCCTGTTCGGGCGCGACCTGTGGATTCCGTCGAAGCTGTCGCACCGCGTGATCGGTACCCGCAAGCTGCGTCCGCTGTTGCGCAAGGCGCTGTCCTGGCTCAAGAAGCTCGAGCGCATCAGCCGTCCGAACCGCATCCAGTGGCTGGTGGCGGGCGGCGCGGTCGCTTTCTTCAATAACGCGGCCCTGATCCTGGGCGCCGTGCTGCTGATGATGCCGTTCGGCCTGATCCCTTTCAGCAATACCTTTCCGGCGGTGGCCATCCTGTTCCTGGCCATCGGCCTGTTGCAGCGCGACGGCTTGTGCATCCTGCTGGGCCATATCAGCAATGTCGTCACCATCCTGTACTTCGCCGTACTGATCGGCGGCGGCGGCCTGGCCGCGCGCGAGCTGTTCAACCGCTTCGCGGGGTGAACCGTCAGATGATGCAACGTCGGGCCGGAAGAGTTGGCTTGTTGCAAAGCATCTTCTTCTGATAAGCTGGCCGCTGCGACGAAAGAGCCCATGTTCCTGGACCATCCCACCATGACCGCGACCAATGCCGTGGCCGAGCCGGACCGGCTCGAGCGGCTGCAACGCGCCTACGGCTATGCGATGGCGCTGGCGGATGCGGCGGGCAATGGCGACGTCGTCGAGAAAGTGACGCAGCTGCACGATCACAAGGGCACCTTGATCGTGTTCTGGCACGAACCGCCCATCGATGAGGAGCGGGAATATTTCACCCGCGCCTGGGCCAGCAAGGTCGGCGACGGCACCCTGAACGTTGAACATGAGTACTGACACAATGATACTGGATGCGTCGACCATGGTCCTGGTACTGGCATTGGGCAACCTCGCCCTGTGCGCACTGCTGACCTTCTTCAATCACGGACCGACCCGCTCGCCGGCACTGGTGCTGTGGAGCCTGTCGAAACAGATCCAGGGCGGCGCCTGGCTGCTGCTGGCCCTGGGCGATGCCGGCGTGGTGCCGGCCCCGATCGCGATGCCGGGCGGCTATGCGCTGCTGTTCGCCGGCGTGGCGGTCGAAGGCGGCGCCTCGTGGGAAGCCGCGCGCCGGCGTGCCTGGCGCACCCCGACGATGATCGTCGGCGGCCTGGCAATCCTCGCCTTCTTCCTGTGCTACCTGATCGACGAAGAAGGCTTGCGCGCCGTGGCCGCGTCGCTGCTGCTGGGCGGCTTCTATTTCTCGGGCGCGCTGGCGCTGGCCTGGCGCTGGCTTGACGCCAGCCTGCTGCAGCGCTTCCTGGCCGTGGCCAGCATGGCGCTGGCCCTGGTAGTGGCGTCCCGCGGCCTGTCGGTGCTGCTGCTGCCGGGCGGCTGGGGCTGGCTGACCAGCGACCTGCTGGGCCAGCTGTCGAGCGGCGCGCTGTACCTGCTCATGCTCGGCAATGCCTTCGGCGTGCTGCTCCTGACCCGCGAGCGGCTGCAGGACGCGCTCGAGCGTTCCGAGATCGTCGATCCGCTGACCGATGCGCCGAACCGGCGCGGCTTTTTCCAGTTGCTGGCGCCATGGATGGCGCTGGCCCGCCGCCCGGGACTGCCGACCGCGCTGGTGGTGTTCGATCCGGATGGTTTCAAGCGCGTCAACGACAGCTATGGCCACCCGGCTGGCGACGTCGTGCTGCGTCAGATGGTCGAGCTGTGCCGGCGCCAGCTGCGCGACAGCGACCAGCTGGGGCGCGTGGTCGGCGTCGAGTTTGCGATCCTGCTGCCGCGCACCAATCTCATCGAGGCATCGCTGGTGGCCGAGCGTATCCGCGCCGCGATCGAGTCCACCCCGCTCAAGAGCGAGCGCGCGATGATCAAGCTGACCGCGAGCTTTGGGGTGACCACCATCCGCCCCGAAGACAGCACCACGACCCTGTTCCAGCGCGCCGACGAGGCCCTGCAGCAGGCGAAGGAGGGTGGGCGCAACCGCGTGGCACATGCCAGCGAGGTGGTAGCCGAGGTGTGAACGGTCTCTCGTAAGAGGTAGATCCTCCTGCCGGGTCACGCGCATGTCATGGGCGGGGCTTATCCTGCGGCCTGTTCAAATGGACATGCCATGCAAGCCCCAGAGTCCGATTCACCCATCTACGCCGCTGTCGAGCTAGGCTCCGACAGCTTCCGCCTGCACGTCGGCCGTTTCGAGGACGGCGTGCTGCGCCTGGTCGCCACCATGGCCGAGCCGGTGCGGCTGGCCGCGACCCTCGACGAAGACGGCATGCTGTGCGCCTCGGCCATGCGCCGCGCCTTGCACTGCCTGGACGAATTCCGGCAAGCGCTCGACGCCTGGCGTCCGCAGGCCGTGCGCGTGGTCGCGACCTCGGCCTTGCGCATGGCGCGCAACGCGGCGCTATTCCTGCCGGCGGCCGGCAAGGCGCTGGGCCGGCCGATCGAGCTCATCGCCGGCGACGAAGCCGGCCGCCTGGTCTACCTGGGCGTGGCGACCACGCTCGGGGCCCACGACAGCGCGCCGCGCCTGGTGGTCGATATCGGCAGCGGTTCGACCGAACTGGTGCTGGGGCAGGGCGCCGCGATCCGGCGCATCGAATCGTTTGCGATCGGCGCGGTACGCCAGAGCCTGACCTTTTTCGCCGACGGACGGCTCGATGCCGCCGCTTTCGATGCCGCCGTGCGATCGAGCCGCAGCCGCTTCGCCGAGGCCCGGCTGGGCGCGCAGCGCTGGCAGCAGGCCTATGGCGCCTGCGGGACGGTGCGCGCGCTGGCCGAGATCGCGCAGCTGCACGGCGAGGAAGGGGTATTGAGTCGCGCCGGCCTGGAGCGCCTGCGCGCGGATTTCACTGAAATCGGCCATGTGGCGCGGGTGCGCCTCGCCTATCCGGCGGCCGAACGGGCTTCGCACCTGCCGGGCGGGCTGGCGATCCTGATCGGCTTGATGGAAGAACTCGATATTGCCGAGCTGGCGCCGGTGCACGCCGGCCTGCGCGTGGGCGCCCTGTGGGACCTGCACCAGCGCGCGGCGGCCGTGGGATCGGCCGCCTTGCTCGATTCCTTAACCGGTCCGCTCGGCGTCGGTTGACGGTTTCTCGACCGGCAAGCCAGGTGGCACGGCGGGCGGCGGCACGTTCAGCAGCGCCGTGCCCGGCGGCTCGTCGCGCAGCCAGCCGAACAGGATCGCCATCATCAGCGGACCGACGAACAGCCCGATCACGCCCAGGGTCGATACGCCGCCCAGCAGGCCGAACAGCACCGCCAGGAAGGGCAGGTTGACGCGCTGCCCGATCAGTTTCGGGCGGATGAATTTATCGACCAGGAACAGCTCGACCGCGCCCCAGGTGAACAGGCCGAGCGCCTCGGCCGAATGGCCCTGGCCGAACAGCAGCAGCGACACCATCGTGAACGACAGCGGCGCGCCGCCCGGGATCAGGGCCAGGTAGCCGGTGATCACGCCCAGCAGCACCGGGGCCGGCGCGCCGGCGACCCAGTAGGCCACGCCCAGCACGATGCCTTCCAGGATCGCGATCGAACCCAATCCCAGCGCGGTGCCGCGCACCGACAGCGGCAGCACGCGCCGCAGCTTGCCGTACTGGTCGGGCAGCAGGCGGGCGCCGGCGCGGTCGAGGTAGTGCAGCACGCTGGAACCGTGCAGATAGAGTACGAACAGCGTCAGCAGGGTCAGGAATAAATACAAGGCATTGGCCAGGATGGCCGAGCCCCAGACCCGCGCGGTATCGGTCAGGTGCGGCATGAAGTCGCCCACCGTGGTGCGCACCAGTGCGTTCAGCCCGCCCGGCACGGCCAGGTGCTCGAGCCACCATTTGACGGCGGAGTCGGCCACCACCGGCAGGTTGGCGACCCAGTCCGGCACCGGCACTCCGGTCTGGTTGAAACTGATGAGCATGCGCTGCAGGCTGGCCAGCTCGTAGGTGAGCGTGTGGAACAGCAGCACTGACGGTCCGACGAAGCTGACGAGCAGCAGCAGCAGCATGAAGCTGGCGCTGGCCAGCGGCGCCCAGCCGCGGCGCAGCAGGCGCTGGTGCAGCGGCCAGGTGATCACTGCCAGCAGGCCGGCCCAGGCGATCGAGCCGAGGAAGTGTTGCAACAGGAAGGCCAGGGCGGTGGCGAACAGCACCGGCAAGATCAAATGAGCTTTGTTGCGCATACTGGCCCGGGTTGAATCACGATTTCCTCAAAAAAATGCTTGGTCGCGCAGAGTTTACAGCAGAGTTGTCCGCTTGAAAGAATAAAACAGGATGCATTCCCATAAAAGCGGAGTTTGCCGAATGATTTGTTCGGAAAAACAGAAGTCCGCTTCTATGAGCATAGCATTGTGACACCGATTGGCGCGGGCGGCAGCAAACGCGCGCGGTATGTACGTGCCATCGCCGGGCTGGGATAAATCGTTTATACTGTTTGCCCTTTCAAGGATGGAGCAACCATGCCACGCAAGCCCGCGTCCGCGCCCGAACCAACAGCAGCAGCGCGCGCACGGCGCCCCGCGGCGAAGAACGCCAGGCCGACCGCGGCTGCGAAGGGTGCGGCCAAGCCGGCGGCCAAACCGGCGGCCAAGCCTGCCCGCAGGGCCGCGCCGGCAAAAGGGAGCCTGAAGGCTGCGGTCAGGACGGCCGCGAAGGCGCTCGCGAGTCCGCCGGCCCGCAAGCCAGCCTTGAAGGCGGCGAGCAAGGCCGCGGCGCGCCCGCCGGCGCCGGATGCGCGTCCGGTCCTGGTGCGCGACAGCTTCACGATGCCCGAGCAGGAATACGCAGTGCTGCTCGAGGTCAAGCAGGCCTGCCTGCGGGCCGGCATCGACGTCAAGAAGAGCGAATTGCTGCGCATCGGCGTGGCCTTGCTGGGCCAGCTCGACGTGGCCACCCTGCAGGGCGTGCTGGCGGCGCTGCCCCAGCTCAAGACCGGGCGTCCGCCGGCCCAGGACTGAAAAGAACGGGCGGGCGCTAATGGATCGCCGACGCGCTGGTCAATTCCTTGAGTTCGCGGATCGGGATATTCGATTTCTCGTGCATGCGCAGCAGGATGGTGGCACCGACGTTCAGTTTGCGGTGGCGGATCTTGCTGATGATCGGCGGCTGCACTTCGAGCACGCGGCATAGCTCCGCGTCGTTCTTCAGTTGCAGGCGCTCGATCAAGGTGTCGAGCAATTTGTTGGGGACGAAGCTCGAAGGCTCCAGGGCGCGCGCTCGATGCATCGCGTCGAGCATTTCCTGTTTTTTCTGTCGTACGCTCATGTCGTTTCTCCAATATGAAAACATGATTCAAGACAGATCGACAGTTTTGGAAGAATGGCCCAGCCTGTTTTTTTAAGCGCACCTTGATGGCTTATCGCGGCGGGTCGTTGTTATATTACTACGATTATGTTGCGCACGATTCGCGAAACTTAACTAATAATGCTGCAATGTCGCGTTTCTTCTGGGAATTTATGCCAATTTCAGGCCGGAATGCGTCAGCAGCAGCACCTTGTCGGCCATGGCGGCGGCCGCATGCGAGTGGGTGACCATGATGGCGCCGGCGCCATGGGCGCGGGTCTCGGCACGCAGCAATTGCAGGACGCCGTCGGCCGTCTCGGGGTCGAGATTGCCGGTCGGTTCGTCCGCCAGCAGCAGGGCCGGACGGTGCACCAGGGCGCGCGCGATCGCCACCCGCTGCATTTCGCCGCCCGAGAGCTGGCGCGGGAAATCGTCGCCGCGTCCACCCAGCCCCACGGCGCCAAGCATGGCGTCGACCCGTTGCGCGGCGAGGTCGCCCGGCGCCTTGTTGAGCAGCAGCGGCAACGCCACGTTCTGGCGCAGGGTCAGGTGCGGCAGCACGTGGAAGGCCTGGAAGATGAAGCCCATGCGCGAGCGCCGCAGGCGGGTGGCGGCATCGTCGTCCAGGCGCGAAATCGGCGTGCCGTCGACGATCACCTGGCCGCCATCCGGCACGTCCAGGCCCGCGATCAGGTTCAACAGCGTGGACTTGCCCACGCCCGACTCGCCCATGATCGCCACGAACTCGCCGGCCTTGAACACATGCGACAGCTGCGCGAGCACGGTGCGGCCGCCGTAGGATTTGGTGAGCTGGTCGAGTTCGAGCATGGTGGCGATATCAACGGGTCAGGGCGCGCCGCAGCGCATAGCTGGCCGCATCGACCAGCGCCACCAGCACCAGCATCGCGATCACCACGGTGGCGGCGCTGGGCATCTGGAACAGCGACAGGTGGTACTTGAGCATCTGGCCCAGGCCGCCGGCCCCGACCACGCCCAGCACCGCCGCCGCGCGAATATTGTTCTCCCAGCGGTACAGCGTATACGACAGCATCTGCGGCAGCGCCTGGGGCAGGGTAGCGTACAGGAAGGCCGCCAGCGGCCGCGCGCCATTGGTGCGCAGCGTCTGCTCGGCATGCGGCTCGACGTTTTCGAGGGCGTCGGCAAACAGCCGCCCCAGCACCCCGGCCGTGTGCGCGGCCAGCGCCATGGTGCCGGCCATCGGTCCCAGGCCGGCCAGCACCAGCAGCACCGCCGCCCATACCAGTTCGGGAATCGAGCGCAGCACATTGAGCACCAGGCGCGTGACGGCGCGCGCCACGACGCCCAGGCGCCCGGCGCCGGCCAGCGCCAGCGGCAGGCCGACGATCGCGGCAAGCAGGGTGCCGACGGCCGACATGGCCAGCGTTTCCCACAGCGCGCCGAAGGTCTTGTGCAGGAACGGCGTGCTGGTCTCGGGCGGGGCGAAACCGGACAGGAACTCCCCGGCGGAGTCGATCGCCTCGGCGGTAAAGAAGGCGCTCCACTGCAGCGGCAGCGAGGCAAAGCTGGCCACGACCAGCGCAAGTAAGCCAAGCAGCACCAGCCAGGTCCGGATGTCGCGCGGTGGCGCAGCGGGAAGGGAAGAAGGTGTCATCCCAGCCTCCGGCGCAGCATCTTCGAGACCAGGTCGGCGCCGGCCACCAGCAGCACGAACATGATCAGCATGGTGGCCACTTCGCTACCGGCCATCATCTTGGTCGACTCGTCCAGGCGCTGGCCCAGGCCGCCGGCGCCGACGAAGCCCATCACCGCCGAGCCGCGGATCGCGCATTCCCAACGGTAGACGGTGTATGACACCAGTTCGGCGCTCGAATCGGGCAGGGCGCCGTACAGCAGCGCCGGCAGCCGCCCGCTGCCGTTGGCCAGCAAGACGTCGGTGGCATGGGCGTCGCTCGATTCGAGGATCTCGGCATACACCTTCGCCAGCATGCCGCTGTACGACAGGGCGATCGCCAGCACGCCGGCGGTCGGCCCAAGGCCGACGATGCGCACGAACAGCAGCGCCCACACGAGTTCGGGCACCGAGCGCAGGATCATCAGGATCCAGCGCAGCAACTGGCGCACGGCGGCCGCGAACGGATGCACGTGGCCGGTGCCCAGGCGCGAGATCGACAGCCGCTCGGTGATGACGAAGGTGGCGGGAATCGCCACCAGCAGCGCCAGTGTGAGCCCGGCGGTGGCGATGGCCACCGTCTGCCAGGTTTCGCGCAGCACCATGGCAAGAAATTCGGGTTCGACCGCGGGGACCAGGAAATCGGACAGGAACATCCCGGCCGCGCGCAGGCTTTGCGCGTCGAACAGCAGCCAGGGCTTGAACTCGGCGCCCGCCAGCAGCGGATACAGCAGGATGATGAAGACCACGGCCCAGGTAACGCGGGTGCGCCACGCGGGATCGCGGTGGGGGACTGCGGCGGCGCTACGCATCAGAAGCAGGCGCCGACGGCGATCTGGCCCGGGGTGTCGTGCGGCGCTTGCGATGGCGGCTCGACCTGCTCGTTGGCGTACAGCTCGGCGATCATGGCGTCGCTGACCTCTTCGCGCGGCGCGTCGAAGACGATGCGGCCGTCGCGCAGGCCCACCAGGCGAGCGAACTGTTCGCGCGCCAGGTCGACCTGGTGCAGGCTGCAGACCAGGGTAGCGTTCCGTTGCTGCGCTTCCTGGCGCAGGGTGGCAAGGGTGTGGCGTGCGAGCGCCGGATCGAGGGCCGAGATCGGCTCGTCGACCAGCAGCGCCTCGGCATTCGACAGCAGCAGGCGCGCCAGGCCGCAGCGCTGGCGTTCACCGCCCGACAGGCGGTCGACCCGCGCATACAGCTTGTCGCCCAGTGAAAAACGCGCCAGCGCGGCGTGGGCGGCGGCCGGATCCTGCGGACGCACCAGCGAGGCCAGCGCCTGCCACAGCGACCAGTACGGCAGGCGTGCGGCCAGCACCGCCGTCACCACGCGCTGGCGCGGCGGCAGCGGCGGCGCCTGCGGCGCCAGGAACAGGCGCGCGCGCAGGCGGTGGCGCTCGGCCCCGTCCAGTTGCCAGGGATCCTGGCCGAAGATTTCCAGCACGCCCTCGGCCGGCCGGTGGGCGCAGGCGAGGGTGGACAGCAGGGTGGTCTTGCCGGCCCCGGAAGGGCCGATCAGGGCGACCTGCTCGCCGGCGCGGATCGTGAGGTCGAGCGCGTGCAGGGCCGGCGCGCGGCTGCCGGCCAGGTGGCGCACGGTCAGGCCGCGCAGGCGGTAGGTCGCCATGCCGTACTTCTCCTCGTGCTTACTTCAGCAGGCCCGCGTTACGCGCGGCGGCTTCGATCGCGCCGTAGTTGGCGGTCTTGGTCGGCACGAACCTGGTGGCGCGCTGCAGTTCGAGGATCTGCTTGCCCTCGGCGGTCGAGCCGTCCAGCGCCAGGAAGGCGTCGGTGATCTTCTTCTTGAGCGCCGGGTCCATATCGCTGCGCACGGTCCAGTTGTAGTCGAAGTAGCCCGGGGTGGTGTAGAACACGCGCACCTGTTTCGGATCGACCTTCTTGGTCTCGACCAGTTTTTCCCAGACCGAGATGTTCAGCGCGCCCGCATCGACCTTGCCGCCGGCCACGGCCGCCACGGTCGCGTCATGCGCGCCCGAGAAGGCGATGCGCTTGAGGTCGGTGTCCGGGTTGACCTTGGCTTGCAGCAGGAAGGAACGCGGCATCAGGTGGCCCGAGGTCGACGATTCCGAGCCGAAGGCCAGGGTCTTGCCCTTCAGGTCTTCCAGCTTGGTGATGCCCGGCACGGTGGTGATGAAGACCGAGCGGAATTTCTCGTCTTCTTCGCGCTGCACCAGCGGAGTCACCTGGCCTTTGCTGCGCACATTGGCCTGGACGAAGGTGAAGCCGCCGAACCAGACCATGTCGATCTTGCGGTTGACCAGGCCTTCGACCGAGGCCGCGTAGTCGGTCACCGGGGTGAACTCGACCTTGAGGCCGGTGGCCTTGGCCAGGTAGTCGCCCAGCGGCTTGAACTTGCGCTGCAGTTCGGTCGGCGATTCGTCGGGAATGGCCGAGACGCGCAGCACGCCATTGCTTTGTGCCTGGGCGGCGCCCGCGACCAGCATCGTGCCGGCGACGGCAGAGGCGACGAAACCGAGGGTTTTCAGGACTTGACGGCGGAGGGACATGGTCATGGTTGGCTTTTCTTGGTAAGTGGCTAGGTAGGTCGATAAGCGCGGCACCCCTATGGGGCAGCACGGTTGAACGGCCGCGAACACGGCGAATCCCGGGATTCCGCTATGATAGCAAAACCGGCAACATTATCAGGCAATAGCCTGGCCATTTCGCATGGTGCGGCATGGCGGCACGAATGATAAACCTTATGCTGACATCCTGCACATCGGAAGAGCTCGGGGCAAGCGTGGTCAATGCCCACGACGCCGAAGAGCTCCACGCCGGCCTGCTGGCTCCAGAGGCCTGTATCTCGCCCAAATTCCTGTACGACGCGCTCGGCTCGAAGCTGTTCGAGGCGATCTGCGAACTTCCCGAGTATTACCCGACCCGCACCGAGGCCGCCATCTTCGAGCGCCATGGCGCCGAGATCGCCCGCGTGGCCGGCACCGGGACTACCCTGCTCGACCTCGGCGCCGGCAACTGCGCCAAGGCCGCGAGCCTGTTCCCGCTGCTGCAGCCTTCGCAATACGTGGCGATCGACATCTCCAGCGAGTTCGTGCACGAAGCGCTGGCGCGGCTGCGCCAGCGCTTCCCGAAGGTCGAGATGGAAGCGCTGGGCATGGATTTCTCGAACCGCTTCGAGCTGCCCGAGCTGGTGCGCGCCGAGCGCCGCCTGTTCTTCTATCCGGGTTCGTCGCTTGGCAACTTCACGCCCGAGGACGCGCAAGCCTTCCTGGCGCGCCTGCGCGCCCAGTGCGGCCCCGACGGCGGCATCCTGATCGGCATCGACCTGGCCAAGGATAAAGCCACGCTCGACGCCGCCTATGACGACGCGCTCGGCGTGACCGCCGCCTTCAACCTGAACATCCTGCGCCACGTGAACGGCCTGGTCGACGCCGACTTCGACATCCGCCAATGGAAGCATCACGGCTTCTACAATGCGGCGCGCGGACGGATCGAGATGCACCTGGAGGCGCGCAGCGCCCAGCAGGTGCGCTGGCGCGGCGGCGATCGCCGCTTCGAGGCGGGCGATTGCATCCATACCGAGAACAGCTATAAATACCAGCAGGCGGATGCGATCAAGCTGCTGGAGCGTTCCGGTTTCGAGGCCACACGGGTCTGGACCGATCCGCAGCGCTGGTTCGCCGTGATCCACGCCCAGGCGATCGCCCCATGAACATGCTGCGCGACGAGGGCCTGCCACGCACTTTCGCCAGGGTGCGCGGCCGTTCGCTGCGCCTGGCAGAGGCGCTGTCCGATGAAGACTGTTGCGCGCAGTCGATGCCCGACGCCAGCCCGATCAAGTGGCACCTGGCGCATACGACCTGGTTCT
Organism: Massilia sp. HP4; assembly: GCF_005222695.1. Lineage (GTDB taxonomy): Bacteria > Pseudomonadota > Gammaproteobacteria > Burkholderiales > Burkholderiaceae_D > Telluria. Next base: position 130,952 of record NZ_STGG01000010.1, on the reverse strand, counting down.
TCGAGACCTTCATCCTCGAGCCGCGCGAGCAGGGTTTCGCGCCTTTCCACCCGGCGTTCCGGGTGCTGTTCAATTCCTACTACAACGGCGTCGGCGCCAAGCATCCGCGCCCGTACCGCGGCCTGTTGACGCGGCCGTCGCTGGCTGAGGTAAAAGCCTACCGCCACGACGTCGACCGCCGCATGGACGCCTTGCTGGCGCGCGGCATCGACAGTGCACTGGCGGCCCTGGTCGAACTGGGCCTGCAGCACGAGCAGCAGCACCAGGAATTGATGCTCACCGACGTCAAGCACCTGCTGGCGCAAAATCCCCTGTATCCGGCCTATGCGGCCGATCCATTGGACGCGTCGACGCCGGCGCCGCCGCTCGAATGGTTGCCGTTCGACGGTGGGCTGGCCGAAATCGGCCATGGCGGCAGCGGCTTTTGCTTCGATAACGAGCTGCCGCGCCACCGCACCTATGTGGCGCCGTTCGCGCTGGCCTCGCGCCTCGTCACCAATGGCGAATACCGCGAATTCATCGAAGCCGGCGGCTACCGCGACCCCGCGCTGTGGCTGGCCGAGGGCTGGGAACGGGTTGCCTCGGGCGAGATCGTGCATCCGCTGTACTGGATCGAGCAAGACGGCGGCTGGCACGAATTCACCCTGCACGGCGTGCAGCCGCTCGACCCCGAGCGGCCCGTCACCCACGTCTCGCTGTACGAAGCCGATGCCTATGCGCGTTGGCGCGGCGCGCGCCTGCCGACTGAAGCCGAATGGGAATTCGCCGCGCGCCAGGCCGATGTCAAGGGCTTGCCGCTCAATCACCCGTCAGCGGCCAGCGGCGCCGGCCTGCAGCAATTGTTCGGCGCTTGCTGGCAGTGGACCAGCAGCAGCTACGCCCCGTATCCCGGCTATGCGCCGGCGCCGGGCGCCATCGGCGAATACAACGGCAAGTTCATGGTCAACCAGTACGTGCTGCGCGGCTCGTCCTGCGCCACGCCCGAGGGGCACGCGCGCCCCAGCTACCGCAACTTCTTCCCGTCCGGCGCGCGCTGGCAGTTCACCGGCATCCGGCTGGCGCGATGAGCCGCCGGCGTGACTGGCGCGCGCGCCTGAAGGACCAGCGCGCCAATATCTATATCCTGTCGCATCCCCTCAAGTTCGCCCTGCAGGTGCTCAGAGGCTTTCGCGGCAACCAGGGCCTGCTGCTGGCCGGCGCCGTCGCCTATTACGCGCTGCTGTCGATCGTGCCCTTCCTGATGCTGGTGGTGGTGGTGCTGTCGCACTTCATCGATCCGGTCGAACTGCTCGATACCCTGCGCCGCTACCTCGAACTGCTGGTGCCGGGCCAGTCGCGGCCGATCGTGACCGAGGTCGCCAATTTCTTGCAGGACCGCCAGATCCTGACCTGGGTGCTGGCGCTCACCATGCTGTTTTTCAGCTCGCTCGCCTTCACCGTGCTCGAGAATGCGATGAGCGTGATCTTCGTGCACCGGGTCGCGATCCGGCGCCGGCATTTCATGGTGTCGGCCGTGCTGCCGTATTGCTATATCCTGGCGCTGGGTATCGGGATCATGGTCGTTACCCTGGTCGCCGGCGCGCTGCAGGTGCTGGGCACCGAAAGCGTGTGGCTGTTCAACTATAAATGGTCGCTGGGCGGGGTGTCGGGCGTACTGCTGTATCTGCTGGGGCTGGCGGGCGAGATCCTGGTGCTGACCTCGATCTACCTGGTGATGCCGGTGGGCCGGCTGTCGATCTGGCATGCCTTCATCGGTGGGGCGACCGCGGCGCTGCTGTGGGAAGTCGCGCGCCATGTGCTGGTCTGGTATTTCTCGACCCTGTCGCAGGTGAACCTGGTGTATGGCTCGATGACGACGGCGATCGTGGTGATGTTTTCGCTGGAGATCGCGGCCACCTTGCTGCTGCTGGGGGCGCAGGTGATCGCCGAATACGAGCGGGTGGGGCAGGCCGGCGGCGGGGCGCCGCCGTCGAAGCCGACCTGCGATGTTCCGCCGCTGGCGCGGGGATGATCGCAGGTGCTGGAACGAGGCAGGGTGGACGGCTTGCCGCCCACCCCACATGGCGATACCGTTACTTCTCTTCGTCCTTCGGCTTGATCATCAGGCTGGCGATGCAGCTACCGGCGATCAGGACTGCCACCACGGTCAGCGAAGCCTGCACCGGGATGTGGTACCACGGCATGATCAGCATCTTGACGCCGATGAAGGTCAGCACCATGGCCAGGCCATACTTGAGCAGGTGGAAGCGGTCAGCCACGTCGACCAGCAGGAAGTACAGCGCACGCAAGCCCAGGATCGCGAACATATTCGACGTGAACACGATGAACGGGTCGGTCGTGATCGCGAAGATCGCCGGGATCGAGTCCACCGCGAAGATCAGGTCGGTCACCTCGATCAGGATCAGCACCAGGAACAGCGGCGTCACGTAACGCAGGCCATCCTTCTTGATGAAGAATTTTTCGCCATGGTCGCCATCGGCCACCCGCAGGTGCTTGCGCGCCAGCTTCAGGATCGGGTTATTGGCCACGTCCGGCTCTTCGTCGACCGCCACCAGCATGCGGATACCGGTGAACAGCAGGAAGGCGCCGAACAGGTACAGGACCCAGCTGAATTCGCTCACGACCCAGGCGCCGGCGCTGATCATGACGGCACGCATGATGATCGCACCCAGCACGCCATAGATCAGGACCCGGCGCTGGTATTGCTGCGGTACCTGGAAGGCGGTAAAGATCAGCAGGAATACGAACACGTTGTCGACCGACAGCGCTTTCTCGATCAGGTAGCCCGAGAAGAATTCGAGCGACTTCTGGCTCGCGATCTCGGCGCCTGCGGTGTCCTTCAGGTAGAAGTACAGGCAGGCATTGAAGATCAGCGCCAGGCTGACCCAGACCAGCGACCAGATGCCGGCTTCCTTGACGCTGACCTTGTGCGCCTTGTTACCGCCGAAGACGAACAGGTCGAGCGCGAGCATGACGAGCACGAACGCGACGAAGCCGCCCCACATCATGGGGCTTGCGATGGTTTCCAATCCGTTCATCGGATACTCCTTGTCTTGACAATGAATCGAGGGGGCATGACAGTCCTCCAATAGGGGTAAAACCCAACTATAGGATGCAGCGATACATCGTACAAATCGAATATTATTTGATGTAAGATCGAATTTTTCGATCTTTACGAGAGCGGCCGATGTCGACACTCAACTATAAGCACCTGCGCTACTTCTGGATGGTAGCGAAAACCGGCAGCATCGCGCGGGCGGCCGAGCAGCTGCATCTGACGCCGCACTCGATCTCGGGCCAGCTGTCCGAATTCGCCGAGAGCCTGGGTGTCGAGCTGTTTCGCCGGGTCGGCCGCAAGCTCGAGTTGACCGATACCGGGCGCCGCATCGTGAGCTATGCCGAAGACATCTTCAATACCGGCGACGAACTGCTCGAGCTGGTGCGCGACCATGCCTTCGCCACGACCTCGTACCGGGTCGGCTGCGCCGATTCGGTGTCCAAGCTGATCGCGGTCGACCTGGTCGAGCCGGCCCTCAAGCTCAAGGAGCCCGTGAAGCTGATCTGCCGCGAAGGGCGGCTCGACAGCCTGATCGCCGACCTGGCCGTGCACCGGCTCGACCTGGTCATCGCCGACCGCCCGATTCCGGGCCATTTCAGCGTGCGCGCCTACAACCACTTGCTTGGCGAGAGCCCGATGACGGCCTTTTGCACCGAGGCGCTGGCGGCCACCTTCGACCAGCCGTTCCCGGCCTGCCTGCACAACGCGCCGATGCTGCTGCCGGGCGAGGATTTCGCGATCCACCAGCGCCTGCTGCGCTGGCTCGAGCGTTGCGACGTGCATCCGCGCGTGGTGGGGGAGTTCGACGACAGCGCCATGATCCAGGCCTTCGGCCGCTCGGGCGCCGGCGTGTTCTTCGCGCCGGCCGTCATCGCGGCCCAGGTCAGCAGCCAGTATGGACTGGTCGCGCTGGGCCAGGTCGAGGCCGTGGTCGAGCAGGTGTATGCGATCACCACCGAGCGCCGCATGAGCCATCCGGCCACGGTGGCGATCAGCAGGCTGGCGCGCGACAAGCTGTTTGCCCGCGGCGATAGTCGTGACGACAGTGGCGTTGCGCCTGGTCAATCCTGACGGACGCCATGGATGGCACAGTACGGTCTTGCGCGAAACCAATCGAACGCAATTCAGGCAAGAGTCCTGAACTAGAGATGCCATGAGCCACTTCCTCGCCATTACGCTTCCCCTGCCGGTCCTGCTGGCGCTGGGCGCCTCGCTGCTGGTTTCGCTGGCGGTGGCGGCGGTGGCCCTTGCCATGCGCCGGCCGGTGCCGGTGCGCCTTCCTTCCCGCCCGCAGCCAGGCAGCGGCGACAATGCCGTCGTCGCCGACCGCGGTTGAGGGCCTGACACGCCATGGCGGCGCTGCGCGGCTGCGATTCGCCGTTTGCCATCGCGGCCCACGCCGCGTCGCTGCGCCTGCGCGGCATCGACTTCGTCATGCGGCGCTACAGCCGCGATCCGACGCGCAACCTGGACCTCGAGGAGGCGCGCCGCCTGTCCCGCGCCGGGCTGCGCATCGGCGCGCTATGGGAGAGTTGCGTGGGCGTGGAGCGGCTGTCGCGCCAGCAGGGCCTGCTCGATGGCGCCGATGCCTTGCGCCTCGCCCGCGCGGCGGGCCAGCCGCCCGGCAGCGCCATCTATTTCGCGCTGGGCGAGGAGGCGACGCGCGCCGACATCGATGGCGTCCTGAGACATTACCTGGCCGGCGTGCGCAGCGCGCTGGGCGGCGCCGCGGGCTATCGGGTCGGGGTGCGCGGCAGCCAGGCCTGGTGCGTGGGCCTGGTCGACCGCGGGCTGGCCGCCCTCTCCTGGCTCATGTCGATGCCGGCCAATAGCGAGGCGCCGCGCCACGCGCTGCTGCAATGGCCGGCCGCGCGCCTGGTGCTCGATGGCGCCGAGCTGCGCCTGTCGCCCGTGCTGGGACAGCTGGGGAAGGATCCCGGCCTGTTCCAGCTGGCCGGGCGTGGCGCAGCGCTCGGGGGAGCTCAGGCGCGCACGGCGACGCCGCCGGCGCCCGCTTCCATGCGCCCGACCACGGCCGCATCGCCAAAACCTTCGCGCGCGAACAGGGCCAGCACCTCGTCGACCGCGGCCGGATCGCAAGCGACCAGCAAGCCGCCCGAGGTCTGCGGATCGGTCAGCAGCGCGCGCTGGGCGGGGGTGAGGGATGCATCGAGCTGCACGTCCTTGCCGTAGGCCTCCCAGTTGCGGCCCGATGCCCCGGTGAAGAAGCCGTCGTGCGCCAGTTGCAGCACGCCCGGCAGCAGCGGGATCGCCGGCATGTCGAGCTGCGCCTGCAGCTGCGCGCCGCGCGCCAGTTCCAGCAGATGGCCCAGCAAGCCAAAGCCGGTGACGTCGGTCATGGCGTGCACGCCCGGCATGTCGGCCAGCAGGCGGCCCGGTTTATTGAGCTTGGTGGTATTGGCGATCATGGCGGCATAGCCGTCCTCGCCCAGCACGCCTTTCTTGAGGGCAGCCGACAGCACGCCCACGCCCAGGGGTTTGCCCAGCACCAGCACGTCGCCGGCGCGCGCGGCGCTGTTCTTCTTGACCTTCGACGGATGCACCAGGCCCATCACCACCAGGCCGTAGATCGGCTCGACCGAATCGATCGTGTGGCCGCCGGCGATCGGGATGCCGGCTTCGCGGCAGATGGTGGCGCCGCCTTCCAGGATCTGGCCGATGGTCTCGAGCGGCAGCTTGTTGATCGGCATGCCGACCAGGGCCAGCGCCATGATCGGGGTGCCGCCCATCGCATACACGTCCGAGATCGCATTGGTGGCGGCGATGCGGCCGAAGTCGAACGGATCGTCGACGATCGGCATGAAGAAATCGGTGGTGGCGACCAGCGCCTGTTCGTCGTTGAGCTGGTAGACCGCGGCGTCGTCGGAGGTCTCGATGCCGACCATCAGCTCCTTCGGCACCGGGAAGCCGGTGGACGATTTCAGGATCTCGGCCAGCACGCCGGGCGCGATCTTGCAGCCGCAGCCGCCGCCGTGCGAGAACGAGGTGAGTTTGATGGCTTGGTCGTTGGTACTCATGGGCTTGTCCGGTAGTCGTTGAAAGGAACGCGAGCGCAATTATCCCCCATGTCGCGTGGCCGCGCTCGATGGGCGGCCTGGATGCAAGAACGGCTGCCGAGTGGCAGCCGTTCTTTACCGACGCTAGGTCAGGATCCCCGCCTGCGCGGGGACATGCTTATTCGCCGAACGAACGGCGGGCGCCGTCCATCGAGCGCGGGTGGGCGCCCTTGTAGCCGCCTTCGCGGCGCTGGCCCTGGCCTTCGCGCGGGGCGCTGAAGCGGTTGCCGTCGCGCGGCGCACGGTCAGCGGCCGGACGGTCGCCTTGCGGACGCGGTGCATAACCCTCGCGCGGACCGCGGTCGGCGTAGCGGCTCTCGCCTTGCGGACGATCGCCCTGCGGACGCGCTGCATAGCCTTCGCGCGGTGCGCGGTCGGCATAGCCGCCTTGCGGGCCCGATGGCTTGCCGAAGCCGCGCTGTGCAGGCTTGCCGGCATTGCGGCCGTCGCCCGGCTTCCAGCCCGGGCGTGCGGCGGCGCGTGGCGCCGCAGTGCGCTTCGGTTCGAAGCCTTCGACCACATTGACCGGGATCGGCTGGCGGGTGAAGCGTTCGATACGGCGCACGGCCATGTTCTCGGCGTGGTTCACCAGCGAGATCGCGGTACCGTTGCGACCGGCACGGCCGGTACGGCCGATACGGTGCACGTAGTCTTCGGGGAACTTCGGCAGGTCGTAGTTGACCACGTGGGTGATGGTCGGCACGTCGATGCCGCGCGCGGCGACGTCGGTGGCGACCAGCACGCGCACGCTGCCGCGGCGCATGCCGTCGAGCGTACGGTTACGGGCGCCCTGGTGCATGTCGCCATGCAGTGCGGCGGCGGCGAAACCGGCGATGTTCAGGCGGTCGGCGATCATGTCGGCGTCACGCTTGGTGGCGGTAAACACCACGGCCTGGTCCATCGATTCGTCGCGCAGCAGGTGGTCGAGCAGGCGGTTCTTGTGCGACAGGTCGTCCACAAAGTGCACGCGCTGCGAGATGTTCTCATGGCGGTTGCCGGCGCTGGCGATCTGGATCGTCATTGGATCGGTGGTGATGCGACGCGCCATATTGCCCACGACGCCATCCAGCGTTGCCGAGAACAGCATGGTCTGGCGAGCCGACGGGGTAGCGGCGACGATTTTCTCGATGTCGTCGATGAAGCCCATGTCGAGCATGCGGTCGGCTTCGTCCAGTACCAGGATCTCGAGCTGCGAGAAGTCAATCTTGCCCGACTCCATGTGGTCGATCAGGCGGCCCGGGGTGGCGACCAGGATTTCAGGATTCTTGGCCAGCAGTTGCATCTGCTTCGGGTATGGCATGCCGCCCAGGATCGAGACGCAGCGCACGCGGCGCATATGGGCCGTGTACTTGTCGGTATTGCTGGTCACTTGCAGGGCCAGTTCGCGGGTCGGGGTCAGGACCAGCATCTTTGGCTGGGCCGGCTTGAAACGGACGCGCTCGCCGCGGGCCTTGGCAGCTTGCGCTTCTTGCGCAGGGGTCTTGCCGGCTGGCAGCGGCTCGGCGTTGGCCAGGCGATGCAGGGCTGGCAGCATGAAGGCCGCGGTCTTGCCGGAACCGGTCTGCGAGGATACCAGCAGGTCACGGCCGGCGATGGCTGCAGGGACGGCTTGCGCCTGGACCGGGGTCGGGGTGGTGTAGCCGCTGTCGACGACTGCCTGGACGATGGACGCGTGCAGGCCAAGTGCTTCAAAACTCATGTGTTCTTTACTTTCGGAATAAATCATGCGTTCGCACATGTGGCGCGAACGTAAAAATGCAACGCGAACCGACAAACGAAATGACTCAGTAATGAAAGAAATTTCGGCACAAAAGCTTTGCGCCGGGACGGTGTCTGGAAACGACACGCAAGGCGGGAGGCTTTGGAAAGGCGCTCTATGTCGAGCTGCCTGGGGTTTGCGTAGCTGCTAGTTGTACTGCTGTCGCTGCTGAACTGTCTGTTTGTTGCGACCATCATGTCGCAGCGCACAAACCGTACTATACAGGTTTTTCCGAATCTCTGCACGGCACAACGCAAAACTGTGCAGCTAATGCTGCACAGCAATATGCGCCAGCGCCGCGGCAGGCTGTGGGCACGGCGCCCGCGCGATCAGCGCTGCTTGCGCTTGGACGAAGTATTGCGTGCGATGCGCTTGCCGTTGCTGCTGGCGCCGGCCTTGGCCTTGAAGCGCGAGGCATTGCGCTTGGCCTTGCCGCGGTCGGCTTCGAAGGCCACTACGGCATTCTCGATGATGTTCTCGGCGATGTCGCCGTGGTTCGTGGCCGAGGTCTTCGGCACCAGGATCGTCGAGCCGGCCTTCAGGCGCGACTGCGGTGGAATATTGTTGGCCTGGCGGATGACTTCGGGCGTGGTGCCGAATTTCGAGGCCAGCTGGGCGATGCTGACGCGGGCGCCAGTGATCTTGTGGGTGGTCCAGGTCGACAGGGCATTGCCCCACTGCGCCAGGTTGATGTGGAATTTCTCGGCGTTCTCGGTCGGCAGCAGGATCTTGGTCCGTTCGCCGCCGATGATCACCGGCTTCTTGAACTGCGGGTTGAGCGCCTTGAATTCGTCGAGCGACATTTCGGCCAGCTGGGCCGCGATGGCCAGGTCGATGTCGCTGGTCTTGTCGACCATCGTGAAGTAGGGCTGGTTGTCGATCGCCGGCAGGGTCACGCCGTACTGCGAAGGATTGGCCACCACGTTCTTGACCGCCTGCAGCTTGGGCACGTAGTTGCGGGTCTCGGCCGGCATCAGCTCGGCCAGGCTCTCGAAGTCGGTCGGCTTGCCCAGTTCCTGGTTTTTCTTGATGGCGCGCTGAACATTGCCTTCGCCCCAGTTATACGCGGCGAGGGCCAGCGGCCAGTCGCCGAACATCGTGTACAGGCGCTGCAGATAGGAGAGGGCGGCATCGGTCGAGGCAACCACGCCGCGCCGTTCGTCCTTGAACATATTCTGCCTGAGGTCGAAGTCCTTGCCGGTGCCCGGCACGAATTGCCACAGGCCGGCCGCGTTGGCGCTCGACATCGCTTGCGGATTGAAGGCCGATTCGATCACCGGCAGCAGGGCCAGCTCGGTCGGCATGCCGCGTTTTTCGAGTTCGGATACCACGTGGTACAGATAGGGCGAGGCGCGGCCCGAAATGCGCGACAGGTTGGCCGGGTGGTTGGCATAGGCCTGGGCATGGCGGGTCACCAGCGCATTGTTCAGGTCGGGGATCGCATAGCCGCTGCGGATGCGGCCCCAGACGTCGGTCTCGTGGTAGTCGTCGAGCTTGTCGATGCCCTTGTCGGTCCTGATGCCCGGCAGTGCCGGCGACAGGGCCTGGCGCTCGGCGCCGAGGGCGGCCCGGGCCGACGGTAGCGGGGCGGCTTCCATCGCCTGGCTTAGCGGCGCCGCTGCCAGCAGGGCCAGCGCAGCCAGGGTGAAGATGGAACGTTTCGTGTCGTGCTTGGGCTTCATGGTAAGACTTTTCCAGTGTTGCGTCCAGGAACGAGCGGACAAGACAAGAGGGCAGTGTACGGACCAATCGTCGAGTCAGTCAAGAATAAAGTCGCTGTCGTTACAATTAAAATCGAAAGGTGAAAGCCTGACGTTGGCATCATGAAAACGGACGATGCCGGGTATATCACGTAGTTTGTCGAAACGACGCCCTGTTTGCCGGCGCCGGCGCGATCTACGACCGTGTCTGCCAAACCTTAGCGCCGCCGTGGGGACTATCTATGAGCCGGCGCAAAGAGTGCGTACAATCCAGTCTTTGCTGTTCGCCATGCTATGGAAAGTTTCGCCATGAGTCCCCCCAATCTGAACGCCGACGATGACGCCATCGTCGCAGCCACCCGCAAGTGGCTGGAACGGGCCGTCATTGGCCTCAATCTCTGTCCATTCGCCAAGTCGGTCTATGTCAAGGAGCAGGTGCGCTATATCGTGTCGCCTGCCACGACGCCCGAGCAATTGCTCGAGACCTTGATGGACGAGTTGCAGCACCTGTCCGACACCAGCCCGGAGCAGGTCGACACGACCCTGCTGATCCACCCGTTCGTGCTGAACGATTTCGAGGACTACAACGAGTTCCTGGACGTGGCCGACGTCGCGGTCGAGGACATGCAACTCGAAGGCGAACTGCAGGTGGCCAGCTTCCACCCGGATTACCAGTTCGCCGACACCGACGCCAACGACATCGCGAACTACACCAACCGCGCGCCGTACCCGATCCTGCACCTGCTGCGCGAAGACAGCATCGCGCGCGCGGTCGACGCCTTCCCGCAGGCCGAAGAGATCTTCGAGAAGAATATCGACACCATGGAAAAGCTCGGCCATGAAGGCTGGGACAAGCTCGATGTCGGCCCGGCCTGAAGCCGGCGGCGCCGGGGCGCCGCTGCCCGAACGTGCCGACACCCCATGCGTGGCGGTGTGCTCGACCACCTTCGACGAGGTGTGCCGCGGTTGCGGGCGCACCGTGGCCGAAGTGGCCAACTGGGTCTCGATGAGCGCACCCGAGAAGGAAGTCGTGTGGCAGCGCATCCTGGCGCAGGGATATCCGCGCCGCAACACCTGACCGATCCCCGGCCGGCTTGTCAAGCCTGGTCATGTCGCGCGGCGCCGACAGGCGCGGGGCCGTGGGGCCGGCCAGCGGCTGTGCAGGCCGCATAGTTAGTGACTCCCAGCAAGCAACTGTGCATAATCTCGCCATCCTCATGCACCAGGCTTGCCGCGCTCCTTCCCGCATCCATGTCCAGTCCCGCTGCCTCCCCCGTGCCGTCCCGCCTGCGCCTGCTGTACGGCCGCTCCCTGTATGGCGCGCTGCTGCTGGTGGTGTTCGTCGGCCTGCTGGTCCCGAGCGTGGTCGGCAGCTACCTGCTGGTGGGCGTACAGGAGCGCTCTGCCGCCGCCGCCAGCCTGAACGATACCTTGCAGCGCGATGCCGACATCCTCGCGCTCGGCATGCAGGAACCGTTGTGGAACCTGAACATGGAGGCGGCGCGCCCGCTGCTCGACTCGATGCTGCGCGACCCGGCCGTGGCCGGGGTCGAGGTGCACGACCTGGCCGGCAACAGCGTGCTGCACCTGCGCTCGCCGGGCCGCCCGCTGGGCAAGGTATTGCGCGCCGAACGGCCGATCGTGGTGGAAGGCAAGAACATCGGCAAGGTCGCGCTCGAGATGGACGACTACCGCAGCGGCCAGGAATTGCGTGCCAAACAGCGCAACTATGCGCTGGTGGTGGCGCTGCAACTGGCGGTGTCGCTGCTCCTGATCGCGCTGCTGCTGCGCAGCCGCCTGCTGTCGCCGCTGCGCAGTCTGATGCGCTTCTCCGACCGCCTGGCGCGCGGCGACTTCGAGACCCCGCTGGCGCTGTCGGCCCAGGACGAGCTGGGACGCCTGGGGGAGCAGATGGAGCGCATGCGGCTGGCGATCCGCGACCTGTTCGCCGACGTGGCGCGGCGCGAGGAACAGTTCCGGACCATCGTGACCCAGGTGCCGGGCGCCGTGTACCGCGTGCGCGCGGGCGGTCCGATCGAATTCGTCAGCGACGCGATCGAAGGCATCACCGGCTATCCGTCGGCGCGCTTCATGTGCGCCACCACCGAGGACTGGGCCGCCATCGTCCATCCGGAAGACCGGCGCGATTACTACCGCACCGCCAGGACCGCGGCCCGTTCGGGCGCTGCCTACGAGATGGAATACCGGATCATCGATGCCCACGGCATCGAGCGCTGGGTGCAGGAGCACGGCCAGCCGCAGGCGGCGTACGACCCGGCGCTGCACGGAACCGAAGGCGTGCGGGTGGACGGCATCATCTCGGACATCAGCGAGCGCCGCCACGACGAGATGCGCATCGAGGCGCTGCTGGCCGAGCAGGGCGCGATCCTGGACAACGTCATGTTCGGCGTGCTGTTCGTGCGCCAGCGCCGCATCATCTCCAGCAACCGCCGCTGCGAAGAGCTGTTTGGCTACGCCGAGGGCGAGATGGTCGGCCAATCGACCGAGATCCTGTATCCGACCCACGCAGAGTACGAGCGCATCGGCATCGAGCAGTATCCGCTGCTCGAGCGCAGCATGGACCTGGGCGAAGAGCGTCAGCTGCGCCATAGCGACGGCAGCCTGTTCTGGTGCCTGATGAGCGGCTGCGCGCTCGATCCGAACCGCGCCAACGAAGGCAGCATCTGGGTCTTCGCCGACATCACCGAGCGCAAGCTGGCCGAGGAAAAGCTGCGCCTGTCGGCCAATGTGCTGGAACATATCGCCGACGGCGTGATGGTGCTCGACGTGCATGGCCGCATCGTGGCCACCAACCCGGCCTTCAGCCGCATCACCGGCTATGCCGGGCAGGAAGCGCTGGGCCGCGAATCGAGTCTGACCCGCGGCACCCGCAACGACCAGGCCTTCTACGACGAGCTGTGGCGCCAGCTGGATGCATCGGGCTTCTGGCGCGGCGAGATTTGGGACACGCGCAAGGACGGCGAAGCCTACCTCGAAGCGCTCACGGTGTCGGCGGTGCGCGACGACGATGGCGCGACCACCCATTACGTGTGCGTGTTCAGCGACATCACGCGCGAGCGCGAATCGCAAGACCAGTTGGACCACCTGGCGCACCACGACGCATTGACCGCGCTGCCGAATCGCCTGCTGTACCACGACCGCCTGCGCCACGCGATGGCGCGCGCCGAGCGCGACGGCGAGCAGCTGGCGGTGCTGTTCATCGACCTGGACCGCTTCAAGAACGTCAACGACACGCTTGGCCACCATGTGGGCGACGAGCTGCTCAAGCAGGCGGCGCAGGCGCTGTCACGCTGCCTGCGCGAGGGCGACACCCTGGCGCGACTGGGCGGCGACGAATTCATCGTGCTGCTCGAAGACGTCGACGGCCTGCCTGGCGCCACGCGGGTGGCCGAAAAACTGATGGCGATGTTCGAGCAGCCGTTCGAGGTCTCGGGCCATGAGCTGTTCGTCACCGGCAGCGTCGGCATCAGCCTGTATCCGCAGGACGGACGCGATATGCACATGCTGATCAGGAACGCCGACGTGGCGATGTACCAGGCCAAGGCGCGTGGGCGCAACGGCTTCCGGTTCTACGCACCGTCGATGAGTGGCGACGGCGCCGTGCGCCTGCGCATGGAAGCCCTGCTGCGGCGCGCGATCGAAAAGAGCGAGATCTACCTGGCCTTCCAGCCGCAAGTCGAGATCGACAGCGGCCGCCTGGTCGGGGTCGAGGCCCTGCTGCGCTGGAACAGCCCCGAGCTGGGCCAGGTCGCGCCAAGCAGCTTCATCCCGCTGGCCGAGGACACCGGCTTCATCGGCCAGCTGGGCCAGTGGGTGCTGCAGCACGCCTGCCGCCAGATGGTGGCCTGGGAAGCGCAAGGACTGTCAGTGCCGAAGATCGCGGTCAACCTGTCGGTGCGCCAGTTCGAGCGCGGCGGCATGGCCGCCACCGTGGCCGCGGTGCTCGAGGATGCGGGCCTGGCGCCGGCGCGCCTGCAGCTCGAAGTGACCGAGTCGGCGATCATGAACACGAGCGACGCGCTACAGTATGTAAACGACCTGCACGCGATCGGCGTGGCGCTCGCGATCGACGATTTCGGCACCGGCTACTCGTCGCTGGCCTACCTGAAGCAGTTGCCGGTGCAGACCCTCAAGATCGACCGCAGCTTCATCAAGGACATCCCGCAAGACCCCGACGACGAGGCGATCGCGATCGCCATCATCCAGCTCGGCAAGAGCATGGACCTGTCGGTGATCGCCGAAGGCGTCGAGCGCGAAGACCAGGCGGCTTTCCTGCTGCGCCACGGCTGCAACCTGGCCCAGGGCTATTTGTATGGCAAGCCGCTGCCAGCCGAAGAGATCCTGGCGCGCTGGGGGAGCCGCCAGGATGCGTAAGCCGGCGCTGGTGCCGAAGGACGGCCTGCCCAAGCAAGGCATGACCGACGCGGGCAAGCGCCGCCGCAGATACCTGCTGGCCGGCCTGGCCGCCGGCGGCGCGCTGCTGGTCGGCTGGGGCACGCAGCCGCCGCGCCAGCGCCTGCATCCGACGCGGCCACTGGCGCTGGCCGACGGCGAGGTCGCGCTCAATGGCTGGGTCGCGCTGGCGCCGGACGGCACGGTGTCGGTGGTGGTGCCGCGCAGCGAGATGGGGCAGGGCGTGAACACGGCGCTGCCGATGCTGGTGGCCGAGGAGCTCGACATCGGGCTGGATGCGGTGCGCGTCATCGCTCCGCCGATCGACAAGATCTATGCCAACGTCACGGTGCTGCGCGAGAACCTGCCGTTCCACCCGGACGACACCGGCCGCACGGCGCAAGGCGCCCAGTGGCTGATGGCGAAGATCGGGCGCGAGCTGGGCATCATGTTCACCGGTGGCTCGAGCAGCGTGCGCGACGCCTGGCTGCCGATGCGCGAAGCCGGCGCGGTGGCGCGCGCGATGCTGGTCAAGGCCGCGGCCCGGCAGTGGGACGCGCGGGTCGAAGACTGCCGCACCGAGGACGGCTTCGTTGTCCACCGCGACGGCCGCCGCGCCGGCTATGGCGCGCTGGCCGGACTGGCGGCGCAGGCCGGCGCGGGCATCGCCGCGAACGATGTCAATCTCAAACAGCCGCAGGACTTCCGCCTGATCGGCAAGCCCTTGCCGCGCCTGGACAGCCGCGCCAAGGCCGACGGCAGCGCGCGCTTCGGCATCGATGCGCGGCCGGCCGGGATGGTGTACGCGGCGCTGACGATGGCGCCGACCCTGGGCGCCACGGTCGCGGCCTTCGATGCCGACGCTGTGCGCCGCATGCCGGGCGTGCTGGCGGTGGTCGACGTCTCGTCCGCGCTCGAGGGCCGCACCGGCGCCGGGGCCGGCGTGGCGGTGGTGGCCTCGACCTGGTGGCAGGCGCGCCAGGCTGCCGATGCCTTGCCGGTCGCCTGGACCCCGGGCGAGCATGCGGCGCTGTCGAGCGCCGCGATCCTGGCCGGCCTGGCGCGCAGCCTGGAAGAGGAGCGCGGCCATGTCTATCACGAGACCGGCACGCAAGAGGTCGAGGGCGCGGTGCGCACCGTGCGCGCCGAATACCGGGCGCCGTTCCTGGCGCATGCGGCGCTGGAACCCATCAATTGCACCGCCCAGGTCGCACGCGGCAGGGTGACACTGTGGGCCTCGACCCAGGTGCCGAGCATTGCAGTCGATTGCGCCGCGCGGGTGGCCGGCGTGGCGCGCGAGGACGTGTCGATCGACGTCATGCTGCTGGGCGGCGGCTTCGGGCGCCGGCTCGAAGTCGATATGGTGGCGCAGGCGGTGGCGGTCGCCAAGGCCCTGGACGGCCAGCCGGTGCAGCTGATCTGGACTCGAGAGCAGGACACGATGCACGACGTCTACCGGCCGGCCGCGCTGGCGCGCTTCACGGCGCAGTTGGGCGCGGATGGCGAGCTCCTCGCCTGGGACAACAAGTCGGCCAGCGGCGCCATCGGCCACCAGTACTTCAAGCGCAGCCTGGGCTTGCCGGGCGTGGGGCCGGACAAGACCACCGCCGAGGGCGAGTACGACCACCAGTACGCGATCCCCAACCAGCGCGTGGCCCATGTGACTGTCGATAGCGCGGTGCCGATCGGCTACTGGCGCTCGGTCGGGCATTCGCACAATGCCTTCTTCAAGGAGTCGTTCCTGGACGAGGTGGCGCACGCCGCCGGGCAGGATCCGGTGGCTTTGCGGCGCAAGCTGCTGGCGGCGCATCCGCGCGCGCTGGCGGTGCTGGATGCGGCGATCGAACGTGCCGGCCAGGCGCCGGAAGGGCGCGCCCACGGCGTGGCGCTGCACCGTTCCTTCGGCAGCACGGTGGCCCAGGTGGCGGAAGTGTCGATCGAGGACGGCCAGATCCGCGTGCACCGCGTGGTGTGTGCGATCGATTGCGGCCTGGTCGTCAATCCGAACATCGTGGCCCAGCAGGTGGAATCGAGCGTGGTGTTCGGGCTGTCGGCGGCGTTGGCCGGCGAGATCACGGTGGAGGGCTGCAGGATCGTGCAGTCGAACTTCGGGGATTATCCGCTGCTGCGGTTTAACCAGGCGCCGGTGGTGGAAACCATCGTGGTGCCGAGCAGCGCGCATCCGGAAGGGGTGGGCGAGCCGGCCGTGCCGCCGGTGGCGCCCGCGGTGGCGGCGGCGGTGTTCAGGTTGACGGGGCAGCGGCTGCGCAGCCTGCCTTTGAAATTGGGCTGAATTAGCGCACCATTGCGGCAGGTCTTCAGGTGGGTGACGGCGTTGCCCCACACTCTGGCATCGCCATCAGGGAGACCGCCATGAATGCCAAGCGCTTTTTTGTCATATTCGTGCCAGGGCTGCTGGTCGTCGAGGAGCGCCGCTTCGACGAAGCATGCGCGCTGCTGGCGCAGGCTTGTGCGCTTGACCAGATCGAGGTCCAGCGCGGCATTGGTACAGCCGGCACCGGGCGCGCTGGGGAGTCGATTGCATTGCGCCAATGGATCCAGGAACAGCGAGCGAACGGTGTGACATCGGTATCGGTCGCCGTACAGGCTGGTTCAGCCGGGGCGGGACGCGGCATGGAAGGCGGGGATCGCGTGCGGCAGATGCTGACCGGGTTTGCCGACGGCCTGCCGTTCCAGATGCGCATCGATACCGCGGTTGGCGGCTCCGTGCATGTGCAGGGAACGGTACCCGGGCCGCGCCTGTCGCTTACCGCATCGATCTTTCTTGAACTGCTCAACAGGCAAGGCGAGCCGGGTTTTTTCGTGCCTGGCGTGCTGGAAGTGATCGATGCGTATCGCGCAGATGGCGATCGGGCTGCACTCGCGGCGTCCGACCTGCCATCCTATTTATTGTCGTCCGAGGGGGAGCAGGACTGGGACGCCATTGGGCAGCAGGTCTTTCGGGGTATCCAGGCCGACGCGCTCACCCACGGGAAAAGCTTCGTGATTCCCCCGGCACTCGTGCACCATATCGAAAAAACGACGCCGGTCGACGATGAGCTGGAATTTACAGCATGGCTGGAAGCGTATGACGAAGATGAGGTCACTGCAGCGGCCCTGCTAGGGTTGATCAAGGCGCAAGATTTCGCTGGCAGGATCTGGCGGATTGCCGCGAGCCACAAACTGCTGGTGGAAAAACTCGGTGACATCGACGAGCTCGACGACTTTCCACGCATCGCAGCCCATGACTGGCCGCGCTTCCTGTCCAGGTTGCCGGATCGTGAAGTCGCGCGCGTGAGCGAGGTCCTGATCGAGCTGGTGCGCCTGGAGTGCGAGGAACGGGGCATCCAGCCGCGCATTCCCGACGACCTGGCCGACATCTTCGGACCGAACGACAAGGAGCGGCGCTGGCTCGAATTCGATGAACGGCTGCAGCACGATCTCGGCTGGACCATCCGCGAGGTCGATGTACCTTGGACGCTGTTCGTCCAGGATCCTGCCGTTGACCCGGTGCCGTCCCCGGCAGCGATGCCGATGGCGCAGGCGCGGCAGCAGTTCATCGACGCACTGACGCAAGCGCGCGATTTTGCATGGCGTGTCGACTCGCCTTACGATCGTGTGCTTGGCGCTGCCCGCCACCTGGCCATGCATGCCATCGACCCCGGCCCGCTGGACCTGACTGTGCTGGAATCGCCAGATGTGGACTGGGAGCCCGACATGCTGGTTTTGTTGCAACTGTTCACGCAGATGTTCGCGCCATTCGAATGGGGAGGGGATCGCGTATTCGGGCTGGCGGCAGTGTCGAGCGCCGACTCGTTCGGCGGCGTGGACGGGTGGACCGACCAGGCCTTCGAGGGGGAGCAGCAGGTGCGCTTCGAGGCCGTGTCGTTGAAACTGTTTGACGCGCTGAATCGCTACTTCGAGGCGCTGGTGTCGTTCGCACCCCGGGCGGGCGATTAATCCGGCCCGCGCAACAACACGCGCAGATTGCACTCCTCCTGCCAGTCGCGGCGTTCCTGGCTCGATTGCGCCAGGCGCGCCAGTTCTTCGTCGCTCTGCTCGGCCTGGGCCTGTACCAGGCGGTCGGCCACGCCGCCGTCCGGCACCATGGTGCCGAAGAAGGCGACCGTATCGCCGCGCTGCAGCAGCAGGGTAGGGAAGTTGTCGACGTCCAGGTCGCCCACCAGGTCGGCCTGGTCTTCGATGTCGATCCAGACGAACTGCTTGTCCGGATGGCGCGTCGCCACCTCTTCGAAGGTGGCGCGGTAGGTCGCGCAGGTGCCGCACCAGGCGGCGCACAGGCAGGCAACGGTCCAGCCGCCGCCGTTGACGGCGGCGGCGACCGCAGCGCGGGTGGTGGAATCGAGGGTCAGGCTCTGCATGAGCGGCATTGTACAGCGAGTTCCGGATCATGTTGCACTGCGATGGCGATTCGCGGTCGCGCCATGGAAGCCGCCCGACCGAGAGGTTAAAATAGCGGCATGTCTACCATCCTTGCTATCGAAACCTCGGCCGAGCTGGCGTCTTGCGCGCTGCTGGCGGGGGACACCGTGCTGGTGCGCGCCACGCCTGGCGTGCGCAGCCATTCGCAATCGATCCTGCCAATGGTGCAGGAGCTGTTGAACGAGGCCGGCCTCGTGCTGGCCGACTGCGACGCCATCGCCTTCGGCGCCGGCCCCGGCTCCTTCACCGGCGTGCGCACCGCCTGCGGCGTGGCCCAGGGCCTGGCCTATGGCGCCAGGCTGCCCGTGCTGCCGCTGGTGACCCTGGCGGCGATGGCCGAGGCCTGCCGCGCCGCGACCGGCGCCGCCGAGGTGCTGGCGGTGCTCGACGCGCGCATGGGCGAGGTGTACTGGGCCCAGTACCGATTCGACGACGGCAAGTGGATCGACGTGGTGGCGCCGGCGCTGTCGGCCCCGCAAGACGTCGCGCCGCTCGCGGCCGCCCGCCTGCAGGCTTGCGGCAACGGCTTCGCGGAGTATGCCGAGGCCTTCGCCGGCAAGCCGTTCGCACAAGGCGCGCTGGTCGACATCGTGCCGCATGCGCGCGAGCTGGCGCTGCTGGGGAGCGCCGCGCTGGCGGCCGGGCAGGGCGTGCCGGCGGCCCAGGCCCAGCCGGTCTACCTGCGCAACAAGGTCGCTTATACGAGCGCCGAGCGGCAGGCCATTAATCATGCCAATGCGCAGGCCAATGCGCAGCCCAATGCGCAGCCCAATGCGGCCGCCAAGGCCGGCGCATGAGCGAGCTGCAAGGCACCGGACTGCGACAGGCCCCGATGACGGCGGCCGACGTGGACGCGGTGTGGGCGCTCGAACGCAGCGTCTTTCCCTATCCCTGGTCGCGCGGTAACTTCGCCGACGCCGTGGCCAGCGGCTACGATTGCTGGACCTTGCGCGATGCGGGTGGCGAGCTGGCCGGGTATTACCTGTTGATGTATGCGCTCGACGAGGCCCACCTGCTCGACGTCGCGCTGGCCGGCAGGCTCCATGGCCAGGGCCTCGGCCGGCGCCTGCTCGACGAGATCGCGGCGCGCGCGCGCAGCCAGGGCATGACCTCGATCCTGCTCGAGGTGCGGCCGTCGAACGAGCGCGCGCTGGAGGTGTATCGGCGCCATGGCTATGTCCATATCGGCCGCCGCAAGGGTTATTATCCGGCCGGTGCTGCGGGCCGCGAGGATGCGATCGTGATGAGGCTGGACTTATGAAGAACACGAGCCGGCGCGATGCGCTGTTCCTGGCCGAGATGGGTATCGGCCCGCTATGGCAATTGCGTCATGCGCCGCAGGCCGAGGGTGATGTCGTTGCCGAAGCGGCTGTGGTCGAGGCCGCGCCGGAAGTCGTCGGGCCTGCGCCGGCATTCGAACCTGCATCGGCCCCGATCCCTGCGCCCGAGCCGGCGCCGGCCGCGCGTGTCCACACGCCGCTATCCGCGCCGCCTTACCGCAATCCGCCGCCGGTCGAGGAAGATTCGGCCTGGGACGACAGCGCCGCGCCAGAGCCGGCGGGGCCCGATGTCGCCACCATGGACTGGGCCGGCCTGCGCCAGGCGATCGCCGCCTGCAAGGATTGCGCCTGCGGCGAAGGCCGCAAGCCGGTGTATGGCGCCGGTCCGCGCCAGGCGCGCTGGCTGGTGGTCGCCGGCACGCCGAGCGCGATGGACGAGCAAGCCGGCCAGCCGCTCGCGGGTGACCCCGGCAAGCTGCTCGACAATATGCTGCACGCGGTCGGCCTGTCGCGCGAGCGCGATGCCTACGTCACGCCGCTGGTGAAATGCCGTCCGCTGAATGCGAAAGGCGGCGACCGCGCGCCGACGCCAGGCGAGATCGCCGCCTGCCGTCCCTTCATCGAGCGCGAGCTGGCGCTGGTCAAGGCCTCGACCGTGCTGACCCTTGGCCAGGTCGCGGCCAACGGCCTGCTGGACCGCGCACTGCAGGAACCGCTGGCCGGCGCTCGCGGCCAAGTCCATCGCTTGAATGAGACGCCGCTGGTGGCGACGCTGCATCCGGGCGAGCTGCTGCTGCGTGGCGAGAACAAGGCGCTGGCGTGGGCCGACCTGTGCCGGGCGCGTTCCCTTGGACCGCGCGACTAGTTACCAGGCCGGTTTCCACCGCCGCTGGGGGCACCTGCGGCGTGACCGGGTGCGCGCGCTGGCCTGGCTGCTCGATTCGCCCGACCTGCTCGACGCGGCCGCGCCGCCATGGGCCGGCCGCATCGCCACGCTGGGTCCGGTCACGCCAGGCGTGGCGGACTGGCTGGCGCAACTCGACCAGGATCCCGCGCGGCTCGACGCCGCGCTCGGCGACAAGACCTATACCCGGCTCGGGCTGTACGCCGAAAAGCTGATGGCCTTCTATTTTGCCGAGCAGGGCCGCCTGGTGCGCCACGGCTTGCAGGTGCGCGCCAGCCGCTACGACACGGTAGGCGAGTTCGACTTCCTGCTCGAGCACGGGCCGGATGCGCTTGCACACATCGAGTTCGCCACCAAGTTCTACCTGCTCGATGGCGGCGCGTCGAGCGAATTCGACGCCCTGGTCGGCCCCAACCTGGCCGACAGCCTGGGCCTCAAGATGCGCAAGGTCTTCGAGCGCCAGCTCGCGCTGGGCGCGCATCCCGCGGCGCAGGCCTTGCTGCCGCTGCCCGTGACGCAGGCGCAAGCCCTGGTCAAGGGCTGGCTGTTCTACCCCTCCGGCAACTGGCCGGCGATGCAGGGCATCACGGCCGGCCACTGCCGCGGCTTCTGGTGCGCGCTGGACGAACTCGATGGTGTCGACCTGGCGTCCGACGAGCATGTCGCGGTGCTGCCCAAGCTGGCGTGGCTGGCGCCGCTGCGCGCAGAGTCCGCAAGCGGGACGATGGACCGGACGCAGCTGAGACGCACGCTGGCCGATGGTTTCGCCACGTCGGGCACACCGGTGCTGGTGGCGATCGTGCGATGGCATGACGGCGTGCTGGTGGAAGTCGAGCGCGGTTTCATCGTACCCGACGACTGGCGCGCCCGCGCCGCCGAACTACGGATGGTGAAATCGGCCTGAGCAAGGCCGCGCGCATCCACTAGCCGATGTTCCTTGTCAAAATATCCACTTTGCATGAGGGCGAGGTGGGATAATCCTGCGTTTTATCCATCCTGGGACAGCAATGGAAAATGCAGGAAGCGAGCGAGGTATGGCTGGGGGTTCCAACGTCTACAAGGAGGCCATCGGTGGGTTCTACAGGACGATTCTAGCGTGCGCCATCGGCACGATCTTCCTGCTGTCGCTGGCCTTCTGGGGCTGGAAGGGTATTCCAAACGGAGTGGTTGGGCAGCAAGAATGGGTGGCTTACCTCGGCATCATCTTCGCAACCGCCGTTGCGTTTGCGGGTTCGCTGGTCGCCATCATGCTGGCCAGCCGGGCACTCGACTCGGCGAAAGCGCAGTCCGAGCTCGCCGAGCACGCGAACAAGATCGCGGACGCGCAGTCGAAGCTTTCCGATCAGGCGAACAAGATTGCCGAACGCCAGTCGACCGAATCGATGATGGCGGTGGACGGCAGCGCGCGATACCAGCAGTTCAAAAGCATCTTGTTCACGATGCCGATCATGCTGCGTCGCGCCCAGCGTGACCGGCTGTTCGATGACCACGGCAATATCGCCTTGCTCGGGCAGATCGTGCAGACGATGGGTACCGCACTCGACGCGTTCTTGTCGTCCAGCGTACCGGCAACCGCAGCCGCCCTGGCCGATACGATCGACCTGGGACCGTTCCCTTCAGCCGCGGCCCAGAAAATGCCATCGGTACCCGAGCAGCGATATGTCGAACAAGCGGTATCGTCCTTGTATTACGATCTGTCGGTGATCCGTATCACGCTTGCCTTGCCACCCGCACAGCGCTCTCACCTGACTTTGCGGCTCCAGCTGATGCGCCTGCTAGACGCTACCTATGCGCTGGTGCACGAGCTGGACCGGGTATTCAACCGTGCTGCCGAACTTCGAGCCACGGGCGAGTATGGCTTTAGCCTGCTCCAGGAGAGATTTATCGAACATGTGGCGCCGGTCAGCAGGCTCAATCACGACCTGAACCTGAGCGAGGATTTCAATGAGTTCGCACGCCAGATCCTTGGCGAGAACCAAAGCATTATCCCGGGCGCTATTCCATTTCGTGAAGCGCCGGCCGAATCCGTCGGATCCGGCGGCATGCTGGTTTCCCTGCAAGACTCAGGCCTGGCCCAGGCGCTCGCCGGTATCCGTGGCCGTCTGGAGAAGCTGGGCCTGGCGAGTCAGCTTGTGCGGCTTGATGATGGCGCATGGATAGATAAGGCGACGCGCCTGGCCACCGGTGTCGTCCCGATCTTCCTGATCACTGAACAGTTCGCTAACCGATTCCTGCAACTCCACCACTTCCTGGCGTCGGACCGTGCATCGGCCTGGCCGCAACGCGTGGCTGCTGGACCAGGTCGAGCAAGCGGCCGGCACCAGCCGCTCCACCCGCTATCTGTCGTTCAGCGAACAACTGGAGTGCTGGCGTTATTTCGCCGCAGTCGGCGTCATCTTGAGGTATGGACGGCAAATGGGTTTGCCGGGGGATCCTCCGACGCCTGAAGATGTGCTGGCGACTGCACGCTTCGCATTCAATAATTCGCTCGACGCCACTGTGTGGAGGGGCATCCTGACCGAGAAACACGACGACCTGCAAGACATGGTCGCGCGCGCCGCCGCCAGCCTGCCCGACGCGCCGGGCGACCCGGAGCGACATGCAAACGAGGTGCTGGCCATGTGCGCATCGGTGATGGCGGCGATGGCAACGCCTGGCAGTGTCGACTTCGCCAGCGATCCATGGTTCCCAAGTTTCGATATCGACGATGCGGGTTACCTGGCAAGGGAAGAAACGGTACAGCTCCTCGCCCAGAGGCCGTTGATGGAACGGCCAATGTACCATCTCCCGAACGCACTGGACGGGTACTTCCAGCGCGGGGACCGGGTCGATCTGGCCTTGCCGCACACCGCGGTGTTCGGCGTTGCCTACATGGACTCGACCTTCCGAGTGCCGCAGACCCCGCTGGTCGAGCTACTGTCTGCGAACGGGGCCTATCGCCTGTTCTGATGCGCCTTTATGCGCTTGCTCCGCCGGCTGGAGGGGGCGGCCGGAAGGTGGTTGGAGGGTGGCTGTAGGGTCAGAGTCGATTTGTTTGACAACTTTTGCAAAAGCTCGTTAATGCACCCCCGAGTGCCAAGTTTCTCAGAAGCGAACTCAACCACGACCAATGAGGGTCAGAGTCGAATTACGGGCAATTTTGAGGAATTGCTCACTAAATCGACTCCGACCCTATTTATTTTCTTGCCGGTTGGATCGGTATTAATGGCTGCTCGGCAAACAATTCGGAAAATGTTGACGACTGGCGGAATGCACTGACCAAAAGCTGCTCGGCAGCTACGGATTTCATTGCAAAACCACGAGGGTCAGAGTCGATTTATTGAGCAATTTCTCGCCTCGACCGGCAATCGGGGACAGAGTGCGCTGTCTCAGCAAGTGCCTATGAGCACTGGGGCTTCGGCCCGTCGGCCGAGAAATGGTGAGCGCGAAACGTTGTCAAACAATTCGACACTGACCCTGGTGGATCAGTGTTTGCCTTCGCCGATCAGGCCGAGCGAATCGTGCTCGCGCTGGTTCAGCGTGTGGCGGCGCTGGATCAGGAGCATGATGCCGGCGACTGACAGGCCGAAGATGACAATGATGATGTCCAGGTCCAGGTTCATGGTGATCATGATGGCGTAGGCCGCCAGCATCACCAGGATCGACAGGTTCTCGTTGAAGTTCTGCACCGCGATCGAGTGGCCTGCGCTCATCAACACGTGACCGCGGTGCTGCAGCAGCGCGTTCATCGGTACCACGAAGAAGCCCGACAGGAAGCCGATCAGGGCCAGTAGCGGATAGGCTACCGACACCGAACTGACGAATACCATGCTGGTCACGACCAGGCCCATGATGATGCCCATCGGGATCACGCTCAGCGATTTGCGCAGCGGGATCATGCGCGCCGCCATCGCCGCACCCAGCGCCACGCCGATCGCAACCACGCCGATCAGGTTGGTCGCCTTGTCCAGCGGCATGCCGAGCGAGCGCTCGGCCCATTTCAGCACGATGAATTGCAAGGTGGCGCCGGCGCCCCAGAACAGGGTCGTCACCGCCAGCGAAATCTGGCCCAGCTTGTCGCGCCACAGCGTGGCCGAGCAGTTCGCGAAATCGGCGATCAGCTTGGCCGGATTGCGTTCCTGATGCTCGTAGCGCGCGCCGGTGTCCGGGATGCGCAGGTTGAACACGGCGGCCAGGATATAGATGCCGACCACTACCGCCATCGCGGCTTCGGCGCCGGTCGTGATGCCCAGGCTGGCGAAGGCATCGAACGACAGCAGGAAGTTCGTGCCGCGCTCGCTCACCAGCGTGCCGCCCAGGACGGTGCCGAGGATGATCGACATCACGGTCAGTCCCTCGATCCAGCCATTGGCGGGCACCAGTTTCTCGGGCGGCAGCAATTCGGTCAGGATGCCGTACTTGGCGGGCGAATACACGGCCGCGCCAAAGCCGACCACGGCGTACGACAACAGGGGGTGGATGGTAAAGAACATCAGCGCGCAGCCGACGACCTTGATGATGTTCGCGATGAACATCACGCGTCCCTTGGGCAGCGCATCGGCGAAGGCGCCCACGAAAGCGGCCAGCAAGACATAGAACAGCACGAATGACAGCTTCAGCAACGGAGTCAGCGATGCCGGGGCGTCCATTGCGACGAGCAGGCTGATCGCGACAAAGAGGAGCGCGTTATCCGCCAGCGACGAGAAGAACTGCGCCGCCATGATGGTATAGAAACCACGGTTCATTCGAGAATTCACAAATCTGGTCCGGGTTGCTTTATACCATGAATGGGTAGGGCGGCGAAACGGGAAACGCTGGCGCAGCGCCGCCGCGCGGCCCGCTCCGGTAAAATAGGCACTTGACGTTCCATACGGGATTCCCTCCGTCTTTCTTAAAAGATTGTCATGCCGCGCCCGCTTTTCGCCACCATCCACCTCGATTCCATGCAGCACAACCTGGCCCAGGCGCGCAGCTGCGCGCCGCTGGCCAGGATCTGGGCCGTCGTGAAAGCCGATGCCTATGGCCACGGCCTGGAGCGCGCCATGCGCGGCTTCGCCACCGCCGACGGCCTGGCGCTGGTCGAGCTGGAAAGCGCGATCCGCCTGCGCGAACTCGGCTGGATCAAGCCGATTCTTTTATTAGAGGGATTCTTCGAAGCGGCCGACGTGCCCATGCTCGCCGAGCACAATATCGCCACCGCCGTGCACAGCATCGAGCAGGTCAAGCTGCTCGAATACACGCAGCTGTACCGCCCGATCGATGTCTATCTGAAAATGAACACCGGGATGAACCGCCTGGGTTTCCGCCCCGACGACTACGCCGCCGCCCATCAACGCCTCTGCGCGATCCGCGACGTGCGCTCGATCACCCACATGACCCACTTCGCCAATGCCGACGAACTCGAGCACCCGCGCCTGACGATCGCCGAGCAGGTGCGCCGCTTCCGCGCCGGCGCGGGCGACCTGGCCGGCGAGCGCAGCCTGTCCAACTCGGGCGGCGTGCTGCACCAGGCCGAGCTGGCCGACCAGTTGTCGAACGACTGGGTCCGCCCCGGCATCATGCTGTACGGCGGCACGCCGGGCGGGCGCAGCGCCCACGAATTCGGCCTGCGCCCGACCATGACCCTGCGCTCCGAGATCATCGGCATCCAGCACATCGAGCAGGGCGACACCGTCGGCTACGGCAGCCGCTTCGAGGCCGAAGGCCCGATGACGATCGGCGTGGTGGCCTGCGGCTATGCCGACGGCTATCCGCGCAGTGCGCCGCACGGCACGCCAGTCATCGTCGACGGCGTGCGCACCACGCTGGTCGGCCGGGTGTCGATGGACATGATGACCGTCGACCTGACCCCGGTGGCCAATGCCCGCATCGGCAGCAAGGTCACCCTGTGGGGCGACGGGCTGCCGATCGACGACGTGGCCCACGCCGCCGGCACCATCGGCTATGAGCTGATGTGCGCGCTGGCGCCGCGCGTGCGCGTGACCGAAGGCCGCCTCGGCACCGACGGTTGAAGCATAACGGGACTATCCCCATATTAGAACGATGGCAAAAGCAAAAACCAACTACACCTGCAGCGAGTGCGGCGCGATCGCCAACCGCTGGACCGGCCAGTGCGCCGATTGCAAGGCCTGGAACACGATGGTCGAGACCGTCGTCGATACGCCCGGCGTGAACCGCATGTCGCAGACCCCGCACCGCAGCCTGGCGCAGACCGCGCCGGTCTTGTCCCTGGCCGACATCGAGGCGATCGACGTGCCGCGCTTCGGCACCGGCATCGAGGAATTCGACCGTGTGCTGGGCGGCGGCCTGGTGGCCGGCGGCGTGGTCCTGATCGGCGGCGATCCCGGCATCGGCAAGTCGACCCTGCTGCTGCAGGCGCTGTCGAGCCTGTCCACGGTGCGCAGCACCTTGTATGTCAGTGGCGAGGAGTCCGGCGCCCAGATCGCGCTGCGCGCGCGGCGCCTGGCGGTGGACGCGAAAGACCTCAAATTGCAGGCCGAGATCCAGCTCGAGAAAATCCTCGGCACCATCGCCGACCTCAAGCCCGATGTGGTGGTGATCGATTCGATCCAGACCATGTACTCGGATGCACTGACGTCTGCCCCCGGCTCGGTGGCCCAGGTGCGCGAATGCGCGGCCCAGCTCACGCGCGTGGCCAAGCAGACCGGCGTCACCATCATCCTGGTCGGCCATGTCACCAAGGAGGGCGCGCTGGCCGGCCCGCGCGTGCTGGAACACATCGTCGACACCGTGCTGTATTTCGAAGGCGATACGCAATCGAGTTATCGCCTGGTGCGGGCCATCAAGAACCGCTTCGGCGCGGTGAACGAACTGGGCGTGTTCGCGATGACCGAGAAAGGCCTGAAAGGGGTGTCGAATCCGTCGGCGCTGTTCCTGTCGCAGCACGACAGCCAGGTGCCGGGCTCCTGCGTGATGGTGACCCAGGAGGGAACCAGGCCGTTGTTGGTCGAGATCCAGGCGCTGGTCGACACCAGCCACCTGCCCAATGCGCGCCGCCTG
Source organism: Massilia sp. HP4 (assembly GCF_005222695.1). Taxonomy (GTDB): domain Bacteria; phylum Pseudomonadota; class Gammaproteobacteria; order Burkholderiales; family Burkholderiaceae_D; genus Telluria. The sequence continues at coordinate 103,319 of NZ_STGG01000010.1, read as the reverse complement.
TCGGTCGGCCTCGAGCAGAATCGCCTGGCGATGCTGCTGGCGGTCTTGCACCGTCATGCCGGCATCGCGGCCTTCGACCAGGACGTGTTCATCAACGCCGTCGGCGGCGTCAAGATCACCGAGCCGGCGGCCGACCTGGCCGTCCTGTTGGCGATCAATTCGTCGATGCGCAACAAGCCGCTGCCGCGCGGCCTGGTGGTGTTCGGCGAGGTCGGCCTGGCTGGCGAGATCCGGCCGGCGCCGCGCGGCCAGGAGCGCTTGCGCGAAGCAGCCAAGCTGGGCTTTTCGCTGGCCGTGATCCCGAAATCGAATATGCCCAAGCAGGCGATCGAGGGCATGAAGATCATTGCGGTCGAACGCATCGACGAAGCATTCAACAAGCTGCGCGAGATCGACTGAAGCGGCAGGGCAAGTGGACCCTTGCCTGCCGGAATTGCAGGAAGCTTCTATAATTGTGTCTTGTTCACTGCATTCGGGTAAACACGTGTTTCAAGACCAACGGAAAACGCCGCGCAAGGTATACCGCAGCAAGGCCATGCTGGCCATCGACGGCCAAGCGCCGGTAATCGGCAAGACCAGCGACGTCGGCACCAATGGCGCCAGCGTCAGCGTCGCCGATCCGCTGGCGGTCGGGCAGGGCGGCCAGCTCGCCTTCGACTTGCTGGTGGAAGGCAGCTTCGTCACCATCAATACGCGGGTCAAGGTGTCGTATTGCATCTTCAGCAGCGGTGAGTTCAAGGTCGGCCTGCAGTTCCTGGGCCCTGAGCTGGCGGCGGTGACGGCGCTGGCGCGCTTCATGCGGTAATCGACGCGACGCTGTATGCGCCAAGCGGCGAGTGCCATGGGCCTCGCCGCTTGCTGTCTTGGCCCGCTGAGCGGGCTATTCGCTATTCGTGATAGCGGTCATGCAAACTGTCGGAACTTCCTCGTACCTCCTGGTAGATCTCGAACGCCACCAGGGCAGCAAGTCCGCTCAGGATTCCTATCACCATCAGATCTAGCATATCAAACCAAACGCCTCTCGGCATCCCCTCCATGTCATGACTACCTTCTCAGGGTAGCAGGCAATAGCGTATTTACAAGCGTGAACAATCGGAACATGACAATATTCGGCTGACGCCGATGTCCATCCGCGCGCCACGCCGCGAGCAGGGATGACATCCTTGCGCGCGTGTCATGTTCATGTCACATACGCCAAATATGTCATGAACCTGTCATATTCGCCCGTTAGACTGCGCCTCATCGTCAGCGGGACCGTCCCGTGGTGTCACTTCCAAAGGATCCGATATGCGCATGAAGCATTTCTTCGTTTCGATCGCCCTGGCCGCAACGGCGGTATCCGCCAGCGCCCAGAACGTCAACATCACCGGCGCCGGCGCGACCTTCCCGTACCCGATCTATGCCAAATGGGCCGAGCTGTACAAGGCGGCCTCGGGCGTTGGCCTGAACTACCAGTCGGTGGGTTCGGGCGCCGGCATCAAGCAGATCAAGGCCAAGACCGTCGACTTTGGCGCTTCCGACATGCCGCTGGCAGCGAATGAATTGAATGCCGCGGGCCTGTTCCAGTTCCCGGCCATCATGGGCGGCGTGGTGCCGATCGTGAACCTGGACGGCATCGCCCCGGGCCAGCTGAAACTGAGCGGCGCCCTGATCGCCGACATCTACATGGGCAAGATCACCAAGTGGAACGCGCCGCAGATCGCCGCGCTGAATCCGGGTGTCAAGCTGCCGGCCAACGACATCACCGTCATTCGCCGCGCCGACAGCTCGGGCACCTCGTTCCTGTGGACCGACTACCTGAGCAAGGTCAGCCCGACCTGGAAGTCGACCATCGGCGCCGGCACCACCGTCAAGTGGGCGGTCGGCGTGGGCGGCAAGGGCAACGAGGGCGTGGCCGCCAACGTGCAGCGCATCAAGGGCGGCATCGGCTACGTCGAGTGGGCCTATGCCAAGAAGAACAAGATGGCGCACACCCAGCTGCAAGGCGCCGACGGCACCTGGCTGCAACCTTCGGACGACGCCTTCAAGGCCGCCGCTGCCGGCGCCGACTGGAAAGGCACCCCGGGCTTCGCGGTGGTATTGACCAACCAGCCAGGCAAGGGCGCCTGGCCGGTCACCGGCGCCTCGTACATCCTGGTGCACAAGACCCAGGCCGCCGCCAAGGGCCAGCAAGTGCTGAAGTTCTTCGACTGGGCCTACAAGAACGGCGCACCTGCCGCCGCCGACCTCGACTACGTGCCGATGCCGGCCGAAGTCACCAAGCTGGTGCAGGATGCCTGGCGCGCCAATCTGAAGGATGCGGCCGGCAAGGCGCTGTGGTAATCCTCTTTTCCTGAACCCGGAAGGGCCGGTGCGACCGGTCTTTCCGCATGCCAGCGATATTGACAAAACGATATTAATAGCAAAGTCGACCACACCATGAGCGTCCATCCATCCGTGTCCATGAACGACCTGCCCGCCAAGACAGCGGCCCAGGCCGACACCTTCGAGACTCCCGCCCTGCGCAACACCATGCGCAACCAGCGCCTGCAGGATTTTTTCTTCCATAAAGTCACCTGGCTGTTCGCGGCCTCGGTGCTGCTCGTGCTGGTCGGGATCATCATCTCGCTGGCGATCGGCGCCGCGCCGGCTTTCAAGGAGTTCGGCGCCGGCTTCATCACCCGCGTCGAGTGGGATCCGGTGAACGACCAGTATGGCGCCATGATCGCGATCTGGGGCACGCTGGCGACCTCGATCATCGCGCTCGCCGTGGCGTTCCCGATCAGCTTCGGCATCGCCTTGTTCCTGACCGAGATATGCCCGACCTGGCTGCGCCGCCCGCTGGGCACCGCGGTAGAACTGCTGGCCGGCGTGCCGTCGATCATCTACGGCATGTGGGGCCTGTTCGTGTTCGCGCCGCTGTTCGCCGAATACGTGCAGCCGGCGCTGAAGGAAACCATCGGCCAGCTGCCGATTATCGGCGCCATCTTCCAGGGGCCGACCATGGGTATCGGCATCATGACGGCCGGCCTGATCCTGGCGATCATGATCATTCCATTCATCGCTTCGGTGATGCGCGACGTGTTCGAGATCGTGCCGACCGTGCTCAAGGAATCGGCCTACGGCCTCGGTTGCACCAGGTGGGAAGTGGTGCGCAAGGTGGTGCTGCCGTACACCCGCAACGGTGTGGTGGGCGGCGTGATGCTGGGCCTGGGTCGCGCGCTGGGCGAGACCATGGCGGTCACTTTCGTGATCGGGAATGCGCACTCGCTGTCGGCGTCGCTGTTCTCGCCGGGTAATTCGATATCGTCCACTCTGGCCAACGAGTTCGCCGAAGCAGCCACCGCGCTGCATTCGTCGTCGCTGTTTGCGCTGGCCCTGATCCTGTTCGGCATCACCTTCATCGTGCTGTCGGCCGCCAAGCTGATGCTGGTAAGTATGTCGCGTAACGAAGGCACCAAATAATGAATACCGCTGTCAAGAACCCCGTTTATCGCAAGCGCCTGCTGGCGCACCGCATCGGCATCACCCTGTCGGTGTGCGCCATGGGTATCGGCCTGGCCGTCCTGGCCTGGATCCTGTTCACCCTGCTGTACAACGGCCTGGGCGGCTTGAGCTCGACCCTGCTGACGGCTGATACGCCAGCCCCTGGCACCCCGGGAGGCGGCTTGCGCAATGCGATCGTCGGCAGCTTGATGATGGTCGGCTTGTCGACACTGGTCTCGACCCCGATCGGCATCCTGGCCGGCATCTATTTGGCAGAGTACGGCGAGAACAACAAGTTCGCACAAATCACGCGCTTCGTGACCGACATCATGCTGTCGGCGCCGTCGATCGTGATCGGCCTGTTCGTGTACGCGATTTACGTGGCCAATGTGCAGCACTTCTCGGGCTACGCGGGTTCCATCGCGCTGTCCCTGATCGCAGTTCCGGTGGTGGTGCGCACTACCGACAATATGCTGCGCCTGGTGCCGCCCAGCCTGCTCGAAGCGGCCTACGCCCTGGGCGCGCCGCACTGGAAAGTGGCGATCACGGTGCGCCTGCGCGCCGTCAAGGCCGGCGTCGTGACCGGCGTGCTGCTGGCCGTCGCGCGCGTCACCGGTGAAACCGCGCCGCTGCTGTTCACCGCGCTCAACAACCAGTTCTACAGCAGTGACATGAATGCGCCGCTGGCCAACCTGCCGGTGGTGATCTACACCTACGCCATGAGCCCGTATGACGACTGGCGCTCGCTGGCCTGGGCTGGCGCATTGCTGGTGACTGCGACCGTGCTGCTGCTGAACATCCTTTCGCGAACCCTGTTCAGCCAAAAAACTCCGCGTTAATCTACCCTGATAAAAGACAAAGTGATGAACCAAGCCATGCTCAATACGACTCCAGCTCCGGCCGCTGCCAAGGCCAAGACGATCGAAATCCAGGGCCTGAACTTTTATTACGGTAAAGCGCAGAGCCTGAAGGACGTGTCGCTCGACATCCACGCCAAGCAGGTGACGGCCTTCATCGGCCCGTCGGGCTGCGGCAAGTCGACCCTGCTGCGTACCCTGAACCGGATGTACGACCTGTACCCGGGCCAGCGCGCCGAGGGCTCGATCATGTACCGCGGCCGCAACATCCTGGAGCCTGGCGTCGACGTCAATATGCTGCGCGCCAAGGTCGGCATGGTGTTCCAGAAGCCGACCCCGTTCCCGATGTCGATCTACGACAATATCGCCTTCGGCGTGCGCCTGTACGAAAACCTCTCCAAGGGCGAGATGGACGAGCGCGTCGAATGGGCGCTGAAGAAGGCGGCGCTGTGGGAAGAAGCCAAGGATAAGCTGAACAAGAGCGGCCTGTCGCTGTCGGGCGGCCAGCAGCAGCGCCTGTGCATCGCGCGCGGCGTGGCGGTGAAACCGGACGTACTGCTGCTGGACGAGCCGACCTCGGCGCTGGACCCGATCTCGACCGCCAAGATCGAGGAACTGATCAGCGAGCTCAAGCAGGACTACACGATCACCATCGTGACCCACAATATGCAACAGGCCGCTCGTTGTTCGGATTACACTGCCTACATGTATCTTGGCGAGCTGGTCGAATTCGGCGAAACCGACCAGATCTTCATGAACCCGGCGCGCAAGGAAACGCAAGACTATATTACCGGCCGCTTCGGCTGATCGGTCCGGCTGCAACCATTTTGCCGGCCCCGCCGGCTTCACAAGAATATTTGACGGAGAAGTTATGACAGGCGAGCATTCATCCAAGCAGTACGACCAGGAACTCGAAGGTATCCGTTCCCAGGTCTTGCTGATGGGCGGCATGGTGGAAACCCAGTTCGAGGAAGCGCTCGAGTGCTTCCGCATCGGCGACATCCCGCGCGCCGAGCGCGTGATGGCCGAAGACCAGGCCGTCAACCAGCTCGAAGTCTCGCTCGACGACGCCTGCAGCCACCTGATCGTCAAGCGCCAGCCGACCGCGAACGACTTGCGCACCGTGATGGCTACCATCAAGGTGATCACCGACCTGGAGCGCATCGGCGACGAAGCGACCAAGATCGCGCGCACCGCGAAGCTGCTGCACGAACGCGGCACCACCGGTTTCGGTCACTACGACATGATCCGCACGATCGCCAAGGCGACCTCGGAACTGCTGCACGATTCGCTGGACGCCTTCGCGCGCCTGGACGGCAAGCAGGCCTTGCAGATCATCGCCGGCGACGAGGTGGTCGACCACGAGTTCCGCACCATCCTGCGCACCATGGTCACCTATATGATGGAAGATCCGCGCACGATCTCGTCGGCGCTGGACACCCTGTGGGTGGCGAAGGCGATCGAGCGCATCGGCGACCACGCGAAGAACATCGCCGAGTACGTGATCTACGTGGTCGAAGGACGCGATATCCGTCACAGCAAGGTTGTCCTCGACGACCAGCCGGCGGCTTGACGATGGCGGACAACACCTCCGTCCTGGTTGTCGAAGACGAGCCGGCGATCGTCGAGCTGGTGACCTATTCCCTGCGCGAAGCGGGGTGGGACATCCGCACCGCCGATACCACCGCCGGCGCCTGGGACAGCATCAGCCGGGGCAAGCCCGACCTGCTGCTGCTGGACTGGATGCTGCCCGACCAGAGCGGCCTGCGCCTCTTGTCGCGCCTGCGCGCCGACCGCGACTTCCAGGACCTGCCGGTCATCATGCTGACGGCAAAAAGCATGGAGGAAGACAAGCTGGCGGGCCTGAACAACGGCGCCGACGACTACATCACCAAGCCGTTCTCGCCGCGCGAATTGCTGGCGCGTTCGCGCGCGCTGCTGCGCCGCAAATCGCCGCACCTGGCCGAGGCGCCGCTGCGTGCCGGCACGGTGACGCTCGATCCGAACAGCTGCACCGTGACGGTCGAGAACCAGCAGATCGACATCGGCAATGCCGAGTACAAACTGCTGAAGTACCTGATGGCCCACCGCGAGCGCGTGTTCTCGCGCGCCCAGCTGCTCGACAAGGTGTGGGGCGACCACGCCGTGATCGAGGAACGCACGGTCGACGTGCACGTGCTGCGCCTGCGCAAGGCGCTGAAATCGGCCGATGGCCTGATCCGCACGGTGCGCAGCGTCGGCTACATGCTGTCCGAGAAATAACGCGGTGTCGAAGGGCGCGATGAATCCCAAGTTGCTGTTCTGGGTGCCGGCGCTGTTGCGCATGGCGCTGTTATTTGTGGTGGCCGGCGGCGTGTGGTGGTGGTTCGGCCCGGTGGCCGGGCTGACGCTGGCGCTGGCCGGCATGGCGGTCGCCGTGTTCACCCAACTGTCGTACCTGTACAAGCTGGGCGAGTGGCTGAACGAGCCCCACAGCACGCGCCTGCCGGATGGCTGGGGCGCCTGGACCGACGCCTTCGCCCGTCTATATCGCCTGCGGCGCGACGACGAGCGCCACCAGGCCGAACTGACCGAATGGCTGGCGCGCTTCCGCCAGGCGATGCACCTTCTGCCGGAAGGCGTGGCCATCATGGATGACGTACTGTTCCTGGAATGGTGCAATCCGGCGGTCGAGCGTCACCTGGGGCTGACGATGGAGCGCGACAAGGGGCTGCGCGTGACCAATCTGGTGCGGCATCCGGACTTCATCGACTACATCATCCTGGGGCGCTACGAGCAGCCGCTGACGCTGTCGTTCCGCGGCCGCAAGCTGGAGTGCCGCATCATCCCGTTCGAGAACCGGCGCCAGATCCTGGTGACGCACGACGCCACCGACACCGAGCGGATCGAAGCGATGCGGCGCGACTTCATCGCCAACGCCTCGCACGAATTGCGCACGCCGCTGACGGTGATCGTGGGCTTCCTGGAAATCGCGATGTCGGATCCCGGCATCGACGTCAGCACGCGCATGTCGCACCTGACCCTGATGACGGAGCAGGCACACCGGATGCAGCGGCTGATCCAGGACATGCTGACCCTGTCGCGGCTGGAGTCGGACGAATATCCGCTCAAGCGCGAGCGGGTGGATGTGCACAGCCTGATCGAGTCGATCGCGGCCGAGGCACGGGCGCTGTCCGGCGGCCGTCACACGATCGACGTGGTGGTGGACGGCCCCGACGTGATGGGCAGCATGGAAGAACTGCGCAGCGCCTTCGCCAACCTGGCCTCGAATGCGGTGCGTTACTCGCCGAACGGCGGCACGATCCGCCTGGCCTGGACCCGCGGCGCCGACGCCTTGAGTTTCGCGGTGACGGATTGCGGCATCGGCATCGACCCCGAACACATCCCGCGCCTGACCGAGCGTTTCTACCGCGTCGACAAGAGCCGTTCGCGCGAGACGCAGGGCACTGGCCTGGGCCTGGCGATCGTCAAGCACGTCCTGCTGCGCCACGGCGGCAAGCTGTCGATCACCTCGCAGTCCGGCAAAGGCAGCACCTTCGCCGCCTCCCTCCCCAACACCTCACTGCCCGCCTGATCCCCAAGCCAATGAGGGTCAGCGTCGAATTGTTTGACAACTTTGTGAAATACTGAGGTGCAGTATCCTTGAGCCACCTGACGCACAGTAGCTTGCTGGAAGGATAACTAGGGTCGGAGTCGAATTAACGGCAATTTTGAGAAATTTCCCAGTAAATCGACTCCGACCCTATCTAATTTTGACGCCGTTTCGACCTGCCTGGAAATTGCTCGGGATGCTGAGATGCACTAGCGAAAGAACGGTTGGCAAAACGTGTCCTCAATTAATTGAATTAGCATTTTTTGTTGCAAAACCCATGAGGGTCGGAGTCGAATTGTCGAGCAACTCTAAAAGTTGTCAAACAATTCGACTCCGACCCTAATTGTCTTTTTGGAAAACTTTGGCCGGGGTAATGGTGGTCAGGGGAGGCGCGTGAGCGGAGATGGGAAATTGCTCAACAATTCTACTCTGACCCTCATTGATGGGTTAGCGGAGGAGGAGGGCGGTGGTGATCACGGCGGCGGGGATGCCGATCCAGGCGCCTTGCATCACCTTGCGCGGATGGTATTGCAGCAGCAGGGTGACGCTCCAGGCGGCTAATGACAGGACGCCGCACCACAGCACCGGGCCGATGTGCCAGCCGCTGGCGCCGATGCAGGCCATGAACGACAGCGCCAGGCCGATCCAGCCCAGGGTCCGCAGCCGCATCCGGACGGCAGGGGAGGCTTCCTTGCCGCGGCCGTGGATGTCGGCGTGGTGGCGGTCCATCGTGATGCTGGTCGCGGCGAAGCCGCTGAAGGCGAGGGCCAGGCCGCTCAGGAACAAGAGGGTCATGCTGCCTCCAGGGGCGTGGTTGATGCGGGATTCGACGGGTGCCTGGCGGCAGCCTGTTGCTTTGCCTTGCGGCCCAGCCACCAGGCGGCCCAGCCGAGCAGCAAGCCTAGCAGCATGACGACGATGTCGAAGGCAGCCACCGGACGCAGGCCCGGCCCGCCGAACAGCGTCACGCCCAGGTGCGTGTCGGTCGTGATCGCGTTCAGCACCGGAATCCCGGCCAGCATCGCCGCGCCCACCGTCAGCTGGAAGCGCCACATGGCGCGCGTCGGACGGATCTGCGCCAGCAGCGCGGCCAGGCCCCAGGCGATGAAGAAGACATTGGCCTCGGCATTGCTGCGCTCGGCCAGCTCCACCGGCAGCAGGCGGTTGGCCCAGAAATAGGCCGCGAAGGCGATCGGCAGGCCGGCGATGGCGCCGATGTTCAGGGCGTCGACCAGGCGTACGCCAAAGCCGACCTTGCCACCTTGCGCGATGACCTTGGCGTACTTCTGGCGCTCCTTCACGCCCCACAGCAGCGCACCGGTGGCCACCATCGCGGTGCCGGCCAGGCCGCACACGAAGAACAGCGCGCGCAGCAGCGAGTCGGCGAAATCGGCCACGTGCAGGCCGTAAATCGCGGCGCGCGCATCCAGGGCCGTGCTCATCGGCTTGGCTTCGGACAGCAGTGCACCGCTGGCGCCGTCGAAGGTCATCGAGGGCTCGATGTTCGACAACTGCTGGCCCGAGGGACGATGCAGCTGGACCCTGGCATTGGCGTCGTTCGGGTTGATGACCACCACCCGGCTCGGCGCCTGGCCCCACGCGCGCTCGGCATGCTGCAGCATCGGCGCGATGTCGGCCAGTAGCGCCAGCTGCCTGGCCGGCTTGACCCGCTCGGCATTCGGGAACACTTCCGCGAACATGGTGTTCTGTTCGGCGCCGTACAGCGTCTTGGTGGGCGCGGGCATGTACATGAACATCAGGGTCACCAGGCCGGTATAGGTGATCATCAGGTGGAATGGCAGCGCCAGCACCGCGGTGGCGTTGTGCGCGTCCAGCCATGAGCGCTGGCCCTTCCTGGGCCGGAAGGTAAAGAAATCCTTGAAGATGCGCTTGTGCGTGATCACGCCGCTGACGATTGCGACCAGCATGAACATCGAGGCGATGCCCACGATCCAGCGCCCCCAGATCGCCGACATGTAGTACAGGTCGAAGTGCAGGCGGTACAGGAACTCGCCGCCGCGGGTGTCGCGCGCCGCGGCGGTCTTCTCGCCGGTCATCGGATCGAGCGTGAAATTCTGGGTGCGGAAGGCGGCGCGCCGCTCTTCGCGCGTCATGCCTTTCCTGGGTGGATTGGTCCAGCTGGCGTAGATCAGCGGATTGCGCTCGTGCGGCAGGCTGAGGAACCAGGCGTTGGCCGTTGGCGCGCGCTGCTGCAGCTCGCGCACCGCCAGCGTGGCCGATTCTGCGGGCGTGACCCGCGATGGCGCATCGGCCGCCTTGTGCAGCTCGGGCTTCATCCAGAACGTGATCTCGTGCTTGTAATAGGCGGCGGTGCCGCCCATGAATACCAGCAGCAGCAGCCAGCACACTAGCAGGCCGGACCAGGTGTGCACCCAGGCCATCGATTGGCGCAAGCCTTCTTTCATGCCATCCTCCCGGCGATCCACAATGCAGCGCCCAGCACGGCGCTGGCTGCCACGACCCCGGTCCAGGCGCGCAGCGCGCTGGTGGTGGCGAACACCCACAGGATCACGCAGGTGTAGACGACGAAGGAGAGCAGGGTGGCGATGGAGACAGCGTCCGCGCGCGGCAGCGGCAGGGCAATGGCGATCAGGGAGCTGGCGATCGAGGTCAGCACATAGCCGCCGGCGATTGCCGCGACCGTACGCGCGACCACGCCGCCGCGGTAGCGCCAGGTTATGGATGTCATGGAGGTAGTCATGGGCTGCGAGGCCTTTTAAGGAAGCGGGTGGCGGACCGGGATCAATGCTCGGCGCCCGGCGCCAGCGCCGGGCCCGCGGCAAGGGCGGCAATGCCCTTGGGCTGCACCACGGTCAGCGACGACGTATGGCTGGCGCTCGCGTACTGCACGCCGGCGCGCTCGCCGCCGGTCTGGTCGGTATGGGCCGTCTCGAGCACATTCGTCCCTTTCCATGGCAGGTCGAACCTGACCGCGCCGTTGGCGTCGGCCACCGCCTCTTTCGACCAGCCGCTTGGCACGGTGATCGCCACCTTCGCCTTGGGCAGCGGCTGGCCCTTGTAGAACACCTTGAATTCGCCGGCCGTGCCGGTCGGGACGATGTCCAGCGCCAGCTTTGGCTGCTGCGCAGCGAAGCTGGTCGCCAGGCGCGCCGCCGGGATCCAGATGTGCTGGCGGGTTGTGCCGTCCTTGGTGGTCTCCCAGCCCGGATAGGCATTGTCTTGAGCCACGATCGCATCGCCCGCTGCCATGCTGGCGCCGCCGACCACGTAGCCCTTGGCGGTTTTCTCGAGCTTGAGCTCGGTCTCGCCCGATGCCTTGAGCAGGGTCGCGCGCGGCGCCACGAACTTGTCCAGCAGGCCGGGCGTGGTCTCGCGCTGGTTGAGGCCGAACTCGCCGAACTGCAGTGTAACGGTCTTGCCGTCCTGCTCCAGCCAGACGTGGTGGGCCTGGGCCGCGGGTGCAAGCGCAGCAAGGGCGACGAGGGAAGCGAGCAGCGATTTATTCATGGTCTTCATTCTCTTTATTAGGATTGTCCAGTGCGTCGATGCTAGTACTTGCACAAAATAAAGCATGTCTCTTTTGGTAGAGGCGGCAAATATGTGCATTGCGTCAACATCTGAACAAGAATTATAATGCGAATCATTCTCATTTCAAAACAATTTCAAGGAGTTATCATGTTGCGCCCAGTGCCCTCCGTTGTATCGAACCCAACGCCTGTTGCGCGCCTTGCGCGCCAGGCCGCCGCACTGTGCGCAAGCGCCGCCTTGCTGTCGCCGCTGGCCGCCATGGCCTCCGCCGATGCCGCCCCGGCCGCTCCCGACGACGTGTCGGCGGATGCGATCCCGACCGTCAACGTCACCGGCAAGTACGACGCCACGACCGAGAAAACGAAGTCCTTCACTACCCGGTCCTCGACCCTGTTCAAGGGCGAGATGGATATCCGCGACACGCCGCAACCGGTCACCGTCATCACCAGCCAGTACATGGAAGAGCGCAATATGCTCGACCTCACCGATGTGCTCAACAATACCGCGGGCATCACGATCGACTACACCGACAGCGAGCGCATCAATTACAACTCGCGCGGCTTTTCGATCGACTCGATGCAGCTCGATGGCCTGAACTACAACCAATCCGGCTCGACTTTCATCCAGCCCGACACGGCCATCCTCGACCGGGTCGAATTGCTGCGCGGGGCGGCAGGCATGCTGCGCGGCTCGGGCAACCCGTCGGCCACCGTGAACATGGCACGTAAACTCCCGACGCGCGCGTTCCAGGCGTCGGGCGGCCTGACGGTCGGCTCGTGGGATCGCCGCCGGGTCGAGGTCGATGTGTCGAGCCCGCTCAATGCGAGCGGCTCGGTGCGTGGCCGGGTGGTGGCGGTCAAGGACAAGAAAGACCTGTTCCAGGATGGGCGCGAAGAAGACCGCGAAGTGCTGTATGGCGTGGTCCAGGCCGACCTGACGCCGCGCACCACGGTCAGCGCCTGGCTGCAGCGCACCGACCTCGACGCCACCGGCGCCTGGGGCGGCATCCCGGGCAACTTCGACGGATCTTCGTTGAACATGCCGATCGATACCTTCCTGGGCGCCAGCTGGAACCGCTGGAACCGCTACAACGACCAGGCCCAGATCGGCATCGAGCACCGCTTCGACAATGGCTGGAATGTGCGCGCGAGTGCCGGCTATCTCGGGATGCGCATCAAGACCAATGGCTTCAAGCAAAGCTACATCACGCGCACCAGCACCACGAATCCCTATCTGATGGACATCACGACGTCGCAGTACACCGGCGACGATGTCCGCCAGCAGGCAATGAGCATCGTCGCCGACGGTCCGCTGACCCTGTTCGGACGCAAGCATACGCTGGTGGTCGGCGCCGAACGCACCTACTACCGGGCGATCGGCACCTATGGCGTGGGCAATCTGTTCAAGGAAACCATCGACATCCGCAATTTCGATCCATACGCTACTTACCGTGAGCGCGAGGTGACGACGATGCCGGCCGGCGGCATGCCGCCGAACGTGAACATCAATAATGGCGTCTTCGCGACGGCGCGCTTGTCGCTGGCCGACCCGCTGGCCCTCCTGGTCGGCGCCCGCCTGAGCTGGTACGAAAACGAGAACCGCGCCAATGGCAGCGGCTTCAAGGTAACCCGCGAAGCCACGCCGTACCTGGGCATCGTGTATGACGTGACGAACGAGATCAGCGCCTACGCCAGCTATACCGAGATTTTCTTGCCGCAGAGCGGGCGTGGGGCCGACGGCAATGTGTTCAAGCCCGTGACCGGCGAAGACATCGAAGTCGGCCTGAAAGGGGAGTTCTTCGGTGGCCGCCTCAACGCATCGGCCGGCCTGTTCCAGATCGAAAACATCGGCCGCCCAATCGACGACGTTTCGTCGCCCAATCCCTGCCCACCAGTCTACCCGGCCGGCTACTGCCGCATCGCCGGCGGCAAGCAGCGCAGCGAAGGCCTGGAAGCCGAGGTGTCTGGCGAGATATTGCCTGGCTGGCAGTTGATGGCGGGCTACACTAATACCCGCACCAAGTTCGTGCGGGACACGGCCGCCAATACCGGCCAGCCATTGCGCAGCATCGATCCGAAACACGAGCTGAACCTGTTTACCAGCTACAGCCTCAACCGTTCCGGCCCAGGCTGGACCATTGGCGGCGGCGTGAACGTCCAAAGCGATTCGTATGTGCGCGGCGGCGGCCTGACCGCGACCCAGGGCGGCTACAGTGTCGCCAATGCGATGGTTGCCTATCGCTTTACCGACAAGCTGTCGCTGCAAGCGAACGTCAATAATCTGTTCGACAAGGTCTACTACAAGAAGTTCGGTCCGACCGGCCTGGCCTGGTATTACGGCGATCCACGCAATGTCTCGGTGACCCTGCGCGGCAGTCTGTAAGCCCATTGACCGGTCCGCCATCGAGGCGGACCGGGCTCTTGCTGTCGGCGAGAACAAGCCGGGGTACAATCCCTGCCTTGTTCTTTTCGGCACAATCCATGCTCTCTCGTCGTACCTCCCTCGCGGCCTGCGCCGCACTGCTGCTGGCCGCCTGCGGCAGCACGCCGGTCCAGGCGCCGGCCCCGGCCGCTCCCGCCGTCGCCCCGGCCGCCGCCCCCTTACCGCCCAAGAAAATCCGCATCGGCCTGGCCCTCGGCGGCGGCGCCGCGCGCGGCTTCGCCCATATCGGCGTGATCAAGGCGCTCGAGGCCCAGGGCATCTATCCGGAGATCGTGGTCGGCACCAGCGCCGGCTCGGTGGTCGGTTCGCTGTATGCATCGGGCCTGAACGGCTTCGCCCTGCAAAAGACGGCGTTGGCCATGGACGAGGCGACCATCTCGGACTGGGCCTTGCCGTGGCTGGGCAAATCCAGCGGCCTGCTCAAGGGCGAGGCGCTGCAGAACTATGTCAACAAGGCGGTCGGCAATGTGCCGATGGAAAAGCTGAAGCTGCGCTTCGGCGCAGTGGCCACCGACCTCAAGACCGGCCAGCCGATCCTGTTCAACCGCGGCAATACCGGGATGGCGGTGCGCGCCTCCTCAAGCGTGCCGAGCGTGTTCCAGCCGGTCCGGATCGGCAACAAGGAATACGTCGACGGCGGCCTGGTGGCGCCGGTGCCGGTGCGCTTTGTGCGCGAGATGGGCGCCGATTTCATTATTGCGGTCAATATCTCCAGCGCGACGGAAGGCGCGGCCACGGCCAGCTCGCTCGACGTGCTGATGCAGACCTTCAGCATCATGGGCCAACGCCTGAACCATTTCGAACTGAAGGATGCCGACATCGTCGTCACGCCGGCGCTCGGCAATATGGGATCGAGCGATTTCGGCGGCCGCAATCTCGCCATCCTGGCCGGCGAGCAGGCCGCGGCTGCGGTCATGCCGCAAATCAAGGCCAAACTGAAGCTCAAGCAGCAAGCCTCACCACAGGCACCAACCCAAGGAAAACCATGAACACCAAACCGTACCTGACCCTGCTTGATGCGAAAAAGATCGGCGCTGCCGCTGAAGCCGAGGCCGTTCAAAACGGCTGGGCCGTGTCGATCGCGATCGTCGACGATGGCGGCCACCTGCTGTGGCAGCAGCGCCTGGACGGCGCGCCGCCGGTGTCGTCGTACATCGCCCCGGCCAAGGCGAATACCGCCGCCCTCGGCCGCCGCGAATCGAAGATCTATGAGGACGTGATCAATAACGGCCGCATGTCCTTCCTGAGTGCGCCGAAGCTCGAAGGCATGCTCGAGGGTGGCGTGCCGGTGATCGTCGATGGCCATGTCATCGGCGCCGTCGGCGTCTCGGGCGTCAAGTCGGAACAGGATGTGCAGATCGCCCGCGCGGGCATCGCCGCCCTGGGTGCTGCCTGATTCAAGGCGGTGCGCGGGTGCCATGTTGCACCCGCAATATAAGTTTCAGCAGGGCAGGGATGGCGGCATGGCGTGTCATCTTCGGACAATTTGGTAGCCGGTATGTGGTAGCGCCGCATTGCCGAATGCCAGACTACGCGCTATAATTCGGAAGTTTATCTAATTCAAACTTAGCCGTAGCGCATACCCACCATCCCTCATTCAACATGACCTCCAACACCGGGCGGACTTACCACGCCCAGGACAGTTGGATGTCGGTCTGACGTGGCGAAGCTACGGCAACTTTTTCGGGAGTTGCCCTTGCCGCCATTTTTTTCTGGCCCCTCCGTTCCAGCCATCCTGGCACTTGCTGACGGGACCATTTTCAAAGGATATTCCATCGGTGCCGTCGGTCATACGACGGGCGAAGTGGTGTTCAACACCGCGATCACCGGCTACCAGGAAATCCTCACCGATCCGAGCTATTCGCGCCAGATCGTTACCCTGACCTATCCGCACATCGGCAACTACGGCGTCAACAGCGCCGACGTCGAAGCGGGCAAGGTACACGCCGCCGGCCTCATCATCCGTGATTTGCCGCTGCTGGCCTCGAACTTCCGGTCGACCCAGTCGCTGGGCGACTACCTCAAGCAAGAGAACGTGGTTGCCATCGCCGGCATCGACACCCGCAAGCTCACCCGCATCCTGCGCGAAAAAGGCGCCCAGGCCGGCGCGATCCTCACCGCCGCGCAAGGGGCCGAGCCATCGCCAGCCCAGGCGCTGGAACTGGCGCGCTCGTTCCCGGGCCTGGCGGGCATGGACCTGGCGAAGGTCGTGTCGGTAACCGAGCCGTACGAGTTCACCGAGACCGAGTGGAAGCTGGGCGAAGGCTTCGGCAAGCAAACCGATCCTAAATACCACGTGGTCGCTTTCGACTACGGCGTCAAGCGCAATATCTTGCGCATGCTGGCCGAACGCGGCTGCAAGGTGACGGTGCTGCCGGCGCAATCGACCGCCGCCGATGCCCTGGCCTTGAACCCTGACGGTATCTTCCTGGCCAACGGCCCGGGCGATCCGGAACCGTGCGACTACGCAATCCGCGCATCGCGCGAGCTGATCGAGAAGGGCATTCCGACCTTCGGCATCTGCCTCGGCCACCAGATCATGGCGCTGGCATCCGGCGCCAAGACCATGAAGATGAAGTTCGGCCACCACGGCGCCAACCACCCCGTGCAGGACCTCGACAGCAAGAAGGTCTTGATCACCTCGCAGAACCACGGCTTCGCGGTCGACCCGGATACCTTGCCGGACAACTGCCGCGTGACCCACGTCTCGCTGTTCGACGGTTCGCTGCAGGGCTTCGCCCGCACGGACAAACCGGCGTTTTGCTTCCAGGGCCACCCGGAAGCCTCGCCCGGTCCGACCGACGTCGCCTACCTGTTTGACCGCTTCATCGGCCTGATGCAAGCAGCGGAGAAAAAATAATATGCCAAAACGTAGTGATATTAAAAGCATCCTGATCATCGGCGCCGGCCCGATCGTCATCGGCCAGGCAGTCGAATTCGACTACTCCGGCGCCCAGGCCTGCAAGGCCCTGCGTGAAGAAGGCTACAAGGTCATCCTGGTCAACTCGAACCCGGCGACCATCATGACAGACCCGGAAACGGCGGACGTGACCTATATCGAGCCGATCACCTGGAAGGTCGTCGAGCGCATCATCGACAAGGAGCGTCCCGACGCGATCCTGCCGACCATGGGCGGCCAGACCGCGCTGAACTGCGCGCTCGACCTGCACCGCCACGGCGTGCTGGACAAATACAAGGTCGAGCTGATCGGCGCGACCCCGGAAGCGATCGACAAGGCCGAGGACCGCTCCAAGTTCAAGGACGCGATGACCAAGATCGGCCTGGGTTCGGCGCGTTCGGGTGTGGCCCATTCGATGGACGAAGCCTGGAGCGTGCAGCGCGAGCTGGGCTTCCCGACCATCATCCGTCCCTCGTTCACCATGGGCGGCAGCGGTGGCGGCATCGCCTACAACGAAGAAGAGTTCGAGGCGATCTGCAAGCGCGGCCTGGAAGCATCGCCGACCAATGAGCTGTTGATCGAAGAGTCGCTGCTGGGCTGGAAAGAGTACGAGATGGAAGTCGTTCGGGACAAGAACGACAACTGCATCATCATCTGCTCGATCGAGAACCTGGATCCGATGGGCGTGCACACCGGCGACTCGATCACCGTGGCGCCGGCGCAGACGCTGACCGACAAGGAGTACCAGATCATGCGTAACGCGTCGATCGACGTGCTGCGCGAAATCGGCGTCGACACCGGCGGCTCGAACGTGCAGTTCTCGATCAATCCGAAAGACGGCCGCATGATCGTCATCGAGATGAACCCGCGCGTGTCGCGTTCGTCGGCGTTGGCCTCGAAAGCGACCGGCTTCCCGATCGCGAAAGTAGCGGCCAAGCTGGCGGTTGGTTTCACGCTCGACGAGCTGCGCAACGAGATCACCGGCGGCGCGACCCCGGCCTCGTTCGAGCCGTCGATCGACTACGTCGTCACCAAGATCCCGCGCTTCACGTTCGAGAAATTCCCGACCGCCGACAAGCACCTGACCACCCAGATGAAATCGGTCGGCGAAGTCATGGCGATGGGCCGCACCTTCCAGGAATCGTTCCAGAAAGCCCTGCGCGGCCTGGAAGTCGGCGTCGACGGCCTGAACGAAAAGACCCGCGACCGCGAAAAGATCGAGGAAGAGCTGGGCGAGCCTGGCCCGGACCGCATCTGGTATGTGGGCGACGCCTTCGCCCAGGGCTTCACGCTGGAAGAGGTGCACAACCTGACCAAGATCGATCCGTGGTTCCTGGTGCAGATCAAGGAGATCGTCGACATCGAGCTGTGGCTCGAGAAGCAGACCCTCGAGTCGCTGGACAAGGCCACGCTCTACAAATTGAAGCAGAAGGGCTTCGCCGACCGCCGCCTGGCCTTCCTGCTGAAGGTCGAACCGGCAGCCGTGCGCGCACGCCGCCATGAACTGGAGATCCGTCCGGTCTACAAGCGCGTCGACACCTGCGCCGCCGAGTTCGCGACCAATACCGCGTATATGTACTCGACGTACGACGAAGAGTGCGAATCGAATCCGACCGACAAGAAGAAGATCATGGTGCTGGGCGGTGGCCCGAACCGTATCGGCCAGGGCATCGAGTTCGACTACTGCTGCGTGCACGCCGCCCTCGCGATGCGCGAAGACGGCTACGAGACCATCATGGTCAACTGCAACCCCGAGACCGTGTCGACCGACTACGATACCTCGGACCGCCTGTACTTCGAATCGCTGACCCTGGAAGACGTGCTCGAGATCGTCGAACTGGAAAAGCCGGTCGGCGTGATCGTGCAGTACGGCGGCCAGACCCCGTTGAAGCTCGCGCTGGACCTGGAAGCCAATGGCGTGCCGATCATCGGCACCTCGCCGGACATGATCGACGCCGCCGAAGACCGCGAGCGTTTCCAGCAGCTGCTGCAAAAGCTGGATCTGCGCCAGCCGCCGAACCGCACCGCGCGCACCGAAGCCGATGCCCTGGCGCTGGCCGAGGAAATCGGCTACCCGCTGGTGGTACGTCCATCGTACGTGCTGGGCGGGCGCGCGATGGAAATCGTGCACGAGCAGCGCGACCTGGAGCGCTATATGCGCGAAGCGGTCAAGGTCTCGCACGATTCTCCGGTGCTGCTCGACCGCTTCCTGAACGACGCGATCGAAGTCGACGTCGACTGCATCTCGGATGGACAAGCCACCTTCATCGGCGGCGTGATGGAACACATCGAACAGGCCGGCGTGCACTCGGGCGACTCGGCCTGCTCGCTGCCGCCATACTCGCTGTCGCAGGCGACCATCGATGAACTCAAGCGCCAGACCTCGCTGATGGCCAAGGCCCTGAACGTGGTCGGCCTGATGAACGTGCAGTTCGCAATCAAGCAGTCCGAGGAAAACGGCCAAACGGTTGATACTGTCTATGTGCTGGAAGTGAACCCGCGTGCCTCGCGTACCGTGCCGTTCGTGTCGAAGGCGACCGGCCTGCAACTTGCAAAGATAGCGGCGCGCTGCATGGTCGGCCAGACCCTCGAGCAGCAGGGCATCACGAAAGAGGTGATCCCGCCGTTCTACAGTGTGAAAGAAGTCGTGTTCCCGTTCGTGAAGTTCCCTGGCGTCGATACCATCCTCGGACCAGAGATGAAATCGACCGGCGAAGTGATGGGCGTGGGCACCACCTTCGGCGAAGCGTTCGTCAAGTCGCAGCTGGCGGCCGGCATCAAGCTGCCGAAGTCGGGCACCGTGTTCCTGTCGGTGAAGTCGTCCGACAAGCCGCGTACTGTCGCCGTGGCGCGCGACCTGGTGGCGCTGGGCTTCGACCTGGTGGCGACCAAGGGCACCGCGGCCGTGATCTCGGCTGCCGGCATCCCGGTGCGCTCGGTGAACAAGGTGCTGGAAGGCCGTCCGCACGTGGTCGACATGATCAAGAACCGCGAGATCGTCATGGTCGTCAACACGGTCGAGGAAAAGCGCAGCGCGATCAACGATTCGCGCGCGATCCGTACCTCGGCGCTGGCGGCGCACGTGGTGACCTACACCACGATCTTCGGCGCCGAGGCGGCGATCGAGGGCATGCGTCACATCGACGAACTGCGCGTGTACGATTTACAAGGCCTGCATAAAACCTTACACTAAGCAGACGCAGTACCCGTAGTACAGTAAAAACCACAGAGCTCGCGCGGCCTTGGCGCCGCGTGCCTCTGTGGTTTTCGCTTTGAGACGCTACGGCTACACCCGTAAAAACACCATTTGCAGAGAACCATGAACACTCCACTGACCAAATACGGCGCAGAACTCCTGAAAGAAGAGCTGCACCAGCTCAAGACCAAGGAGCGCCGCATCGTGATCGACGCGATCGCCGAGGCGCGTTCGCATGGCGACCTGTCCGAAAACGCAGAGTACGATGCCGCCAAGGAGCGCCAGGCCTTCGTCGAAGGCCGCATCGCCGAGCTCGAAGGCAAGCTCTCCACTGCCCAGGTTATCGATCCATCCACCCTCGACGCCGAAGGCCGCGTGGTGTTTGGCGCCACCGTCGACCTCGAAGACCTGGAATCGGGCCAGAAGGTCACCTACCAGATCGTCGGCCTCGATGAAGCCGACCTTAAACTGAACAAGGTCTCGGTGACCTCGCCGATCGCGCGCGCGCTGATCGGTAAATTCGCCGAAGACGTGGTTGAAGTGCAGGCTCCGTCGGGTCCGCGCGAATACGAAATCCTCGAAGTCCGTTACGTCTGATGGAGAGCGCGGCAGCTGGCGGCATGGGGGCCGGGCGCTTGCCTGCGGCGCGGCTGCTGGTGGCTGCGCTGTGGGCCGGCACCCTGTGGGCGCTCGGTTATATCGCGGCGCCGGCGGCGTTCGGCGTCCTGGGCAGCGTGCAGGCCGGCGACCTGGTGGCAGTGCTGCTGACGCGCCAGGCATGGTTGTCGATTGCCTGTGCTGTCGTGCTGCTGGTGCTGTTGAGGGTGTCGACCGACCTGGCGCCGCCGCGGCGGCGTTTTCTCAAGCTGCTGGTGCTGGCGATGCTCGCTTGTACGCTGGTGATCTTTGTCGGCCTGCAGCCGGCGATGGCGCAGTTGCGCGAGCTGGCGGGGCCGGGCGGGGTGAGGGCGTCGGAATACTGGACGCAGTTCGCCGTGATGCACGGCGTGTCGCAGCTGTTCTATCTGGTGGAGAGCCTGCTGGGGGCTTGGCTGATCGTTCGGCTGCGTTGAGCGTGACGAATATACCGGCGTAAAAAAACCGGGTTGCCCCGGTTTTTTTGTTCACTTAGTTCACTTATTCAGCGAATTTTTCTTGGAACTGGTCTGACGCGGCTTGGCGCGCTTGATGTTGCCGCCGGCGGTGACGCGCTCGTTCCCCTTCAACATGACCTTGGTGACGCTCGGCTTCTTGGTGCCGCTGGCGCTGGCCTTGACGATGGTGACTTCGCGCATGCCCGGACCAGATTTGCCGCTGCGTTCCTTGACCGCTTCTTTCTTGGGGCGGTACAGGACCAGCAGCTTGCCGATGTGCTGGACTTGCGCCGCATCGAGGTCGGTGGCGATCTGGTCGTACATGGCAACGCGCGCTTCGCGGTCGTCGCCGAACACGCGCACCTTGATCAGGCCGTGTGCGTCGAGGCTGGCCGCGATTTCCTTGACCACGTTTTCGGTAAGTCCGGCTTCGCCGATCATGACGACTGGATTGAGCCCGTGGGCTTCTGCGCGCAGGGCGCTGCGCTCGGCCGGTGTAAGTTTGATCATAACAATTTTTTTTGATGTACCTATAAAAGCAGTATTCTACGCGAATGGCCAAGAACAAATTAAACAAAAACTGGTTGCACGACCACATTAACGACCCGTACGTCAAACTTGCACAGAAAGAGGGTTATCGCGCTCGCGCTGCCTACAAGCTCAAGGAAATCGACGAAGCGGAAAAGCTCATCAAGTCTGGCCAGACGATTGTCGACCTCGGTTGTACGCCAGGCAGCTGGGCCCAGTACACCCGGCGCAAGCTGGCGGGCAAGGATGGCGGCGGCATCAACGGCACCATCATCGGCCTGGACATCCTGCCGATGGAGCCTGTCGCAGATGTGCAAACCATCCAGGGCGACTTCCGCGAAGAAGAGGTCTTGTCCCAGCTCGACGACCTGCTGTCCGGCCGCAAGGTCGATGTCGTGCTGTCTGATATGGCGCCCAATTTGTCCGGCATCAGCCATGCCGATGCGGCGCGCATGGAACATCTGATCGATCTGGCGATCGAATTTTCACAAGTTCACCTGAAGCCCGAGGGCGCTCTGCTGGTAAAGTGTTTTAAAGACATGGGTTTCACCCAGATCCTGGAGAAATTCCGGACCGAATTCAAAACGGTGAAACAGGTCAAGCCGAAAGCAAGCCGCGATAAGTCGTCCGAGATTTTCCTGTTGGGCCGGGGCCTGAAGAATCCGGCTGCTTAAAACTTGCAATCCGGGGAGAATTGCCCCTTGAAATCCCCGTGCGCGGCCATACATCAGCCGCGTGATCCTTCAGATGCTGCGTGCATAGCGTGCATGCTGTCTGTCTGTAGGAGGGTAAAACATAGTATTTCATCAATGTTGCCGGTGCTGCGTGGCGGTGTCGGCTTATTGCAGGTAAAATCGGAATACTGAAATCGGTAAAGATGCTGTTGCATCGGAGGAGTGCTCGTGAATAATATGTTTTCCAAATCCGCCATCTGGGTGGTCGTCGCGCTGCTGTTGTTCATGCTGTTCAAGCAGTTCGACACCCATAGCGTTGCCGGCGGCAGCAAGACCATTGCTTATTCCGAGCTGCTCGATGAAATCAAACAACGTCGCATCAAGGATGTGACGATCGAAGGCTCGAATATCACCGCCACCCGCAGCGACGATTCCAAGGTCCGCGCCACCGCGACCATCCTCGACCGCGGCCTGATCGGCGACCTGCGCGAAAACGGCGTGCGCTTCGACGTGAAGCCACCCGAAGAACCATCGTTCCTGCAGCAGGTGTTCATTTCGTGGTTCCCGATGCTGCTGCTGATCGGCGTGTGGGTGTTCTTCATGCGCCAGATGCAGGGCGGCGGCAAGGGCGGCGCTTTCTCCTTCGGCAAGTCGAAGGCGCGCATGCTCGACGAAACCAATAACACCGTCACCTTCGCCGACGTCGCCGGTTGCGACGAAGCGAAAGAAGAAGTGTCCGAAATCGTCGACTTCCTCAAGGATCCGACCAAGTTCCAGAAACTGGGCGGCCGCATCCCACGTGGCGTGCTGATGGTCGGTCCTCCGGGCACCGGTAAAACCCTGCTGGCGCGCGCCATCGCCGGCGAAGCCAAGGTGCCGTTCTTCTCGATCTCGGGTTCCGACTTCGTCGAGATGTTCGTCGGCGTCGGCGCCAGCCGTGTCCGCGACATGTTCGAGAACGCCAAGAAGCATTCGCCTTGCATCATCTTCATCGACGAGATCGACGCGGTCGGCCGTCACCGCGGCGCCGGCATGGGCGGCGGCAACGACGAGCGCGAACAGACCCTCAACCAGCTGCTGGTCGAGATGGACGGCTTCGAAGCGCAATCGGGCGTGATCGTGATCGCCGCCACCAACCGTGCCGACGTGCTGGATAAAGCGCTGCTGCGTCCGGGCCGTTTCGACCGCCAGGTGATGGTGGGCCTGCCGGACATCCGCGGCCGCGAACAGATCCTGAACGTGCACATGCGTAAAGTGCCTATCGGCACTGACGTGAAGGCCGACATCCTGGCGCGCGGCACCCCGGGCTTCTCGGGCGCCGACCTGGCCAACCTGGTCAACGAAGCCGCGCTGTTCGCCGCACGCCGCAGCAAGCGCCTGGTCGAGATGATCGATTTCGAAGACGCCAAGGACAAGATCTATATGGGTCCGGAGCGCAAGTCGATGGTCATCCGCGAAGAAGAACGCCGCAACACTGCCTACCATGAGTCGGGCCACGCGGTGGTCGCCAAGCTGCTGCCGAAAGCCGATCCGGTGCACAAGGTCACGATCATGCCGCGCGGCTATGCGCTGGGCCTGACCTGGCAGCTGCCTGAGCACGATGCACTGTCCGGTTACAAAGACAAGATGCTCGAGGAAATCTCGATCCTGTTCGGCGGCCGTATCGCCGAGGAGATCTTCGTCGGCCAGATGTCCACCGGCGCCTCGAACGACTTCTCGCGCGCCACCAAGCTGGCACGCTCGATGGTGACCCGCTTCGGCATGTCCGACAGCATGGGCGTGATGGTCTACGAAGACAGCGAGAACGAAGGCTTCTTCGGCGGCGCCACCAAGACCATCTCCGAGGCGACCCAGCAAAAGGTCGACGCCGAGATCCGCGCCATCCTCGATCGGCAGTACGCGCTGGCGCGTCGCCTGCTGGAAGAGAACCGCGAAAAAGTCGAGATGATGACCAAGGCGCTGCTCGACTGGGAAACCATCGACAACGAGCAGATCAACGACATCATGGCCGGCCGCGAGCCGCGCCAGCCGAAGACCGTGCTGACCAAGCGTCCGCCGCCGGGCGACAGCGGCTCGGGTGGGGTAGCGCCGAATGCCACCGCACCGGCCTGACGCTGTCCCGACCATCAAAGGCACCCGTCAGGGTGCCTTTTTTGTTTGCCTTAGCTCGTACCATCTTCCTTATGACCAAGAAACTGCAATGCGGCCACTTCAGCTTTGCGCTGGAGGGGCCGGAATCCCTGTATCCGGTGGTGATGGGCATCCTCAACATCACCCCCGATTCCTTTTCCGATGGCGGCCGTTACCAGGGCCTCGAATTCGCGCTGACCCATGCCGAGGCCATGATCCGGGACGGCGCCGCGATGATCGACATCGGCGGCGAATCGACCCGTCCCGGCTCGCCCAGCGTGCCGCCCGACGAAGAACTGCGGCGCGTGATGCCAACCCTGTATGCGCTGCGCACGCTCGACGTCGCACTGTCGGTCGACACCTGCAAGCCGCAAGTCATGCGCGAGGCCCTGATCGCCGGCGCCGACATGATCAATGACATTAATGCCTTTCGCGCGCCGGGCGCCATCGAGGCGGTGCTGGACAGCGATTGCGGCCTGTGCGTCATGCACATGCAGGCCACGCCCGAAACCATGCAGCAGGCGCCGCGGTACGACGACGTGGTGGGGGAGGTGATCGGCTTCTTGCGCGAGCGAGTCGATGCGATGACGGCTGCCGGCGTCGAGCGCGAGCGCATCTGTGTCGACCCCGGCTTCGGCTTCGGCAAGACCGTGGAGCATAACTATGCCTTGCTGGGCGGACTGCAGCGCATGCGCGACGAGCTCGGCTTGCCGGTGCTGGCCGGCATGTCGCGCAAGTCGATGATCGGCGCCGTGACCGGACGCCCGGTCGAGCAGCGCGTGGTCGGCAGCATCGGCGCGGCATTGGCTGCGGTAGCGCATGGCGCTAGAATCGTGCGTGTGCATGATGTGGCAGAGACCGTCGACGCCCTCAAGGTGTGGCATGCCGCGATGCATCCATCCTCGGTCGCATAAAAATCGTTTCAACCAGAGAAAAGAGAACTAGATGGCACGGAAATATTTCGGCACCGACGGCGTGCGTGGCCTGGTGGGCGTGGCGCCAATTACGCCTGAATTCGTGATGCGTCTCGGCTACGCGGCCGGCACCGTCCTGGCCAAGGGCCGCAAGTCGAGCAGCGGCCGCCCGGTCGTGCTGATCGGCAAGGACACCCGCATCTCGGGCTATATGCTCGAGGCCGCGCTCGAGGCGGGCCTGTCGGCCGCCGGCGTCGATTCGATGCTGGCCGGCCCGATGCCGACCCCGGCCATCGCCTACCTGACCCGCGCGCTGCGCCTGCAGGCCGGCGTGGTGATCTCGGCCTCGCACAATCCCTTCCAGGATAACGGCATCAAGTTCTTCTCGGAACACGGCACCAAGTTGCCGGATTCCGTCGAACTCGAAATCGAAGAAGCGATCGACCAGCCGATGGGCTGCGTCTCGTCCGACAAGTTGGGCCGGGCGACACGCCTGCGCGACGCCCAGGGCCGCTATATCGAATTCTGCAAGGGCACCTTCCCGAACGAGCTCGACCTGCGTGGCCTGAAGATCGTGGTCGACAGCGCCCACGGCGCCGCCTACAACATCGCGCCGCACGTGTTCCACGAGCTCGGCGCCGAAGTCATCTCGATCGGCGCCCAGCCGGACGGCTTCAATATCAATGCCGGCTTCGGCGCCACCGCGCCCAAGGCCTTGTCCGAGGCGGTGGTGGCCAACAAGGCCGACCTCGGCATTGCGCTCGATGGCGACGCCGACCGCCTGATCATGGTCGACGCCAATGGCCGCGTCTACAACGGCGACGAGTTGCTGTATGTGATGGTGCGCGACCGCATGAGCACCGGCCCGGTAGCGGGCGCCGTCGGCACCCTGATGACGAATATGGCGCTTGAAGTAGCGTTCAAGCAGATGGGCATCGGTTTTGCGCGCGCCAAGGTCGGCGACCGCTATGTGCTCGAGGTCATGAAAGAGCGCGGCTGGCTGTTCGGCGGCGAAGGTTCGGGCCACCTGCTGGCGCTGGACAAGCACAGCACCGGCGACGGCATCGTCTCGGCGCTGCAAGTGCTGTCGGCCCTGGTGCGCGGCAATAAGTCGCTGGCGGAATGCTGCAGCGAGCTGCAGCTGTTCCCGCAGACCCTGATCAACAAGAAAGTCACGCCGGGCTTCGACTGGACCACGGACCAGGCGCTGGTGGCCGAGAAGGAAGCCGTCGAGCGCGAGCTGGGCGACAATGGCCGCGTGCTGATCCGCGCTTCCGGCACCGAACCCCTGATCCGCGTGATGGTCGAGGCGAAAGAGGCGGCGGTGGCCGACAGCATGGCGCGCCGCATCGCGGACAAGCTGGCGGCGTAAAGAGTTGCCATCAAGATGTCAGCGGGGGCTGGCACTTCGCGCCGCCATCGCTTATAATACCTCTCACACGGCGGAGTGTAGCGCAGCCCGGTAGCGCACCTGGTTTGGGACCAGGGGGTCCAAGGTTCGAATCCTTGTACTCCGACCAAGAGATTCATCAAGGCAGGCCGTCCTAGACGGCCTGTTTTGTTTTGGTCGGCCTGTTTTGTTTTCAGCGTCGCTATCGTGGTTTGGGTTACTGCCCGGCCATATTGCAAGCATCGTGACTTGCGGTTTATAGTAGCGCCTCTTCCAGGACCGCCCTTAGCTCAGTTGGATAGAGCAACAGCCTTCTAAGCTGTGGGTCACACGTTCGATTCGTGTAGGGCGGGCCACTTCCTGTTGTCATTCCCGCTCAACTGATGATGAACTCATAGCCTGCCTCCAGCGAGCCGATGACCTTGAGCTGGTTCTCCGTGCTTTCGCTGAACGCCACCAGCAGGTCGGCCACATCCAGTGTCTTGCTGTCCAGGGCATTTTTCCAGTGCGCAAAGCCACCCGCATCCGGCGCGCGGTCGAGCACGTTCGCATAGATCGCGGTGATGATGTCGGCGTTGCTGGCGGCGTGACCGTACAGCTTCTTGAACTCGGCCGAGCCGGCAAACGCGTCCGCCGCGGCGTGCAGGCTCAATCCTTCTCCCATCTTGCCGATCCAGAATCCGAGGCCGACCTTGTCAGGGGTGCGGTCGAAGGCGGCCTGGTACAGGCGGTAAGCCTCCGCGGCAAAGCCCGTAGTCTCGTAGGAGATATAAACGCCGTCCTCGAAGGAAAGCCGCTCGACGTTGCGCAGGGTGTCGATGCCGTCCAGGCCCAGCAGGTCGGTGACGGTGATCGTGCCGCCACGCACGCTGACCCCGTACTCATCGCGATAGCCCTCCAGCACGAAGGTGTCGACACCGGCGCCGCCGTCGACGACGTCGTCCGAGCGCGTGCCGTACAGCATGTCGTGGCCGCCGGTGCCGACGATGGTATTGGTCGGCGGGTAGGCGGGAATCCGGTCTTCGTACACGTTCAGGCTGGCGTAGCTACCGTAGTAATCCTGGCTCCACGATGCGTCGATATAGTACCAGCCGGTGTAGGGGGCAACGAAGGCGGCGTAATCGTAGCCGTAGGCGCCGCTGCCGTCGTCGCTGGCGATTTCGCGACCGTCGTCGTCGTAGATGCGCAGGTCGAGGGGATCGAAGTAGCTGCCGCTCTGGATCGTGTAGGCCATGCCCCGGGTGGCGTGGAAGACGAAGATATCGTCCTGGCCCGCATAGGGATCGTAGGTCGCGTAGTGTGCGGTGCGGCCGTAGTACTGGCCGAGGTCCGGATCGTGGACCGGCCGCAGGTCGAGTTGCCAGGCCCAGTCCATCTCGGACGGCGTCAGGCGGTAATCCCGGGTGGAGTAGTCATTCGACATGATGGACCTCGCGATGTGAGGTCTTCATTGTATGGCTGGGTTACGGCGGCAATATGTTGAATTGGTGTCGCTTTGTAACGGCGACGCTTCAATTGCAAGCATGTCTTTCAAAGTATGCACGTCCAGGCGCTGCAATGGCCGCGAAGGGGGAGGGGGGCGGGCGGCATGCTGCCCGCCCCGTGCCCTTACATTGCGCTGCCCGCTTCGGCAGGCGCGTCAGCCCAGGCATGCATCGCACGGCGCAGCAGCCTGCGCTCGCGGTGGTCGATCACGCTGTCGGCGCGCACGATTTCCAGCATGCCTTTCAGGACGGTGGCGCGCAGCGCCGGGTCGTGCACTTCCTGCAGCAGGCGGTCGATCGTCGCTGGTTGGATCTCGACCATGCCGGCATCGCGGTCGGTGCTGGACGCCAGCAAGTCCTGGGTCAGTTCGCCTGCCGTGTCGTCGAAGGTGTCCTCGCTCACCCGCAGCGCCCCGAGCACGCCGCTGCGGTGCAGGCTTTTCAGTTCCTGCGGCGCGATGCGGCCGTCGACAATCATGGCCAGCGCCAGCAGGCGGCACATGGCTTTCGGGCTGTTGGTGGGGTAACTTCTCATTGCTTCCTCGCTTATCAAGAACGGTGAGCCACCAATATACGGCGCTGGAATTCGAAAGTAAAATCGAATAATCTTTAGGAATCATCCCATTTTCTGGTGGTATTGCATGATCAACTACAAGCACCTCCATTACTTTCACGCCGTCGCGACCGTCGGCAGCGTGGCCCGCGCTGCGGAGCAATTGCACGTGTCTCCGCAGGCAATCAGCACCCAGTTGCAGGTGCTGGAAGACCAGCTTGGCGAGGAACTGTTGCGCAAGAAGGGCCGCGGGCTGGAATTGACCGAGGCCGGCAAGACGGTGCTGCGCTATGCCGACCAGATCTTCAGCCTTGGCAACGAGCTGGAACAGGCGGTGCGGCGCGGCGTGTTCACCGAGACCGAGACCTTGCGCGTCGGCCTGTGCGACGTGATCGCCAAGACGATGGCGTTTCGCCTCTTGCAGCCAGCGCGCGACGCCGGCCTGGCCATGCACCTGGTGTGCAGGGAAGGGCGCTTCGCCGACCTGATGGAAGACCTGAGCGCGCACCGGCTCGATCTCTTGATCTCGGACCAGGGCTTGCCGCCCGGCGGCGCGGTGCGCGGCCACAGCCATCTGCTGGGATCGAGCACGGTGACGGTGGTCGCCCATCCCGAGGTCTGCCGGCGCTGGGCCGGCCCTTTCCCGCAACGCCTGAAGGATGCGCCGTTCCTGATGCCGGGCGACGGCGCAGCCCTGCACAGCCAGCTCAAGGCCTGGCTCGAGGCGCACGGGCTGCGGCCGATCGTCGTCGGCGAGTTCGACGATGGCGCCTTGCTCGGTTCCTTCGCCGGCGCGGGCGCCGGTTTCATGGCGGCGCCGACGGTGCTGGCGGAGGCGCTGTGCACGCAGTACGGATTGGAACAGGTAGGCGTGATCGATGCGATCGTCGAGCAGATCTATGCGGTGACGGTCGAGCGGCGCGTGCACCATCCGGCGCTGCGGCGTATTCTGGAGCGGGCCGGGAGCGCCTTCGGCGCGTGAGCCCGCTTTACTAGAAGGGCGGCGCCGTGTCGTCGGGGGATGGGCGATCGAGGTCGATGTACAGTTCGACCATGCCGGCCAGGTCGAGTTCGGGTAGCAGCGCGCGCGTATCGAACTGCGCATACGCGAGCACCGGGTTCGCCCGGGGCGCAACCAGCATGATCGGCAGGCGCGGGAACCACGAGCCGAGCCGGGCCAGCAGCGCATCGCCCGCGCCGGCCCGCAGCATGCCGGGCTCGACGAACGCGAGCGCGATCCGGATGCCGCGCGCGGTGACGATGCCGCCGGTGAGCCTCAAATGCGGTCGCTTTCCTTGCGCACCACGCGACCGATGACAATGCACTCGCCGCCCTGGCACAGCTTGCGGTGGTATTTGCGCTGGTCGACATTGTCGGAGGTGAGCCACCACTGGCCGGCGTCGCGCGCCAGGCGCTTGACCACGGCTTCGCCCTCGTAGTTGAAAGCATACACGGCGCCGTCGACCAGCTTGGTGTCGAGCGTATTGATGACCACGATGTCGCCCGCGTACAGCGAGGGCTCCATGCTCTCGCCCTTGACGTAGATCGCGATCAGGTGCGTTGGATTGTATTGGTTGCGCTCGAGCCAGGTGCGGCGCATGCCGAGCGTGCCGCCGTCGCGCCTTTCCGGCTCGGCCTGGTAGCCGGTGATGCCGGCCGACAGCCGCAGCTTGACCATCGGGATCTGGATAAAGCCGTCGTCTTCGCCCTCGGCCGCCACCACCCGCAGCGCATTGCTCAGGCCGGCGGGATGGGGGAAGTCGTTCGCGCCCGACATCGGCGCCAGGATTTCCGGCGGCAAGCTCCTGCCCGTGACCCGGGAAATGGCCAGCAACTGCTTGAGGTTCGGGCTGTGCTTTTCGTTTTCCCAGTGCGAGATATTGGCCTTGGTATTGCCGCGTTCAGTGCCGAGCTCGAGCGCCAGCCGCGCGCCGAGCGCCGTGCCCGAGAGGCCGGCGGCGGTGCGCGCGTCTCTCACCCAACCCGCAATCATCGTCTGAAGATCCATATCGATATGGTATAGGAAAACTATACAGAATAGTATAGTTTTTATTTACTGATGTGGTATAGTTTTCCTATACTTTCATTCACCGCGTTGAGATGGCTCAGGGTTTTGCTTCGTTCCCTTCGCGCCGCTTCAAGGCGAAGCACGGAGGAGACACGATGATTATTGACACCTACTTGCGCCTTGCAGGCGCCGACCTGGCTACCTCACTGACCTTGTCCGACCTTGGCATCCTGGTCGGCATGCTGACCGGCGTGCTGGGTGCGCTCGTCAACCTGGTCTACACCTGGCGCAAGGACCGCCGCGAACAGCGCGAGAGCGATGCGGCGTGGGCCCGGCGCCAGGATGAGAAGTGAATGGACGCCGACGCCCATCGCCGCCGGGCGTGCCTGTAGAATAGCGGTCCGCATTGACATCGATTCCGGAGCACGTTCGTCCATGGTTTTCCTCACCGTCCCCTATGCCGAGAAAGACGCCGCCAAGGCGCTCGGCGCCCGCTGGAACCCGACCCGCCGCCGCTGGTATGTGCCGGACGGCGTGGCCACCGAGCCCTTTGCCAAGTGGCTGGACGGTGCGCCGGGTGCGGATGCCGCGCCCGCGAAGTCGGGCCGGGTCGACAGCTACCAGGGCAAGACCGTCGTCGGCATCAACTACATCGAGCTGGACCACGATTGCGATCCGATGCAAGCCTGTCCGAGCTGCACGCAGCAGCTGGCCGGTACCCAGTGGGCCCAGGTACAGCTTGGCCTGAAGGCGCTGGTCGGGGCGATGCCGGGCACGTCCAATAAGTGAGCAAGCCGGATCGCCTGGCCTTGAATCGTGCGCGCCTCGCCTAACTGCCGAGTAAACGCTAAGATGCCAGCTTGCTAATATTGCACAAGCGATGACATGACCCAGGCGACCGCTGGCGGGCGACCGCATGACCAGGCCCGCAGCGACCGGCGCCTGGGCGTGGGCATCGCCATTTCGGTGGCGCTGCACGGCCTGTTGTTGTCGCTGCAGTTCGGCGTGCCGGGCCTCGACCTGGGTGGAGGTGGACCGATCAGCGTCACCCTGGCGCCTTCGATTCCCCCTGCGCCAGCGCAGCCGCTACCACTGCCGCCACCGTTGCCCGAAACGCCGATCGCCGCCGTGCCGCCGTTTCCGACCCCGACCCCGACCCCGACCCCGACGCCGCCGGCCGCGCCCACGCCCACGCGCGGCTTGCGCCTGTTCGATCGACCACCGCCACCCGTCGTGCAGGCCGAGGCCCGTCCCCCGGCGCAAGCCCGGCGGCCGAAGCGCCCCAAGCCGCCGGCGCCGAAGCGCACGCTGCGCGAAGTGCCGACGCCGGTCATCGCCGCGGCGCCGCAACTGGAATCCGAATTCACCGTCCCGGTTCCCCTGCCTGATTTCCTGCCCGAGCTGGCGCTAGACGCGCCTGCGTTGGCCGACACCGCCGAGAGCGAAGCGCCGGCCCCGCCGGACGAGATCGTGGACACCGGGCCGGACCTCGCCGCGCAAGAGGCCGAGGAAGAGCGCCAGCGCCAGTTGGCGGAACAGGAGCTGGAACAGGAACGCCTGGCGCAGGCCGAACGCGAGGCCGCCGAGGCGCGCCTGGCGCAGGAGCGCCTGGATCGGGAAAGGATCGAGCAGGAACGTAGCGCGCACCAGCAGCGCGCGGCTGAGGAAGACGCGCGCATTGCGCAGCAGCGTGAAGCCGAGCGCCTGCGGGCGCAAGCCCAGGCCGAGCGCGACCAGGCCGACGTGCTGCGCCGGCAGGAACTGGCCGCGCGCCAGCGCGCCGAGGACGACGCATCGCGCCTGGCGCGCCAGCAAGAGCAGGAACGCGAACTGGCCGAACGGCAACGCCTGGAAGCGCAGCGCCTCGCGCAGGAGGCGGCCGAGCGCCGGCGTCTCGAAGAGCTGGCAGAGCGGCAACTGGCGCAAGAGCGCGCGCAGAAGCTGGCGCAGGAACTGGCCCGGCAGCAGGCGGAGGCGGAGCGCCAGGCGGCGCAGCGGGTGCAGGCACAGGCGCCTGCCGCCGGCGCCGGAGCCGGCTTGGAATCCATGCCGGTGGGGCCGGGCGTCGGCCAGGGAGCAGGGCGCGGCGCGGGCAGCGGCAGCCAGCCAGGCGCCGGCGCGCTGGCCGGCCTGCCCGGCAATCGCGCGCGCGACTTGCTGCGCGGCGTGACGATCCCCAATGTGCAAGCTCCGATCGCGCCGGCCGAGCAAGCCACGGGTGGACGCCGGGTGCTGGCCGACGGCGGCGAGCGCGATGCGCCGCTGCGCCTGTACGTCGACAGCGTGCGCCAGAAACTGGAACGCAATGCCGTCATGGGCGGCGCCCGCCTGTCGCTGCAGGACGTGCGCATCGATCCCCTGGTCAGCCTGTCGTTGCGCAGCGACGGCAGCATCGACGAGGTGACCATCGTGCGCTCCAGCGGGCGGGCCGAGATGGATGAGGCGGTGCGCCGCTTCGTGCGCCTGAACGCGCGCTATTCCGCGTTTCCGCCGAATGTCGCGGCGCGTTTCGACATCATCGAGATCCGCCGCATCTGGCGCTTTACCGATGGACTCAAGCTGATCGAAGAGATGCGCTGAACCGGTGTGTGCGAACGCCGCCACGAGGTTGCTCGTCGCGCCCGACGTGGCCGACGCCGCTGTTCGCGGTTTGATGCGCTGCAAAGCCAAGCCCGATGGACGCCGTACTCTGGACTGAAACGCCCACGTACTGCGACTATTTTTGATAGGCAAGAATCATGGCTTGGTTTTGTCCAGTTGCAATAAGGGATTTATCGCGATCCGTCGTACCGCGCCTTTCCCTTCTCTTCGCGGTCGGCCTCGCGCTGTCCGCCTGCGCGACCGGCATCGGCTTCGGCGAGGCGGCGCGCTCGGGCGGCCCAGGCGACGCCTCGGCGCCCTCCACCGAGCTCATCACCGAGACCCTCATCGAGAAAGAGCGGGCGGCCCTGGCCGGAGTGGCCCGGCAAGACCTCACGCCGCTGTTCGATTCCACGCCGCCACCCTATACGATCGGGCGCGGCGACATCCTGTCGATCGTGGTCTGGGACCACCCCGAACTGGCCGCCGGCGGCATGACCATGGCCGCTTCGGCCGCCGACAGCGGCGTCGTCCAGCCCAACGCGACGCCGCCCGGTTTCGCGGTCGACCACCTGGGCCGCATCCAGTTTCCGCTGATCGGCCTGCTCGGTGTCGACGGCAAGACCGAGGAAGATGCGCGCGCGCTGCTCACCGGCAAACTGGCGCGCTACATCGCCAATCCGAACGTCACCCTGCGCGTGCAGGCCTACCGCAGCCGCCGCGTGTACGTCGACGGCGAGGTGCGCACACCCGGCCTGCAGGCGATCGACGATATCCCGATGACGCTGGTCGAGGCGCTCAATCGCGCCGGCGGCATGCAGCCGAACGCCGACCAGAGCCGCATCGTGATCGAGCGTGGCGAGGGCCGCTACCACGTCAACTTGCGCGAGCTGGTGCAAAAGGGCGTCAACCCCGGCACCATCCTGCTGGAGCATGGCGACCTGGTGCGCGTGCACTCGCGCGACGAGAGCAAGGTATTCGTCTCGGGCGAGGTCATCAGTCCCAAGGCGCTGACCATGCACGACGGCCGGCTCACGCTCAACGAGGCGCTGGGCGAGACGGGCGGCATCAGTCCCCTGAGCGGCGATGCGCGCCAGGTGTACGTGGTGCGCAAGGCGCCTGACCGCACCCGCGTGTTCCGGCTCGACGCGCGCGATTCCGGGGCGCTGGCGATGGCCGAGTCCTTCGAGCTGCGGCCCAAGGACGTGGTGTACGTCGCCGCTTCGCCGCTGGCGAACTGGAACCGTCACCTGAGCCTGTTGTTCCCCGGTGCGCTGACGAATGCCGTCGGCGTCACGAATCGTCCCTGAGCAAGGGGTCTCGCCATGACCAGCCCGCACGACGCGCATTCGCTCAAACAAGTCCCGCACAGCCCGCCGGTGCTGTCGGTGCCGTTCGATCCGCGCCCACCCGAGCCCTTGCCCGAAGAGCCCACGGTCGACCTGAAAGCCTATCTCAACACCCTGTACGACAGCCGTTGGCTGATCGGCAGCATCACCGCGATCATCACGATCGTGGCGGTGCTGTATGCCCTGGTGGCCAATCCGGTCTACGAAGCGAACCTGATGATCCACGTCGAGGAAGAAAGCCCGAACGCCTCCAAGAACATCCTGAGCGAAGCCTCGTCGCTGTTCGAGACCAAGAAGGCCGCGATCGCCGAGATGGAACTGCTGCGCTCGCGCATGGTCGTCTCGCGCGCGGTCGACAACCTGCAGCTGTATGTCGAGGTGCAGCCCAAGTACTTCCCGGTGCTGGGCTCCTGGTTCGCGAACCAGAACGGCGCGGCCCTGTCGAAGCCCGGGTTGTTCGGCTACGGCGGCTTCGTATGGGGCGGCGAACGGGCCGCGGTGTCGGTGTTCGAGGTGCCCGATAGCTGGCTCAACCGCGAGTTCGTGATCACCGCGCGCGCCAACAACCGTTATCGCTTTTCGGGCGGCGGCCAGCGCATCGCCTTTGATGCCAGCGTCGGCCAGCGCTACCGGGTGCAGACGCCGGACGGGCTGGTCGAGATCAAGGTCGACCGCCTGGTCGCCAATCCGGGAGCGCGCTTCAAGATCAAGCGCAAGTCGCGCCTGGGCACGATCCAGGGGATCCAGCGCTCGATGGTGATCACCGAGCAGGGCAAGCAGTCGGGCGTGATCGAAGTCAAGCTGCAGGGCCAGGACGCCGACCGCATCAATGGCCTGCTGAGCGAGATCGGACGCGAATACATGCGCCAGAACCTGGCGCGCAAGACCGAGGAGGCCGAGAAGTCGCTGGCCTTCCTCAACCAGCAACTGCCCATCCTGAAACGCCAGCTCGAACAATCCGAAGACCGCTACAACCAGTTCCGCAACGCCCATGGCACGGTCGACCTGCGTGAAGAGGCGCGCATGAGCCTGGCGCAAGCGGCGGCGGCACGCGCGCGCCGCATGGAACTGTCGCAGAAAAAGACCGAGCTGCTGGCCCGCTTCACCGAAGACCACCCGGTGGTGGCGGCCATCAATCGCCAGCGGCGCGAAGTCGAGACCGAGATCGAGGCAATCGCCGCTCGCATCCGCACCTTGCCGGTAATGGAACAGGACGAAGCGCGGCTGACCCGCGACATCAAGGTCAATACCGACCTCTACACGGCGCTGTCGAACACGGCCCAGCAATTACGCCTGATCTCGGTCGGCCGGGTCAGCAATGTGCGGCTGGTCGATGCGCCGATCGAACCCGAGCGGCCCATCAAGCCGAACCGACCGCTGATCGTGGCGCTGGCGGTGGTTACCGGCCTGTTCCTGGGCACCCTGATCGCGTTCACCCGCAAGGCCATGCGCGGCGGGATCGACGATCCGGCCAAGATCGAGCGTCTGCTGTGCGCGCGGGTGGTGTATGCCTCCATCCCCCACAGCGGCAATGAGGACAAGCTGATGCGCAAGGTCAAGCCGGACGGCGGCTTGCCGCTGCTGGCCCAGATCCTGCCCGAAGATCCGGCGATCGAGAGCCTGCGCAGCTTCCGCGCCGCCCTGCGTTTTTCGATGCCGCACTTTAAGAATAACGTGGTCATGATCGCCGGACCGACGCGCGGGCTGGGCAAGTCCTTCGTCACCGCCAATTTTGCGGCGGTGATGGCGGCCAGCGGCATGCGGGTGCTGCTGATCGACGCCGACTTGCGCAACGGCCACCTGCACCGCTATTTCGGCGTCGACCGCGCGCGTGGCTTGTCGCGGGCGATCGCGGGCGCGATGCCGGTCGACGAGGTCATCCACCGGAGCGTGATGGACAACCTCGATTTCATCCCGACCGGCGAATTGCCGACCAACCGCTCCGAATTCCTGCTGCAGCTGAACCTGGGCAATCTGCTCGAGCTGGTCAGTGAGCGCTACGACCTGGTGCTGCTCGACCCGCCGCCCCTGCTGGCGGTGGCCGATGCGCTCATCATCGGCGCCCATGCCGGCGCCGTGTTCATCGTTACCCGT
This sequence comes from Massilia sp. HP4, assembly GCF_005222695.1. Classification (GTDB taxonomy): domain Bacteria; phylum Pseudomonadota; class Gammaproteobacteria; order Burkholderiales; family Burkholderiaceae_D; genus Telluria. Next base: position 66,560 of record NZ_STGG01000010.1, on the reverse strand, counting down.
TCCGGTGTGACGACCGAGAACCACATCAACGAGTCGATCAAGCGGCTCAACCATGCCGGCATCTCGCCGCGCGGCGTGCTATTTAACGATATGGCCTTGCGTCTTGGGGAATACCGTTCTCAGTACGGAACGGCCCAACTTGGCTACGCTGCCTGAGTGCGTTGGCGCTACCTGTCGTAAGCAAGCATAGGTTCAGCCGGGGCGGTGTCGAGCGCCTCGGTGAACACTACGCGAAAGCACGTGTTTGCTGTCGTAGCGCGTGGCAGGTCCTGGTATGTTTTCAATGGCGCCAATCATGGCAACAGACTGGGTTGCCGCTGCTCTCTGGAGGGCGACGTCTTCCTGCCTGAGAGGGCCGGCCGCCACTTTTCGCCTGATTCGCGTGTCGGCCTGTACCCGGGCGGCGAATATGCTTGTCGGACGCCGTACAAGACGACTATGGCGCATGCACGGCTGGCCGTGATAAACATCGGGCCGAGAATGAAGACATCCAGCTTCGGCGCGGCATTGCCGACACCGGACCGGAGGCCTGAATCGCAGGCTGGCCGGCATCGCAACCGGCCAGCGACATCCATTCAATCCGGCGACAGGGCGGTGACGGCCGGGCGTTCTGCGCGTGGCGCAAGCAGCCAGTCTTTCACGGCCCGGCGCAGGCGGAAGGTATTGCGCTCGAACGCCAGGTAGAACACATAGGCGAAACCGATCAGCGCCAGCAGGATCGCGCCGTACCAGATGTAGTCTGCTGCGACGAAGGGATTGAGCTGTTCGCGTCCGACGGTCTTGCCGCCGATGTGGATCGCCAAAAAGATCAATGGCAAGTGGGTGACGTACAGGGTGAACGAGAATTCCGAGAAGAAAGTCGCAACGTCATTGATGCGCAGGAAGCGCGGCGACGACGGATCGACCGGCTGGTGCAGCGACGACAGCAACAGCAGCAGGGGCACGCTGCAGATCATGTCTTGCACGAAGGATTCGGGCACCAGTTCATTATTGCTGCCGGTCAGGCGGTAATAGCTGAACAGTCCCATCGTCAGCAGGCCCAGCACCAGGCGCAGGCCGTTCCCGCAGTGCAGCTCGATGCGCGAGAACGCCGCCCCCAGCAGCCACAGCATGAAGTACATCGAGATCATCTTCGGCAGCACGATCACCAGTACCACGAAGGCGGCTGCGCAGGCGGCGCGCTTGAAGCGGCCATGGCCGAACAGTACCAGGGCCAGCAAGGGAAACTGGACGTAGTACCAGGTTTCATAGGTCAGGCTCCACAAGGCATAGTTGCCGCCGAAATTGGGAACCAGGAAGGTCTGCAGGCCGAGCAGGTTGCCGGCGAAGCTCAGCGCCGAATAATCGTTGGTCGGCGACAGGTCGACCGCCCCGGGTTGCGCCACCCCCATGGCCAGCCCGACCAGGAGGATCAGCACCAGGGTCGGCACCAGGACCGTCCACAGCCGCGTGACGCGGTCGATCGCGTAGTTGGCGAGGGCGCGCGGCTGGTGCAGGCGGTTCATCAGGCTGCCGCCGACCAGCCAGCCGCTGATCAGGAAGAACACCACCACCGCCTGGTGGGCGAAGCCGGTCACGAAGGCGAACACCTGGTAAGCCAAGGTTGGATCTTGCAGCGAGCGCAGGCCGGGATAGATTTCGGAGCGCAGGTGGCCGGCGGCGACTTCGAGTGCGGCGATGCCGCGCAGCAGCGACAGCGCCAGCGACTGCATGGGGTGGTCGTGCAGGTTCGATTGGGCCCGACAGCGGATCGTGGGAAGGGAGAGGGAAGGCATGGTGAAACTCCTTTCTGCATGAAAGCATTAGCAGGCATCCCAGGGATAGGGATGGCTGTTGCCCGACAGCGCCAGGGCCAGGCGGATCATCCAGTAGCCGACGTGCGCGAATTCCATCAGCCAGGCGCCGATCGCGAACACCGGCAGCGACCACCAGATGGCCGGCAGCAGCCGTGCCCGCTCCAGGTCGCCCGACCAGGCGACCCCGAGCAGGCTGGCGCCCGTGCCCAGCAGCCAGCCGCTGGACGCCTCGGCGCCGGTGTGCTCGCCCGTCGCCACCAGCAGCATGGCGACGGCCACGCCCAGCAGCAGGCCCAGCGCCAGGCCTACCCGCCTCGCCGCCTGGCCCTGGCCGGCCAGCAAGACCCAGGCCGCGAAGGGATAGAGGGCGGCGACCAGGGTCGCGTGGCCGCTGAGCGCCTTGAACTCGAGCTGGCCGACATCGGTGCCCCAGCCCAGGTGCGCGATCTTGCTGCCGCCCACCAGCACCACCGCGGCGCCGAAGCAGGCGCCCCAGCGCAGCGCCGTGCGCCATGCGCCGGCGGCCATCAGCCAGGCGCACAAGGCCGCGCCCAGCGGCAGCGCGACTTCGAGGTCGCCCAGGTGCAGCACGCGCAGCATCGTCCGGCCGCCCATTGCTTAGCGGACGATCGCGGCCAGCGTGCGCACGATGATCTTCACGTCGATCCAGAACGTCCGCTCGCGCACGTAGCGCACGTAGTAATGGAGCTTGGCCGGCAGCACGGTATCGATATAGGCGCGTTCCGGGTCGCCGGCGCGCGCCAGTACCGCGTTCTCGTCCTTGTACATGATCGAGGCCCAGTCGGTGATGCCGGGCGCCACCGACAGCACGATGCGGCGCAATGGTTCCGGATAGAGGGCCACGTAGCGCGGCACTTCGGGCCGCGGCCCTACCAGGCTCATGCTCCCGTTGATGACGTTGAACAGCTGCGGCAGCTCATCCAGCTTGTAGCGGCGCAGCAGGGCGCCGGCATGCGTCACGCGCGGATCGGCGCCGACCGTGAGTTCGGGCCCGCTGTCTTGCCGCTGATGCATGGTGCGGAATTTATAGATTGTAAACAGCGCGCCGCCGCGCCCGACCCGCTGCTGGCGGTACAGCACCGTGCCCGCCGAATCCCACTTGATCCACAGCGCGATCGTGAGCAGCAGCGGCGACAGCAGCAGCACGCCGGCCAACGCCGTCACCAGGTCGAACACGCGCTTGCTCATGGCAGCAGCTCGTGCAATGCCGCGATCACCCGCTCCTGGTCGGCGTCGGTCATGCGGGTGTACAGGGGGAGCGTGAGCATCGCCTCGAAGGCAGCCTCGGCGACCGGGAAGTCGGCGGCGTGCAAGCCGCAGCTGTCGCGCCAGTAGGGCTGGCGGTGCAGCGGAATGAAGTGCACGCTGGTGCCGATGCCGCGTTCGGCCAGCCGCGCGATCAGGGCATCGCGGCCGATGCGGTCGACGCCCGTGCGGCGCGCGCCACCGGGGCCGCGCGCCGCGCGGTCCAGGCGCACCACGTACAGGTGCCAGGCGTGGGTCGAGCCGGAACCAGGCGCCGGGCGGGCCGGCAGCACCAGGGGCAGGTCGGCCAGGGCGTCGTCGTAGCGGCGAGCCAGTTCTGCGCGGCGCTGCTGGAAGCGGTCGATCTTGCGCAGCTGCTCGATGCCGATCGCGGACGCGATATCGGTCAGGTTGTACTTGAAGCCGGCGGCAACCACTTCGTAGTACCAGGACGGGGTGCGCGAGACGTAGCGGTCGAAGGCGTCGCGGCTGATGCCGTGCAGGCGCATGCAGCGGATGCGCTCGGCCAGGCGCGGGTCGCGCGTGACGACCATGCCGCCTTCGCCGGTGGTCATGGTCTTGTTGGCATAGAAGCTGAATACCGTCACGTCGCTGTCGAGCGTGCCCACCAGCCGGCCATGGTGGCGGGTGGGAAAAGCGTGCGCCGCGTCCTCGATCACGCGCAGGCCGTGGCGCCGCGCAAGCCGGACGATGGTGTCCATGTCGGCCGCCATGCCGCCGAAGTGGACCGGGACGATGGCGCGCGTGCGCGCCGTGATCGCGGCGGCCACCGCGGCCGGGTCGAGGTTGAGGGTGTGCGGGTCGCTATCGACGAATACCGGCCTGGCGCCCAGGTAGCGCACGACTTCGGCGCTGGCGGTGAAGGTCAGGGTCGGCACGATCACTTCGTCGTCGGGCTCGATCCCGGCCGCCTCCAGCGCCAGGTGCAGGCCGGCGGTGGCGGAGTTGACCGCGATCGCCTCGACCTCGGCGCCGAGATAGTCGCGGAAGGCGGCTTCGAAGCGCCGCGTGACGGGGCCGGTCGTGACCCAGCCGGAGCGCAGGCAGGCTTCGACGGCGCGGATTTCTTCTTCGCCGATGTCGGGCAGGGCGAACGGCAGGAAGGTGTCGGCGTCAGGCATGGTGGGTCTCCGGTGCGAGTACGGTCAGGAAGCGGCGCGCCAGGACCGGGTAGCTCAGGTGGTCCAGCACATGGCGCCGGCCACGCTCGCCCAGCGCCTGGCGCGTGCGCGGATCGAGCGCCAGCAGGCGCGCCAGGCCTTTGGCCAGGGCGGATGGATCGTCCGGCGCGACGCTGACGCCGCAACCGGTTTCCGCCACCGGGTCGTTGCCGGCCTCCACTGCATGCAGCACCGGACAGGCCGCCATCATGTAGTCGAGCAGCTTGTTGGGGGCGATGCCGAAGCGGTACAGCGGCTGGCGCCGCCAGCCGAGGAAGGCGACGTCGAAGCGCGCCAGCAGGGCCGGGATGGCGCGCTTGGGGACGGGATCGACAAAATGGACGTGGTCGAGCCCCAGCGCATGCGCCTGCCGGCGCAGCGATTCTTTCTCGGGGCCGGCGCCGACCAGCACGAAGGCAATCGGTCGCTGGCGCAGCAGGTGGGCAGCGTCGAGCAGGGTATCGAGCGCATTGGCCAGGCCGTGGCTGCCGGCATAGCCGACGATCGTGCGCCCTTCGGCGCGCAGGCCCGACAACATGGCGGCAAGGGCGGGCGGCAGTGCTTGTGCGCCCCGCGCCGGCGTATCTGCGCACTGCCCGCGGCTGGCGGTGTCGGGCCATTCGTCCGGGTCGACGCCGTTCGGGATCAGGTGCAGCTTGTGCGGCGCCATGCCGCGCGCCTCCAGGTGTTCACGCACCCGGGGCAGGATCGAGACGATGGCGTCGGCGTGGCGGCAGGCGTGGTTCTCGGCCGCCTGCAGCAGCATGATGAAGGGGTGGTGGCGCGAGTGGCCGCCCAGCTCCATCGGCGACAGCGGCCACAGGTCGTGCACCTCGTGCAGCAGGCGCGCCCGGGCCAGGCGCGCGATGCGGTGCGCCGGCCAGATATCGAGCGGGTAGGTGCTGGAAGCGATCACCGACTGCGGGGCGAAATCGCGCGCCAGGCGCGGCCCCTCGCGCCACAGGCGTGCCACGAAGGCCAGCATATTGCGCACCCGGCCGGCGCCATTGCCGGCATAGGCGGGGGTGCGCAGCCAGGTATAGTGGATGCCGTCGATGTCTTCGTCGAGGCGGTCGTGGCCGGCGATGGCGGGCGCCTGGCGCCGCAGGTGCGCGTGCGAGGCAGCCACGATGTGTACCCGGTGCCCGGCGCGCACCCATTCGCGCGCGAGGTAATAGGGGCGGTATTCCATGCCGTGGTGGACCGAGCCGGCGTAATGATTGATCAAGAGGATGTTCATATCCGCCACACCATCTCTTCGACCAGGCGCCGCCAATTGCAGCGGGTGCTTTCGATCCAGTTGGTTTCCCATTGCACCGGGTGGGTCAGCATGCAGATGCACTCGTAGTGGCCGAGGGCGGCGAAGGGCGATATCGGCAGGTAGTAGACCGGATACTTGCGGTCGCTGATGTAGAGGTCGAAGCCGCGCAGCAGTTCGGCGTCGTAGGACTCGCATTCGATGCCGCAGCGGGTGCGCAGCGCGCGGTCGCGCAGCAGCTCGTGGTTGATCACGTTCAGGCGCCGGTTGGCGAAGTCGCCGTGGCTGGCCACGGTGGCGAGCGGGGCGCCCAGGCGCGCGGCGATCTGGTCGATATTGCGTGCGAACAGTTCGCGGATCTCGGGGAAGCGCAGGCGCAGCTCGTCGCCCTTGCGGATGCGGTGGCGCTTGGCGAAATCGGCCACTTCTTCGTAGTGGTAGCTGGCTTCGCTGCCGGCCGCCTCGATCTCGCGCATGAAGCCATAGTCGAGCGTGCACAGGCGGAAGTAATAGCTGGCCCGCACGCCGTGGCGGGCTTCGAGCGCGAACATCTTCCTTGCCGTGCGCAGGTCGCTGTCGATATCGTGACGGTGCACCAGCGTCTTGCGCGGCGGCGCCTGGCGATTCAGGTCGCGGAAGAAGCTGCGCACCGAGACTTGCGCATAACCGGCGTCGTTCGCGGCCCGCAGCAAGTCCTCGTACTCGCCGAGGCGGCTGGGCATCAGGTAATCGGCATAGACCCGGTTGAAGAACGTGTTCATTGCAGGGACTTATTGCAGAGAATACTGCGCTCGGTAGGGCTGGAAGCCCAGGATGGTCTTGAAGGTCTTCAGGCCGGCCTGGGCGCCGAAGAAGGTGTCGTACATGACGTATTGCACCTGCTTTTCGTCGATCAGGCGGCTGATGGCTTCCACCAGCAGCAGGTGCATGATGCCGTCGTTATTGCGGATGCCCAGCATTTGCGAGAAAGCGGCGAAATTGCCGTAAATCGCGAGGCTTGCATAGGCGACCAGTTTCCCTTGTGGGTCGAGAATGCCGTGGTGGCGAAAATGCGGCAAGGTGTCGAATGCCTCGCATTTCTCGGTATATTTCCGGTCCATCGGGCGACCTTGCCGCATATCCAGCGAGATATTAATTGCGTGGATGTCGTCGATATAATCGTTACGGTCGATATCGATGAATCGGTAGCCGCGATTGCGCGCCCGTTTCGCATGGTGGCCGCCGTGGTTTTTGGCCTTGATCTGCTCGAGATAGGCCTGGCGGTCGGCGTAGCGCGACAGGTCGATCAGCGCCGCGCCGACCGTCTTGGCGCGAATGAAGCGAAAACGCGGATGGGGGCGGGTGAAGGCGCGATACGTGGTGCGGATATCGTCCGGATCGATATACTCGTGAAAGCAGAGTTTTGCTACCGGCAAATTAATGGCTTGAATAAATGTATTGTAGTGTTGTAAGAGCATATTCTCACCTGTCAGTCTGCGAACCACGATAGAGTGGATCGGCATGCGATTCCTTGAACTCGGTTAAATGATGTGCGCACTCGGTGCGTGAATTCATTTTTGCAATTTGATTTGTTTTCATTTGCTAGGTCAGTGCCAGCCGGTGCGCCAATGGATGACGGGTAATGTCGGCATAAAACCGCAGCAGTTTTTGCGCTTCGTTGTTCCAGTTATAGGTCTGCTCGATCGCGCGCCGGCCATTGGCGCCCATGCGCTGCGCGAGCGCGGCGTCCTGGGCCAGGCGGTCGATGGCGGCGGCGATGGCCGCCGGGTCTTGCGGGTCGACGCACAGGCCACAGTCGCTGGCCTCGACGATGGCGCGCCAGCGCGGAAAATCCGAGGCGATCACGGGGATGCCGGCCGCCATGTATTCGAACATCTTGACCGGCAAGGCATCGCGGTAGCTCGCGGTCGGCAGCAGGGTAACCAGGCCGGCAAAGGCACTCCCCATCACGCGGCTCACGCCGGCCCGGTCGAGGTGGCCGAGCGCGCGGATGCGGGGCCAGCCCGCCAACTGCGCTACCTCGCGTTCGAGCGCCGGGTCGGCGAAGCCCCCGGCCAGGGCCAGCCCGGCCCGGCTGCGCAGCAGGGCGCAGGCTTGCACCATCTCGCGGATGCCGCGGATCGCCGAGATGCTGCCCACGTAGCACACCTCGGTGCGTGCCGCCCAGCTGCTGTCGGGCGAGAATTCCTCGGGCAGCGGAAAGTTGGCGACATCGACCGCGCGCGGATTGCAGTGCGCGAGCCGCTCGCGGATGTGGGCGGTGGCGGCCAGCAGGCCGTCGAGGCGGGCACATGCATGACGCTCGTAGCGCGCGTACAGCTGCGCCAGCAGGCGCGCGGCGCGCGGCGCCAGGTAGGGCTTGTCGAGCAGCTGGGTCGGCACGTCTTCGTGGGCATCGAATACCACCCGCATGCCGGCCCGCCGCAGGCGCAGGCCGGCGGGCAGCAGCTCGGGGTCGTGCAGCTGGTAGGCGTCGGCGTCCAGCGACAGCGCCTGCGCGGCGACGCGGCGCGTGGTCCACAGCATGCGCCCGAGCCGCCCGGGCAAGACGCCGGGCTTGCGTTCGCCGCGCGGACTGGCGTCAATGATCCGGACGCCGTCGCGCAGTTCGTCGCCGAGGCCGTCGGCTACCACCAGGAATACCTCATGACCGTGGCTGGCCAGGGTGCGGCACTGCTTGACGAAGATCCTGGTGTCGTAGCGCGGATGCGCCGAGGTCAGGTGGACGATACGCGGCATGTTTCCTCTCATGGGCATAGCGGCTGCAGGCGCCGAGGGTGGCGCTGAGCAGCATGTCGGTGAAGTAATGTGAAGACAGCAGCAACAACACGGTGACGCAGGCGAAGGCGAAGGCCAGCAAAAAGAGCGGACGCTGGCGTGCAGCAAAATATTCGTGGAAGAACATCGGCGTGATCGGGACGATGGCGAGCGCCGCCACGTAGGCCATGCCGAACAGGCCCAGGTCGACCCAGGCCGACAAGACATTGTGCGAGTAGTGGCCGGGCTTGTAGCTGCCATAGTCGCCCAGGATGGGATGGGCGGCGATCGATTGCATCGCGTGCACGGTCAGTTGCTGGCGCTTGTTGGCCGAGGTCGAGTGCGACAGGTCGAACAGCTCGAGGATGCGGTTCGAGGGCAGGGAGGCCAGGATCTGGTCGAGGTACAGGCCGAGGGTGGTGGCGATGCAGACGCCGGCCAGCACGAAGTACAGCTTATGGCGCGAGTAATAGAACTCGATCAGGGGAATGGCGAACAGCAGGGCCACGAACTCGCTGCGCGCGGTATTGACGAACAGGGTGGCCGCGCCCAGCGCATGCAGCCCCAGGCGCAGCGGCAGGCTGCGCGTGAAGGCCGCCACCGCAAGGTAGGTAAACAGGTAGGAGCGCGAAAAGCCCTGGTAGGTGGCGAGCGCATTGGCATCCTTGGCGATGCCGAGCGCGCCGAGGTAGAACACGCCGTCGACCGAGTATGAAAACACGATGGTCGACATCCCGGCCAGGCTGAGCAGCCCGACGGCACGGAAGCGCCGGCTGTCGAAGTCGATGAAGCAGAACTGGATGTAGACCAGCACCATGAACAGGATGGCGAGCAGGTGGTAGACCACGATGGCGCGGTTGGCGCCGGCCGCGGCATTGACCACGACCACGCCGACGAAATAGGCGAAGAAGACGCCGTAATGGACGTCGACCAGGGTCATGCGGCGAGCGTCACGCCGCATGCGCCCGAGATAGACCAGGCACATCGGGCCTGCGAAGGCCAGCGCCACCGGCGCGAAGTAGCCGCCCAGGAAGGCGCCCGTGGTGCCGGTGCCGAGCAGCGTGTGATAGAAGAAAAAGCCCGGGAACAGCATGAAGAAGCAGGCGATCATCAGCCATTGCTCGCGCCGGGCGCGCGCCGCGCCATGGGGGCGGCCGGGATTGGCCTGCGCCAGGGCCCAGGCGTCGGGCCCGGGGGTTGACATAGGAGCGGACATGGGCGCCGAAGACGGCGCGGGCGGCCGTTCCGGCGGTGGCGTGGACAGGGTCGTCATGCGGTCGCCAGCCCGTTGCGCGAGCAGTTCCAGGACATGTGCAGGTAGACCAGGTAGAGGCAGGAATAACCGATCACGTACCACAGCACGTTCTCGTGCACGCTGCCCGGCAATAAAAAGGCCCCGAGCGTGGTCGCGAACAATGTCACTTGCCACAGCAGGTCGGCTTTCTGGCGGCCGGCGACGAAGAACACATAGCTGAGCGGGCTGGCGACGAAGTTCAGCAGGAATAGCGGCGCCATCAGCTGGGCCAGCTCGCCGGCCTCGCGCCATGAGGCGCCGAACACGGTCGCGAACAGGGTTGGCGCGAACGCCATCAGGAGCAGCGCCGGGCCGATGCCCATCACCAGCAGCGCCTTGAAGGTGTGGCGGTAGGTGCGGCTGCAATTGCCGTGCTCGCGGAACTCGAGCACGGATTCGCGCTTGAAGACTTCGAGCACCGAGGCCGCCAGCAGCGAGACCGGCGCCGACAGCACGCGCTGGGTCAGCGCATACAGGCCGGCGGCCAGGGCGCCGTGGCGCATGCCGATCAGGAATAGCGGCAATTGGCTGACGGCGCCGTTGAGCAGGTTCGATGGCAGCGAATAGCGCCAGAAGGCCTGGTGGCGCCGCAGGTAGGCGCGCTGCTCGGCATCCGGCAGCCAGCGGATCGGCGCGCGCGGCGGACGCAGCAGGCGGCGCACACACAGGTAGCCGGCCAGCAGGCCGCACAGGTGGCCGGCGATCAGGCCGGACCCACCCAGGCCGGAATACAGCAGGGTGAGCTGGGTGAAAACGATGACGGCGGCGGTCACCACCTTGGCGCGCGCCGCCTTGCCGAAGGCATTGTGCGAGGTGGCGTAGGCGAGCGTGGTCTGCATGCAGGCAGTGAGCCAGGCGCCGGCGCCGATGGTGAGCAGGGCCGCCCACGGTAGGTGCAGGGCCGGCGCGAAGCCGGCCAGCCGTGCCGCCGCGGCCAGCAAGGTCAGCAGCAGGGCGGCGATGGTGGCGCTGTAGAACACGACCCGGAAACAGGTGCGCTGGTGGGCTTCTTCGTGGTCGAGGATCATGGCCGCCTCCATGCGCAGCGTGGCGCCGATCGCCGACAGCGCGATCACGCCGAGCCAGACGCTGTAGGCGCCCATCTCTTGCGGCGTGCACGTGCGCGTCAGTAGCGGCGCCGCCAGCAGCGGCAGGGCCTGGGCGCCGAGCGCGCCACCGAGGACGGTGGCGACGTGGCGCCAGAATGGCGGCAGTTGCTTCATGAAGTGGCGACCGGGGTGGACGGGGTTGTCGCGGCCGGTGCCGGCCTTGCCATCGGCGTCGACAGCGGCTGCCCGCCATCGGCGCCCGGGCGGCAGGCGTCGAGCAGCGCCATGGCCACCCGCTGCGCGCTGGCGCTATCGAGGAACGGACCCATCGGCAGGCTCAGGACGCGCCGGGCCAGGCCTTCGGCGACCGGATAGGCATCGCCGGACGCCAGGTGGGCATAGGCGGCCTGGCGATGGATCGGCACCGGATAATGGACGGCGGTCGGGATGCCGGCCGCGGACAGCCGCCCGCGCACCCGCGCGCGCTCGTCGACCAGTACCGTGTACTGGGCATGGACGCTGCTGCGGTCGTTGCGCACGGCGAGCACGGGGAGTTGGCGGCGCAGCAGCGCGTCATAGTCGGCGGCGGCGCGCTGGCGCTGTTCGATTTCCCAGTCGAAGCGCTCCAGCTTGGCCAGCACCACCGCGCATTGCAGGGTATCCATGCGCCCGCCCACGCCCACCCGGGTATGCACGTAGCGGTGCGACTGGCCGTGGACGCGGATCTCGCGCATCGCCTGGGCCAGGACGTCGTCGTCGGTGAACAGGGCGCCGCCGTCGCCATAGCAGCCGAGGGGTTTGCTCGGAAAGAAGCTGGTGCAGCCGATCGTCGACAGGTGGCAGCTCTGGCGGCCGCGGTAGGTGGCGCCGAAGCTTTGGGCGGCGTCTTCGATGACGGCGATGCCATAGGGCTCGGCGAGGGCGTTGAGGGCGTCCATGTCGGCCGGCTGGCCATATAGCGAGACCGGGAGGATGGCGCGGGTGCGGGGCGTGATGCGCTCGGCGACCAGGCGCGCATCGAGATTGCCGGTGGCGGGCTCGACGTCGGCGAACACCGGGGTGGCCCCGACCAGCATCACGGCCTCGGCGGCGGCGATGAAGGAAAACGGGGTGGTGATCACTTCGTCGCCGGCCTTGATGCCGAGGGCCATCAGGGCGATGACGAGCGCCTCGGTGCCGGACGACACGGTGATGCAGTGGCGCGCGCCGGTGCGCGCCGCCAGGCGCGCCTCGAGCTCGCCGACCTCGGGGCCCAGGATGTACTGGCCGTGGTCGAGGACGGCCTGGATGCGGCCGTCGATCAGCGTGCGCGAGGCGAGATACTGCGATTTGAGGTCGATGAATTCCATGGCTTAGCCTCGTGCGGTGCTGGTGCTGGTGCTGTTGATGTTGCCGGGATCGATGCCGAACGGCGAGTCGGCGGGGCGGCAGGCGCCGTCTTGCAGGATGTAGGGTTCGCCGGTATGGGGACAGCGCGCTTCGCCGTTGCCGGTGAGGGGCAGGGCAAGGCGGTCGCCGGTACGGCTGATCCAGCCGATCTGGCGCGCCGGTACGCCTGCCACCAGCGCATGCGGCGCGACATCGCGGTTGACCACGGCCCCGGCGGCAACAAAGGCGTATTGCCCGATCGTCACCCCGCACACCACGGTGGCATTGGCGCCGATGGTGGCGCCGCGGCGTACCAGGGTGCGCCGGTATTCGTGCTTGCGCGGCACTGCGGCGCGCGGGTTGTAGACATTGGTGAACACCATGCTGGGGCCGCAGAAGACCTCGTCCTCGAGCGTCACGGCATCGTAGATCGAGACATTGTTCTGGATCTTGACCTGGTTGCCGATGTGTACGTCGTTGCCGACAAAGACGTTCTGGCCCAGCGAGCAGGCGGCGCCGATGCGGGCGCCGGCGCAGACATGGGCGAAGTGCCAGACATGGGTGTCGTCGCCGAGCTGGGCGCCGCGGTCGACGATGGCGCTGGAATGGATGATGACGGCCATGGTCAATACTCCAGCGGCAGGGCGACGCGGCGGCCGTCGCGCGCCGAGCGGTAGGCGGCGACCAGCACCTCGAGCGATTTCAGGCCTTCGCGGCCGTCGGTCTCGGGTTCGGCTTCGCCGCGCAACACCCGGATCACATTGTCGTAGTAGAGCGGGTGGCCGAAGCCGTAGACCGAGGTGGTCTGGTAGCTGGCATCCGGCACCAGCGCGTCGTCGGGGTCGGCTTGCGCAAACTCCCATTGCTGGACCTCGTTGACGGCGACGCCGCCGATGCGCGCGCTGCCGTGCTCGCCCAGGATGGTGATCGAGCCCTCGAGGTTGCGCGGCCAGGTCAGCATGGTGACGTTCATCGAGCCCAGTGCGCCATTGCGCCAGCGCAGGCTCATCACGCCGGTGTCCTCGACCTCGATGTCGCGCGCCAGGGTGGCGGTATAGGCTTGCAGGCTCTCGATGGGGCCGACGATCCATTCGAGCAGGTCGACGTAGTGGCTGGCCTGGTTCATGAAGGCGCCGCCGTCGAATTCCCAGGTGCCGCGCCAGTCGGCGCTGCGGTAATACTCTTCTGGCCGGCTCCAGAACACATTGAGGTTGACCATATAGATGCGGCCGAAGCGTTTTTTTTCGACCGCGCGCTTGAGCAGCTGCAGCGTGGCGTTGCGGCGGTTCTGCTTGACCACGAACAGCCGCACGCCGGCCTCGTCGGCGGCGGCGACCATGCGCTTGCCGTCTTCCCAGCGCGTGGCCATGGGTTTTTCGGTGATGACGTGGCGGCCGGCCCGGGCGATGCGCACCGCCTGGCCCGGATGCAGGCCGGACGGGGTGGCGAGCACGAAGGCGTCGGCATCGAGCTCGGCCAGCATGCGGTCGAGGCTGGCGTAGGGACGGGCGCCGGTGCTGCCGGCCGCTTCTTCGCGGGCGCGCGGGTCGATGTCGCAGACGCCGGCCAGTTCGCAGCGGTCTGCGTGCTCGCGCATGGCGTTCATGTGGTTGCGGGCGATGCGGCCGCAGCCGACCAGGGCGAACCGGATCTTGCGGTCGAGGATGGGAGGGGGGTAATGGCGCATGCGGGCTCCGGGCGTGACGGTGGGCTTCGATAAGTCGGGCGTGGATGAGTCTGGCTGGGCGACTGGGTGTCGTCGATTCGCTGTCGTCGATGCGGCGTGGGCGATCGGGGCTGGCCGTTCAGGCCTGCACCACGTTCGGCAGCCGGTTCGGGTACACCCCGCGCGTATCGACGATCAGGTTTGCATACTGGCGCACCAGGTCGTAGTCGAAGGCGCTGTGGCTGGTGGCCAGCAGTACGACGTCATAGGACGCGAGCGACGAAGGCGTGAGCGGCACGCTGGACAGTTCGAAGCGGTGTTCACGCATGCGCGGGAAGACCGGCACGTGCGGATCGGAGTAGTCGACCGCGGCGCCGCGCGCGCGCAGCAGCTCCATCAAGGCCACCGACGGCGATTCGCGCATGTCTTCGACATCCTTTTTGTAGGCAATGCCCAGCACCAGGATGCGGCTGCCCATCACCGCGCGCCCGCGCTCGTTGAGCGCGTCGGCCACCTTGCCGATCACCCAGCCCGGCATATCGCTGTTGATCTCGCCGGCCAGTTCGATGAAGCGGGTGTGCAGGCCATACTGGCGCGCCTTCCAGGTGAGGTAGAACGGGTCGATCGGGATGCAGTGGCCGCCCAGGCCTGGGCCCGGATAATAGGGCGTGAATCCGAACGGCTTGGTGGCGGCGGCGCGGATCACCTCGTGGATGTCGATGCCCATGCGGTCGGCGATGATCTTCATTTCGTTGACCAGGCCGATATTGACGGCGCGGTGGATGTTTTCGAGCAGCTTGGTCAGTTCGGCCGCGCGGGTCGAGCTGACCGGCACCACGGTGTCGATCGCGGAGCGGTACAGGGCCAGGCCGGCTTCCAGGCAGGCATTGGTCGAGCCGCCGCATACCTTGGGGATGGTGCGGGTATGGAAATCGGGATTTCCCGGGTCTTCGCGCTCGGGCGAGAACACGAGGAACACGTCCTGGCCCACGCGCAGGCCGCGCGACTCCAGGCGCGGGCGCAGTTCTTCTTCGGTGGTGCCGGGATAGGTGGTGCTTTCGAGCGACAGCAGCTGGCCGGGCCGCATATACGGCAGCAGCGAATCGACGGTGCCGGTGACGAAGGACAGGTCGGGCTCGCGGTAGGCGGTGAGCGGGGTGGGAACGCAGATCACCAGGGCGTCGGCCTCGCTCGTGCGCGCGAAATCGGTGCTGGCGACGAAGCCGGCGGCGCGCGCCGCCTCGATCGCCGGGGCGCCGATGTGCGCGATATAGCTGGCGCCGCGATTCAGGCGCGCGACCTTGTCGGCATCGACGTCGATCCCGAGGACGCGGAAACCTTCGGCGGCATAGCGTAGCGCCAGCGGCAGGCCGACATAGCCGAGGCCGATGATGCCGATCACGGCGTGGCGGTCGCGCAGCCGGGCCAGCAGCTGCTCCAGGTGAACTGATTGGTTCTCGTCTCGCATGGGTTTCCTCGACAGTTACGATATGACAGTGACGGTTTGACGGTGCTGGCAATGCTGTTAGTGCTGTTAGTGCTGACAGGTGCGGCGGCGATCGCCTCCCTAGATCCGGAACGGCACGAATTTGCGGATGAGGCCCGCCGGCGCCGGCTCCTCGACCGGCGCCGGCGGCAGCGGCACCGGCGTCGACGGCATGTATTCGGACACGATGGCCTTGACCATCGACTCGATGGGGCCGCGCTCGTGGGTCTCGCAGGCCATCATCAGGCAGGTGATGCAGGTTTCGAGCACGCTGGGACGCAGCGCGCTTTCTTTCATGCGCATGATGCGCGGATGCTCGCTGGGGAAGACGGTGCCGTCTGTCAACAACTCCTCGTGCAATTTCTCGCCGGGGAATAGCCCGACGAACTGGATCTCGATGTCGCCGCCCGGCTGCTGGGGTGTGCGCTCGGTGAGGCCGTGCATGGCGATCATGGTGCGCGCCAGGTCGAGGATGCGCACCGGCTCGCCCATGTCGAGCACGAACACGTCGCCCCCCTTGGCCATGGCGCCGGCCTGGATCACCAGTTGCGCCGCCTCGGGGATGAGCATGAAATAGCGGGAAACTTCAGGGTGGGTGATCGTGACCGGCCCGCCGCGCGTGATCTGGCGCTGGAACAGGGGAATCACCGAACCCGAGGAACCCAGCACATTGCCGAAACGGACCATGCAGAAGGTGGTGCCGGCGCCATTGCCGGTACTGCCGGGGGCGTAGTTGCCGGCTCCCTTGCCACCGCCGTTGCCACCACTGTTGCCACCTCGCTTGCCGGCACCGCCGCCCGCGCGCGCCGCTGCCGCCTGGAAGATCAGCTCGGCAATGCGCTTGCTGGCGCCCATGATGTTGGTGGGCCGCACCGCCTTGTCGCTGGAAATCAGCACGCAGGTCTGCACCCCATGGCGCGCGGCGCCAGCGGCGATGATCTGGGCCCCCAGCACATTGTTGCGCAAGCCCTCGACGATATTGGTCTCGACCAGCGGCACGTGCTTGTAGGCGGCCGCGTGATAGATAGTGTCGATGCCGCCGGCGGCCAGCACGCGCTCGACCAGGTCGGCATTGCAGACCGAACCCAGGTGGGCGTGGATGGGCAGGTCGGGGAAGCGCGCCGCCAGCTCTTGCCGGATCGTGTACAGCGCGTATTCGGAATGGTCGATCAGGTGCAGGCGCGCCGGGCTCAGCGTGACGATCTGGCGGCACAGCTCGCTGCCGATGGAGCCGCCGGCGCCCGTCACCAGCACGCCCTTGCCGCGCACGCAGCGCGCGAACAGGTCGAGCCGCGGCGGCACCGGCGGCCGGCCGAGCAGGTCTTCGAACTTGATCTCGCGGATGGCGTCGCGCAAGGCGGCCTTGTCGTGGGCCTTGTCGTCGGCCAGGTCGACCAGCCGGGTAAGGATTTTGGTGGGCACGCCGGCCTGGCCCAGGCGCTGCATCAGCTCGCGCAAGCGCTCTGGCGCGGCGGCGGGCAGGGCGATGACGATGGTGCGGATGCCGAGCGCGGCGCCGAGTTCGACCAGGCGCGAGGTGTGGAACACGCGCAGGCCGGCCACGGTGCGGTCGTTCAGCGCGCGCTTGTCGTCGAAGAAGCACAGCGGACGATAGTCGTCGCCGTCGCGCATGGTCTGGGCCAGCCGGGCGCCGGCCTCGCCGGCGCCATAGATCGCGACCGCCAGGGAATTGCCGGCCCAGGGACCGCGCTTGCTGCGCAGCAGCTTACGCACGCCAATGCGCGACATGACGACATAGGAAAAGGCGATAAACCAATATATTGCCAATGCGCTGCGCGGAAATCGCGCTTCATTGAGAATGACCAGGGTCAAATAGGCGCACAATACGGCAATTGCCAATGCCAGGCCGGTGAGGGTGAGCAGGCGATGGTCGATAAAGCGAATGACGGCCCGGTATAAATCGGAAAGCCAGAAAGCCGCTATCGTGAGTACGGCTACCAGTAAATAAGAGCCTGGGCCAAATTGTTTTGCCAATTGTAAATCGCCACCGCGCAATATCATTGCGATTAAAAAACACGCCGGAAGCGCAACCAGGTCGACCACGACGGCCAGGCCGACCTTTGCGGTGCGATGCATGGACACGATGCTTGCGCAAAGCTGGCTGGATAGGCTATGGCGTTGAATTGACATGGCAATCGGCTTCTCGCTGAAAGAGAACGACGTGCTGCTGCATTTAAAATAATGGTTTACTGCACGGCCAGTTGTTCGCATAAACTGGTGCGTCCGGTGAATTGCCCTCGTCTTTATAAGTTTATTATCTGTTCCCGATTGAATGGCAGGCTTGAGATCACTCAACAGCGATCGGGGATATAATGCATGAACTGCGAAGTTGAAGTTCATAAGTGAAAATAAGAAATAACCCCGGATAATAATTTCCAGTGGCTATTTATTTGGGGGGATTTAATCCAGCAAAAGGCGGGGCAGCAATATCGGCTGCTGGGAATGGCATGAATAAACGTTCCGGCCCGGCAGGCCGGAACGCCGTGCAGGCATCAGGGCGCGCGCTGGCCCGGACGCGGTTGCGGCGCCATCGGCGGCACCGTCACCTCCTCGTTCAGGCGCAGGAACTTGAAGCCGGCCAGGGCCTGGCCCGGCTTTCCCGCGCGCGCATTGCGCGCCTGGCGCTCGAGCGTGCGCCCGATATACGATTCGAAGGTTTCCTCGCGCACCTTTGGCTCGGCCGAGTGCAGGAAGTGGCGCTCGCCGTTCGGCCCCAGCACCACCAGGCCGACGTGCGAGGCCCAGTACTCGCCGTCGCGGGTCGAGATCACGTTGACGAAATCGCCCTCTTGCAACTGGCTGGCGATGGCTGCCACCTGTTCCGTTGGCACATAAGCCTGGCGGCTGGTTTCTACCGGAATGTCGCGCACCGTGTTGTGGCGGGTGCGCAGGAAGCGCGCGCGGTCGACCTTCATCTCGTAGGAAGGGCCACCGGCGCCGGCCAGTTCGGCACTGACGTCGGTCAGCAGCCAGCGATTGGCCACGTTCCAGTCCATCTCGGTGTAGTGATTGCGCGTGGCCACGCCGATCACACCGTCGTTGTAGCGGATCCGCTGCAGCATCCAGAAGAACTCTTCCCACGAGCCGGACAGGGCCATCGCA
The DNA here is from genome assembly GCF_005222695.1 of Massilia sp. HP4. Lineage (GTDB taxonomy): Bacteria > Pseudomonadota > Gammaproteobacteria > Burkholderiales > Burkholderiaceae_D > Telluria. The sequence goes on along the minus strand of NZ_STGG01000010.1, from coordinate 48,316 downwards.
TAGGTGTGCTCGGCGAACACGACGCAATCGCTCTGCTCCAGGCTATATAAAGGCAGGCTGTCGTGCAGTTCGTAGGGGAACTCGCCCAGCAGGTGCAGCGAGTAGGGCTGGCCGATGTTCTGGCGCCCGATCGCGGCGATGCGCTTGCGCAGGTCGGGCTGCGCGCCCTGCATGTGGGCGATGTACTGGCCGGCTTCGAACGGCGTCATCTGGTAGACCTGTTTTTGCAGCAGGACCGGCAGCGGGGTCGGCGCGGGCGGGGCACCGGGGAGGGACTTGGTGGCGGGCGCGGTCGCGCACCCGGTCAGGACGGCGCTGGCAAGCAGCAGGCAGGCAAGGCGCATGGCGTTCATCAATGTGGGGAAAAAACGTCACGCTAATCTGGTGCGCCCGGCTTGGGTAATGAAATTTCTTCACCCGGCCATAACCCCCGCAAGGCGCCGATTATGTACATTCCTTCAAGTTATATAGAAGCGATCACAAGTGATTATTCACGAGCGTGATGGATCATGAATACTCCGAGCATGGCAGCCTTCAGTCTGTCTTAAGCAATAACGATAGCACTAATCCCAGGAGAGAGATGATGTTCAAGCAGAAGCCGCTGGCAGCGGCCGTATCGATGGCAGTCTGGAGCCTTGCAGCCCTGCCGGCCATGGCCCAGGACGTACCCGTCGACACCCCGATGCAGACCGTGGAGGTGACCGGTATCCGCGCCTCGATGGCCAAGTCGCTGGCGGTAAAGCGCGATGCCTCGGCCAACGTCGAGGTGATTACCGCCGAAGACGTGGGCAAGATGCCGGACAAGAACCTGGCCGACTCCCTGCAGCGCCTGGCCGGCGTGGCCGTGCGCACCGACTACGACGAGGCCGAGAAGGTCTCGATGCGCGGCACCAACCCGGACATGTCGCTGATCGTCTTCAACGGCCACACCGTCAGCAGCGCCGACTGGTATGTCGCCGACCAGGCCTCGAGCTCGCGCTCGACCAGCCTGTCGCTGATGCCGTCGCACGTGCTGAACCAGGCCGTGGTCTACAAGACCTCGCAGGCCAACATCATCGATGGCGGCCTGGCCGGCACCATCAACGTCACCACCAGGAAGCCCCTGCAGCAGAAAGAGCGCTTCTCGGGCGTGGTCAGCGTCGGCGCCAGCTACGCCGACCTGCCGGGCCGCTACGCGCCGGACATGAACGGCTCGGTCACCTGGAAGAACGAGGAAGGCACCTTCGGCGTGCTGGCCTCGCTGTTCTCGGAAAAGCGCTACGTGCGGCGCGACTCGGTGTCGCGCTTCGCCTACGGCACCAATAGCGGCTGGGACGTGATCAACACCGCGACCATGCTGGGCATTACCGACGAATCGCTGGCCGGCACCGGCCTGAAGGCCTCGGACCTGAACGGCGTGCGCCTGCCGGGCTCGATGAGCTCGGAATTCGTGGAGTCGGTGCGCGACCGCAAGGGCGGCATGCTGTCGCTGCAGTTCAAGCCGAACCGCGACCTGGACGTCAGCCTCACCGGCTTCCACTCGTCGATGGACGCCGACAACCATGGCCGCCTGACCTCGAGCGCGATCTACTCCATGCTGCTCGGTAAGAACCATCCGCTCGGTTCGACCGCCGCCGCCGCCATCAACACCGACTCGAAGGGCCAGCGTGTCTACGCCCAGATCCGCAACCCGGTGATCGCCAACGAGACCACGGTCTACGGCCATCCGCTCAAGGTGCTCAAGGCCGCCGACATCGTGTTCCCGGACGGGACCAGCCCGCAATACGTCGGCAACTCGGAGGGCTTCTTCCGCGAAGGCGCCAAGGCCGAGAGCTCCTTCCTCGACCTCGACGCCAAGTACCGCGTCAACGACGACCTGACCGTCAAGACCCTGCTGTCGAGCACCCGCGGCGTCGGCTCGACCGAACTCGACCAGGGCCTGACCCTGGCCCGTTACGGCACCGGCATCTCGTATGCGCTGGGCGGCCTGCACGATGCGCCATATGTCCAGTACCACGGCGCCGGCGCCAACCAGCCGGGCATCAATGCCGATGGCAGTGGTTACCGCGTGGTCGACCGCGCCGCCTCGGGCGTGCGTACCGTCGACAAGGAATGGAGCGCCCAGTTCGACGCCGAATACCGCGTCGACCGTGGCATCTTCCAGTCGATCGAGAGCGGCGTGCGCTTCTCGGACCACGAGCGCACCAGCGGCCGCCGCGGCCCGGCCTTCCGCGCCAACCTGACCGCGCCCGGCACCGGCGCACTGGTTGGCAACCCAGTGACCCCGACCACCGGCTGGCAGCCGTATCCCGGCGACTTTGGCGATGGCCTGGATGGCAACGGCTGGGACAACACCGGCTTCACCTATACCAAGGACGGCACCAAGGAGTACATCAACGGCGCCACCAAGGAAACCTCCGACGCGTGGGAACGCCGCGTCAGTTCCGAGATCGACATGAAGGAGCGCCAGAGCGCCGCCTATGCGATGGCCAACCTGGAAGGCGAGCGCTGGTCGGGCAACCTCGGCCTGCGCTTCGTGCGCACCGAAGTCAAGGCCAATATCGCGACCCCGATCCCGACCGGCGCCTGCGACCGTTCGGCGCCGGGCCAGCCGGCCACCGTCTGCGCCGGCTATCCGGGCGCAATCACCGATGCCGGCGACGCCACGCCGATCCCGGATGGCCAGCCCTTCGATCCGAAGGCCGGCACCATGTACTACAAGGTGCCGACCAAGCGCACCTTCGACAACTGGCTGCCAAGCTTTAACCTGCGCTATGAGCTCAATCGCGACATGATCGCGCGCTTCGGCGCCAGCCGCACCATCGGGCGCCAGAACTACAACCTGCTGGGCAGCGGCTTCGGCGCCCCGACCTGCGACGCCAACGGCTGCCGCGTGACCGGTCCGAACCCCGACCTCGAGCCGCTCACCTCGGACAATATCGACCTCGCCTGGTCGTGGTACTTCGCACCACGCTCGCTGGTTGGCGTGTCGGTGTTCCACTCCAAGATCGACGGCTACGTGAAGACCGGCGCCACCGGCTCCTCGACGGTCGACCTGGTCGACCCGCGCGACAACACGGTCAAGAGCTTCGCGATCAACAGCTCCTCGCAGCAGGGCGCCAAGATCCACGGCATCGAGGTGCAGTACGAGCAGCCGTTCGGCGCTACCGGCTTCGGCTTCACCTCGAATGTCAGCCGCGCCAAGACCCGCGTGGACGACGGACGTCCGATGGTCGGTGCTTCAGAATGGGCCGGCAACCTGGGCCTGTACTACGAGGACGACAAGATCTCGTCGCGCCTGGTGGCCAACTACCGCGGCGAATACGTGAACAGCACCACGGCGCCGTCGCCGACCGCGAACAGCCAGGGCCTGTCGGTGATCAACGGCGTGGCCATGCCGACCGCGCCGACCTATGCCGATGCGGTCACCACGCTGGCCTTCTCGGCCAGCTACAACCTGGCCAAGAACCTGGTGCTCACGTTCGACGCGACCAACCTGACCAATGCCAAGCGCGCCCAGTATCGCTACAGCGAGGAAGAGCAGCAAAAGCTGGACGTCAGCGGCCGCCAGTACTACCTGAACCTGAAGTACAAGTTCTGATCGCCGCCATGGCGTGACACGAAGGGGAGCTGCGGCTTCCCTTTTTTCATATGCGCCGCTGTCATATGCGTGTCACCTGGCCTGCTCGGCAGTATTGACGCGCGCAGTGTGCGTCACCTAACGGTGCAACTGCCCCGGTTTCGATAAGATGCACTTGTCTGAGTGAGGAAACGCGCGATTCGCATCGCTGCCATCCGAAACCTCAACAGGTTAGCCGGTCGCCTCGAGGATCGGCACCACATTCAGGGCCGCTGCCGCCAGCAGTCAAGGCGGCGGCCCGCAACGGAAGCGGAGGTCGTCATGTCCGATGTCAAGCATCCACCCAAGCACCTGGTGCGCGCCTATCTCGAGCGTCGTTCGCGCGACCCGAAACCGCCGCCGACGCCGGAAGAAATCCGGCGCCAGCTTGGCTGGGAAATGCTGATGCCGGCCGACCTCAAGATGGGCAGCAACCGTTCCTGACCGTTACCATGATTTCCGCGCCGACGTCCTGAGAGGACGCGGCGCCCAGCCCACCACAGGAGACATCCATGACCAGCAAGATCGGCAGCAAACACATCGCCCAGCACCGCGGCAAGAAGGAGCGCCTCGAGATCAAGCGCACCAACGTCGCGCGCGAAGCCGTGCGCCAGCTTGAAGCCCGCGCCAAGTACCGCAACCAGCCGAAAGGCCAGGCGCAGCGCGAACAGGCCCAGACGGCCGCCTGAACCACCCCCACGCTGTACACGGCCCGCCTGCGAGGCGGGCTTTTTTACGTCCATTCGCCGCGCGCGAACGCCGCCCGCCGAATCGTTCGCCATTCGCCGCCCTCTACCCGCCGTTCACCGAATACCGCTATCGCGGTTGCCATCGCCCTTGTTATCGTGTATCCAGTTCGATAACAACCGGAGCCAAGAAAAATGAATACCGAAGATGCCTATCGCTGGCGCAAGCAGGTGGTCTGGGGCCTGCTCCTGATCGTCATTGGCGCCATCGTGCTGCTCGATCGCCTGTACTACATCGATGCCCAGGACTACTGGCATTACGCGCCGTTGCTGCTGGTCGTGGTCGGCATCAACCAGACCATCGGCTACCCGAGCCCGAAGGAATTCGGCAACGGCTTGTGGACCGTGTTCACCGGCCTGTGGCTGTTTGCCGTGTTCGAGAATGCCTTCGGCCTCACTTTCCGCAACAGCTGGCCGCTGTTCATCCTGATGTGGGGCGTCAAGCTGGTGCTCGATCCCTTCATCGCACGCCGCTTCGCCAACAACCGCCAGGAGAACCGCCATGAAAAATGATCCGCATCCGAAAAGCGCGACCAGCCAGGTGGTGCTCGGCCTGCTCGTGATCGCGATGGGCCTCCTGTTCCTGCTCGATAACCTGGGCTTCGTCGACATGCACCGCGCCTTCTCGTTCTGGCCGATGTTGTTCGTCATCGTCGGCACCGTCAAGCTGTGCGATACCCGGACCCAGGGCGGCACCCTGCTGGGGGGCGGCCTGGTCGGCATCGGCATCCTGTTGATGCTGGACCGGATGGACATCATCGACTTCAGCTGGCGTACCATCTGGCCGCTGGTCCTGATCGGCCTGGGCGGCTTTTTGGTGGCGAAGGCGGTGCGCAGCAAGCGCGCGGTCGAGCATGGCGTGGCGATGGCCGACGGCGTCGCCGTCGGCGCCGGCGAGGTAGTGGACGTCACCGCCATCCTGGGCGCCTACGAGCGCCGCGTCACCACCCAGGATTTCCGCGGCGGCGAGATCACGGCGGTGATGGGCGGCTGCGAACTCGATATGCGCGGCGCCTCGATCCGGGGCGAGGCGGTGATCAATGTGTTCGCCTTCTGGGGCGGCGTCACCATCAAGTGTCCGCCCGACTGGGACGTCGTCCTGCAGGGCACGCCGATCCTGGGCGGCTTCGAAGAGAAGACCATCGCGCCGCCAGATAGCAGCAAGCGCCTGGTCATCCGCGGCTACGCGATCATGGGTGGCGTGGAAATCCGCAACTGATGGGCGGCGGCTTCTGGGCGCGGCGCAGCGCCGCGCTATACCTCGCGGCCTGGCTGATGCTGGGGCTGATGCTGGCCGGCCTGCTGGATGCGACCAGCGGCGCCGGCCTGGCGGCCAGCCTGCTGTTCGCGCTGCCGCTGGTGCTGGTCTACGCCGCCGTGTGCGGCTTCTCGGCGTATTACCTGTGCCGCGCCTATCCGCTGGGGAGAAAGCCCATGCCGGCGGTGCTGGGGGTGTTCTTCCTCACCGCCGTGTTTGCGGCCCTGCTGTGGTGCGCGGCGGCGTCCGGCTGGGCGGCGTGGTGGCAGTGGCTGGCGCCGCAAAGCCAGGGGCAGGGCGTCGTCATGTCACGGGCGTTGACGGCGGTGATGTTCGGCGTCGGCGTGCTGCTGTACGGGATGACGGCCTGCGGCCACTACCTGGCGCTGGAGTTCGAGCGTGCGCGCGGCCTCGAGCGGCGCGAGCTCGAACTGAAGCTCCTGGCCCAGGACGCCGAGCTGCGCATGCTGCGCACCCAGATCGATCCGCACTTCCTGTTCAACAGCCTCAACTCGATCAGCGCCCTGACCGCGATCGATGCCGGCGCGGCGCGCGACATGACCTTGCAGCTGGCGGGCTTCTTTCGCCATACGCTGGGGCTGGAAGCGCACCGCAAGGTGACGCTGGGGGCCGAGGTGGAACTGGTCGAGCGCTTCCTGGCGATCGAACGGGTGCGCTTCGGCCCGCGCCTGGGTTTCGAGCGCCAGGTGAGCGCGGATGCAGAGGCCTGCCTGTTGCCGCCGATGATCCTGCAGCCGCTGGTCGAGAACGCGGTCAAGCACGGCATCGGCCAACTGCTCGAAGGCGGCGTGGTGCGGGTGCGGGCCGAGCGCGCCGGTTCGCAGCTCAGGCTGCGGGTGGAAAACGACGTCGATCCGGAAGCGACGACGAAGGTGGGGGGCGGCATCGGCCTGGCCAATGTGCGCGAGCGCCTGCTGGCGGCATACGGGATCGAAGCGAGCGTGCATGCGACACGCGTTGACAATACCTTTCGGGTGGACCTGGTGCTGCCCGCGGATACAGGAGAGTAAGGGATGCGAACCCTGATCGTGGACGACGAACACCTGGCGCGCGCGCTGCTGCGCGAATACCTGGCGGCGCACCCGGATGTCGAGATCGTGGGCGAGTGCGCCAACGGTTTCGAGGCGGTGAAGGCGATCGCCGAACATGCACCGGATCTGGTCTTGCTGGACATCCAGATGCCCAAGCTGGACGGCTTCGAGGTAGTGGAGCTGGCCGGCAGCAAGCCGCACTATGTCTTCGCCACCGCCTATGACCAGTTCGCGCTGCGCGCCTTCGAGGTGCATGCGGTCGACTACCTGCTCAAGCCGTTTTCGCGCGAGCGCCTGGCCGAGGCGCTAGCCCAGGTGCGCCTGCGCGCGCCGCAGCCGGCCCGGATCGAGGCGGTGGTAAAGGAGGCGCAGGCGCGCCAGCAGCCGCTCGAGCGCATCCTGATCCGCGACGGCGCCCGCGTGCACGTGGTCGCCGTTGGCAGCATCGATTATATCGAGGCCCAGGACGACTATGTGCAGGTCTGCGCCGGCGGCAAGGCCTACCTGAAGCACCAGCGCCTGTCGGAACTCGAAGCGCAGCTCGATGGCGCCGTGTTCGTGCGCATCCACCGCTCGTATATCGTCAATGTCGGCGCGGTCGAGCGCATCGAGCCGGTCAGCAAGGATAATCATTGCGCGGTGCTCAAGGGCGGAGCGAAGCTTCCCATCAGCCGCAGCGGTTACCAGAAGGTGCGCGAACTCTTAACGTGAATTTTGCCGCGATTCGAGTTCCCACCAGGCTGGCATCAGGGCCCGGATGCCAGGCTGGGCGAAGCGGTCGTCGATCAGCCACACCACGCCGCGATCCTGCTCGGTGCGGATCACGCGGCCGGCCGCCTGCACCACCTTTTGGATGCCCGGATACAGATAGGTGTAGTCGTAGCCTGCGCCGAACAAGTCCTGCATCCGCTCGCGCAACTGCTCGTTGACGGGATTGACCTGGGGCAGGCCGAGGGTGGCCACGAAGGCGCCGATCAGGCGCTCGCCCGGCAGGTCGACGCCTTCGCCGAAGGCGCCGCCCAGCACGGCGAAGCCGACGCCCGCGCCGCCAATGGCGAAGCGGTCGATGAAGCCTTGCCGTTCGTGCTCGCTCATGCGCCGTTCCTGGCGCCAGGCCGGAATGCCCGGGTCCAGCCGCGCCAGCGCCTGCGCCACCTGGTCGAGATAATCGAAGCTGCTGAAGAAGGCCAGGTAGTTGCCGGGCCGTTCGCGGTACTGGCGCGCGATCAGTTCGGCGATCGGCTGCACCGAGGCGGCGCGCCGCTGGTAGCGGGTCGAAATCCCATGCGCGACATGGACCTCGAGCTGGCTGGCGCGAAACGGCGACTCGACCTCGATCCAGGCCGTGTCTTCCGGCATGCCGAGCGTATCGAGGCAGTAATGCCAGGGACCGAGCGTGGCCGAGAACAGGGTGCTCGAATGCGTGGCCGCAAAGCGCGGGCCGAGGAAGGGCCCCGGCACCACATTGCGGATGCAGATGGTCGAATCGCGCAGGGTGGGGCGGTCGGCGTCGCGCTGGAGGTCGCACAGCGAGTGCGGCCCGAACGATTCTGCCAGGCGCACGAACTGCATCGCGCCAAAGTAAAAGCGCTGCAGGTCGGGCTCGAGCGGGCCGGGGAAGGCGGCCAGGTGTTCGTTGATGGCGCTACCTGCTTCCTGCAGCGTGTCGACCAGCCTGGACGGGATCTTTTCCAATAGCTGGTACGGCGCCGGCGCCGTCTTGTCGACCGCGGTCCAGGCGCGGCCGACGCGCTCCAATGCCTTCTTGATGGCCGGCGGCGCAGCGGCGCGCGCCAGGCGCAGCTGTTCGCGATCGAGTTCGGTGCTGTACATCGAGCGCGCGCGGCCGACCAGGTTGTGGGCCTCGTCGACCAGTACGCTGGTCTTCCAGCCGTTGTTCAGCGCGAGCGCGTACAGCATGGCGCTGCCGTCGAAATAATAATTGTAGTCGCCGACGATCATGTCGGCCCAGCGTGCCATCTCGGTGCCCAGGTAGTAGGGGCAGACCTCATGTGCCAGCGCGACTTCGCGCAGCGCGTCGCGGTCCAGCACCGGCACCGCGGCCGCGGCCACGCGCGCGGCCGGCAGGCGGTCGTAGAAGCCGCGCGCCAGCGGACAGGATTCGCCATGGCACTCCTTGTCGGGATGCTCGCAGGCCTTGTCGCGCGCGGTCAGTTCCAGCACCCGCAGCGGCGCCTGGCTGGCCGCGCATAAGGTCGCGGCGCCATCGAGCGCCAGGCGCCGGCCCGGCGTCTTGGCGGCCAGGAAGAATACCTTGTCCAGCTTCTCGCGCGGCATGGCCTTGAGCACCGGGAACAGGCTGCCCACGGTCTTGCCGATGCCGGTCGGGGCCTGGGCCAGCAGGCAGCGTCCGCTGGCGTTGGCGCGGTAGATGCCCTCGGCGAGCTGGCGCTGGCCGGGACGAAAGTCGGCGTGCGGGAAGCGCAATTCGCCAAGGGCGGCGTCGCGCGCCGCGCGGTGGGCCGCTTCGCTGGCGGCCCAGTGCGAAAAGCGTTCGCACAGCTGCTCGAAGTGCGCGCGCAGCCAGGCACTGTCGCGGGTCTCGCGCAGCACGGTTTCTACGCCGCTGACGATGTCGTAGTAGACCAGCGCCAGCTTGACCGCGTCCATGCCCTGCTCCTGGCACATCAGGTGGCCGTAGACGCGCAGCTGGGCCCAGTGCAGGTGGCGGTGGTTGTCGGGAATGGCGTCGACACGGCCGCGATGGGTCTTGACCTCTTCGATCAGGTTTTCATTGGCGTCGTAGCCGTCGGCGCGGCCGCGCACATGCAGCTCGTTCCACTGGCCCGACAGCGCGACCTCGCTGCGGTAGCCGTCGCCGCGGCGGCCGGCCACCACGGCGTGGCCGGCGATGCCTTCCTGGGCGCTGGGAGAGGGAGTAAAGCGCAGGTCGAGGTCACCCTGCTTGGCGGTGAACTCGCACAGGGCACGTACGGCGATGGTGTAGCTCACGTGTGCTTATGCCGCCATGTCGGATTCGAGCCACTGCAGGTAGCACACCGATACCGGCATGCCATGCGCGGCGCAGTAGTCGATCCAGCGCAGCTGGTTGTCCTGCAGGCGGTCGCCGGGGCCCTTCACTTCGATCATCAGGTAGCGGCCTTCGCCCGGCCAGAACTGGATCAGGTCGGGAAAGCCGGTGCGGTTTTCCTTGACGTCGGCCAGGATGCGCTCGCACCACCTGCGCAGGTGGGCGGGTGGGATGCAGGCCAGGGCCAGCTCGATGACATCGGGCGTGATGCCATCCCAGTGCACGAACGGCGACTGCAGGCCGGCCTTTTCCCGGTAGTTGCGGCGGATCGTGTCGCGGTAGCTGCCGCTGTCCAGCTCCGCCAGGCAGGCGGTGAATTCCTGTTGCCGGCGCTGGTGGAAGTCGGCGCTGTGCAGGTCGGCCGGGCCGCGGTGGAAGGGGTGGAAGAAGGCGCCCGGAATCGCCGCGAACACGGCGCGCCAGCACAAGAGGCCGAACAGGGAATTGGCCAGCGCGTTCTCGACGTAGAACACGGGCGCTTCATCGCGGTGGAGGTGGCCGCGCACGGCGCCCTCGACCCAGCGCTCGCCGTTTGGCGGCGCCAGGCTCAGCTCGATGCGGTCGACCGCCGTCTTGCCGCGCGCGGCCAGGCGCGGATGGCCCAGGCGGCGCGCCAGTCGTGGCGCGATGCGGGACAGGTGCTGGCGCTCGGCCTCGTTCTCGGGTTCGGCCTGGGCGAGGGTCAGCAGGGCGTGGGCCTGGTCGAAGCGCTCGTGTTTTTCAAGAACCCGGATCGCGCGCGCCCGCGCGCCGGGAAAACGGCAGCGCGCATAGGCGGCGTAGGCGCCATCCCAGTCCTTCAGCTTTTCGTAGTGCTGTCCGATGTGGAACACGAGCTTTTCGCGCCGGCTTTCGAGCCAGTCGTTGTCGAAGGCGTGCAGCGGCAGGTCGCGCATGACATCGTCGACGTCTTCGCCGGCGGCGAAGCGCTCGCGGCAGGCATGCAGCTGCAGGTAGTGGTCGACGTCGGCGCGCCGGCGGAATCCGCGCGAGGCGGGCGAGATATCGACGGTCTCGTAGCGGAACAGGCCCAGGTCGGACAGCACGAAATCGGTCCATCCCTGGTGCAGGTTGCCGAAGAAGACCAGGCGCAGGCGGTCGCACAGCGGCTTGACCAGGATGCGCCAGGCGACATCGGGACAGGCCGGATGCCAGCCGGAAAAGCGCCGCGCCTCGGGAAACACGGCGCGCAGGGCGTCGAGCTGTTCTTCCTTGCGCGCGGTCTTGCGCTGCAACTGCGCGCCGAAGGCGTCGGCGAGTTCGGGCTTGGATAGCAGGTCGAACAATTCGTCAAGCGTGAGCTTGGGGTCGGCCTCGATCCAGCCGGTGCCGAGCAGGTGCCCGGCGGCATCGATCGGGCAGCCGATTTCTGCATACGCCAGTTTGCTGGCGCGGAATAGATTGCCCTTGCGCATGACCATGCGTACGAACAGGGCGCGCGCATTGTGCGGCAGGGCGGGAAAGGCGGCCAGGAAGGCGCGTTCGCCGTCGTCGAGCAGGTCGCCATAGCGGGCGCCGATCCAATCGAGGACGCGCTGGAAGTTATCCAGATAATAAAACTCGTTTTCCAACACCCTGATCATGACCGAAACGCCTACCTGTGCTTATATACAGTATAGCGCTTTCCGGCCCCGGTTGCCCGGCAGTTTGCCCGCGCCGCATCCAGGCGCGGACGTTTTTACAACGGTCCTAGCGAGAAGGACGCACGCGGCAAGACTCGTCGCCGCAGGCGGCGGGCGCTTCGACGTCGTCGGGCGCGGCGTGGCCGTTGGCGTGGTAGATCACGGCCGAGATCAGCGCGACGTCGCTATCGTCAGGCGTCTCGCCGGCGCGCGCGGGGTTGACCGTGCGCGCCGTGCGGGTAGCCTGGCGCGGCGCCGGGCGCGCCGCCTGGGCGCGGGCACGTGCCGGCGGCGCGGCGCGCGGTTCCACACGCCGCGGCGGGGCCGCCTTTGCCACGGGTGGCGTCACCTTGGCCGGATCGACTTGCACCGGAGCCGGTTCGAGCAGCCGCAGCGGGAGAACCGGCGCCGGCGGCGGCGCCACGGCAGCTTCCGGCGCTGCGTCGACGATCAGGGCCGTCTCGAGCGGCGCCGGCGGGGCGCTGGCCGCAGCGGGAGGGGCGTCATCGGAGCGGGCCATCGCGAGCGGCGCCGGGCCGGTGCCGGCCGCCAGCCAGGCCAGGGTCGCCGTCAATCCCAGCGCGACCATGGCCGCCGTCCCATACCAGGCCAGGCGCGGGCCATTGCCGACGCCCTTGCGCCGCGCTGGCTCTCGCTCGAGCTTGGCAAGTATGCTGTCTTCATGGCCGGCGCGGCGCGACGACGACATCAGGTTGGGGCGCAGATGGGCATGCATGCGGTTGTCTTGATTTTCGTCTGATGGACGCACGACATTACTCCTAAGATTGGCTTCTCCTGTTCTGATTAGAAACAATCCTGGGGAGTCCGATGCTGATCTTTATCGCCCTTCTGTACGTTTGTCTTGCATCCGGCCTGGCTTGGCTTGTTCTTTTTCCAAGCGGACGCGCATTGGTGTCGCGCGGCGTCCATGCCGTGCGCGGCCTGGCCGACCGTGCCGGCGCCTGGCGCCACGCCCGGACGCGCGCTGCCGAAGCCATGCGCGACAGCGTGGCGTTGTCGCTCCGCGAGCGGGTGGTGCAAGGCCTGCGCCGCCACCGGGTGCTGCTGGCGATCGGCGCGCCGGCGGTGCTGATCCCGTCGCTGCTGGCGCTGGCCCTGAGCAATCCATCGATGCTGCCGGTGTACGAGGGCAGTGCCGCCTTGCCCGACGAGCAGGTGGCGGCGCTATTGGCTGGCGAGCAACTGGTGCCGCCGGTGGCGCTGCCGCCCGGCGCATTCACCACGGCGGAGGTCGAACTGGTGCGGCCGATGCTGGTCAATGCCAGCCGTAACTGGGGCTTGCTGCATCCCGATTTCAGCCAGCGCCTGCTGCTGGCGTTCAAGATCATGAAGGAACAGCACGGCTACGAGATGGCGCTGCTCGAAGGCTATCGCAGCCCGGCGCGCCAGGACGAGCTGGCGGCGGCCGGCGGCCACGTCACCAATGCGCGCGCCTTCCAGAGCTGGCACCAGTATGGGTTGGCGGCCGATTGCGCCTTCTTGCGCGACGGCAAGCTAGTGATTTCGGAGAAAGATCCCTGGGCCATGCGCGGCTATGAGCTGTACGGCCAGGTGGCCGAATCGCTGGGCCTGACCTGGGGCGGGCGCTGGAAGATGATGGATTTCGGCCATATCGAATTGCGGATGCGCGGCGTGATGCAGCGCTGAAGAGCCGATCACGTCATTGTTGCGCAGTTTTTCGGATTTTGGCCGCATTGCGCAGAGTCAAGCAGCGTGCCGTTTGCCCGTGCGACCATTTCCTGTGAGCTTTTTCTACAAGAGACCCCGCCATGGCCCGACTCTGGAAATTCCTGACCGATAGCCGCGTGCTGGCCGCGATCGGTCTCGCCGCGCTGGCGGCCATCCTGGTAATCGGCGCCGGCCTGCTCGGCGTCGGCATCGTGTGGGCCGCGATCGGCGGCCTGGCCTTGCTGGCCTGCTGGGGCATCTGGTGGATGGTGCGGCGCGCCTGGCGTGCGCGCAAGGCGCGCAAGCTGGCCACCGCCATCGCCACCGTCGGCGCCAGGGACGAGGGCGGCAAGGACGCTGGGGGTAAGGAAGATATTGCGGTGTTGCGCAAACACCTGCTGGAGGCGGTCGGCACCATCAAGAGCTCCAAGCTGGGCCTGATGCGCGGCGCGGCGGCCTTGTACGAGCTGCCCTGGTATATGATCATCGGGAACCCGGCGGCCGGCAAGAGCAGCGCCATCGTGCGTTCGGGCCTGACGTTCCCGATCCCCGGCAACAAGGCCTTGCAGGGCGTGGGCGGCACCCGCAACTGCGACTGGTTCTTTACCACCGACGGCATCCTGCTCGACACCGCCGGGCGCTATTCGATGCAGGATGACGACCGCGCCGAGTGGTTCGGCTTCCTCGACCTGCTCAAGCGGCACCGCCAGCGCGCGCCGATCAACGGCATCCTGATCGCCGTCAGCGTGGCCGAGCTGGTGGCCGGCCCGGCCACCGCCTCGCACGAACTGGCAAAGAACCTGCGCACCCGGGTGCAGGAACTGACTGAGCGCCTGGGCGTGCATGCGCCGGTCTACGTCATCTTTACCAAGGCCGACCTGGTGGCCGGCTTCCTCGACTTTTTCCACGACAGCGAGCAGGCCGAGCGCGAGCGCATCTGGGGCGCGACGCTGCGCTACAACCGGCGCAGCGCGCCGCAGGACGTGCTGGCCTTCTTCGACGAACACTTCGACGAGCTGGTCGACGGCCTGAAGGAAATGAGCCTGGCCGGCATGGGCGCCAACCGCAGCACGGCGATGCGTTCCGGCGTGTTCACCTTCCCGCTGGAGTTCGCCGCGATCCGCACCCCGCTGCGGGCCTTTCTTGCCACTCTGTTCGAAGAAAACACCTACCAGTTCAAGCCCGTGTTCCGCGGCTTTTATTTCACCAGCGCGCTGCAGGAAGGCAGCGTGCAAGACCTGTCGAGCCGGCGCGTGGCCAGCCGCTTCGACCTGGCGCTGCAAGAGAAGAAGGGTGGTGAGGCCGAGCAGGCCGGCGCGCAGTCGGGATACTTTCTGCTCGAGCTGTTCCGCAAGGTGATCTTCGCCGACCGCGATCTGGTCAAGCGCTACACGAATCCCGCGGCGGCGCGCTGGAAGCTGGGCGCCTTCTTCGCCGCCACCATCCTGCTCGGATGCGCGATGGGCGGCTGGTCGTGGTCGTATATGGGCAACCGCCAACTGGTCGCCAATGTGCAGTCGGACCTCGACAAGGTCAAGAAACTGCAGCTAGGGCGCATCGACCTGCAGTCGCGCCTGGAGGCGCTCGACATCCTGCAAGATCGCATCGAGCAGCTCGAGCGCTATGCCGACGACAAGCCGTGGGCGCTGGGCTTCGGCCTGTACCAGGGCGAGGTCCTGGCGCGCAAACTGCGCGACGAATACTTCGCCGGGGTACGCGCGGTGATGGTGGAACCGGTCACCGGCGCGCTGGAGACCATGCTGGCGGAGGTGAACAATAACGCGGCCGGCCTCGATCCATCGAGCCAGGTGGCCACCCCGGCCGCGAAACCGGGCCAGCCCTACCAGCATGCGTCGCCCACCAATGTCGGCGATGCCTATAACGCGCTTAAGACCTATCTGATGCTGGGCAATAAGGCGCATGCCGAGCCGGGCCACCTGAACGACCAGCTGACCCGCTACTGGCGCGGCTGGCTGGAAGCGAACCGCGGCAGCATGCCGCGCGAGCAGATGATTCGCAGCGCCGAGCGCCTGATGACCTTCCACCTGGCCCATATCAACGATCCGGCCTGGCCGCAGGTCGCCACCAAGCTGGGGCTGCTCGACACCACGCGCGAACACCTGCGGCGGGTGGTGCGCGGCACGCCGGCGCGCGAGCGCGTGTTTGCCGACATCAAGACCCGCGCCGCCACGCGCTTCCCGGCGGTCACGGTGGCGCGCATCGTCGGCGAGCAGGATGCGGCGCTGGTGGCCGGCAGCCACGCCGTCAGCGGCGCCTTCACCCGCGCGGCCTGGGACAAGTTCGTGCTCGGCGCGATCCGCGATGCGTCCAACAAGGAGCTGAACACGGTCGATTGGGTGCTCAAGACCACGGCGCGCGACGATCTGACCCTGGAAGGCAGCCCGGAGCAGATCCAGAAGGCGCTGATCGATCTGTATAAAGCCGACTACGCGCGCGAGTGGACCAGGTTCGTGCAGGGCGTGGCGATCGCCGACCTGCGCGGCTTCGACGCCAGCGTGCAGGCCATGAACCGCCTGGGCGACCCGCAGGCCTCGCCAATCGCCAAGCTGCTGCGCACGATCTACGAAGAGACGGCCTGGGACAATCCGGGCGGGCTGCGTGCGCCGGTCGGCAAGACCGAGCGCGGCGTGATCGAGTGGGTCAAGCAGGTGATCCTGCGCCGTGCGCCGTCTGACGCGCGCACCCTGGCCGACACGGTCGACCCAAGCCAGCTGCTGGCCCAGCAACAACAGGGCGCTGGCCCGATCGGCCGCGAATTCGCCGGCGTGGCGCGCCTGGTCGGCGCCAGGGAAAAGGAAGCGTCGCTGATGACCGGCTACCTCGACGCCCTGTCGCGCCTGCGCACGCGCTTGAACGCGCTGAAGAACCAGGGCGATCCCGGCCCTGGCGCCAAGCAGTTCATGCAGCAGACGCTGGAAGGCAGCGGCTCCGAGCTGGCCGACGCGCTGCGCTACGTCGACGAGCAGATGCTGACCGGGATGAGCGACAGCCAGAAAGGGGCGCTGCGTCCGTTGCTGGTGCGCCCGCTGACCCAGACCTTCGCCATGATCGTGCTGCCGTCCGAGGCCGAGATCAACAAGACCTGGCAGGCGCAGGTGGTCGAGCCGTTTTCCCGCACGCTGGCGACCAAGTACCCGTTCACCCAGGATTCCAGCGTCGAAGCCACGCCGGGCGAGATCGGCCAGGTGTTCGGTCCGGAAGGCGCGGTGGCCAGGTTCGTCAATACCTCGATGGGACCGCTGGTGGTGCGGCGCGGCGACGTGCTGGCGGCGCGCACCTGGGCCGACATCGGCATCTCGCTGGCGCCGCAGGCGGTGGCCGCCTTCCCGGGCTGGGTGGCGCCGCTGTCGAACAATGGCGTGGCCGCCAGCGGCGCGGCCCAGACGGTGTTCCAGGTGCTGCCCCTGAGCGCGCCCGGCACGCTCGAATACACGCTCGAGATCGACGGCCAGCAGCTGCGCTACCGGAACACGCCGCCCACCTGGAGCAATATGGTCCATCCGGGGCCGCAAGGCGTCTCAGGGGCAAGGGTCTCGGCGGTGACCTTCGACGGCCGCACGGTCGAACTGTTCAACCAGCCCGGCCAGTTCGGCCTGCAGCGCCTGTTCGAGGCGGCGCAGCGCAAGCGCAAGGATGGCGGCGTGTTCGAGCTGCGCTGGTCGGCGCAGAACGTGTCGGTGGCGGTCGACCTGAAGATCGTCAGCAGCCCGCAATCGACGGGCGGGGCCCAAGGCCAGGCCCAGGGCTTCCGCGGCCTGCGCCTGCCGCCGGCCATCGTCGGCCGCCACGAGCCAGCCCAAGGCGGGGCGCCGGCGCTGGCCAGCGCGGGAGCGCAATGATGCGCGCGGACCGCATCGGCTACTTCGGCAAGGTGCCGGCCCGCGCCGACTTCGTCAAGCTGGCCCACGACCCGGCCGCGATCGGCATGCTCGACGCCTGGCTGGCCCAGGTGATGACGCTGCTGCCGTCGGACGCGCGCTGGCGCTTTCATTACGACGCGATGGCGCCGGTCAGCTTTGCCCTGGTCGGGCCGGCGCGCCATCACGCGGTGGCCGGCCACCTGCTGGCCAGCCACGACCAGTCGGGGCGGCGTTTTCCCTTCCTTGCCACCCGCACGCTGGCGGTGAACGATCCGGCGGCCTTCGTCGCCCGCTGTCCGCTGGCTTTTGCGCCGCTATGGGTGTTTTTGGAAGAGATCTGCCCCAAGGTGCTGGGCGAGGGCGATCCGGCGGCCTACCTGCAGGCGATCGCCGACAGCGCCATCGGGCTGGGAGACGAAGGGGGGCTGGCGCGCTGGATGGAGCAGGGTACGATCGCGTCGCTCGATTCCTTGCTCGATCGCTGTGGCGCGGCGCGCCTGGTACTGGCGCTGGGCTTGCTGCTGCAGCCGGTGATGCACAGCCAGCCGACCGAGCTGCACAAAAGCCTGGTGCTGCCGCTGCCGCAGGATGCGTCGGCGCGCTTTTCCGTCGCCGGCTTCTGGCTCGAATTGATCGCGCCTTTCTTGCGCCGCGCGCAGTTCGACCTGGCGCTGTTCATCACGCGCCAGGAAGAGAAACCGGTGCTGGTGGTGGGTTTTTGCGCGGCGCTGGCCGAGACCCTGCGCGCGGTGATCGATCCGCTGGTCGGCGCCGAGCTCCATGTGCGCTTGCTGGACACGGCCTGGATCGACGAACAGCTGCAGTTCGACGCCGACGTGCGCCAGCTGTCGAGCCACCTGGCCCAGCCCGACCTGCCGTTGTCGCTGGCGCGCGACCTGTTCATGAAGACCTTCATTGGAGCCTGACGTGAAACCTCGCATCCTTTGCCTGTTGCTCGGGCTGGCCGCCGGCTTTCCGGCGGCAGCGCAGACGCCACCCGCCACCGAGGCCCCGGTCATGGTCAGCGGCATGGTCGCCGACGAAGCCACCAAGGCCGCTCTGCTCGAGCGACTGCGCGCCGTCTATGGCGCGCCGCGGGTGGTCGACCAGCTGTCGGTCGGCACCGTGTCGACGCCGGCCAACTGGAACAACTACGTCGGCAGCCTGATCGGACCCAACCTGCGGCTGGTGAAGGGCGGCCAGCTGAAAGTCGAGGGCAATAGTGTCAGCCTGCGGGGCGACGTGGCCAGCGAGGCCCAGCGCCAGCAGATCGCCGGCGAGATCGCGGCCAGGCTCAATCCGACCTATACGGTCAACAACGGCCTGCGGGTGACCGTGTCCCAGCAAAGCGTGCTGGACGCGGCGCTGGCCGACCGCATCATCGAATTCGAGTCGGGCAAGGCCACACTCACCCCGGCCGGCACCGAGGTGCTGGACGGGATGACGGCGGCGCTCAAGAAGCTCGATGGCGTCAAGGTCGAGGTGATCGGCCACACCGACGACGCCGGCTCGCGCGCCGGCAACCTGTCGCTGAGCCAGGCGCGCGCCGAGGCGGTCAAGTCCTATGTGGTGGGCCAGGGCATTGCGGAAGAATCGATCGCGGTGTCGGGCGAGGGCCCGGACCGGCCGGTGGCCGACAACCGCACGCCGGAAGGCAAGGCCCGCAACCGGCGGATCGAGTTCAAGGTGATCCAGTAGGGCATCGCGCCCCGGGCCATGTCGGCCCGGGACTCTCCCATCTCTATGGCAGCGTGATGGTCACATGTGCCGCCTTCGGCGGCAGCTTGACCAGGTCGTTGTAGTGCGCCAGCGCGACTTCGGATTCGTTGCCCAGCACGGTCCGGAAGCCCAGGTAGGCGCCCATCCCCGCCAGCGTGAACACCGCCGCCAGCACCCACAGCGAGAGGTCGCTCCGCAAGCGGTTGACCACCTGGTCGGGCCGCTCGGCGTGCGGCGCGAAGCCGCGCGTGCGGCCGCGCATGCGCGCGATCTCGTCGCCGAGGCGCGCCACCAGGTAGTCCAGCTTGTCCTTGCCGTCCAGCGCGTAGCGGCCCTGGAAACCCAACAGCAGGCACATATGGAAGACCTCGAGCGCTTCGACCTGCTGCGCCCCCTTCGCGCGCAAGTCTTCCAGCCGGTGGAAGAAGTGCTCGCCGGCCAGCTGGTCGCCGAACACGCGCAGCTGCAACGGCCGGGTTTCCCAGGCTTCGCGCACCTCGTACGACGAGCGCAGGATGATCTCGTCCACCGCCGAGCAGTAGGCATACTTGGCCGCCGTCACGTCCTCGGCCGCGATGCCGAGCGCCTTGGCGCTGCGGTCGACGTCGGCCAGGAAGGCCGTCATATTGTCGGCGAAGGCGCCCTTGTCCTGCGGACCGCAGCCGTTCTTGAGCAGGAACAGCGCATGGAATCCTTCGTACATGATGTCCACCAGCCGCTGGCGGCGGTTGGCGAGTTTTCCATCCTCGCCTCGTCGCGCGGCGCGGCGCTCGACGAAGGCGCTCATGCCGACACCGCGATCAGTTCGAGGCGCAGTTCGCGCACGCCATTCGGCACGTAGACCGAGATCGACTGGGCCTTGAGCATCGCCTCGTACAGCGCGCCACGGTTCTCGAGCACGAAGTAATAGGTATCGGGCCGCACCGGAATCGCGCTCGGCACCTGCGGCGCGTGCACCAGCTTCACGCCGGGCAGCGCCGACAGCACGAACTTGTCGACGTCTTCGGGGGCGCCGACCTTGAACTGCAGCGGCACCGCCTCGACCAGGCGCAGCGCCGGCATGTCGGCCGCCACCGCCAGATACAGGGTGGTCTGGCCATTGATGCGGCCAGAGTCGAGCGCGCCGAGGTAGTAGGACGGGCGGTCCTTGTGCAGGGCGATGGTGAAGTAGCGGGATGAGATCACGGTGTCCAGGAGGTCGCGGATGATGCCGTCCAGCCGCGCGAACTGCGGGCCGGGATCGGCGTGGACATAGGAGGGCAGGTCTTCGAGCCGGTAGCTGCGCGAATAGGTCATCAGGCCGCCGGCCAGTTCGAGCATCGCGCCGTACAGGCGCTCGGGGTGCAGCTCGCGGTGGTGCAGGTAGTGGGCCAGCGCCGCGTAGCCGGCGCTGGCCGTGTGCAGCAGCCAGAACGACGAGACGTCGCCGCCGCGGATCTCGACCACGTTGCGGCTCGGCTCGCGCAGGTCGCCGTACAGTGCGCCGACCTTGGCCAGCAGCTTTTCCATCAGCCGCGCCAGGCCGACATACAGGCCGGCGCCGGGGCTGCCGACCGCGTCGATCGACATGCTGGGCGGGATGAAGCCGGGATCTAGCTCGAAGCCGCCGGTGGCCACGCGGCGCAGGCGCAGCAGCGGAAAGCTCTCGTACGCCTCGAGCGGCTCGCTGTCGGCCACCAGGCGCAGCGCCTTGCGCAGGTAGGTTACCGGGGCGTCGGCGGCCTGGGTGTACAGGTCCTGGGTCTCGCGCTCATGGCGCCCGAAGCGCACGTCGATGGTCTCGAGGCTGTCGAGGCCATTGGCGCAGTTGTCGCCATGCGTGCGCAGCGCCGGCAGGGCGGCGTGGTAGGTGACGGTCTGCAGCGCCGGCGGCAGGTCGCCCAGGCGCACCTGCGGCGGCAGCACGTCATCGCCCGGCGCGCGCACCACCTCGCCGTCCGGGAACAGCAGCGACAGCTCGTCGATGCGCAGGATGTCGCTGCGCAGCGCGTCGAGGTCGACCGCCAGCTTGCGCACGCCCCAGCAATACGGGTGCATGGCGCAGGCGGTCTGGTTCAGGCGCGCCTC
Organism: Massilia sp. HP4; assembly: GCF_005222695.1. Classification (GTDB taxonomy): domain Bacteria; phylum Pseudomonadota; class Gammaproteobacteria; order Burkholderiales; family Burkholderiaceae_D; genus Telluria. Next base: position 27,632 of record NZ_STGG01000010.1, on the reverse strand, counting down.
GTGGTAGCGGTCCTGTTGCTGGAAATGCTGGGGCCGCAAGAACAATCCCTCGCCCCATAAGACCTTGGATGGCATGCTCACATTGCCTCCTCGACGTTTCTGAAAGAATCAGCTTGCAGGAAAGTTACGAACGACTATTGACAGCGCACAGAGGCCAGCGCTGCCGTTGCTTCCACCCTTGCAGATCCGACGCTCATCGCGCAGGCCGATGCTCAGGCCATCCTTTTCGGCGTCCAGGCTGCTTACCGACGTGCGCCAGCGTCCCGCGGCCGGGGTGTGGTACAGGGCCACGATGCCCAGGTGGCCGGCTTCGCGCGCCACTTTCTCGGTGATCTCATAGCGCTGGCCCGGCACCAGCATGATTTCGCGCACCTCGACCAGGTCGGCGCCCAGGCTTTCGCGTTCCAGCCGCGGATCGAGGAAGGTGGCGTAGGGCGCGCCTTCGAAGGCATCCTTCTGGCGCAGCTTGTACAGGCGCACGGCGAGGGCCAGCGGCTGGCCGCTGGCGTTCACGTTCAGGCGCGTGGCGGCATGCAGCTTGAGTGGCACATTGCGTGGGGGTTTTTGTGATTCGGGCAGTTCGGCCGGCTTGCGCAAGCCGGCCGCTTCCAGGGCCGCGCTGGCCAGTGGCGCCAGCGCCGCGCCGCCGCAGCCTGCCAGCAACGCCGCCAGTGCACCTGCCACGACTCGGTAAGACATCCTCATCGCCGTTCTCCTCGCAATTGTTCTATCGCATCAGCGTTGGATTGAACCCCATCCGCGACGAGGCGCGCTGAGCGGGCGCAAACGCAAGCGACATCCAACGGTCTCCGGCTGAACTCGCTTTTCATTGACAGTGCACAACTTCTCGGCAAGCGCGATGCGAATAATGGGGGCTTGTCCACCCACTGGAGAGCCGAGCATGTTCCGCAAACGCCTGTTACCCCTGCTGGTCGGAGTCGCCGCCCTGGCCGGGTGCGCCACCGATGGCACGAACGCGAGCGCCAAGCGCGCCGCCGTGTCCGAGAATATCTACGCCGAAGCCGATGCCGCGCTCGCGGCCGGGCAAAGCGAAAAAGCCGTGACCCTGCTCAAGGACGCGAGCAGAGCGCACCCGGTGGACAAGAAGCCCTGGGTACGCATGGCCCAGATCCGCTTCGACGCCACCCAGTACGGCGACGCCATCAGCAGCGCCCAGGAAGCGCTGGCGCGCGATCCCGACGATACGCTGGCCTACAGCATCCTGGCGGTGAGCGGCCTGCGCGTGGCCAGCAAGGCGCTGGCCGACCTGACCCGCAAGAACAATCTGCAAGGGTCGGTGCGCAGCGAAGCGCAAGACCTGGCCAAGCTGCTGCGCACCAGCCTGGGCGAAGAGGTGCTGGTCAATGCGCGTCCCGCCACGCGGCCGGCGGCGGCGACCCGCCGCACCCCGAGCCAGAGCGCGGTGGCGGCGCCGGCACGGCCGGCGGCCAGCAGCGCCAGTCCTTTCGACGTACTGAAGTAATCCACCCTTAACGGAGTCGCCATGGCCAAGAGTGAAAGCGTACAAAAACGCTTGCAGAAGGTGCGCGCGCCGCGCGTGCAGATGACCTATGACGTCGAGATCGGCGATGCGATCGAGAACAAGGAACTGCCCTTCGTGGTCGGCGTGGTCGGCGACTTCGGCGCCGATCCGACGGCCGAGAAGAAGCGCCTGAAAGACCGCAAGTTCGTCAACGTCGATGCCGGCAATTTCGACGAGGTGCTGGGCGCCGTCGCGCCGAGCGTCGCCTTCAAGGTCGACAACCACCTGTCGCCTGAAGGCGGCCAGTTCGGGGTGCAGCTGCAATTTCGCGAGATGGACGACTTCCGGCCCGAATCGGTGGTGCGCCAGGTGGCACCGCTGGCCGGCCTGCTGGAAGCGCGCACCAAGCTGGCCGACCTGCGCAACAAGCTGGCCGGCAACGACAAGCTCGAGGACATCCTGACCGAGGTGCTGGGCAATACCGAAAAGCTCGACAGCCTGCGCAAAGCACGCGGCGACAACGAAAGGGAGGAGTGAGATGGCGGCGGTACTCGAAACCACCAAGGCCGCGGCGGCCGTTCCCGAGCTCGATGCTTCGCTGCTCGACCAGATCGTCGAGGAAAGCCGCGTGGCCGCCTCGAGCAGCGAGCACGAACGCGCGCGCGACCTGATCTCGGAACTGGTGACCCAGGTGATGCAGGGGACGATGGTGATCTCGTCCAACCTGTCGGCCACCATCGATGCGCGCCTGGCGGAACTGGACCGGATGATCTCCGATCAGCTCTCGGCCGTGATGCATGCTCCCGAGTTCCAGAAGCTCGAGCGCAGCTGGACTGGCCTGAATTACCTGGTGAAGAACAGCACCACGGGCGCCAACCTGCAGATCCGCATGCTCAATGCCAGCAAGCGCGAACTGGTCAAGGACTTCCAGTCGGCCATGGAGTTCGACCAGAGCACGATGTTCAAGAAGATCTACGAAGAAGAATTCGGCACCTTCGGCGGTGCGCCCTACGGCACCCTGATCGGCGACTTCGAGATCTCGCGCCAGCCAGAAGACATCTATTTCCTTGAGCAGATGTCGCACGTGGCCGCCGCCAGCCATGCGCCCTTCATCACGTCGAGCAGCCCGGAGCTGTTCGGGGTCGAGGGCTTCGGCGACCTGGGCAAGCCGCGCGACCTGGCCAAGGTATTCGACACCGTCGAATACGCCAAGTGGAAGGCATTCAGGGAGTCCGAGGATTCGCGCTACGTTGGCCTCTGCCTGCCGCGCTTCTTGGGCCGCCTGCCTTACCACCCGGCCGACGGCATGACGACCGAGGGCTTCAACTACGTCGAGGACGTGGACGGCAGCGACCATTCCAAATACCTGTGGTGTAACGCGGCCTATGCCTTCGGCGCGCGCCTGACGCGCGCCTTCGAGGACTACGGCTGGTGTGCGGCGATCCGCGGCGTCGAGGGCGGCGGCCTGGTCGAGAACCTGCCGACCCACACCTTCAAGACCGACGAAGGCGAGGTGGCGCTGAAATGCCCGACCGAGGTCGCGATCACCGACCGCCGCGAGAAGGAGCTGTCCGATCTTGGTTTCATCTCGCTGGTCCACTGCAAGAACACCTCGTACGCGGCCTTCTTCGGGGCCCAGTCGGCCCAGAAGGCGCGCAAGTACAACAACGAGGCGGCCAACGCCAACGCCGTGCTGTCGTCGCAGCTGCAGTACATCTTCGCCGTCTCGCGCATCGCCCACTACATGAAGTCGATGATGCGCGACAAGATCGGCAGCTTCGCCGCCGCCTCCAATGTCGAGGATTACCTGAACCGCTGGCTGACCCAGTACGTCCTGCTCGACGATAACGCGAGCCAGGACCAGAAGGCGCAGTTCCCGCTGCGCGAAGCCAGCGTGCAGGTGTCCGAGGTGCCGGGCCGGCCCGGCGTGTACCGCGCCGTGTCCTTCCTGCGGCCGCATTTCCAGCTCGATGAACTCTCTGTTTCGCTCCGTTTGGTCGCGGAGCTTCCGCAGTCGACCAAAAGCTAGACCACTTCTTAACTTACTTGGAGTAGAACATGGCAATTGACGTGTACCTGCAGATCGACGGGATCAAGGGCGAATCGATGGACGACAAGCACAAGGACTGGATCGAGTGCACCGCGGTCTCGTGGGGCGTGACCCAGCCCCGCTCGGCCACGGCGTCCACCGGCGGCGGCCACACGGCCGAGCGCTGCGAGCACCAGGAGATCGCGTTGACCAAGCTGGCCGACCTGGCGTCGCCGATCCTGCTGCAGACCTGCTCGGCCGGCAAGACGATCCCCAAGGCCAGGCTCGAATTCATGCGCGCGGATGGCCAGGGAGACCGCATCAAGTATTTCGAGATCGAGCTCGAGAACGTCCTGATCGGCGGCATCAGCCCCAGCGTGTCCGAGGGCTGCATCATCCAGGAGCAGGTCGGCCTGAAGTTCTCGAAGATCAAGTGGAAGTACACCCAGCAGAAGGTGACCGGCGGCGCCGGCGGCAATACCTCGGGCGGCTGGGACCTGGCGGCTAACAAGATCGTCTGAGCGGCGTTCGCCGTTGCATTGGCGCGGCGGCGACGCGATCTTGCGTCGCGCCCGCTGCGCACCTGACATCCCCCGGGAGGCACCATGAAAGGCTTCACGCCGGGCCTGCTCGACCGCCTGATGGTCGACGCCGGCGCTGCCGGCGCCGCGCTGGGCGTCGAGCAGCTCAAGGACAGCGTCGCGCGCGACCTCGAAGCCTTGCTCAATACCCGCATCGCGCTCGATGTCGCGCACCTGGACGGCTATCCGGAAGCGCGCGCCTCGATCCTGCACTACGGCCTGATCGACTTCGCCGGCTTTTGCCTGACCAGTAGCGTCGACCGCGCCGCCGTCTGCGCCAGCATCGAGGATGCGATCGCCGCGCACGAGCCGCGTCTTTCCGAGGTGCGCGTGGTGCTCGAATCCGAGGCGGGCGACGTCAACCGCCTGCACTTCGCGATCCATGCGCGGCTGGCAGTCGACGGCCTGCTCGAGCCGGTCAATTTCAATGCGGTGCTGCAGCCGTCGTCGCTGCACTACGAGATCAACCGAACCGCCCGGCCCGCGCGCGGCTGAGGCGTACTTTCCATTATCAGGAGCCACGATGGACATCAACCTCAAGACGCTCATCTCCAAGCTGAACGACACCACCCGCGCCGCTGCCACCCGCGCCGCCAGCATCTGCGTGGGGCTGGGCCAGTACGAGGTCGACGTCGAACACCTGTTCCTGGGCCTGATCGAGCAGCCGGGCAGCGACCTGGCGGCGATCGCGCGCCAGTGCGACATCAGCCTGACCGGCCTGGAAGCCGACCTGCGGCGCGAAGTGGGGCGCTTCGCCACCGGCAGCGCGCGCACGCCGGTGTTTTCGCGCCACCTGCCGCTGCTGTTCGAGCATGCCTGGCTGATCGCCTCGCTTGGCACGGGCCAGCCGAACCTGATCCGCAGCAGCCACCTGCTGCTGGCGCTGCTGACCGAGCCGTCGCTGGCCCAGCTGGCGCAGCGTGCCTCGCCGCTGTTCGCGCGCTTTCCGCTCGATCGCGTCAAGCATGACCTGGAGCGGCTGACGCGCGGTTCCAGTGAGGTCCAGGATGCGGAACCGGAGATGTCCGCGGCCGGGACCGATGCAGCGTCCGAACTGACCCGGGCCGCAACCCGCGCCACGCCAGCCCTCGACCAGTACACCACCTGCCTGACCGGGCGCGCGCGCGACGGCAAGGTCGACCCGGTAATCGGCCGCGATATGGAGATCCGGCAGACGATCGACATCCTGATGCGGCGCCGCCAGAACAACCCGATCCTGACCGGCGAGGCCGGCGTCGGCAAGACCGCCGTGGTCGAAGGACTGGCGCTGCGCATCGCCCAGGGCGACGTGCCGGATGTCTTGAAAGGCGTCGAGATCCACACGCTCGACATGGGCCTGCTGCAGGCCGGCGCCAGCGTGAAGGGCGAGTTCGAGAACCGCCTCAAGAACGTGATCGACGAAGTCAAGAAGAGCCCCCACGCGATCATCCTGTTCATCGACGAGGCCCACACGATGATCGGCGCCGGTGGCACGGCCGGCCAGAACGACGCCGCCAACCTGCTGAAACCTGCGCTGGCGCGCGGCGAGCTGCGCACGATCGCGGCCACCACCTGGGGCGAGTACAAGAAGTATTTCGAGAAGGATGCCGCGCTGGCCCGGCGCTTCCAGGTGATCAAGGTCGAGGAGCCTGATGAAGACACGGCCAGTGCCATGCTGCGCGCGATGGCACCGCTGATGGAGAAACACTTCGGCGTGCGTGTCTATGACGATGCGATCACCGAGGCGGTGCGCCTGTCGCACCGCTATATCAGCGGCCGCCAGTTGCCGGACAAGGCGATCAGCGTACTGGACACGGCCTGCGCCAAGGTAGCGCTGGGGCAGAGCGCCACGCCGGCGCTGCTGGAAGACTGCACGCGCCGCATCGAGCGCTTCGATGCCCGCATCAGCGCCCTGAACCGCGACGCCAGTGCGGGTTTCAGCTCACCTTCCAGTCATGGCGAGGTGCTGGCCGCCCTGGCCCTGCAGCGCGGCAGCGCCGCCGCCGAGCAGGAAATGCTGCAGCGGCGCTGGGAACAAGAACAGATCCTGGCCGGCCAGATCGGCGCCTTGCGCGGCGAGCTGGAAGCGGCCGATGGCCAGGGCATGGAGAGCGGTGTGAAGGACTTGCGCGCGCTGAACGAGAAACTGCGCGGCCTGCAGGGAGAAGCACCGCTGGTGCCGGTGCAGGTCGACGGCCACACGGTGGCCGAGATCGTCGCCGCCTGGACCGGCATCCCGTTGGGCCGCATGGTCAAGGACGAGATCCGCACTGTTGTCGGTCTCCAATCAATGCTCGACGAGCGCATCCTCGGCCAGCAGCATGCCAGCAATGTGGTGGCCCAGCGCGTGCGCACCGCGCGCGCCAACCTGGACGACCCGAACAAGCCGAAGGGCGTATTCCTGTTCGTCGGCAGCTCGGGCGTGGGCAAGACCGAGACCGCGCTGGCGCTGGCCGATATCTTGTATGGCGGCGAGCGCAAGCTCATCACGATCAATATGAGCGAATACCAGGAAGCGCACAGCGTCTCGGGCCTGAAGGGTTCGCCGCCAGGCTATGTCGGCTATGGCGAGGGCGGGGTGCTGACCGAGGCGGTGCGCCGCAATCCGTACAGCGTGGTGCTGCTGGACGAAGCCGAGAAGGCGCACCCGGACGTGCTCGAGATGTTCTTCCAGGTGTTCGACAAGGGCGTGATGGACGACGCCGAAGGACGCCAGATCGATTTTCGCAACACGATCATCATCCTGACCTCGAACGCGGGGTCTTGCCAGTTGATGGGAGCGTGCCTGAACCAGCCGCCCGAATCGATGCCCACGCCCGAGCAGCTGTCGGAGCTGCTGCGGCCCGCGCTCATGAAGCATTTCAAGCCGGCCTTCCTTGGGCGCCTGGCGGTGGTGCCGTTCTACCCGATCGGAGACGAGGTGCTGGCCAAGATCATCCGCCTCAAGCTGGCCCGCATCGGCGCACGGGTGCTGGACAACCACAGGGCCAGGTTCGAGTACGACGAGGCGCTGGTGGATGCGGTGTTGCGGCGCTGCACGGAGGTCGACTCCGGCGCGCGCAACGTCGACAATGTCTTGAACGGCACCTTGCTGCCGGAAATCGCGGACAGCGTGCTGGCCCGCATGGCCGAAGGCGGCGGCATCGCCCGCGTGAAGGTCGGCGCCACCAAGGCCGGCAAGTTCAAGTACCTGATCGAGCCGACCCAGGCGTAAGGAGCACAGCATGCTGAACATGGAAGCCTTGCTGGCGCCGATCGCGCCGGATCATCCCTGCGGCGAGGACCTGGCCTTCTCGGCCGAGGTCGACGAGATCGCGCGCGCGCGCCTGGCCGACGATCCTTCGCTGGAGCAGGGCGCCTGGGTCACGGCGCTCAAGGAAGCCGACTGGAAGCTGGTCGGCAAGCGTTGCACGACTCTGCTGGCCGCGCGCAGCAAGGATTTGCAGCTGGCCGTGTGGCTGGCCGAGGCCAATGCCAAAACCGGCGGCATGCGCGGCCTGGCCGATGGCATGAAACTGGTGGCGGCGCTGTGCGAACGCTACTGGGACGGCTTGCACCCGCAGGCCGACGAGGATGGCTTCGAGCGCCGCATCGGCAACCTGGCGTGGCTGGCGAGCCGCATCGCGCCGCTGGCCAAGACAATGCCGCTGGCCGAGGGCGGCGCGCTGACCCTGCAGGCCCGCGACGTGGCGCGCGCCAAGGGACCGGAAGCGGTGGCCGAGCTGGACGCCGTGCGCGCGCGCGCCAAACCCGCCTTCGTGCAGGCGCTGCTGGCCGATTGCGAAGCCTGCCTGGCGGCGCTGGACGAGCTGGAGCGGGTCGTCGACGCCCGGCTGGGCGCCGATGGCCCTGGCTACAGCCTGGGACGCGCGGCCTTGCGCGACGCGGTCGATTTTCTCACGCCGGCCGCGCCCGCGGGAACGGTGCAGACGCTGCCTGGCACGGTGTCGGGCAGCAGCGGCGCCGCCACGCTCGCGCTGCCGGTGCGGCTCGACGGGCAGCTAATGCATCGCGACCAGGCACTGGCCCAGCTGCGCCACGTCGCCGAGTTCTTCCGCCGCACCGAGCCGCACAGCCCCGTGGCCTACCTGGCCGAGAAAGCCGCGCGCTGGGGCGAACAGCCGCTGCACGCCTGGCTGCGTTCGGTGATCAAGGACGACGCCTCGCTGACGCGGCTGGAGGATTTGCTGGGAATCGAGCATCCGGCGCCGTGACGCCGGATGTCGGGAGGCGATCAGTCGGCCTTGTCGGCCTTGGCAGCGCCTGGCGTCACCATCGAACTGGCGCGATCGAACTGCGCTTCGACGGTCTGCACCGCCTGGCGCGTGGCCTGGGTCACCTGCTCATAACCCTTGAAGGCATTCTCGATCGCGGCCTTGATGATCTCGACCGCGTTTTCCGAGCCGGGCTTGACGTTCTGGGTGACGTCATAGATCAGGGCCGACAGGGTGTTCCTGGCCTCGGCCACGTGGGCGTCAGCCGCGCCACGGAATTCATCGTGCATCTCGTCGATGATGGCCTTGAGCTGGGTCGTGTATTCGGCGGCATTGGTAACGCCGGCCGCCGGCTGCATGCGGGCGGCCAGGGTGTCGAAGGCGGCTTTCGGATTGCCGGCCTGCGCGGCCTCGGCCATGCTGCGGCCGGCGGCCATCGTGGTGTCGAGCGAACTCTTGGCCGCATTCATATTGAGCGCCACGACTTGCTCGACGCCCTTGACGGTCTTGCCGGCCAGGGCGTTGAAGGTCTGCATTTGCAGGTCGAACAGGGTCTTGGTGGCGTTTGCGAACTGCTCCGGGCTGGTAAACATGGTGTCTCCTCAGTGGATGCTCTGTTATTTATGAACGAATTGTCGCGGACAGCATTGTCACAATGCCGCGACTTCCACTTTCATTATTTAACAACAATGAGTTTTTCGCAACGCATGTCCCGATAGGGGCCGTTTGATTTTTCCCAGCCTTCGCCCAGCGGCGTCTGGGAACAGGCGAGTTCGCCGGTGAGCTTGCTGCGCCATTGGTAATAGGGGGCCGGCGCGGCCAGGGCCGAGGACAGGAAGAGGACGAGTGCCGCGGCAAGGGCGGCCGGTCGAAGAATCTGCATGGTCCCCATGCTCGGACGTTCTCGGTTGCAAGTCAAGCGCCGCTTGAGCTTCCCACGGTGGGAAGGTGTATGCTCGGGTTTGGAAACAACAGGAGTATCCCATGCAGCATGTGCCCAAGCTGAACATCGGCGACGCCGCGCGCGCCTCGGGCGTGACGGCGAAGATGATCCGCCACTACGAATCGATCGGCCTGGTGAAAGAACCGCGCCGCACCGAATCCGGTTATCGGTTGTACAGCGAACAGGATGTGCGGGTGCTGCAATTCATTCATCGTGGCCGCGCGCTCGGTTTTTCGCTGGACCAGATCAGGGGATTATTGGCGCTGTGGGAAGATAAACATCGGGCCAGCGCCGATGTGCGCGCGCTGGCGCAGGCACATATCGCCGAATTGAATCGCAAGATCGCGGAAATGGAAGCGATGCGCCGCACGCTGGAAAGCCTGGCCGCGTCGTGTCATGGCGATGCGCGGTCGGATTGCCCGATCCTGGACGACCTGGCGGCGCATTGAAAAGAGGGTGGTTAACGCAAAACGCCGTAACCCTGTTTCAAAGGCTACGGCGTTTTGCGGAACTGAAGTTCCGAAAACTACAGGTAGATGTTGGTGCCCACGGAGGGACTCGAACCCCCACACCTCGCGGCACATGGACCTGAACCATGCGCGTCTACCAATTCCGCCACGTGGGCACTGATGCTGCTCGACTACGATACTACTTTACAACCAGGTAGATGTTGGTGCCCACGGAGGGACTCGAACCCCCACACCTTGCGGCACATGGACCTGAACCATGCGCGTCTACCAATTCCGCCACGTGGGCACTGAAACAACCTTACTGCCAGAAAACGTTGGTGCCCACGGAGGGACTCGAACCCCCACACCTCGCGGCACATGGACCTGAACCATGCGCGTCTACCAATTCCGCCACGTGGGCGTTTTCTGTATTACTGCCAACACTGCTTTTACTTCCGCGTCGGCGGGGAACCCGCCAACCCTACAACTTCTGGTGCCCACGGAGGGACTCGAACCCCCACACCTTGCGGCACATGGACCTGAACCATGCGCGTCTACCAATTCCGCCACGTGGGCACTGCAACAACTCTGCTACAATAGCAGGCTTTGTCATTTTCCGCTAGATCAACATTTCCTGATCGTCACGCAAAACACCCTGCTATTTACTGCCTTTTCTTGGCTTCGTCGTTGCCGCCGTTGCTGAAGAGAGCGAGATTATAGCGGATCATTTTCAATAGTCAAAGACCCACGATGAAGTTCGTATCGAGGTGGACCACAAGTTTCCAGCGATGTCCGGTAGCACGCCACGTTAGGCGAATCGGATGGACCTCCGTTACACTACGCCTGTCAAGGTGTCAATCAAGCACGCTGCCGCCTATCCATTCATGAGCGGCGCTATTACTGGCCAAGAGAAAAAAGAACCGATTTGAAGCAACCTACTCATACCATTCCAAGCCGCGAGGAAATCCTCGCAGTCTTCCGTGACGCTACTGCACCGCTCGATGCGGCCGGCGTGGCACGTGCCCTGAAGGTCAAGCCCGCTGCCCAGGAAGTCCTGGGCCGCCGCCTGAACGCGATGGAGCGCGACGGCCAGATCCGCTCCGACCGCAGCGGCACCTATCTGCTCGCCGACCATTCCGCCTTTGTCGCGGGCAAGGTCGCTGCGCACCGGGACGGATTTGGATTCGTGATTCCGGACCAGCCAGGTCCCGACCTGTTCCTGTCCGACCGCGAGATGCAGAAAGTGCTGCACGGCGACCGCGTGATGGCGCGCGTGACCGGCACCGACCGTCGCGGCCGTCCCGAAGGCTCGATCGTCGAAGTCGTCGAACGCGCCAATAGCCATATCATCGGCCGCCTGCTGAACGAAGGCGGCGTGTGGATCGTCTCGCCCGAAGACCAGCGCATTGCGCAGGACGTGCTGGTGTCCGGTTCGCCGGGCAAGGCGCGCGCGGGGCAGGTGGTCAGCGTCGAACTGATCGAGCAGCCGGGCCGCTTCCAGAAGCCGACCGGCCGCATCGTCGAAGTGCTCGGCGAGCTGGACGATCCTGGCATGGAGATCGAGATCGCCGTGCGCAAGTTCGGTGTGCCGCACGTCTTCTCGCCGCCGGCGCTCAAGCAAGCCGCGCGCCTGCCGAACGAAGTCATCAACGCCGACCTGGCGGACCGCGTCGACCTGCGCGACGTGCCGCTGGTGACGATCGATGGCGAAGATGCGCGCGACTTCGATGACGCCGTGTATTGCGAGCCGGTCCAGGTCGGCGCCGCCCGCGGCTACCGCCTGCTGGTTGCGATCGCCGACGTCAGCCATTACGTGAAGCCGAACGATGCCCTCGACGCCGATGCGATCGAGCGCAGCACCTCGGTGTATTTCCCGCGCCGGGTGATCCCGATGCTGCCCGAGAAGCTGTCCAACGGCCTGTGCTCGCTGAACCCGGCGGTCGACCGCTGCACGCTGGTGTGCGATATGGTCATCACGGCCGGTGGCGAAGTCACCGCCTACCAGTTCTATCCGGCCGTGATGCACTCGGCCGCGCGCCTGACCTATAACCAGGTCGCCGACATCCTGGCCGACACCGATGGCGAAGAAGCCGCGCAGCGTCCGGGCATCGTGCCGCACCTGCTGAACCTGAACGACGCCTTCCGCGCCCTGCTCAAGGCGCGCCAGGAACGCGGCGCGATCGATTTCGAGACCACCGAAACTTATATCGTTTGCAATCCGCTGGGCAAGATCGAGAAGATCATCCCGCGTACCCGCAACGACGCGCACCGCCTGATCGAAGAGTGCATGCTGGCCGCTAACGTTTGCGCGGCCGATTTCCTGCTGCGCCACAAGCACCCGGGCACCTTCCGCGTACACGCGGTGCCGACCGAGGAAAAGCTGAACCAGCTGCGCACCTTCTTGAAGCAGGTGGGGTTGAACCTGGGCGGCGGCAACAAGCCGACAGCGCGCGACTATGCCGCGGTGATGCAGCAGATCCGCGAGCGTCCCGACGCGACGCTGCTGCAGACCATGCTGCTGCGCTCGATGCAGCAGGCGGTCTACAGCCCTGACAACGTCGGCCACTTCGGCCTGGCCTACGAGGCCTATGCCCACTTCACCAGCCCGATCCGCCGCTATCCCGACTTGCTGACCCACCGCGCGATCAAGGCGATCCTGCTGGGCAAGCGCTACGAGCCGAAGGGCATCGAGCTGGGCAAGCTCAATTCGACGCAATCGAATTCGGCGCGCAAGCAGGCCGCCAAGGACAAGGCGGACGGCAAGGCGCCCAAGAGCGAGAAGGACCTGACGATCTGGGACGCGCTCGGCGTGCACTGCTCGGCCAACGAGCGCCGCGCCGACGAAGCCTCGCGCGACGTCGAGAACTGGCTCAAGTGCTTCTTCATGCAGGACAAGATCGGCGAAGAGTTCACCGGCACCGTGGCCGGCGTGACCACCTTCGGCATCTTCGTCCAGCTCGACGAGTTGTTCGTCGAGGGCCTGGTGCACATCACCGAACTGGGCGCCGATTACTTCCAGTACGACGAAGCGCGCCATGAACTGCGCGGCGAGCGCACCGGCCAGCGTTACCAGCTGACCGACCGTGTCACCGTCAGGGTGGCGCGGGTCGACCTCGAGTCGCGCAAGATCGACCTGACGCTGGCGTCGGCGCCGGTTGCCGCCGAAGGCGGAGAAGGCTCGGGCCGCAACAAGCAGGGCCGTAACGAAACTCGCAATGAAGGCCGTAACGAAGGCCGCAACGAAGGCCGCAACGAAGGCCGCGGCAATGGCGGCGGCAAGAAATCGCGCGGCGGCCGTTCGCGTGGACCGAAGCGCGACGTGCCTGCCGTGGTCGACGTGCCGACCCCGCTCGAGCGTGCACGCCAGGTAGCGCAGGACGCGATGGAAGTACCGAACAAGCCGCCGAAATCGCGCAAGGCCCGGGCCAAGGCGAGGGCGGAAGAGCGCGCGAATGCGGCGGCGGAAGCGCCAGCACCGGCGCTGGCCCCAACCCCGGTCCCAACCCCGGCGCCAACCCCAGCGCCAACCCCTGCGCCAACCCCTGCGCCAAGTCCGGCCCCCGTGGTCGAGCGACAGCCTGAATCGGTTGCACCGGCGGCACGCAAGCCACGCGTAGCCAAGGCCGTCGCCAAGCCTGTCGTCGAAGCAGCACCAGTGCCAGAACCAGCACCGGTTGCCGCCAAGCCGAAGGCACGCAAGGCGCCAGCCAAGACCGCGGTCGAGGCCGAGCCAGTGCCTGAGCCGGTGGTCGCCGCGCCAGTCAAGGCTGTCGCCGCCAAGAAGCCTGCTGCCAAAAAACCAGCAGCCAGGAAAGCGGCAGCAGCCCCGAGCAAGCCAGTTGTCGCCGAAGTCGTCGCTCCTGCGCCGAAGGCGGCAAAGGCGGTGGCAAAAACCGCGGCCAAGACCGTGGCCAGGACCGCCACCAAGACGGTAGCCAAGACCGCATCCAAAACCAGCAAGAAAAAAGCACCTGAAAGCGATTGAGAAGTAGCAAATGAAAAATAAAATGATTTTCGGCTTCCACGCCGTGACCTCGCGCCTGCGTCATGAGGCGCAGTCGGTGGAAGAGATCTTTGTCGATGCCGAGCGCAATGACGGCCGCATGAAGGACCTGATCGCCAACGCGAAGGCCGCTGGCGTGCGCGTGATGCCGGTCGACGCCGCGCGCCTCGACAAGATCACCGGCACCCGCCGCCACCAGGGCGTGATCGCCTTCGCCAGCCAGCTGGCGCTGGCGCGCAACCTGGACGAGCTGCTCGATGCGATCGAGGGTCCGCCGCTGCTCCTGATCCTGGACGGCATCACCGATCCGCACAACCTGGGCGCCTGCCTGCGGGTGGCCGACGGCGTCGGCGCACACGCGGTGATCGTGCCGAAGGACCGTGCGGTCGGCCTGAACGCCACCGCCGCCAAGGTCGCCAGCGGCGCCGCCGAGACGGTGCCCTACATTACCGTGACCAACCTGGCGCGCACCATGCGCGAGCTGAAGGAACGCGACATCTTGCTGATCGGCACCTCGGACGACGCCGAGCGCGGCCTGTACCAGGCCGACTTCACCGGCCCGGCCGCCCTGGTCATGGGCTCTGAAGGCGAGGGCATGCGCCGCCTGACGCGCGAAACCTGCGACGTGCTGGTCAACATCCCGATGTTCGGCTCGGTCGAGAGCCTGAACGTGTCGGTCGCCTCGGGCGTGTGCCTGTATGAGGCGCGCCGCCAGCGCATCGCGCGCGAAGGCTGATCGTCGTAGCACTGGCAGGTAGCAAAACGCAACGGCCTGGCATCGCGTCCAGGCCGTTTTTTCTTTGCAATAACATCCCGACCAGCATTCCATCCCCGGATCGGCTACCATGAGAGCCGTTCCCTCCCGAGTTTCACCATGTTTTTCTCACGACTGCGCGAAGACATTCGCAACATCATCGAGCGCGATCCCGCCGCCCGCAACGGCTGGGAGGTGCTGACCTGCTACCCGGGCCTGCACGCGATCGTCGCCCACCGCTGGGCCCACGGCTCCTGGAACCTGGGCCTCAAATGGCTCGGCCGCTTCATCTCGCACCTGGCGCGCATCCTCACCGGCATCGAGATCCATCCCGGCGCCAGGATCGGCCGCAGGGTCTTCATCGACCACGGCTTCGGCGTGGTGATCGGCGAGACCGCCGTGATCGGCGACGACTGCACCATCTACCAGGGCGTGACCCTGGGCGGCACCACGCTGGTGGCCGGCGCCAAGCGCCATCCGACGCTCGAGCGCGGCGTGATCGTCGGCGCCGGCGCGCAGGTGCTGGGCGCCTTCACGGTCGGCGAGTACGCCAAGATCGGCTCCAACGCGGTGGTGGTCAAGCCGGTACCGGCCGGCGCCACCGCGGTCGGCAATCCCGCCCACATCATCCAGAAAGAAGACCAGTCGCGCAGCGCGCGCATGTTCGCCGCCTATGGCGTCACGCCCAACGGCGACGACCCGTTGTCGAAAGCCCTGCGCGGCCTGATCGACCACGCCGCGCGCCAGGACGAGCAGATCGAACGCCTCACCGACACCATGCGCGCCGCCGGCCTGTGCTGCCCGCGGGTGGAGGAGGGTGATAAACTCGACTCGGAACAACTGAACCGGTTGGTAGATTAAGGAAACGGATGACAAACGAAATGGCAAGCAGCACTGCCGGCAGCAACGACGCTGCAGCCGTGCTGGATCCCGTCGAGCTGCGCGTGCTGGCCGTGCTGGCAGAAAAAGAAGGGCTGACGCCCGATAACTATCCGATGTCGCTGAACGCGATCGTGAACGGCTGCAACCAGCTGTCGAGCCGCGATCCGGTGATGCAGCTGTCCGACGACATCGTCCTCGACACCCTGCAGCGCCTCACCGAGCGCAAGCTGGTCAACGCCATTTCGCAGGCCGGCGCGCGCGTGGTCAAGTACGAGCACCGGATGCGCATCAAGTGGACGCTGGAACAGGACAAGCTGGCCGTGCTCACCATCCTGATGCTGCGCGGCCTGCAGACCGCGGGCGAGATCCGCACCCGCAGCGGCCGCCTGCACGAGTTCAAGAGCGTGCAGGACGTCGAGACGGCGCTGCAGTTCCTGATCGATAAATACCCGCCGCTGGTGGTCAAGCTCGAGCGCGCGCCCGGTACCAAGGAATCGCGCTACGGCCAGTTGCTGGGCGGCGAGATCACCATCGTGGCCGGCAGCGAGCAGACCTCGAGCAGCGCGAGCGGCCTGACCCAAGGCGGCCGCATCGCCCAACTCGAAGAAGAAGTCGCCTCGCTGCGCGGCGAAATGGATGAACTCAAGGGGCAGTTCGAGGCGTTTCGCCAGCAGTTCCAGTAGGCGTGGGTTCACCCTCGAGTTCGACCAGGGTATCGTCGCTCCAGCTGGTGTCGCCCAGTGGAACGCGGAAACCCTTGCCTTCGGTCTCGAGCAGGGCGCTGCGATTGCCATCCACCAGCACCGCGGCATGCAGCGTCTGCGTGTGCTTGAACGTGAAGCCCGACTTGCCCTCGAAGGTAAAGCCGCACCAGTCGCGCGTGCGCAGCAAGGTATTCGCGGCCAGCACCACCCACAGCGGAATCTCTTCCTTGATGATCGCGACCTGCACCCGACACTCCAGGCGCAGGTCGCCGAGCCGCCGCACGTTCCCGGGCAAGCCAGGCGAGCGCACCACCGGCGTTACCCGGTACTGGCGCCGTTTCTGGTTCAGCACCAGTTCGCTGTTGGCGTCGAGCGCGGCCTGGCTGCGCGGCACGATGAACATGCCATCCGTGTCGACCGCCAGCGCCAGGCTGAAGCCGTCATCGCCGCCAAGGCGCGCCGCGGGCAGCACCGGTTTTTGCGCGCTACTCCGTGGCTCGACCCGGAACTGCAGCACCGGTACCTTCGGGGCCATCCGGTGATACTCGTCGAAGGCATCGAGGCCGGCGACGATCGCCTCGTACTTGCGCACCTCTGGATCGCGCATCGCATTGACCTTGATTTCCTCGGGACTGTCGGGTTGGCTGTCCTGGGCGGCGGCAGGTGCGCCGGCGCCCAGCAGGACCGTGAACGCGATGCAGGGCAGGGAGCGCACGGTGCTCAGCCCTCGTCGCGCCAGCGGCGCAGCCGGATCGCGCCATAGATCATGGCGCAGCCGGCGGCCGCCGCGATCCACACGCCGGGCGTGGCCAGGGTGCCGTAGGACAGGGCCAGCAGCATGGGGGCGTCGAGGCCGGCGCTCTGGTCGATCAGGGCCGCGCCGTTCGAGTCGCCGAACCACACGCCCGGCATCACGCCCAGCAGCACCCGCGCCACCACTTCCTCGCCGAACCATTTGACGTTCATCGACACGCCGGCGAAGCGGGCCATCAGGAAGTCGAACCAGGCCAGCAGGGCCAGGGTCACCAGCGGCACGCCGACCGCCCACAGGAAGACCTTCGAGCGCGCCCAGCTCGACACCAGCAGCAGCCAGCCGACGGTCGGCAGCGCCCATACGATGTACAGCGGCAAAAAGCTCAGCAGGTAGAGCGGCGACAGGTAGAAATTGACATTGGCCAGCACTGGGGCGATCAGGTTCACGCCGCGGATGGCGCCGCCGACCAGGCCGAGCAGCAGCAGCGCCAGCGCCGCCGCGATGCCGATCGCCACCGTCACCACCGGCGCCACCACCAGCGCGGTCGCGGCCTTCGACAGCACGGTGTCGCGGTCGGACAGCGGGAGCGACTTCCAGAACAGGATGCTGCGGTCGCGCCGGTCGTCGTGCAGCGCGGCCAGGCAGTAGAAGAACACGACCACCGGCAGCACCAGGAACAGCGGCGCCGTGATCGCCAGGTAGCTCGAGGCCGCGACGGCCGCGATCTTGGCATACACATCGGGCGGCAGGCCGGTGATCGTCATCGTCGCGCCTTCACCGGCGTTCAGGTGAATCACGCCCGAGCTGGCCATGCCGTAGACGAAGCCGCCGCCGATCAGCAGGATCAGGGCCGCGGCCACCGCCAGCGGCGCCCAGATGAAGGCGCCCTTGTGTTCCCACAGCTCGCGCCGGATCAGCCATTTCATCGTATTCATGCGTAGCTCCCTTTCATGGTGGCGACGAACAGGTCGGCCACGCTCGGGTGGCGCACTTCGCCCAGGGCCTCGAGCTGGGTGCGCGACAGGCCGCCGGCGCGCTCGGTATCGAACAGCATCACCGACTTGCCGAACACGGCGCGCTGGTCGATCGGCTGCAGCGCCCGGGCGGCGGCGGCTTTTTCGTTCGGCACCATCACCTCGACATAGCGCTGGCCGATCTCTTCCATCGAGGCCGCCAGCGCGATCTTGCCTTCGCGGATGAACAGCAGGTCGGTCAGGATGTGCTCGATCTCTTCGACCTGGTGGGTGGTGATGACGATGGTCTTGCCCTCGTCAAAATAATCTTCCAGCAGGTTCTGGTAGAACTGCTTGCGATACAGGATGTCGAGGCCCAGGGTCGGCTCGTCCAGCACCAGCAGCCTGGCGTCGATCGCCATCACCAGCGCCAGGTGCAGCTGCACCACCATGCCTTTCGACATTTCCTTGACCTTCATGGCCGGCCTGAGCTTGGTGCTGGCGATGTAGCGTTCGGCCTTGCTGCGGTCGAAGCGCGGATGCACGCCGGCGACGAAGTCGACCGCATCCCTGACCCGCAGCCAGCGCGGCAGGATGGCGACGTCGGCGATGAAGCACACGTCCTTCATGAGCTCGTCGCGCTGGGTGCGCGGATCGAGGCCCAGCACCGACAGCTCGCCCTCGAAAGGGATCAGGCCGAGCGCGGCTTTCAAGGTAGTGGTCTTGCCCGAGCCGTTGGGGCCGATC
The DNA here is from genome assembly GCF_005222695.1 of Massilia sp. HP4. Taxonomy (GTDB): domain Bacteria; phylum Pseudomonadota; class Gammaproteobacteria; order Burkholderiales; family Burkholderiaceae_D; genus Telluria. The sequence goes on along the minus strand of NZ_STGG01000010.1, from coordinate 9,157 downwards.
AGGCCGACGATGCGGCCGGCCGGGATCTCGAAATCGATGCCGTCAACGGCCACTTGCTTGCCGTAGCGCTTGCTCAAGCCGCGTGCCGACAGGACTGTGCCCTGGACCTCGTTGCGGGGCGAATTCATGCCGCACCTCCATTTGCGCTGCGCAGCAGTTGCTCGACATCCAGGCCCAGGCGGCGGATGCGCTCGACCATGGCCGGCCACTCTTCGCGGATGAAGCGCTCGCGTTCGCTCGCCAGCAGTTTTTCGCTTGCTCCCTCGGTGACATACATGCCGATTCCCCTTCGCTTTTCCACGAGATTGTCGTCGACCAGTTCCTGATACGCCTTTGAAACGGTGATCGGATTGAGTTGATACTCGGCAGCGATCGAGCGCACCGAGGGCAGGGCGTCGCCGGCTTTCAATACGCCGTCGAGCATCATGCCGACCACCCGCTCCTTGAGCTGGCGGTAGATCGGGGCGTTATCGTTCCAGCCGGCGGTCATGGTCGGCCTCCCTGCCGGTGCGGTGCAGAACACGGTGCATACCTGCCTCCTTGGTGATGTATTGCGGTGGTGTTGTACTTAACTATAACACTATTGACGCACATGTAAACATGCATATCCGTAAATAATGCAGGGCTGGCGGCTCAGGCCGCCAACTTACAGGGGAGAGCTGTCCAGGCCGTGGCGCACGATGCCGCCATCGGCGTGGAGGGCGATCCAGCCGCCGCGTGCCGGCTCGGCATCGAGTTCCCAATCGGGCAGCACGTAGCGTAGCCGTGAATTGTGCTCGTGATCATGCTCGTGCACGGCCGGGCGATGGGTATGGCCATGGACGATGACGTCGGCCCCGGTCGCGGCGAACACGGCGTCGATCGCCTCTGGCGTGACGTCCATGATCTCGCAGGACTTTTCGGTATGCGCCTCGCGCGAACCTTCGCGCAGGCCGGCGATGATGGCCTTGCGCTGGGCCAGCGGCATGCCGAGAAACTGGGCTTGCCAGGCGGGCTGGCGCACCTGGGCGCGAAACGCCATGTAGCTGGTGTCGAGCGTGCACTGGGCGTCGCCGTGGACCAGGGCCACGCGGCGCGCGCCGGCCTCGATCACATGCGGCTCATCGAGCAGCTGCAGGCCGGCGGCGTGCGCGAAGGCCTCGCCGACCAGGAAATCGCGATTGCCGGCCATCCAGAAGACGGCCGTGCCGGCATCGCTGACCGCGCGGATGGCGGCGGCGATATGGGCGTTGAACGGGTCGGCGAGGTCGTCGTCGCCGGCCCAGTATTCGAAGATGTCGCCGAGCAGGTAGAGCCGCTCGGCCTGCATCGCGCGCTCCGTCAGGAAGGAGAGAAAGGCCTGGACGGTGCGCGGGTGCGAGACCTGCAGGTGCAGGTCGGAGATGAACAGCGCGAGCGGGCGCGCAGGCAGCGTCATTGGAACGACTTGAGCTGGTGCGCGCCGCGCATTACAGCACTTCGATCTTTTCGATGATGACGGCGTCGACCGGCACGTCCGAGTGCATGCCGCTGCGGCTGGTCTTGACGCCGTTGATCGCGTCGACGATATCCTGGCCTTCGGTCACTTTGCCGAACACGGCGTAGCCCCAGCCGTCCTGGCCCGGGTAGTCGAGGAAGGCGTTGTTCTTGGTGTTGATGAAGAACTGGGCCGATGCCGAGTGCGGCGCCGAGGTGCGGGCCATGGCCAGCGTGTACTTGTCGTTCTTGAGGCCGTTCTTGGCTTCGTTTTCCACGGTGGTGTCGGCCGGCTTTTGTTTCATGCCTGGCTCGAAACCGCCGCCCTGGATCATGAAGTCCTTGATCACGCGGTGGAAGATGGTGTTGGCGAAGTGGCCCTGGTTGACATAGTCCAGGAAGTTGGCAACGGTCTTCGGTGCTTTTTCTGCGTCCAGCTCGGCGGTGATATTGCCCTGGTTGGTGGTGATGAGGATAGTCGTCATGGTGTGTCCTGTTCTAAAGGTTGTTGTGGTTGCGTGGTATGACAAATGCGACTGCAACTACGGCAAAAACATTATTTTACTAGCTTGTCGCCCTTGAGCTGGGTGACCGACGTGATCTTGATCGGCACGACCGGCACGTTCTGCATGCCGCGCACATCGTCCACGACCACGCCCTTGATCTTGTCGACCACTTCCTGGCCCTTCACGACCTTGCCGAACACGGTATAGCCCGAGCCCTTCACGAAGGGATGGTCGATGCCCGAATTGTCGGCAACGTTGATGAACCATTGCGAGGTGGCGCTGTCGGGATTGTCCTCGCGCGCCATGGCGATGCTGTAGGGCTTGTTCGACAGGCCGTTGTTCGACTCGTTCTTGACTGGTTTGAGCGTTTTCCTGCCTTCGAACTTCTCGTTCATGCCGCCGGCCTGGATCATGAAGCCGTCGATCACGCGGTGGAAGATCGTGCCATTGTAGAAGCCCGACTTGACGTAGGCGGCGAAGTTGGCGACCGTTTTCGGTGCGTTTTCCTGGTCGAGCTGGACGACGATGGTGCCCATCGTGGTCTTGATCGCATACTGCGGGCCGACCATGGCCGGGGCTTCGGCAGCTTGCGGTTCCGCTGCCGGCTCGGCAGTCTCCTGGGCCGGCGCGGCGCCGGAGAACAGCAGGCCGCAGGCCAGCGCGGCGGTGGCGCCCGTCATGCGGGCGAGCAGGGAACGACGGGTGTTCAATGAAGACATCTGGCTTCCTCTGGTGGACCTCGCGCAAGGCGCTGTCAAGGGTTTTCCCGAAAAATAAAGCTGGACCGTATGCGGCCAGCCGGGATTTTATCAATGCTATACTTTACAAACAGGCGTTCGCGAAGCAACGTCACATTCTATCAAATAAGAACAACACCGAGGAACCAGGCGAACCCGACGCCGCACCCGTCCAAGGCGCGCGCCGCTTGCTGCGCCGGGATGGGTATTGCGGTCTCCGCTTCGCCTGTGTTCTTCTTCCGAAACGGAATTTAATGAGCCAACTCAAGATTTACAACACGCTCGCGCGTGACAAGCAGGTATTCGTTCCCAAGGTCAGCGGCAAGGTCGGCATGTATGTGTGCGGCATGACCATCTACGATTACTGCCACGTCGGCCACGCGCGGATGATGATGGCTTTCGACGTCGTGTACCGCTGGCTGATGGCGTCCGGCTATGACGTCAACTATGTGCGCAACATCACCGATATCGACGACAAGATCATCAAGCGTGCGGTCGAGAATGGCGAAACGATCGGCGCGCTGACCTCGCGCTTCGAGAAATACATGGACGAAGACACGGCCGCGCTCGGCATCCTGCCGCCGACCGTGGTGCCGCGCGCCACCGAATACGTGCCGCAGATGCTCTCGATCATCGAGAAGCTCGAGCAGAAAGGCCTGGCCTACAAGACCGACGAAGGCGACGTCAACTACGCCGTGCGGGGCTTCGAAGGCTACGGCAAGCTGTCGGGCAAGTCCCTGGACGACTTGCGCGCCGGCGAGCGCGTCGACGTCAATACGGGCAAGCGCGATCCGCTCGACTTCGTGCTCTGGAAGGCCGCCAAGGAATCCGAGCCGCTTGAAGCCAAATGGGATTCGCAGTGGGGCCGCGGCCGTCCGGGCTGGCACATCGAGTGCTCGGCGATGTCGTGCGCGACGCTCGGCGAACACTTCGACATCCACGGCGGCGGCGCCGACCTGCAGTTCCCGCACCACGAGAACGAGATCGCGCAATCCGAAGGCGTCTTCGGCGGCCCGATGGTCAACTACTGGATCCACAACGGCTTCGTGCGCGTGGATAACGAGAAGATGTCCAAATCGCTGGGCAACTTCTTCACCATCCGCGAAGTGCTTGAAAAGTTCGACGCCGAAGTGGTGCGCTTCTTCATCCTGCGCGCACATTACCGCAGCCCGCTGAACTACTCCGACGTCCACATCGACGACGCCAAGGGCGCGCTCACGCGCCTGTACACGGCGTTGAACGACATCGACCTCGGTGCAGGCGAACCGACCGTCAATTGGGACGAGCCGCACGCCAGGCGTTTTCGCGAAGCGATGGACGACGATTTCAATACCCCGCTGGCGGTGGCCGAATTGTTCGACCTGGTGAGCGAAGTCAACCGCAGCAAGTCGGTCGAGGTGGCGCGTCAGCTGAAGGCGCTGGCCGCCGTGCTGGGCCTGCTCGAGCGTTCGCCGCAAGCCTTCCTGCAGGCCGGCGCGCCGGGCAGCAGCGGTCTGGATGAAGCGGCGATCGAGGGTGCGATCGCGCGCCGCGCGGCCGCCAAGGCCGCACGCGACTTCGCCCAGGCCGACGCGATCCGCAAGGAACTGACGGCTGCCGGCATCGTCCTCGAAGACAAGGCCGACGGAACGACCTGGCGCCGCGCATAATGGCAGCGAACAAGGACAAGGCCGGCGGCGTCGCCGCAGGCGCCGACGTGCAATCGACGGCGCCACAAGACGCGCTGGCGGTGCCGATCTACTGGGCCGAGGCCAAGCGCGAGCTGATGCAGCGCGACCGCATCATGAACAAGCTGATCCCCCAGTTTGGCGACCTGCACCTGCGCGGCCAGCCCGATCCGTTCACTACCCTGGCGCGTTCGATCGTCGGCCAGCAGGTAACGCCGAAGGCGGCCGACCTGGCCTGGGGCAAACTCCTTGCCGTCTGCCCGAAGCTGGCGCCGAGCCAGGTGATCAAGCTGGGCGCCGTCCAACTGTCGGGCTGCGGCCTGTCCAAGCGCAAGACCGAATACATCCTCGACCTGGCCGACCATTTCAAGGCCAAGCGGGTGCATGCCGACCTGTGGTCGGAAATGGATGACGAAGCCGTCATCGCCGAGCTGGTCCAGATCCGCGGCATCACGCGCTGGACAGCCGAGATGTTTTTGATATTTAATCTGCTGCGGCCGAACGTCCTGCCACTGGACGATGCCGGCCTGATCCAGGGCATCAGCCAAAACTATTTCTCGGGCGAACCGGTCTCGCGCAGCGATGCGCGCGAGGTTTCGGCCAACTGGGAACCCTGGCGCACGGTTGCTACATGGTATTTGTGGCGCAGCCTGGACCCGGTATTGCCGGCAGTGCAGCCCAGTAACTGAGCAAAATAAGTGAGCAATTCAGGCGTTCCGGCTTACGGTAGAATAGCGCCCTGATCCGCCGCGCATAACGGAGCGCGGCCACGACATTACCCCGGAGTTACAATGACTAAAACAACTTTCCTCAATTTTGAGCAGCCAATTGCCGAGCTCGATTCCAAGATTGAAGAGCTGCGTTTCGTGCAAGACGATTCCGCCGTCGACATCTCCGAAGAGATCGACCGTCTGGACAAGAAGAGCCAGCAGCTCACCAAGGACATCTATGCCAAATTGACTCCGTGGCAAGTGTCGCAGATCGCGCGCCACCCGCAGCGTCCCTACACGATGGACTATGTGAACGCGATCTTCACCGATTTCCATGAACTGCACGGCGACCGCACCTTTGCCGACGACCAGTCGATCATCGGCGGCCTGGCCCGTTTCAACGGCCAGCCCTGCATGGTGATCGGCCACCAGAAGGGTCGCGACACCAAGGAACGCGCGATGCGCAACTTCGGCATGCCCAAGCCCGAAGGCTATCGCAAGGCGATGCGCCTGATGAAGGTGGCCGAGAAGTTCGGCCTGCCGATCTTTACGTTCGTCGACACACCCGGCGCGTTCCCCGGCATCGACGCCGAAGAGCGCGGCCAGTCGGAAGCCATCGGCCACAACCTGTTCGTCATGGCCGAACTGAAAGTGCCGCTGATCGCCACCATCATCGGTGAGGGCGGTTCGGGCGGCGCGCTGGCGATTGCCGTGGGCGACGCCGTGCTGATGCTGCAATACTCGACCTATTCGGTGATCTCGCCGGAAGGCTGCGCCTCGATCCTGTGGAAGACGTCGGAGCGTGCCAGCGAAGCGGCCGAGGCCCTGGGCCTGACCGCGCACCGTCTGAAGGCGATGGGCCTGGTCGACAAGATCGTCAACGAGCCGCTGGGCGGCGCGCACCGCGATCCGGCCCAGATGGCGCAACTGCTCAAGCGCGCACTGGCCGACACGCTGCGCCAGTTCCAGGGCGTGAAAACCAAGGACTTGCTCGACGCCCGTCACGCGAAGCTGATGAGCTATGGCAAGTTCAAGGAAACCTTGCCGCGCGAGGAGTAATCCTCTGAGCCGTTCCACACGCGGGGCCGACCCGGCCGGGCTGGTCCCGGCATCGTTTGCGCAGGCCATGTCCGGCCTGCGCGCAAAATACTCTCCACTATCCATAGCAGTTGCCTGTAGCGGCGGCCTCGATTCGATGGTCTTGCTGCGGCTTGCGCACGACTGGTGCCGGCGAGCGGGCATCGCGCTGCACGCTTTCCACGTCCATCATGGCTTGAGCCCGAACGCCGACGCCTGGCTGGCGCATTGCGAGCGCAGCGCTGCTGCCCTCGGGATCGGTGTCGACCATCGGCGCGTGACGATCCCGAACGACGGCTCCGGCATCGAGGCCGCGGCGCGCAAGCTGCGCTATGCGGCGCTGGGCGAGATGTGCCGCGCGCATGGCGCCGACTTGCTCCTGACCGCCCATCACCTCGACGACCAGGCCGAAACCGTGCTGCTGCAATTGCTGCGCGGTTCCGGTCCCGCCGGCCTGGCGGGCATGGATGCGGACAATCGCGCGCGAGGCCTGCTGGGCAGCGCCGGACTGGCGATGGCGCGACCGCTGCTGGCGCAGTCGCGCGCGGCGCTGGAAACGTATGCAGCCGAGCACGGATTGATCTGGGTCGAGGATGAATCGAACCAGGATCCGCGTCATACCCGCAATGCGCTGCGCCACCAGGTGATGCCTGCGCTGGCGGCCAATTTCCCCGGCTTCCAGGCGCGCCTGGCGCGCGGCGCGGCGCATGTGGCCTCGGCCCAGCGCCTGCTGGATGAACTCGCGGCCCAGGACCTGGCGGCCTGCCAGGAGGGCGACGCGATCGAGCTGGCCTACCTGGCCGGCCTGAGCGCGGACCGCGTGAACAACTTCATGCGCCATCTGTTTACCGTGCGCGGCCTGGCCATGCCGTCGACCGCGTGGCTGAACGAGATGGTGGCGCAGCTGTTTTCGGCGCGCGAGGATGCGCAGCTGAAGGTGAACCATCCGGGCTGCCTCATCCGTCGCCATCGCGGCAAGCTGCTCCTGACGCCGCATCTGCCGGACCTGGCCGGCATGCGCGACCCGGACGATATCGGCGTGCTCGACAAGGAGGGGCAATCCTTCCGATGGCAGGGCGAGGCGTCGATCGCCTTCCCGGATTATGGCGGTGTGCTGTACTTCGAACCGGCCGAACAGGGCTTCGATGCTGCCTGGCTGCGTGCGCAGACCCTGACGATCGATTTCCGCAAGGGCGGCGAGCGCCTGAAACCGGCCAGCAATCGGCCGTCGCGCAGCCTGAAGGCGCACTACCAGGCGCTGGGCGTGCCGGCCTGGGAGCGCGAGCGGCTCCCGACGGTCAGCCGCAACCTAGACCTGCTGTTTGCAGCGGGCATTGGCATGGATTGCCGGCACTGGTCAGCGACCGGCGGGGCGCTCATTGGGCTGCGTTGGGAAGCGGTTTCAAGCTAAATTGTATAGGCAAGTGTATTCCAAAAACGCATTAAGTTATTTTGTTTCCATATAGCTTTTTCGTTCTTCGAGCCTTGTGATGCGGCGTTGCAGCATGCTATTGTAAGGGTCCCCTTTGATCTTTACACAAGCTGGAACCCTTCCTGATATGGCTTTAATTGTCCACAAATATGGCGGAACGTCGATGGGCTCGACGGACCGTATCAAGAATGTCGCGGCCCGGGTGGCCAAGTGGCATGACGCAGGTCACCAAATCGTCGTGGTCCCGTCCGCGATGTCGGGCGAGACCAATCGCCTGATTGGTCTGGCCAAGGAAATCATGCCGCAACCGGACCCGCGTGAACTGGACATGATCGCCTCGACCGGCGAGCAGGTGTCGGTTGGCCTGCTGGCCATGGCACTGCTGGCCATCGGCAAGGATGCGGTGTCGTACACCGGCTGGCAGGCGGGCATCCGCACCGATTCCTCGTTCACCAAGGCGCGCATCCAGTCGATCGACGACAGCCGCGTGCTGCGTGACGTCGCGGCCGGCAAGATCGTCATCATCACCGGCTTCCAGGGCGTGGACGAAGAAGGCAATATCTCGACCCTGGGCCGTGGTGGCTCGGATACTTCCGCGGTGGCGATTGCGGCCGCGCTGAAGGCCGACGAATGCCTGATCTACACTGATGTCGACGGCGTCTACACGACCGACCCGCGCGTGGTGGACGAAGCGCGCCGCCTGTCGAAGATCACGTTCGAGGAAATGCTCGAACTGGCCTCGCTGGGCTCGAAAGTGCTGCAGACTCGCTCGGTCGAGTTCGCCGGTAACTACCAGGTGCCGACGCGCGTGCTGTCGTCGCTGACCGATCCCCTGATGCCGCTGGAAGAAGAAGCCCAGTCCGGCACCCTGATTTCGTTTGAGGAAGAAAGCAATATGGAACAAGCCGTCATCTCCGGCATCGCGTTCAATCGCGATGAAGCCAAGATCACCGTCCTGGGCGTGCCGGACAAGCCAGGCGTGGCCTATCACATCCTGGGCCCGATCGCCGAGGCGAACATCGAAGTCGACATGATCATCCAGAACCAGTCGGTGGACGGCAAGACCGATTTCACCTTCACCGTACCGCGCAATGACTACGTGCGCGCGATGGGCGTGCTCGAGAGCCAGCAGCAAGCGCTGGGCGCAGCCCGGGTGCTGGGCGACGCCAAGGTGTCGAAGGTGTCGGCCGTGGGCGTGGGCATGCGCAGCCACGTCGGCGTCGCATCGCAGATGTTCCGCACCTTGTCGGAAGAGGGCATCAACATCCAGATGATCTCGACCTCGGAGATCAAGATCTCGGTGCTGATCGACGAGAAATACATGGAGCTGGCCGTCCGTGCGCTGCACAAGGCTTTTAACCTCGAGCAAGGTTAACAAATTTCAAAATTTTTGGGCGTGCGTTCTTGACGCAATGAGGTCCAGCCCTTAAGATGCTTGCACTCAGCGCTGACCGAAACCGGTTGGTTCTGATTGGAGACGTGGCCGAGTGGCCGAAGGCACATCCCTGCTAAGGATGCATATGGCTTATACCCGTATCGTGGGTTCGAATCCCACCGTCTCCGCCAGGTATCA
>NZ_STGG01000009.1 GCF_005222695.1 Massilia sp. HP4 | reverse complement strand
TGAAAAAAGCCACCGCGAGGTGGCTTTTTTCATTCCGGGACAGCGCAGACGAGAAGCGCGCCTGCGCGCGCTTCGTGTGGGATGAGAAGGGTTGCGCGTATTTGCGCAACCGCGGCCTGCAGGATGTAGGCGAATCCCACCGTCTCCGCCAGGTATCATGAAAAAAGCCACCGCGAGGTGGCTTTTTTCATTCCGGGACAGCGCAGACGAGAAGCGCGCCTGCGCGCGCGCAGGCTCGATTCACAGACATGGCGTACCTTCGGGCATCGAGCCAAACGATTCGACAGCACGGATCGTGGTCGCCTTCGGAAGCCTGATAGGGAAGTCGATCAGCGGCAGGAACGGCCGGTAGACCACATGCGTGCATTCGACCCGGTCGGCCTCATCGCATATGCTGGCGCTGACGAAGCGTATGCAGTTGCTGGCGTTCGGGTCTGCCAGGCAGATTTCACGGTTGTCCCTCGGGCATATCGGCAGGGATCCTGTCGGGATCTCCTGCATCGTCATGCTGCCGTCCGACGCGCGCAGCAATGCCTGGTAGCTGATCCTGACGCTGTCATCGCTGACAGGTGCGGATATGATCAGATCGCCCGGCGAGTCGCGGAAGACGGCGCGCTGCCGGATGCGGTCCAGCGCATTGGTGTCGCGGTGATTGGCAAACGCAGCAGCGTCTGCTGCATGCCGGGTAACCTCGTACAGCGTATTGAGTACGAACATTACGCGCGCCAGCTCGATGACGGCGAGGACCATCGTGAAGAACAGGACGGCGAGAATGCCGAATTCGGCCGCTGCAACCCCCGACTGACGCAACATCGGCCGTGCAGCCATCCGGCGCTGTATATTACCGGCCGACATACCGCATCTCGTAACGGGCTTCGATCGGCACCCCGTAGCGGCCAGTGTCGATTCCGAATATCTGATCGTACATATTCATGCTTACCGCTACGGTCACAGTGTCCGGAAGCGTGCCGCTGCGCACTCCACGGCATTGATTGTCGCCGCACTGGATCTCGACTGCAATGTCGTAGATCCCACCGGGCTGTAGCCCTTCGATTTCGGTTTCAATAATTTCCGTCGCGATGTCCGCAGCTGCCATTGCCAGCGCAGGCTCGCGCATTTCCTGAGCGCTTATTCCGGATAAGTATCGGGCGGCATCGAAGGCGGCTTTCTGCGCAGCGGTGTAATGCCAAAGACATCGTGCAGTCAATAGCGGAACAATGATGATCGCGATAAAGATCGGGAGGAGTAACGCGAACTCGACAGATGCAGCTCCCCGCTGCATGCGGTTGAATGGATAGCGTTTCATGGATATAGAATGACCTCTCCAGCCAGGCTGTTTTCAGGAACGATGCCGCTGAATTCTGCATAGACGCCAGCTGCATCTGCAGGGGCGGTCATGAAAAATTTCCCGATGGCGAGCGCGGTCGCGCCTACGTTTCCGCCTGCGGGCACGGGACAGGCGAGCAGCGGGATGTGCAGCAGTCGCCGTTCAACGACGGAGATCTCCATGGTTTCCGTAGAAGGACGGGTGTAATGGGCACCAGTCGTTGGCTGATAGGGCTGGGTGGAGCCTGGATAACCGGTCGCCGCCGGAACTGGCGAGCCGGGGTACAGTGTCGCCCAGTCGGACGTGGAAAACTTGGCATAAGCACCGCTCGGCTCTGGAGAGCCTGGCGAGAACGCCGAAAACTTGACTGCTCTCCCGTGGGCCCACAAAGGACCATACATGCCGCCCGTCGTGCCGGCAGGCGGGGCGGGGAGATCGGCGATCGTTTCGAGCCGCCCGCGTGCGACCGTCTCAAGCGCACTCTGACGGCTCGGGCGTGGATTCATCCATATTGCACCTCCACTGGCGCCTGGCGTGTACGCCTTGATGTTGAAGTCGGGAGGCGCTCCGTTGGGGCGGCATGCATTCCCGTCATACTGGTCGAAACGGGAGTTCAGTTGACGGTACAGCGACGCGATGGGAAACGGCGAGCCCACCCGGATGGCGCCTCCCGTAAGACGGGGAACCCACAGGCGCCCCGCACATACGAAGGGTGCGAGCGCACTGGCGGTCGTGTTCGACGCCGATCCGGCGCCGCCTGGTGGAGCAAGAGGATCGAGGGCGAAATTTGCCGGGTCGGTACCGCCCGGGTTGAGCCGCATCAAATTGTAGGTGACCCCACGGCGAAAGCCATACTCGACCAGCTCGACTGCCGCAGGCGTTCCGGGATTCGTGCGTGCCTCGCCCGCGACCGGGGACATTGCACAGATCGCCAGCGGCATGGCATGAATCGTGGATCGTCCCGCGATTGCAGTGTAACCAATATTGACTCCAGAAATCGACCTCGAGAGCAAGGGCATGACGTACGCTTCAACCAGGCCGACCTCGGCAGACAAGGCGCTCGTGTCGACTTTGACGTAGAAGCGCCCTTGTGCCGCGCTCCTTGCCGTATCCGCCGTTACCCATTCGGCGCCGGCCGCCGGCGTGCTGCTGAACATTAAGGCGCTGTTGCTCCAAGCGAGTCGGCGGCTATACCGGTACCTCAGGCGGCCGGCGGTCTCTGCTGCCTTCGCGAGTGCAGCATCGACACCGGCGCTCGTGCCATCGAGTTCGCGAGCGGCGGAGATAGCGATGGCTCCGGCGATCCCATGCATTTCAGCCTTGCGGTTGTAGAGCACTGCGGCATCGACTGCCAGGCCGCAAAAGCCAAGCATTACCAGCAGCAGCACGGTGAACAGGACGGCGAAGACGCCATTTTCCCTTCGTTTATAAGGCGGGACGCATCCATGGCGCTCGCGAGGAGGGCCCAGCCTGGACGGTTTGCAATACGGCGTTGGGGACGCCATCGCTGCTCCTGTTCGTGATCGCATGGCGTGGATATGCCGACGAGTCGATTTTAGGAGTTTCGTACGTAAGGCAATTGACCGGGTGCAAAGGCAGACTTCATGTGATTCCGCGAAGGCCATTGGCGCCTCTATAGCGCCTGCTTACAAAAAAATTCTCGCATACCCACGCGCCGAAAGCGCCGCGACATCCGCCAGCAGCGCTGGCAGGAAATTGCCGCCCGCATAGGCGATATACCGCGGCTCCCACACCGGGTGGAATTTTTCCTTGTAGGCGCGCAGTCCCTGGAATTTGTAGAACGATTCGCCATGCCGATAGACGAAACTTGCCAGCCGGCTCCACACGGGCGAGACCTTTGATACGCGCAGGCCCGACAGCGGCGCCATGCCGAGATTGAACCAACGGTAGCCGTGTTCCTGGCCCCACAGGAAGACATGGGTGAGCAAGCCATCCATCATGCCGCGCGGCGCCGTGTGCATGAAGCGCATCAGGTCGATCGACTGCTCGTCGCCGGTGGGCCCGCACAGCAGGTTGGCGAAGGCGACGATGCGGCCTTCGCGCTCGAGCACCGCCACTGGTTGCCGTACCAGGTAATCGTCGGCAAAGAAGCCCAGCGAAAATCCTTTCTCGCCGCCCGCCTTGCCGGCCAGCCAGTCGTCCGACACCGAACGCACCTGCGGCAGGATCGCCGGCACCGATTCCGGCGCGACGATCCGAAAATCTGCGTTCTCCCGCTTCAGGCGCTGTAGCGCGGCCCGCAATTGCTTGAAGCGGCCGCCGGCGAGCGACAAGCCGGCGAGATGGATGCGCGCCTCCTCGCCGAGCTTGGCGAAGGCCATGCCCAGGTCGGCGTAGGCATGCAACTGCTCCGGATGCACCTGGTAGAACACCGGGGTGGCGCCATCGTCGTCGGCGCGCTCGACGAAGTCGCGTATCAGCGCCGCGGCGGCGGCCGGTGGGCCGACAGGATCGCCCAGCGCCATCCAGGTCCGGCCGCGCACGCCATACATGATGAAGGCCGTGCGTTCGGCATTGAACAGCAGGTCCTTGTCGCGCAGCCATGCCAGGTAGGGCAACGTGGCGCCCTGGGTGTGGACGATGCGCTCGGCGTCGGCCAGTGCCTCGCTCGACGGCGGCCCGGCCAGGTGCGGGAGCGGCCCGAGCGGACGTGAGAGTCCGAACGCGAACAGCGCCACGGCGGCGCCCAGGCTCGCGCGCAGGAAGCGCGGCGCGTCGCCGTGCAAGGCCACCTGCCACCACAGCGCGTCCGAATAATCGACATGGCGGTAGGCGAAGACACCGATCCACAGCGACGCGCCGAACGCGGCGGCGATCGCGACGATCCACCCCGGCGAAAGGCGCGTGTCGAACAGGGCCGCGCGCCGCTCGAACAGGCGTCGGCTGGGCACGAATACCAGCAGTAGCGAGGCCAGCAGCGTCGCCTCTTCCCAGTCGCCGGCTTTCAATAGCGAGGCAGCGATGCCTGCCGCCAGCGCGCCGAGCGTGAGATGCCAGGCCAGCCGGATGCGGCGCGCGATCGCCTGCGACAGCAGCAGGAGCGCCACGCCGACCACGCTGCCGAGGAAGTGGGATGCTTCGAACAGGCCCGTCGGTAACAGGCGCGACAGCCAGTGGAGTCGCGCGTGCTCGGCCGGCGTGGCGCCCGAGACCAGCAGCAGCAGGCCGGCCATGAAGGTGAACAGCGATAGCAGGCGTGGCGCGAGCCGCACCGAGTGCTGTCCCAGCGACTGGCCGAGCTGCGCCAGGCGCGCACGCCGGCGCCGCGTCTCGTCGCCGACCAGCAGCAGCAGGGCCAGGCTCAGTGGAATCAGATAATAGACCAGGCGATACAGCAGCAGGGCCGCCACGATCTGGTCGGCGCGCAGATAGGGCGCCAGCAGCAGCGCCACGATGCCGTCGAACACGCCGAGTCCGCCGGGTACATGGCTGGCCAGCGCCACCATCTGCGCCGCCAGGAAGGCGCCCAGCACCACGGGGTAGGACGGCCCGCCGGCCGGCAGCAGGGCGTACAGGACGCTTGCCGCCAGCATCCAGTCGGCCGCCGACACCAGCAACTGGGCCAGCGCGATCGGCGGCGGCGGGATCGGCCTGTCGAAGACGCGTATCCGCAGCGGCGTCTTGCGCAGCAGGGGCAGCGCCAGGTAGGCGCCCGCCAGCGCGAGGCAGGCCAGGCCGATCCAGCGCGCGCCGCGCTGCGCCAGTTCGCCGTCCAGCCAGGCATGCGGGTGGGTGGCGAGGCTCCAGCCGCCCAGGGCCAGCAGGCCGAGCCAGTAGGTGGCGCCGTTCAGGGCCACGATCCGCGACAGGTCGGCGCCGCCCACGCCCCAGCGCGCATAGAACCTATCCCGGTAGGTGAGAGTCGTTCCTGCCGCGCCTGGCAAGCGTGCGCTGCGTTACTCGTCGTTGCATGGCTAGCCATGCGGCCTCCTCGCGCCTTGCTCACGCTGGCCATGCATCGCCATGAACTTCCCCTCACCTACCGGGATAGGTTCATAGAAGCGGTGGCGCACGGCGGTTCCGGACAGCAGTGCGAAGCCGACGCTATTGCTGATCGCGTAGGCGATGAAGGCGGTGAGCGCGATGCGCGTGCGGGCGATGCGCTTGCCGATATACAGGAAGGCGAGCTGGTCATAGCAGCTCAGGATCAGGTAATTGGCCGCGCAGAACAGCAGGGCCAGCAGCAGATGGTCGGCGCCGAGGCGGGCCAGCGCGGCCTGGAGGTCGCGATAGCGCACCGCCTGCAACTGCTCATGCAGGACCCACATTGCCGCGCACAGCAGCGCGGCGGCGAGCGCAGGCGCCAGCCAGCTGCGCCACCTGGCCTGCTTGCTGGACATTAAAGCGGAACTCACGTGGGCGGTCCTCTCGGCGGTGCACAAGGCAGGGGCCGCCATGCCGGGCTGGCATGCGGGCAGCCTTCTTTCGAGCCTCGAGGGGACGCAGTGGTTCCGTGACGCCGGCTGAGGAGCGACAAGCGCTCCTCATGCAATTCAGGCCTGGCGGTTGGCTTTTGCGCGGTGGCGTTCCTGTAGCCAGGCCACGATCCCAGGCACCAGCGACAGCACGATGATGCCCATGATGACCGCCGTCAGGTTGTCATTGACCCAGGCGATATTGCCGAAGGCGTAGCCGGCCACCGTCAGCGACACCACCCACAAGGTGCCGCCGGCCACGTTATACGACAGGAAGGTGCGGTAGCGCATGCTGCCCAGCGCGGCCACGAAGGGCGCCAGGGTACGCACGATCGGCACGTAGCGCGCCAGCACGATGGTCTTGGGGCCATGGCGCTCGAAGAACCGTTCGGTGTGGGCGATGTGTTCGGGCTTGATGAAGCGCAGCCGGTAGCCGTGCTTGACCCGGTCGCGAAACAGCGTGCCGATCGCGAAATTGACGATGTCGCCGACCACCGCCGCGACGATCAGGAGCGGGATCAGGACCGGCAGCGACAGCATGCCCTTGGCCGCCAGCGCGCCGGTCACGAACAGCAGCGAGTCGCCAGGCAGGAAGGGCATCACGACGACGCCGGTCTCGACGAAGATCACGGCAAACAGCAGGACGTAGACGAGGATCTGGTACTCGGCCGCGAGGACGGCCAGGTGGCGGTCGAGGTGGAGGAACCAATCGAGGAGGGTAGTGAGCATGTGGTTTATCTGGTTTGACGGTTACGCACGCCCGCCGCTGCCAGCAGGGACGGGGGCGACAGTGTAACGCATGCGCGGCTTGGGGATGCTTCGGGCCGCTACCATGGGGCTGCCGCCTGCCTCGCCGCTGGCCCTGCCTCATGCTACGATGCGTGCCGACCGCTCATGCCATGTCGGCCGCTCCGCGCCGGCATGGCGGCCACGACCCGGGAATGGAATTGACGACCGCTACAGCCAAACCGCGTCCCAGGACGCGCCCCAAAGCGCCGGAACCCCGGCAGTTACTCAACGCCGCCTGCCGCATCGTCGCCGATGGAGGCTGGGCCGCGCTGACCTTGCGGCCGCTGGCGGAAAGCCTCGAGGTCTCGGTCACGGTCCTGAGCAACCATTACGGCACGCGAGCGGACGTGGTGGCCGCCATCTGCGCCGCGGCCCTGGCCGCTGAAGAACACCTGTTCGGCGGCTGGCACGCCATGCTCGCCAGGCTGGGGCCGCTCGATGCGGCGACCGCCGCCGACCTGGGCGACACGATCCTCGAACAGCTGGCCGTGGCCGAGCGTTCGCGCTCGCTGCTGTTCCTCGAAGCGCTGCAGGCGAGCAGCTGGGACGACGAGCTGCGCGCCGTCTTCGCGCCGTGGCGTGACGCGCGCATGGGTTTCTGGGCCGGCCTGGGCCGCCAGGCGAGCATGCTGCCGGAGGTCGCGGACAGCGGCTGGCTGGGCGGCTATTTCATCGACGAGTTGGCCTACAGCATCTGCCTGCATCACCTGCCGTCCTACCGCATGCTGCGGCGCCTGTGCCTGCGGCGCCTGTTTGGCGCCGCACGGACGGGATCGGGCGAGGCCTCCCTGTTCGCCGCGCTGTTCGAGGGGCTCGACTACCAGGACGGCGAGATCGCCGTCAGCCACGGCGCGCAGATCGCCGCCGACTGGCCAGGCCGGGCGGCGCAGGCCAGCGCCCTGGCGCTGGTCGAGCGTGGCGTCAGCGCCTTGACCCACCGCGCGATCGCGGCCGCGGCCGGCGTGCCGCATACCACGCTGAGCTACCGCTTTCCGACCCAGCACGACCTGGTGGTGGCGGGCCTCGAATACATCATCTCCAATGTCATGCAAGCGGTCGGCGGCGGCGAAGATGCTGCGGAGCCGCCTCGGACCCTGGCGCGGCTGCGCACCGGTGAGGGCGGCCTGGACGTGGGCCGCGCCACCTTCGCGCTGGCGCTCGCTGCCGCCCGCATGCCCCGGCTGGTGCCGGGCGCTGCCGATATGCGCCGTTGCCGCGGCATCAACCTGCTCAAGCTCCTGCAGCGCGAGACGCCGCCGTTGCCCGGGCTGGACCTGCTGGCGGCCCAGGTCGCGTCGATCGGGCTGATCGGCTTCACGCATACGCTGCCGAACGGCGCCAGGGGCGATTACGCACGTGCCCATGGCGCGATGCTGGCTTATCTGCGCACCGGATCGTCGTTCGACCAAGCGTCTCCGGGGCGCCATCCTGCGACATAGATTGTTCGTACATCTGTAATTTTAACGTCATACAGGGCTGCTACAGTCACGGCTTTCACACCCTTGGGGAAAAGCATGTGTACTCGTTCCAGCCGCAGCGCGGCCCTCACCCTGGCCGCCTGCGCGGCTGCCTGCAACGCGGCCTGGGCCTTTGCGCCCGACACGCCTGCGGCCAGCCAGCAGGCCGAGCTGCCGGCCGTCATCGTGACCGCGCAGCGGCGCAGCGAAAACCTGCAGGCGGTGCCGATCGCCGTCACCGCGGTCAGCGGCAAGGCGCTCGAAGATGCCGGTTACCAGTCGGTCACCGACCTGCAATACCTGGTGCCGGGCCTGCAATACGATCCGACCCAGGGCGCAGCCTTCCAGATCCGCGGCGTCGGCAGCCAGTCGTTCGACTTCTCGAACGCGAAGTCGGTCAGCGTGGTGGTGGACGACGTGGTGATGGATGCCCAGCGCGCCAACGGCCTGATCGGCCTGGTCGACATCGGGCGGGTCGATGTGCTGATGGGGCCCCAGGGCACGCTGTTCGGCAAGAACGCCACCTCGGGCGTGATGTCGGTGACCACGGCCAGGCCCGAGCTGGGCGTACTCTCGGTGGATGCCGGGGCCAGCTACGGCCAGCGCCGCGACCACCAGTACAGCGCCACCGTGAATGTACCGCTGGGCGCGCGCGGCGCGCTGCGCGTCTCGGCCTTCGACCAGGGCCAGGGCGGCTATGGCACCTACACCACGCTGGGACGCGAGCTGGGCGAGGTCAAGGAGCACGGCTACCGCGCCCGCGCCCTGTTCCAGCCGAGCCGCGAACTGGAGATCATCCTGTCCAATGACTACCAGCGGCATTGGGACAGCAATATTCGTACATCCGTCTCTGGGGCGCCGGACCAGGTGACCGCCGCCCAGCTCGCGGCAGGGGTCGCGCCGGGCCCGCGCAACGCCAATAATGCCGACGCCTCGTTCGGCGAGCTGACCACCGGGGAGTGGGGCACGTCGCTGCGCGTGCGCTACCAGCTGGGCGACGCCAGCCTGATCTCGATCACCGCCTACCGCGGCTCCACCTACGACAACGATACGCCGGCCAACCTGGTCCCGCACCACATCTATGCCTACGTCCCGTACAACAAGGGCCAGCTGGAGACGTCGAAGTACAGCCAGGAGATTCGCCTGGCCTCGGCCCCGGGCGGCTTCGTCGAGTACGTGGCCGGCCTGTTCTATAACAGGCTCGACGCCGAGCAGACCCAGTTGCAGTGGGCCACGCTGGGCGCGCCGCTGCTGTCGCCGGCCGGCGTTCCCCTGACCCAGCTGTACGCGGTCACCGGCGCCATCGGCAGGGAAGGCAATGCCTCGCTGTTCGATGCGCGCAACGAGACCGCCGCTGCCTTCGGCCAGATGAAGTTCAACCTGACGCCGCAGGCCAGCGTGTCGGTCGGCGCGCGCTATACGCGCGACCGCAACAGCCAGTCGCTCGACTACGTCACGATCGCGAGCCGGCCGATCACCGGCGTGGACAATACCTTCGTCGGTACCGCCCCGCCGCCGCTGTACCAGGACGGTACGGTGGAGGGCAACGATTTCTCGTACCGGATCGCGCCGCAGTACCGGCTGTCGAAGGACACGATGCTGTACGCCAGCTACACCACCGGCTACAAGCCAGCCGGTATCGCCTTCGTGGGCAATAAATACAATCCCTACCGCGACGAGACGGTCAAGAGCCTCGAGCTGGGCGTCAAGTCCGAGCTGATGGGGCGCACGCTGCGCCTGAATGCCAATGTGTTCGCGCAAAGATTCACCGATTTCCAGACCACGGTGGTGACCTCGATCCCCGGCAGCCCGACCCTGCAGGCAGTGATCGGCAATGCGGGCGGCTTGCGCAGCACGGGCGCGGAACTGGGCGCCACCTGGCGCGCCATGCCGGCGCTGACGCTGAACGCGGCGCTCAACTACACCAACGGCAAATACACCGACTATGTGTACGACGCCCGGACAGACTACACCGGCAGCCGCCTGACCAATGCGCCGCGCTGGTCCGGCACCTTCGGCGTGGACTACCAGGCCGTGGTGGGCGCGAACACGCAGCTGCGGGCGCACCTGGACATGGCGGTGCGCAGCAAGTTGTGGACCATCGTCGGCCAGCCGGCCTATTCGCGGGTGCCCGGCTATGCGCTGGTCAATGCGCGCGTGACCCTGTCGCCGGGAGAGGGCGCCTTCGAATACGGCCTGTATGCGCGCAATCTGTTCAACCGCTACTTCTCGACCGGCTACCAGCAGTACGGCCCATTGGGCCTGCTGCACTACACGACGCCGAATGCCTACCGCACGCTGGGCGCCTTCGCCAAATACCACTTCTGAGGCCGGGACATGAAACAGATCCTGATACTGGCCGCAGCGCTGGCCTGCACCTGCGCGATGGCCGCCGATGCACCCCATCTGCCGCCCGGCCTGCGCATCAACGAGCTGCAGGTGCTCGGCACCCATAACAGTTATTCGGAAGGGCTCGACCCACGCATGGCGGCGCTGTTCGAGGAGCGGCTAGGCGACTCGCTCGGGAGGCTGGTCGGGCGCATGCCGCCGGCTGCGCGGGCGCTGTTCGAGGAGGAGCATCCGAACGCCATGCGGCCGTCGGAGATGCTGCGCTATGCCTATCCTTCGCTGGCGGCCCAGCTCGACCTGGGCGTGCGCAGCCTCGAGCTGGATGTCAATCCTGATCCCGATGGCGGCAGGTTCCTGGATCCGGCCGGCTACCGGCTGTTGCGCGCCCAGGGCGCCGCCAGCCTGCTGCCGCACGACGTCACCGATATGGACGAGCCGGGCTTCAAGGTGCTGCACATGCCCGACATCGACTTTCGCAGCAGCTGCCCGACCCTACGCCTCTGCCTGGGGCAGGTGCGCGCCTGGTCCGAGGCCCATCCAGGTCATGTGCCCCTGTTCCTGCTGGTCGAGGCCAAGAACCAGCACATGCCGATCCTGCCCGACGCCACGCCGACCGTACCGTTCACGCCGGCGCTGTTCGACGCGCTCGACCGCGAACTGGTGGAGGCGATGGGCCGCGAGCGCATCATCACGCCGGACGACGTGCGTGGCAATCACGCCACGCTGAACGAGGCGGTCCGCGCCGGCAACTGGCCGACCCTGGCAGAGGCGCGCGGCAAGGTGCTGTTCCTGATGATCACGGCCAATGGCCCGGCCGGCTCCGCCGGCTACCTGGAAGGCCATCCTTCGCTGCGCGGCCGCGCGGCCTTCCTGCGCGCCCAGCCCGGCGAGGAGCACGCGGCCTTCCTGATGTTCGATAACGCGCTGGTGCGCGGCGCCGAGATTCGCCGGTATGTGGGCGAAGGTTACCTGGTGCGTACCCGCTCCGACATCGAGACCCACGAGGCCAAGGTGAACAGCCATGAACGCGCGGACGCGGCCTTCGCCAGCGGAGCGCAGATCGTGTCGACCGATTTCGAGATGGAGGGCAATGACTACGGCACCGATTATGTGGTGCGGTTGCCAGGTGGGGGCAGCGCGCGCTGCCGGCCGCACCTGTCCGGGGCCGCCCGTGAGAAAGGCGGGACGGGCGCTCAGCCCACCAGCATCGATAATTCCTGCGCGCTGTGACGCAGCACCGGCAGGAAATCGGCCACCATCCGCTCGGGTGACACCCGCGTCGCCTGGGCGCCGACGTTCAGGGCCGCCACCACGCGGCCCGCTGCGCCGCGCACCGGCACCGCGATCGAGCGCAGGCCGAGTTCCAGTTCCTCGTTATTGATCGCATAGCCCTGCTCGCGTACCTGGGCCAGCACGGCGCGCAGCGCGTTGCGCTCGACGATCGTGTGCTCCGTGCGTGGCGCGAGTTCGGTCCGTCCCAGATAGGCCTCCAGCTCGTCCTGCGGCAGATGCGCCAGCAATACCCTTCCCAAAGACGTGCAATAGGCCGGCAGGCGGCTGCCCGTCCCGAGCGACACCGACATCACTCGCGACGCCGAGGCGCGCGCCACGTACAGCACCTGGTCGTCTTCCAGCACCGCCAGCGAACTCGATTCGCCCAGCTGGCGGCTCAGGCCATCGAGGCAGGGCTGGGCCGACGTCGTCAGCGGCGTCGACGACAGGTAAGCGTAGCCGAGGGCCAGCACCTTGGGCTGCAGGCTGAAGTTGTTCAGTTCCGCATCGACGTAGCCGAGCTGGCGCAAGGTGTGCAGGCAGCGCCGCACCGCCGCGCGCGGGATGCCGGTCCGCTGGCTGAGCTGGGCGATGGTCTGCGGCCCCGGCACATCGGAGAAGGCGCGCAGGACCACCAGCCCGCGCGCCAGCGAGGTCATGAAATCGGGATCGGCGAGGGCGTCGATCTCCTCGGCGGCGCTGGGAACGGAAGAGGTGGCAGGTGTGGACATGGCGGAATTGTAATCGACGCCGCGCTACCCCAAACGAATTTCGGCTTGACCCGGCGCCGATCGCGGGCATACACTGATGTTCGATTAACGAGCATTTGTTCGATAATCGCACAAATTCATCCAAGACGAGACAAGCACATGATCGATAAAACCTGCGACACGCTCGAACGCGCGGTGGCCGACATCCCGGATGGCGCCACCATCATGATCGGCGGCTTTGGCAACGCCGGCATGCCCTCCGCCCTGATCGACGCCCTGCTGGCGCAAGGCGCGCGCGAACTGACCATCGTCAACAACAATGCCGGCAACGGCGAGACCGGCCTGGCCGCGCTGATCAAGGCGAAACGGGTGCGCAAGATCGTCTGCTCGTTCCCGCGCCAGGCCGATTCGCACCATTTCGACGCCCTGTACCGCGCCGGCGGGATCGAGCTGGAACTGACCCCGCAAGGCAACCTGGCCGAGCGCATCCGCGCCGCCGGAGCCGGCATCGGCGGCTTCTTCACCCCGACCGGCTACGGCACCCTGCTGGCCGAGGGCAAGGAGACCCGCATCATCGACGGCCGCGGCTATGTGTTCGAGACGCCGCTCGCGGCCGACTTCGCCCTGGTCAAGGCATTGAAAGGCGACCGCTGGGGCAATCTCGTGTATCGCAAGACGGCGCGCAACTTCGGCCCGATCATGGCGACCGCCGCCAGGGTGGCCATCGCCCAGGTGGCGCAGATCGTGGAACTGGGCGCTCTCGACCCGGAAACCATCGTCACCCCCGGCATCTTCGTCCAACGTGTCGTCAAGGAGGCAGCATGAACCGTTACAGCCGCGAACAGATGGCCGAGCGCGTCGCGCGCGACATCCCCGAAGGCGCCTATGTGAACCTCGGCATCGGCCTGCCGACCAAGGTCGCCAATTACCTGCCGCCCGAGCGCGAGGTCTTCTTGCATAGCGAGAACGGCCTGCTGGGCATGGGCCCGGCCCCGGCGCCGGGAGAAGAAGACGAAGACCTGATCAACGCCGGCAAGCAGCCGGTGACCCTGCTCACCGGCGGGGCCTATTTCCACCATGCCGATTCGTTCGGCATGATGCGCGGCGGGCACCTCGACATCTGCGTGCTGGGCGCCTTCCAGGTGGCCGGCAACGGCGACCTGGCCAACTGGCATACCGGCGCGCCGGACGCCATTCCCGCCGTGGGCGGCGCGATGGACCTGGCGATCGGCGCCAGGCAGGTGTTCGTCATGATGGAGCACCAGACCAAGACGGGCGAAAGCAAGATCGTCGCCGAGTGCAGCTATCCGCTGACCGGCGTGGGCTGCGTCAGCCGCATCTATACTGACCTGGCCGTGATCGACGTCACGCCCGAGGGCCTGCGCGTGCGCGAGATGGCGCCCGGCCTGACCCTGGCCGAGCTGCAGGCCGTCACCGCGGCGCCCTTGCTGCCGCTGTCCCCCGAAGGAGACCAGACATGACCGATGCATTCATCTGCGACGCCATCCGCACCCCGATCGGCCGCTACGGCGGCGCCCTGAAGGACGTGCGCGCCGACGACCTGGGCGCGATCCCGATCCGCGAACTGATGCGCCGCAATCCGAGCGTGGACTGGAGCGCGGTCGACGACGTGATCTACGGCTGCGCCAACCAGGCCGGCGAGGACAACCGCAACGTGGCGCGCATGTCGGCGCTGCTGGCCGGGCTGCCGCAAGAGGTGCCCGGGTCCACCGTCAACCGCCTGTGCGGCTCGGGCCTGGACGCCGTGGGCATCGCGGCGCGCGCCATCCGCAGCGGCGAGGCGCGCCTGATGATCGCCGGCGGCGTCGAATCGATGACGCGCGCGCCCTTCGTGATGGGCAAGGCCGACAGCGCGTTCTCGCGCAACGCCAATATCTATGACACCACCATCGGCTGGCGCTTCCCGAATCCCTTGATGAAAGCGCTGTATGGCACCGATGCGATGCCCGAGACGGCCGAGAACGTCGCCGACGATTACGGCATCAGCCGCGCCGACCAGGACGCCTTCGCCCTGCGCAGCCAGGCCAGCGCCGCGCGCGCCCAGCAGGATGGCACGTTCGAGCGAGAGATCGTGCCGGTCGTGATTCCCCAGAAAAAAGGCGACCCGCTGCAGGTCAGCCGC
Source organism: Massilia sp. HP4 (assembly GCF_005222695.1). GTDB lineage: Bacteria > Pseudomonadota > Gammaproteobacteria > Burkholderiales > Burkholderiaceae_D > Telluria. The sequence goes on along the minus strand of NZ_STGG01000009.1, from coordinate 73,598 downwards.
GACGAGCACCCGCGCGCGACCAGCCTGGAAGCGCTGGCAAAGCTGAAACCCGTGGTGCGCGCCGACGGCACCGTTACTGCCGGCAATGCCTCGGGCGTGAACGACGGCGCCTGCGCGCTGCTGCTGGCCAACGACGAGGCGGTGCGTGCCTACGGCTTGACGCCGCGCGCGCGCATCATCGGCATGGCCACGGCCGGCGTGGCGCCGCGCGTGATGGGGATCGGTCCGGCGCCGGCAGTGCAAAAGCTGCTGCGCCAGCTGGACATGACGCTCGAGCAGTTCGACCTGATCGAGTTGAACGAAGCGTTTGCCTCCCAGGGCCTGGCAGTGCTGCGCCAGCTGGGCCTGGCCGACGACGACCCGCGCGTGAACCCGAACGGAGGCGCGATCGCGCTCGGCCATCCGCTGGGCATGAGCGGGGCGCGGCTGGTGACGACGGCGACCTGGCAACTGCAGCGCACCGGCGGCCGCTACGCGCTGTGCACGATGTGCATCGGCGTGGGGCAGGGGATCGCGCTGGCCATCGAGCGGGTCTGACGCGCCCGACGGTTCACGAGCCCTGCAGGTCGCCCGGCGTCTGCAGGATCTGCGGACCGAAGGCCAGCACCACGTCGCGCACCAGGCTGGCCGAGCTGTCGCAGCCGAGCTTTTCCTTGATGCTGGCGCGATGGACGTCGACGGTGCGCGCGCTGATATTGAGTTCGCGCCCGATCACCTTGCTCACATCGCCACGCAGTACGAGCGCCAGGACGTCGCGCTCGCGCGGGCTGAGCAGTTTCATGCGCTCGCGCAGCAAGATGCGCCTGGCGCGTTCAGGCTGGCGCTCGGCGACCTGCTTCAGGGTCGCCTGGATGCGGTCGAGCATCTGCTGCGAGTTATAGGGCTTCTCGAAGAAGTCGACCGCACCGTTTTGCAGCGCGCGCACCGACATCGGGATGTCGCCGTGGCCCGATACGAAGATCACCGGCAGCTCGCTGGCCAGCGCGTTCAGGCGTTCCTGCAGCTGGAAGCCGCTGATCTCGGGCATGCGCACGTCGAGCACGAGGCAGGCCGGCCGCTGCGGGTCGAAGGCCTTGAGAAAATCGGCCGCGCCGGCGAACGCCTCGGTCTCGATGCCCACCGAATTGAGCAGCCATGCCAGCGAGGCGCGCGCCCCTTCGTCGTCGTCGACGATGTACACCACCGCCTGTTCCTTCTTGTCCATCGCGTGCTCCTCTATACCGTTCCCGTGCTTTTCTTATATGTCCGCGCTGCGTCACTACGTAATTTCCTTAGCCGGGCTGTCGTTCTCTCGAATTGTACGGCAGGAAGGGCTGTCGTATTCTGGTCGTAACCACCATAATCAGCCAGGAGACAAGCATGAACAATGCCACCCCAGCCAAGCCGGCCGACCCCTTGAGCCCACGGCAGCTCGCCTTCCGCAACGCCATGGCCCACCTGCCGGCCGCCGTGTGCATCATCACCACCGACGGCGCCGCCGGCCGCTGCGGGATCACGGCCAGCGCCGTCTGTTCGGTCACCGACAGCCCGCCGACGGTGCTGGTGTGCCTGAACCAGCGCAGCGCCATGCACGACGTGTTTACCCAGAACGGCCACCTGTGCATCAATGTGCTCAGCGGCGAGCACCAGGACCTGGCCATGCATTTCTCGGGCGCGACCAAGCTGCCGATGGAAGAGCGCTTCGGGCTGGACGCCTGGCGCAGCGGCGTGGCCAGCCAGCCGGTGCTGGACGGCGCCCTGGTCAAGCTACAGGGCCGGATCCAGGATGCCAAGGCGGTCGGCTCGCATTCGGTGCTGTTCATCGAACTCGACGAGATCGAAGTGAGCGAGGAGCGCGATAGCCTGATCTACTTCAACCGCCTGTTCCACACCGTGCAGCCGACCCGCGCCGCCTAGTTCTCCTTCCTGCGTGGGCGGCGTACCGCCCACGCATTCCTACAGGTCCAGCACCAGGCGCGACGTGCGCGAACGCGATACGCAGCAGCAGATCTGGTCGTTGGCCGCCTTTTCCTTCTTCGACAGGCAGTGGTCGCGGTGGTCGGGCTCCCCCTCCAGCACCGGCACGATGCAGGTGCCGCAAATCCCTTCGCGGCACGAGGTGTCGATCTGGATCCCGGCCTCGGCCAGCACCGCGACGATGCTGGTCCCGGGCGGCACCGCCAGCAACTGCCCCGAGCTGGCCAGTTCCACCTCGAACGCATGTTCCTCGCCGTTCGGCGCCACCGGATCGGCCTTGAAGTGCTCGAGGTGGATCGCGTCCGCCGGGCGGCCGATGGACGCGCGCGCCACTACCCTGTCCATGAACGGCGCCGGGCCGCAGGTATAGACGTGGGCGGCGTTGCTGCCCTGCGCCAGGCAGTCGTCGAGCAGCGCGTCGAGCCCGTCGCGCGGCACCGCGTAATGAAAGCGCACACGGTCCGCGAACGGCTCGCGCGCCAGCAGCTCGGCGAAGGCGCATTCCTCGGCGCTGCGGGCAAAGTAGTGCAGCGTGTAGCGGGCGCCATCGGCCGCCAGCGCATACGCCATGCTCAGGAGCGGCGTGATGCCGATGCCGGCGCCGAACAGCAGGTGCTCGGGCGCGCTAGGCACCAGCGCGAACAGGTTGCGCGGCGCGCCGACCTCCAGCACGCTGCCGACCGCGACCTCGCCGTGCAGGGCGCGCGAACCGCCGCGCGACTGGGGATCGAGCTTGATGGCGACCAGGTAGGCGCCGCTGTCGGCCGGATCGCCGCACAGCGAATACTGGCGCACGATGCCGCCGGGCGCCGTGATGTCGACGTGGGCGCCCGGGGTGTAGGGCGGCAGCGCGGCGCCATCCGGCGCCACCAGGCGCAAGGCCCGGATGCCCGGCGCTTCCTCGGTGATGTTCTCGACGGTGAGTTTCATGGCCGTCACAGGAGGAAGCCCAGTGCGTTCAACGCATCCTGCGAATTGACCAGGCGCACCACCTTTTGCGCCAGCCGCGGGCCGTCGGCCGTGAAGCGGATGCGGTGAGTCAGGTCGCCGGCGAACAGGGTCGTGGCGCCGCGCTTGTAGGCGGCCAGGATCTGGGCCGAGCGGACCTCGACTTCGTCGCCCTCGGTGCGCACCAGGGTGAAGCGCGACACGGTGCGCACGGTAACGGCGGAGTCGGCGGCCGACATCGAATGGCCCGAGGTCAGGCGCTCGATGCGCAGCTGGCGCATGCGTGCATCGTCGTAGACGTAATTGAGCTGGCTGGCGAAGTCCTCGCTGTCGCGCTCGATCGGCACCACATAGTGGCCGTCGGCGCTCCACAGCGCGCCCCAAGCGGCGTAGTCCTTGCGGTCCAGCAGTTCCGCTTCGTGCCAGGCGAAGGCGATGGCGCGGCCCAGCGGGGTGGCCAGGTCGGCCGGTGGGATACTCAGGTCAGTCATTGCTCATCATCCTTTTCCACATGGCGTACGCTTCGCGCATGCCGGTTTCGTCGGTCGAATGCGACACCTTGTCGCCATTCGTGTCCTGCCATTCGCGGTTCAGGCCGCGGTTGACCAGGATCGGCACGTCGCGTCCCGCGTGCGCGCCGGCTTGCACCCTTTCCCAGGCTTCGGCATCGTCCGGGCTGCCGAAACCGAACGGACCCTGGAAGTGTTCGTGGATGCGCAAGCGCTCGCGGTTGGCGATCTCCGGCCCGCCATCCATCCCCAGGGCGATGTGGCGGATCTCGGTCTCGTCCACCGACACCGGGCGCAGCACGCGGAAGAACGACATCGACATCGCGACATTGGGGAACAGGTTCAGGTTGAAGCCGGCGCCGTGCAGCGAGCGCACGATGCGGCGCACCTGTTCCGGCGGATAGTCCTTCGACAGCGCCTCGATCACGTGGGCGAAGCGTTCCTGCAGCTGTTCGCTGCCGTCGTCGACGTCGAGGTCGACGTGTTCCGGCACCATCACCATCACGCTGTGGCCGTTGCCCAGCGAGCGGGTGATCGATTCCTCGTCGGTCATGAAGGACAGCATCTCCGAGGTCTCGGCGTCGACCGATTGCAGGAAGGTCTTGTGCACGACCGGGAAGTGGTAGCCGTCGGTGGTGTTCTCGAGCTGGATCTTCCAGTTGCCCTTGAAGCTGAACTTGTGTTCGCCCTGGGTCTTGACCGGGAAGCCCGCGCCCTGTTTCATGAACAGGTCGATCCAGTGGCGCGCATTGCCCAGGAAGTCTTCGAGCGGTTCGATGTCCTGGTTGTAGCTGGCGAAGATCATGCCGGCGTAGACGCCGACCTTCAGGCTCTTGAGCGGCAGGTCGCCTTTTTCGATGACGTCTTCGTAGCCATCCGAATACGGCAGGCCGCGCAGCTTGCCGTCCAGGCCATACGACCAGCTGTGGTAGGGGCAGGTAAAGCCGGTGGCATTGCCCTTGCTCTTTTCGCAGACCGTGGCGCCGCGGTGGCGGCAGCGGTTTTCCAGCACGTGGATCTCGTCCTTGCGGTCGCGCACCACGATCACCGGGTTGCGGCCGACGAAGGTCGAGCGGAAGTCGCCCGGCTTGGGCAGCTCGCTCACGTGGGCGACCCAGACCCAGGTACGGGCGAAGATGCGGTCCATTTCGAGGTCGAAGATCTGCGGATCCGTGTACAGCGCCGGATCGACGACGCTGTCCTGCACCAGGTCGGCGCAAGAGGAATCCGGCTTGCGCGGATGGAAACGTAAAGGGGCGTTCATGGATGCTCCAGTGTGGGAATGGTTATCGTGTGTTCAGGCTGCGTTCGAGGTGCAGGGCCAGCGCGCACAGGCGCTCGTCCTCGCCCTTGCGGCCGACCAGTTGCAGGCCGGTCGTGAGGGCGCCGCCCGCGAGCGGCACCGGAAAGCTCAGCGCCGGATGGCCAGAGAGATTGAAGGGCCGCACCAGTGCGCTCAGGGTGACGATCGACAGCCCGCCCTCGATGTCGGCCAAGGATGGCGGCAAGCGGGGCAAGGTTGGCAGCACCAGCGCGTCGACGTCCAGCAGGGCGCGCTCGACCTCGAGGCTGAACTGTTCTCGTACCCGCTCGGCGGCTTGCAGGTCGGCCGCGGTCGTGGCGCTGGCCGCCTGCAGGCGCTGGGCGACATCCGCGCCGACCCTGCCGCTCGCGACGAGGTGGCCGAAGGCGGCCCAGGTTTCATGGTTGATGACGGTGAGGCCAGCTTCGAAGGCGGCCCCCAGGCCGGGCAAGGCGCGTGGCGTGCATTGCCAGCCGCTGGCCTGCAGCGCGGCGGCGATGGTCGCGTCGATTGCGGGATCGGCGTCGGTTGCGACGACGCCGATGCGCGCTGCGGCCAACGGCGTGCCGGCGGCGGCGCCGTCGAAGCCCGGCGCCAGCGCCGCCATCACCAGATTCATCACATTCATCTCGCGGGCGAAGGGACCGATGCAATCGAGGCTGCTGGTGGGCGGCTGGGCGCCGCGGCGGTCGACCCGGCCAAAGCTTGGCTTCAGGCCGATCACGCCGCAGCAGGCGGCCGGCAGGCGGATCGAGCCGCCGGTATCGCTGCCGAGGGCCGCATCGACTTCGCCGGCGCCCACCGCGGCGGCCGAGCCGCTCGAGGAGCCGCCGGTGATCAGGGATGGATCTTGTGGATTGAGAGGCGTGCCGGCCCAGTGGTTGATGCCGCTCATGCCGTAGGCCAGTTCATGCATGGTGGTCTTGCCGACGATATGCCATCCCGCCTCCAGCAGCGCGCGCACGGCGGCGGCGTCGCCGCGCGCCGGCGGCGCGTCGGCCAGCGCGGCGCTGCCGGCACGGGTCGGCCAGCCGGCGATGTCGATGCAATCCTTGATGGCGATGGTCGGGCCGTTGGCGTCACCCACCGACAGGCGTTGGACAAATGCGCTCATGGGGCCACCTCGCGCGCGGCGCCGTGGTTCCACGGCACGCATTCGAGCCGTTCGGTACGGAAGTGGGCGATCAGCCAGCAGCCATCCGGCCCCGGGACGAAGTCGATCGCCAGGCGCGCCGTGATCGCTTCGGCGCCGCCGGCGCCATAGGTGGACAGCTGGAGCATCAGCCATCGCCCGTGCGCGCGCCGACAGTCGGCGTCGACTTCCAGCTGTTCGGACGTCAAAAAATGCAGGTTGCGCGTGAAGTGCGGGGAGGGCGCCAGGTAGCTGCCGACGAAGGCGGCGATGGCGGCCGGGCCCTGGTGGCGTCCGAACTTGCCGGCGTACAGCGGGCCGACGCCTTCCCAGACGGCGTCCGCGCTGAACAGGTCGGCCAGTCCGAGGGCGCCGCAGTCGCCGCAAGGCACGTCGCACAACTGCATGTAGCGGCCCAGCGTGTTGCGCGCCGCCTGCGCCGCGTCCAGGCGCTCCAGGCGCCGGGCCAGCTCCTGCAGGCGGTCGGTATCGGTTGAATTCATGTGTCTCGCTCCATGCTTTTATTGGCATCTGCCTGGCACCGATACTACGAACTGCAGTTGCATTAATCAAATGCATGTGACATATTTGGATCATGAATCAAGCGAATGATGGTGACTGATGCCGACCTTTCACAATATGGACCTGAACCTGCTGCGGGTATTCCAGGCGGTGCTCGACGAGCGCAGCCTGACCCTGGCGGGCAACCGGCTGCACCTGTCGCAGCCGGCCGTCAGCCATGCGCTGAACCGCCTGCGCGAGCTGTTCGAGGATCCGCTGTTCGTGCGCACGCGCGACGGCATGCAGCCGACGCCGACCGCGCTCGAACTGGCCAATCCGATCGCGCGCGCGCTGCAGGCGGTGCAAGAGGCGCTGCGCCTGGCCGGCGGCTTCGATCCGGCCGTGAGCGAGCGGGTGTTCAGGGTGTCGATGACCGACGTGGCCGAGATGGTGTTCCTGCCGCCGATCTGCGAGCACCTGCGGCTGCAGGCGCCGAACGTGCAATTGAAGGTGGTGCAGGTGCCGCAAGACCAGATCGTGGAGTCGCTGCGCACCGGGCGGCTCGACCTCGCGATCGGCAACCTGCCGGCGCTCAAGGACGCAACGCGCCACGCCCTGCTGTTCAACGACGCCTACTGCTGCCTGACGCGCAAGGCCCCGGGCCAGCCGCGCCACAAGACCTTGTCGGTAGAGGAGTACCAGGCCCTGTCGCATGTGCAGGTGCGCTCGGCCGAGAGCAGCCACAGCCAGCTGGCCCAGGTTCTGCAGGAGCGCGGCATCGTGCGCCGGATCGCGCTCGAGATCCCGCATTTCTCGGTGCTGCCGCTGATCCTGCTGCAGTCCGACCTGGCCGCGACCTTGCCGCTGCGGATCTCGAAGCTGTTCAACGCCGGCGGCCAGTTCCGCATCTACGGCCTGCCGGTCGACCTGCCCGCGGTGGACGTGACCCTGCACTGGCACGAGGAATTCGAGAACGATGGCGGCAACCGCTGGCTGCGCCAGCTGGTGCTCGACCTGTTGCAGCGCTACGGGCGCGGCGCCTGATCAGTCATCCTGCAGCAGCGGCAGCGAGAAGCGGAACAGGGCGCCGCCGTCGCTGCCGGCTTCGGCCCAGATGTCGCCGTGGTGGCGGCCGACGATGTTCTTGCACAGCGCCAGCCCGATGCCGTTGCCGCTGACCTTGGAGGTAAAGAAGCCGTCGAACAGGCGCTCGTGCAGCGAGGCGTCGATGCCGTTGCCCTGGTCCTGCACCGACAGCAGGGCGCGGCCGCCCTGCCGTTCGCACCAGATGCGCACCAGGCGCCGTTCGGCCGGGAAGCGCTGCATCTCTTCGATCGCATTGAAGGCCAGGTTCAGGATCACCTGGCCCAGCAGCACCTTCTCGCAGCGCAGCGGCAAGGCATCGACCGAGAACGCGAACTCGAGCCGCACGCCGGCCTCGGCCGCCTTGAGGCCGATGAAATAGCGGGCGTCGAGCAGGATCGCGTTCAGGTCGGCCGGCGCCTCGCTATGCTCGAGCCTGACCACGTAGTCGCGCACGCTCTTGATGATGGCGCTGGCATGGTCGGCCTGGCGCGTGGCGGCGTCCAGGCCGAACACGATGCCGGCGCGGTCGGCGTCCGGCGTGCGCAGGCGCAGGCTGGCGCCTTCCAGGTAGTTGCGGATCGCCGCCAGCGGCTGGCTCAGTTCATGCGCGATGGCGGCCGCCATTTCGCCCATCGCATTGTGGCGCGCCAGGTATTCGAGGGCGGCCTGCTGGTCGCGCCGCAGCTGCTCGGCCTCGACTTGTTCGGTGACGTCGCGAAAGTGCAGCAGATGGCCCTTCAGGTCGTCCTCGATGTCGATGTGGCGGCAACTGGCCTGGAACCAGCGCCGCACGCCGCGCGCCAGTACGGCTTCGAATACGAAGGACAGCGGCGGCAATTCGGGCCGGGCCAGCGCCTGCGCGGCCTCGACTTCGCGCGCCGTCTCCGGCGTGCACAGCGCCGGCAGGGCAGGCAGCTCATGGGCGGGCTCGCCTTCCAGCGTCAGGAGCTTGCGGCCGGTGGCGCTCAGGTGCTCGAAGCGCCCGCCCGGCCCCAGCACCGCCACGCCTTCGACCGAATCCTGCATGAATTCCTTGAGCCGGCTTTCCAGGCGCCGCATGTCGCGCCGCGCCTGTTCCTCGCGCGCGATGTCGCGGAACTGTACCAGGATGATGTCGCCGCGGGCCAGGCGCACCAGGGTGGCGGTGGCCTCGGACAGGATCTCTTCGCCGTTCTTGGCGCGGTAGCACCATTCGATGACGTTCAGGCCGCGCTCGACGGCGCCCTGCAGCCAGCGCAGGCCGATCTCGCGCCGGTACTGGTCGGCGCGCCCGCTCATGTCGGGAGCCTTCAGCGGCAGCAATTCGTCGAGCGTGAAGCCGAGCGCCGCGCAGGCGGCCGGATTGGCCCACAGGATGGACTTGCTGTGGGCGTCGTGCACGATGACGCAGGACGACATGGCCTCCATCATCGACTTGAAATCCGCCGCTTCGAAACGTTCCATGATCGTCCTCGTCCTTGCCGCCAGGTGTAGAGCGCCGATTATACGGAGCATCGCGCGGGCCGCGGCTACGTAGTTTCTTTATGCGCCGCCGTGCTTCTACCTAGCGCGCAGCCGCATCCTCCGAATTGAAGCGCACTGCCGGGCTGCCTACACTGGTTCCCAACCCGTCCGGCACACGTTCCGGCACTACCCAACAATGGAGACGACCATGCTCGATTTGCAGGCCCCGACCGAGGCCGATACCCTGGATGCGCTGCTGGCCGACATCCGCGCCCGCCGCGCCGAGTTCACCCAGCTGCGCCACGTGCCGCGCGACGTCATCGAGCGCCTCAAGCGCCACGGCGTGTACCGCGCGGCGACCCCGCTGTGCTTCGGCGGCAGCGGCATCGGCCCGGTGGCGTTCCTCGAGCTGGTCGAGCGCATTTCGCAAGCCGACGGCTCGGTCGGCTGGGTGGCCAGCTTCGGCTCGGCCTCGGTGTACCTGGCGGCGCTGCCGAAAGCGACCCAGGCGAAGATGTATGCGGCCAGTCCCGACCTGGTGTTCGCCGGCGGCCTGTTCCCGATCCAGCCTGCGACCCAGGTCGAGGGCGGCTGGATGGTGAACGGCACCTGGAAGTTCGCCAGCGGCTGCAAGGGCGCCGACCTGCTGGGCGTGGGCATCGGTACCGGCGCACCTGGCCAGCCCGGCGGCAAGCCGCGCACCGCGGTGCTCGACCCGGGCAAGGTCGAGATCGTCGACAACTGGGACGTGATGGGCCTGTGCGGCACCGGCAGCCATGACTTGAAAGTCACGTCGCAATTCGTCGACGACGACTGGACCTTCATCCGCGGCGGCGAGCCGACCATCGACGAGCCGCTGTACCGCTATCCGAGCATCGCCTACGCTGCCCAGGTGCTGGCCGTGGTCAACCTCGGCATCGCGCGCGCCGCGATCGACGAGATCGGCCAGATGGCGGGCGGGCGGGTCGCGATCACCGGCGCGCCCAAGCTGGCCGACCGTTCGTATGTACGGATCGAAGTGGCCAAGAGCGAGGCCCGCCTGCGCGCCGCTCGCGGCTTCTTCTACGACATCACGGGCGAGGTCTGGGAATCGATCCTGGCCGGTAACCCCGTCACGCCCGAACAGGTGGCGCTGCTGCGCCTGGCCGCGGTCGACGCCGCGCGCGCCGGCGACTGGGTGGTGCAGCAGATGTACGGCCTGGCCGGCACCACCGCCATCTATAACAGCCACCCGCTGCAGCGCTACCTGCGCGACGCCGCCGTGGTGCGCCAGCACGCCTTCCTCGGCGAAGGCATCTATGACGGCGCCGGCGCCGTCGCCCTGGGCGTTGCGCCGATGCCCGGCTTCCTGTAATCCACCAACACCCATACTGGAGACTTCATGTCCGACACCCAAAAAGAACCCTTGCGCGTACTGTTCTGCATTGGCGTTACCCAGAACTTCTTCGAACTGCCCGAGGCCGAGATCGGCGCCGTCTGGAAAGGCTATGGCGAGATGATGAGCGCCATGAACGAGATGCCCGGCGTGACCATCCTGGGCACCATGGACGACGACCGCACCATGGTCGGCGCCTCGGCCAGCGCGCCCTGGACCGTGTACATCATGGCCGACGTGGTGGACCTGGATACCGTGGTTGCCGCCTGCAACCTGTTCCGCACCGTGAAGATCGGCGACTACCGCCTCTGGAAGTACGGCAAGATCGAGGCCCGCGTGGGCCGCGCCCTGATCATCCAGGGAGGTTGAGCGATGGCGGGCGATAACACCGGCAAGGTCGCGCTGGTCACCGGCGCCGCCCGCGGCCTGGGCGAACTGGTGGCGCGTCGCCTGCATGCGGCGGGCTTCCGGGTGGCGCTGGCCGACCTCGACCTCGAGGCCGCGACCGCCGTCGCCTACAGCCTGGGCGAGGGCGCGCTGGCGCTGCGCCTGGACGTGCGCGAGAAGGCCGGCTTCGAGGCCGCGGCAGCGCTGCTGCAAGAGCGCTGGGGTGGCGCCGACGTGCTGGTCAACAATGCCGGCCAGTCGAAGGTGGCGGCGCTGATGGACATCAGCCCGGAAGAATTCGACGCCGTGGTCGCGGTCAACCTGCGCAGCGTGTTCCTGGCCTGCCAGGTGTTCGGCCAGGCCTTCGCCGCGCGCGGCCACGGGCGCATCGTCAATATCGCCTCGCTCGCCGGCCAGACCGGCGGCACCGCCACCGGCGCCCATTACGCGGCGGCCAAGGGCGGGGTGCTGACCCTGACCAAGGTGTTCGCGCGCGAATTGGCGGCGCAGGGCGTGACCGTCAACGCGATCTCGCCCGGCCCGCTCGACCTGCCGATCGTGCACGAGAGCGTCCCGGCCGACAAGCTGGCCGCCATCACGCAGACCATTCCCGTGCGGACCCTGGGCGACGCCGGCTTCATCGCCGACGCCGTGGTGCTGCTGGCCGGCAGCGGAGCGGGTTCGGCCACCGGGGCCTGCTGGGACATCAACGGCGGCCTGTTCATGCGCTAAAACGGGGAGAGCTCGATGCCAACCATCCAGGCATTCATCATGGAAGGCCACGATGCCGAAGCGAAGGCCAGGCTGATCGCGGGCCTGACCCAGGCCGTGGTCGAGACGGTGGACGCGCCGCCCGAGTCGGTGTGCGTGCTCATCGACGAGGTCGCGCGCGCCAACTTCGGCGTCGCCGGCAAGCCGGCCGATGCGGATACGCCAGGACGCGCGGTGCTGCAGGCCTTCCTGATCGCGGGCCGCAGCGACGCCCAGAAGGAAAGGCTGATCGCGCGGCTGAGCGCGGCGGTGGCCGCGATCGGCGTCGACCCGGCGGTGGTGCGGGTCTTCATCCAGGACCTGCCCAACACCGACTTCGGGCTGGGCGGGCGCACCGCGCTGGCGCTGGGGCGGGGCATAGGGCGCGCAGCCCTGGTCCACCACGGCTGACAGGAGCGCCGCCGTGGAACTACGCCATGTGAAGTACTTCCACGCGGTGGCGGAAACGCTCAGCTTCAGCCGCGCCGCCGAGCGCCTGCACATCGCCCAGCCGCCGCTGAGCCGCCAGATCCGCCAGCTCGAAGAGATGCTCGGCGTGGAGCTGATCGACCGCGAATCGCGGCCGATCGCCCTGACCGTGGCCGGCAAGTTCTTCTACGAGCAGACCTTGCAGGTGATGTCGCGCCTGCGCGAGATCGAGGATGGCACGCGCAAGCGGGCGCGCGACCAGCGCATCTGGTTCGGCATCGGCTTCGTGCCCTCGGTGATGTGCGGCCTGCTGCCGGAGCTGATCCGCCAGTTCCGGCTGGCCGAGCCGCAGGTCGAGACGGGTTTTACCGAACTCGTAACGATGGAGCAGGCGGCGGCCCTCAAGCTGGGCCGGATCGATGTCGGCTTCGGCCGGCTGCCGATCGACGACCCCGACATCGCCTGCGTCACCCTGCTGCGCGAGCCGCTGCTGGCGGCGCTGCCGGCCGGCCACCGCCTGGCCGGGCGCGAGGTGGTCGACCTGCACGAGCTGGCGCCGGCCGGCCTGGTGGTGTATCCGGCGCGTCCGCGCCCGGGCTATGCCGACCAGGTGCTCGACCTGTTCGCGCGCCGCGGCTTGCGGCCTGCCTCGGTCCACGAAGCCAACGAGATGCAGACCGCGCTGGGCCTGGTCGCCGCCGGCATCGGCTGCGCACTGGTGCCGGCCTCGGCCAGCCAGGGCAGCCGAGCCGGCATTGCCTTTCGCCGCCTGGCACAGGACGAGGCGACGTCGCCGGTGATCATGAATTTCCGGCGCGGCGATGCGGCGCCGGTGCTGGCGCGCTTTCGCGCCATGGCGGCCGAGCTGCTGCCGCGCGTCCTGGACACGCTGCATACCTTGCAGGTATGCGACTTGCCCCCATCGGTCTTGGACGCGCAACCGGACAGTTCCTATGATGAGCCGATCGACACGAGGAGCCCATGAGCCAAGCAACCATCCTGATCGAGAGCGTCGACGTGCTGCTGCTCGATCTCCCCACCATCCGCCCGCACCAGCTGTCGGTGGCCACCATGCGCCGCCAGAAGCTGGTGCTGGTCAAGGTCCGCGCCAGCGACGGCGTCACCGGCTGGGGCGAAGCCACCACCATCGGCGGCCTGGCCTACGGCGAGGAGAGCCCGGAAAGCATCCGCACCAATATCACCACCTATATCGCGCCGCTGCTGGCCGGCCTGGACGCGACCAGCCCGAACGGCTGCATGCGCGTGTTGAGGGATAGCCTGCAGGGCAACCGCTTCGCCCTTTGCGCGATCGAGACCGCGCTGTTCGACGCCCACGCGCGCCGGCTGGGCGTGCCGCTGTCCGATCTGTTCGGCGGCCGCGTGCGCGACAGCCTGCCGGTGGCCTGGACCCTGGCCAGCGGCGACACCGCGCGCGACATCGCCGAGGCCGAAGAGATGCTGGACCGCCGCCGCCACCGCGTGTTCAAGCTCAAGATCGGCGCGCGCGAGGTGCGCGCCGATGTCGCCCACGTGGCGGCGATCAAGCGCGCGCTGGGCGACCGTGCCAGCGTGCGGGTCGACGTCAACCAGGCCTGGAGCCAGGCCGACGCCATGCTCGGCATGGGCATGCTCGAGCATGCGGGGGTGGAACTGGTCGAGCAGCCGATCGCAGCCCACGACATCGACGGCATGAAACGCCTGCGCGACATGAACCGTATCCCGCTCATGGCCGACGAAGCCCTGCATGGCCCGCTCGACGCCTTCCGCATCGCCGGCGCGCGCGCGGCCGACGTGTTCGCCATCAAGATCACCCAGTCGGGCGGCCTGTGCGGCGCCCGGCAGGTAGCGGCGATCGGCGCCGCCGCGAACATTGGCCTGTACGGCGGCACGATGCTGGAAGGGGCGATCGGAACCGTCGCATCGAGCCAGCTGTTCGCCACCTTGCCCGAGCTGGCCTGGGGCACCGAATTGTTCGGCCCCTTGCTGCTGACCGAGGAGATCCTCGCCACCCCGCTCGAGTACCGCGACTTCGCCCTGCAGCTGCCGGCGGGGCCGGGCCTGGGCATCGAACTCGACGAAGAACGCCTGGCCTGGCTGGCGCGCCAGTACGCCAACTAACACCGAAGGAAGCACCATGTTATTCAAAGTCAGCATGACCGTGCGCCTGCCGCACACGATGCCAGCGGCCGAAGCCGAGCGCCTGAAGACCACCGAGCGCGAACTGGCCCAGCAACTGCAGCGCAGCGGCAAATGGCGCCACCTGTGGCGCGTGGCCGGGCACTACGCCAATGTCAGCATCTTCGACGTGGCCGACAACGCCGAGCTGCACGAGCTGCTGCTGTCGCTGCCGCTGTTCCCGTACATGGAGATCGAGGTCGAGGCCCTGTGCCGCCACCCGTCCTCGATCCGCGACGACGACCGCTGATTACCGCCGATACCATACCCACCAGAGGAGACAAGCATGGACAAGAACGCCATCGACGCGCTGCTGCGCAAGATCGAAAGCACCGAAACCGACAGCGGCAACCCGCGCGCCCAGGCCATCGTCAACCGCATCGTGCGCGACCTGTTCGTCACGATCGAGGATTTCGACATCCAGCCGGATGAATTCTGGAGCGCGATGAGCTACCTGACCGAAGCCGGCCGCTCCGGTGAATACGGCCTGATCGCGGCCGGCCTGGGCTTCGAGCACTTCCTCGACCTGCGCACCGACGAACAGGAAGCGCGCCAGGGCCTGGCCGGCGGCACCCCGCGCACCATCGAGGGCCCGCTGTACGTGGCCGGCGCCCCCGAGTCGCTCGGTTCGGCGCGCCTGGACCAGGACGAGCAGCCGGGCGAGGTGCTGTTCATGAGCGGCCAGGTGCGCGGCGCCGACGGCAAGCCGCTGCCGGGCGCGCTGGTCGAGGTCTGGCACGCCAACCACCTGGGCGGCTATTCCTTCTTCGACCCGGGCCAGAGCCTCTACAACCTGCGCCGCACCATCCGCGCCGATGCCGAAGGCCGCTATCGCTTCCGCAGCAAGGTCCCGGTCGGCTACAGCGTGCCGCCGGGCGGCGCCACCGACAAGCTGCTCAAGCTGGTCGGACGCCATGGCACCCGTCCGGCGCACATCCACTTCTTCGTGACGGCGCCTGGCCACCGCAAGCTGACCACCCAGATCAATATCGAGGGCGATCCCTTCCTGTGGGACGACTTTGCCTTCGCCACCCGCGACGGCCTGGTGCCGCCGATGACGAAGGTTAACGATCCGGCCCAACTGCGCGCGCACGAGGTCGACGCCCCGTTCTACACGATCGAGTTCGACTTCGACCTGCATGCGCGCCAGGACGGCCTGCCGCCGGACCACGTCGCACGCGCCCATTTCAGCGCCTGAGGCGAGCTGCCATGCCGATCCTGGAGCACGGGCAGGCGCCCATCGCCTACACGCTGGAGGGGCCGCCGGATGCGCCGGTGGTGGTGCTGTCCAATTCGCTGGGCACGACGCTGTCGATGTGGGACGCCCAGGCTGCGGCGCTGGCGCGTGATTATCGCGTCTTGCGCTACGATACCCGCGGCCATGGCGCGTCCCGCTTGTGCGCCGACACTTGCGCCGACACTTGCGCCGACGCCTGCACGCTCGACGCGCTGGGCGGCGACGTGCTGCGCCTGCTCGACGCGCTGGAGATCGAACGCGCCCATTTCTGCGGCATCTCGATGGGCGGCCTGACCGGCCTGTGGCTGGGCGTACACGCGGGACAGCGCCTCCGTAGCCTGGTCGTGGCCAATAGTGCGGCCTGTATCGGCAGCAGCGCGGCGTGGAACGAGCGCGCGGCCCAGGTCGAGGCGAACGGCATGGATGCGGTGGCGAACGGCGCCGCCGGCCGCTGGTTCACCCCGGCCTTCAGCGGGCGCGCGCCTGCGGTGGTGCAGGCGCTGGTCGAGGATTTGCGCCACTGTCCGCCGGCCGGCTACGCGGCCTGCTGCCGGGCGCTGGCCGGGGCCGACCTGCGCGGGTCGATCGGCGCGATCGCGGCGCCGACGCTGCTGATCGGCGGCCGCCACGATCCGGTGACCACCGTGGCCGACCTGGAATTCATGCGCGCACGGATACCCGGCGCGCGTGCCGCCGTGCTGGAAGCATCGCACCTGTCGAATATCGAGGCGCAGGACGCCTTCACCGGCGAGCTGCGCGCCTTCTTGCGCTAGCTGCCCCCCGGACACCACACTATAAATAAGACGGAGACAAGCATGTACAACACCACCGATGCAAGCGCACTGCGGGCGGCGTCCGACCGCGATGCCGACGACGCGCTGTACCGCAAGGTATCGCTGCGCATCATTCCCTTCCTGTTCGTGGCCTATGTGGTCGCCTTCCTCGACCGCATCAATGTCGGCTTCGCCCAGCTCCAGCTCAAGCAGGACCTGGGCTTCACCGATGCGATGTACGGCCTGGGCGCGGCCGTGTTCTATATCGGCTACGTGCTGTTCGAAACGCCGAGCAACCTGCTGCTGGCGAAATACGGCGCGCGCAAGACCTTCGTGCGGATCATGATCCTGTGGGGCCTGGCCTCGGTCGGGATGATGTTCATCCAGACGCCGACCCACTTCTACATCCTGCGCTTCCTGCTCGGCGTGTTCGAGGCCGGCTTCTTCCCCGGCATCGTGCTGTACCTGACCTACTGGTATCCGCCGCTGCGCCGCGCCTCGGTGCTGGCCTATTTCTTCGCCGGGGTGGCCGTGGCCGGCATCCTGGGCGGCCTGGTGTCGGGCTGGATCATGCGCGACATGGCCGGCGTCTGGGGCCTGGCGGGCTGGCAGTGGATGTTCGCGATCGAAGGGTCGCCCGCGCTGCTGCTGGCGGTGATCGCCTATTTCTACCTGAAGGACAGCCCGGCCCAGGCCCACTGGCTGAGCGCCACCGAGAAGGCGCGCCTGGCGGCCAACCTGGAAACCGGCGGCGGCCAGGTGCACGGCAGCGCCGGCAAGTCGCTGGCCGCGACCCTGCGCGATCCGCGCATCTACCTGTATTCGATCCCGTATTTCGCGGTGACCGGCGCGGCGCTGACCCTGAGCTTCTGGATGCCCCTGATCATCCGCGACTTCGGTGTCAGCGACGTGTTGATGGTAAGCCTGTACTCGGTCATTCCCTACACCGTCGGCGCCATCGGCGTGATCGTGGTGGCGCGCGCCGCCGACCGCTCCGGGCGCCACGCCCGCTACTTCGCGGCCTGCGTGATCAGCGCCGCCGCCGCCCTGGCCGTAATGACGACCCATCCATCGAGCCTGCCGGTGTCGCTGGCGCTGCTGTCGGTGGCGGCCGTCGGCTTGTATTCGGGCCTGCCGATCTTCTGGGCGATCCCGACCGCCAACCTGCCGCAGGAATCGCGCGCCGCCGGCATCGGCGTGATCAGCAGCCTGGGCACCAGCGCCGGCATCGTGGCGCCGTGGGTGATCGGCCAGGTGCGCACCGCGACCGGCAGCATGGACGCGGCGCTGCTGGGCATCGGCGTGATCCTGGTGGCCAGTAGCGCGGTCCTGTTCATGGTCAAGGGCGGCGCCGGAAAGGGCAAGGCATGAGCAAGCATCTGTTGATCGCGGCCGCGGTCCTGGCCCTGGTCCAGGCCGCCGAGGCCCGGGCGCAAGGCGGCGTGCAGGTGTTCGGCATCATCGACACCTATCTCGACGTCAGTCGCGGCGGCGAGGCGAAGGCCGAGCGTGTGCAGAGCGGCGGCATTTCGGGCTCGCGCCTGGGCTTTCGCGCCAGCGAAGACCTGGGTTCCGGCATGAAGGCGGTGTTCCTGATCGAATCGGGCATCAATGTCGACGACGGCAGCCTGGGGCAGGGCGGGCTGACGTTCGGGCGCCAGGCCTGGGCCGGCTTGTCGACCCGCGCCGGCGACCTGACCTTCGGCCGCCAGTATTCGCCCAACTTCTTCACGATCGTGACCTATGGCCTGGGCGGCGGCCTGGCCTGGGGCAATGCGTCGAATTACTTCACCGACGTGTCGCCGCTGCGGGTCAACAACTCGGTCAGCTATACCTCGCCGACGGTCAAGGGCTTCAAGGCGCGCCTGCTGTATGGCGCGGGCGAGAACACGACCCAGCCCGGCGGCCACCACATCGGCGACAGCAGCAGCGGCTCGCTCCAGTACGACAACGGGCGCTTCTCGGCCGGCTTCGCGGTCCAGACCCGCAAGACGACGACGTCGAACACCGAGCGCTTCTTTGCCGGCGGCGCCAGCTACCAGTTCGACGTCGCCAAGGTGGCGCTGCTGGCCCAGGGCCGGCGCGACGACGTGAACCTGACGGAAAACGACGCGCTCGAGATCGGCGTACAGATTCCGGTCGGGCCGGGTTTCCTGCTGCTCGACGTGGGCCACACCCGGCACCGCAACCTGCAACAGGCCGATGCCACGGCCTTGAGCGTGCGCTACGACTACAACCTCTCGAAGCGCACCATGCTGTATGCCGGCGCGGCGCACATCCGCAACCAGGGGCAGGCGCGCTTCGGCATCAACGGCAATACCGGGCAGGCGCTGGCGATGTCGCCCGGCGCCGATCCGCGCTCGGTGGTGGCGGGCATGCGGCATTCGTTCTGAAGCCCGGGCGGCGAACGCGCCGCCCGGCCCCGCCGGCATGATTTCCTGCGCTAGCCAGGTCGCATGATTTGCCCGTTGCCGATGCTATCATCCGGCAATGAGCCTTCCGTTATCTCGCCACGCTTGCCGGCACGCGCTCCGGACCGGATCGCGCCTGCTGGCAGCGCCGGCGATAGCCTTGCTGCTGTTCGTGGCGGCCGGCGCGCAGGCCATGACGCCCGACCGCCTGGACCACCGGCGCTGGCTGGCCTCCGACGGCGGCCCGGGCCAGGTCGGGGCGATCGTCCAGGCCGCCGATGGCTATCTCTGGCTCGGCACCAACGACTCCCTGGTGCGCTTCGACGGCATGCGCTTCCGGCCCCATTCGCCCGACGCGCGCGGGGCGCCGCTCATTGTCTCGTCCCTGCTGGCGCAAGGCGACGCCCTGTGGGTCGGCCTGCGCAGCGGCGGCGTGGCGCAGGTCCGCGCCGGCATGCCGCTTGTGCGCGAAGCCGCGCCTGGCGCGCCGGCAGGGGTGGTATTCGGGCTGGCGCAAGACCGCCGCCAGGCCCTCTGGGCCGCCGCCGACGATGGTCTCGCGCGGCGCGCGGACGGCGCCTGGCGACGGGTTGGCCCCGGCGACGGCTTCGGCGACGGCGGGGCGCGCGCAGTGTTCGTCGACCGCGACGGCGTGCTGTGGGCCGCGGGCGAACGCCGGCTCTACTATCTGCGCCATGGCGAGCGCCGCTTCCTTGACGCCGGGCTGGCGGTGGATGGCGTGGGCCAGATCGCGCAGGCGCCCGATGGGGCGATCTGGCTGACGGAACGCCATAGCGGCAAGGTGCACCGCGTGGTGCTGGGCGGGCAGGGCGTCGCGCGGGATACGGCGCGGCTGGATGCGCCGGCAACCGGCCTCGTGTTCGACGCCGCGGGCGAGCTGTGGCTCGGCACGCGCGGCAACGGCCTGCTGCGTGTCGCGCGGCCGGACGGCCTGGCGGCGCTGGCCGGCGCCGCCAGCCTCACGGCCAGGCAGGGCCTGAGCTCGGACTTCGTCTGGAAGCTGCACGCCGATCGCGAAGGCAATCTCTGGGTTGGCACCAATACCGGCCTGGATCGTTTCAGGCCGCGCCTGCTGGCGCCGGCGCCGTTCCCGGCCGGCGCGCTGAACGTGGCGCTGGCCGCCGCCGACGACGGCAGCCTGTGGGCCGGGCCGGGCAGCGGCGCCGCGCTGCGGCTGCACGCTGGCCGGGCACGGGCGCTGGCGATGCCGGCCCCGGTCAACAGCGCGATGCGCGACGCCGACGGCGGCATCTGGATGGCCGGCCCGGCCGGCATCTGGCGTTCGCGCGGCGAGCAGCTGGCCTTCTTCGCAGGCCTGCCGCCCGGCGCCGGCGCCCAGGCGCCGGTGCGGGCAATGGCGCGCGACCTCGAGGGCGGCCTGTGGGTCTCGATCGACAAGTCCGGCCTGTTCCGGCACGCGGCCGGACGCTGGGAACGGATGGCAGCGGGATCCGCCCGCGACAGCCAGCGCATGCCGGTCAGCGCGCTGGCCGCGTCCGACGGCTGGCTTTGGTTCGGCTACCGCGACGGCTTGCTGGAAGCGCGCCGCGGCGGCGCAACGCGGCGCTGGACCCAAGCCGACGGCCTCGAGGTCGGCCATGTCACGGCGCTGGCCCACCATGCGGGACGCACCTGGATCGGCGGCCAGCATGGCTTGGCGTACCTCGAGGCGGGCCGCCTGCGGCGCCTGGCGCTGCCCGACGACGGCGTGTTCGACAATATCTACGCCATCGTCGCCGTCCCGCGTCCGTCCGGCCCCGACGCCGACCTGTGGCTGCACACCAGGGCCGGCATCTTCCAGCTGGGCGCCGCTGAACTGCGGCGCGCCCTTGCCAGCCCCGGCCACCGAGTCGGCTACCGTTCCTTCGACGCGCTCGGAGGCCTGGCGAACGATCCGCACCAGGTACTGCCCCTGCCGACCGCGGTGCGCGGCGGCGACGGCCGCTTATGGTTCTCGACCAGTGGCGGCGTGGTGTCCCTCGATCCGGCGCGCCTGCCGCCGCCGGAACCGGGGCCGGTTGCCGAGATCGAGACGGTCAGCGTCGACGGCGCCAGGGTGTCCCTGGCCGCGCCGCTCAGCCTGCGGCCGGAAACGCAGCGGATCGCCATCGACTACACCGCCCCCAGCCTGGCCGCGCCCGAGCGCCTGGGCTTTCGCTACCGGCTGGACGGTTTCGATAACGAGTGGATCGACGCCGGCCGCGCGCGCCAGGCCATCTATACCGGCCTGGCGCCGGGTGCCTACCGCTTTCGCGTGATCGCCCTGAACAAGGACGGGGTGGCGGGCGCACGCGAGGCCGGGTTTGCGTTCCGCGTCGAGCAGGCCTTCTATCGCCATCCGCTGTTCCTGAGCGGCGTCGGCCTGCTGCTGCTGGCAGCCTTGTGGCTGTCCTACCGCGCCACCGCGCGCCGCGCCGCCGAGCGGGTGCGCGATCGCCTGCAGGAGCGCCACCGCGAACGCGAGCGCATCGCGCGCGAGTTGCACGATACCCTGCTGCAGGGCGTGCAAGGCCTGGTGCTGCGCTTCCAGGCCGCGGCCGACATGCTGCCCGCCGACGCCCCGGCCAGGGCGCACATGGAACAGGCCTTGCTGCGCGCCGACGGGGTGCTGGTGGAGGGACGCGACCGCGTGCGCGAGCTGCGCGGCGGTCCGCACGATACGCGCGAATTGCACGAGGCGCTGGCGGCGGCGGGCGAGGAACTGGCTTCCCAGTGGGATTGCGGCTTCGCGTTCGCGACCAGCGGCTCGGCCAGGCGGCTGCAGCCGGTCATCCTCGACGAGGTCTATCGGATCGGGCTCGAAGCGCTGCGCAATGCCTTCGCCCACGCCCGGGCGGCGCAGGTGAGGGTGGACCTTGCCTACCGGCGGGCCGCCTTCGTGCTGACGGTGTCGGACGATGGCTGCGGCATCGACCCGGCCTGGCTCAACGAATGCGGCCGGCCGGATCACTGGGGCTTGCGCGGCATGCGCGAACGCGCCGAACGCATCGGCGCGAGGCTGGAGATCGGCGGTGCGGATCGGGCGGGCGCTGGCGGCACGCGGGTCGTGCTCACGCTGCCGGGACGGATGGCGTACCGGCGCCGGCGCGGGGCGCCATGAGGGCATCGGTCGCGATGCGCGCGCCGCTGCCCCGGCAGTGCACGTACACTCACTGGCGATTGTTGACTTACCGTCGGTAGGGCCGGTGGCGCCTGCCGGCGGCTCCGAGGAGATCCCCTGCATGCCATCGAACTTGCCCACTACCGACACATCCGCGCCGCAGTCGGCGGCCCGACGCGCTATCCTGCTGGCGTCATCCCTGGCCGGCCTTGGCCTGGCGCCGCTGCCATCGATGGCGGCCGAAGCACCGCCGCTCCGGCGCCACAAGCTGCGCGTCAATGGCGAAACATTCCACGTGATCGAGCAGGGATCCGGCCCCGCGGTCCTGTTCTGCCATGGCTTTCCGGACACCGCCGAGACCTGGCGCAGCCAGATGCGCGCCGTGGCGGCGGCCGGCTACCGCGCAGTGGCCCTCGACATGCGCGGCTTCGGCGACAGCTTCGCGCCGCCGGATGCGAGCCAATACACTTCGCTGCACATCGTCGGTGACCTGGTCGGCGTGCTCGACGCCCTCAAGATCGACAGCGCAGTCATCGTCGGCCATGACTGGGGCGCCGACCACGCCCAGCGCGCGGCCCTGCTGCGGCCCGACCGCTTCCGCGCCCTGGTCAGCATCAGCATCCCATACGCCCCGCGCGGCGACATCGACACCTGGAGCGACTTGCGCAAGCGGGGGCTGGGCGAACGTTATTACGCGCTGGACTGGATCAGGCCGGGGCGCGAGAGCCTGTTCGCGCCGGCGGCGAAGTCGATCCCCGCCATCCTCTACTGGCCGTCAGCCAGCCCGCTGCCCGCGCAGCGCTGGGATCCGGTCGACCCGGCGCGCAGCATGCTGCGTCCGGCGCCGGTGGCCGCGCCTTCGTGGGCCGATCCGGCCTATGTGCGGCACACGGTGCAGGCCTTCGACAAGAGCGGCTTCCAGGGCGGCCTGAATTACTACCGGGCCTTGCCGATCACCTTCGAATTGACATCGGCCTACAGGAATACGGTCATCCGCCAGCCGTCGTTGTATATCTGGGGGGCGGCCGATGGGCTGTGCCGGTTCTTCCATCCGACCACGCCGTCGCTGGAGCAATTGCGGCGCACCCAGCCGAACCTGGTCAGGCAGGTGCGCCTGGAAAATGTCGGCCACTGGGTCCAGCACGAGGCGGCCGAACGCCTGAACGCGGAGCTGCTGGCCTTCCTCGGCGCACTGGCGCCGCGATAAGGTGAACATCAGCCGCGCATCAGCCGCCTGCGCAAATCGTGCAGGCGCTGGCCCAGGCCGCGCCTGGGCAGGGGGCGATAGGCCTTGTCGGCCGGGATCCGCAAGGCGATCTCGGTCCCCTCGCCCCGGGGCGAGTCCAGTTCGAGCGTACCGCCCAGCGCCAGGGCCCGTTCGCGCATGCCGGCCAGGCCCCAGTGGCCTTCGCGGCCGCCGGCGCAACGGATCGCCGGATCGATGCCACGGCCATCGTCGCGCACGACGAGGCTGAAGTGCCTGGCGCCGTACTCGATCTCGAGCCCGATCCGGCGCGCATCGGCATGGCGGTAGGCATTGAACAGCGCTTCCCGGCCAATATTGTAGAGCTCATGCCAGGCGACGTTGGCCAGCGCGCGTGGCGTACCGCCGACCTGCAGCGTGAATTGCGGGCCGCACTCGGCCCGCAGCGCGCCTGCGAAGATGGCAAGTGCCTGGCCGAGGTCCTGCTCGCCCTTGGCCGGCCGGGCGCGCAGGTCGGCCAGCTCATCGCGCGCCTCCGCCATGACGGTATCGGCGTGGTCGAGGATCGCTTCGATGTGCGCCCGCGCCGCGCTGTCGCCCGACATGCCCATCACCACGGTATTGAGGCGCAGCACCAGGCCCTGCACGCTTTGCAGCAAGCTGTCGTGCAGGGCGCGCGCGATGCGTTCGCGTTCGGCCAGCCTCTCCCGATAGCGCTCGGCATAGCGGCGCGCCAGCAGGAGCGTGCGCCACCGGAATATGCCGAAGGCCAGCAGCGTCAGCGCGAGCGCGCACAGCGCCGAGAACCAGCGGGTCTGGACGAGCGTCGGCTCGATCTCGAAGGCGAGGCTGGTCTCGCGCTCGCTCGGCACGCCGTCTTCGTTAATTGCCATGACCCGGAACCGGTAGGCGCCGGGATCGAGCCCGGTATAGAACGCCATGCGGCGCGCGCCGGCTTCCTGCCATTCATCGTCGACGCCGTCGAGCCGGTAGCGAAAACGCACGCGCTCCGGCATGGCATAGCTGAGCGCCGTGTAGTCGACGCGCAGGCGGGTGGTGTCGGGTGGAAGCACCATGGCGCCATCCGGCCGGCGCCGGGCGCCCGCCACGTCGAGCGGCGCGATCGCCACCGGCGGCGCGATGGCGTTGCGATGGACCCGCGCCGGATCGAGGTAGGCCACCCCGCCGTTCCCGGAGAACCACAGCCGGCCATCGCGCGTGCGCCGCGCGGTGGAGAGTGTCGGCAGGGCGATCGCCGAGCCGGGATAACCATCGAGGTGGTCCAGTACGCGCACCTCGAGCAGGCCGTCGGGGTCGGCAAGGGCGCGCGCCCAAGCCTCGGCGCTCACGTGCACCGCGCCGCGCCGGCCATTGAACCAGCGTTCGCCGCCGGCGCCCAGGATCTGGCCGCCGATGCCGGCCAGCGCTTCCGGATCGGCGCTGCGCAGCTTGCGGATCTTGCCGTGTTCGAGCACGGCGATGCCGTTCTCCGTCGCCAGCACGACGCCGTCGCGCGCGTCGATGAAGACGATCGCGCCGAAGCCGCTAGCGTCGCCCTCATTGAAGCGGCTCGCGCGGCCTTCCTGGACGCGGATCACGCTGCCGTCGCGGTAGCCGATCCAGACCGCGCCATCCGGCGCCCGCGACAGGCCCAGCATGCCGCGCGGGAGCCCGTAGCTGGCGGCCGCCGTCCAACTTCCTTGCCGGTAGTGGAACAAGCCCTTGCCAGCAAAGGTCAGCCACAGCTCGTTGCGGTCCCCGGCCAGGATCATCGGGCGCTTGCCGACCGGCTTGCCGTCGGCGCCGCGCGGAAAGGCCGTGAAACTTGCCTTCCCGTCCAGCAGGTGCGTGACGCCTTCGCCGTCGGAGCGCAGGAGGCCGCCGTCCCAGCCGGTGGCGATCTGTGCGGACTGGGGCAGCTTGGCGAATCCGGTCGCGCCGGCCTCGAACAGGTAGCCGTTCGGCACCGAGCGCAGCAGGGGGCGTCCATCCTGGTCGGCGAATACTTCGAACCAGTTCTCGCCGGTTGGCAGCGGCACCGTGACCAGCTGGTTGTGGCGGAAGCGCTCGAGTCCGGCCTCGGTGCCCACCCAGATATTGCCCTCCCGGTCTTCGAAGATCACATTGGCCGTGAGGTTGCTCAGCTGCCAGGGCTGGTCGAGGCGCTCGGTCGCCAGTGCGCCGGCTGAGAAACGGTCGATGCCGCGCAGGCGCGGCGCGGGTGTGCGGCACACGCCGACCGGGCAGCCCAGCGACCAGTGGTTGCCGTGGCGGTCGAACAGGCCGCCCGCCGATGCCGACGGCGCCCGCCAGGCGGCAACCGGGACCGGCGCCGCGTTCGCCGGCAGCGGCAAGACCTGCCACTGGCCGTCGATCCCGCGCCAGACCTGGCCATCGGGGGAGGGGACGATGGCGTTGGCGCCGCCTGGCGCGTGGCGCGCGAAACGCCCCTGCCGGCGATCGAGCAGGTACAGGTGGTCGCCGTCGCCGGCCCATAGCCGGCCGTAGTGGTCGAGCGTGACGGTGTGGGCGTCGATACCGGAGAAGCCCTGGGCCGCGCCGAAGGTCGTCCACCTGCCGGCGTGGTAGCGGTGCAGGCCGCGCAGCGCGGCGATCCACAGGCTGCCGTCGATGTCGACTTCGGCCTGGTAGCTGCCCAGGATATCGTTGCGGCTTCGCAACGGCCGCAGCTGGTCGTGGCGTAGCAGGTCGAGCCCGCCGGTGAGGTAACCGATCAGCAGGTCTCCGTTGTCCATCGCGTACAGGTTCGAGATCGTGGCGCCCAGCGGCGTCGAGCCGTCGAGCGCGACGAATCTGGTGAACCTGACGCCGTCGAAACGGTACAAGCCCGAAGGCGTGCCGAGCCACAGCCAGCCATCCCGCGTCTGGGCCATGGTCGTGATCCTGGCCGGCGCGCCTTCTTTCGCGGTCCAGGTCGTATGGTGGTAGTCGACCAGGCGCACGGCGGGATCGAGGGCGCGTGCCGGCGCGCTCAGGAGGCAGGAGAGGATGACGCAGGCGGGCGGCAGCAGGGCGGCGAACTGCGTGAACCGGTAAGCAAACGGATGCATGGCAGACAGTCGTATTGGCTACGCCGTATTACCGGACTGCCGGCGCAGGGTATTTATTATGGTGGCCGCATGTAAAGACGTATGCGGCAATACTATATTGACATTTGTCTACGCTGCTTGTCATCAGCTTTATCGATGCGGCGCAGAAAAAATGCGGCGCTGTACGCGGCGGATGCAGGGCCTCACGACGCCGTGTCGAGGCCGTCCAGCCAGGCGTGGAACACCGCCGCCGAGGCCGCGGCCAGGCGCGTGCCGGCCAGGCGCGCCTGCTCGCGCAGGGTGCGCGGATCGATGCCCGCCTGGGCCAGCTCGCTGGCATGGCCCACCAGCCAGCGCTCGATCTGGCCGCTATCGGCTTCGAGATGGAATTGCAGGCCCAGCACCGTGGCGCGGAGCGCGAAGGCCTGGTTGTCGCAGGCCGGCGTCGCCGCCAGGCGTAGCGCGCCGGGCGGGATGTCGAAGCGGTCGCCATGCCAGTGCAGCACCGGCACGCCCGCGAGGCCGGCCAGCGCCGACGCCTTCCCGGCGTCGGCCAGCTCCAGCGCGCCGAAGCCGATTTCCTTGATGCCCATCGGGGCCACGCCGGCGCCAAGGGCACGCGCGATCAGTTGCGCGCCCAGGCAGATGCCCAGCAGGGGACGCGCCGCCGCCAGCCGGCGCTCGACCAGCGCCAGTTCGGCGGCCAGGAAAGGATAGAGCGCATCGTCGAAGGCGCCGATCGGGCCGCCCAGCACGACCAGCAGGTCGGGCGCCAGGACGTCGAGCCAGGCCAGGTCGTCGACGGCCGGATCCACGTACTGCACCCGATAGCCGCGCGCCTGCAGCACGGGCCCCAGCGTGCCCAGGTCTTCGAAATGGATGTGGCGGATGACGACGGCGGACTTGTTCATGGCGGGCTTTCGGGTGGCTTCGGGGAGGCGACGATTCTATCTTTTTCGACGTGCGGCATGGATTGAAAAAACCTCTGGCGCCGATAGCCTTGGTGCGCCCCGGCGCCAGTGTCGCGCTCAGCGCCCCGGCTGGCCGCGGGTACCGGTCCAGACTCGCGCCACCGGGCAAGGCGGCTTGCCCTGGTCGACCGTGCCCGAGAAGATCGGATTGCGATGCGGCTGGTTGACCGCGACATACAGCCAGGACTCGGGGCCGAAGTGGGCATTGTCGGGCCACAGGAAGCGTTCGTCGCGCACCAGTGGCTTCAATTGCCCGTCCTTGTCCAGCATGTCGATGCCGTTGGCCGACAGGTTGGTGAACAAGTGGTTGCCCTCGGCGCCGGTGGCGGCGCCGTCCGGGACCGGCTTGGCTTGAACCCGCACGATGCCGGCGCCACCTGCCGGTCGAAATCGTGGCGGCAGGCCAGCTTGCGGCTGGCGCTGTCGACGGCCACCAGCTTCGGCGGCTGCGGAATGGCCATTGCCGCATACAGAGCCTGGTTTCGCATGGAAAATTCCCTCCTGTAGAGGTGGTTGACCTTGATCAGGCTAGCACTTGGGTGCAGTTGATAAAAGTTAAGTGTTGTCTATTCTTGTACTGTGGGCGCCGCGGCGCCTTCACCAAAAAATTCATGAAGAATGTCTGGACCGTCCAGGGTGCGCGGCGTTCCACTGTCCGGACGACAGCCTGCGCGAGCACGGCACCGGCCGGCCCGCGCAGGCCCGTGTTCGACCCCGATCCCTGACCTGGAAGGAGTACCCCGTGTCCACTCATCAAGCCCCTATCGATCCACCCAGTAATCGCGTGCGCCGCACGCTCGTGAAAGCGGCCGGCCTGGGCGCCATTGCCGCCATGCCCGGCCCGGCGTCGGCCATGGGCGGCGCCGCAGAGGATGCCCAGGGACAGTCGTCCAGGCAGGCCGCGGCGCCGGCGCGTGGCCGGGGCGCGCTCGGCGCCCGGCTGCAGGGCGTGCAGCACTTCGGCATCACGGTGCAGAATATGGATCGCGCCTACGCCTTCTATACCGAGGTGCTGGGCGGCACCGAGATCATGCGCGACGGTGATTTTCAAGGGGACGTGATCCATAACACCTTGCTGTTGAGCGAGGAACTCGATGCCAGGCAGCGCGGCGTCAACCCGGTCTCGCTCGGCGTGCCGGACTTGCGCGGCGGCGCCCAGCGGCTCGACGTGCGCTTCATCCAGTTCGACAACGTGGTGATCGAATTGCTGCAATACCGTGACAGCGCCCAGCCGCAGGGCAGCGGCAACAGCTTCGCGCCGCCCCAGGCCTTTACCAGCCCGGCCTTCCCGAAGTCGATGCATGTCTGCTTCTATGTACGTGAGGACGTGGATTTTAATCAATTCATCCATGACCTTGAGGCCGAGGCGGCGCGGCGCGGCATGCAGAACGTGAAGGCGAACCGCATCGTGCCCTCGAACAGCGAGCAGGACCGGCGCCAGGCGCCGCTCGACACGCTCACCAACCGCATCACGAGCGGCAAATCGGATGGCTGGTCGCTGATCTATGCCAAGGGGCCGGAGGGCGAGCAGCTCGAATTCGTCCAGGTGCGCGGCCAGGCCAAGCGGGTATTCGGCGAAGCGATCGAGGCGCGCGGACGCACGGCGGCAATGGAGCGCAGCTAGTCCCGGAGGGCGGCGCGCGGGCAGGCCCGGCTTGCCCTTATTATTGAGAATGGGATATCATTATCGAATTGTTGCCTTTGGCATGCTTTCCTGCGCTAGTCCAACCTACTCGATAATGAAGAAAAAAATCCTTCCGCTGGCGCTGGCCGCCAGCCTGCCCTTGCTCGCCCACGCGGCCGACCCCACGATCGTCATGGGTGAAGTACGCGTCAGCGCCCAGCGCGATGCCGGCGCGCTGCGTTCGAGCACGGTCCTGACCTCGGTCGACGTGCTCGGCGCCGACAAGATCGAAGACAAGAACGTCACCAATAGCTGGGAGCTGGTCGGCCAGTTGCCCGGGATCCAACTGACCGAGACACGCATGGGCGCCGAGTCGGGCAAGGTGACCTTCCGCGCCTTCAATGGCGAAGGCTATATCAACGGCATCAAGGTGCTGATCGACGGCATCCCGAGCAATGTCAACAGCGGCAACCAGCGCTTCATGGACATGATCTTCCCGCTCGAAGTCGACTACATCGAGGTCGTGCGCGGCACCAACGATCCGCGCTATGGCCTGCATAATATCGGCGGCAACATCAACCTGGGCACGCGCCAGGGCGGCAACTACCTGGACGGCCGCTTTACCGTGGGCAGTTTCAATACCCGCGAGGCGCAACTGGCCTATGGTCGCGAAGCCGGCGGCTTTTCGCAGAACTATTTTTTGGCCAAGCAGGACACCGACAGCTACCGCCGTACGCACGGCGACTCCGACAAATACTCGGTCGGCGGCAAGTGGTTCCTGACGTCGAAGGACAAGTCCCTGACCGGCGGCGTGGTGCTGCGCACCTACCGCCATGACGCCGACGAGCCCGGCTTCCTGACGGCGGAGGAACTGACCCGGGACCGGCGCCAGTCGCCGGCCAGGAACGTCAACGACTTCACCGAGCGCGAGATGCACCATGCCAGCGCCCACCTGGACTGGCAGATATCCTCGAATGCTTTCCTGAGCAACAAGCTGTACTACAACGAGTACAAGGACGACCGCCGCGTCACCTTTACCAGCAACCCGGCCGGCACGGCGCCGCGCCAGCGTCGCCTGTGGGACGAACAGCAGGTCGGCTTCATGAGCACGCTGACCTGGCGCGCCAGCGAGCGCGTGACCGTCGACGGCGGCATCAACACCGAGCGCCAGGACAATGGCTACCAGCGCCTGCGCTATGCCTACGCGATGCCGACCGACTTCGGCACCCCGGCCACGACCCAGAACGACGACCGCTACAAGCTCAACAACGTGGGCGCCTATGTGCAGGCGGTCATCAAGGCCACCGACGCCCTGCGCATCGTCCCTGGCTACCGCGTCGACCGCTTCACGGGCAGCAGCTCGCTGCCGGGCGCGCGGGCGACTGGCGCGACGGCCGGCTTGCAGGATTACGGCTGGATCAAGCAGCCCAAGTTCAGCATGGTGTACAGCCCGGCCGCGGACGTGAGTGTGTATGGCAACTGGGGGCGGACCTTCCAGATCCTGACCGGATCGGTCGGCCCGGCCTACCTGGTGCCGGGACAGGCGCCGTTCGATGCCTCGGTCAATACCGGCAAGGAAGTCGGCATCAAACTCAAGCCGAATGCGCGCAGCGACCTGCGCCTGGCCATCTGGCGCCAGGATGCGACCGGCGAAGTGGCGAATATGCCGGCCACCGGCACCACGGTCGGCCTGGGCGAGACGCGGCGCGAAGGCATCGACCTGCAGTTGTCCGGCAAGATCAGCGACAAGCTCGAGCTGTGGGCCTCGCATTCGCTGCAAAAGGCGGAAGTGGTGAGCGCCTTTGCCGATGGCGTGTCGCTGGCCGGCAAGGAAGTGTTTTCGACGCCGCGCCATATCAGCAATGTCGGCCTCGATTATCATCCGTCCGAGCGTTGGCACCTCGGGGTGCAGGGCAGGGCGCAAGGGAATTACTACATCGACAGCCCGAATGCGCTGGGCAAGTACGGCGGCTTCGTGCTGTTCGACGCCAATGTGCGCTATGCGATCACGCCGCGGGTCAGTGTCGACCTGCAGGTCAAGAACATCGCCGACCGCCGTTATGAGTACGCGTGGTATGACAATTTCTTCTGGCCGGCGAACCAGGCGCAGCCGATGTACTCGTCGGGCAATGGCCGCGCAGCGTATGTGTCGCTGAACGTGAAGTTGTAGTTTTTCAGCAGGTCAATAAAAAGGGCGAGCCAGGCGGCTCGCGCTTTCTGGTTCGGCTAGCGGATCAGCCGACCTGGCTGCTCAAGGCTGCCTCGTAGCGGCGCTCGACCTCGGTCCAGTTGATGATGTTGAAGAAGGCCGCGATATAGTCCGGACGCTTGTTCTGGTATTGCAGGTAATAAGCGTGTTCCCAGACGTCCAGGCCCAGGATCGGGGTGCCGCCCGACATGCCGGCGAACTGGCCCATCAGCGGGCTGTCCTGGTTGGCGCTGCTCTCGACCAGCAGCTTGCCATCCTTGCCCACGGTGAGCCAGGCCCAGCCGCTACCGAAGCGGGTCTGGGCAGCCTTGGTGAAGGCGTCCTTGAAGCGCTCGTAGCCGCCCAGGTCGTCTTCGATGGCCTTGGCCAGCTTGTCCGAAGGCTCTCCGCCGTCCGGGCTCAGCACGGTCCAGAACAGCGCGTGGTTGGCGTGGCCGCCGCCGTTGTTGCGCACCACGTTCTGGACTCCCTGCGGCAGCGAGCCGATGTCGGCGATCAGTTGTTCGACCGGCACCTCGGCCACATTCGCTTCGGCGAGGGCGTTGTTGACGTTGGTGATATAGGTCTGGTGGTGCTTGGTGTGGTGGATTTCCATCGTGCGCGCATCGAAATGCGGTTCCAGGGCGTCATAAGCGTACGGCAGTGGCGGCAGTGCGTAAGGCATGATCAATCTCCATTTTGATGGTTAGAAACACTGTTCGGTAGGGTCGGCGGCGACGCCGCCGACGCGGTGATCGCTATCGGCTCCGTATTCGTGCCGGATGATCTGGGCGCAGACCATCACCGCGTCGGCGGCGAAGCCGCCAACCCTACGTGACATTACACAACATGAAGCGTGCTTGAGGTCAAGCGGGCGAAGATCGGCGAGAAGAATGGGACGCGCGAAGCACGCCCCGCAGACGGCTCACCGGGCGCCTGGTCCTGTCCAGAATACCAGCATCCCGAGGATGCTGGCGCGCCAGGTGAGCGTGAAGGCGATCGCGAGCGTGGCGCCGGCCAGCGCCATGAACCATACCAGCACCGCGATCGACGGCGAATCCACCGTCAGGCAGAGGACCAGCGACAGCAGCAGGGCGCCGGCGCCGCCCAGGCGCAGGGCCTTGGCCAGCGCCGGGGAATGGGGTGTATTGCCCCGCACTTGCGACCAGTGCACGTCCATCGACAGTGCGAACCAGCCCATGCCGGCCAGGGAGGCCAGCAGGGCCAGCAGCAGGAGCAGCGCGTCAGGCATGGCCGGCCTCCAGGGTCACGTTGTTGACCGCCAGCGGCCTGGATGCGCGCTGCCGCAGCTTGCGCGCCGCCAGCACCGCCAGCGCGGCGCTGGCCAGCATGAACAGGTCGGCGCCGGCCACCGGCCAGTAGCCGGAACCGATGGTGTGCAGCAAGTGGTCACCGGTGGTGATCCAGTTGAGCACCGGCGCCGTCACCGCCAGCACGGCGATGGCCAGGCATTGCTCGCGCCAGGCCGGGGCCAGGCGGCCCTCGGCGACCGCGGCGGTGCGCCACCATGCGTGGACGCCGGCTACCGCCCAGCTGCCCCAGAACAGGTATTTTTCCATGGCGCCGCGCAGCGGCCAGCCGTCCGGCATCGCAGCGGGCAACAGGCGGTTGGCGATCAGCATGCACAAGGTGGCTACCAGCATGCCGGTGACGACCGTGACGGCCAGCGCATCGACCACGCGCGCGCCGCTCACGCCCTGCCTGGCGTGCTGGCGCTTGCGTTTCTCGACGAAGAAGAACAGGCCGGTGGCGATGCAGGCCGCGCCCGACAGGCCGCCCAGCACGTACAGCCAGCGCAGCAGCCAGTGCTTGAAGTGCTGCAGGTGCAGGCCGGTCAGGAATTCGTTGATGCGCGCCACCACGGTCGGTGGCGGATCCTCGCGCAGGAGCTCGCCGGTCGAGGCCTTGAAGTGGATGCCTTCGCCGGCCAGCTGGACGCGGTCGGTGCCGGCGCGGTACACACTGACGTAGCCGTTGGCGTCGCCGACATGGGTGAGGTTCAGGAAGCCGACGTCGCCGGCCATGCCCTTGGCCGCCCAGCGGCGCTGCGCTTCGGCAACCATGGCGTCGACCGAGGCGATCGGGGCCGCCACGCCGGCGCGGTCGTGTGGCAGGCCGGTTTCCTTCGACTCGAGCACTTCATGGCGGTCGTGCAGCGGAGTCAGTTGGGTGTGCGTGACCGGGAAATAGATGTAGGCGAAGATCACCAGGCCGGTAAAGGCGAAGAAGAAGTGGAAGGGCAGGGCCACGACGCCGGTGAGGTTGTGCAGGTCGAGCATGCTGCGCTGGGTGCTCTTCTTGGGGCGGAAGGTGAACAGTTCGCGGAAGATCTTGCGGTGCATGATCACGCCGGTCACCAGGGCCATCAGCATCATGAGGGCCGAGAAGCCGACGATCCAGTAGCCGACGTTCTTCCAGTCCAGGGTCAGGCTGTAATGCAGCGGATAGAAGAACTCGCTGCCGATCTTGAGGCGGTCGACCGGCAACAGCTCGCCCGTGCGCGGATCGACGGTGCGCAAGGCCCAGATCGCCGTTTCGTGGTCCTTGGCGTTCGGCACTTCATAGCTGGCGAACAGCGCCAGCACCGGGTCGCGGTGGGTGGTATAGGCGCCCCAGCTGCGCGGCGTGTCGAAGGTGGCAGGCAGCGGGCCGTCGGCCAGCGGCGCGGTCGCGGCGCGCGCGGCGGCGTCGGGCTGCATCTCCTTGAAGATCGGCGTCAGCATCTTGTCGAACGACGGCATCGGCTGCGGTTCGAAGCGGGTGTCGGGGATGGCCCAGCGGTCGATCTCGCGGTCGAACACCGACAGCGAACCGAAGAAGAACACGACCATCAGCACCAGGCCAAGCGCCAGGCCGAACCAGGTG
Organism: Massilia sp. HP4; assembly: GCF_005222695.1. Classification (GTDB taxonomy): domain Bacteria; phylum Pseudomonadota; class Gammaproteobacteria; order Burkholderiales; family Burkholderiaceae_D; genus Telluria. The sequence goes on along the minus strand of NZ_STGG01000009.1, from coordinate 40,139 downwards.
TGCAACCAAGCCATCGTGTGGCGGAAATTTGGAAACATATCAGACCCCCGAAGCGATGATCAGGCCCTGCACCCACCAGGCGGCGGCGCTCATCAGTGCGCCGCCGCCCACCAGCACCAGCGCCACCTTGCGCAGCGCCTGGGCGGCGAAGGCGACCAGGAAGGCGGTCAGGAAGACCAGGAAACCGATGATGTAAGACAGGTGCTCGGCGTCATGGAATTCCATGCCGGCGCTGTACATGAGGGCGATGCCCAGGGCGATGACGCCCCAGGTGAAGGCGTAGCCGCCGAGGATGGCCACCGCGGTGCGCGAGGCGATGTGGCGGGGCGTGAGAGTGATCGAGGTCATGGTCGCGCTGGTTGGGCGTGGCAGGAATGAATGGAACCGTAAATGAGACGGCAAATGATAATCATTCTCATGATAGATGCATCACGCCGCCTTGACAAGCAGTCACACCGATTTTGAATGCGTTCGTGGCCGACAGATGACGGACAGCTGCCTGCCCGCCTGGCTTTATGGTTGTGCCCGCGTGTCGCGCTGGATCGTGAGCGGGCGGATTTCAGTGCTCTGCTGCATTGTGTTGCGCCAGCCTTCCGGCCCTAGCACCCACATGCGTACATACCGTCCGCGGATTTCGCGCGGTCGCTTGGCGCCCTGCGTCTCGGCCCGGAAGCGGCCGGTGACCAGCGCCGCGCGGCCATTGTCGAGCATCCTGATTTCCATATCGTCGACTTCGTAGGAACGGAACTCGAACTCGCCGCGCGCCAGCAGTTGCAGGAATTCGGTCTTGGTGCGGGCGCGGCCACTGGTCTCGACATGGTAGTAGTCGCCACTGATCAGCTTGCGCAGGGTGGCGATGTCGCGGATGGCGACGGCGTCGGCGCGTTGCTGCTCGGCTGCGCGCAGGGCTGCCTCGGGAGCCATTGGGCTGGCGGCGCACTGGAAAGCGGCGAGAAAGAGCGATGCGGACAGCAGGATGGAAAGAAAACGCATGGTCGGCGGGAAAGTTTGCACCGCTGATAGTATATAAATTCCCGGAGGTAAGTATGTAACAAAGTTTTGCAATCATGGCACATCATGGCGCCTGCCGCTCGGGCGTCGCTGTGTCTTGCGCTTCCGTTCCCGGTGCAATTCAGATAATCTGGCGACACAAGGTCAGGCACCGCGCGCCCGATTCGTCAGATTCAGGAGAACACCATGCATACCGCAGGCGGACAGGATATTCAGGCACACAAGGACACGATGGGCATCGACCTGTTGCGGGTCGGGCTGGCGACGGCAATGATCCTGCTGGTGCCGCTGGTCGCCATGCAGTTTACGCGCCAGGTCACCTGGAGCGGCTTCGATTTCGCCGCTGCCGCCGTGCTGCTGGCCGGCACCGGGCTGGCTTGCCTGCGCACCGCGCGCCGGGTAGCGCGCCTGACGCTGTGGCAGCAGGTGCTGGCCGTGGGCGCGGTGGCCCTGGTGGGCGCCGCAGTCTGGGTGGAGCTGGCGGTTGGCGTCTTTCTTGGCGTCGGCAGCTAAGCACCTTAGCGCAATCGCAGCCCATCCAGCCGGAACGGCTGGGCGATGAACACCGTATTGCACACTTCGCTCGGATAGGCATAGTCGAAAGCCACCTGGCCGGCGCCGTCCAGCGCCACCAGGCGCGCCTTTGTGCGCGCCGCCAGCGATGAATAGGCCACCAGGTACTGGCCGGGCGCGCCTTCATATGTCGACGAGCAGATGTCGGACAGCAGCTCGCGGTTGGCATCCCAGGTCCAGACTTCGCGCGCGGTGCGCGCCTTGTCGTCGATCGCATAGCGCGACGGCGTGCTGTAACTGCGGTTCTGGCCAGCCGGCGCGCCGGCCGGCTGGTTGAAGCTTGCCAGGCCGTTGTTAAATAGGATCAGTTCGCCGTTGGGCGCCACCGACAGGCTGTGCTGGCCGATCGGCGCCTTGCCCTCGGTCACGCGCAGCGCCAGCGCGCGCAGCGATGGATAATTGACATACCAGTGCTTGCCGGTGTCGCCCAGCAGCCAGCGGATGGCGCCGGTGTCGTAGTCGAGCTTGACGACGAAGTTCTCGCGGCTCGAGATCAGCAGCGTATTGTCCTGGGCGTCGTAGATGGCCGAATTCATGTGGAACCAGTCGACGCCGTCGCGCACGAAGTTGTCGGGATTGTCTCCACCCGCGCGCATCGCCGCGCGGAAGATCTGGCCCAGGTCCCATTCCTTGAGCACCCGTCCCGATAGGTCGATCTCGGCCAGGATCGATTCGATCAGCCGCACGCCGCCGACCTCGGCATCGAGTTCGGCCAGGAAGCCGCTCTTGCCGCGCGCCAGTTCGTGGTGGAAGTTGGTGAACCTGGGGTCGTCGAGGCGGCTGCTGCGCACGCTGCCGTCGACGTCGACCCGGTGCAGCAGCGGCGCGGCCTGGTCGCCCAGATAGAAGGCGTCGTCGCCGAACAGCGACGAGAACGAGTTGGCGACCGCGGCGCCGGCCCAGCGCATCTGGCCGTCGCTGTCGAGGATGACCGGCATCGTGATGCCGTTCTTGACCAGCATGTAGTCGAAGCCGGGCGAGGCCGCGCCGCGCGCGGTGCGCACCTCGGGCGTGGCGTACAGCGTGGCCGGGCCGGTGTAGGCGCCGGTGACCACTGCCAGCGTCGATTGATGCAGCGAGCCGTCGCGAAAGCGGGTGGTCAGGGTCAGTTCGTTGCGGTGATTCGCGTACAGGCCGAACACCGGGAAGGCGATGCGCTCGCTGGGCCCGTCCCAGGCCGCGCGCCGCCCCAGCCAGGCGCGGTCGTAGGTGACCGACACCGGCCGCGAATGCGTGCCCGGGCGGGCGGCGATGGTGTAGTGCACGCTGTCGAGGTGGGAGAAATCGTGCAGGGTATGGCTCAGTTGCGCCACGAACGGCGTGGCCCCGGCGGCCTGGGCGATGGCGCCGATGCCCGCGCGCTCGGCCTGGGTTTTGTCGTGGTCTTTGCCGCCGCAGGCGGACAAGAGGATGGTCAGCAGTATCCAGAGGAATAGCGTGATGGGCGACTTCATCGGTGCTCCTGCGTGAACGAGGGCCAGCCTTAGTTTTATTCTCTTTGGCGGGCCCATGCCTGCGACCCGCGCAAGCCCGTCGCGTGAACTAAATGAAAACCCCTTGACCTTCCCATCGTGGGAAGGATTATCCTCATGGTATGGATCATGGGAACAAGCAAATGAACAACACCGTCCTGGACATCGAAGGCATGACTTGCGCCTCCTGCGTGGCGCGGGTCGAGAAGGCGCTGCGCGCGGTGCCGGGGGTGAACCACGCCAGCGTCAACCTGGCGACCGAGAAGGCCAGCGTGCAGGGAGAGGTAGCGGCCGAGGTCCTGGCCGCCGCCGTGCGCACGGCCGGCTATGAGGCGGCGCTCGTGCTGCCCGATGCCCATGGCGCCGCGCCGCCTCGCAAGGAGCACGCCGGCCAGTTGCCCGCCTGGTGGCCGGTGGCCGCCGCGACGATCCTGAGCCTGCCCCTGGTGCTGCCGATGCTGGCCGCGCCATTCGGCCGTGACTGGATGCTGCCCGGCTGGCTGCAGCTGGCGCTGGCCACGCCGGTCCAGTTCTGGCTCGGCGCGCGTTTCTACCGCGCCGGCTGGAAGGCGCTGCGCGCCGGCAGCGGCAATATGGATTTGCTGGTGGCGCTCGGCACCAGCGCGGCCTACGGCCTGTCGCTCTACCTGCTGCTCACCGCCAGCGGGCATGGCGCCCACGCCGAGCCGCATCTGTACTTCGAGTCGTCGGCGGTCGTGATCACCCTGGTCTTGCTCGGCAAGTGGCTCGAAGGCCGGGCCAAGCGCCAGACCCTGGCCGCCCTGGATGCGCTCGGCCGCCTGCGGCCCGACGAAGCACTGGTGCGGCGCGCGGGCGCAGACCTGCAGCTGCCGCTGGGCGAGTTGCGCGTGGGCGACCTGATGGTGGTCAAGCCCGGCGCCCGGGTGCCGGCCGACGGCCGCGTGGTCGACGGCCGCAGCCACCTCGATGAATCGCTGCTGACCGGAGAGAGCCTGCCGGTGGCAAAAGGCCCGGGCGACAAGGTGGCCGGCGGCGCAGTGAACGCCGACGGCCTGCTGCTGGTCGAGGCGACCGCGGTCGGCGCGGCGACGATGCTGTCGCAGATCATCCGCATGGTCGAGGATGCGCAGGCGGTCAAGGCGCCGATCCAGCGCCTGGTGGACCGGGTCAGCGCGGTGTTCGTGCCGGTCGTGCTGGCGCTCGCCCTGGCGACCCTGCTCGGATGGGGCGTGGCCAGCGGCGACTGGCAGGCGGCCCTGCTCAATGCGGTGGCGGTGCTGGTGATCGCCTGTCCGTGCGCGCTGGGGCTGGCCACGCCGACCGCCGTGATGGTCGGCACCGGGGCCGCGGCCAGGCACGGGATCCTGATCAAGGATGCCGAAGCGCTCGAGAGCGCGCATGCGCTGGACGTGGTGGTGTTCGACAAGACCGGCACCCTGACCGAGGGCAAGCCGCGCTTGCTGGCCTGCGAGGGCGACGATCCCGCGCGCCTGCTGGCGCTGGCGGCCAGCGTGCAGCAGGGCAGTTCCCACCCGCTGGCCGGGGCCGTGCTCGAGGAAGCGATGCGCCGCGGCATCGCGTCGCAAGCGGCCGGCGCCGTGCGCGCCTTGCCGGGCCGCGGCGTCGAGGCCGAGGTCGATGGCGCCACGCTGTTGCTGGGCAACCGGCGCCTGATGGAAGAACTGGGCTTGCCGGCGGCCGGCGCCGAAGAACACGAAGCGCTGGGCCGCACCGTGTCCTGGCTGGCCGAGCGCCGCGACGGCCGGTTGACCGTGAGAGGCCTGCTCGCCTTCGGCGACCGGATCAAGCCGGGCGCGCTGGAGGCCGTCGCGCATCTGAAACGGATCGGCATCGAGCCGGTCCTTCTCAGCGGCGACAGCCCCGGCGCCGTGCGCAGCGTGGCGCAACAGCTCGGTATCGGCCGCGTGCATGCCGAGGTGCTGCCGGCCGACAAGGCGCAGGTCGTCGACGCGCTGCGCCGGCAGGGGCGCAGGGTGGCGATGGTCGGCGACGGCATCAACGATGCGCCGGCCCTGGCGGCGGCCGACGTCGGCATGGCGATGGCGACCGGCACCGACGTCGCCATGCACAGCGCGGGCGTGACCCTGATGCGCGGCGATCCGCGGCTGGTGGCCGACGCCATCGCCGTGTCGCGCCGCACCTACCGCAAGATCCGCCAGAACCTGGGTTGGGCCTTCGTGTATAACGTGATCGGCCTGCCGCTGGCGGCCTTTGGCCTGCTCGATCCGGTGCTGGCCGGCGCCGCCATGGCGGCCAGTTCGGTCAGCGTGGTGGCCAACGCGCTGCTGCTGCGGCGCTGGAAGGGCGCACCGGCCTTGCCCGCAAGCGCACCCGAGCCCGAACCTGATATTGAATCCATTTCAACCACCGGGGCGACGACGCCCCAAGCACCAGGAGAAAACACCATGTATGAACTGACCGTGGAAGGCATGAGCTGCAATCACTGCGTGGGGCGCGTCACCAAGTCGGTACAGGCGGTCGACGCCGAAGCCACGGTAGCGATCGACCTCGACAAGGCCAGCGTGCGCATCGCCAGCCAGGCCGACCTCGAGCGCATCGTCGCCGCCATCGACGGCGCCGGCTATCCGGTCACGGCGCGCACCTTGGTATAGAAAATTCTCCGTCCAAAGTATCGGATGTGGACGATAAGACATCAATTTTCCTCCCCGGGCGGTGGTAATTGCGCTATATTTTATTGAAACGACAATAAATACAGGCGCCGCTTGGCCAGCCCGGAAAAAACCTCGCTGCCCCCGCCGGATCCTCCACGGGGAGAACCATGCGACACGGTGTGCTAGCGGAACCGACGGACCTGGTCAGGCATCCGCCAAGCGGCGCCCAGCTGCGTCATGTGGTCTGGGTGCTGGCCGGCCTGGCGCTCATCTTCGCGCTGCTGGCGCCGGCGGCGCGCCTGCCGCTGGCCCAGGCGCCGGAATTCATCCCGATGTACGGCTCGGTGCTGATCGGCGCCAACCTGCTGACCGGCATCCTGCTGATCGGGCATGTCCACACCAGCCGCTCGCGCGCGCTTGGCATCCTGGTGCTGGGCTACCTGCTCACGGCGCTGATCGCCAGTGTCCACCTGCTGACCTTCCCCGGCCTGTTCGCCGAGCAGGGTGTGCTGGGTGGCAATATCCAGACCACGCCCTGGCTGCACCTCGCCTGGCATGCGCTGTTTCCCCTGTTCGTGCTCGGCTATGCGCATACCGCGCCCGGCGCGCCGCCGCTGCCGCCGCACTTCATGCGGGTCGGCGCCTTGCTGATGGTGCTGTTCGTGGCGCTGCTGATGCTGGTCTCGACGTCGGGGGCGCCCTGGCTGCCGCCGCTGATGGAAGGCAAGCGCACGTTGCCGCTCTACCACTGGCTCTCGGGTGCGGTGCTGGTGCTCTCGCTCTGGGTGTTGTGGGCCATCGTGCGCAAGCGGCCGCGCACCGTGCTCGACGTCTGGCTGGCGGTGGCGATGGCGGCCTGGGTGTTCGAGGTCGGGCTGTCCTGCGTGCTCAATGGCGGCATGTTCGACCTCGGCTTCTATGCCGGCCGCCTGTACGGCCTGGCGGCCTCGCTGTTCGTGCTGGGTGCGCTGGCGATCGACAATATCGCGCTGCATGCGCGCCTGCACGCAACCTTCCAGGAGATGATGGAAACCCGCGCCCACGCCCAGTGGCAAAGCCTGCTGGGGACCGTGCTGCGCCAGTTGCCGGACGGGGTCCTGATGGTCGACCAGGCGGGGCGCTGCGTGATGGCCAACGACCAGGCCAGCCGCATGGCCGCCAGTTTTGCGCCCGGGCCGGTGGCGGGAGGTGGTGCGCCTGGCGGCGCGGCCGATGACTGTGCGTCGCACGGCGTGGCGGCCATGCTCGAGCTGATCCGCGGTCCGGTGGCGCGCGCAGTGGGCGGCGAGACCTTCCACGACGCCCTGCTGGAAAGCGACCATGACGGTGTGCGCCGGGTCTACACGGTCAGCGGCGCGCCGCTGCGCGATGGCGCGGCCGAACTGGCGGCGGCGGTGATCGTGCTGGACGATATCACCGAGCGCACCGAGGCCAGCGCGGCGCTGGCGCGCGCCCTGGACCAGACCCGCTACCTGGTCGAGAACACGCCGCTGGCCGTGATCGAATGGAACCGCGAGCTGGTCGTCACGCTCTGGAACAGGCGCGCCGAGGAGCTGTTCGGCTGGCGCCAGGACGAGGTGGTGGGCACCCGCATCGATGCGCTGCCGCTGATCCACGAGAGCGACACCGACCAGGTGGCGCTGATGATCCAGCGCCTACTCGAGACGCCGACCCACCACGCCAAGTCGCGCAACCGCAATCTCACCCGCGATGGCCGCGAACTGTGCTGCGAGTGGTACAACTCGGTGCTGGTGGACGAGACCGGCGAGATCCAGACCGTGTTCTCGCTGGTGCTGGACGTGACCGAACGCGAGCAGGCGATGGACGGCTTGCGCGAGGCCGACCGGCGCAAGGACGTGTACATCGCCACCCTGGCGCACGAGCTGCGCAATCCGCTGGCGCCGATCGCCAACGCCGCCTCCCTTCTGCGCAGCAAGACGCTGGCGCCGGAGCGCATCGAATGGATCGCGGCCATGGTCGGGCGCCAGACCGCGCAAATGGCGCGCCTGCTGGACGACTTGCTGGACGTCTCGCGCATCGGACGCGGCAAGATCGAGCTGCGGCGCAGCCGGGTGGAACTCGGGCGCCTGATCCGCGACACCCTGCAGACCAGCATGCCGCTGGTCGAGACCGGGCGCCACCACGTGACGCTGCGGCTGGTCGACGAGCCGCTGTGGGTCGAGGCCGACGCGCTGCGCATGACCCAGGTGTTCGCCAACCTGATCAACAACGCGGCCAAGTACACGCCGCCCGGCGGCGCGCTGGAGATCGGGCTGCGTTCCGAGAACGGAGAAGCGGTGGCCTGGGTCGAGGACAATGGGGTCGGGCTGGACGCCAGCATGATCGAGAGTGTATTCGATCCGTTCGTCCAGGTCGGCAGCGCGCGCCACCTGGCCCAGGGCGGCCTGGGGATCGGGCTGTCGCTGGCCAAGGGCTTCGTCGAGCTGCATGGCGGCAGCATCCGGGCCGATAGCGAAGGCCCGGGGCGGGGCGCGACCTTCATCGTGCGCCTGCCGCTGTGCGAGGCGGCCGAGCCGGAAGCCGGCGCCGAGAGCCAGCCGAGCGGGGGCGCCGTCGCCGGCAGGCATATCCTGGTGGCCGACGACAATGTCGACGCCGCCGAGTCGCTGGCCTGGCTGCTGCGTTCGGAAGGCGCGACGGTGGAGGTCGCGCACGACGGCGCCCAGGCGCTGCGGCTGTACAACGCGCATTGCGCCGAGATCGTGGTGCTCGACCTGGGCATGCCCGAGATGGACGGGCTGGAAGTGGCGGCGATCCTGGCCTCGAGGTGCCCGCGTCCCTACCTGGTCGCGGTCACGGGCCGCGGCCGGCAGGAAGACCGCGAATCGTCGCGCGCCGCGGGTTTCGACCAGCACTTCACCAAGCCGGTCGCGCCGCAGCAGCTGCTCGAGCTGCTGCGCGCGGTGGAGCACGGCCAGCCTGCAGGCTAGTGCTGGTGGCCGCCGTGGCCCCTGGCGCCGGGCTTGCGCGCGTCCAGCGCCTGGCCGGCCGGCGCGGGCGCCGGCCTGGCGTCCGGTGCGCTGGCAGGCGCCGGCACCTCGCCCGTCCATTCGCGCGCGACGCTGCCGGCCGGGTGGCGGTACCAGCCTGGATCGCGGTAGTCGCTACGCCCCAGTCCCTCGCGCACCTTCAGCACCGTGAACATGCCGCCCATTTCCAGGTTGCCGAAGGGGCCGTCGCCGCTCATCATCGGCAGCGTATTGGGGGGCAGCGCCATCTTCATGTCGCCCATCGAGCCGCCCTTGTCGCCCATGACCATATAGCCCGGCACCAGCTGGTTGATCTTCTCGGCCACGCCGCGGTGGTCGACCCCGATCAGGGTCGGCACGTCATGGCCCATCGCGTTCATCGTGTGGTGCGATTTATGGCAATGGAAGGCCCAGTCGCCCGGCGCATCGGCCACGAATTCGACGGCCCGCATCTGGCCGACCGCGATGTCGGTGGTCACCTCGGGCCAGCGCGCCGATTTCGGCACCCAGCCGCCGTCGGTGCCGGTCACCTCGAAGCGGTGGCCGTGCAGGTGGATCGGGTGGTTCGTCATGGTGAGATTGCCGACCCGGATGCGCACCTTGTCGTTCTGCCGCGCGACCAGCGGATCCAGGCCCGGGAACACCCGGCTATTGATGGTCCACAGGTTGAAGTCGAGCATGGTGTTGGTGCGCGGCGTGTAGCTGCCCGGCTCGATGTCGTAGGACGACAGCAGCATCACGTAGTCGCGGTCGACGGCATGCTGGCGCGGATTCTTCGGGTGCGTGACCCAGAAGCCCATCATCCCCATCGCCATCTGCTGCATCTCGTCGGCGTGCGGGTGGTACATGAAGGTGCCGGCATGGCGCGCCACGAATTCATAGACGAAGGTTTTACCCGGCCCGATGCCGGGCTGGGTCAGGCCCGTCACGCCATCCATCCCGCACGGCAGCAACTGGCCGTGCCAGTGCACGCTGGTGTGTTCGGGCAGTTTGTTGGTGACGAAAATGCGCACCCGGTCGCCCTCGACCACCTCGATGGTGGGGCCGGGGCTCTGGCCGTTATAGCCCCACAGGTTGGCCTGCATGCCGGGCGCCAGTTCGCGCACCACGGGTTCGGCCACCAGGTGGAATTCCTTGACGCCGTCCTTCATGCGCCAGGGCAGGGTCCAGCCGTTGAGGGTGACCACCGGGTTGTAGGGACGGCCGCTGGTGGGCGCCAGCGGGGCGGCGGTGGCGGCTGAGTGGTGTACCGGGGCTTCCGGCAGCGCGGCGGCGCCGGCCTTGCTGACCAGCGAGGCGCCCAGCATGGTCACGCCGGCGCCGGTCAGGAACGATCTGCGATTGGTCATTGTGCTTCCTTGTTGTCGTGGGCGTGGGCAGGCGCGGTGGTCTGCTGGGCAGGCGGCAGGCGGCCGCCGAGCGCGGCTTCGAGGTCGGCCTCGGCCAGCCAGAAATCCTTCAGGGCCTCGATCGTGGCGTGCACCGCCGCCGCCTGTTCGCGCGCATCGGCCAGCAGCTCGAAGGGGCTGGCCAGCATGCCGTTATAGCGCAGCAGGGTTTCGTTCGCGATGCTTTTGCGCAGCGGGATCACGTGGTCGCGGTAATGGCGGGCGACGTCGTGGCTGGCGCGGTAGCCCAGGTAGCCGGCGCGCGCTTCGCTGCGCGCATTCACCGCCGTCCCGGCGACCCGGCCCAGGGCCTGCATATAGACGCCTTCGGCGCGCGCGACGCGGGCAGCCCCCCAGTCGAACAGCGGCAGTTCGAGCGAGACTTCATAGCCTTCGCTGCGGGCTTCGCCCGTCTCGCTCTTGCTGGCGTAGCCCAGGTCGAGCACATTGACCATGCGCGTGGCGCGCGTGAGCCCGAGGTCGTCGGCGGTGCCGGCGGCGGCGGCGCGCGCGGCGCGCACGTCCAGGCGCCGTTCGAGCGCCAGGCGTTCGATGCCGGTCAGCGCGACCGGCTGCGCGGGCAGTTCCGGCAAGCGTTCGGGCAGGGTGTAGCCAGCCTGGTCGCCCCACAGGCCGAGCTGGCGCGTCAGGTGTTCGCGGGCCGCGTCGCGTGCGCGGCCGGCGCGCAGCACGGCGGCGCCGGCTTCGGCGTGGAAGGCCGATTCGCGCGCCAGGTCGAGGGCGCTGGCATTGCCGGCCAAGGTCATGCGCTCCATCAGTTCGCTCGATGCGTCGGCCGCGGCCGCGACCTGGCGCGCGTAGTCGAGCGCCTGGCCGGCGGCCACCGCTTCGATCCAGGCGCGCCGGGTGGCGATCGCATGGCGCTCGATGGCGGCGGCCACCTGCAGCGTCGCCTCCTCGTGGCGGCGCGCGGCCATGCGCTGGCGCAGCGGCATGGTCAAGAGGCCGGCCAGGTCGAGCGACACGCCGCGTTCGATCTCGCGGCTGCCGCCGCCGCTCATGCGCGAAAAGCCGAAGGATGGATTGCGCAGGCGCGAGGCCTGGGCCAGGTCGGCCTGGGCGATGCCGGCGTCCCAGTAGCTGGCCTGCAGGCCGGGATGGTTCAGGACCGCGATGCGCACCGCGGCGTCCAGGCCAAGCGGCTCCTTCAGCAGGGCGTCGATCTCGGTGGCGAGCGCGCGCCGGTCGTCCTCATCGCGCAGCAGGCGCGGCTCGACGCCGGTGCGGGCGTGGGCCTCGCCCGCGCTGGCGCGCAAGGCGGCGGCAGGATCGGTGCTGGCACAGCCGGCCAGCAGCAGCGCCGCGGCGGTGGCCAGCGCGCCGCGAACCATGATGGGCGTCGGCATCAGTGGTGTCCCTCATGGTGGTGGTGATGTTCGTGTGGGTCGGCCTTCAGCGCGGGCTTGTCGGCAGGCTTGGCGTGGCCGGCATGGCCTGCATGGCCCACATGAGCGCCGTGGGCCGGCTGGCTGGCCACGATGCGGTTGCTCTCTTGCCACTTGCGATCGGGCGTGGCCGCGGGAGCGGCGGGCGCGCGCTGGACGTGGGCGGGCTCGTAGCGGGTCTCGGGGACGGCGGCGGCGGGATCGTCGGCCGTGCTCTGGGCGATGGCGGGCATGGCGGCAAGGCTTGCAGCCAGCAAGGCGGCCGCGCGCCATGGCGCGGCAGTGTGCTTGAACATGGTTTCCTCGTTCGGATGAAATGCATCAGGGCCGCGCGCGCGGCGCGGCGATGGGCGAGATCAGGCGAGCGAAAGGCGCGGAGGTCGTTCGGGCAGGGCGAGGTCGACCGCGGCCAGGCGGCCGGAAACGGTCACGGGGAGCGTCGCGTCCAGGGCCGGCGGCGGCGGTGCGAGGTTCGGCGCCGGCGCCATGGCGGCGCCCATATTGCAGGCAGCGCAGGCGCTGCAGCGGCTGTCGTGATCGTGCGCGTCCTGGGCCAGTTCAGGCGCCGCATCCTGCATCTCGTGGCAAGGACTGCTCGCGGCGTCGTGGTGCGCGCTTGCCTGCACCGCATGGGGTTCTCCCTGCGGCGCATCGTGCGCGCACGCGAGCATGGCGGCCGAAGCAATTCCCTGGAACGGGATCGCCAGCAGCATCAGCCACACGAACAGGAGACGGACGGAATATTTCACGCGGCGATTCTAGCATGGCAAGGCCGGTCGCCGGCAAGCCCGATGCTTGACGACGATGCGCGCCGTCGGGCTGCGACGTTTGATACGATGTTGCCAATAGATGTTGCCACTAGATGTTGCCACTAGATGTTGCCACTAGATGTTGCCACTAGATGTTGCCACTACTTGCCTCTGGAAAGGTCCCGACCATGCTAGACGCCGTTCGCCGTTCACTTGCCGCGCCGGGGCCGGGCGCATGAGCGTTCGCAACCTGCACTACCTGTTCGCGCCGAAGTCGGTGGCGCTGATCGGCGCCTCCGAGCGTCCCGGCAGCATGGGCACGACCCTGCTCGACAACCTGCTGGGTGGCGGCTACAAGGGCAAGCTGTATGCGGTCAATCCAAAATACGCGCAGGTCGGCGAACTGCCTTGCTACGACAGCGTGGCCGACCTGCCCGAGGCGCCCGAGCTGGCCGTGATCTGCACGCCGCCCGCGACCGTCCCGCTACTGGTGCGCCAGCTGGGCGAGAAGGGCACGCGCGCGGCGCTGGTGCTCAGCAGCGGCATGGCGCGCGCCCGCGATGCGCGCGGCCGCAGCCTGCGCCAGGCCACGCTCGACGCCGCCCATCCCTATCTGCTGCGCCTGTTGGGGCCAAACAGCGCCGGCCTGCTGGCCCCCGGCCTCGGCCTGAACGCCAGCGTGGCGCACAGCGGCGCGCTGCCGGGGCGGATCGCCTTCGTCTCGCAGTCCGGTTCCCTGATGACCGGGGTGCTCGACTGGGCGCGCACGCGCGGCATCGGCTTTTCGCACTTCATTTCGCTGGGCGACTCGAGCGACGTCGACCTGGGCGACGTGCTGGACTACCTGGCCAGCGACGGCCACGCCGGCGCCATCCTGCTGTATGTCGACCAGCTGCGCTATGCGCGCAAGTTCATGTCGGCGGCGCGCGCGGCGGCGCGCAGCAAACCTGTGCTGGTGCTCAAGTCGCGCGCGGGCGAGGACGGCGTGCGTGCAGTGGCCAGCGAGAGCGGGGCGCTGGCCAGCGAAGACGATGTCTTCGACGCCGCGGTGCGGCGCGCCGGCATGCTGCGGGTATACACCACCGAGCAGTTGTTCGCGGCGGTCGAGACCCTGGCCTATGCCCGTCCGCTGCACGGCGAGCGGCTGGCCATCGTCAGCAATGGCGCCGGGCCCGGCGTGCTGGCGCGCGATGCGCTGCGTTACGGCAGCGGCACGGCGGCCACCTTGTCGCCCGAATCGATCGCCCGGCTCGATGCGCTGCTGCCCGCCGCGCCGAGCGCCAATCCGGTCAACCTGGGCGGCGGCGCGCCGCCCGAGCGCTACGCCGCGGCGCTCGAGATCCTGCTCAAGGACCCGCAGGTCGACGCCGTGCTGGTCGTGCATTCGCCGACCGCCACCGTCGACAGCCGCGAGGTGGCGAACGCCATCGCGCCGCTGGCGCGGGCGGCCTCGCGGCCGATCCTGTCGTGCTGGCTGGGCGGGGCTTCGGTGCTCGAGGCGCGCACCATCGCCGCCAATGCGCGCATGCCCACCTTCCGCACGCCCGAGGACGGCGTGGCCGGCTTCTTGCAACTGGTGCACTACCGGCGCAACCAGAACCTTTTAATGGAAGTGCCGCCGTCGATGGTCGGCCACATGGCGCCCGACCGCAGCGCCGCGCGGGCCCTGGTGCGCGAGGCGATCGCCAACAAACGCCTGCTGCTGTCCGATCCCGAGACCAAGGCCATCCTGCGTGCCTACGGCCTGTCGCTGGTCGAGACCCGCGCCGCGGTCGACATCGACGCGGCGGTGGCGGCGGCGCGCGCCATCGGCTACCCGGTGGCGGTCAAGATCCTCACGCCCGACGTGATGCACAAGTCGGACTTTGGCGGCGTGACCCTCGATCTCGATTCCGACGAAGCGGTGCGCGCCAGCGCCCAGCGGATGCGCAAGCGCCTGGACGAGCTGTTCCCGCAGGCGCGCTTCGACGGCTTCTCGGTGCAGGCCATGTGCCGCCGCGCCCATGGCCACGAACTGATCGTCGGCGCCGCCACCGATCCGGTGTTCGGGCCGGTACTGGTGTTCGGCCAGGGCGGGGTGGCGGTGGAGGTGACCGACGACCATTCGGTGGGGCTGCCGCCGCTGAACCTGGTGCTGGCGCGCGACCTGGTCGACCGCACCCGGGTGGCGCGCCTCTTGGCCGGCTACCGCAACCGTCCCGCGGCCAACCTGGATGCGATCCTTGCGGTGCTGATCCAGGTCTCGCGGCTGGTGTCCGACATCCCCGAGATCGTCGAACTCGACATCAATCCGCTGCTGGCCGACAGCCGCGGCGCGACGGTGCTCGATGCGCGCATGCGCCTGGCGCTGGCCGACCGCTCGGGCAGCACGCTCGACCGGCTGGCGATCCGCCCCTATCCGCGCGAGCTCGAGGAAACCATCGACTGGCACGGCGCGCCGCTGCTGCTGCGTCCGATCCGTCCCGAAGACGGTCCTGCCCATCTGGCTTTCTTCGACGCGCTCACGCCGGACGACATCCGCTACCGGATGTTCGTGCGCATCCGCGAGCTGCAGCCATCTCAGTTGGCGCGCTTCACCCAGATCGACTACGACCGCGAGATGGCCTTCATCGCCACCCGCAAGAACGCCGAGGGCGTGAACGAGACGCTGGCGGTGGCGCGGGTGGTGGCCGATCCCGACAATACCAGCGCCGAATTCGCGGTCACCGTGCGCTCCGACCTGAAGGGCATGGGCCTGGGCGGGATCATGATGAAGAAGCTGATCGGCTACTGCCGCGCGCGCGGCACGGGCGAGATCGTGGGCGAGGCCTTGCCGCAGAACTCGCGCATCGTCGCCATGGTGAAAAAGCTGGGCTTCGAGGTAACGATCGATGGCGAAGAGGGCATCCGAAAGATGCGCCTTGCATTACGTTAGCGTTTTCCTATGTTTCGTGACATTCGGAGGATTTTGCGTGAAGTCGCGGTGGTATCGTAGCGCCCAACCTGAAGCGTACTTGCCGCCCTGTCACGTCGTGACGATCCGCCATAGTCCCAGCAATTCGAACCCCGTATCGCTCACGATGTCCCGTCTCGGTCTTTTCTTTTGCGCCCCGTATGCCCTGTTCATCGCGGCCTGTCTCGGCATCGTCTCGATGGGCCAGGTCGATTACCAGTCGCAGTTCACCTATCTGGAGCTGCCAATCGCGGCCCAGCTGGCGCTGGCGCACTGGCTGGGCATGGACCGCGCTCTGGCGGTCATTTCGTGGCCGGATGCGTACGGCTTGTTCATGACGCCGGCCTTCATCCTTCTGTACGCAGCCGGTGCGGCGTTCGAGCGCCAGCTGGAGCGCAGGCGCGGGATCTTGTCAGCACACGACTAGCACCCGATCAGGTGCTGCCCTGACGGCAAGCTCAGATGACGCGGCGCGGGGCAGCAGTCAGCGGGTCGCCGCTATTTGGCGTCCCGGTCGGCTCGATCAGCACGATATGGGCCTCGCCGATGGCGCGGGGCCGGTGGCGCACTCCCCTGGGGACGATATACAGCTGGCCAGGCGCCAGCTTCACCGTCGCCCCATCTTCGAGGTCGATTTCAAGGTCGCCATCGAGGACCAGGAAGAAGTCGTCGGTGTCGTCGTGGACATGCCAGTGGTATTGGCCGCGCAGCTTCGCCACCATCACATCGTGACCGTTGAACAGGGATACTGTGCGGGGTTGCCAGGCTTCGGTGAACGTGGCCAGCTTCGCGGCCAGGTCGATGGGAGTGTGCATGGGGTTGTCCAGGAATGAAAGCACCATTGTTACTTTTCGGCGCTCCGTGGTCTTGTACAATTGTTGCATGAGCCAATCATCCCGCCAGGCGGTCAACCAGGCCACGTTCGGGGCGCTCGCCAATGGCGTGACGCTCATGCGGGCGGATTTTTCCGACCATGTCTTCGAACGGCACAGTCACGATTGCTACGTGATCGGGGCCACGACCCATGGCATCCAGCGGTTTCGCTGCAAAGGGAGGCAGTACGATAGCCAGGCCGGCGATTTCGTGCTGTTCAATCCCGACGAAGACCACGACGGCCGGCCCGGGACCGAAGAAGGGTTCCGCTATACGATCTGGTATGTTCCCGATGAATTCGTCGCGACCGGCGCGTGGGATGATGGCCAGGCCGCCCGCGGCAGTTATTTCACCCGCCCCCATGTGACAGACCGGCAGATGGCTGAACAGTTCAGCCTACTGTCCGCCAGCCTGGCCCGGTCGCAGGCCGAATCGCTAAGGGCGGAGTCACTGATGCGCGCATTCTTGCGCACCATGCTGAACCGGCATGGCGAGCGGCGGCAACCGGATGCCGTCCAGCCTCGCATCGCCAGCGCTGCGGCGCTGGCACGGGTCAAGGACTATATCCGCAATTACTACGCACACGACATGACGGTCTCGGACCTCGCGGCCGTGGCGGGCTTGTCGCGCGCGCACCTGACGCGCGCGTTCAGCGCCGCATATCACATGCCGCCGCACGTCTACCTCAATGCCGTGCGTATCACCCAAGCGCAGGCGCGGATCCGGCGCGGCATGCCGCTCACGATGGTCGCCCTCGACTGCGGTTTCGCCGACCAGAGCCATTTTACCCGGCGCTTCAAGGGCGGTGTCGGGGTCACGCCATCGGCATGGCGGGCGATGTATCGCGCGTCGGCGTCGGGATCAGGGGCGCCCGACTAGCCCTTGCGACGTCCAAGCAGGTGAACCCAACTGCCCCTGTGCAGTTCGTTCCTAAGTTCTTCCTTGGTCCAGCGGATATTGATCATCCCCTTGTAGGCCGCGAAGCTTTCGAGCCGCTTGGCGGTTTTCCTGCCTTCCCAGAAGCTGTCGAATCCGATGAACTCATCGCCTTCGCGCGCCATCAACAGCGAGTAATGGTCGGCACGTTCTCCCGTCGTCAGGCAGGCGACCCCGCCATCGCGCAGGCAACGCAACAGCGCGCCATTCGTCGCGAGATCGACCAGCTTGCCTTCGATGATTTCCGAGGTGAACGGCAGCTCACCTTTCTCGCGCCCGTCCTCGTGGGCACGGTCGAACCATTTGCTCAAGAGAACCGCAAGCGTGTCACAGCAAACCCAGCCGGTGCCGCCGTGCTTGTCCTGGTCGCCAGCGAGAGCCCAGACCAGTTGATGCAATTTGGAATGGAGTGGCCGGCCCATGAGGACAGCCAAGCCATTGATGATCGTCGTCGGAACGCAGTCGCTGGCCGACGCCTGGTAACGCAGTGGGCCGATTTTATGGTACAGGGATTCCCAATCTTGCATTCATTTACCCAATCTCGATTGTCGCACCCGGGAAAACGGGTGCCGTCCTGGCTGACCCGCAGGCTCAACGCCTGAACCGCACATCCTCGCTCACCACCGCCGCATCCCCCTTCGGCTTCTTGGGCTTCTTTGGCTTCTTGACGATCTGCCCCCTGGCATCCGTGACCGGCACCCGGTGATCGGGCGCGAAACCCGGTTCTTCGACCCGTTCCAGCGTCTGCCGCGTCAGCACCTCGATCGCCGCCAGCTGCTCGACCTCGTCGGCGCACACCAGCGACACCGCCTCGCCCGAAGCGCCGGCGCGGCCGGTGCGGCCGGTGCGGTGCACGTAGTCCTCGGCCACGATCGGCAGGTCGACATTGATCACGGCCGGCAGGTCGTCGATGTCGATGCCGCGCGCGGCGACATCGGTCGCGACCAGTACCCGCACTTCGCCGGCCTTGAAACGCTCGAGCGCGCGCAGGCGCGCCGGCTGCGGCTTGTCGCCGTGGATCGAATCGGCCGAGATGCGCCTGGCTTCCAGCAGCGACACCAGTTCATCGACGCCCTTGCGGGTGCGGGCGAAGGCCAGCACCTGGCCCCAGTCGTGGCGTTTGAGCAGGTGCACGAACAGCTCGGGCTTGCGCTTCTTGTCGACCGGGACGATCCACTGCTTCACGGCTGCCACCGTGGTGTTGCGCGGCGTGGCTTCGATGCGCACCGGCTCGCGCAGCATCTGGTTCGACAGGGCGCGGATCTGGTCCGAGAAGGTGGCCGAGAACAGCAGGGTCTGGCGCTTCTTCGGCAGCAGCTTCATGATGCCGTCGAGCTCGCGCGCAAAGCCCAGGTCGAGCATGCGGTCTGCCTCGTCGAGCACCAGGGTCTTGACCTCGTTGAAGCGCACCGCGTTCTGGCGCTGCAGGTCGAGCAGGCGGCCGGGCGTGGCGACCATCACGTCGACGCCGCGGCGCAGCGCCATCATTTGCGGATTGATGCTCACGCCGCCATAGGCGACCATCGTGCGCAGCGGCAGGCCGGCCGCGTAGGTGCGCACGCTCTCGTGCACCTGCTCGGCCAGTTCGCGGGTCGGCACCAGGATCAGCGCGCGCACCGCATTCGGGCTGACAGTGCCGCTCTTGCTCAGGCGTTGCAGGATCGGCAGGGTGAAGCCGGCAGTCTTGCCGGTGCCGGTCTGGGCGGCGGCCATCACATCGTGGCCGGCCAGCACGGCCGGAATCGCCTGTTCCTGGACTGCGGTGGGGGTGGTGTAGGCGAGGGCGTCGAGGGTGCGGACGATCTGGTCGATCAGGCCGAGGGATGCGAACGACATGGGCAGGAAAACCTTGGATGGAAATGAACAGGCCGTAGTTTATCCTGCCGGGGCCGGCATTGGCGATAGCACCGTGGACGGCAGCGAAACCGTCCGACCTTACAGGCGCAGTGCCGGCGGCGCGTCGACCGACAGGTCGGCGATCGGCTTCACCGGTTCATTGTGTTCGCGGCAGCCTCCCAGCAACAGGCAGGTCATGGTCAGCGCGGCGGCGAGCATTCGGCGTGGTTGCATGATGTGTCCTTACGGTGGTGGAAAGCCCATCATACGCCGGCCGCGTCGGCCATGGCGCGCGCCCGCGTGGCGCACGCCGGAAGCCGACGCTCAGAAGCTGTAGGACACGCTGGCGCGCAGCACCGGGAAGAATTTGTAATCCGACAGATTGTCTTTCAGGCGCGCCTCTTCTGCCGCGACGTCGCTGGTGAGCACGGTGCAGGTCACGCGCGAGCTGCTGCAGCCGCGGCTGACCAGGTTCACCTTGGCATTGCCCTGGTAGAAGGCGCCCAGGTCGGCGTTCAGGTTCCAGCGCTTGTTCGGGGTCAGGGCATTACCCCAGCCGATGCCGATATAGGGCGCGGCCTTCTGGAAGTCGACCTTGCCGTCGAGCGTGCCGACGTCGGACGGCAGGTAGCGGCGGCCGTTGAGGTGGTAGAAGCCGTCGCCTTCGGGACGGGCGCGGCCCGTGATCTCATTGCCGTTGTACATCACGCCGCCGGTCAGGCGGAATTGGCTGTTGGCGATCACATACCAGTCGAACAGCACGTCGAAGGTCTGCAGCTTGGCGTCGGCGTCATACGAGATGCCGCTCGAGCGCTTGTCGCTGCTGTGCTTGAGGTAATTGATGCCGAAACGGCCGTTGAGGTCGCTCTCCATCGGGACCACCAGGTGGACACCGGCGCCCGTGGTGCCGAGATCGGCCGTGACGGCGATGCCGACCTGGGCGTGGGCGGAAGCGGCGGCCAGGGTGGCGGCCAGCACGAAGGCAAGGCGTTTCGGAGACATCTGCAAGACCTTTCAAATCAGGAAGGCGAAATTGTAGCGGGTAGGTATGGGGCAGTGCCTGTCTGAAAATTGTAATCAGAGGTAGAAAGCAACACACTCGACCGTCGTTGGCGGCCGCGTTGATGCCGCCGGGCGGCGCTTTCGTCGGCCCAGTCCCGCGTTCGTCGCATAATGCTGTCTTGCAAGGAACGGCCTGCCTATGCTGGACCCATTCCCACTTCGAGAAAGCCCATCATGTTTGCAAGCCTGTTCCATGTATTCCGCCTGCTGCTGGCCTGGCTGGCGGTCTACCTCGCCCTGTGCATCACGCTCAGCCAGACCTGGTTGCAGCGCGTCGACATCGACCTCGGCGCCATCGGCCCGCTGTTCGGCTTCGGCCTGTGCGGCTGGGTATTGCTCGAGGTGTTCTCGCATATGCGCCGGGTGCGCCTGGTCACCGGCCGCCTCGACGCCAATACCCTCTCGAACCGCCAGCGGCGCCAGATCGAGATCCCGCTCGAAGCGGGCGAAGCCTTCGACATGATCGACGCCGCGATCCGCGAACTGCCGGGGGCGAATGTGGTCGACAGCGCGCGCGACAGCCTGCAGGTGCGGGCCAAGGTCGATCGCATCGACCCCTACGGCAACGCATCGACCAGGCTGTGGGGCCTGGACGGCATCGGCGCCCGCCGCAACCAGATCCTGGCCACTGTGACGCCGAACGGCGACGTGGCCGGCAGCGTGACCCTGATCTGCGAACCCGAGGCGCCGGCCTGGACCGACTGGTTCCTGGTCGACCACGGCACCAACCTGGAAAACGCCGAAGCCGTGGTGCGCGCCATCGCGCGCCGCATCGCCGAGCGCCGCCGGATCGAGGCGAACCAGGTGCGCGAGAGCGCGACCGAGAAGGAATTGACGGTGGCGCGCCTGAACCTGCTGCACGCCCAGGTCGAGCCGCACTTCTTGTACAACACGCTGGCCAGCGCCCAGGTGCTCACCCGCAGCGACCCGGCGCGCGCCGACGCCATGCTGGGCAACCTGATCCAGTACCTGCGCCACTCGCTGCCGCGCACCGAGGATGCACCGTCGACCCTGGGCGAGGAGCTGGAGCGGGCCCGCGCCTACCTCGACATCCTGGCGATCCGCATGGGGCCGCGCCTGGCGCTGCAGGTCGACGTGCCGGACGAGCTGCGCCGGCTGGTGTTCCCGCCGATGATGTTGCAGACGCTGGTCGAGAACGCGATCAAGCACGGGCTGGAGCCCAAGCCGGGCGGCGGCACGGTGTGGATCCTGGCGCGCGTCCTGGACAACGCGGTGGCCGTGACGGTGGCCGACGACGGGCGCGGTTTCTCGGCCGAGGGCGGCGGCACCGGCATCGGCCTGCGCAATGTACGCGAACGCCTGCGCCTGGCGTATGGCAACGGCGCCAGCTTCGCCATCGTCGCCAATTTCCCGAGCGGCGTGGCGGCGACGATCACGGTGCCGCTCGCGCTGCAGGGCAACGGAGGCCGCCATGCGGGATAAAGCGACTACCTGCGTCGTCGCCGAAGACGAGGCGCTGCTGCGCGATGAACTGGTCAAGCTGCTGGGCGAATGCTGGCCCGGGCTGGAGATCGTCGCCGTGTGCGAGGATGGCGGCAGCGCGCTGGAAGCCATCGAGACCCATAGTCCCGACGTCGCTTTCCTCGACATCCGCATGCCGGGCCTGTCGGGCCTGGAGGTGGCGTCGAACATGCTGGCGGCGGGCCTCTCCACCGAGGTCGTGTTCGTGACCGCCTACGACCAGTATGCGCTCGATGCGTTCGACCGCGGCGCGGTCGACTACCTGCTCAAGCCGGTGTCGCGCGAGCGGCTGGCGACGACCGTGGGCCGGGTGCGCGAGCGCCTGGCGCGCGGCGGAGCGGACAGCGCCCAGCTGGCCGAGCTGCTGGCGCGGCTGCAGCTCGCCGTCCCGCCGGCGCCGCGCGCGCAGCCCCTGGTGTGGCTGACGGCCAGCCGCGGCAACGAGACGCGCCTGATCCTGGTCGACGACGTAGCCTATTTCCAGGCCGATTCCAAATACACGGTGGTGATGACGGCCGAGGGGGAGTCGCTGCTGCGCAAGCCGATCCGCGATTTGCTCGAGGTGCTGGACCCGACCATGTTCAAGCAGGTGCACCGCTCGACCATCGTCAACCTGCGCGCGGTGGCGGGCGTGGCGCGCGACGAGAGCGGGCGCGGCACGATCCGGCTCAGGAACCGGCCCGAGACACTGACAGTCAGTCAATCCTTCATGGGGCTGTTTCGCAATATGTAGTCAACAATATTGACACGTGCAACGCCATTCACGCCGCCATAGTAAAATCGACATGGCCTGAGGGCCCGGTGTTGTTGCCGGGCAGGGCATCAACAGGAGGCAACTTGCGTAGCGATATCGTGATCGTGGGTGGCGGCGCCGGCGGACTCGAGCTGGCCTGCAAACTGGGGCGCAAGCTGGGCCCATCCAAGGTGACGCTGGTCGACAGCCGCCTTTACCACATCTGGAAACCGTCGCTGCACGAAGTCGCGGCGGGTACCCTGGACATCCACCAGGAAGGTTTGTCTTACGCCATGCTGGCGCACGACAATGGATTCAATTTCATCCTGGGCCCGATGACCGGGCTCGACGCCGCCGGCCAGGCGATCGAGATCGGCGCCGTGCGCGCCGCGAGCGACAACGAAGAAGTGTTGCCGGTGCGGCGCCTGGGCTATGGCTCGCTGGTGATGGCGATCGGCAGCACCTCGAATTATTTCGGCGTGCCGGGCGCCGAGGAATTCTCGATCTCGCTCAACGCAACCGAGGACGCCGAGCGCTTCCGCCTGCGCATGCTGCGCCTGATGCTGGCGGTCGAGCAGCAGCGCGAAGAGGGCAAGGAAACCGGCCTGGATGTCGTCATCATCGGCGGCGGCGCCACCGGCGTCGAGCTGGCGGCCGAGCTGCGCGAAGCCTCGGGCGCGTACGCGCGCTATGGTTTCGCGCGCATGGACGTCAAGCGCGACGTGCGCATCACCATCCTCGAAGGCGCGCCGCGCATCCTGGCGCCGCTGCCGGAACGGGTGTCGAACGCGGCGCGCGACCTGCTCGACAAGCGCGGCATCAAGGTGGTGGCCGATTGCCGCGTCACCGCGATCGAGGCGGACAAGGTCATCGACGGCAAGGGCAATGTCTATCCGGCCGACCTGTGCGTGTGGGCCGCCGGCATCCGCGCGCCCGAGCTGCTGGGTACCCTCGGCCTGCCGACCTCCAAGGGCGGCGGTCTCGACGTCGACGCCCACCTGCGCGTGAAAGGCGTGCCGAATATCTGGGCGCTGGGCGACTGCGCGGTCTGCATCGACGGCAATGGCGCGCCGGTCCCGCCGCGGGCCCAGGCCGCGCACCAGCAGGCCGATTACCTGGTGACGGCGTTCCTGCGTATCGACAAGGGCCAGGCGCCGCAAGACACGCCGTATGCATACCGCGACTACGGTTCGCTGGTCTCGGTCGGGCAGAGCACCAGCGTCGGCAGCCTGATGGGTTCGCTGCGCGGGGCCAGCTGGTTCGTACAGGGCGCGGTGGCGCGCAGCATGTACGCCAGCCTGCACCTGATGCACCACCGGGCGGTGATGGGCATTACCCGCACCGCGCTGCTGGCGGTGGCGCGGTTCCTGATCCGGCGCAGCACGCCGCTGGTCAAGCTGCACTGAGCGCTGGGTTCCACGCACAAATGAAAACGGCGGCCATGGGCCGCCGTTGTCATTGATCGGTCGACCTGAAAATCGGTCGACCTCAAGCCACCAGCTGGCGCGGCAAGGTCATCTGCAGGATGGCGCCGCCGGTATCGCTGCGCGCCAGGGTCAGGTTGCCGCCCTGGTGGCGCGCCCGTTCGCGCAGCAGGCGCAGACCGTGGCAGCCGTTCGCGGCGCCCGTCAGCGCGTCCTCGCGCGGGCCTACGCCGTCGTCGCGCACGGTGAGCATCGACATATCGCCATCGTCGTCCAGGATCACGTCGACCCGCGTCGCCTGGGCGTGGGCCGCGGCGTTGCGCAAGCCTTCCTCGGCGCAGCGCAGCAGCAGCACGCCGTGCTCGCGCGACCAGGCGCCGTCTTCGTCGGGCAGGCTGGCGCGCGCGGTCAGGCCGCGTTCGGCGCCGAAGGCCGGCACCAGCTCGGCCAGCGCGGCGCGCAGGCCCAGGAATTCGAGCTTGTCGTTCCACAGCGCGAGCTGCATCTTGCGGTTGGTTTCGATGATGCCGGCCAGCAGGGTCTTCATTTGCGCGGCGCGCTCGCGCGCCTTGCCGTCGGCCGGCAGGTTCTGGGTCAGCAGGGCCAGGTGCATGGTCAGGGCCGTCATCGACGAGCCCAGGCTGTCGTGCAGCTGGCGCGCCAGCTGGCGGCGTTCCTGGTCCAGGCCATTGGCCAGCCAGGCCAGCATGTCGGTGAGTTCAGCAGTGCGCGCCGCGACCAGGCGTTCGAGTTCCGGGTCGGGGGGCGATGGGGCCGGTGCGGTCATCGTGGGCTCTGTTAAATGTTTCCCAAATCATACAACAATTGGCATTCCGAGGGCGCGCGCCCGGCGCGGCAAGATCGGCAGGCCTTGTTCCTGCACAGCGTGCGCTCCCGAACAGTCTGCGCGCGCGTGGCGGCGCATGCTGTGGATGTGGCCAGCGAGCCATCCACAACAGACAACTATCGGGGGTATTACCATGAGCAAGAATGACAAGCAGCAGGACGCGATCGAACTCCTGATCAGCCAGCACGACGAAGTCAAGGCACTGTTCAAGCAGTTCGACGAACTGGGCGAGCGCGCCACCACCAGCAAGAAAAAGCTGGCCAATGAGATCTGCGAGCAGCTGATCATGCACACGCAGATCGAAGAAGAAATCTTCTATCCGGCGCTGCGCGCGGCGTCGAAAGAGATGGAAGACATGCTCGACGAAGCCGTGGTCGAACATGCCTCGGCCAAGGACCTGATCGCGCAGATCCAGGAAATGGAGCCGGGCGAGGACCTGTACGACGCCAAGGTCACGGTGCTGGGCGAATACATCGAGCACCACGTCGACGAGGAAGAAGAAGACATGTTCCCGAAAGTGAAAAAGCTCAAGCTCGACCTGGACGCGCTGGGGGCCGAGATGGCGGCGCGCCGCGACGAGCTGCTCGCCACGGCTTGATCTCGCCCCGGCCTCAGGCGGCCGTGCCGGCCGTGGCCGGGGCCGGAAGCAGCGCCTCCAGCAGGCGCTCGATCGCGACCGGCTTGACCAGGTGCTGGTCGAAGCCGGCTTCCATCACGCGCCGCTGGTCGTCCGGCAGGCCATAGCCGGTCACGGCGATCAGGCGGATGCCGCGCGTGGCCGGGTCGGCGCGCAGGCGCCGCGCCACCTCATAGCCGTCGATGCCCGGCAGGCCGATGTCGACCAGCGCGGCGTCCGGTTTGCAGGCATGCGCCTGGCTCACGCCCTGCAGGCCGTCGGCGGCCTGGTGCACCGGGTAGCCGTGGGCGGCCAGCATGGTCGCCATCATCTCGCGTCCGTCTTCATTGTCTTCGATCAGCAGCACCGACGGTTTGCCGGTATCGACCGGTGGCGCCAGCGCGGGCGCGCAGGGCGCGTCCGGGCTGGCCGCACCGGCCGGGTTTGCATACGGCAGGCGGATCGTGAAACTGGAGCCGAGCCCCGCGCCGGGGCTGTCGGCGGCCACGCTGCCGCCATGCAGCTCGACCAGGCGCCGCACCAGCGACAGGCCGATCCCGAGGCCGCCTTGCGAGCGGTCGATCGAGATCGCGCCCTGCACGAACACGTCGAATACCTGGGGCAGCAATTCGGGCGGGATGCCGACGCCCGAGTCGCGCACGCTGAACACGACGTCGTCGCCGGCGCGGGCCAGCTTGAGGTCGATGCTGCCGCCGCTTGGGGTGTACTTGAGCGCATTGTCGAGCAGGTTCGACACGATCTGTTCGAGACGGGTCGGGTCGCCGTCGACCCAGCCCGGCGCGAGATCCACCGCGAGCTGGTAGCCGTTGGTGCGGCCGGTGGCGCGGAAAGTCTCCAGGCAGCTGGCCACCAGCCGCGACAGGTCGGTCGACTGGCGCGCCAGCAGGATCTTGCCCGACATCGCGCGCGACAGGTCGAGCAGGTCGTCGACGATGCGCGACAGGTGCTGGCTCTGGCGCTGGATGATGGCGCGGGCGCGCGCCACCGTGTCGGGCGCTGCGCCGGGCAGGCCGATCAGGCTCGAGGCGCTGGTGATCGCCGACAGCGGATTGCGCAGCTCGTGGCCGAGCATGGCCAGGAACTCATCCTTGGCATGGCTCTTGCGCTCGGCCGCGCGCCGCTCTTCCATCTCGCGCACCAGGCGCCGGTTGGTGGCGGTCAGTTCCGACGCGTGCTGCGACAGTTTCTCGGCCTGGCGCTTGAGTTCCTCGTTCTTCATGGCCAGGGTGACGAACACCGATACCTTGGCATGCAGGATCTGCGGGATGACCGGAGTAAACAAAAAGTCGGCGGCGCCGCGCTGGTAGGCCTTCAGGCGGTCGATCTCGTCGGCCAGGAAGGCGGTGACGAAGATGATCGGGATGTCGGCCGAGCGCGCGCGCTGGTGGATCGCCTCGGCGGTCTCGAAGCCGTCCATGCCGGGCATGTTCACGTCGAGCAGGATGACGGCGAAATCGTGCAGCAGCACCTGGCGCAGGGCCTCCTGGCCGGAGCGGGCCGACAGCACGCTGTAATTGCCTTCGTCGGCGCGTCCGTCGAGCAGGCTGGTCAGTGCCAGCAGGCTGGCAGGGTCGTCGTTGACCACCAGGATCTTGGGTTTATCGCTGTTCGCCACGATGGTTTCCGTCAACATTGCCGTGCTCGCCCGACCAGGTGAAGTCTAATCTTGTGTTACGCCCGAGTAAATACCTTGCAAAACGAGCCATCATATCATGTGACATAAGTGCCACTTGGCAAATAAATCAATCGTGCGGCCCAGGAGGATGTTCGGTGCCGCACATACGTCGGTACGGGGCTATGCGATAGTGGAATCGAACCGGTTCGCTGGAGGACGGGGCCACCAAGAAAGGACATGATATGAACATCGACACCATCGTAAATGAACAATTTCACGGCAAGACCTTCCGCGAGCTGGCCGACGCCCCGCTATCGGCACTGCGCGGCATCGGCGAGCAGCAGGCTGCGGCGCTGGGCACTGCGTTCGGTGTGAAGACCATCGGCGAGTTCGCCGACCTGGACCTGATCCGGTACGTCGTCGCCATCGCGGCGCTGTCCGGCTGCGAAGGCCTGTCCAGCAAGGAGAAGGCCGAGGAAACGCTGCTCGACGACGCCGTCGAAATGACCTTCCCGGCGAGCGACCCGATCTCGGTCGACGCCGGCATCACCCGCATTGAAGTAGCGCCGGACATGGTCGATGCGGGCCACGACCACCAGCACGCGCAGTCGATCGAAGAAAAGAGCAGGATCCGCGAGTGCCCGGTGGAAGAGAAGCGCTGATTCGTCATTGAGCCGGTAGATAGAGCAGGTCACGCGGCGCCAGCCGCGTGGCCTGCTCGTTTTGTGCGCTCGTTTTGTGCGCTCGTTTTGTGCGCTCGTTTGCTGGCGGCGCTGGGTGCGGCGCAAAAGACCGAGCCCGGCGTCCCACAGCGGGGAGGCCGGGCTCGTCAGGATCTGGAAAGCCGTGCTGGTCTCAGCGATGTTGCGTCGCCAGCTCGACCGGCGGCGTCGCCTGGCTTGTCGGCTGGCTCGGCGCCGCCGAGGTCTTGGCCGCCGCCTGGCGATTCGCGGCCGGCGAGCAGAAACGGTTCTTGCCGGCGCGCTTGGCTTCGTACAGCGCGTAGTCGGCGATATTGATCAGCGCATCGACCGATTCGGCGTCGTCCGGATAGATGCTGATCCCGATCGAGGTCGACAGGCGCAAGGTGAGGTCGTTGATGAAGAACGGCTCGGACAGCGCCTCGACCAGCTTGGAGGCCGGTCCCTGGGCGTCGGCCAGGCTGTGGATGTCGCCCAGCACCACCATGAATTCGTCGCCGCCCAGGCGCGCCACGGTGTCTTCCTTGCGCGAGCTCGACAGTAGACGCTGGGACACCATCTTGAGGATCTCGTCGCCGTAGGCATGGCCATAGGTGTCGTTGATCGCCTTGAAGCCATCCAGGTCGAGGTACATGACGGCGGCCTTGGCATGGCCGCGATTGGCGTGCTGCAGGGCGGTCTCGATGCGGTCTTCGAGCAGGCGCCGGTTGGGCAGGCCGGTGAGGGCGTCGTGCAGGGCCAGCTCCTGCTGCGCCTTCGAGTATTGCGCCAGTTCCTTGTACAGCAGGCGCACCTCGAGCATATTGTGGATGCGCTTGTGCACCTCGAGCAGGTCGAACGGTTTGCTGATGAAGTCGCGGGCGCCGGCTTCGAGCGCGGCGATCTTGAAGCTCGGCTGCGCGGTCAGGGCCAGCACCGGCAGGTAACCGCCTTGCTCGATCTCTTTCAGGCCCTTCATGACCTGGAAGCCGTTCAGGCCGGGCATTTGCAGGTCGAGCAGGATCAGGTCGTAGTTGTGCTCGCGGTGCAGCGGGCAGACCTGTTCCGGCAGCATCGTCGAGCTGACGCAGGTGTAGCCCTCTTCGCGCAATATCTCTTCCATCAGTTCGATATTGTCGGGCGAATCGTCCACTACCAGGATCTTCGCGTTCAAAATGTCTTGTCTGCTCGGCATGCTTTTTCTCTTTTCGTCGTATGGAGCGGATTCCCTTCTGGGTGGAATCGGGCTTGAACCCATCACTACTTAGTCTAGCAAACAGCTCAAAATTTCTTGTAGGACAGCGCCGCGTGCGTTGGTAGGATCATCAAGGCGATATTCCAGGACCCATTATCCACGCACCGAGGTGCGCGCACCATTGACCATTTGTGCACCCGCTAGGGAACTCACCATGCCGATCGCCGCCATGAGTTCGGCCTGCTCGACCGGCTTGGACACATGGGCCGAGAAGCCCGCTTCGAGCGCCTTGAGGCGGTCTTCGGAACGGGCAAAGGCGGTCAGGGCGATGGCGGCGACCTGGCCGCCGGCCTCGCGCGGCAGCGCCCGCACCCAGGATAACAGTTCCAGGCCGTCGACCTCGGGCATGCCGAGATCGCTGATCAACAGGTCGGGCGGCTCGGCGCGCAGCAGGTCGTAGGCTTCGCGCGCGCTGGCCGCCAGGCGCACGCTGGCCTGGCAATCGGCCAGGATGCGGGCGATCAGCTCGCGCGCGTCGCGGTCGTCGTCGACCACCAGCACCGAGGTGCCGCGCATATCGCGCACCGCAGTGTCGGCGGCCTGGCCGGCGTCACCGGCGCCGGCCGCCGACGGTGCCGACTGCAGGATCATCTGGGCGCGGGCCGACTGGGTGGCGCGCGGCGGGGTCTTGGCGACCGGCAGCTCGATGGTGAAGCTGGCGCCGCGGCCGACGCCGGCGCTCTCGGCGCGCACCGTGCCGCCGTGCTGCTCGACCAGGTGCTTGACGATCGACAGGCCCAGCCCCAGGCCGCCGTGGCTGCGCGTCATCGAGGCGTCGGCCTGGCGGAAGCGCTCGAACACGTGAGTGATGAACTCGGGGCCGATGCCGGCGCCGGTATCGCGGATCGTGATCGCGACCTGTTCGTCGTGCCGGCCGACCGCGATCGTGACCAGGCCGTCGCGCGGCGTGAACTTGATCGCGTTCGACAACAGGTTCCAGATCACCTGCTGCAGCCGGCCCGGGTCGCCGGCCACCGCCGGTGCATCCGTTCCGTAATGGCGCTCGATGCGGATGCCCTTGGCATCGGCCGCCGGGAGCACGGTCTCGATCGCGGCGTCGATGAAGCTGGCGGGGGCGAGGGTCTGCATATCGAGCAGCACCTTGCCCGAGGTGATGCGGCTCATGTCGAGCAGGTCTTCGATCAGCTGGGCCTGGGCGCGCGCATTGCGCTCGATGGTGGACAGGCCGCGCTGCAGGTCGGCGCCGTCGCGGCTGCCGCGGCGCAGCACCTGCGACCAGCCGAGGATGGCCGACAAGGGCGTTCTCAGCTCGTGCGACAGGGTGGCCAGGAATTCGTCCTTCATCTGGCTGGTGCGCTCGGCCTCGGCGCGCGCCTCGCGCTCGTTCTCGAGCAGCACCTTGCGCTCTTCGGCGGCCCGGCTGGCCGCTTCCACCAGGCGGATATTGTCGACCGCGATCGCGGCCTGGGCTGCGATGCCGCTGACGATGCGCTCGCTGCGCTCGGTGAACACGCCGGGCTCCGGATGGCCGAAGAACATCGTGCCCAGCAGTTCGCCCGAGCGCGCCATCACCGGCACCGACAAGTAGCTGCGCACCGGTGGATGGCCGGCCGGCAGGCCGAATTGCGGCGCCTTGCCGGCGTGCTGGGGATCGTGCCCAAGGTCGCCGATGCGTACCAGCCCAGCGCCCGGGCTGAACAGGGCGCTGGCGCCCGGCGCGGCGAAGTCCTGGAAGTCGGCCGAGGTGGCGCCGGACAGGGTGTACAGCGAGAACAGCGTGCCCGCGCCTTGCTCGCCATAGTGGAAGAATGCGCCGAAACGGGCGCCGCAGACGCCGGCGGCGGCGTCGGTGGCGGCCTGCATCAGCGAGCGCAGGTCGCGGGTCGAGGCCAGGATGGACCCGGTGCTGTTGAGCAGTTCGAGCACGTGCGATTCTTCGCGCAGCGCCTGCTCGGCGCGCTTGACCTGGTCGACGTCGGTATTGGTGCCGAACCAGCGCACCACGCGGCCGTCGCGATCGTGCACCGCCTCGACCCGCGTCAGGAACCAGCGGAAGTTGCCGTCGGCGCCGCGGATCGGAAATTCCATCTCGAACGGCGTGCCGGTGCGTACCGATTCATCCCAGTGTTCGAGCACGGCAGGCAGCACCGCCGGGTCATACACGGCTTTCCAGCCCCAGCCCGTCGATTCGCTGGGCGTGATGCCGGTGTACTCGTACCAGCGCTGGTTGAACCAGACGATGGCGCCGCTCGGATCGGCCATCCAGGCCAGCTGCGGGATCGTGTTGGCCAGCGCGCGCAATTCTTCTTCGCTCTGGCGCAGGTGGTCGTCGGCCTCGCGCCGGGCGCTGATGTCCTGGGCCATGCCGGTCATGCCGAGCACGCCGCCGCCCTGGGCCGGGCTGGCGTAGTCGGGGCGGCCGACCAGGGCCACGCAGCGCGCGGCGCCCGACAGCGGCAGCAGGTGGCATTCGAGGTCGAGGTCCTTGCCCTGCGAAAAAGCCTCGAGCACGGCGCGCCGCACGCGCGGCCGGTCGTCTTGTGCGAGGCGGGCGCGCAGCAGCGGCCATTCGAGGGCGCTGTCGGCCGGCAGGCCGAGGATCTCGGCTGCGCGCCTGCCAAAGGTGACGCGGTCGCTGGCGGCATCCCAGCGCCAGTCGCCCAGGCGGCCGGCGGCGATCGCGAGCTGCAGCCGGTTATTGTTGTCGATCAGGGCTTGCTGGTCGAGCTTGCGCGCGCTGATGTCCTGGAAGTACAGGGTCAGGCCGTCGGGCGACGGATAGACCCGCATGTCGAGCCAGCACTGCAGGCGGCGGTAGAAGAATTCCTTGTTGACCGTGATGCGCTGCTCCATCGCGCGCAGGCAGTCGGCGGCGACCGAGGTGCCGTGCAGGTCTTCGAATTCGTCCCACAGCCGGCGTCCGACCAGGCTGTCGCGGCTCTTGTTGAGCGGCGCCACCATCTGCAGCGCGCGGCCGTTGATATACGTGATGCGCCAGTCGCGGTCGACCGCGCAAAAGCCATCGGTGAGGCTTTCGAGCATGTTTTCCATGCGCTCGGCGGCGCGCTGCAGCTCTTGCCGGGCGGCTGCCAGGTCTTGCTCGGACGCATGGCAAGGGGTGCTGCTGGAATGGTCGGAGGGAGTGTTCATGCCGGGGGTGCGGAACGCCCGAAACCGGGCAGGATGTGTTTCATTGTAGACCAGACAAGCCGGTCTGACACACACGCTTGGCGCCCGCTCGCAGCCGCGCCGCTTTTATCGAACCGTGCTTCAAGCGCCCTTGCGCGCTACCTTCGACAGGGCGTCCTGCAGCTGGTCGATCTCGTACGGCTTCTGCAGCGACTGGTAGGGGAAGGACAAGTGGCGCAGCAGGGTGTCGCCATAGCCCGAGGCGAAGATCACGCGCAGCGCCGGGTCGTCGGCGATGGCGCGGGTGGCCAGGTCGACCCCCGACATGCCGGGCAGGCTGACGTCGGAGAACAGCACGTCGTAGCGCTGGCGCGCGAGCAGGGCCAGGGCGTCGTCGGGGTGGGCCACGCCATCGGCCTCGTGGCCGAAGGCCTTGAGCATCTCGCACACCAGGTATTGGGAATCGACATTGTCCTCGACCACCAGGATGCGCAGGGCGCCATTGCCGGCGTCTTCCTCGACCGCCGCTTCGGTGGCCGGGGCCAGCGCCAGCTGCACGCCGCGCACCGCGCCGCTCTCGTCGCGTACCGGGGTCAGGCGCAGGTCGAAGCGCGATTCGTGGCTGCCGTCGAGACGGCGGAAGGTGAGGGGGGCATTCTGCACCACGCCGGCTTCGCCGCGCCAGGCGGCGTCCAGCGCCTGGGCGGCGGCCGCCAGCGGTGGCGGCAGCACCGGCGGCACCGAACCGCCGGGGATGCGGCCATAGCCTGGGCCGGCGAGAGCGGCATAGGCCTCGTTGAACACCACGATCGTCTCCGTGCCCCAGACCAGCAGGGTGGGGAGGGGAGAGTTGAGCAGCAGGTCGCTACTGAGCCGCAGCGCGAAAGGCCAGCGGGCGCTGTCGCCCAGTGCGGAGGCGGACCAGTCGTAGGACGCGGTGCTCCGCGCGGTGGTGTCGAGGTCGGGCATGGGCAGCTTGTTGTAAAAACGAAAATATGGGCGGCATGCTACACCAATTGTCCGATTGCTGCTTTGGCAACCGTGTGCGGCCGCACAGACATTGTTCCGTATCTAATTGACGACCTGCGAGGCTGACAGTTCGGCAGCGCATTAATTCGGCGCAATCGATAAAAGGCAAAAAAAAGCCCGCTTCATGAGAAGCGGGCTGAATCTATTTCCTAGGAGGAGAATAGAGGAGACAGGTGAATGATGCTGCATTGCGGCAAATCAGTCCAATTTATATTTGCAATACCAGTCATAGCTTTAATAAATATCTCACGCCACTGTCAAGTGCACACTGTAGCGTGTGCGCACTTGGTGCGCGCGAGAAAATGTTCTAGGATGGCAACTATGTCATCTTTCTCCTTGCTCGCTCGCGCCGGTGTCGCGCTGCTGTCCTGCGCCTGCGCCGGGCAAGCGCACGCGCGGCCATCCGACCCGCCATCCGGGCCGGCGGTCCCGCTGGCCGATTATTCCCTCGAGCAGTTATCGGATATCGTCGTCACCTCGGTCTCGCGCCAGGACGAGGCGCTGGGCCGCGCCGCGGCCTCGGTCTATGTGATCCAGGGCGCCGAGATTGCCCGCTCCGGCGCCACCACCTTGCCCGAGGCGCTGCGCCTGGCGCCCAACCTGCAGGTGGCGCGCATCGACGCCGGCGCGTACGCGATCAGCGCGCGCGGTTTCCTGTCGTCGCTGTCCAACAAGCTCTTGGTGATGATCGACGGGCGCAGCGTCTATTCGCCGCTGTTTTCCGGCGTGTTCTGGGAAATGCAGGACGTGGCGCTGGAAGACGTCGAGCGCATCGAGGTGATCAGCGGTCCGGGCGGCACGGCCTGGGGCACGAATGCCGTCAACGGCGTCATCAACATCATCACGCGCAGCGCGGCCGATACCCATGGCGGCTATGCGAGCGTGCATGCCGGCGCCACCGACAAGGGGGCCAGCGTGCGCTACGGCGGGCAGCTGGAAGGCGGCGCGCACTGGCGTGCCTATGCCCGGGGGCTGGATATCGACGGCCTCGATGGCGAGGTGGCCGGCGCCGGCAGCGGCGGTATGCGGCGCCAGCAGGCGGGCTTCCGCCTCGACTGGGAAGCCGGAGCGACCGACGTGACCGTCAGCGGCGACATCTACGATGGGCGCCAGCGGGCCGGCGGCCTGCAGACCCGCACCGAAACCTCCGGCGCCAACCTGCTGGGCCGGGTCGAGCATCGGATCGACGATCGCCAGAGCGTACGCCTGCAGGCCTGGCTCGACCATTCACGGCGCGACCAGGACCGTATCGGCGCCCAGCGCCTCGATACGATCGACGTCGAGGCCCAGCACCTGCTGCGCCTGGACCGGCATTCGCTGACCTGGGGTGGCGGTTATCGCTACAGCCGCGACCGGATTGACAATGGCCCCTTGCTGCGGTTCACCCCGGCGCGCCGCAGCCTGCGCTGGTCGCACCTGTTCGTGCAGGACGAAGTGAGCCTGGCGCGGGGCGTGCGCGCCAGTGCCGGCGTGCGGGTCGAGCACAATGTCCATACCGGCAGCGAGGTGCTGCCCAGCCTGCGCCTGGCCTGGGACGTCGACGAGCGCGCGATGCTGTGGGCGGCGCTGTCGCGCACGGTGCGGGCGCCGTCGCGCATCGACCGCGATTTCTATGTGATCGACCCGCTCCAGCCCGACGCCTTCCTGGTCGGCGGCGGTCCGGAGGTGGTGTCCGAGACGGCGCGCGTCGCCGAGCTGGGCTACCGCGCCCAGCCAACCCCGGCGCTGTCGTGGTCGGCCACTGCTTTCTATACCGACTTCGAGCGCTTGCGCACGCTCGAGCGGGCGCCAGCGGGCCATGCTCCGCCGGCCACCTATGTCCTGGCGAGCCTGGGCAAGGGCGCGCTGCGCGGGCTCGAGCTGTGGGCCGGCTGGCAGGCCGCGCGCGGCTGGCGCCTGCATGCGGGTGCCGTGCTGCAGGACGTGGACGTCGGCCGCGAGCCGAGCAGCCGCGACAGCACCGGCTTGAGTTTTCTTGCCGGCAACGACCCGCGCGTGACCTGGAGCCTGCGCAGCGCGCACGACCTGGGGCCGCGCCTGCGCGCCGACCTGGCGCTTCGTTACGTCGCCGGCCTGCCGCAGGCAGCCCTGCCAAGCTATCATGAGCTCGACGCGCGGTTGGCGTGGCAGGTGCGCCCCGATCTCGAGATCGCCCTTGTCGGGCGTAACCTGCTGCACCCACGCCATGCCGAGTTCGGCGCGGCGGGCAGCCGCCAGCTGATCGAGCGAACGGTGTTCGCCAGCGCTGTGCTGCGTTTTTGACTGGCCAATGGATTCCATGACTATCACTGAACCTGATCGCCCGCAGCGCCGCCTGGCATGCCGGGCCCTGGCGCTGCCCTTGCTGCTGGCCGGCGTGGGCGTGCCCTTGCTGCCGCTGGCCGCCCAAGCCGCGGCGCCGGCGCTCGAGCGGCGCGTGAAGGCAGCTTTCCTGTATAAATTCCTGGGCTATGCCGAGTTTCCGCCGCAATCGTTCGCCGACGCCGCCACGCCGCTCTCCATCGGTGTGTTCGGCGCCGACGACATGGCGGCCGAGCTGACCCGGATCGCGACCGGGCGCATGGTTGCGGGGCGCACGATCGCCGTGCGCGCGCTGCGCGAACCGGACCTGGACCTGCCGGTGCACCTGCTGTTCATCGCCGGCGAAGACGAGGCGCGCACGGCGCGCCTGCTGCGCGCCTCGCCGGCCTGGCTGACCGTGACCGAATGCGAAGGCTGCCTGCAGCATGGCAGCGTGATCAATTTTACGATCGTCGATGAGCGCGTACGTTTCGACGTTTCGCTCGATGCGGCGGAAAAAAAGAATGTGAAGCTCAGTTCGCGCCTGCTGACCGTCGCGAACCGCGTGCAGAAAGGAGCATCATGATGCCGATGCACGATACCGGCTCGGTCCGGAGCAAACTGATCCTGATGGCGGTGGCGACCACGGTGGTGGCG
Source organism: Massilia sp. HP4 (assembly GCF_005222695.1). GTDB lineage: Bacteria > Pseudomonadota > Gammaproteobacteria > Burkholderiales > Burkholderiaceae_D > Telluria. The sequence goes on along the minus strand of NZ_STGG01000009.1, from coordinate 4,567 downwards.
CTGCTCACCGCCGGCGTGGCGATGCTGCTGCTCGACCTGCGCACCTTCCAGCGCTACTGGATCGACGACCTCACCACCCAGGCCGACATCGTGGCCAGCGTGACCGCGCCCGCAGTCTCGTTCAACGATACGGCCGATGTCACCCAGAGCCTGACCCTGCTGCGGGTGCGTCCGCAGATCGTGGCGGCCGCGGTGTACACCGCCAACGGCACCCGCTTTGCCACCTATGTGCGGCCCGACGTGCGGGCCCAGTTGCCGGAGCGTCCCGAGCCGGCCGGCTACCGCATCGAGCGCGGCGAAGTGGTGCTGTACCGCGACATCGTCGAGAACGGCGAACGGGTCGGCACCGTCTACCTGCGCTCGCGCTACGGGGTGCTCGACCGGGCCCTGAGCTACGGCGCGATCCTGGGCGGCGTGCTGCTGGGCGCCCTGGTGATCGCGGCCCTGGTGGCCTCGCGCCTGCAGGCCTCGATCACGCGCCCGCTGGAGGCCGTTACCGATGTCGCGCGCCAGGTCATGCTGCGGCGCGACTTCTCGCTGCGGGTGCCGGGCAGGGAAAAGGGCGAGATCGGGGTGCTGGTCGAGGCCTTCAACGACATGCTGGCCGAGATCGGCCGCCGCTCGGACGCGCTGCAGGCGGCCAACCGCACGCTCGAGCACGAGATGGAGGTGCGCCAGCGCGCCGAAGGCGCCCTGATCGTGGCCGACCGCCGCAAGGACGAATTCCTGGCCACCCTGGCGCACGAGCTGCGCAACCCGCTGGCGCCGATCCGCACCGGCCTGGACATCCTGCGCATCCGCAGCGGCGACGCCCAGGCCACCCAGCGCGCCACCGACATCATGGAACGCCAGCTGCGCCAGATGGTGCGCCTGGTGGACGACCTGCTGGACGTCTCACGCATCAATACCGGCAAGTTCACGATCAAGATGGGACGGGTCGAGCTCAAGGCCGTCGTCAACGACGCGCTGGAAGTGGTGCGCTCGTATATCGAGCTGCACGGGCACGAGCTGGTGCTGGAGCTGCCGGACCGTCCCGTGTTCCTGCACGGCGACGCCACGCGCCTGGCCCAGATCCTGTCGAACCTGCTCAACAACGCCGCCAAGTACACCAACCGCGGCGGCAAGGTGATGCTCAAGGGGGCAGTCGAAGACAAGACCCTGGTGCTCGAGATCGCGGACACCGGCATCGGCCTGGCGCCGGACATGCTCGATTCGGTATTCGAGATGTTCGTGCAGGTCGACTCGACCCTGGAGCGCAGCAATGCCGGCCTGGGTGTGGGCCTGTCGCTGGCGCGCAAGCTGGTCGAGCTGCACGGCGGCACCATCACCGCCCACAGCGAAGGCCCGGGCCTGGGGAGCCGCTTCCTGGTACGCCTGCCGATCGTGGTCGAGCCCGAGCCGCCGACCAAGCCGACGCCGGCTGCCTTCATCAGCACCGAGAGCTACCGCATCCTGCTGGCCGACGACAACGTCGACTTCGTCAACAGCATCGGCGCCCTGCTCACCGCAATGGGGCATAGCGTGGTGATCACCCACAACGGCCCGGACGCGCTGGCGGCGGCGGCGCGCTTCTGCCCGGACTATGCCTTCCTCGACATCGGCCTGCCGCATATGTCGGGCTACGACCTGGCGCGCGGGATCCGCAAGCTGCCGACCGGCGCCATGACGGTGCTGATCGCGGTGACCGGCTGGGGCCAGGAGAAAGACCGCCAGCTCGCCTTCGAGGCCGGCTTCGACCACCATATGGTCAAGCCGGTGCGCTTCGAGCAGATCGAGGAAATCCTGGGCACGCGCAGCATCGTCAAGAAGCTGCGTACGTAAAAAAACGGAAAGCGCGTCCTGCGCTTTCCGTTCTTGCCTGTCCTGGCGGGGCGGCTCAGTCCTGCCGGGTGCGGCGGCGGTGCGCCAGGAAGCCCAGCACGCCCAGGCCTCCCAGCATGAGGCCATAGGTTTCGGGTTCCGGCACCGGCGCCAGCGCCACCGCGCCGCCGAAGCTGGCGCTGGCATCCGACACCAGTTCCCCGCTCACCTGCAGGTAGTAGTCGCCGGCGGCCAGGTTGTCGCTGGCGATGGTCCACAGGTCGAAGGCGCCGCTTTCCAGTTCCTCGCCATCCGTGATCAGGGCGTCGTCGGCGCCGTACAGGGCCAGGCCGGTGATGTCCAGGCCGACGTCGCCGCTGCGGCTGATCGAGGCGACCACGGCGTCCAGGTTATGGCCGATCGTGCTGTCGATCGAGAAGGTGAAGCGGTCGGCAAAGGTATTGCCTTCGTTGTCGGCGGCGAAGGCGTCGCCGAAGTAGGCGGTGAGGTCGACCAGGTTCAGGGCTTGCGGTGAATCACCGATGACGTCCTGCGCCATCGCGGGGGAAGCACCTAGTCCAGCGCCAGCCAACACCATTGCAGCAATCAGAGATCGTTTCATATCGTTCCTCGCTAAGAATCAGCCGCGACCTGCAGCCAAGGTTCAGGGATTGGAACTTCATGCTAACAAAAGAGTAAATAAAAGCATCCTCCAGCGATAGGGGGCTTATGGAACAAGAAATTTTATGCTACACGCTAACTAGTTTCTAGCAAGATAGCTATTGGATCGCGCGTCATAGGAGAGAGGGGCTATCCGGCGTTGTAGTGCAGAAAAAGTCGGGCTATTTGCGAGGAAGGTGTAGGGAAGGTCCTACGTAAATTGGCGATGCATTCCCGCGCTGAGGCTGTTGACATCCCTGATCAGGTGCTGAACTGTGTGAAAGAGATGAATGGCAAATGCTTGGGCGAACATGTCGTGTAAAGAAATGGTCGCGCAGCAAAGAGCAGTAAGCGGGAAAGAAAAATGGCTCAGAATTTCTTCTGAGCCATTCTCTTTGAAACAGTTGGTGCGGCTGGCAGGAATCGAACCCACGACCCCTTGGTTCGTAGCCAAGTACTCTATCCAGCTGAGCTACAGCCGCCCGAGGCACGCATTATAGCAGCATGTGATCGGATGGCAAAGCCTGGGTTTTCGCATGCATGAGCCAACCCGGGAGCGTCAGGGATTGCGTCCGGTCGCCGCCGTAGGTAAAGCATGCATTTCCTGTTCCAACATGAAGAGTGTGCCTAGGAAGATCCGGCCTGGTATACGGAATCAAGGACCTTGAAATTTGCTGTCGACAAGAGAGTCGGATGGCGCCTGAGGACCAAAGACATCGCGCACTGCGTCGATCACTGAATTGGCCAGATGCGGGTCGGCCAATGGTGGAAATGCCTTCACAAGCTTGTTGGACACTTTCCAATCGTTCTCTCGTATTGAGCGTATGATTTGATCGATGTCGGCGTTCGGTCCTTCCAGATGATTTTTGACGCTGTCCCGTGCTCGCTCGATGTCACGCAGAAGGCGCGCCTCCTTGCGCATCTCGACTTCGATTGTGAGGCGAATAACGTCGCCGATATATTCACTCTGCTGAGTCAGGTCGGGATAGCGCCAGGTCGGCAGGGCGTCGTCATAGGAGTCAAAATGGAAGTTCGAGCGTATGCCGTCCGCGCAGGTGTACTGGATCCCGAAGCGAAAATTCTCTTGATATTTCAGCATGAACGGTCGTGATAGTGCTTCGAGTGCGCGATCATAGCCAGCTCGCTGCTGGGTTTTGTTGGTGATCGTTGCCGAGATTGGCAGAATAAATGGCGCGGGAACTGCCCCATCCCTCCGGAGCACGTCGTTCACCAGGAATCGGGAAATGCGTCCGTTTCCATCGCTCATAGGGTGGATGTAGACAAACCCAAATGAAGCGATCGCTGCGCGCAGGACCGGAGAAGCGCCTGCAGTCCTGGCCATGCTCTGACGCAGGCCATCGAGAAGCTCGGTCGTGCGTTCCCAAGGCGGCGCGATATAGTCGACAATATTGTCGAAGCCGTAAGTGTGTCCAACGATAACGGGTGATTGACGCACCCCGTAGCGTGTGGAGGTTCCCAGAATGTCCGCCTGTAGTTCCGTCAGTGTTTGCACGCTCAATGGATCCTCGCCCTGTCCACATCGACGTTCCATGACTGCCGCGAAGCGTTTGACGCGATCGGCTTGTTTTTCCTCATGTTCAATAGCGAACGAAGCACGGCTTTCCTTAATCGAGAGCCATACCGCGCTGCGCATCAGGACGTCGACGCCAAATTGCACTTCAAGCGCGTCAAGTGCGGCTGAACAATCGTACTTTTCCAGTTCGCGCACGATGCCTGTCTTGCGTATTGTTGGGCAAAAGGCGCGGCTGCCCAGCAGATTGTCTCTGACGCGCCAGCGCGGCACATTGCGAGACCGGGATGCTACGATGAACTCGTCGGGGTTCAGGGCATCGATGTAGTTCCCAGATGACGTATCCGGCACATTGAGTTGTCGGCCTGTGAGCCATTCGAAAAGAAAACCCGCGCGCCGTGCATAGACTCCGGTGGGCTCATTGCGAATCCAATCCTCCAGGACGCATGGATCGAGAATAGCTGTTCAGTATCGTGCGATCATGTTCCTCGCCGTAGCTGGCCTTTGTTCCGTGCAAAAGCTATGCTGGGCGACTTGATTGCTGGATTCAGCAGTCCCAGTATTCAATCGCACCCG
>NZ_STGG01000008.1 GCF_005222695.1 Massilia sp. HP4 | reverse complement strand
GGTTGGCGGCTGCGCCGCCGACGCGGTGATGGTTGGCAGCAAGATCATCCGGCACGACATCGGAGTCGATAACGATCGACGCGTCGGCGGCGAAGCCGCCAACCCTACCGTTTGCACGCCACCCGGGCGATTACTCGCCCAGATATGCCGCCTGCACCCGCGGATCGTTCAACATATCGCGCGCATTGCCGGTCATGGTGATCGCGCCGGAATCCATCACATAGCCGCGGTCCGCGGCCTGCAGCGCCAGCTTGGCGTTCTGCTCCACCAGCAGGATCGTGATGCCCTGGCGCGACACGTCGCGGATCACCTCGAAGATCTTCTCGACCATGATCGGCGCCAGGCCCATCGACGGCTCGTCCAGCAGCAGCAGGGTCGGATGGCACATCAATGCGCGCGCCATGGCCAGCATCTGCTGCTCGCCGCCCGACAGGGTGCCGGCCAGCTGGGTCGAACGCTCTTTCAGGCGCGGGAATACCGTGTACCACTTCTCGATATCGGCATCGATCCCGGCCTGGTCGTCGCGTGTATACGCGCCCATCAACAGGTTCTCGTGGATCGACATGCGGGTGAACACGCCCCGCCCTTCCGGCACCATGGCCAGCTTTTGCCGCACCATGCGGAACGACTGCGTGCTGCGCAGCGGCTGGCCGAGATAACTGATGTCGCCCTCCACCTTGCACGGCGGGAGCGTGCCGGTGATGGCTTTCAGGGTCGTGGTCTTGCCGGCGCCGTTGGCGCCGATCAGCGTCACCAGCTCGCCCTTTGCGACCTCGAGGTCGATGCCCTTGACTGCCTTGATGCCGCCGTAGGCGACCTTCAGGCCGGAGATTTTCAGGATCGGTTCAGCCATCAGTGGGCGCCTCCAAGATAGGCGTCGATCACGGCCTGGTTTTTCTGGATCTCGGCGGGCAGGCCTTCGGCGATCTGCTTGCCGTATTCGAGCACCGTAATGCGGTCGCACAGGCCCATCATGAGCTTGACGTCGTGCTCGATCAGCAGCACGGTCCGGCCCTCGGCCTTGATTTTCACCAGCAGCTCGCGCAGCGCCAGCTTCTCGGTCGCGTTCATGCCGGCCGCCGGTTCGTCCAGCGCCAGCAGCTGCGGATCGGTGGCCAGCGCGCGCGCGATCTCCAGGCGGCGCTGGTCGCCGTACGACAGGTACTTGGCGGTGCGGTTGGCGAACTGGCCGATGCCGACGAATTCGAGCAGCTCTTGCGCGCGCAGGCGGATCGCGGCTTCCTCTTCGCGCGCCGCCTTGTGGCGCAGGATCGCGCCCAGCACGCCCTGCCTGGTGCGCACGTGGCGGCCGACCATCACGTTTTCCAGGGCGCTCATCTCGCCGAACAGGCGGATATTCTGGAAGGTGCGCGCGATGCCGGCCCTGGCCACGTCGTGCGGCGCCGACGGCGAATACGGCTTGCCGGCCAGCTCGAAGGTGCCGCTGTCGGGCTGGTACAGGCCCGTGATCACGTTGAAGAAGGTGGTCTTGCCGGCGCCGTTGGGGCCAATCAAGCCATAGATCTGGCCCTGCATGATCCGGATGCCGACGTCGGTCAGCGCCTGCAGGCCGCCGAAGCGCTTGTTCACGCCGGCGATATTCAGGAGGACTGGTTCGCTCATGGTCTGTTCACTCATCACGCGGTCGATGCCTCTTCTTCGTCGCGCGCGAGGGCGGCGTTGGGGCGCTCTTCCTTGTTCGGCGACGGCCACAGGCCGGCCGGGCGCACCAGCATGATCAAGACCAGGGCCAGGCCGTACAGCAGCTGGCGCAGCACCTCGGCCTCGATGATGACCTTGCCGAACAAGGCCTGCTGCGCCGGGTCGACCACATGGCGCAGCACCTCGGGCAAGGCCGCCAGCAGCACGCCGCCCAGCACCACGCCCGGGATGTGGCCGATGCCGCCCAACACCACCATCGCCAGCACCGCGATAGACTCGGTCAGCGAGAACGATTCGGGCGACACGAAACCCTGGAAGGCGCCGAACATCGCGCCGGCCACGCCGCCGAACGAGGCGCCCATGGCAAAGGCCAACAGCTTGACGTTGCGGGTATTGATGCCCATCGCCTTGGCCGCGATCTCGTCTTCACGGATCGCCACCCAGGCCCGGCCGAGGCGCGAATGCTGCAGGCGGCCGGTGATGAAGATGGTCGCGATCACCAGCGCCAGGAACAGGAAGTAATAGGCGTTCACCGACGGCATCGCATAGTCGCCGAGCATGACGGTGGCGCCGGAGCCCGGCTCGCCCGCCAGCGACACGCCGAACACGCGGATCGGGTCGATCATATTGATCCCCTGCGGCCCGTTGGTGAAGTTGATCGGGTCGTTCAGGTTGTTCATGAAGATGCGGATGATCTCGCCGAAGCCCAGGGTCACGATGGCGAGGTAGTCGCCGCGCAATTTCAGGGTCGGAGCGCCCAGCAGCGCGCCGCACAGGGCGGCGAACAGCGCCGCCAGCGGCACGATCGCCCACAGCGACAGGTGGATGCCGTCCTGCGCGATCTCGGGGCCGAAGAAGGCCACCAGCGCTTCGCCGACGGCCGGCGAATAATAGATCAGGGATTCGAGCAGCGCCGCGAACTGCGGCGACGAGAACAGGCCGACCAGGTAGGCGCCGACGGCGAAGAAGGCGATATAGCCCAGGTCAAGCAGGCCCGCGAAGCCGACCACGATGTTCAGGCCCAGCGCCAGCATGATGTACAGCAGCGCGATGTCGATGATGCGTACCCACGAATTGCCGAACTGCGAGGCGACGAACGGGAAGATCAGCATCAGGATCAGCACCGCCGCCATGCTGATATAGGCCTGGCGCGGCTTGTGCTGGGTGTCGAAGGTCAGGAGTGCCATGGTCGTCGTCCTCTCGTCATGCGCGGTCGGCCACGCGCTCGCCCATGATGCCGGACGGACGCAGGGTGAGCACGAGGATCAGCACCACGAAGGCGAAAATGTCCTGGTAGTGGCTGCCGAGGAAGCCGCCGGTCAGGTCGCCGATATAGCCGGCGCCGAGCGCTTCGATAATCCCCAGCAGCAGGCCGCCGAGCATGGCGCCATAGATGTTGCCGATCCCGCCCAGCACCGCGGCGCAGAAGGCTTTCAGGCCGGGCAGCACGCCCATGGTGAAGGTGATCGAGGCATAGTTGGCGCCCCACATCACGCCGGCGACGGCGGCCAGCGCGGCGCCGATGGCGAAGGTGGCGACGATCACGCGGTTTGAATCGACGCCCATCAGGCCGGCCACGCGCGGGTTCTCGGCCACGGCGCGCATCGCGCGGCCCATCCTGGTGCGCTCGACCAGCAGCACCAGGGCGCCCATCGCGACGGCGGCCAGCACCAGCAGCAGCACTTGCGTCTGCGAGATCATGGCGCCGCCGACCATGATCGGTTCGGACGACAGCAGTTGCGGGAACGGGATCGGGCTGCGGCCCCAGATCATCATGGCGAAGGTCTGCAGCAGGATCGAGACGCCGATCGCCGTGATCAGGGGCGCCAGGCGCGGCGCATTGCGCAGGCGGCGGTAGGCGACGCGCTCAATCAGGATGCTGACCAGCATGGTGAGCGGAATCGCGCCGAGGATGGCCAGCGCCAGCTGCACATAGCCGGGCAGCCCGGGAATATAAGCCTCCAACAATTGCAGGATGGTCAGGCCGAGCATGGCGCCGATCATCAGCACGTCGCCATGGGCGAAGTTGATCAGGTTGAGCACGCCATACACCATCGTATAGCCGAGCGCGACCAGCGCATACATACTGCCCAGCACCAGGCCGTTCAGTATCTGTTGGATAAAGGTTTCCATCGTTCCGCCTGTTGTATTCTGCCTTGCAAAAAAACGGCACCACGGGCTTTACCCCGAAGTGCCGTTCATGGTCATGGCTACCATGATAATTTTCGAGCGCCACATCATAACTTGGCTTTTGGAAAACTAATCACGGTAAATCCGTGCTGTAGCAAATTTTCTTTTCTGGCTTTACGAAAAATAAAGTTCAGGCTGCGGACGACGATGGCTCAGGACGTACGCCATCCAGGCCTTTCGGCAGCGGGAAAGTCACGTGTTCCTCGACGCCTTCCAGCGCACGCACGCTGGCCGCGCCCAAGTCCTTCAGGCGGTCGATCACGGCCTGCACCAGCACTTCCGGGGCCGAGGCGCCGGCGGTGACGCCGATCCGCTTCTTGCCCTCGATCCAGCTTGGATCGATCTTGCCGGCATTGTCGACCATATAGGCCGGCGTACCCATTTTTTCGGCCACTTCGCGCAGGCGGTTCGAGTTCGAGCTGTTCGGGCTGCCCACGACCACCACGACCTCGACCTGCGGCGCCATGAACTTGACGGCTTCCTGGCGGTTGGTGGTGGCGTAGCAGATGTCGCCCTTCTTCGGCTCGATGATGTTCGGGAAGCGCGCCTTGAGCGCGGCAATGATGTCCAGGGTGTCGTCGACCGACAGCGTGGTCTGCGAGACATAGGCCAGCAGATCCGGATTGCGCACCTGCAGCGTTTGCACGTCCTCGACCGTCTCGACCAGGTGCATGCCTTCTTCGGCCTGGCCCATGGTGCCTTCGACTTCGGGGTGGCCGTCGTGGCCGATCATGATGATCTCGGCGCCCTGCTTGCGCATCTTGGCCACTTCGACGTGGACCTTGGTCACCAGCGGGCAGGTGGCATCGAAAATGGTCAGGCCGCGCGCCTCGGCGTCGGCGCGCACGGCTTTCGAGACGCCGTGGGCCGAGAACACCAGCGTGTTGCCCGAGGGGACGTCTTCGAGTTCTTCGATGAAGATCGCGCCCTTGTTGCGCAGGTCTTCGACCACATAGGCGTTGTGCACGATCTCGTGGCGCACATAAATTGGCGCACCAAATTGTTTCAGCGCGCGCTCGACGATCTCGATCGCGCGATCGACGCCGGCGCAAAAGCCGCGCGGCTGGGCCAGCAGAATTTCGTTTTCCATCATGTTTCCTTCGTTTCCGCCTGCGTCCATGATTACAGGACCGAAATCAGTTTCACTTCGAATTGCAGGGCGCGGCCGGCCATCGGATGGTTGAAATCGAACAGGGCCGAATCGTCGCGCATTTCCAGCAGCACGCCGGCAAAGCGGCCGCCCTTGGGTGCATTGAACTCGACCACTTCACCCACGTTGTACTCGGCGCCCGGCACCGAATTGTCTTCCAGGGTCGCCTTCGACACCGACTGGATCAGCTCCGGGTTACGCTCGCCGAACGCTTCGACAGCGCTGAGCTCGAAGGTCTGGTGCGTGCCTTCTGGAAGGCCGATCAGGCGTTGCTCGAGGAAAGGCGCCAGTTGGCCCTGGCCCAGCAGCAAGGTGGCCGGCGTGCCATTGAAGGTCGTGACCACATCAGAACCACCGGCAACTGCCAGGCGGTAATGCAGGGTCAGGTAAGAGGATTCGTTGACGACGGGAGCAGCGTTGGACATGTTCTTTGTGGTTGCAGGCATACCTGATCAGGCAAAGCGCTATTGTAAGCCACGCGCGCGGCTTGCGCCTTGGCTGCCTCTTTTTTTGGCGAGGAATCAAACATGGGAATCTGCGACTGGCCCGAACAGGACCGTCCCCGCGAGCGCCTGCTGCGCGACGGGCCGAATGCGCTGTCGGACACCGAATTGCTGGCGATCTTCCTGCGCGTGGGCGTGGCCGGCAAGAGTGCGGTGACCCTGGCCGGCGACACCCTGGCGCATTTCGGCTCGCTGCACCGGCTATTGCATGCCGATTCGGGCGAATTCGGCCGGCTGCACGGGCTGGGGCCGGCCAAGTACGCCCAGTTGCAGGCTGCGCTCGAACTGGCGCGGCGCGTGGTGGCCGAGCAGTTCCGGCGCGAAGCGCTGTGTTCGCCCGAGGCGGTGCGCCACTACCTGCGCAGCCAGTTCGCGCTGCAGACGCATGAATCGTTCATGGTGCTGTTCCTGGACGTGAAGAATCGACTGATCAATTGCGAGGAAATGTTCAGGGGGACCCTGACGCACACGAGTGTCTATCCTCGCGAGGTGGTCAAGGCGGCGCTGCGGCGCAATGCGGCGGCGGTGATCCTGGCGCATAACCACCCTTCCGGCGTGGCCGAGCCCAGCGAAGCCGACCTGCGCCTGACGAGCGCGCTGGTACAGGCGCTGTCGCTGGTCGATATCCGGGTGCTGGATCACTTCGTGGTGGCAGGCAACCACGTGCATTCCTTTGCCGAGAACGGGCAACTGTGACGGATATGCGTCGCCGTGTCGTCAGGTAGGGACTTGATGTTTGCCTGATTTACATAGCGTAAACAGCGGGTTACAACACTCATCGGGAATTGTTAAATTTTCCAGATAGTCCATGACACCATTGTTTTCTGTAAGTGATTGATTCCGCTTTGCTTTTCACGCTATACTCTCGTTTTTCCAAGTCTGGAACATATTTAAGGAGTGCACTATGGCACGTGTTTGCCAAGTAACCGGCAAGGGTGTGATGGTTGGTAACAACGTCTCCCACGCTAACAACAAAACGAAGCGTCGTTTCCTGCCTAACCTGCAGAATCGTCGTATCTACGTCGAATCGGAAAACCGTTGGGTTTCGCTGCGTCTGTCGAACGCCGGCCTGCGCGTGATCGACAAGCTCGGCATCGACGTCGTGCTGGCCGACATGCGCGCCCGTGGCGAAAAAGTTTAATTAGGGAGCTATCATGGCAAAAACTGGCCGCGACAAAATCAAGCTGGAATCGACCGCAGGTACTGGTCACTTCTACACCACCACCAAGAACAAGCGCACGATGCCGGCGAAGATGGAAATCACCAAATTCGACCCGAAAGCACGTAAGCACGTGATCTACAAGGAAACCAAGATCAAGTAATCGATCTTGTTTCCCTGAAAAAGCCGCCGGCGCGCAAGCCCGGCGGCTTTTTTGTCGCGTGGACGCATCCACGCGTACCATTGCAGGATGAGCAATCCGCAATCTTCTGCCTTCTCTCCCGTCTTGTCCGAACACCGTCTCGACGTCCTCGATGTGCTGCGCGGCTTCGCGCTGGTCGGCATCTGTGTCGCCAACGTCGAATTCTTCAACCGGCCCGTGGCCGAATCCGGCAACGGTATCCCGGCCGGCCTGCACGGCCTGGACTGGCTGGTGGCCTTCCTAGTCGCCTATTTCGTCAGCGGCAAGTTCTGGACCATCTTCTCGCTGCTGTTCGGCATGGGCTTCGCCCTGATGCTGGAACGGGCAGGTGCGGCCGAACGCCCCTTCCTGCCGGCATATGGCCGGCGGATCGCGGTGCTCGGCCTGTTCGGCCTGCTGCACTACCTGCTGCTGTGGAGCGGCGACATATTGATCAGCTATGCGATCGGCGCGCTCGCCCTCGTGCTGATGCTGTTCGCCAGGGGGCGCTGGCTGATCGTCGCCCTGGCCGCCTGCTTCCTGGTGGCACAGGCGCCGGGCTTCGGCTTTGCTTCCTGGCTGGTGACGCCCATCCTGTTCGCGGGCCTGGTCGGCCTCTACCTGCGCGCTGAACATCGCGCGCTGTTCCCGCTGGTGGCGATCGTACCGGGCAGCCTGATGCTGCTGGCCGCCGTCCTGGACTTCGTCGGCGGCAAGGGCGATATGGGAGCATTGCTGGCGATCGGCGCCGCGCTTGTGCTGCTGGGCCTGCTTGCCTGGGGCTTCGTCCAGCCACGAGCGGCGCGGCCGCTGCGCGCCGGGATCGCCATCTTCATGCTCACCTATGGCTTGACTGCGCTCGACGCAGGCATGCGCCATTTCGCGCCCGAATGGGGCCAGCAGGCCGGCATCAGCAGCGCGGCAGGCGAACCAACCGACGTGGATGCCGCCACCGTATCGCAGTACCGCGAGCGCACCGCGCGCAGCGGGCAAGAGAAGCAGGTGCTTACCAACGGCAGTCATGCCGAGGCAGTCGCCATGCGCCTCGGCCACCTGGAGGCGCGGATGCGCGATGAAACCGGCTTCGTCGTGGTCGGCGTGAGCGTGTTCCTGGTCGGGCTCTGGTTCGTGCGCTCGGGCGTGATTGCCAATGCCGGCGCCCATTTGCCCCTGTTCCGGCGCCTGGCCGTGGGCGGGATCGGCGCCGGAGTCGGGCTTGGCCTGCTCAGCGGCTTGATCAGCACCGGCCGCCCGCCCGGCGTCGACGACCAGGGCTATGACTTCGCGAATGCCTTGATGACGATGGGCAGCCTGCCGGCCTCGCTCGGTTATATGGCCGCGATAGTGCTGGCGCTGCACGGCAGCGGCATCCTGGCCAGGGTGCGCATCCTGGCGCCGTTCGGACGCATGGCGCTGAGCAATTACTTGATGCAATCGCTGGTCTTGTCGCTGCTGTTCTATGCACACGGGCTCGGCCTGTGGGGCATGGGCAGGACCGGGCAGGTCGGGATTGCCCTGCTGCTGTGCGTGCTGCAGATCGGCCTTTCCCACTGGTGGCTGGCGCGCTTCCAGTACGGGCCGCTCGAGTGGGTGTGGCGGGCGCTGACTTATCTGAAGTGGCCGGCCATGCGCCGTGCCGCATGACCCGGAAACGACGACGGCTTCCGAAGAAGCCGTCGTGTCATGCCTTAGGGCCTGGGCCGATCAGGCGTAAGTACGCAGGCGCATCGAGAACTCCTGCAGCGCCTTGATCTTCGACGCTTCCGCGCGGTTGCACCAGTCCTGCAATTGGTGCAGCAACTGGTCGCGGGTCGAGTGCGAACGTTCCCAGATCGCGCCCAGTTCGACGCGCATATGGTGCATGGTCTCCAGTGCCTTGCTATGCTGGAACAGCTCGACCAGTTGCTGCTGTTGCGACGATTCCAGCTTGGCCGGCTCGCGCTGCATCAGCTTGCGCGAGCTTTTCAAGAAGCGCGATTCGAGCTCGGCCTTGTGCTTCAGGTGCTCCAGTTCTTCGCTGAAGGCGCGGCGCACCGACTTGGCATACTTGGCCATCACATCGTAGCGGTTGGCGATCACCGACTGCAGGGTGTCGAAGTCGGCCTGCGCCTTGTCCTTGTCCAGCTTCGGCTTCGGCGCCACCTTCTTCACCTTGGCGAGACCCACCATTTCGAGCATGCGGATATAACCCCAGCCCAGGTCGATCTCGTACCACTTGCTCGACAGCTTGGCCGAGGTGGCATAGGTGTGGTGGTTGTTGTGCAACTCTTCGCCGCCGATCAGGATGCCCCAAGGGAAGATGTTGGTGGCCGCATCGCTGCAATCGTAGTTGCGGTAACCCCACCAGTGGCCCAGGCCGTTGATGATGCCGGCGGCCGTGATCGGGATCCACATCATCTGGATCGCCCACACGGTCAGGCCGATCACGCCGAACAGGGCGACGTTGATCACCAGCAGCGAGGCCACGCCCCACATGCTGCGGCCGGTGTACACATGGCGCTCGATCCAGTCGTCCGGCGTGCCATGGCCATATTTGTCCATGGTTTCCTTGACCTTGCTTTCAGCGCGGTACAGCTCGGCGCCTTCGAACAGCACCTTGCGGATGCCGCGCGTCTGCGGGCTGTGCGGATCTTCTTCGGTGTCGCACTTGGCGTGGTGCTTGCGGTGAATCGACGCCCATTCCTTCGTGACCTGGCCCGTAGTCAGCCACAGCCAGAAGCGGAAGAAATGGCTTGGGATCGGGTGCAGGTCGAGCGCCCGGTGCGCCTGGTGGCGGTGCAGGTAGATCGTCACGGCGGCGATCGTGATGTGGGTGACCACCAGGGTGTATATCACGACTTGCCAGGCCGAGAAGTCGAGCAGGCCGGTGGACAGGAACGACAGCACAGCGTGCCAGGCGTCGTTAATGAAATTCATTCAGTCTCCAAAGGGCTTATTCAATGTGCAACCACGGCGACCGCACACATATAACCCCGGCATTTTACGTGGTTCTACTGCCGCACGGCAGTTTTACTTGCTCAAATTTGCGCCAGTCTGTGCACGCTCGTCGCCCTGCGGCGTACGCGCCACCGCCTTGGCGATGTGGGCGTCGAGCAGGCGGGTGTCCATCGATGGATGCCCGAGTTTGATCGCGCCCGCTTGCACAAGTGCGTAGATCTTGCGGTTGACGTCCGAAATCGGCCCGCCCTGCCCGTTCTCGGGGTCGCCCAGCCAGAAGCCGACCTCGAGCTCGTAGCCATCGGCCGCGAAGGCATTGAGCAGCACGTTCGGCGCCGGCGTCTCGAGCACGCGCGCCACGCCCTTCGGCTGTTCTTCGAGCAGCGGGATCACGACGGACAGATCGCTGTCGTAGGACACGACCAGCTTGGTCACCGCGCGCACGTTGCGGTTGGTGGACGACTGGTTCAGCACCACGCCGGTGATCAGCATCTCGTTCGGCAACAGCGTCTGCGTACCGTCGGAACCACGCAACACAGTGTAGCGGGTATTGATGCGCGCCACCTTGCCGGAATATTTATCCAGGGTGATCGGATCGCCGATCGACAGGCTGCGCTCGAACAGGATGATGAAGCCCGACACGTAATTACTGGCAATACGCTGCATGCCGAGACCGAGGCCGACGCCCAGCGCGCCGCCGAACACCGACAAGACCGTCAGGTCGAGCCCGGCCAGCGACAGGCTGAACAACACCGCGACCAGGATCAGGGCTGCGCGGCCCACGCGCGCCATCGCCACCCTGAGCGAGCTGTGCATGCGCTCGAAGCCCATCAGGCGTTCTTCGAGCGTGGCGCCGGCCCACAGCGCCAGCATCATGAGCACGACGATCGAGATCGCGCCTTGCAGCAGGTCGGCAATCGATACCTTGTTCTTGCCGATCGGAAGAACCGTATGCTCGAGCGTACTGATCACATCCGGCAGGATGCCGGTCAGGTGCATGGCCACGATGATCCAGACCACGAAGGCGAACACCTTCTCGAAGGTCTGCAATGCCGCCCCCACCTGGCCGCGGCGGGCAAAGGCGCGCCGCAACAGGTAGAAGAAGGTACGAATTACCGCCAGCGACATGAACAGCGGCAGCGCCACGCGCAGCAGCGACACGCCCTGGTACTGTTCCAATACCGTCTTGGTGAGCGCGAGCAGCCCGACGATCAGGAGCGGGCCCAGCACGCGATTGAAGCTGCCGAGGCCGACGCCGATCAGCCCGCTTGCATGCGGCCGGTCCTTCAGCAGCGAACGGTGAATGAGCCGTGCCAGGCCCCAGCCGACCGCCACGCACAGGACGAGGGCGACGATCTGCCAAAAGATGGCGGGGCGGCGGGCATCGTCCAGCAGGACGTTCAGCAAGTCCGACAGCGGCATCGATACTCCTTACTCGCCGTCCGCGTCCGCGGCCGTGTTGTCCGCGTCGACCGTGTCATCCGCGGCAGCGGCCTTGGCCGGCTTGGCCAGCGCCTTGCGCTGCAGGACGGCGGCAAAGAAGCCGTCGGTCTGGTGCTTGTGCGGCAGCAGTTTCAGGTACTGGTCCATCTCGAGCGGGATTTTTTGCTCGGCCAGCACCTGGCTCATCGGCACCAGTTCGAAGTCGGCGTGATTGGCCAGGAAGCCTTCGACGATGACGTCGTTCTCTTCATTGAGCAGGCTGCAGGTGGCGTACACCAGGCGGCCGCCGCCCTTGACCAGGCGCGCGGCCGCGTCCAGGATCGAGGCTTGCTTTTCTTGCATTTCGGCGATGGCGCCCGGCTGCTGGCGCCACTTGACGTCCGGATTGCGGCGCAGGGTGCCCAGGCCCGAGCACGGCGCGTCGACCAGCACGCGGTCGATCTTGCCGGCCAAACGCTTGACCTTGGCATCGCGCTCATGCGCGATCACCACCGGATGCACGTTCGACAGGCCGCTGCGCGCCATGCGCGGCTTCAATTTGGCCAGGCGTTTTTCGGAGACGTCAAAGGCATACAGGCGGCCGGTATTACGCATCAGCGCGCCCAGCGCCAGCGTCTTGCCGCCGGCGCCGGCGCAAAAGTCGACCACCATCTCGCCGCGGCGCGCGCCGACGATCTGGGACAGCACCTGGCTGCCCTCGTCCTGCACCTCGATCGCACCTTCCTTGAACAGCGGCAGGTTTTGCAGCGCCGGTTTCTTTTGCACGCGCAGGCCCAGCGGCGCGAACGGCATCGGCTCGGCCACGATCGGTGCTTCGGCCAGTTGCGCCATCACGGCATCGCGCTCGGCCTTGATGGAATTGACGCGCAGGTCCAGCGGCGCCGGGGTGTTCAGTACCGCCGCCAGTTCCAGCGCCTCTTGCTCGCCGAACTGGGCCACCAGCTTGTCGAACAGCCATTGCGGCAGGTTGGCGCGAATCGGGCCCGGCAGCAGCGTGCGGTCGACTTCCTCGATGCGGGTGAGGAAATCGGTCTCGTCGTCGCTGAGGCCGCCGATGCTGTCGATGCCGACCGTCTCGGCCAGGCCCAGCAGGGCCAGCTTGCGCATCGACGGGGTATTGCCGTGGCCGGCGAAGTCGGTGAAGAACGATTTATTACGCAACACGGCGTACACGGCTTCGGCGATGACGCCGCGCTCGCGGCCGCCGAAGCGCGGGTTGTCCTTGAAGAAGCGCGACAGGGTCACGTCGGCCGGCGAAGTAAAGCGGAGAATGTCGCGCAAGACTTCTTCGGTCTTGGCGACGATCGCTGGAGGCAATCTCATGTAAATCCTTGAATTAAATACTGATGGCGTCGACCGTTGGTTCGACGATGCGCACCGTGCCATGTTCGACGACCAGGCGGTCTTCGACGAACAGGCGTACGGCGCGTGGGTAGATCTTGTGTTCCTCGGCCAGCAGGCGCGCCGCCAGCAGGTCTGGCGTATCGCCCGGCAAGACCGGAATGGTTGCCTGCAGCACCGACGGGCCGTGGTCGAGCTCGGCGGTGACGAAGTGCACGGTGGCGCCGTGTTCCGTCATGCCGGCGTCGAGCGCCTGCTGGTGCGTGTGCAGCCCCGGGAACAGGGGCAGCAGCGACGGATGGATGTTCAGCATCCGGCCCGCATAATGCTCGACGAACGGCGCGGTCAGGATGCGCATGAAGCCGGCCAGCACGACCAGGTCGGGCTGGAAGGTATCGATGACTTCCTGCAGTCTGGCGTCGAATTCGGCGCGGGTGGCGAAATCCTTGTTCGACACCACGGCGGTCGGAATGCCACGCGCCTGGGCGAACGCCAGGCCGCCGGCATCGGGCTTGTTACTGATCACCGCAGCCACGCGGGCGGGCCAGCCCTCGGCATCGAGCGCACGCACGACCGCTTCCATATTGCTTCCGCGGCCGGAAATGAGGATCACGATGTTTTTCATAGCCGGCATTGTACCGTAACACCGGCGGCCAACCGCAGCCCCCGGAGGGGGCTATCCGGGACTTCAGGCGGTCGGCGGGACCGTTGCGAACGAGTAGAATACGCGGAACGGCACCTTCTTTTCGGCCCAGAATTCAGCGGCGTCGCGGAACACGTCGAGCAGGTTTTCGCGCGCTTCCTTGTCGAATTTCTGCGCGCTAGGCAGTTGCTCGAGCACAACGATAAAGCCCGGCTGCGGGCCGGCCTCGTGGATGGTCTCGGTCAGGCAGGTGCGCAGCGCATCGAAATTCTTGCTGCACGGTTTGGGGAAATAAAAATTCTCGCCAATGCGGGCGCAGACTTGCTGCTTGGTGAGCGTATTGGCGCAATGAGCATATAAAAAATGATGACCGAGCCGCCCGGCCTCCTGTTGCAAATCGCCAACGCGGAATGCGCGGATCGCTTGAACAAGATTCGGCGCCACTCTCATCAACAAACTCATTTTTTCCTCAAGTTCACCCGTCAATAACGCGCCATGGCGCCACCCCTCGCGGCGCTGGGTAGCGCTGCTGCTTCTAACCTCGCTGTCGTTGCTATACGCCAATAAGTCCATGATTTGTGTAAGGGTAACGTTTTGTGGTATTGGAAGCAACCCAAATGTGAGTTTCAGATGCCTATTTGTAAGAATCGGTAGGTGCATATGTGACACGGAAACACCGCTTTGGGGGCCGGCTTCATTCTGGCGCGACTTGTTGCGCACTTTATTCGCTGTTACATTTTGTTGCCACGCGGATTCGATGGTTTTTTGCAGTAGGCGTACCATGAAGTCTGTAACGAATCAGCACACCAACGTCGCACTATTCAACGAGGTACTACCATGAACTTGCAAGCCAAACTGATCATCTCGGCCCTCGGCATCGCCACCCTGCCGCTGGCCCAGGCTGCCGACTTCGAAGACTTCGGCCGTGTAGTGCGGGTCGAGCCGCGCCTCGAGCAGGTTCGCACCCCGCGCCAGGAATGCCGTACCGAATACGTCCAGGTGCCGGTGCAGCAGGAACGCGGCGCCGGCGGCACGATCATCGGCGGCATCGCCGGCGCGCTGCTGGGCAGCCAGGTCGGCGGCGGCAACGGTAAAGTCGCTGCATCGGCCGCCGGCGCGATCGCCGGCGCCATGGTGGGCGACCGGGTCCAGAACAATGGCCGTCCACAAGGCAGCACCGTGCAAGAACAAGCCGTGCAGCAATGCCGCACCGTGGAAGCGATCGAATCGCGTACCGCCGGCTACAACGTGACCTACGAATACCGCGGCCAGAACTACACTTCGCTGATGAGCCGCGATCCGGGCAACCGCGTGCGCCTGCGCGTCTCGGTCGAGCCGCTGGACAGCTATAACGGCCAGGGCCAGGCGTACAGCCAGTACTGATCGTCATAGTCATTAGAAATCAAGCAACGCGGCCCATGAGGCCGCGTTGTCGTATGTGGGCCCGAGCTTGCGCTGGGGGAACCCGTCACCCGATAATAGGGCGATTCCACCAGGCCTATCTATGCTCATCAAACGCAAATCCATCGAACAAGTCGAATCCTCGCGCCGTCCCGCGCGCAAGCCGAAATTCGCGCCCGTCACGTTGTCGGAACAGGACGGCGTCCGTTACCTCCACTTCGGCACCGAATGGGTGCAGGGCGCCATGCGCATCCGCAAACCCGACTGGCCCGAACTGGAATACGCACAGCAGATGATGGCGTGGATGCTGTTCATTGAATCGCCGCACGCCATCGCCCAGCTGGGCCTGGGCACGGCCGCCCTAACCAAGTTCTGCTATCGCCAGTTCCCTGAAGCGAGCGTGACCGCCGTCGAGCTCAACGAATCAGTGATCGCGATCTGCAATTCGATGTTCAAGCTGCCGCCCGAGGACGAACGCCTGCGCGTGCTCGAAATGGATGCGCTCGACTTCGTCGAAGACCCGGCCAACCACGAAGCCTATGACGCCCTGCAGTGCGACCTGTACGACGCCACCGCGCGCGGCCCGGTGCTCGATACGCCGGAGTTTTATCGCGCCTGCGCCGATTGCCTGGCGCCAGATGGCATCATGACCGTCAACCTGTTCGGCGACCACCCGAGTTTCGCCAAGAACCTGAAGGCGATGAAGTTCGCCTTCGCTCACGTGATCTGCCTGCCCGAGGTACACGAAGGGAATGTGGTGGCGCTGTGCTTCAAGACCCGCCCCACGCTCGACAAGGACGCCCTGAATGCGCGCGCCGCGCAGATCGTGGCGCAGACCAAGCTGCCTGCGAAATCCTGGGTCAAGGGATTGTTTGCCGCCGATTGACCATTTATCCAGGGCCACCGTGAACGCCATCCCGCACAAACCAGCCAGCCTGCGCAAGCTCGACCTGCAATCGATTTTCTCGTGGCTGCTGGCCGACGGGATCGTCACCAAGGAGAAGGTCAAGGCCGAATTCGCCCAGGCCCAGGGCATACTGAAAAATGCGCCTGGCATCATGCATCCGCTGACGGCGGTGGCGCAATGCAAACTCATATCGGCCCTGCCGCCGCACCGGCTGTTGACGCTCGATGTGCTGACCGAATGGTGCGCGGCCAAGGTCGGCCTGCCTTTCATCCGCATCGACCCGCTGAAAATCGATTTCACGAAAGTGGCGGACGTGATGTCGGCCAGCTATGCGGCGCGCTTCAATATCCTGCCGGTCGACATGACCCCGACCACGCTGGTGGTGGCGACGGCCGATCCGTCGTTGACCGAATGGGAGGCCGAGATCGCCAAGGTCTCGCGCCGCCGCATCGAACTGGTGCTGGCCAATCCGCTCGACATCGCCCAGTATATTTCGCAGTTCTTCGCCCTGGCCAAGTCGATCCGCGACGCCAGCCGCAGCAGCGGGCAAGACGTCGCGATGCGCAACAACTTCGAGCAGCTGGTCGAACTGGGCAAATCGAACAAGCAGTTCGATGCGAATGACCAGCACATCGTCAATATCGTCGACTGGCTGTGGGGTTACGCCTTCGAGCAGCGCGCCTCGGATATCCACCTGGAGCCCAAGCGCGAAATGGCCACCGTGCGTTTCCGTATCGATGGCGTGCTGCACCAGGTCTACCAGGTGCCGGCGGCGGTGATGATCGCGATGACCGCGCGCATCAAGCTGCTGGGGCGGATGGACGTGATCGAAAAGCGCCGGCCGCAGGATGGCCGCATCAAGACCCGCACCGCCGGCGGGCAAGAGGTCGAATTGCGGCTATCGACGATGCCGACCGCCTTCGGCGAAAAACTGGTGATGCGTATCTTCGATCCTGAAGTGGTGGTGAAAACCCTGCCGGAACTGGGATTCCCGCCCGACGATGCGCAGCGCTGGGATGGGCTGACGCGCCGCCCGCACGGCATCATTCTCGTGACCGGGCCGACGGGGTCGGGCAAGACCACTACTTTGTACACGACCTTGAAAGCGCTGGCGACCAGCGAAGTGAATGTGTGCACGGTGGAGGATCCGATCGAGATGGTCGAACCGGCATTCAACCAGATGCAGGTGCAGCCGGGGATCGACCTGTCGTTTGCCGATGGCGTGCGTTCGCTGATGCGGCAGGATCCCGACATCATCATGGTCGGCGAGATCCGCGACCTGGAAACGGCCGAGATGGCGATCCAGGCAGCGTTGACCGGTCACCTCGTGTTTTCGACCCTGCATACCAACGATGCGCCGTCGGCCGTGGTGCGTTTGCTGGAATTGGGCGTGCCGGATTATCTGCTCGAGGCAACCCTGATCGGCGTGATGGCGCAGCGGCTGGTGCGCACGCTCTGCCCTGCCTGCAAGGCGCCGGGCGGTGAATTGAGCGACGAGGTGTGGGACAGTATTGGCGGGGTGTGGAAGATCGCTAAGCCTGCGTCGGTGTATCGGCCGGTGGGGTGTCCGGAGTGCCGGCAGACGGGGTATCGGGGGCGCACCGGCATTTATGAGTTGCTGACAGTGAGCGAAGGCTTTGGACGCTTGATTCGTGAATCGGGCGAGATGCGTGCCCTGCGCGAGCAGAGCGTGAAGGATGGGATGAAGCCGTTGCGCATTGCCGGGGCGATGAAGGTGGTCGAGGGGGTGACGACGGCGGATGAGGTATTGAAGGTGACGTCGGCGTTGTCGTGAACGGCGCCCGTGTCGAAATTTTTGGCAAGGCCTAGCGCAAAGCGGAATCGCCGGCTATAATGCTGCCTCTTTCGGGTCGTTAGCTCAGTTGGTAGAGCAGCGGACTTTTAATCCGTTGGTCGCGTGTTCGAGCCACGCACGGCCTACCACGAATATACAGGAAGCCCACGAATTTCGGTTCGTGGGCTTTTTGCGTTCTGGCCCCGCTTCTCTGGTCAGCGAAATGCCCGGAATGCGCATACTCGCTGACAAGACGATCACGTCCCGCTGGCCGCGAAAAGGGTGCCACCAGGGACAACCATGCGCCGTTCATCCGAACGAAGCTCACGCGATGTTTGATGTTAAAGTAATTGCAACTGTCTACACCCCCTGGCGCGCCATGTATCTCATCTCACGCATTTTCCTCGTCGGCTATCTCATGATCGTCGCGTTGTTCTTTACCTGCGGCATCGGGCTGATCGTCTTGTCCGCGCTGGAGGCCTGGAACGCGCTCAATCCCGGCATCGACGCGCCGATCCGCGCCAGGTTCGAAATCCTGCTCGAATGCGTCGGCCTCCTGACCATCGCCGTGGCCGCTCTCGAATTGGGCCAGACCGTGCTCGAAGAAGAGATCCAGCGCTCGGCCAACATCAGCTCGCCAACCCGGGTGCGTCGCTTCCTGTCGCGCTTTTTGATCGTGGTTGTCGTGTCGCTGTCGGTCGAATGCCTGATCGGCGTGTTTCAGTTCGTACACGGCAAGCCCGAATTCCTGCCGCATGCCGCCTCGGTCGGGCTGGCCGCTGCCGCCATCCTGGCAACCTGGGGCCTGTTCGTGCGCATGAATACCGAAGCCGAGAAGCTCGAGCCGGAAGCCATGGCCGAGGTCAAGGCAGAAGACGACCAGGTCGAGGGTGAGGATAGCGGCGAGGGCAAGGCGAAAAACGTGCCGGTCGACACCAATGAAGCGCCGCCGAACTACGGCCACAAGCAGCACCAACCGGGGCAATTCCCTTCCGCCACGAAGGAACCACCTCAGCCTTAATTGACAAAGTGACTGGAAGCACTTGGCAATATCGGCCAAGTGCCGCTATAATCTCGTCTTCTTCGGGTCGTTAGCTCAGTTGGTAGAGCAGCGGACTTTTAATCCGTTGGTCGCGTGTTCGAGCCACGCACGGCCTACCAAAGATTCAGACAACAACGCCAGCCTTCGGGTTGGCGTTGTTGTTTCCACTTTCCGAATGCCATGCCCCAGACGATCGCCAGCGCCGTCCACCACGAACTGGTCATCAAGAAAAGCCGCTTCATCGCCTGCGTGCAGCCGATGCCGGATCGCGCCGGGGCCCAAAAAATCGTCGCCGAATTGCGCGCCCAGCATCCGGGCGCGGCCCATGTGTGCTGGGCCCTGCTGGCCGGCGGCCAGTCGGCGGCCGTCGATGATGGCGAACCCAGCGGTACCGCGGGCCGCCCCATGCTCGACGTATTGCGCCACCAGGACCTGGAAGGCGTGCTGGCCACCGTGGTGCGCTACTTCGGCGGCGTCAAGCTCGGCGCAGGCGGACTGGTGCGCGCGTATACCGACAGCGTGGCCCAGGCCCTGTTGACGGCGACCAAGGTGCCGATCATCAAGCTGCGCCAGCTGCGCTGCACCGCCCCGTATGCCATGGAAGGCATGCTGCGGCGCGAATTCGACGCTGCCGGCGCCACTCTCGATGCCGTCGAGCACGGCGACGACGTCCGCTTTACCGTCAGCCTGCCAGCCAGCGCCGCCGACGCGCTGCGCGCCCGGCTCGACGACGCCGGCCATGGCCGCATCGGCTGGCCATCGGCCGGGGACGACGAGGGCGACGGGCAGGCCTGACGCCATTCCGGCGCCCTATACCCGTCATCACGACACGAAAGCGGACGCGCCCGCCTGCGCCCGGTATAGTGCCAGACCCGGCCGCGCATGACGCTTCGGCCGGCTTTCCTCTTCCACCTCCGAACAACAACAATCCCCGTGATCAAGAAAAGCCTACTTCCCCTCGCCCTTGGCGGCTTCGGCATCGGCATGACCGAATTCGTCATGATGGGCATCCTGCCCGATATCGCCAATGGCCTTCACATCACCATCCCGCAAGCCGGCTACCTGATCACCGCCTATGCACTGGGCGTCGTGGTCGGCGCGCCGACCCTGGTCAGCATGGTTGCCGGCCGGCCGCCGCGCAGCGTCCTGATCTGGTTCATGCTGATGTTTGCCATTTTTAATGCGATGTCGGCTTTTGCGCCGAACTTCGAGATCATGATGGTGTCGCGCTTCCTGGCCGGCCTGCCGCATGGCGCCTTCTTTGGCGTCGGCGCGGTCGTCGCCAGCCGCCTGGCCGACCAAGGCCGTACGGCCGCCGCGGTTGCCACGATGTTTACCGGCCTGACCCTGGCCAATGTGCTGGGCGTGCCGCTCGGCACCTGGATCGGCCATGTGATCGATTGGCGCCTGGTGTTCCTGATCGTGGCCGTGATCGGCCTGCTGACCATGCTGAGCCTGCGCCAATGGGTGCCGCATATCGAACCGGGCAAGCGCACCGGGATCATGCAAGACCTGCGCATCTTCCGCCACCTCGACCTGTGGCTGGCACTGGGCATCGTCTCGATCGGTACCGGCGGTTTCTTCGCCTGGTTCAGCTATATCGCACCGCTGCTGACCGACGTCACGCGCTTCGATTCGACGACGATTCCCCTGATCATGACCGCGGTCGGCGTCGGCATGACGGTCGGCGTGCAGTTCGGCGGTCGCCTGGCGGATCGTGTTCATCCGCTGCCCGCCCTGCTGATCCTCATGATGTCGATGACCGCGCTGCTGCTGTGCAATGGCTTCCTCGCGGAGTCGAAGCTGGCGATGGTCGTGCTGGCTTTCCTGACCGGCGCCAATGCGCTGGCGATCGGGCCACCGATCCAGCTGCTGCTGATGGAACATTCGCGCGAGGCGGAAATGCTGGGCTCCTCGCTGGGGCAGTCCGGTTTCAATATCGGCAACGCCCTGGGCGCCTTCCTCGGCGGCATTCCATTAACCCTCGGCTATGCCTATACGGCGCCACAGTGGGTGGCGGCGGCGCTGGCGCTGTGCGGCGTCGGCTTGTCGGCGATCATGCTGGCGCGCCACCGCATGCAGGCGCGTGTGCTGGCCGGCTGCACCTGATCGTGGAATAAACAACGGCGGCTCATGGCCGCCGCTTTGTCTTCCAGAGAAACTACGTCAGGCGCGACGGCGCCGCATGGCGATCGCGCCGACCAGGCCGGCCATCATCAACGCCAGGGTGCCCGGTTCAGACACTTCGGCCGGCGGCTCCACCGGCGGATTGTCCTTGACCAGCTCGAAGCCAGGCACGTCGACCGGCTTGAAGTAATTGGCGGCATTGACCTGGATGCTTGAATCCCAGGTATCGACGATGACCTGGCCATTGATGACGTCATGGATGCCGACAGCGGTCGCGCCCGGCGCCAACACGCTGCCGAGGATACCTTTCATGTTGACAGTTTCCGCCTCGAAGAAGTTGAACAGGACGTTATAGTCCGCCAATGGGTGCATCCCGCCGTCGAAACCGCCGTGCTTGCCGCTGATATTGAAAATCAGTGTCTGGCCCTTGGTCAACCCTTCGAGCACCCAGTTATTCCCGCCAAGAAGAAAAGCAGCGGAGACATCGAATATGTCCACGCCACCCTCGCCGCTACCGATGATCTTGTTGGCACTGTACTCGCGCTCGACGGTTCCCGTCGACTCGACCAGGCGCAATCCCGCGGCGATATCCTTGAACTGCTGCGTCGCTGCGGCGAAATCGACTGGATTGACGGTGGAGCGTGGCGGCGCCTCGGCCCGCTCTAGAGCGACCTTGCCGCCAGCGTAGACGGAGCCGTTGTGGATGGACCCGCCGGTCAGCGTAATATCGCCGCCAGCCACGATCGAATAGCCGGCGTAGGCGGCCCTGTCCTTGAAGTTGACGGCGTAATCCTGGATTGTGACGTTACCGCCAGAAGCGATCGCCCCTTCGACATCGCTCCCCATCGCGCTGAAGTCGCGCGCGGTGTACACATTGGCGCCGCCCATGATGGCGCCCAGATCGATGACGCCGGCCTGCGCGCCCATGCTGGACAGTACCATTCCGAGACCTACCGCAAGCTTGATCATAAAAATTCCGCACAGAAATTAATAATGATCAAGAGTATCACTGCCTCATTGCCGTTTGGTTGCTAAAAAGGTACGCTTCCTGGAATTCTATCGAAACGTCACACCAAGGCGACGTCGCCCATCGCCTTCGCCGTTTCGGCCGCTTCGTCCAGGATGTCTTGCAGGGTGACTTCATCGAACACGAAATCGAGCGCGCTCTCGCCATGTTCCGGCAGGTTCATGCGACGGCTGTCGAGGGGCGACGGCACCGGTGCGTATTGATTCGCAAGCAACATGGTGTCGAGCAGCGTGCCCGGAGGCATATTCAACCAGCCGCCACGCATGTCGGCGATGGCGTCCGACACGGCCGGTGGAATCGACAGCTTTTTCATCACCTCGGCGCTGACCACGTCTTCGCACAGGGCGCCCCAGTTCTCGGGGTCGTCGTCCAGCAGGCCGGGAAACTCGTCGGCCCTCGCCAGCAGGTAAAAACCGCCCACCTCGTGCACGATGCCGGCAAACAGGGCGGTATCGGGATTGACGCCGGTGACGCGGCGCGCCAGCGAATGGGCGATCGAGGCGACATGGGTCGTGTGCGCCCACAGTTGCTCGGCCTTGGCGCGCAGGCCGGGATCGTTGATGCGGTTGCCGAACTGGCGTACCACCAGGCTGGCGACCAGGGCTTGCAGGCGCCGGTAGCCGATGCGCGCCACGGCGGCGCGGACATTGGTGACCGGCATGGTACTGCTGCCGCCAAAGGCCGGCGTATTGGCCACCGCGACCGTGCGCGCAGCCAATTGTGGTTCGGCCAGCACCAGGCGGATCGCCTCGTCGATATGGCAATCCGGGTCGTCAAGGGCAAGCTGCAGGCGCAGTACGGCATTGACGCTGGTGGGGAAGGTGATTTCACCGCGGACGGCCTGCGCTGCGATGTATCCAAAGGCTTCGAGTTTATTCACGCCGGTCATTATAGCCCCGGCCGCATGCCGGGCCGGACGCCAGGCCACCACACAGCCGCCGGCCGCAGCAAACTGTGGCGCTCCATCCACACGGCATAAGCGCCCGCCGGATGCAAGACAGCCCACGCACCAGGCGGCGCGCGGGCTGTTGCAAGGGTGTGGCCAGGACTTACTTGACCTTGATCGCGCTCTTGACGTTGCTCACGCCTTCCACGCCCTTGGCCACTTGCATGGCCTTGTCGGCCTCGGCTTTCGATTCGACGAAGCCGCTCAGCATGACGACGCCGCCTTCGGTATCGACGTTGATTTCCATGCCTTTCAGGGCAGGATCGGATACCAGGCCAGCCTTTACCTTGGCGGTGATGGTGCCATCGGAGGCCGCGCGGGCGGTGCGTTCGCCGGCGCGCTCGGTCGCATTTTCGGTCTTGCGGGCGGCGTTCGAGGCCATCTCCTTGGTGCGGTCGACGGCGGCAGCGGTCTTTTCCTTCACGGTGGCGATTGCCTCGCGGGTATTGGCGGAAACGGCGGCGCCGGTAGCGGCGGCCACGTTGGTGGCGGTGGTAACGTTACCGCGCTGGTCGACGACGCAGGCGGTGCGCGCATCGCCGCTCATCTGTTCGCATTTCTGGACGGCGGCTGCCGTTTCTGGATTGGTGGAGTCGATCCGGCTTACCAGTTCGCCGCTACTGCTGGGGCCGACCGCACGGTCGATATTGCGGTCGTCGAGGCGCGCCAGCGCGGCATCGCGGATCGAACCGGCCGTGGCCTTGCAGCGGTCCTTGTCGGCGGACGCGGCAGCGTCGCACTGGGTATCGGCCAACTCGTGCTCGGCGCGGACCACCTTGGCGCGTGCATCGCGCAGGTTGCCGCCGGTGGTGTCGTATTTGGTATAGGCATCGAGTTCGGCGCGCGCTTGGGCCAGCTTGGCCTCGTCTTCGCACACTTCTTCGGCGTTGCCGCTCTTGGCGTCGCACTTGGTCTTGGCAGTGCGGTAGTTGGCGGCGGCCTTGTCCATCGCGGCGCGGTGGGCGTCCTTGTCGACGGGGGCGGCACTGGCAGGAACAATGGCGACGGCCGACACGGCGGTCGCGATCAAGGTAGCGATGAGGGTTTTCATGGTTGGATTCCCTTGCATGCGGTTGTTAGGATGACATCCATTAAACGCCCCGCTCCCTTCAGCATCTGTGCGACAACGTACCTTGTTCGGACAAACCAGACAATAGGACATAGCCAGAGAGCACTTGTGCCATTAACGCAAAAACGCCGTTCCTGCGTTCGCAGAAACGACGTTCATATTCATTACTTGCCGTTGCCGCAGTGAGGTGCGGCAGCAGGGTAATCAGCGATTACTTGGCCTTGTTGGCGTCACGCGCGGCGTCGCGGGTCGACTTGGCTTGTGCCTCGCACTTGTCTTCGGCATCGCCTTTCAGCGCGTCGCATTTTTCGTCGGCCAGTTCATACTCGGCATCGATCACGTTGTCGCGTGCCTTGCGCACATTGTTGCCAGTGTTGTCGTGCTTGGTGGTGGCATCGAGTTCGGCTTTCGCACGGGCCAGCTTGGCCTCGTCTTCGCAGATGTCTTCGGCGTTGCCGCTCATGGCGTCGCACTTGTCCTTGGCAACGCGGTAATCGGCCTTGGCCTTGTCCATCGCCGTTTTATGGGCGTCTTTATTGGTCTGGGCGGCGGCGGGAGCGATGCCGATGGCGGCGACGGCGGCGGTGGCGATCAAGGTGGCGATGAACGATTTCATGTTGAGTCCCTCTATTGGTTATTGGTGAGACCATTAAACGCCGAGACCGCTGAGCACTCTGTGCGGCACCGAACGCTTATTAAAAAACCAATTAAGCTTATAGGGACGATAGCGCTGAACGTCGATCTACCTCAATCGTCAGCGCTCAAGAGGCCTTTGCGCCACAGCGCATCGGCGGCCTCGAATGGCGTCAGGCGGCCGTCGAAATGCTTGCCGTTGCCGGCCAGCTTTACCCAGGCGCGTGTGTCGTGGCCGCTGTTCGGCACCGCCACCGTCGCGCGCACGCCGCTGAGCCAATCGTGTACCCGTGCATACTCGCCGGGCTGGGTGCGCTGGATCCAGGCCAGCGCCACCAGGTCGGCAAAGCCTTCCTCGCGCCGGGTATCGCGCATCGCCTTCGCCGCCGCCAGCAGCGCCGGGTCGTGCGAGGTCTGCGTGCCCGTCTCGACGAAGCCGGCCGGCAGCAGATGCCATTCGCCCTGGGCGTAGCGCCAGCAGTGGGCCAGTTCGTGCGCGGTCATGGCCTCGATCAGCAGCGCCTGCTCGTCAGCGGGGACATTCTCCAGCACCTTCTCGGCCCCTGGATTGCCGCGCATCGACAGCACCAGCTTGCAGCGTCCATTGGCGAAGCCCATAGCCAGCGGCACCGCGCCGGCCGCTACCTGCGGCTGGACGATGATATCCACCGGCAGGTCGATCGACTTCGAGTAATCCAGCACCGGGGCGGCGGCGCGCAGCCAGCGCGATTCCTGCGCCGTCAGCTGGGCAGCGTGGAGTGGGAGTGTGCTGGACGCTGCGACGCAGAGCGCCGCGAACAGGAGGGGTTTGGACATGGTGCTGCTCCGGGATGAACGAAATTCCTATTGGAAATTCTAGCCCCGAATCAAGCACTGCTTTCAGGAAAATATTTCTGTATGTTCAAAAAAACAAGGGCCGCCGCGGCGATCCTTGCATCCCTTAAGCGGCCAGTGCAGACCGTGCCTTCCCGCCTGCCAGCGCCGGTGCGGCGCCGCCATCGAGACGGAAAATGCTCACCAGTTGCGCCAGCCTCTCCGCCTCATCTTCCAGCGCAGCCGCGGCCTGGCTGGCCTGCTGCACCAGTTCCGCGTTCTGGCGCGTGGCGTCGTCGATCTGGCCGATCGCGCCATTGACCTGCTCGATGCCGGCGTTCTGCTCTGCGCTCGCATGGCTGATCTCGCCCATGATGTCGGTGACGCGCCTGACGCCGCTGACGATCTCGTCCATCGTCGCGCCGGCCTGGTCCACCAGGCGCGCACCGGCGTCGACCCGCTCGACCGAGCTGCCGATCAAGACCTTGATTTCCTTGGCCGCCGCCGCCGAGCGCTGGGCCAGGTTGCGCACCTCGGTCGCCACCACGGCGAAGCCGCGGCCCTGCTCGCCCGCGCGCGCTGCTTCCACGGCAGCATTGAGTGCCAGGATATTGGTCTGGAAGGCGATGCCATCGATCACGCCGATGATGTCCACGATCTTCTTCGACGACTCGTTGATCGATGCCATGGTGTGCACGACCTCGGCCACCACCTTGCCGCCGCGCAGCGCTACTTCGGACGCCGATTCGGCCAGCGCATTCGCTTGCCGCGCATTGTCGGCATTCTGGCGCACGGTGCCGGTCAATTGCTCGACCGAGGCAGCGGTGGCTTGCAGGGTGTCGTTCTGGCGCTCGGTACGGCCGGCCAGGTCGCGGTTGCCGGCGGCGATCTCGGTCGACACGGTGCCGATCGCCATGGTGCCGTTGCGCACTTGCGCCACGATGCGTACCAGGCTGTCGCGCATGCCCTGCATCGCGAACAGCAGGCTGGCGCGGTCACCCGGACGGGTGACGATGTCCACGCCCAGGTCGCCGCTGGCGATGGCGGTGGCGATCGAGGCCGCGTAGTCCGGCTGGCCGCCGAGTTGGCGCAGCAGGCCGCGGCTGATATACCAGGCCGCCAGCGAACCGGCAGCGATCGCGCCGGCGCACAGCAGCGCCATCCAGCCAAAGAAACCGTTGGCCATGCGGCGCGCCTCGTGCGCGGCATCGTTGCTCAGCTTTTCCTCGAGGTCGATCAGGCGGTTGATGCTGGCCAGCCAGGCGCTGAAAGCCGGCGCGGCCTCTTGCGACAGCAACGTGTTCGCCTCAAGGACATTGCCGGCGGCATGCAGCTCGACCACGCGCGCGATCAGCGGCTTGGTCCGGCTTTCCTGGGCCTTGATCGCGGCCAGCGCGTCCTTCTCTTCGGGCAGGATGTCCTTGCGATCATTGAACAGCGCATCGAGCGGGCCGGCCGAGCGCGCGTAGTTGTCGTCCAGCGTGCGGATCAGCGCCAGCGGGGCTGCGGCGCCTGCCCCGTCGGCCGCCAGCACCACGTCGCGCAGGGCGATCGCCCGGTCGTGCACACTGCCGCGGAAATTGATCGCGTGGCGCTGCTTGACGCTGTTGACCTCGTTGATATGGTTGAGAACGTTCTCGATCCGCCCCACGCGGCTGACGGCCAGCGCGACCAGGGCGATCATCAATAGAAAAACGGCGCCATAGCCGATTGCCAGCCGGGCGCCGATGGTCAGGTTCTTGGTTTTCATATAGGCAGGGTGTCGGTCGAGTAAGTTAAAAGAAAAACCATAGTTATTTCTTATTGGAAACTACTCAAATATAGCATGGCGCTGTAGGTTGTGCTTACAGCGCCTGCGCTACCGTTCCCTGTCCTTGCACAGCCATTATTTGAGCAGGCTGTCGGCCGTGACGAAGGCCGGGCGGATATCGTTCGGCA
Source organism: Massilia sp. HP4 (assembly GCF_005222695.1). Lineage (GTDB taxonomy): Bacteria > Pseudomonadota > Gammaproteobacteria > Burkholderiales > Burkholderiaceae_D > Telluria. Next base: position 15,206 of record NZ_STGG01000008.1, on the reverse strand, counting down.
CCGCCTTGAGCTTGTCGAGCGCCTTGCGCACCTCGGGACGAATGACCACGTATTTGTCCATCATCGCCTTTGCGCGCGCATAGTCGCCCGTGGCCTCGATGGTCAGGAATTCGCGGTCCAGGTCGATCACGGCGCCCTTGATCTTCTTGAAGTCGACCGAGAAGGTGCCGTCGTCGTGGGCATTGATGCCGCCCTTGTCGAGCAGGTAGTTGACCTGGATCGCCATGCCGCGCGCATGCGACGAGCTCAAACCGAAATGCAGGGTACGGAAGCTCGAGGCCAGGAAGGTGTTGTACAGCTTGCGTTCGGCCGCGGCGCCCTGCCCCAGCGTGTCCTTGAGCAGGCCCTTGTCCATCATGTATTGCAGCGCCCAGAGGCCGGTGACGTCGGCCTTGGCTTCCTCGATGGTCGAATACGTCTCTTTCAGGTCCTGGCGCGGGGTCGAATCCTTGCCGTCCTTCTTCGTGTGGTGCGGTCCCAGGCCGTGCATGATCTCGTGCGCCAGGATGTGGGTGAAGAAAGAATCGAAATCCAGGTCAGCCTGATCGGCCGGCCGCAAGACCTGCTTGCTGATCGGGGTCAGCGTGGACGTGAATTTCGCCTGCTGCACGTTCTTGAGCATCACGCGCTTGGAGCCGCGCTCGCGGATCACGCGCTCGTCGTTCGGCAGGTTGTAGGCCGCGGTCTGCACGCCCATATTGCCGTCGCCGGCGCCATACACTTCATTGACCACCACCATCGGCGCGATGGCGCCGACCTTCGGGTTGCGGTACTGCTTGTCGAGCGGCAGATTGTCCTCGAGTTCCTGCAAGTGCTTGCCGAAGAAGTCCAGCTTGGCCGTCTCTTGCGGATCGCGGATGCTCACATAGGCCTCGAAGGCCGCCTTGTAGCCGAACAGTTCGTCGTTATAGGTTTCATACGGCCCGATGGTCACGTCGACCGGCGAATCGAGATCCATCCAGGCGAAGTCCGAGGCCAGGTAGTCGTTGGAGAGGAAAGCATCGGCGCGCAGGCCCAGGAATTTCTTGAGCGAGGCATTGTCGGTGGATGCCGCGGCGTCGCGCAGCAGCTTGGCCAGCTGTTCCAGCTCGGGGCGGTATTCGTCCGAATACTTCACGGTGCGCAGCTTGCCGTCCGGGCCAGGGCGGATCACGGTGAAGAACCACTGCGCATCCTTCTTCTGCTCCGGCGCCAGGCCGTTCATCCAATTTTCGAGCGTCGCCTTGGTAGCGCCTTGCGGATAAAAGTTGGCGCCTTCGGGCTTCTTCGCCGGGATCCTGATGCCCGCATACTCGGCCGGCATGAACGAAGAATTGTTGTCCAGGTTCGACCACGGGCCCTTGTTGAGCCAGAAGGCGTCCAGGCGCGCGCGGCCCAGCGGCGTGGTGTCTCGCTTGAGCGCGTTCCAGAGCGCTTCGTTATGGGCCCAGCGCTGGCGCAGCTGCAGCGTGTCGACGATCCTGGCCGCTTCGATCAGCTTGACGATGGCGGCGCGGTCGCCCTTCGACAGGTGCGACACATCGGCGCGCAGCTCGACCGGCGCGAAGCGTTTCGACATGGCCTGGAGCTGGTCGGCGCTGGCGGCCGTCGACGGCGTTTGCGCGTGCACGGTCGGAGCGAAAGCGGCGCCGATGGCGGCGCACAGGACGAATGGTGCGAGGATGTTTTTCATGGTCTCTCGGGTCGTGGATGACAAGCGGACCATTATCGCACCGTCGCCAACGCCTCCCCCTGCTCCCACCCACCGCCAAGCGCACGCGCCACCGCCACCGTCGCCAGCAGGCGCTGGGTGCGGATCTGCGCCGCCGCGCGGTCGGCGCCCAGGGCGCTGCGCTGGGCGTCGGTCACGTCGAGATAGGTCGACACGCCGCGCTCGTAGCGCGCCTGCGCCACCAGCAGCGCGCGCGCCGCGGCCTGTTGCGATTGCGCCTGCACCTCGCCCTGTTGCTGGCGCTGCTGCAGGTCGGACAAGGCGTCTTCCACTTCGCGCAGCGCGCCCAGGAGTTTCGTCTGGTGGTTGGCCACCGCCTCGTCGTAGCGCGCCTTGGCCAGCGCCAGGTTGGCGCGATTGTGGCCGCCGTCGAACACCGGCAGCGACAGCGCCAGCGGACCGGCCGAAAACTGGCGCGCCCCGCCGCTCGTCAAATCGTTCAGGCTTTGCGAGGCATAGCCGACATTCCCGGTCAGCGACATGGCCGGATAGAAGGCGCCTTCGGCCACGCCGACCTGCGCATTGGCGGCCTTCAGCTGGGCCACGCTGGCCGCCAGGTCGGGCCGCTGGCCCACCAGGCTGGCCGGCAGGCCAACGGGAATCGCGGGGGGCTGCGGCAGTTGCACGACCGGCGCTTCGGCCAGGAGCGGCGCGCTCGGCGTGCTGCCCACCAGCGTGGCCAGCGCGTGTTCGACCAGGTTGCGCTGGCGCTGCACCTCGTGCAGGTCGGCCTCGGCGTTGGCGCGCTCGATGCGGGCGCGCGACACATCCAGCTCGTTCGACAGGCCGCCGTTGAAGCGGGCCTCGACCAGCTCTTGCGACTCGCGCCGCGTGGCCAGGGCGTCGCGCAGGATCGCCAGCTCGGCATCCAGGCCGCGCAACTGCCAGTAGTTCGAAGCGACCTGGCTCGAGAGCAGCAGGATCACGCCGTCGCGGTCGTCCTGCGCCGCCAGCGCCTGCGCATCGCTGGCCTCGACCACGCGGCGCACGCGGCCCCACAGGTCGAGCTCATACGACAGCGAGGCGCCGACGCTGTAGTGATTGCCCTCGATCGAACGGCCGCCCAGGGCCAGGCCCTGCGAGGTTTCGGCCGAGGTGCGCGCATTCGAGACGCCGGCGCCGACCGAGACGCTCGGCAGTTGGCCGGCGCGCACCACGCCCAGTTGGGCTTGCGCCTGCAGCAGGCGCTGGGCCGCGGCCTGCACGCCCGGATTGTCGCGCAGCGCGCGCGCTTCCAGGCTGTCGAGGGTTGTGTCGCGGAACACGGTCCACCAGGCGGCCGGCAGCCGGGCGCTATCTGCACCGGCGTCGACATGGCGGAACGCCGCCTGCGCCGGTGCATCCGGCGCCTGGAAATCCGGGCCAAGGGTAGTGCAGCCGGCGAGCAGCATGCCGATCGCGAGAACGGTGGCGAGAGGTTTGAACATGGTTGGTCTCTTCATTCGATTCAGTATCAGTGGGCGCATCAATGAGCGCCTGAGCCGCCCGGCGACTTGACCTTGTCGGCCATCCAGATCGCGGCGATGCAGCCGAGCAGGATCATGCCGATGATCCAGAAGCCGTCGTTATAGGCCATCACATAGGCTTCGCGCCGCACCAGGCGGTCGACCACTGCCAGCGCCTGGTTGGCGGCGCTGGCGGGGTCGATGCCGCTGGCGATGAAGCCTTGGGTCAGCGCGTCCAGGCGTTCCTGGGTCGCCGGCGCATAGCTCGACACGGCTTCGCCCAGGCGCGCCGAGTGGAAGTGCTCGCGGTTGGTCAGCGAGGTCGCCAGCAGCGCGATGCCGATCGAGCCGCCCAGGTTGCGGGTCATGTTGAACAGGCTCGAGGCCGATCCCATCTCGCGCGGCGGCAGGCCTGACATGGCGAAGTTCGACAGGGTCAGCATCACGAAAGGCTGGCCGATGGCGCGCACGACCTGGGTCCACATCAGCTGGTCGTAGCCGGTGGTGGCGTCCATGGTCGAATTCATGATGCACGAGATGCCGAACATGAACAGGCCAAAGCTGCACAGGATGCGGTTGTCGATCTTCGACGACAGCCTGGCCGCGAACGGCATCACCAGCAATTGCGGCAGGCCGACCCAGGCGATCACTTCGCCGATCTGCATCGGCGTGTAGCCGGCGATCTGGCCCAGGTACAGCGGCAGCAGGTAGGAGGAACCGTACAGGCCCATGCCGATCACCGCCGACAGCGTGGTCGCGACCAAAAAGTTACGCTGGCCGTAGAGGCGCAGGTTGACGAACGATTCGGGCTTCGAGAAGCTCAGCGCCACCCAGCCCAGGAGGCCCGTGAGCGAGAGTGCGGCGAAGGTCACGATGAAACGCGAATCGAACCAGTCCTTCGAATTGCCTTCTTCAAGGAAGATCGTCAGGCAGGCCAGGCCCATCGCCATCAATGCGATGCCGAGCCAGTCGGCTTTCACCAGGGTCTTGAGGTCGGCCTTCTCGGGCTTCAGGCCCCAGGCCATGCCGGCGATCAGCAGCACGCCCGGCACCCAGTTGATATAGAAGATCGAGGGCCAGCCATACAGTTCCGACAGGTAGCCGCCCAGGGTCGGGCCCATGGCCGGCGCCAGGGTCGCGGTCAGGCCGAAGATGGCCATGCCGGTGGCGCGCTTGGATGGCGGCAGCAGGGTCATCACCAGGGTCAGGGCCATCGGGATCAGGGCGCCGCCGGTGAAGCCCTGCAGCATGCGGAACACGATCATGCTGTCCAGGCTCCAGGCCGCGCCGCACAGGGTCGAGAACACCAGGAACAGCGCGGTGGTGCCGATCATGTAGTTGCGCACGCCGAAGGCGCGGGTGAACAGCGCGGTCAGCGGAATGACGACGATTTCGGCGCACAGGTAGGCGGTCGAGATCCACGACCCTTCTTCCTGCGTGGCCGACAAGGTGCCGAGGATGTCGCGCAGCGAGGAGTTCGTGATCTGGATGTCGAGCACCGCCATGAAGGCGCCCAGCATGCCGGCGGCGACCGCGATCCAGGTGCGCAGGTCCACCGCTGCGCCATCGGCTGGCGCGCCCGGAACCGCGCCCATTGGCGCGGGTTTGCTCAGGGTAGTCATGACAATGGCTTAGCGGACGGCGGCGGTCTGGGTGTGCCTGGTGTCCTGGCCCAGTTCGACCTCGGCCACCACCGACATGCCTGGCACCAGGCGGCCGGCATACTTTTTCATGTCTTGCGGATCGAGCGTGATCTTGACCGGCACGCGCTGCACGATCTTGGTGAAGTTACCGGTCGCGTTATCGGCCGGCAGCAGCGCGAACTGGTTGCCCGACGCCGGCGCGAAGCTGTCCACGCGGCCCACCAGGTGATGATCGGGCAGCGCGTCGACCTCGAGGCTGACCATCTGCCCCGGCGCCAGGCCGGCAAGCTGGGTTTCCTTGAAGTTGGCGACCACCCACACATTGTCTTCGACCACCGCCAGCAGGGCCTGGCCCGGCTGCACGCGGGCGCCGACTTCGACGCTGCGGCGGCCGACGCGGCCGGCTACCGGCGCCACGATGCGGTTATAGGCCAGTTGCTGCTGCGCGTCCTTCAACTGCGCCTGCAGCACCTTGACCTGGGCCTGCAGCACGTCGCGACCGGCTTGCGCCGCGCCGATCTGGGCTTGTGCGGCGGCGGCGTTGTCGCGGCGCGCAGCCAGGTCGGCCACGGCGGCGGCGCGCGCCGCGCTCGAGGCATCCACCTCGGCCTTCGAGACCGCCTTCATGGTGTCGTTGTACAGCTGGCCGAAACGCTCGGCGTCCTGGCGCGCGCGCAGCAGTTGGGCTTCGGACTGCTTGACCTGGGCGCCGGCGGCCGAGGCTTGTGCACGCACCTGCTGGATCTGGGCGTCGGCCTGGCCGACCTGCTGCTGGACGCTGGCGATTTGCGCCTCGATCTGCTCGACGCGCACGGCGTGGTCGGCCGGATCCAGCTCGGCGATCGTGTCGCCGGCCTTGACCAGCTGGTTGTCGTCGACCGCTACGCGCGTGACCACGCCGGCCACGCGCGACGACACCTGGTGCACGCGCCCGGTGACATAGGCATTCTCGGTCTCGACGTAGTGATGGCTGCGGTACCACATGCGTCCGCCGGCGCCGATCGCCGCCAGCGCGATCAGGCCGACCACGGCCAGCACACGCTTGTTGGGCCCGCTCTTGCCAGGCCCGTCGACCGGGGCGCCGCTCCCCTGTGCTTGTGCTGCGCTCGCCTGCCCTGCCGTGCTGTGCGTCTCTGCCATGGTACTGCTCCGGAAAAATGAAATGAAATGGGTTCAGCGCATTATTTGCCAGCAATTCACGGAAGTCAAGGAATGAAATGGTTGCGTTTCATTTTAATTTCCACTAGAGTCCTTGCCATGAGCAAAGCACAGAGCGATATCCCTGCAGGCGCCAAGTCAGCCGGACGCCCCAAGGCTTCGGAAGTCGAGGCCCGCACCCAGGAATTGATCGAGGCCGCCGGCTGCCTCTTCCTGCGCCATGGCTATACCAAGGTCAGCCTCGAGACAGTCGCCCGCGAAGCACGCGTGGCGGTGCGCACCATCTATGTGAAATTCGGCGGCAAGGCCGGCCTGCTCCGGGCCGTGCTCGCCTCGCGGCGCGAACGCCTGTTTGCCGGGCGCAGCATGGACGCCGACACCCGGCCGCTGCGCGAGATCGTCGACGATTTCGCGCGCGACTTCTACGAGATGATCGTCGAGCCCGATGCGATGGCGATGCAGCGCGTGGTGATCGCCGAGGCCGTCAGCAATCCCGAGCTGGCCGAGGCCTTCTACGAAGGCGGGCCGCGCCTGACGCGCGAGACGCTGTACCGTTTCTTCGCGCGCCCGGATATCCGCAGCCAGTTGCGCGACGAGGTGCCGCTCGACCTTGTGCCGACCCACCTGATCGGCTGCATCTGCGGCGATCCGATCGGCCGTTTCCTGTTTCCCGATGCCGAGCCGATGAGCGAAGAAGCGCGGCGCCAACTGGCGGCACGGCTCGAGCTGTTTTATTCGAGCGTCCTGAAGAATCCTCAAGCTAGCTGATTAAGTGCGGCATCGCACGGACACAAGTGGCGTTTTTGTGGCACTCTGTAAGCCTTCACAGAGGATGTCGTGAATATCAATAACAGCGGTTTGACCGCGAGGAGAAAGCATGAGCAAGTCGTCCAGATACGAATGGCGTGACCAGCAGGCTTCGCTGCAAGAACGCATGAAGAACTTCATCGAAAACCCTGGTAATGATCAGATGGAAGCAGTGATCGCTGAAATGCGTACCTATGCCGCCGCCGCCAAGGCCGGCACGATCGATATCCCGGAGCGCTTCGTCAGCTTCGGCTGAAACAGGCATCGCATCCATACCAATGCCGCCCGGCGCAAGCCCGGCGGCATTTTTCATGCCTGGTGATCAGATGGCCGACATCGGTACCGGCCTGGCTTGTTCTTCCGCTTCGTACACGCGCGTGAGCAGGTGCACCTTGCGCGGCGCCCGGTGGCGCTCATGAAGTTCGCGGGTCAGCACCTCGACCCGGCGCGGCCGCACCGCCACCTGTTGCGGGTCAATGGTGCCGATGGCGCCCGGCTCGTACTGGCCGAACTGCGAGGCCAGCAGCTGCGAGATGGTGCCGGTAATGGTCGCCGGCGCGCCGTGGACCGTGGTGTGGAGTTCGAAACAGCGGGTTTCCGGCAACACGTAGACGGTCCCGACGTACTCATTGCTGTGCTCGTCCATCTTCCCCTCCTGGAACGCGGGCGCGGCAAGTCGGCTTGCCGCCGCATTGTCTCATCATAGGCTTTTGGCGGGCGCTGGCAAGCGGCGCACGCCGCTCATTCTCATCCATTGCAACTCGTGTAAAAAAAACAGCGGGGTCAGGTCTGACATTCTAAAAAAAAAACAGCGGGGTCAGGTCTGACATTCGGACACGGGCTCTACCACACCAGTGTACGAATGTCAGCTTCTGACCCAGCTGTTGCTTGATGAATGCTGAGGCCGTGTCCGAATGTCAGACGTGACCCCAGCTTTTTGTTGGGGCTTAGCGCTTCTTCGGTGGCGGCAGGTCGGTGCAGACGCCTTCGTAGGCTTCGGCCGCCATGCCGATCGACTCGCCCAGGGTCGGGTGCGGGTGGATGGTCTTGCCGATGTCCACGCCGTCCGCGCCCATCTCGATCGCCAGCGCGATCTCGCCGATCATGTCGCCGGCATTGGTGCCGACGATGGTGCCGCCGACGATGCGGTGGGTCTCGGCGTCGAACAGCAGCTTGGTGAAGCCTTCGTCGCGGCCGTTGGCGACCGCGCGGCCGCTGGCGTTCCACGGGAAGTGGCCCTTCTCGACCTTGATGCCCTTCTGCTTGGCTTCTTCCTCGGTCAGGCCGACCCATGCCACTTCGGGGTCGGTATAGGCCACCGACGGGATCACCTTGGCGTCGAAGTGGGTCTTCTTGTCGAGCGCCGCTTCGGCCGCCACGTGCGCCTCGTGCACCGCCTTGTGCGCCAGCATCGGCTGGCCCACCAGGTCGCCGATGGCGAAGATGTGCGGCACATTGGTGCGCATCTGGCTGTCGACCGCGATGAAACCGCGATCGCTCACCGTCACGCCGGCCTTGTCCGCGGCGATCTTCTTGCCGTTCGGGCTGCGGCCCACGGCCACCAGCACCAGGTCGTACAGCTGCGGTTCCGGCGACGTCGCGCCGGCTTCGGCCGCTTCGAAGGTGACCTTGATCCCTTCCGGCAGCGCTTCCACGCCGACGGTCTTGGTCTTGGTCATGATGTTGTCGAAGCGGTGGGCATTGAACTTCTGCCAGACCTTGACCGCCTCGCGGTCGGCGCCCTGCATCAGGCCGTCCATCATCTCGACCACGTCGATGCGCGAACCCAGCGACGAATAGACAGTCGCCATTTCCAGGCCGATGATGCCGCCGCCGATGACCAGCATCTTCTTCGGCACCTGGCGCAATTCGAGCGCGCCGGTCGAATCGACGATGCGTGGGTCTTCAGGCACGAACGGCAGCTTCACCACCGACGAACCGGCGGCGATGATCGCCTTCTTGAAGCCGATGACCTTCCTGGCGCCATCGGGGCCGGTGACCTCGATGTGGTTCGGGGAGAGGAACTGGCCCACGCCCTGCACCACATTGACCTTGCGTGCCTTGGCCATGAAGGCCAGGCCGCCGGTCATCTTCTTGATCACGCCGTCCTTGTGGGCGCGCAGCTTGTCGATGTCGACTTGCGGCTTGTCGAAGGCCACGCCCAGGTCGGCCATGTGCGCGGTCTCGTCCATGATGTGCGCCACGTGCAGCAGCGCCTTCGATGGAATGCAGCCCACGTTCAGGCACACGCCGCCGAGCGTCGCGTACTTCTCGACCAGCACGGTGTTCATGCCGAGGTCGGCGGCGCGGAAGGCGGCCGAGTAGCCGCCCGGGCCGGCGCCCAGCACCATCATCTCGCAGTCGATGTCGACCTGGCCCGAGTAGCTCGAGGCATTCGGCGCCGGCGCGGCGCCCGGCTGGGCGGCCGGTGCAGGATGGGCCGGCGCATACGAATCGGTCGGCGCAGCGACGGCGGTCGGTGCGACAGCCTGTGCACCGATCTGGGCGGCCGGCTTGTCGGCCGGCTTTTCAGCCGCCGGCGCGGCAGCGCCGGCACCCGACTCTTCCACCGTCAGCAACAGCGTGCCTTCGTTGATCTTGTCGCCGACCTTGACCGAGATGTCCTTGACGACACCGGCGTGGGTCGACGGGATTTCCATGCTGGCCTTGTCCGATTCGACGGTGATCAGGGACTGGTCGACCTTGATCGTGTCGCCGGCCTTGACCATCAGCTCGATCACTTCGACGTCCTTGAAGTCGCCGATATTCGGGACTTTCACTTCAACAGTGCTCATCAGTGCGCTCCAATCACAGAAGGGTCTTGCGCAGGTCGGCCAGCACGTCGGCCAGGTACGCGGCGAAGCGCGCGGCGCCGGCGCCGTCGATTACGCGGTGGTCGTACGACAGCGACATCGGCAGCATCAGGCGCGGCTGGAAGCCCGACCCGTCCCACACCGGCTTCATCGCCGACTTGGACAGGCCCAGGATCGCCAGTTCCGGCGCGTTGATGATCGGCGTGAAGTTGGTGCCGCCGATGCCGCCCAGCGACGAGATGGTAAAGGTCGCGCCCTGCATCGCGGTCGGCGGCAGCTTGCCTTCGCGCGCCAGGCCCGACAATTCGCCCATCTCGGTGGCGATCTGCGAAATGGTCTTCTTGTCGGCATCCTTCACGACCGGAACCACCAGGCCGTTCGGGGTGTCGGCCGCGAAGCCGATGTTGTAGTACTGCTTGGTGATCAGGGCCGCGCCGTCTTCCGACAGCGATGCATTAAATTGCGGGAATTTCTTGAGCGCGGCGACGCTCGCCTTGATCACGAAGGCCAGCATGGTCAACTTGACGGCGGACTTCTGTTTGGCCAGCGCGGCGTTCGAATCGACGCGGAACTGCTCCAGGTCGGTCACGTCGGCTTCGTCGAAGTGCGTCACGTGCGGGATCATGACCCAGTTGCGATGCAGGTTCGGGCCCGAGATCTTCTTGATGCGCGACAGCGGCACGGTTTCGGTCGGACCGAATTTCGAGAAGTCGAGCGACGGCCAGGCCAGCAGGTCCAGGCCAACGCCAGTGCCGCCCGCTTTCGCCGGTGCGGCCGCTGGCGCAGCCATCACGCCCTTGACGAAGTTCTGCACGTCCTGCTGGGTGATGCGGCCTTTCGGGCCGGTGCCCGGCACGCGGCCCAGGTCGACGCCCAGTTCGCGTGCGAACTTGCGGATCGATGGCGAAGCGTGGGCTTTCGAACCGGTCGCGCCTTGCGCGGCGGCTGGCGCAGCGGCAGCAGCAGGTGCCGGGGCCGATGCTTGTGCAGGCGCCGGCGCGGCTGCAGGAGCGACTGCAGGAGCGGCTGCAGGAGCGGCTGCGGCAGGCGCAGGCGCCGCTGCAGGCGCGCCACCAGTCGCTTCCACGACCAGCACCAGCGAACCCTTGGCGACCTTGTCGCCGACCTTCACTTTCAGTTCTTTCACGACACCGGCATGGCTCGACGGGATTTCCATGCTGGCCTTGTCCGATTCGACCGTGATCAGCGACTGGTCGACCTTGATCGTGTCGCCGACCTTGACCATCAGTTCGATGACTTCGACTTCCTTGAAGTCGCCGATGTCCGGCACGGTCACGTCGACCGGGCCGCCAGAGGCCGCAGGGGCGGCAGCGGCTGGCGCTTCGGCAGGCTTTTCGGCCGGCTTTTCGGCAGCGGCCGGCGCGGCTGCCGGAGCAGCTGCAGGCGCTCCGGCAGCACCGCCGGCTTCCTCGAGCAGCAGCACCAGCGAACCCATGGCGACCTTGTCGCCGACCTTGATCTTGATTTCCTTGACGACGCCGGCATGGCTCGATGGGATTTCCATGCTCGCCTTGTCGGATTCGACGGTCACCAGCGACTGGTCGACCTTGATCGTGTCGCCCGGCTTGACCATCAGTTCGATGACTTCGACTTCCTTGAAGTCGCCGATATCGGGGACTTTGACTTCCACAATGCTCATAGTGTTAGCTCCGTTATTTTTCGTTCGCTTTGAGACCGCCGTTTCCTGCGAAGGAAACGGCGGCGTCGAGCATTACTGGGTCACCGGATTCGGCTTGTTCTGGTCGATGCCGTACTTGGCGATCGCCTGCGACACGATTGCGCGGTCGATCTTGCCTTCGTCGGCCAGGGCGCGCAGCGCGGCGACCGTCACGTAGTAGCGGTTCACCTCGAAGAACTCGCGCAGCTTGACGCGCGAATCCGAGCGGCCGAAGCCGTCGGTGCCCAGCACCTTGTAGGTGCGGTCCTTCGGCATGAAGGCGCGGATCTGCTCGGCGAACATGCGCATGTAGTCGGTGGTCGCGACGATCGGGCCGCTGGTGTTCTGCAGCAGCGACGTCACGTACGGCACGCGCTGCGGCAGTTCAGGGTTGACCATGTTCCAGCGCTCGGCGTCCTGGCCATCGCGCGCCAGCAGGGTCAGCGACGGCGCCGACCACACGTCGGCATCGACGCCCCAGTCGTTCTTGAGCAGCTCGGCGGCGAAGATCGACTCGCGCAGGATGGTGCCGCAGCCGATCAGCTGCACGCGCGGCGCCGGCTTGTCACCAGCGATCGCAGCACCTTCCTGGAGCAGGTACATGCCCTTCAGGATGCCCTCTTCCTGGCCCGGCTTCAGGCCTGGATGCGGGTAGTTCTCGTTCATGATGGTGATGTAGTAGAACACGTCTTCCTGTTCTTCCACCATGCGGCGCAGGCCGTCCTGGATGATGACGGCGACTTCGTGACCGAACGTCGGGTCATACGGCAGGCAATTCGGCACGGTCGCGGCGATAACGTGGCTGTGGCCATCTTCGTGCTGCAGGCCTTCGCCGTTGAGCGTCGTGCGGCCGGCGGTGCCGCCCATCAGGAAGCCGCGCGCACGGATGTCGCCCGCCAGCCAGACCAGGTCGCCCACGCGCTGCATGCCGAACATCGAGTAGAAGGTGTAGAACGGGATCATCGTGCGGTTGTTCGACGAGTACGACGTCGCCGCGGCGATCCACGAGCTCATGCCGCCCGCTTCGTTGATGCCCTCTTGCAGGATCTGGCCTGCCTTGTCTTCGCGGTAGTACATCACCTGGTCGCGGTCGACCGGCTCGTACAACTGGCCCTGCTGGTTGAAGATGCCGATCTGGCGGAACAGGCCTTCCATGCCGAAGGTACGCGATTCGTCGACCAGGATCGGCACGATGCGCTGGCCGATGCTTTCGTCCTTGAGCAGGCTGGTGATCACGCGCACATACGACTGGGTCGACGAGATCTCGCGGCCTTCCGCGGTCGGCTCGAGCACGCCCTTGAAGGATTCGAGCTTCGGCACCACCAGCTTTTCATCCGCCTTCTCGCGGCGCTGCGGCAGGTAGCCGCCCAGTGCCTTGCGGCGCTCGTGCAGGTACACCATCTCGGGCGCGTCGTCGGCCGGCTTGAAGAACGGGATATCGGCCAGCTGGTCGTCGGGGATGGCGATATTGAAGCGGTCGCGCATGTCGCGGATCGCCTGGTCGTCGAGCTTCTTGGTCTGGTGGGCGGTGTTGCGCGCCTCGCCCGACTTGCCCATGCCGAAGCCCTTGACGGTCTTGACCAGCAGGACGGTCGGGGTGCCCTTGTTCTCTTGCGCGTTCTTGAACGCGGCGTAGATCTTGTGCGGATCGTGGCCGCCGCGGGTCAGGCGCCAGATGTCGTCGTCGCTCATCTTCGACACCATTTCGAGCAGCGCAGGGTGCTTGCCGAAGAAGTGCTTGCGCACGTAGGCGCCGTCCTTGGCCTTGTAGTTCTGGTATTCGCCATCGACCGATTCCATCATGACGCGCTGCAGGATGCCGTCCTTGTCCTGGGCCAGCAGCGGATCCCACTGCGAGCCCCAGATGACCTTGACGACGTTCCAGCCTGCGCCGCGGAAGTCGGCTTCGAGTTCCTGGATGATCTTGCCGTTGCCGCGCACCGGGCCGTCCAGGCGCTGCAGGTTGCAGTTGACGACCATGACCAGGTTGTCCAGGCGTTCGCGCGCGGCCATGCCGATCGCGCCCATCGATTCCGGCTCGTCCATCTCGCCGTCGCCGCAGAAGACCCAGACCTTGCGGTTGTCGGTCTTGGCAATGCCGCGTGCGTGCAGGTATTTCAGGAAGCGCGCCTGGTAGATCGCCATCAGCGGACCCAGGCCCATCGACACGGTCGGGAACTGCCAGAAGTCCGGCATCAGTTTCGGGTGCGGATACGACGACAGGCCCTTGCCGTCGACTTCGCGGCGGAAGTTCAGCAGCTGTTCTTCGGTCAGGCGACCTTCGAGGAAGGCGCGCGCGTAGATGCCGGGCGAGGAGTGGCCCTGGATGTACAGCAGGTCGCCGCCGTGGTCTTCGGTCGGGGCGTGCCAGAAGTGGTTGAAGCCCGTTCCCAGCATGTTCGCCAGCGAGGCGAAGGACGAGATGTGGCCGCCCAGGTCGCCGTCGGCGCGGTTGGCCTTGACGACCATCGCCATCGCGTTCCAGCGCATCCACGAGCGCAGGCGCTCTTCGTATTCGAGGTTGCCCGGCGAGTTCTGGTTCAGGTGGGCCGGGATGGTGTTCACGTAGGCGGTATTGGCCGAGAACGGAACGTGGGCGCCGCGGCGGCGCGCCAGGTCGACCAGGCGCTCCATCAGGTAATGGGCGCGTTCGGTCCCTTCATGTTCGATCACCGCTTCCAGCGCATCGAGCCATTCGCGGGTCTCGATCGCGTCCGGATCATTGGCGGCTTGCGCGGTCAACTGGTCGAGTTGAGCTGACATGTCATGCGTCTCCTAAGTGGTGCGCCCCATCCGATCCCTGCGCAGGCTGGCGGCGAGTGGTGAAATTTCAGACTATCTTTTAGATAAACCCATGGATTCTACCAGTGGATTTTGGCATTTTCAAATTACGATATGCGATTTCACGATATGAAATCATATGCTGCAAGTGCACATTTTTCATAGAGAAACACTCGCCTTTCGATCAACGGACATCGTATACCGAAGCACCCTGATCACGGCGAAAAACGGCCCATTTATACGCTGAAGGGAGGAGATTGCATGGGTCGGTCGTATAATTCTGTTTTTGCCCAGCGACGAGCCTTCACCATGCCTGCACAACTGATCGACGGAGTTCTCCTTTCCAAACAACTGCGCGAGGATATCGCCGCGCGCGCCGCCAAGCTCACCGCCGCCGGCAAGCAGCCCGGCCTGGCCGTCATCCTGGTCGGCGAAGACCCGGCCAGCCAGGTCTATGTGCGCAACAAGGTGAAGGCTTGCGGCGACGTGGGCTTTCATTCCGTGCTCGAGAAATACGACGCCGATCTGTCCGAAGCCGCCCTGCTCGATCGCATCGCAGCGTTGAACGTGGATCCCGCCATCCACGGCATCCTGGTGCAGATGCCGCTGCCCAGGCACATCGATCCGTCGAAAGTCATCGAGGCCATCTCGACCGCCAAGGACGTCGACGGCTATTCGGTGCTGTCGGCCGGCGAACTGATGACCGGCCTGGAAGGCTTCCGTCCCTGCACCCCCTACGGCTGCATGAAGCTGATCGAAACCACCGGCATCGACCTGCGCGGCAAGCACGCCGTCGTGATCGGCCGCAGCAACACCGTCGGCAAACCGATGGGCATGTTGCTCTTGCAAGCCAACGCCACCGTGACCATATGCCATAGCGCGACCGCGGACCTGGGCTACCACACCCGCCAGGCCGACGTGATCGTGGCCGCCGTGGGCCGCCGCAATACCCTGACCGCCGACATGGTCAAGCCGGGCGCGATCGTGATCGACGTCGGCATGAACCGCGACGACGCCGGCAAACTGTGCGGCGACGTCGATTTCGACGGCGTCAAGGAAGTGGCCGCTCACATCACGCCGGTACCGGGCGGCGTGGGTCCGATGACGATTACCATGCTGTTGCAGAACACGGTGGAGTCGGCCGAGCGCGAATTGGCGAAACAACGTTGA
>NZ_STGG01000007.1 GCF_005222695.1 Massilia sp. HP4 | reverse complement strand
ACAATCACCGCGTCGGCGGCAGAGCCGCCGACCCTACGAAGGACTACGATGACGACCGCTACCAACCCCCTCCTCGACTTTTCGGGCCTGCCGCGCTTCGACGCGATCAAGCCCGAACACGTCACGCCCGCCATCGAACAACTGATCGCAGAAGCGAATGCCGTCGTGGCCCGGCTCGAAGCCCCGGTCGATGACGTCACCTGGGAAACGCTCGCCCCGCTCGACGACGCCAGCGAACGCCTGGGCCGCGCCTGGGGCGTGATCGGCCACCTGAACCACGTGGTGGACACGCCCGAACTGCGCGCCACCTATAACGAGAACCAGCCGAAGGTAGTGGAATTCTCTACCGCCATCGGCCAGAACGAGGCGCTGTTCGCCAAGTACAAGCAGCTGCGCAACGGCCCGCACTGGGACAGCCTGAACCCGGTCCGCCAGCGCATCGTCGACAATGCCCTGCGCGACTTCCGCCTGGGCGGCGCCGAGCTGCCCGACGATAAAAAGCCGCGCTTCGCCGAAATCCAGGAACAGCAGTCGCAACTCTCGACCCGCTTCTCCGAAAACGTGCTGGACGCGACCAACGACTACAAGCTGGTCGTCGAGAGCGAACAAGAACTGGCCGGCCTGCCCGATGACGTGAAGGCTGCCGCGAAAGCCGCCGCCGAACGCGATGGCAAATCCGGCTGGCTGTTCACCCTGCACTTCCCGTCCTACTTCCCGGTGCTGCAGTTCGCCGACAACCGCCTGCTGCGCGAAAAGATCTATCGCGCCAGCGCCACCAAGGCGTCGGACGCCGGCATCATGTTCACCGAGGTCGAGAAGTGGGACAACTCGTCGAACATCGTCAACCTGCTCAAGCTGCGCAACGAAGAGGCGCGCCTGCTCGACTACGGCAGCTTCGCCGACGTCTCGCTGGTGGCCAAGATGGCGCAGAGCCCGCAGCATGTGATCGAGTTCCTCGAAGACCTGGCGCGCCGCGCCCGTCCGTACGCCGAGAAGGACCTGGCCGAGCTGCGCGAATTCGCCCGCACCGAACTGGGCATCGACGAACTGCAATCCTGGGACGTCACCTATGCCTCCGAAAAGCTGCGCGAACAGCGCTATGCCTTCTCGGCCCAGGAAGTGAAAGAGTACTTCCCCGAACACAAGGTGATCGAAGGCCTGTTCGGCGTGATCCGCCAGCTGTTCGAAGCCGACGTGATTCCCGAGGAAGCGCCCGTGTGGCACCCTGACGTGCGTTTCTACCGCATCGAACGCAACGGCCAGCTGGTCGGCCAGTTCTACCTCGACCCGTATGCGCGCGCCGGCAAGGCGCAGGGCGCCTGGATGAACGATGCGCGCGGCCGCCGCCTGCTCGATGGCGGTACCGTGCAGACCCCGGTCGCCTACCTGGTCTGCAATTTCACGCCGCCGGCCATTAGCGACGGCGTGCTGCAGCCTTCGCTGTTCACGCACGACGAAGTGACCACCCTGTTCCACGAATTCGGCCACGGCCTGCACCATATGCTGACCGAAGTCGAAGAGCTGTCGGTGGCCGGCATCTCGGGCGTCGAATGGGATGCGGTGGAGCTGCCGTCGCAGTTCATGGAAAACTTCTGCTGGGAGTGGGACAAGCTGCAGCAGATGACGGCCCACTACAAGACCGGCGAACCGCTGCCGCGCGCGCTGTACGACAAGATGCTGGCGGCGAAGAACTTCCAGTCCGGGATGCAGACCCTGCGCCAGGTCGAGTTCTCGCTGATCGACATGCACCTGCACTACGACTTCGATCCGCACAACCAGCAGGTGCAAAGCCTGGTCGACGACATCCGCCGCAACTTCGCCGTCATCACGCCGCCGTCGTTCAACCGCTTCCAGCATTCGTTCAGCCATATCTTCGCGGGCGGTTATGCGGCCGGCTACTACAGCTATAAATGGGCCGAGGTGTTGTCCGCCGACGCCTACGCCGCATTCGAAGAAGCCGTCGAAGGCGGCGCCGACCTGTTCGAAACCGGCCGCCGCTTCCAGCGCGAGATCCTGGCCGTGGGCGGTTCGCGTCCGGCGCTCGAATCGTTCAAGGCCTTCCGCGGCCGCGAGCCCTCGATCGACGCCCTGCTGCGCCATAGCGGCATGAACGCATAATGTGAAGGGAGGGATGTTTGTCCCTCCCGCTTTTTTAGTAATGCCATGACCCGGATCGACTTCCATACCAATATTCCCGATAAGCTGTCCTATGCCTGCCGGCTGGCGCGCAAGGCATATGGCGCGCGCGCCAAAGTCGTGGTGCTGGCAGAAAGCCAGGAGCAGGCCGAAGCCTTGAATGCGGCGTTGTGGAACGTGGGGGATACCGATTTCATTCCACACGTGATGGCTGCCGATCCGCTGGCGCCGCAAACGCCGATCGTGATTACCGATAATGAAGACGCGCCACTGCCGCACCACGATATGCTGGTCAACCTCACGCGCCGCACGCCGAACAATTTCGCGCAATTCGCGCGCGTGTTCGAAATCATTTCAATCGATGAGGACGATGCCGCCGAAGGACGCAAACGCTATGTCGCATATAAAAAGCAATCCTATCCATTGACCCACTTCGTCGCAGGACAGACATGAACCAGGATCCCGCTTTCGATGCCAGCATTCCCGTATTGACCGAAGTCGTCGCCGAATCGTCGACGCCACAAGTGCCGAGCGCGCCGGTGACGCCAGTGCTGTCGGCGGCCCCGGTCGCGGCGACCAACGACGGGGATGGCGGCGACCCGGACTCGCCAGAAGGCCTGGAACGGCGGGCGGCCGACCGCTGGAGCGGCGAGCAATGGAGCGTCATGGAACGCCGCCTCACCGAACGCGTACTGCAGCAATTGCAGGGCCGAATCGATTTCGTGCTCGAACAGCGGCTGCGCGACGGCATCGCCGAAGCAGTGGATAAAGCGATGGCGGGTTTTTCCGCCGAGATTCGCACAAGCCTGCACGACACCCTGGGCCAGGCCGTGACCCGCGCCGTTTCCCAAGAAATTTCCCATCTCCAGAATTTGGGCAAATAACCCCGTCTGCATTAACGATTTGCCACGGATTTGATTCGAAATTAACCCCGCGCACGATTGTCATTCATATTTGACGATTAAATAGTAAAATCCCTGCGCGGCACTTCGAAACGAATCGAATCACCTCATCAAGGATGGAAACAAAATGGCAAATATCGATCTGTCGGGTTATAACCTCGCCGAGCTGAAAGGTCTTCAATTCGATATCGAAAAGGAGATCAAAAACCGCCAGCAGCAAGACGTCAAGAAAGCACGCGAGCAGATTCTCGAGATCGCCCAGAATATGGGAATCTCGGTCGAGGAATTGCTGGCCAAGGGCGGCGCCAAGGGCAAGAAGGCGGGCAGCGGCGCCAAGGTGAATCCTCAATACCACAACCCTGCCGACAATTCCCAGACCTGGACCGGCCGCGGCCGCCAGCCGAAATGGGTGGTCGAGGCGCTGGGCAAGGGCAAATCGCTGGACGATCTGCGGATCTGATCCTTTCCGCGTCATTCCTCGTGGGGTGGACGGCGTTGCCGCCCACCCCACGTGCATTTTGAACAATCATTCGGCCGTACTCGTGAAACGAACTCCCCTCATCGCCGCGCTCGTGGGCGCCGCCATCCTGGCCATCGGCACGGCCGTCTACTTCACCGACACCATCGAGCAACGCCCCGGCGCCCTGGCCATCCTGACGCCGCCGGTCGCCAAGACCACGCCGTTCTGGCCCGCACGGGTAAGCCTGCTGGCCGGCGACGGCCGCGATGGCGCAGTCGACGGCCCGGCCAATACCAGCCGCTTCAGCGACCCGTATGGCGTGGCGATCGGCCCGCGCGGCGCGGTCTATGTCGCCGACGGCGGCGACGCCAACCGCATCCGGCTGATCCAGCCCGATGGCGCGGTCTCGACCCTGGCCGGCGGCAAGGAAGGCTTTGCCGACGGCATCGGCGCCGCCGCCGCCTTCCACACCCCATCCGCCATCGCGCTCGACCATGAAGGCAACCTGTACGTGGCCGACACCGGCAACCACGCGGTGCGCAAGGTGGCGCCCGATGGCGCGGTGACCACCTTGGCCGGCAGCGGCAGCCCCGGCTACCTGGACGGCGTGGGCCGTGCGGCCCAGTTCAACGGCCCGGTCGGCATCGCGGTGGACGATGCCGGCATCGTCTACGTGGCCGACACCTACAACGACCGCGTCCGCCGCATCGCCCCTGACGGCACGGTGACGACGCTGGCCGGGAATGGCAAACCCGGCTTGCTCGATGGCGCGCTGCTTGACGCCGGCTTCGACACCCCGAGCGCGCTGGCGGCTGGCCGCGACGGCACGCTGTACGTGGCCGACACCGGCAACCACGCGGTGCGCCGCATCAAGCCCGACGGCACGGTCGACACGCTGGCGATCCCGCTCGAAGGAGAAGTCCGCCCGCCGCTGCGGCGTCCGGCGGGCCTGGCGCTCACGCGCGACGGCTACCTGTACATTGCCGCCAGCTCAGGCGGGCGCATCCTGCAACTGACGCCGGAAGGAGAACTGCGGCCGCTGCAGGACGTCGACCGCCCGCTCGACCCGAACGGCTTCGGCAGCGACGGCACGGTGCAGCTGTACGGCCCGCGCGGCATCGCGGTCGGCCGCGATGGCAGCCTGGTGGTGGCCGATGCCAATGCCCACCGCGTGCACCGGCTGGCGCCGCCGCGCGAGGGTGAAGCTGCGCCGGTGCTGGCGCGTCCGGCGCTCGTCAAGCGCAGCGAATCGATGCCCTGGCCGGTCGGCCCGCAAGACATGGCGCATGAAGTCGTCGGCGTGATGGGCGAGGTGCGCGGCGCCTATAACGGCGACAGCCGCCACCACTTCCACGCCGGTCTCGACGTGCGCGCCGACGTCGGCGCCAAGGTGCTGGCGGTGTTCCCATCGAAGGTCACCGACCCGCATGCCAACTGGGGTTTCAATACGCTCAGCGAAGGCCTGAGCGTGGGCACGCTGTCCTATATCCACATGCGCGTCGGCCGCGATCCGCAGGGCCGGCCGCTCGATCCGCGTTTCCAGATCCTGCGCGACGCCAAGGGTAAAGCAGAGCGCGTGCGCGTCCCGCGCGGCACCCGCTTCGCGGTGGGCGATCCGCTCGGCACCATCAATGCCATGGCCCACGTCCACCTCGACTACTACCAGGGCGGCAACGTGGTCAATCCGCTGACGCTGCCGTTCGTGGGCTTTCGCGACACCGTCGCGCCGGTCATCCAGAGCATCGCGTTGTACGACGGCGCCGGCAAGCGCATCGTGGCCAGGAAGGGCCAGCCGATCCGGCTGGCGCGCAGCCTGGGCGACGTGCAGGTGGTCGTCAACGCCTACGACCAGGTGAACGGCAACCTGGCGCGCCGCAAGCTCGGCCTGTACAAGCTGGGATACCAGCTGCTGCGCGCCGACGGCACGGCGCTGCCCGGCTACGAACATGCCGTCATCACCCAGGCCTACGACCGCCTGCCGCGCAACCAGGACGCCGTCAAGGCCGTGTACGCGCCGACCAGCGGCATCACGGTCTATGGCAGCAAGTCGACCCAGTTCGACTACGCGCTCAACAACCGCCTGCAGGATGGCGAGATCCAGACCGGCAGCTGGCGCATCGGCGAACTCGCGCCGGGCCAGTACATCCTGCGCATCCACGCCGCCGACTTCGCCGGTAACCTGGCGCAGGAGGGACGCGACCTGGATTTCGAGGTAGTAGACTGACCTGACCGGCAAACGTCCGCGGAACCATTGCGCCACGCCGGCATCTGAGTAAAATAGATGAAGGAGACGGCGGTGGACAGGTACGACGTGCTCATCGCCGGCGCGGGGCCGACCGGCATGGTCCTGGCCCTGTGGCTGGCGCACCAGGGGGTCAAGGTCGCGATCGTCGACAAGGCGGCGCAGCCTGGCACGACCTCGCGCGCGATGGCGGTCCAGGCACGCACGCTCGAACTCTATCGCCAGCTCGGGCTGGCCGACGAAACGATCGCCGCCGGCAAGCGCAACGTCGCCCTGAATATGTGGATCAAGGGCAAACGCCGCGCACGCCTGTCGCTGCAGGATGCCGGCGACAAGCTCACCCCCTATCCCTTCGTGCTCGTGTATCCGCAAGACCAGCACGAACGGCTCCTGCTGCGCCACCTGGAGAAAGCCGGGGTCCACGTGCAACGGCTGGTCGAGCTCCTTGCCTTCGAAGACCGCGAAGACTACGTGGTGGCGCGCCTGCGCGACGCCGACGGCGGCCTGCGCGAATGCGAGGCACGCTTCCTGGCCGGCTGCGACGGGGCCAGCTCCACCGTGCGCCAGACGCTCGGCGCCGGCTTCCCGGGCGGTACCTACGACCACATTTTCTATGTCGCCGACGTCCAGGCGGCCGGTGTCGCGGCCGACGGCGAGGTGCATGTCTCGCTCGAGACCGCCGATTTCGTGCTGATGCTGCCCTACACCGATACCGGCCGCGGGCGCCTGGTCGGCACCGTGCACGGGGTCCACGCCGGGGGCCGCGACGGCGGCGGCCCCTACACCTTCGACGACGTCAGCCACCGCGCCCTGTCCAGCCTGGGGCTGCGGGTCGACCAGGTGCACTGGTTCTCGACCTATCGCGTGCATCACCGCGTCACCAATCACTACCGCAGCGGCCAGGTGTTCCTGGTCGGCGACGCCGCCCACGTGCACAGCCCGGCCGGCGGCCAGGGCATGAACACCGGCATCGGCGACGCCGTCAACCTGGCCTGGAAACTGGCCGCCGTGGTGCGCCACGAGGCGCCCGACAGCCTGCTCGACAGCTATGAAACCGAGCGCATCGCGTTCGCGCGCAAGCTGGTCGACACCACCGACCGCATGTTCAACTTCATCACCGCCGAGGGCAACTTCGCCGACTTCATGCGCACCCGCATTGCACCGCTGTTCGCCACCGTCGCCTATGGCATCGATGCGATGCGCGACCTGATCTTCAAGATCGTCTCGCAAATCACGATCGACTACCACGATAGCCCGCTCAGCATCGGCAGCGCAGGGACGATCACGGCCGGCGACCGGCTGCCCTGGGTCGAGGCCGATGGCGTGGACAACCACGCGCCGCTGGACAAGATCGACTGGCAGGTGCAGGTCTACGGCGAAGCGGGCGACGGCCTGCGCGCCTGGTGCCTGCTGCACGGCATGCCGATCCGCGAATTCGCCTGGAGCCGCCGCCACGAAGAAGCCGGCTTCGCGCGCAACGCCCACTATCTCGTGCGACCAGACGGCCACGTCGCCCTGTGCGATCCCAGCCACGGGCCGGACGCCGTCGCCCATTACTTCCGCGACCGGGCCTACCGGCGCTTCTGCGACTGACAGTCCATGTCATCCATCGCTCATGCAAGCCACATGGAATAGCGCGCACTTCTAGACATCAATGTCTAGATAACCTAAGCTGACCGTCACCGGGAGTGATCCCGCCATCACAAGGACCGTCATGCTCAAGCAATTCGCCGTCGCACTCGCCGTCGCAGCCTCCCCCTTCGTTCCGGCGCTGGCCGCCGACCTCCCGTCCTATCCCTTCATCCACGTGAACGCCGCCGCCGACCTGCACGTGATGCCGAATACGGGCGAGATCGATTTCGAGATCGTCAGCCAGGACGCCGACCTGGAGGCGGCCTGGAAGCTGGTGAGCGAGCGGCTCGACGCCAGCCGCGCGCTGCTCGCCCAGCATGGCGTCGCGGTCGAGGACATCTCGGTGCAAGACCTGTGGCGCCGCCCGCTCAAGCAGGGCGATACGGTGCAGGCGATCGAGACCCGCGCCGCGATCCATGCCACGGTGCGCGACCTGGATGGCTGGACCGCGCTGATCCAGGCCCTGATGGCGATGCCCAACGTCGAATCGCTGGCCGTGGCCTTCAGCCGCAGCGACGGCGACAAGATCGAGGCCGAGCTGGTGAGCCAGGCGCTGGGCGCCGCGCGCCTGAAGGCGCAGAACATCGCGCGCGGCATCGGCGCCAAGCTCGGACCGGCCAACGGCGTCGCGCTCGCCCCACTGAAAAACCTGTCGAATGCGATGGGCCTGGCCGCCGACGGACCGCGTCATGCCCCGGTCGCTGCGCCGCGCGATCCGCTGCTGGTCGGCGTGCAGAAGCTGGTGCAGGGCGTGGACGTCATCTATCGTATCGCGAAGTAAACGCGCCGGCCCGCGCGGCCCGATGTCATCTTCCTGTCATGTGGCGACAGACTGGACAGTAAGCAAGCGTATGCTAGGCTCATCGACGTCTTGTCAGTGAAAGGACCACCATGGCCAAGCAACAAAAGCCGGCGCAGCGGGCGCCGAAGAACGCCGAAACGGCGGACAACAAGCCGCTCGAGAGGGCGGCCAGCGGTTTGGAATCGTTCAAGCAGCTGGACCAGGAATTGCGCCCGGATTCCGCCATCCCGGCCGCCGCGCCGCAGGCCGCGGACGATCCGCAGGAAGACCGGCCGCTGCCGAAGGAAGAACCAATCCGCGCGATCAAGGCCGAACCGGTGCGTCTGCGCGGGCGCATGACCCTGGAAGACGCCTTCCAGTCCATCGGACTCAATTGTGTGCGGCAGATCGAAGCCAATGTGCCCGGCGTGCTCGCGCAGCACGTCGAGAGCCTGCACCAGATGCGGGTCGGCCTGCGCCGCCTGCGCGCGCTGCTCGCGATGTTCGAAGACCTGGCGCCACCGCCGGTCGCCCTGCACGCCAGTATCGAGTGGCTGTCCGGCGAACTGGGACCGGCGCGCGACTGGGACGTGCTGGCCGACTCCACCCTCGAACGGGTGCAGGGCTTCGATTCCTCGGCGCTGCGCCAGGCCGCGCACGAGCGTGCACATGCCCATCACGCGCACATCCTGAACGTGCTGCGCGAGCCGCGCTACCTCGAGTTGATGACGCAGCTGAACGAATGGCTCGGCGAACGCCGCTGGCGTCCTGACGGCACGCTGGCCAAGGACTCTCCGTTGGCCGAGCGCGCCGCCAAGGCTGCCCTGCCCCTGCTGCGCAAGGCCGAGAAGCGGCTGGCCAAGCGCATCGGCGGCCTGGAAGAAGGCGACGCGCCGGGCCGCCACCGGGTGCGCATCGCGGCCAAGAAGGCGCGCTATGCGGCCGAGTTCTTCCGCGACCTGCTGCCGGCGCGCCGCGTCAAGCGCTACGTGGGCCACCTGGAAAGGCTGCAGGACCGCCTTGGTCTCTTGAACGACATGGCGGTAGCCGACCACCTGCTCGAGGAACTCAAGGGCGGCAGCAGCCAGGTCGCCAAGCAGGCCGCCTATGTGCGCGGCTACATGGCCGCCAGCAGCGAGACCGGCGCCCAGGGCTTGTCGAAGACGCTGGCAGACGTCGCCAGGCGCCGCATCACGCGCTGAACGCGACCCTGTATTTATCGCTTTCCGAAGGCGGTGAATTGCTGTAACGTTGCTCGGCAATTCATCCCTTTCGGAGACGTCCATGCGGTCCAGCCCCAGGTTCATCGCCTTCGCTTTCATCATGTCCCTCGTTGCCGGCAGCGCCGGCGCCCAGCAGGTCGTCAGGATCGGCCATGTGGGGCCGGTCTCCGGTCCCAATTCCCACCTCGGCAAGGACAACGAGAATGCCGCGCGCATGGCGATCGATGAGCTCAACGCCAAGGGCTTCGCCATCGACGGCAAGAAGGTCACCCTGCAGCTGCTGGCCGAGGACGACGCCAGCGATCCCAAGCAAGGCACGGCGGTGGCCCAGAAACTGGCCGACGCCAGGGTGAATGGCGTGGTCGGCCACCTGAATTCGGGCACCAGCGTGCCGGCTTCGCGCATCTACCACAACGCCGGCCTGGTGCAGGTCTCGCCGGCCACCACCGCGACCCAGTTCACCAGGCAGAAATTCCCGGGCGTGTTCCGCGTGGTGGCCAACGACGCCAAGCTGGGCGGCACCCTCGGCAAGTATGCGGTCGAGACGCTCAAGGTCAAGAACATCGCCGTGATCGACGACCGCACCACCTACGGCCAGGGCGTGGCCGCCGAATTCGCGAAGGCGGCCAAGGGGCCGGGCGTGCGCATCGTCGACAAGCAGTTCACCACCGCCACTGCCACCGACTTCACCGCCATCCTCACCGCGATCCGCGCCAAGAAGCCCGACCTGGTGTTCTTTGGCGGCATGGACGCGGTGGCCGGCCCGATGTTCAAGCAAATGAAGGCGCTCGGCATCAATGCCCGCTTCATGGGCGGCGACGGCATGTGCACCACGGCGCTGGGCCGCCTGGCGGGCGACGCGGTCGGCGAGGACAAGGTCGTATGCGCCGAAGCGGGCGGCGTGAAAGGCGCGCAAGAACAGGTGATGGCCGACTTCCGCAACCGCTTCAAGCAGAAGACGGGGCTCGAGGTGCAGCTGTATGCGCCGTATGTGTACGACTCGGTGATGGTGATGGCGACCGCGATGCAGAACGCCAAATCGGCCGAGCCGGCCAAATACCTGCCCGAGCTCAAGAAGATCAAGTACGAGGGCGTGACCGGGACCATCCAGTTCGATGCCTCGGGCGACATCCTGAATGGCGCGCTGACGCTGTATACCTACAAGGGCGGCAAGCGTACGCGGATGGATGTGATTCGCTGACTGTCACGTCGCCAGATTTTCCTGGAGAAGACCGATTAAAATCGGGGGGCCGCCAATCGTCCCCCCGCGCGGAACCCATTCATCCCTTGCCAGACACTGGCGCGACATTGCCGCAATCGCTGCCCAGCCATTTGCCTGAGCCGGTGGTTTTCTGGGTCACCATCATGCCGTTCGGACCGGCCACGGTGGCAGTCGAGTCGAAGGTATAGGCGGTGTCGCTCGGGGTCCTCACGACGGCATCGATTTTCATTTGCGGCTGGGTGCACTGCATGCTCACATTCACGCCGCCAGCGACCGGCGTGGCATTCCTGGTGCAGCCCTCTGGCCCTTTTTTACCGAACAGGTCGAACTTCGCGACATCCTCCTTGGTGATGCACTGTTTCGTGCGCAAGCCATCGTCGGAGAATTCCGTTCCACTGGCGCCCAGCCTTTTTTGGATCTCTGCGCGCTGGGCCGGCGACATCGAGGCCATCTGACTTTTCATCAGCGCGACGACACCCGCCATCTGATTGCCGCCCGCCTGGCCTGGCAGCGTCATGTCGATCTGCCACAGTCCAGGCTTGATATTGACTTGCTGTGCAAACGCGTTCGTTGCGCACAAGGTTGCCATGCTCAATGCGATGCTTGCGGTCCGAATCACTCTCATGCTTGCTCCTGATAGGTGGGCCACCAGTGTAGCCGACGAGGCGCTTTACCCGCGCGTGCAACGCCGACCAGCTTCGAGCCGCCAATGCAGCAAGCCAAACCAACCCTTAGGGTCAGAGTCAAATTAATTGGCAATTTCCCCAAAACCTTACGAATCAATGAGGGTCAGAGTCGACTTACTGAGCAATTTCCCGGCTCTGGCGGTCTTTCCAACGCTGCAGTGCACCTGCCAATTCCCCACCATGTGACTATGGTCAAGCGGCGGTTAAGTTGAACTTGACCTTGCTCGACGCAAGCGTCTCCTACCCAACGAGCTATATCCTCACGGCGCATAAAATCAATAGCAACTTTCGTTTGAGCAAAAAGTTGTCAAAGAAATCGACTCTGACCCTAATTGATTCGTAAGGTTTTAAGGAAATTGCCAATTAATTCGACTCTGACCCTAGTGGATCGTTTGGGCGGTCGTCATGCTTAGCCAAAGAAAAAGCGCGCCGTGCTCACGCAGGCGCGCTTCATTTGTTTGCGAATCTGTTCGACTTACTTGGTCGCCAGCACCCACTTGACCAGCGAGCGCGCTTCGGCCTCGCTCACTTGCGGATTGGCCGGCATCGGGATCGGGCCCCAGGTGCCCGAGCCGCCTTTCAGCACCTTTTGCACCAGCTTGTCCTCGGCGCCCTTCTGGCCCGCATACTTCTGCGCGACGTCCTTGTAGGCAGGACCGACCAGCTTGGTGGCGACGGTGTGGCAAGCCATGCAATTCTTGGCCTTGGCCAGGTCGGCCTGGGCGAAGGCACCCGACGACGCGAAAGCCGACAGCACCACACACAACATCAGGGACCGCTTCATTTGTTTCTCCGAATTGATGACTGAGTGGATTCTACCCCCTTTCCCCGCAGGTAAATGGGGGCGATACACTCTGTAACGCGATCGCCACGTTTACCAATATCCTGTAACAAGAAATAGACAACTTTTGCCCGTCGGCATTCTTTTCTTTGTAAGATGCAGGGCTGGAAGGAACCTACACCATGCCCTTAATCCTCTTGATCGTTGCCCTGGCCGCCCTGCGCTTCTTTGAAGTCTGGCGTTTTGCCGACCTGTCCTGGTGGATCATCGCCGGTCTGGTGGCATTCGCCTTCGTCTGGTTCGAGTTCATCGAGAAGATGCTCGGACTCGACAAGAAGAAGGAACATGAAGTGCAGGACAGGCGCCGCAACGAGAGAGTCAAGAAGACCCTCGACAAGCGCCGCTAGACCAGCCAATCGGGCCAAGCCGCCGGGCGCTGTGATACATTGGACATATCACAGCACCTGACCCATCACCAATGCATCCCGAACTGCGCCAGCTGCGCCATTTCGTTACCGTGGCCGAAGAGCTGCATTTCGGCCGCGCCGCGCGCCGCCTGCACATGACCCAACCGCCGCTGTCGCAAAGCATCGCCAACCTCGAAGAATTGTTCAAAGCCCCGCTGTTCGTGCGCAACCGGCGGATGGTCGGGCTGACCGCGGCCGGCGCCGCCCTGCTGCCCGAGGCGCGCCGCATTCTCGAGGAAGCGGCGGCCCTGCCCGAGCTGGTGCGGCGCGCGGCCAGCGGCGAAGCGGGCCGCCTGGCCCTGTCCTTCGTCTCGACCGCGGGTCTCGGCATGCTGCCCGACGTGCTGCGCCGCTATCGCGCGGCCTTCCCCGCCGTGCGCCTGGTGCTGCAAGAGGCGACTTCCGACGTCCAGTTCGAGGAACTCCTCTCGGGCCGCATCGACGCCGGCTTCGTGATCCCGCCGCAGCCTGGCATGCCGGACGCCATGGCCGACGGCGCGCTCGCCTACCTCAAGATCGTCGACGAGCCGCTGGTGCTGTGCGCCCCGAGCGGCCTGCCGGCGCTCTCGCAGCCTGGCCCGGTGCGCCTGCGCGACCTGCCGCCGCTGCCGCTGGTGATCTTCCCGCGCGCGGTGGCCCCCAGCCTGCACGATGCGATCCTCGCTGCCTTTCGCGCGGCCGGCGTGCTGCCCACCATCGGCCAGGAAGCGATCCAGATGCAGACCATCGTCAGCCTGGTTTCCGGCGGCATGGGCTTGGCACTTGTGCCACAATCCGTGTCGAACCTGATGCGTCCCGGCGTAGAATACCGTGCCTTGATCGACCCGGCGCCGCTGGCCGAAACCGGCCTGGCCTGGCGGCGCGATAACGATTCGCCCGTACTGAAGGGCTTCCTCGAATTACTGAAGAGAGACTGACTATGCTGATTCATCCGCAGCCGGACCCGATCGCGATTGCGCTCGGCCCGGTGCAAATCCACTGGTATGGCCTGATGTACGTGGTGGCCTTCGCCCTGTTCATCATCCTGGGCCGGGTACGCATCCGCATGCCCCACGTGGCGGCGCAGGGCTGGACCCGCGACGACCTGGACGACATGCTGTTCTACGGGATGCTGGGCGTGATCGTCGGCGGCCGCCTGGGCGAGGTGCTGTTCTACCAGCCGCTGTACTTCCTCGAGCACCCGCTCGAGATCTTCATGATCTGGAAGGGCGGCATGTCCTTCCACGGCGGCTTCCTGGGCGTCCTGATCGCGATGTCGCTGTGGGCGCGCAAGCGCAAGCGCAACCTGCTCGACGTCTACGACTTCATCGCGCCGCTGGTGCCGCTCGGGTATGCGGCCGGCCGCATGGGCAACTTCATCAACGCCGAACTGCCGGGCCGCCTGGCCGATCCGAACCTGCCGTGGGCCATGCTGTGGCCCGGCGTGGCCGGTCCCCGCCATCCGTCGCCGCTGTACCAGGCGCTGGTCGACGGCGTGCTGGTGTTCGTGATCCTGTGGCTGTTCGCGCGCAAGGCGCGTCCACGCCTGGCCGTCGGGGCCATGTTCACCCTGCTGTATGGCTGCGCGCGCTTCTTTACCGAGTGGTTCCGCGTGCCGGACTGGGAAACCACGGTGTTCGGCCTGCCGATCACTTCGGGCCAGGTGCTGTCGCTGCCGATGATCGTCGCGGCCCTGGTCATGCTGGCCTGGGCCTATCGCCAGGCGCCGGGCCGTCCAGTGACCGCCTGATCGAGGTATGTCACATGCGTGCGTGGGCGAGCGCACAGAGCGCTCGCCCTGCACGCTCGGCAATGGGGCTCCACGGATCGGAGCCGACATGGATCAAACAAGGCGCAAGCGGCATACCGGATGGTGGCTGCTTCTTGCTGCCATCGTCGTATCGACAGGCATCGCCTTTGCCATCATGTGGCGCCCCGCGCTGGCGCCGCTGACGACCGCACCCTCTTTCGACGACGCGCGCATCGAACGCGGCGCCAATCTCGCGCGCCTGGGCATGTGCGCCTCTTGCCACACCGCCGACCTGGCGCGTCCCTTCGCCGGCGGCAAGCCGATGGAGACGCCGTTCGGCACCGTCCACAGCACCAACATCACCCCCGACGCCACGACCGGCATCGGCGCCTGGAGCCCTGAAGCTTTTACACGGTCCATGCGCAAGGGCGTCTCGCGCGACGGCCGCAGGCTGTATCCCGCCTTCCCCTACAACCACTATGTGCGCATGACGCAGGACGACGTCGACGACCTGTACGCCTACTTCATGACGCGCCCGCCGATCGAGGCCCCGGCGCGCGCCAACGACATGATCTTCCCCTTCGGTTTGCGCCCCCTGGTCGGTTTCTGGAACGTGCTGTACCTGGACGATGCGCCATGGCGGCCCGACCCGCGGCAATCGGCCGAATGGAACCGCGGCGCCTACCTGGCCGACGCCGTCGCCCACTGCGCCGCCTGCCATACACCACGCACCAGGCTGGGCGGTCCGGACCTGAAGCGCCAGCTCGATGGCGGCGAGGCCGAGGACTGGTATGCGCCGGCCCTGAACCGCAACTCGCCCTCGCCGCTGCCATGGACGCGCGAGCAGATGCATACCTACCTGCGCACCGGCATGGCCGAGGACCACGCGGTGGCCGGCGGCCCGATGCAGGACGTGGTGATGCACCTGGCGCAGGCCGATGACGCCGACGTCGCCGCGCTCGCCGCATGGGCGCACAGCAATCTGTCGCAAGCGCCCGTGCGCGCCACGCCGGCGCAGACAGCCGGTCCGCTGCCGCCGCCCGCGCTTGATGACCCCGAGCTGCCGCGCATGCGGCTCGGCCATGCGCTGTACGCCAATTCCTGCGCGCGCTGCCACGACGTCGGCCGCAGCCCGGGTTCGGGCACCGCGCTGCCGCTGCAAAAGGCGATCGCGCTGTACGACCCCGACCCGCGCAGCCTGATCCACATCGTCGACGACGGCATCCTGCCGCAGGACGGCGAACCGGGGCGCTGGATGCCGGGCTTCAAGGCGATCCTGAGCATCGAGCAGGCCGGCGCGCTGGCCGCCTACCTGCGCAAGTATGGCGCCGGCCAGCCGGCCTGGCCTGGCCTGGACGAACAAGTACGCAAAGCGAGGGCACCATGACCACCTACCGCCTGCGGGTGAACGGCAAGCAGCATGCCGTCGACGTCGACGCCGACACGCCGCTGCTGTACGTGCTGCGCAACGAACTGGCCCTGAACGGCGCCAAGTTCGGCTGCGGACTCGGGCAATGCGGCTCCTGCACCGTGCTGCTGGGCGACCAGCCGGTCATGTCGTGCATGGTGCCGGTGTCGGGCATCGGCGCGCGCCAGGTGCGCACTGTCGAAGGGCTGGGCGATGCGCGCACGCCCGGCGTGCTGCAGCAGGCCTTCATCGACGAACAGGCGGCGCAGTGCGGCTACTGCATCGCCGGGATGATCATGCAGGCCACCGCGCTGCTCGAAAAGACCCCGGCGCCGACCGACGCGCAAATCCGCGCCCATATGTCGCCCAACCTGTGCCGCTGCGGCACGCATATGCGCATCCTGCGCGCGGTGCGGCGCGCGGCGGACAAGCTTGCGGGAGGCAAGCGATGAGTGCCGACCAGGGCCGGCGCCGCTTCCTGGCCGCGGGCGGCGCGCTGACGCTGTCGTTCGCCATGCCGGCATGGTCGGCACAGGGCGAACTGCCGAAAAGCCTGGAAACGACGCCCTGGCTCGACGCCTGGATCCGCATCGACGCCAGCGAGGCGATCACGGTCTTCACCGGCAAGGCCGAGCTGGGGCAAGGCATCAAGACCGCGCTGCTGCAGGTGGTGGCCGCCGAGCTGCGCATCGCCCCTTCGCGCCTGCGGCTAGTCACCGCCGACACCGCGCGCACGCCGGATGAGGGCATGACCGCCGGCAGCAATTCGATGAAGGACAGCGGTACCGCCTTGCGCCACGCGGCCGGCCAGGTCCGCGCACGCCTGATGGAACTCGCAGCGGCGCGCATGAAAGTCCCCGCGGCCGGCCTGGCATTGAAGGATGGCGCCTTTATCGCCCTCGATGGCCGCCGCGCCAGCTTCGGCCAGCTGGTGAGCGGCCAGGAACTGCATGTGCGTGCGACGCCAGAGCCGGCGCCGCCCGCTCCCGGGCCGAAGACCGCAATCGGCCAATCGCTGCCACGGGTCGACATCCCGGCCAAGGTCACGGGTGGACGCGCCTATGTGCAAGACCTGCGCCTGCCGGACATGGTGCATGCGCGGGTGGTGCGGCCGCCGTCGCAGGCGGCCAGCTTGATCGAGCTGGATGCCGCCGCCGTCATGCGCCTGCCCGGTGTCTTGAAAGTGGTACGCGACGGCCGCTTTTTGGCCGTGATCGCCGACGGCGAATACCGCGCCGTAAAAGCCGCGGCGGCCTTGGCGCGCGCGGCGCGCTGGGACATGCCGGCTGCGCTGCCGGTCCACCCGAGCGTCAAGGCGCTGGTCATGGCGCAGCCATCCGAACCGACGACCATCCTCGAGCGCGGCACGCGGGTCGAGCAAGGCACGAAGCTCAGCGCCACCTTCACCCGCCCCTTCCAGCTGCACGCCTCCATCGGCCCGTCCTGCGCCATTGCCCAGCTGGTGGACAAGCGCTACACCGTCTGGACCCATTCGCAAGGCGTGTTCCCGCTCAGGAGCGCGCTGGCCGAACTGCTGGCGGCCAAGGAAGACGCGATCCGCTGCATCCACGTCGAGGGTTCCGGCTGCTACGGCCACAACGCCGCCGACGACGTGGCGGCCGACGCCGCCCTGCTGGCGCGCGCCTTCCCGGGCCGCCCGGTACGGGTGCAGTGGATGCGCGAGGACGAACACGGCTGGGAGCCGTTCGGCGCGGCGATGGTGGCGCAGGTGGCCGCCACGCTCGGGCTTGACGGCCGCATCGCCGACTGGCAGTACGACGTCTTCACGCCCTCGCACAATACCCGCCCTGGCAAGGCCGGCAACCTGCTGCCGGCCACGCATCTGGCAAAGCCGTTCACGCCCCCAAGGCCGAAACCCAGCCCGCAGCCCGAGGGCAGCGGCGACCGCAATGCGATCCCCTATTACCTGCTGCCGAACGCGCGCGTGACCCACCACTTCCAGCCGAAGGCGGTGCTGCGCACCTCGGCCATGCGCGGCCTGGGGGCGTACTGCAATGTGTTCGCGATCGAGAGCTTCATGGACGAGCTGGCGCGCGCGGCCAGGGTCGATCCGGTCGCCTTCCGCCTGCGCCACCTGGACGATCCGCGCGCCATCGACGTAGTAAAGCTGGCGGCGACCAAATTCGGCTGGGACGGCTATGAACGTTCGCCGCGGCGCGGACGCGGCTTCGCCTTCGCGCGCTACAAGAACCTGGCGTCGTATTGCGCGCTGGCGGTCGAAGTGGAAGTGGCGCGCGAGACGGGGCTGGTGCGCATCGTGCGCGTGGCGAGCGCGGTCGATTGCGGCGAGATCGTCAACCCGGACGGCGTGCGCAACCAGATCGAGGGCGGCATCGTGCAATCGGCCAGCTGGACCCTGCTGGAACAGGTGCGCTTCGACGCCTCACGGGTGCTGACCGTGGACTGGGCCGCATATCCGATCCTGCGCTTCGGCCAGGTTCCCGACAAGCTCGAGGTGCACCTGATCGACCGCCCCGGCCAGCCCTTCCTGGGTACCGGCGAAGCGGCGCAAGGCCCGGCCGCGGCGGCGATCGCGAACGCGGTATTCGACGCCTGCGGACTGCGCATGCGCGACCTGCCGCTCGACCGCGCGCGCGTCAGGAAGGCTTAATGAAAGGCCTTCCAGAACATATAGGCCGCCAGCGCATACAGGATCACGGCAAAGATGCGCTGCAGCTGGCGCACCGGCATCTTGTGCGCGGTGCTGGCGCCGATCGGCGCCATGATGACGCTGGCCAGCACGATGATCGCCAGCGCCGGCAGGTAGACGAAGCCCAGCGACCAGGCCGGCAAGCCCGGCTCGCCCCAGCCGTAGTAAATATTCGACAGCGTGCCGGAAAGCGCGATCGGAAAGCCCAGCGCCGCGCTGGTGGCGACCGCATTATGGATGCGGATATTACAGCGCGTCATGAATGGCACTGAGACGAAACCGCCGCCGGCGCCCACCAGCCCCGACAGGATGCCGATGAAACCGCCCATCGCGAACATGCCCGGCTTGCCCGGCAGCTCACGCGCCGCCGCCGGCTTCTTCCCGATCAGCATCTGGGTGGCCGAGAAGGCCACGAAGCAGCCGAAGAAGAAGGACAGCACGGCGGTATTCATCTGCTTGCCGATCCAGGGACCGATCCAGGAACCGATCACGATGCCCGGGGCCAGCAGGCCGACCACGGGCCACAGCACCGCTCCATGCTTGTGGTGGGCGCGCACCGACGACATGGACGTAAACAGGATGATGCCGAGCGCGGTGGCGATCGCCATGTGCACCACGAGTTCGTGGGCGAAACCGCGCGCGGTGAAGATCATCACGATGAACGGCACCAGCACCATGCCGCCGCCGATGCCAAGCAGGCCCGCCGCGAAGCCGCCGAAGGTGCCCATCGCCAGCAGGGCCAGGATCAGCCAGGGGTCCATTCAGGCTCCCCTGGCGCGCAGGCGTTTGACGATCGCATCCCACTCGCCCCTGGTCACCGGCGAGATCGACAGCC
The DNA here is from genome assembly GCF_005222695.1 of Massilia sp. HP4. GTDB lineage: Bacteria > Pseudomonadota > Gammaproteobacteria > Burkholderiales > Burkholderiaceae_D > Telluria. The sequence goes on along the minus strand of NZ_STGG01000007.1, from coordinate 14,598 downwards.
GGCTGCCTTTCTGCAGCAGGGCCATGCCTTCCAGTGCGGGGATGGCGCGCATCTCCGCCAGCGGCAGGTAGCGGCCTTGTTCGGTCGCGCGCACGTCGATCGAGATCCAGCGCGGCGCTTCTTGCGTGGCCTTCGGGTCGTGGTAATGGCTGGCGGGGTCGAACTGGGAAGCATCGGGATAGGGGCCGCTCGCGATCTCGGCCAGGCCTGCCACGCCAGGCACCGCGCAGCTGGAGTGATAGAACAGGACCCCGTCGCCGACGGCCATCGCATCGCGCATGAAGTTGCGCGCCTGGTAGTTACGTACGCCAAACCAGGCCACGGTCTGGCCGGGTGCGGACAGGACGTCGTCGAAACTGACTTCGTCCGGTTCGGATTTCATCAACCAATAGCGCATTGCGCCGTTCTCCCCGCGAGGCGCGCCCCAGCAACCGGTGCGCGCACAAAAAAAAGCGGTTGCGACAAAAGTGCGCAACCGCTTAGATATTCAGCCCCCGCCAGTGCCGTTTTTGCCGGCATCCTGAACCAAAACGGTTCAAGGCGGTCACGGTCAGATCAATTTCGGGTTCGTCAAACGAGTGACGCTCACTCCCATCGAACTTGTTCCACGACCTATGCGTAAGAATGGTTCAAGGAATATATGGCAAATCTCGAACACCGCAGGGTAGAGCGCAGTTTACTCTTTTGAAGCGGCATGTCAAACGGATTCGGCTTTTCAAAAAAGATTTTCCTGCGGCGCCAATGCCTTGTCGAGCACCGTGTGCATCACTTCGAGCTTTTGCTTGACCTCGAGGATCGACATATCCGATAGCGGTCCCTGCGGCGACTTCACCGACAAGAACTCGGCGGCGACGCTCAGCGCGGCCATGACGGCAATGCGGTCGGTGCCCCTCACCTTGCCCGAATCGCGCAGCTGGCACATCTTGCCGTCGAGGTAGCTCACCGCTTCGCGCAGGGTACGTTCTTCGCCGTCGCGGCAGGCCAGGCGATACGGCTGGCCCATGATGGTGACGTCGAGATGGATCATCGTGCTGCCTCACTATTGCCTGGTATGCCAGCTGGCTGGTCCGCAGCCGCATCCGTGGCGGCAGTCTCGCCCGCGCCGCCCTCTTCGCCTTCTTCGCCCGGCGGCTTGGGCAGCTCGTCGAGCAGGGCCTCGACCCGGCGCTGGGCCTCGATCAGGCGCTCCTTGAACGCGAGGTTCTCGGCGCTGAGCAGGGTATTGGCCTGGCGCAGCAAATAATTCTCGGCGCGCAGCGACTGGGTCAGCTGGGCAAGCCGGTCGATTTTGTCTGAGAGGTCTTGGAATTCGGAAATCATTCGACACTATAGGATCGAGATGGATTTTCCGTCAACCGAATCACGCTGCGGTGCGGCATGATGGGGCTGGCAACGGCTTGGCTGCCGATGCTGCGGCGACCTCGCGTGCGGCAGGAAAGCGCCAGCCAGTGTACGCTGCCCGCCTCTTGCCGACTTCGCAGCCGTTGGCAAGTGATGCCAAAAACACATTGCGCACGCCCACGACGACTTGTGCCAGCTCAAGCGCGCAAAAGTATTTAGCAATCTTGCTGCTTGAAATGGCAAATTATCGTCCCTATAATTAGCACTCGTTAGTAGAGAGTGCTAACAACTCTTTGCAGACCGCCATGGCGCTTGAACCAAAAGCTGTGGCGATGTCAAAAAACGCTAGTTAAACCACTGAATATTAAGGAGTTTTGCATGAACCTTCGTCCTCTGCACGATCGCGTAATCGTCAAGCGCCTCGACCAGGAAACCAAGACTGCGTCCGGCCTGATCATCCCTGATGCCGCGGCAGAGAAGCCAGACCAAGGCGAAGTCCTCGCCATCGGTAACGGCAAAGTGCAAGACAACGGCCAGGTCCGCCCGCTGGAAGTGAAAGTCGGCGACCGCGTGCTGTTCGGTAAGTACTCCGGCCAGGCCGTCAAGGTCAACGGCGAAGAACTGCTCGTGATGCGCGAAGAAGACATCATGGCCGTCGTCCAGCAGTAATTCCCTGACCCCATTCACGAAACATTCGGAGAAATAACAAATGGCAGCTAAAGAAGTAGTATTCGGCGACGCAGCGCGCGCCAAGATGGTCGAAGGCGTCAATATCCTGGCCAACGCAGTCAAGGTCACCCTGGGCCCGAAAGGCCGCAACGTCGTGCTCGAGCGCTCGTTCGGCGCCCCGACCGTCACCAAGGATGGTGTCTCGGTCGCGAAAGAAATCGAACTGAAAGACAAGCTCCAGAACATGGGCGCGCAAATGGTCAAGGAAGTCGCTTCCAAGACCAGCGACAACGCCGGTGACGGCACCACCACCGCGACCGTGCTGGCACAAGCCATCGTGCGCGAAGGCATGAAATTCGTTGCCGCCGGCATGAACCCGATGGACCTGAAGCGCGGCATCGACAAGGCCGTCGCTGCCACCGTCGAAGAACTGAAAAAGATCGCCAAGCCAACCACCACCACCAAAGAGATCGCACAAGTCGGCGCCATTTCGGCCAACTCCGAGACCTCGATCGGCGAGCGCATCGCTGAAGCGATGGAAAAAGTGGGCAAGGAAGGCGTCATCACCGTCGAAGACGGCAAGTCGCTGAACGACGAGCTGGACATCGTGGAAGGCATGCAGTTCGACCGCGGCTACCTGTCGCCGTACTTCATCAACAACCCGGACAAGCAAGTGGCCGTCCACGAGCAGCCGTTCATCCTGCTGTGCGACAAGAAGATCTCGAACATCCGTGACCTGCTGCCGGTGCTGGAACAAGTCGCCAAGGCTGGCCGTCCGCTGGTCATCATCGCCGAAGACATCGAAGGCGAAGCGCTGGCGACCCTGGTCGTCAACAACATCCGCGGCATCCTGAAGACCGTCGCCGTCAAGGCGCCTGGTTTCGGCGATCGTCGCAAGGCCATGCTGGAAGACATCGCTGTCCTGACCGGCGGCCAGGTCATCGCTGAAGAAGTCGGCCTGACCCTGGAAAAAGTCACCCTGGCAGAACTGGGCCAGGCTGCGCGCGTCGAAGTCGGCAAAGAGAACACCATCATCATCGACGGCGCCGGCCAAGGTGAATCGATCGAAGGCCGTGTCAAGATGATCCGCGCCCAGATCGAAGAAGCGACCTCGGACTACGACCGCGAAAAACTGCAGGAACGCGTGGCCAAGCTGGCCGGCGGCGTTGCCGTGATCCGCGTCGGTGCAGCCACCGAAGTCGAGATGAAAGAGAAAAAAGCCCGCGTCGAAGACGCGCTGCACGCTACCCGCGCTGCCGTGGAAGAAGGCATTGTTGCCGGCGGCGGCGTTGCCCTGCTGCGCGCTCGCGCTTCGATCGACATCAAGGGTGACAACCCTGACCAGGATGCAGGCATCAAGATCGTCCTGCGCGCGATGGAAGAGCCGCTGCGCATGATCGTCCAGAACGCCGGCGAAGAGCCATCGGTCGTGGTCGCTGCAGTCCTGGCCGGCACCGGCAATTACGGCTACAACGCCGCCAACGGCACCTACGGCGACATGGTCGAAATGGGCGTGCTGGATCCAGCCAAGGTCACCCGCTCGGCACTGCAGAATGCAGCGTCGATCGCCGGCCTGATGCTGACCACCGACTGCATGGTCTCGGAACTGGCTGAAGACAAGCCAGCCGGCGGCATGGGCGGCATGGGCGGCATGGGTGGCATGGGCGGCATGGACGGCATGATGTAAATCACGCCGTCACCGGGACCCGCGCCGATTGCAGCCACAGTCGGCGTCGGGTCTTCCCCGACGAAAAAAAGCCCGCAAGGTTCACGCCTTGCGGGCTTTTTGCTGTCTGGCGCTTGAAAAGGCGCTTCGGCGGATCAGCCTTTGGCGCGCACGCCCTTGCGGCGCAGCCACAGCATGGCCGCGAAGGCCGCGCCACCGAGCCACAGGGTACCCGGCTCCGGCACTTCAACCGGCGGGTCTTCAGGATCGACCGGGATATCGATTGGAGGATCGATTGGAGGATCGATTGGAGGATCGATCGGGGGATCGGTCACGATTGGCGGGTCCGGCGGCGTATCGGTAGGCGGCGTATCGGTAGGCGGCGTCGTCGTCGGTGGCGTCGTCGTTGGCGGCGTCGTCGTTGGTGGCGTCGTCGTTGGCGGCGTCGTCGTTGGCGGCGTCGTCGTCGGTGGCGTCGCCGTTGGTGGCGTCGTCGTTGGTGGCGTCGTCGTTGGCGGCGTCGTCGTCGGTGGCGTCGTCGTCGGTGGCGTCGTCGTCGTCGGGGGCGTCGTCGCTGGAGGCGGCGTCGTTGGCGGCGTGGTGCCGGTTTCGCTGGTCTCGTCGCCGATCCTGCCGCCGCCATAGATCGGCGGGATCGACGGCGTGTTGGCGGCCGGCGCCCATGGACTGCGCGTCGCAGGTGCAGCCGCAGCGGGCACCACCAGGCCAGCGCCGTTAGGGAAGCTTGCGGTGCTAAAGCGCTCGCCCAGCGGACCGTCATCCAGTCCATCCACCGCGGCCGCCACGGCCATCAGGCCGCCACCGCCGTCGACGACGAAGGAATCGAGTTCGGTCTCGGTCGGGCCATTGGCTTCGATCGGGAACATGGGCACGTCGGAAATCCGGTTCGCGCAGCGCGCCCGCATTTCGTTCTTGCCGTCGGTCAGCAGGGTTTCACCGGGCGCCAGCATGAGCTTCTTTTTGGTCCAGTACACCTGGTCACCCTTGCGGTACGACACGTACACGGCGCGCGGCGCGGTGACGGTCACCGCGCGCGCATTCGCGACGTCGAAACCCGCGTAGTGCGCGGCGACCACGACGTCGGCCCGGATGACGCGCGCCAGCTCGTCCTTGTCGGCCACGCCGCCGGGGATGATCGAAAACGGATAGATGCGCCGCGCCGCGCCCTGTTCGGCGGCGGGCGCCGGGGCGGCGACCGGCGCCAGCACCATCGAGGAACCGGCGCCGACGTGGGTGATCTCGTCGCGTTCGCGCAGCAGGTTCGGCCAGTCGATATTCAGCGGCGGGGCCAATACGCCGGCCACGCCGGCAGCGACGCCAAGCACGGCGAGCGTAGCCAGGCGCTTCTCGCGTTGCGAGGTTTTTTCAAGGCGGCGTGTATAGTCGGAGCGGCGGCGGTCCATACGATGCTTCTGGTAGGAGTGGTCCTACAGGATAGCATTATTTCTACAAATAAATTCCGGTTCCATGGTGAAAAATGTGATTTCGTGGCGAAAAACACGAATTACTTTCCGTAGAGAAATTGAGCTTATATCGACCGCAAGATAATCCGGCAACAGCCTTGTTTTTCACGCTGTCCGTGCTTCATGGCTGGGCGTCCTGTGTTGCTGGTAGAACACGCATGGTTTACCATGACCGCCTGCCATCACGAGACTCGCCATGTCCACACGCGCCGCTTTTTCTCCTACCCTGCGCCTGACCGTCGCCGCGCTTGCGCTGTGCTGCGCCGTTGCCGGCTGCAAGCGCGCCGAACGGGAAACGCCGCCAGCGCCAGCCGCGCCGGTCGCCCAGGCGCCGGTCCATACGAAAGAAGATGCAATGGCCTCGCTGCTGGCGCTGCCGGAATTGCAGGCCTGGTCGCAGCAGATCGAACTGCGCAGCAAGGGCAAGGCGCACGGCGCCGTGATCGAGGACGATCCGGTCCCACGCGAAGTGAATGGAAAAAAGTATTACCAGCTCAGTTTTGTCGAGAACCGGGCGGACGACGCACGCCGCCGCGAAAGCTTCCTGGTGGCCCAGGATGGCAGCGAAATCCTGGTCGACGACACCGAGTCCGACAAGCTGCTCAGCCTTCAGGAATGGCGCCGCACGATCGAGCGCGTCGACATCAAGAGCGCCAACTAATCAGCTGTCCAGGTGCGAGATCAGCAGCCGGCGCGGATCGTGCCCGGCGTCCGGCCCATGCTGGCCATCGACCGAGATCCCCACCGCCATGATGTCGATCAGCAGCAGCTGCAGGATGCGCGAGATCATCGACAGGAAGCTGGTGCTGTCTTCGCTGTGGTCGACCGCCAGGCACACGCTGGCCTTGCGCGCCAGTGGCGACTGGCTGTTGCTGATCGCGATCACGTCGGCGCCGGCGGCGCGCGCGATGTCCACCGCCTGCAGCAGCTCTGGCAAGCCACCCGAATTCGACACCGCGATCACCACGTCGCCCGGCCCCAATAATCCCGCGGCCAGTGTGAACAAATGGGCGTCGCCATACAGCGCGGTCGGGATTTTAAAGCGGAAGAACTTGTGCTGGCCGTCCAGCGCCACCGCGCGCGAATTGCCGAGCGCATAGAACTCGACGCGCCGCGCGCGGCTTACCAGTTCGATCGCGCGGTCGAGCGAGCGCACATCGAGCTGGTCCCTGAAGCGCAGGATCGCCGACACCGTGTTGTCGATCACCTTGGCCGACAAATCATGGGTGCTGTCGCTCATGCGCACCTGGCTGTGGCGCACCGGAATGGCGCCGGTCAGGCTGCTGGCAAATTTCAGCTTGAATTCGGCCAGGCCCTGGAAGCCCAGCGAGCGGCAGAAACGGATCACGGTCGGCTGGCTCACGTCGGCCAGGCGCGCAATCTCGGCGATCGGCTCGTTCAGCACCGTGCGCGGGTGCTCGAGCACCAGCGTCGCCACGCGCGCCTCGGCCGGCGACAGTTCCTGGCGCAGCTGGCCGATGCGTTCCATCAGCGTGTTGGCGCCGCTGCGGCCGCGCAGGTGCTCGGCCAGGATGGTCGCCACGCCGTGGAAGGCCGGGTTCGGGGTGACGATCACATAGGTCGGGATATCGGCCAGGTAGTCGGAGAATCGCCCCTTGGCCTCGAATCGGGTGCGAAACGGCGAGCGTGCGAACCATTCTCCCAGGCGCGGCACGATGCCGCCGCCGATGAAGATGCCGCCGAAGGCGCCCAGGGTCACCGCCAGGTTGGCGGCGGCGCCGCCCAGCATGCCGCAGAAGCATTCCAGGGTCTCGAGGCATAAGGGGTCGTCGGCGTCGAGCGCGCCGGCCACGATGGCGGCCGCGCTGCGCGCCTCGGCATCGATGCCGTTGCGCTGCGCCAGCGCGCGGTAGATGACTTCCATGCCCGGGCCCGAGATCAGGCGCTCGTTCGACACGTGCGGCCATTCGCGCCAGGCGTACTGCAGGATGGCGAACTCGCGCTCGTCGGCCGGCGCGAAATTGACGTGGCCGCCTTCGCTGCCGAGGGTGACGAAGCCGTCCGCGGTCGGGATCCCTCCCGATACGCCCAGGCCCGTGCCCGGCCCCAGCACGCCGATGACGGCGCCCTCCACCTTCGTGCCCGGCCCCACCTGCATCAGGTCATCCTTGGCGAAGCCCGGCAGCGCGGTGGCCAGCGCGGTGAAGTCGTTGACGATCAGGAGCGTCGACAGGCCGAGCTCGCGCCGCACCGCGTCCGTGGAAAACTCCCAGGCGCGGTTGGTCATGCGCACATAGTCGCCGTTGATCGGATTGGCGACCGCGAACGCGCCGTGGTTCAGCCGCACGTCTTCATGGTCTGCCAGGTAATGGCGCAGCAGCGGCACGATGCCCTCGAAGTCATCGCAGCGCAGCACCTGGACCGAGCGGAACACGCCCGGCGCCGTCTGCAGCGCGAAGCGCGCATGGGTCGCGCCGATGTCGGCCAGCAGGCGCGGTCCGTCGGCGAACGCCGTGCGCGCGAACTTTTCCGGCTCCTGCTGGCTGCTCATCATGCCTCCGAAGACAGGGTGCCGAACCAGGCGCCGTAAGGCGGCAGGGTCACGCGGCCGGCCTGGGCGCTGCCCGCCAGGCCGGCCTCGAACTGCGCCGCGCCGCCAGATGCCGGCCAATCGAAGCTGACTTCGGCGTTCGACAGGTTGAAGGCGGCCAGCACGCTGGCGTGACCATCCAGGTCGCGCCGCAGGGCCAGGATCGGCTCCGGCGCGTCGAAGAAGGCGATCCCGCCGCGCGTCAGCTGCGGCAGCGTGCGGCGCAGGGCGATGAAACGGCGCTGGAAGTTCAGCATCGAATCGGGATCCTTGTCCTGCACGTCGACCGCGGCGGCGGCGTGCGATGGCTCCACCGGCAGCCATGGCTTGCCCTCGGTGAAGCCGGCGTGCGGCGCGTCGGCCTGCCATGGCATCGGGGTGCGGCAGCCGTCGCGGCCCTTGAACTCGGGCCAGAAGGTGATGCCGTACGGGTCCTGCAGCAGTTCGAACGGCACGTCTGCTTCATGCAGCGCCAGCTCGTCGCCCTGGTACAGGCAAGGGGTGCCCTTGAGCGAGAGCTGCATCGCCAGCACCACCTTGGCCAGGGCCGGCGTGGCCTGCGGGCCGCCCCAGCGCGTCATCACGCGGATCGCGTCGTGGTTACCGACCGACCACGAGGCCCAGCCTTGCCTGACGCGGCGCTCGAAGTCCTCGACCTGCGTGCGGATGTGGGTAGCGGTGAACACGGGGGTCAGGAAGTTGAAGCTGTAGGCCATGTGCAGCTTGTTCCCGCCTGCCATGTATTCGTCCATCTGGGCCAGCGCGTCGTCGGAGCTGATCTCGCCGATCGAGATCGCGCCGAATTCGTCCAGCTGCGCGCGCAGCTTTTCCATGAAGGCGATGTTCTCGGGCTGGGTCTTGTCGTAGATGTGGGCCTGCATGCCGTAGGGGTTCACGTCGGTCACGGTCGAGGTGTCGCGCACCAGCGCCGGCGGATTGCTGCGCAGCTGGCGGTCGTGGAAGTGGAACACGCAGGCATCCATGCGCACGCCGTCGACGCCGCGCTCGAGCCAGAAGCGCTGGGCCGCCAGGTGGGCCTTCTGCACGTCCGGATTGTGGAAGTTCAGCTGCGGCTGGCTCACCAGGAAGTTGTGCATGTAGTACTGCTTGCGGCGGGTGTCCCATTGCCAGGCCGAGCCGCCGAACACCGACATCCAGTTATTCGGCGGATTGCCGTCCGGGAGCGGATCGGCCCAGACATACCAGTCCGATTTTGGATTGTCGCGGTTGGCGCGGCTCTCGACGAACCAGGGGTGGGTGTCGGCGGTGTGCGACATCACCTGGTCGATCATGATCTTCAGGCCCAGGCCGTGTGCGCGCTCGACCAGGCGGTCGAAGTCGGCCAGGGTGCCGAACATCGGATCGACGTCGCAGTAATCGGCGATGTCGTAGCCGAAGTCGCGCATCGGCGATTTGAAGAACGGCGACAGCCAGACGATGTCCACGCCCAGGCTCGCGATGTAGTCGAGCTTCTCGGTAATGCCTGCCAGGTCGCCGATGCCGTCGCCGTTGGTGTCGAGGTAGCTGCGCGGGTAAACCTGGTAGATGATGGCTTCGCGCCACCAGTTCGGATTCGTCGTGGTCGGGATCTGGGTCATGGCTGGTCCGTGGTTTGGAATTCTAGGCAATATACAGGACGCAACAAAACTTGACAATTCCGACAATTTCCAAAAAACTCCTCATTTCTCCTTGTATTTCAAGGACTTGAGAAATCGAAAACGTTTCCACGAACGTTGCGTGAGTAACTAAACTACGTCGATATGTTTCTCGTTTGTTTCACAACAATATTTTTATTGCAAAGAGAGCCGCCCTCGGCATAGCATCGCGTCTGTTTGACATTTCAAGGAAGCGGTCGATGACTGATCTAGCAAAACCAGGTTCCGGGCGCATGCCGCGGCAGATCCCCTACATCATTGCCAACGAAGGCTGCGAGCGCTTCAGTTTCTACGGGATGCGCAACATCCTGACACCCTTCCTGATCACGACCCTCCTGATGTTCCTGCCGGAAGACATGCGCACCGGCGAAGCCAAGCACGTGTTCCACACCTTCGTGATCGGCGTGTACTTCTTCCCGCTGCTGGGCGGCTGGCTGGCCGACCGTTATTTTGGCAAGTACAACACGGTATTCTGGCTCAGCCTCGTCTACTGCGCGGGCCACGCCTGCCTGGCCATCTTCGAGGACAACGTCAATGGCTTCTATTTCGGCCTGTTCCTGATCGCGCTCGGCTCGGGCGGCATCAAGCCGCTGGTGGCCTCCTTCGTGGGCGACCAGTTCGACCAGACCAACAAGCACAAGGCGAAGGTGGTGTTCGACGCCTTCTACTGGATCATCAACTTCGGCTCGTTCTTCGCGTCGCTCGCGATTCCACTGCTGCTGATGCATTACGGTCCGGCCTGGGCCTTCGGCGTGCCCGGCATCCTGATGTTCATCGCCACCATGGTGTTCTGGGCCGGCAAGAAAAAGTATGTGCACGTGCCGCCGGCGCCGCCAAACCCGCACTCCTTCATGCAGGTGGCCAAGACCGCCCTGCTGGCCAAGGCCCCAGGCCAGGGCCGTCCGGGCCTGAACGTGGCCCTCATCGGCGCGCTTGCAGCCGTGGTGTCGCTGGCGATGTCGGTGCAATGGGGCTTCGTGATCGGCGCCTGTACCGCACTGGTGCTGCTGATGGCCTTCGGCGGCATCGGCGCCTCGATGCAGCTCGACCGCGCGCGCGGCCTGCATCCGCAAGAAGCGGTGGACGGCGTGCGCGCCGTGCTGCGCATCCTGATCGTGTTCGCGCTGGTGACCCCATTCTGGTCGCTGTTCGACCAGAAGGCCTCGACCTGGATCGTGCAGGCCAATGCCATGACGACGCAGGTGAGCGTCTTCGGCTGGACTTTTGACGTGATCCCGGCCCAGATGCAGGCCCTGAATCCGCTGCTGGTGATGATCCTGATCCCCTTCAATAACTTCGCCCTGTTCCCGCTGCTGCGCAAGTTCGGCCTCGAGCCGACGCCGCTGCGCCGCATGACCACCGGCATCGTGCTGTCGGCCGCGGCCTGGGTCGTGGTGGGCAACCTGCAAGTCGCGATCGACGGCGGCGACCCGATCTCGATCGCCTGGCAGATCGCGCCGTATGCGCTGCTGACCCTGGGCGAGGTGCTGGTTTCCGCAACCGGCCTCGAATTCGCCTACAGCCAGGCCCCGGCCTCGATGAAGGGCGTGATCATGGCGCTGTGGTACCTGGCCGTCACGGTCGGCAACCTGTGGGTGCTGATCGTGAACGCGAGCGTCAAGAACGAGTCGGTGGTCGGGTATATCGAAGGCACCGGCATGGGCGTGATGGCGGCGCAGATGTATTTCTTTGCCGGTTTCGCGCTACTGTCGGCGATCGCGTTCGGCTGGTATGCGACGCGCTACAAGATGGTCGATCACTATCGCGGCAACGCTGCGTGATGTGATGCACGCGCTGCACTGAACGTGGGGTGGACGGCTTTGCCGTCCACGCGTTCAACTCCCTGTCAACTGCCAATCATGGCGGTATTCTTCCGGCCGCTTGAACGCGCGAACGGCGGAGCCGTCAACCCACCATGAACAAACTTCATATCGCCCTCGTGGCGGCTTCCCTGTCCTCGACCGCCTATGCCGCGGTCCCTCTTGAAATCTGCAACAGCGCCGGCTTCCAGGAAGTCCTGCACGCCAATGGCGAGCAGCTCGATGCCCGCGCCGTCTGGCTCGACAAGCGCCTGGTGCGCTGGCCCGGCGCCGCGCCTGATGCGACCTTCCGCCTGTACCACTCGCCTGCCGCATCGATCGTCGCCAGGGCAGGCAACAAAGTCGCCGGCGCCGCCGGTTCGATCAAGCTGGAGATCTCGCCTACCGCCGTGCCGCAAGCCGCGGCCGAGCGCTTCAAGTGGGTGGCGGCCGGCCCGACCCTGCGCGTGCTGGATACCGACCTCGCCCGCCTGCCGGCCCTGCACCGCGAACAACTGGTGCTGGTGCAGGAAGATGCGAGCGGCGCCGTGGTCGCCGCTACCCTGGTGCAGTCGGCCGGCGCGCTCGACGACCTGTACGCCGCCGCCGAGGCCATCCCCGACCTCGGCGCCACGCCGACCGGCAAGAAAACCGGTTTCAGGCTGTGGGCGCCGACCGCGCGCCAGGTGGCGGTGTGCACCTATGACGGCCCGACGGGCAAGGCGGGCGCCGTGCATGCGATGAAGCTCGACGACAAGACCGGCGCCTGGGGCACCAGCCTGCCGCGCGACCTGTCCGGCACCTATTACAAGTACGCGGTCGACGTCGTCGTGCCTGGCGCCGGCCTGGTGCGCAACCTGGTCACCGACCCTTATTCGGTCAGCCTGAATGCGGATTCGAAGCGCAGCTACATCGCCGACCTCGATGCGCCGCACCTCAAGCCGGCGGGCTGGGATGCGACGCGGCCGCCGGCCACGGTGCAGGCCCAGACCGATATGGTCATCTATGAACTGCACGTGCGCGACTTCTCGCTGATCGACGACACCGTCCCTGCAGCCAGGCGCGGCAAGTACAGCGCGTTCTCCGAGACGAACTCGAACGGCATGAAGCACCTGCGCGCACTGGCCAGGGCCGGCCTGACCGACATCCACCTGCTGCCGGTGTACGACATCGGCAGCATCCCGGAAATCGGCTGCGCGCTGCCCCAGCCTTCCGGCGCGCCGGACGGCGAAAGCCAGCAGGCCCTGATCCGCAAGACGGCCCATACCGACTGCTTCAACTGGGGTTATGACCCGCAGCATTTCAATGCGGTCGAAGGCAGTTATGCCAGCGACCCGCAGGACGGCGCGCGCCGCATCGTCGAGTTCCGCGAGATGGTGATGAACCTGCACAAGGCCGGCCTGCGCGTCGGCACCGATGTGGTCTATAACCACACCTTCATCGCCGGCCAGGAAGAAAAATCGATCCTCGACCGCGTGGTGCCCGGCTACTACCATCGGCTGGATGCGAAAGGCGCCATCGAGACCTCGACCTGCTGCTTCAACACGGCCACCGAGAACACGATGATGGCCAAGCTGATGATCGACTCGTCGGTGCTGTGGACGCGCCACTACAAGATCGACTCCTACCGCTACGACCTGATGGGCCACCAGCCGCGCGCGGCCATGGAGCGCCTGCAGAAAGAGGTCGACCAGGCCGCCGGACGCCATGTGCAGCTGATCGGCGAAGGCTGGAACTTCGGCGAAGTACAGGATGGCGCGCGCTTCGTGCAGGCTTCGCAGCTGTCCCTGAACGGCACCGGCATCGGCACCTTCAGCGACCGCGCGCGCGATGCCGTACGCGGCGGCTCGCCAGGCGACTCGGGCGAGATCGTGATTCGCCAGCAAGGCTATATCAACGGCCTGGTGTATGACCCGAACGCGCTGGGCGGCGAAGCCAATCCCAACGATCTGCTGCGCACCGCGGACCTGATCCGCGTCGGCCTGGCCGGCTCGGTGCGCAGCTTTCCCCTGCAGACCTTCGACGGCAAGGTGCACCAGCTGCAGGACATCGTCTACGGCGGCAACCAGCCGGCCGGCTACGCCAGCCAGCCGGCCGAGGCGGTGAACTACGTCGAGAACCACGACAACCAGACCCTGTACGACATCAACGCGCTCAAGCTGCCGGTGGCCACCACCGCCAACGAACGCGCACGGGTGCAGGTGCTGGGCATGGCGATCAATGCCTTCAGCCAGGGCGTGGCCTATTACCACGCCGGCATCGACGTGCTGCGCTCGAAATCCCTGGACCGCAACAGTTTCAATTCGGGCGACTGGTTCAACCGCCTCGACTGGACCTACCAGGACAACTTCTTCGGTACCGGCCTGCCTCCCGCGGATGACAATGCGAAGGACTGGCCGTTGTTCAAGCCGCTGCTGGCCAATGCCGCGCTCAAGCCGGCGCCCGCCGACATCGCGTTTGCGCGCGACGCCTTCCGCGATTTGCTGGGTATCCGCGCCAGCTCGACCCTGCTGCGCCTGCGCACGACCGACGACATCAACGCGCGCCTGCGCTTCTTCAACACCGGCCCCGAGCAAGTGCCGACCGTGCTGGCGGCCTGGATCGACGGCCAGGACTATCCGGGCGCGAACTTCGCCGGCCTGGGCTATCTGGTGAACGTGGACAAGAAGGAGCACACCATCGACAATGCGGCCCTGCGCGGCAAGAAGCTGCGCCTGCATCCGGCGCATACCGCGGCCGGCGCGGCGGACAAGCGCGCACTCGAGGCGCGTTTCGACAGCGCCAGCGGGACGTTCACGGTGCCGGCGCGCACAGCGGTGGTATTTGTAGCCGACTAATCATCAACACCGGGGTCAGGTCTGACATTCAGACACGACCTCGACAATCACCAGGCACCAACCAAACACCGGGGTCAGGTCTGACATTCAGACACGACCTCGACAATCACCACAACACCGGGGTCAGGTCCACCACAACACCGGGGTCACAACACCGGGGTCAGGTCTGACATTCAGACACGACCTCGACAATCACCAGGCACCAACTGGACTGCACTGCGCTTTTCGAGTGCAGAGACAAGCTCGCAAAGGCTGAGTTCGTGTCCGAATGTCAGACCTGACCCCGGTTTTGTGACCATCACCAGGCACCAACTGGACTGCACTGCGCTTTTCGAGAGCAGAGACAAGCTCGCAAAGGCTGAGTTCGTGTCCGAATGTCAGACCTGACCCCGGTTTTGCGGTTTTGTGACCATCACCAGGCACCAACTGGACTGCACTGCGCTTTTCGAGAGCAGAGACAAGCTCGCAAAGGCTGAGTTCGTGTCCGAATGTCAGACCTGAGGTGGTCCGGATTTCTCGGACATCTATTTGAGCACACGGAATGCTGCATCGACGGCGGCTGGCGTTTGGTAGCCCAGGGTTTGATGCAGCCTCTG
>NZ_STGG01000006.1 GCF_005222695.1 Massilia sp. HP4 | reverse complement strand
GGGGTCAGGTCTGACAATCGGACACGATCTCAGCCGTAAAAGCGATCATTGCAGAGGCCGTGTCCGAATGTCAGACCTGACCCCGCCGTTAATCCGAAGCAGGCCTTGCAGCTGTCTTGATCGGCGGTCGTTGTCGGGCGCAAGCGGCGCGAAGCCGGTAAAATAGCCGGTTCATCCAATCCCACGTTCATCCAGAGCGCATGACCATGACCCAACGCCTGATCCTCGCCTCCAACAACGCCGGCAAGCTCAAGGAGTTTGCCCAGCTGCTCGGCCCGATCGGCTTCGAACTGCATCCGCAGGGCGAATTCGACGTGCCGGAGGCGGAAGAGCCGTTCGGCACCTTCGTCGAGAACGCGCTGGCCAAGGCGCGCCATGCGTCGCGGCTGACCGGCCTGCCGGCCCTGGCCGACGATTCGGGCGTGTGCGTGAATGCGCTCGGCGGCGCGCCGGGCGTCTACTCGGCGCGCTTCGCGGGCGAGCCGAAATCCGACGCCCGCAACAACCAGAAACTGGTGGCCGACCTGTCGGGGCTCAGCGACAAATCGGCCTATTACTACTGCGTGCTGGTCTATGTGCGCCACCCGGACGATCCGCAGCCGGTGATCGCCGACGGCCGTTGGAATGGCGAGATCATCACCAACCCGCGCGGTGAGAACGGCTTCGGCTACGACCCGCATTTCCTGATCCCGTCGCTCGGCAAGACCACCGCCGAACTGGCGCCCGAACAGAAAAACGCACTGTCCCACCGCGGCCAGGCGCTGCGCGCGCTGGTCCAGAAACTCACAGCTGCCTGACATGATCCCGATTAAAGTCGCCGGCCCCGCATCGGGCCAGGCTTCAAGCGAGCCGCGTTCGCCGGCCACCGCCGCGCTGCAATACCTGCAGCCGGGCGCGCTGAACCTGACCGCCTTGCCGCCGCTGTCGCTGTACGTGCACTGGCCCTGGTGCGTGCGCAAATGCCCTTACTGCGATTTCAATTCGCATGAGGCGAAGGGCGAGCTGCCCGAGAAAGACTACCTGGATGCGCTGCGCCTCGACCTGGAACAATCGCTGCCGCTGATCTGGGGCCGCAAGATCCACACCGTGTTCATCGGCGGCGGCACGCCGAGCCTGATGTCGGCGGCCGGCCTCGATCGCCTGATGTCCGACCTGCGCACCCTGCTGCCGCTGGACCTGGACGCCGAAATCACGATGGAGGCCAATCCCGGCACCTTCGAGGCCGAGCGCTTCAAAAGCTACCGCGAGAGCGGCATCAACCGCCTGTCGATCGGCATCCAGAGTTTCAATCCGGCGCACCTGAAGGCGCTGGGCCGCATCCACGATGGCGACGAAGCGCTGCGCGCGGTCGAGATCGCGAAGAGCACCTTCGACAACTTCAACCTCGACCTGATGTACGCGCTGCCGTCACAGACCCTGGCCGAAGCGCGGCGCGACCTGGAGACGGCGCTGTCGTTCGCGCCGCCGCACCTGTCGCTGTACCACCTGACGATGGAACCGAACACGGTGTTCGCCAAGTATCCGCCGTCGCTCCCGGACGACGACCTCAGTGCCGACATGCAGGACATGATCGCCGAGGTGACGGGCGGCGCGGGCTACGGGCACTACGAGATCTCGGCCTATGCGCAGCCGGGCCGGCGCGCGCGCCACAACCTCAATTACTGGCAGTTCGGCGACTACCTAGGCATCGGCGCCGGGGCGCACTCGAAGCTCTCGTTCCCGCACCGCGTGCTGCGCCAGGCGCGCTTCAAGCAGCCGGCGTCCTTCATCGAGGCCGCCAAGCGCGGCAATCCGGTGCAAGAGGAACACGAGATCGGTCGCGCCGACATGGGCTTCGAATTCATGCTCAATGCGCTGCGCCTGACCGGCGGCTTCGATCCGAACCTGTTCGGCGAGCGCACCGGGATGAACATCAGCGCGATCGCCAAGGCGCTGAACGAGGCCGAGGCCAAAGGGCTGATCTACCGCGACCACAAGCTGATCAAGCCGACCGCGCTGGGCCAGCGCTTTTTGAATGACCTGCAAGAGATGTTTTTGGCGGACTAAGGCTTAAATATCGACCGCGCCGGCCAGCGCCTCCAGGGTGCGGCCCAGGCCGCCGACGATGCGCGCCATGCCGTCGTAGTCGTTGAGGTCCTGGGCCTGCTCTTGCCCCTGCGCCGGTCCGGGCGGCGCCTCGGCGCGAAAGTACGGAAAGCGTAAAAAGCCGGTATCGGTGATCACCAGCGCCGGGCCGTCGTCGGGCCCGCTGCCATGCCCGGACAGGGTCAGGCCCATCACGTGGGCAGGCGCCGCCAGCCCCTGGCGGGCCAGCATCGGATCGCTGCGCAAGGCGGCCAGCGCCTGGCGCACCTGGTGCGAGGCGGCGCGGGTTCCCACGAACGCCATGAAGTTGCCGCCGTCGCGACGGCCCGCGCCCGGCCTGCGGTCCTCGCCGGCAGGCCGGTCGTCGTCAACAAAAAACACGAAGCGGACCTCGGTGCCGTAGGCGGGGCCCAGCGTCCTGGCTGCGCGCGCCAGTTCCAGCACCGCGGCCGCGCCCGCCGCGCTGGCGGCGGCATCGCGACCCAGGTGGGCGCCGACGATGAAGGTGCGATCAGGACGCCCGTTCGGCGCCAGCCTGGACACTGTTACCTCGATGCTGTGGCCGGGATGCGCCGTATCGCCGCTGCGCTGCATGCGCGGAGCGTAACCGGCACGCCGCAGTGAAGTCTCGACGTGGCGCAGCGCCCCGCCCGTGGCCGTCGTGCCCGAGGCCAGTGCCTGGGTGTGCGCCTGCAGGCGCGCCGCCAGCGATGGCTCGCCCGATGTGGTGTCGACGGTCAGCACGGCCAGCATGATCGCCAGCAGGATTGCGAGGATGACCTTCCAGTGTGAGTTGAAAAAGTTGCGCATGGCATCACACTGCGCCGCAGGGCGCACCGTCGGGAGTCGGTGGGAGCAGTGTATCCAAATCGCCAGCGGCACGCGCCGGCCGGCGGGCAATTCCGCGCTACAACGTCGAACGTTTGCGGGCGCGTCGTCGCGCCTGGCGGCGCTGCCACCACAGCACCAGGCCGGTGATGCCAAGGACGCTCAACACCAGGCCGAGGAGTGCCACGGCAGCATCTCCCGCTACGCCGCCCAGCTCGCCCGTATGCAGCGGGAAGACGATCGAATTGATCCGGGTGCCGGGATCGAGGGCGTCCCAGCGGCGGCTGGCCAGCACCTGGCCATTGCGCGGATCGAGCCAGGCCACCGAACGCCCGTTGGGATGGGGATCGTCGGGCACGTGCATGCGCACGGCCAGCGGGCGGTCCAGCTGCGGCGTGTACAGGAACAGGCCGATGCGGCCATCCGGGAAAGCTTGTTGCGCGGCGCTTGCCAGCGCGTCGAGCGGGAGCGCCGGTCCGGCGGCGGCGGCCGGCAGCGTGGGCGCGCTCACGACGGGCGTGCCGGCCAGCCAGCTGATCAAGCCGCCGATCGGCCGCCAGGCCAGGTAGGCGCCGGTGGCCATGCTGACCGCGAGCAGCAGCGCGAACACGATGCCGCCAGTACGATGCAGGTCGAAGGAGGCGCGCGAGAATCCCTTGTCCAGTGCGATGCGCAGCGCGGGCGGCCAGCGGCGCGGCCACCACAGCACGATGCCGGAGATCGCCAGCAGCAGGTAGACGAAGGCCGCCAGCGCCAGGATGGCCTTGCCGGTCTGCCCGAGCCACAAGGCGCTGTGCAGGCCGTGCAGCAACGACACCACGCTGTCATGTTCGCCGCGCCGGCCCTGTTCGGCGCCGCTCGCCGGATGCAGGTAGAGCGAACCGCGCCATCTGCCGCGCACCAGCACTTCCAGCGTGTCGCCATCCGCGCGCGGCGGGCGGAAGGTGAAGGCGGCTTTCGGGCCGAATTCAAGCGCCAGGCGCATGCGCAGCGACTCCAGCGAGACCTGCGACACCGCCGGCTGTTGCGCCGCCACGAAGTAGTCCGGATGCAGCCAGCGGTCCAGCGGCCGCGCGACGACCAGCAGCGACCCGGTCAGCCCGGACACGATCAGGATCCAGCCCAGCCCGAGCGCGGTCCAGCGATGGCATTTGAGCCAGAGACTGCGCAGCGATGCGGTCATCAGTACGCCAGCCGCAGCTGGACGTAGAGCATGCGCGGCGCGCCGACCATGCGCCCGCCATTGGTGTCGGTATTGCGCGTGTAATAGCGGCGGTCGGCCAGGTTGTTGACGCCCAGCTGGAAGTCGGGCCCCTTCCTGCCCGCCATCCTGTAGCTCAGTTGCGCATTGAGCACGCCGAAGCCCGGCACGCGGCCGAGCGCCGCATTGGCGGTCTCGGGCACCGTGTTCGCGGTATCGGTGTAGTGCTTGCCCTGCGCCGTGGCCGACAGGCCGAGCGCCCAGGCGCCGCGCGTATAGCGCGCGCCGAGCGTGCCGGTCTGGCGCGAGTAGAACGGCACGTCGCCGCCTTCGAATTCGCCCGACTTCTGGAGCGCGCGTACGTAGGTGTAGTTCGCGTACAGGTTCAGGCCGGCGAGCGGTCCGGACTTGTCGAGATCGACGTCGACGGCAAACTCGATGCCGTCGTGGGTAGTCGCGCCCAGGTTGCGGAACACGGCCGGATTGGTGCCGGGGATCGACAGGATCTGGTTATCGAAACGCAGGTCGAACACGGTGAACTCCGAACGCAGCTGCTCGCCCGCATAGCGCACACCGGCTTCCAGCGTCTTGGCCACTTCCGGGTCGAGCGGGTTGGTTTCGGACATCGAGTTCAGCTGCGTGTACTGGACGGCGCCGAACGAGGTGCTGTAGGCGGTGTACAGGGTCAGGCGTTCGTTCGGCAGGTAAGAGACGTTCAGCGACGGCAGCGCGCGGCTGTTGCGGACGTGGAAGGGCGTATCGTCGGCGGTGCCGCTCGGGTTGCGGTCGCTTTCGATCTTTTCGTAGCGCACCCCCGGCGTGATGCGCCACTTGTCGTAGGCGATCCGGTCGTCGATATACACCGAATGCGCGCGCGTACCGTTCTCGAATACCTGGGTCACGCCGACCTGCTGGCCGGTGGCGGCATCGGTCGAAAAGCGCCGGTCCTGCCCCGTTTCGCGGATGTAGCGGTAGCCGACCGTGACGTCGTGGGTGGCCGGTCCCCAGGCCAGGCGCTGCGTGTAGCGCGGCTCGAATCCGCGTACCTTGTTGTCGCGCGGCTGGAAGTCATGGCGGGCTTGCGCGGCATTGCCCAGCAGGCTTTCGCGCGCGCTGTCGTAGGCATAGGCGCGGACTTCGAACTCCCGGGTGGCCGACAGCGCGTTCACGTAGCCGACATCGACCTGGTCGCGGTCGCCCTTCCAGTAATCGCTCGGGTGGGTATTCTGGAACGGGTCGCGTTCATACTGGGCTGGCGTGAGGCCGCCCGGCGTCATCGACTTGACGTCGTAGTGGGCGATCTTGCCATAGACCTCGGACGAGGGACCGAGCTTGTAGCGCCACTTTAGCGCCAGGTCGTTGTAGCGGTCGTCGCTGCCGTCGCGCCAGTGGTCGCCTTCCATGCCGGAATAGAGCAGGGCGACGCCAAAGCCGTTATCGAGTTCGGTGCCCAGATAGCTTGAGACCTGCCGGTTCGCGCCGCCGCCCTCGTAGGTGTTGTAGCGCGCCGAGGCATCCGCGGTCAGGCCGCCCTGGTTGGGCACCGGGCGGGTCTTGAAGTTGATGATGCCGCCCACGTTCTGCGGGCCGTAGCGCACCGCGCCGCCGCCGCGCACGACGTCGATCGAGTTGAGGTTGCCCAGGCTGGTCGGGGCCAGCACCAGGTTCGGCTGGCCATACGGCGCCATGGCCAGTGGAATGCCGTCGATCAGCATGGTCGAGCGGAAGGAGTTGCGCGGGTTCAGGCCGCGGATGCCGATGTGCAGGCCGACCGAGCTGCCGGTATTGCTGGTGCTGCCGCTGACCTGCACGCCGGGAATCCCGCGCAGCACATCGGCGATGGTCGCCGCGCCGCTGTCGACGATCTGTTCGCGCCGCACCAGGGTGCGCGCGCCGCCGAAGGCTTGCACGCTGTTTTCCAGTCCGGTGCCGAGCCAGTCGCCGACCACCGTGATGGTCTCGAGCATGCCGATATCGCGTGGCGCGGCGGCTGCCGCCACGGGCGCGGGACGGCGCTGGATGACGAAGCCCTCGCCGGCCTGCGGCACGGCTTGCGCGCCGCTGTCGGCCAACAGGAGCGCCAGGCCATCGGCCACCGTGTAGCGCCCGTCCAGGCCGCGGTTGGACAGGCCGGCCACGTCCTCTGGGCGGAAGGCAACCGTGACGCCGGCTTCGCGGGCGAAGCCCGACAGCGCCTGCGCCAGCGGGCCGGGGGCGATCTTGTACTGCCGCGCTTTCGGCGTGGCTTGCGCGCTGGCCGCGTGCGTATGCATGGTCGCGCCGAGCGCGGTGCAGGCGATGAGCGCGCGCAGGGTAAAGTGGGCCAGGGCGGCGGGGACGTGTGGCGACTCCAAGGCGGTTCCTTTCATTTGCTTGACGGTGTATGAGCCGAACCAGCGACAAGAAAGGGACAGGAGGCGAAAAATATTTTCAGGTGGCGCTGGACGTCACCGTGACCCAGTAGGCGGTGCGTCGCACGATGCGCACCGGCAGGGTCTGGCCGATGATGTCCAGCACATGGTCGGTGTCGCCTACCTTGAACACGCCCGAGACGCGCAGGTTCGCCACCTCGGGCGCGCAGCGGATGATCCCGGGGCGAAAGCGCGCCAGCTCCTGCAAGAAAGCCTCGAGCCGCACGTCGTCGGCTTCCAGCATGCCCCTGGTCCAGGCCGGCGCCGCGGTGGAAGGGCGCGCCTTGGATGCCGGCTTGTCGAACGCGTCGGCCGAGAACTGGACGGTCTCGCCTGCCTCGATGATCCTGCGCTCGCCGCTGGCGTGCAGCACGACTTCGACCCGGTGTTCGAGCACGGTCAATTCCGTGCGGCCGCCGTCCCGGTCGAGCGCGCGCACGGTGAAACGGGTGCCGAGGGCGCGCAGCCGCGCCTGGGCGGTGTCGACCAGGAAGGGGCGCGCCTGGCCGTGCATGTCGGGTGCGGTCTCGATATAGATTTCGCCGCGCTCGAGCTGCACGAGGCGGGCACTGTCCGAATAGCGCACCGCGATATCGGTCGCCGTATTGAGCCGCAGCGCGCTGCGGTCGGCCAGCATCACGGGCCGCTGCTCTCCGACGCCGGCGCGGTATATGGCCTGGACGCCCTGGGCTTCGCCGCGCATCGCCCGGTAGCCGAACCAGCCGGCCGGCAGTGCGACGCCCAGCGTGGCCAGCGTCTTGACCACGGCGCGCCGGTTGCCGCGCGCCTGGCGCGTGAGGACGGGCACGCCGAGTTCAGGCGCGAGCGCGCCGAATTTCTGGCTCAGGCGCTCGGCGCGCTGCCAGGCTTGTTCGTGTTCGGGCCGCTGTTGGCGCCAGTGCTCGAAGGCCTGGCGGTCGGCAGCATCGGCCTGGCCGGAATGCAGGCGCACCAGCCAGCCTGCTGCTTCCCGAATGACTTGGGGATCGAGCGGCGTGGTGGCATCAAGGGCGGGCACGGCGGTTCAGCACAGCGCGTTCAGGCACAGCTCGAAACCTTGCGCCATATAGCGCTTGACCGTGCGGTCGCTCAGGCCGGTGCGGGCGGCGATCTGGACATAGCTCAGGCCTTCGAGCTGCGACAGCACGAATACCTCGCGCGCCTTGGGCGCGAGCTGGGACAGCATCGCGTCCAGTTGCTGCAGCTCTTGCTGCATGGAGACGAGCTGCTCGGGCGAGAAGGCGAGCTCGTCTGGCAGGGCGGTGAGTGTTTGCAGCCAGGCTTGTTCGAGCGTGCGGCGCCGCCAATGGTCGTTGAGCAGGCCACGGGCGATCGTGGCCAGGAAGGCGCGCGGGTCGACGATGCCGGGCACCTCATCAGGCCGGCGCAGCAGTCGCAAGAAGGTGTCGTGCGCAAGGTCCACCGCATCGTCGGCGCTGTCGAGGCGCTGACGCAACCAGCGGCATAGCCAGCCGTGGTTGTCCTCGTAGAGAAATTGGATGGTAGACATGGTCGATCCCTTCGCGCGGCGGACGCCATGCAGTCAGGGTTACAGGGGCAATCCTAAATGATAGCGATTATTGTTCTCATTTGCAACGACTGGAAGTGGCAAGTCGACGGTAACTGGCCCTGATCGTGTGCATACAACCAACTATGCGACAGGACAGTTTTATGTTCGATATCATCGCGTTATCAAAATCACCATTGAAGGAAAATCAATGTCAACCGTGACCACGGCCACCCCGGCTTATCGAAGCCCGCCCGGCCTGCTGCATACCATCTTGCTTGCGGGGAGCGTCTCCCTGTTCCTGGGAGCGCTCTTGAGCGATATCGCCTATTACAAGACCTACCAGATCCAGTGGAGTAATTTCGCATCCTGGCTGATTGCCGGCGCCGAGTTGTTCAGCGGCCTGGCGCTGGTGTTCGCGCTGGCGAACCTGATTCGGGCAAATCAAAAAGCGGGGCAGGTGCTGATGTACTTCGTGCTGCTGTTGGCGACCTGGCTGCTGGGCCTGTTCAACGCCTTCCAGCATGCGAAGGATGCGTGGGCCGTCATGCCGGCCGGCCTGGTGATGTCGGCCATCGTATTCCTGTTGATCTGCCTGACGGCCTGGGTGGGCCTGTCGCCACGCGTGGGAGGTGCACGATGAACCGTTCGAGCACACTGGCAGTATTGGGCGCGGCGTTGCTGCTGAGCGCCTGCACCGAGGGCGAAGGCGCCAAGACCCTGTCGCGCGGCGCCGATCCGGCGCTGCCGGATCCGCAGCGCGGCATCTTGCCGAGCATGAAGATCGCCGAGCCGTCGCCATGGGGCGACCAGAAACCAACCGTGCCCGAGGGCTTCAGCGTCACCGCGATCGCCACCGACCTGCAGATTCCGCGCCAGACCCTGGTGCTGCCGAACGGCGACATCCTGGTGGCGGAAGGCCGCGGCGGCAACGCGGCCAAGCTCAAGCCGAAGGACGTGATCGCCGGCTACATCAAGGCCAAGGGCAATACCCAGGTCAAGAGCGGCAACCGCCTGACCTTGCTGCGCGATGCCGACGGCGATGGCACCTATGAACTCAAGACCGTGTTCGCGGCAGAGCTGAACGCCCCGTATGGACTGGCGTTCGCCAACAACAAGATCTACGTCGCCAACCAGGATGAGCTGGTGAGCTTCGATTACCAGGAAGGCCAGACCAAGGCCGCCGGCGCGCCGACCACGATCACCAAGCTGCCGTCCGAGATCAACCACCACTGGACGAAGGCGATGACCGTCAGCCCCGACGGGCGCTACCTGTATGTCGGCATCGGCTCGAACAGCAATATCACCGAGCGCGGCATGGAGGCCGAGGTCGACCGCGCGATGGTGTGGCAGATCGACGCGGCTGCCGGCACCTACAAGCCATATGCGACGGGCTTGCGCAATCCGACTGCGCTGGCGATGCATCCGGAGACCGGGCAACTGTGGTCGGTTGTGAACGAGCGCGACGAGCTGGGGCCAGACCTGGTGCCGGATTACCTGACGTCGGTGAAAGAGGGGGGCTTCTATGGCTGGCCGTATGCGTATTGGGGCCCGAATGCCGATCCGCGCGTGAAACCGGGCGACCCGGAAAAGGTAAAGGCCACCATCAAGCCGGATTACAGCCTGGGCTCGCATGTGGCTGCGCTGGGCCTGCATTTCTCGTCGCCGGTGATGGACGAGAAGTTCGCGAACGGCGCCTTTGTCGGGGAGCACGGGAGCTGGAATCGTAATCCGCCAGTGGGCTACAAGGTGATCTTCGTGCCGTTCGCGAATGGGCGGCCGGCGGGTGAGCCGATCGACTTCGTGACAGGTTTCCGGGATGAAGGCGGCAAGACGCGCGGGCGGCCGGTTGGGGTGACCGTCGATCCGCGTGGTGCGCTGATCGTGGCAGACGATCTGGCCAATACGATCTGGCGGGTGACCCGTAATCGTTAAGCGCCTCGGCCTTAGCCGGTAGTATTAGCGATGGCCGTCCGCGTTTCATACGTGGACGGCGTTGTGTCATCGTTTCGGCTGGCGCTCGCCAGCCTGCAGTAGTTGCGCCTTATCAATTCCCTCATGATTTCCGGTCGCTATGATCGGCTTTGCTCCTAGGCACGAGCAAACCGTTCATTCATGAGGTGGCCGCCGTGATTACTGATAAGTTTGCTGCGAGTTTCAGCAATCTGACCGACATGAACCGCGCCATCCGGCTGCGTCTCTCGACTGCGAAAGGCATCGTCGACGATCTGCTGCTGGTAAAGTATGTCAGCGGCGTCGAGACGATCTGCGGAGGCATCGAATATGCCCTGCAATGTGTTTCGCTGCAGGCCGGCATGGAACTCAAGCGCTTCATTGCCAATCCGGTCGAGCTTCAATTCGTGACCGACTCGGGGGAATTGCGCTCGGTCTGCGGCATCGTGGGCGGTGCGGCGGAAGGCCAGAGCGATGGCGGACTTGCAAGCTACCAGCTGATCGTGCGCGATGCGCTGTCCCTGCTCGAGCAGACCTGTAATACGCGGGTGTTCCGTAACCGCAGCGAAATCGACATCACGGAAACCATCTTGCGTGAATGGCGACATGTCAATCCCATCGCGGCGGCGGCTTTCCAGTTCGACTTCAAGGGACTCAAGCAATACCCCGCTCGCGAATTCACGATGCAGTATAACGAGTCCAACGCTGCTTTCCTTCGGCGGTTGTGGAAGCGGCGTGGGATTGCGTGGTACATCAAGGCGGGTATTGCGACCGAGCGGGGAAGCGACACCACCCCCGCACATACGCTCGTGCTGTTCGACCATCCTCATGCGCTCGAACAGAATCCTGTCGGGGCGGCGCGCTATCACCGCGACGACGGCACCGAACAACGCGACAGCATCACTGCCTGGCATGCGGTACGCAGCCTGACGGCTGGCCGCGTGAATCGCCACAGCTGGGATTATGCCCAAGCGTGGTCGATGGGTAGCCAGGAGGCCAGTCTTGCCGACCAGGGAACGATGGGCAACCAGTTTGCGGCCAGTGTCGACGATTATCTGGTCGACTCGCCGCATGCCGGCGCCAGCGGCGACGATTACCGCAGCCTTGGCGTGCTGCGCATGCAGCGCAAGGAATATGAGGCCAAGTTATTTCAGGGGGAAAGCGGTGACCGCGACATGCGGGTCGGACAATGGCGGCGCATGGATGGGCATCCTGAAATCGACAGCCATCCGGCAAATGAGCGGGAATTCGTTTGCACCGAATTGCGGGTGGAGGCTGAGAATAATCTTCCGAAGACGCTCGACGAGAAGGCTGGCCGACTATTCGCCTTGAACCGCTGGGGCAGCGACCGCGCCAGCCTGGTGCAGGCGAGTATCGAGCGCGGCATGCGTTACACGAATCGATTCACGTGCGTGCGGCGTGGGATTCCGATCGTTCCTGCCTACGATCCGCGGGTCGACTTTCCCCGGACCGAAGCGCAGACCGCCATTGTGGTGGGGCCTGCGAACCAGGAAATCCATTGCGACGAGCATGGCCGGATCAAGGTGCGGTTTCCGGCGTGCCGTCCGGAAGACCATGAACATGCGGATGGGGCCGGTGCTTCCGGCAGCGATCGCGATTCGGCGTGGTTGCGGGTTGCGTCTGGGTGGGCGGGGGAGCGGTATGGGGCCATC
Source organism: Massilia sp. HP4 (assembly GCF_005222695.1). GTDB lineage: Bacteria > Pseudomonadota > Gammaproteobacteria > Burkholderiales > Burkholderiaceae_D > Telluria. The sequence goes on along the minus strand of NZ_STGG01000006.1, from coordinate 126,158 downwards.
TCCTTGCCGCGCGTGGGCGACGAAGTGGTCGTCGTGTTCATGGGCGGGGATCCCGACAAGCCGCTCATTATCGGAAATGTCCATGGTGCTCGGACGCCACCGCCTTCGTTCAGCCGCAACAGTGTTCTTCCTGGGGACAGGCATTTGTCTGGGATCGTGAGCAAGGAAGGGCAGGGGACGCGGGCCAACCAGCTTCGCATGGACGATACGCCGGGGCAGATCAGTGCCCAGCTTGGGAGCGAGCACGCACACAGCCAGCTGAATTTGGGCTATCTCACGCATCCGAGGCGTGACGGGGCGGCAGAACCGCGTGGGGAGGGGGCCGAATTGCGCACCGATGCGGCGTTGTCCCTGCGTGGAGGCGAGGGCATTCTGATTAGTGCGGATTCTTCGCTACGTGCTGCGGGGCGCTTGCTTGATCGAGATGGGCTCGCTGGCCTGTCGGAAGCAATGCTGAGTATTCAAAAGCAGTTAGCCGAGTTGGCCGAGGCGCATGAAACTGATGCGGTGGAGCCCGAGTCGCTGGTGAAGCTGAAAAAACATCTCGACAGTTGGGAGGACGGCAGCAACATCGAAGGGCAGTCGGCATCTGGGGCAGACCGGTCGCCGATCGTTGCCATCGAAGCGCCTGCTGGCGTAATTGTCGGAAGTCAGGCGGGCATCGCAATCGGTGCGCAAACGGATATCGATCTTCTCAGTCTTCGGAATACGCAGGTTTCCGCAGGACGCAAACTCCTTCTCCATGCGCTGCAGGGGATCAGTGTCTTCGCGCATTCGCTCGGAGCCAGACTAGTCGCAGCGAGTGGAAAGGTCGAGATCGAAGCACAAGATGAGAATGTCGAGATCACTTCAGCTAAACGTATTGTCCTGGCCGCGTCCGAGGAAATTGTGCTGCAGTCGCCCAAGGTCACAGTCGTCACGCAAGGTGCCCAAGTCGCAATTGGCAATGGTGCGATCACGCATCAATGTACGGGCGGTTTCGTGGTCAAGGCCTCCAAGTTTGAGTTTCCCGGGGCGGGTGACGCAGGGGCGATGGCGATGCGCATGCCCGATAGCGTCGTTAAACACGATCAGCGTGTGCGCATGATCGATTTGAGTACTGGTTCGCCTTTAGTAGATCAGCGGTATCGCATCACGCTGGAAGACGGACAAATTTTGGAAGGGCGAACTGATGCAGCTGGGATGACGCAGGACTTCGAGTCCGAAATCCCATTTGCTCATTACACAATTGAAGCGCTGGATGACTAATCTGCAGCAATGGGACTGAACGAGGGATAAATCATGTCTACTGATAATAGGCGAACCGGATATAAGCTGCCAGCGAAACCTGATCAAAACGGTGGAAAAATCGTCCAAGGTTTTATGACTCCAGTCCAAGATCGGGCGCCGCAGGTCCATAGTATTCCCCCTAATCGCGTTCTTCCAATTATATTTATCCCAGGAATTATGGGGTCGAATTTACGAATGAATTCAGTTCGGCAAGCCAAAATCGGAAAGAAAAACAATATTGCATGGCGACCGGATAATCTCTTCGAGACGCTCCCTATGGAAGATGATACTGCAGCAGAGCGGCAGTTGCGATTTGACCCGGTTACAACCGAGCTGGATACTTATGATCAAAAAGGAAGTTCTAATGGGAATTCACAGGAAACCTCCGACGCGCGAAACAAGGCAGCACATTTCTCGAGTCAGTACAGTGGAAGTTGGAGGCGTATCGAAGGGCCTCTTTTGCAAAGCGACAGACCTGGAGGGGCTAACGCGAAAACGAGGGATCAAAAGGCACGTGAGCGTGGGTGGGGTGAGGTTTTTTTTGGTAGTTATGAAAAAATCCTCAGCGAATGTGAAATACGTTTGAACGGCTCGTTCACCGACCGCTTCAAAGACACCTATCTGATGAATTCAATTGTCAACGTCAAGTCTGCGACATGGGGGGCACATCCAAATCCGTCTTTAAAGGAAATAGATGAAGTGTCACTGCGAAAGACTATAAAAGGATGTTGGTTTCCAGTTCATGCAATGGGGTATAACTGGCTGCAAAGCAATATGGACTCTGGAGTCAGTACTGCTGGCAGAATAAATGCACTAATAAAAAAATACAAAGACCAAGGGTATCAATGCGAAAAAGTAATCCTTGTTACCCACTCTATGGGAGGGTTGGTGGCTAGAGCAGTTGTTCACCCGGAAATGGGGAATATCAGTGATAAGGTTCTTGGAGTGATCCATGGGGTCATGCCAGCCATTGGCGCTGGAACAACCTATAAACGTATGCGGTGTGGCTTTGAAGGCGATAATGTCGCGGCGAGAATACTTGGTGCAACAGGCCCCAATGTCACTTGTGTGCTTGGGAACTCCCAAGGAGGATTGGAGTTGCTTCCTAGCGAAGCATATGGAAACCATTGGTTGCGGTTGATGCGTGATGGTGAAGTGTTAAAAAGCCTTCCTCAGCATGGAGATCCCTATGAGGAAATATATAAGGCAGGCGATAAGTGGTACGGGCTTCTTCGTGAAGACTGGATTAATCCTGCACAAATACCCGGACAAGGAACAAGGAGAACGCATGAGTTGCTCGATGCGGCGAAAAACTTTCACAGTCAAATCGCAGGAACCTACCATGAACACAGTTATGCGCATTACGGTGCCGATTCGAATGGACTTGCATGGCATAAAGTGACTTGGAAAATCGAGGGTGATTTAAGTGTAGAAGACATAGAGTCATCGAGGATTTACAGTGATGACGAGAAAGGAGGCTTAATGTTGCGAAAGCCAGTCGACTCGTTGAAAAAAAATGAAAAGAGAATTCTGTTCAAGGCCAATCTTCAGGCTCCTTCTGACCCAGGCGATCAAACAGTTCCAACATACTCAGCAGATGCACAGTTGAGAAGCGGGAAATTTAAAGGCGTGTTTCGGCAAGCCGGATACGAGCATCAGGCGAGCTATAGTAACGATTCTGTAATTGCGGCTACCATTTATTGTTTATGCCAGATCATCTCAACAATGAGGTGGGCCGAATGATCATGAGCGCTGTCCCAAGAGGAAATGTTCTGGCACTCCTGATATTTTTTCTGGCTTCCACATGTATGACGGGCTGCGGTCGGACGGTCCAAAATTTTATTGGAGGGGATATGACTGAGATATCACCTGAATTGACGTCAATTTTTAATAAAACCAAGATGATTTGCTTCGGGCGGTTTGTGGTGAAAGTTCCGTTAAACACAGTCGTGGTGTATGGCCCGGCCGAGGTTGAGTCATCAATCGAATATCGACAAGGAGAGGCAGAAAAGGTCGGTGAATATGTTTTAGAAAGAATGGAGGAGGTTGAGAAGGAGCAAAAGTTTTTTACTAAATATAGTTGGCCAAAACTTCCATTGTTTGGGGAGGTAATCGACGGAGTGAGAACTGGTCAAAAAATGGTTATTGGATCGCGTGATCGCGTGGGATACCAAATTCTATCGATTGTACCGATTGAGAAAGATATATTTTTTCAAGAAGTAAGTAGTGTCTTGCCGGAAGATGATTTTATTGAGAGAATAAATAAGGTTGCCACAGCCTTGCGTTCTCGTAATGCAGAAGAAATACCTGCTGATTCAGGAATTTGCATCGAGGGCGGATATGTCACGGGCGAATATGAATACGAGCGAGCTACAGTCGGTTTGCGGCTAAGCGAGTATCCTGATGTGCATATATCGATAGATGTTCACAAAAATTTAGAATTCCTGAATAATGATTCTAATCCCAAGGTATTGCACGAACGAGCTCAAGCGAAAGCGGAAGCTGCTGGGTTTGGTGCAGTTTTTTCACGCAGGAAAATATTGCGCGAGCAAGTCCGACAGATCGGACATTGGACCGGTCAGGAAATGGCATTTCGCACTCCGGCATATAAGCGTGCCGTATCGGCTCATGAATTCAGATTTTATAGTGCCGGATCTGTCAATGATCCATTTCATCCGCAGTTGGATATACGCCTTGATTCTGGTGTGAAAGACGATACCAAAGGTGCGATTAAACCAGGCATATCAGATGATGACGCTCTTGCGTTATGGGACATGATTGTATCAACCGTGAGACTGCGCGAGCCAACAGATGCCACACCAGTCAATAAAGATAAAGTCCCGTTAGCTACTAAAATCGATGGAGGTAAGATCTGCCCTGAAACAGGTTGGTGGGAAATAACTCGAGCGGATGTTATGGATAGTGAACGACGGAAATTCATAAGTGCTGGAGATGTTATGCCCTCTGTGCCTACCTCAAATGGAATAAGCATTTGGCGAAATTTGCTTCTCTTCCAAAACCGACCCAAAGATCCAACGATATGGAAGTTGGTTGAATACGAGAAAGTAGATTTGGAAAGCTGATGCAGAGAAAGGAACGGCGAGCATTTCTGATCGAACCCATGAGAGCAATGGCAAAGCATGCCTAACATCGTCCGGCTTAATGACCCTACCAGCCATGGGGGCAAGGTTGCCCAAGTCACCGCTACTCACTTCACGGTAGCTGGAATTGCAGTCGCTTGTGTTGGAGATAAGTGTGTTTGCCCGCTACACGGGGAGGGGAAGATTGTCGAAGGGGAGTCTCGACATACCGTAGGTGGTGTCCCCGTCGCCTATGATGGACATAAGACTAGCTGTGGTGCTGTTTTGATGTCAACAGTCGAAAACTTTAGTAACAGCTGAGTTGCTGCTCGAATGGTCGACAACATGGACAACGTTGACTCGCACTATTCCAAAAAAAACCGGGCCACCAGGCCCGGTCTCCACCTCGGCAAATGCCGACTGGCTTATCTCACCGCCACCGGCGCTCCACCATCCACCGGCGCCACCGGCTCCCTCCATCCCCCACCCAGCACGCGATACAAGGTCACCTGATTCTGCAACCGCAGCAGGTTCGCCTGCACCGACAACTGCTGCGACTGGAACAGCGAACGCTGTGCATCGAGCAGGTCGAGCTGGCTGGCCGCGCCGCTGCGATAGCGCAGGTCGGACAGGTTGAAGCGATCCGCTTCCGCCTCGGTCACCGCGGCTTGCGCGCGCAACTGTTCGCTGAAGGTCGCCTGGCCCGCCAGCGCGTCCGCCACTTCACGGAACGCGGTCTGGATCGATTGCTCGTACTGCGCCACCGCGATGTCGCGCTGGGCCCGGGCGCTGCCCAGGGTCGCGCTGTTGCGGCCGTAGTCGAAGATCGGCAGGATCGCTTGCGGCGCGAAGGTCCAGCCCCAGGTGCCGCTGTCGAACAGGCCCGACAGCTCGTTGCTGGCGCTGCCGGCGCTGCCGGTCAGCGTGATGCGCGGGAAGAAGTTCGCGCGCGCCGCACCGATATTGGCGTTGGCCGCGATCAGCTGCTGCTCGGCCGAACGGATGTCCGGACGGTTGGCCAGCAGGTCCGAAGGCAGGCCGGCCGGGATGTCCGGCAGCTCGGTCTTGGCCAAGGTGGCGCCGGCGCTCACGTCGGCCGGCAGCGGGCCGCCGACCAGCAGCGTCAGGAGGTTAATGTCCTGGGCCCGCAGGCGCTGCTGCTGGGCGAGGGTGGCGCGGGCCGTCTCGACCAGCGAACGCGATTGCTGGATCTCGAGGCGCGAGGCCACGCCGTTCTCGAAGCGCAGCTGGAACAGCTTGTCCGATTCCAGGCGCGTGTTCAGCGTGTCTTGCGTGATGCGCAGCAGCTCTTCGTCGGCCAGCAGTTGCAGCCAGGCGCTGGCGACCGACGAGATCAGGCTGATCTGCGTGGCCTTGCGCGCCTCTTCGGTGGCCAGGTATTGCGCCAGCGCCGATTCGGACAGGTTGCGCACCCGGCCGAACAGGTCGAGCTCGAAGGCCGATACCGACAGGCCGGATTGATAGACGCTCTCGATCGGCTGGTCTTCGCCCACGGTCTGGCGGTTGCCGCTGATGCCCAGGCCCACGGTCGGCAGACGGTCGGCGCGGGCGATGCGGTATTGCGCACGCGCCTGCTCGATATTGGCGATCGCCACGCGCAGGTCGCGGTTGTTCGCCAGCGCCGCGTCGATCAGCGTGCGCAGGCGCGCATCGGCGAAGAACGATTGCCAGGCGACGGTGCTTGGCGCCGCGGCCAGCACCGGGCTGGTCGACTCGGTGGCCGCCTTCGGGGTTTCCGGGAAGGAGGCGGCCACCGGCGCGGCCGGACGTTCATAGTCCGGAGCCAGCGAGATGCAGCCTGCCAGCGCCATCGACAGCGCCAGCGGCGTCAGGAGTTTGAAGTGCTTGATCATATTTTGTTTCCTTGGTCTGCGGCCTTGTCTTGCTCGTGGGCGTAGATCTTGCGCTGGCGCTCGCTGCCCTTGAACAGCGTGCGGATCACCACGAAGAACAGCGGCACGAACAACACGCCGAACACGGTAGCCGTAATCATACCGCCCATCACGCCGGTACCGATCGCGCGCTGCGAAGCCGCGCCGGCGCCGCCCGCGATCACCAGCGGCAGCACGCCGAGGATGAAGGCCAGCGAGGTCATGATGATCGGGCGGAAGCGCAGGTGGGCCGCCTCGATCGCCGCTTCGATCGGCGTCTTGCCTTGCGCCTGCAGGTCCTTTGCGAACTCGATGATCAGCACCGCATTCTTCGCCGCCAGGCCGATGATGGTCACCAGGCCGATCTTGAAGTACACGTCGTTCGGGAAGCCGCGCAGGTTGGCGGCCAGGATCGCGCCCAGGATACCGAGCGGCACCACCAGCAGCACCGACACCGGGATCGACCAGCTTTCATACAGTGCGGCCAGGGCCAGGAAGATCGCGAGCATCGAGAACGCCATCAGGATCGTCATGGTCGAGCCGGACAGCACTTCCTCGCGCGACTGGCCGGTCCATTCGAAGGCATAGCCGGCCGGCAGCTGGCCCGCCAGGCGTTCCATCTCGGCCAGCGCGTCGCCGGTCGAGTAACCAGGGGCGGCGTCGCCCGAGATGCTCATCGCCGGATAGCCGTTGTAGCGCAGGGTCTGCATCGGGCCGGTGACCCAGCGCGTGGTCGCGAACGAAGACAGCGGCACGGCCTGGCCCTGGGTGTTGATCGCATTTAGCTTGAGCAGGTCGTCCGGCTGCATGCGCGAGCTGGCATCGGCCTGCACCACCACACGCTGCAGGCGGCCGGCGTTCGGGAAGTCGTTCACGTACGACGAACCGAGCGAGGTCGAGATCGCGGTGTTGATCGCGGTGAAGGTCACGCCCAGCGCTTGCGCCTTGTCGCGGTCGATGTCCAGGCGCACCTGTGGCGCGTCTTCCAGGCCTTCCGGGCGCACACCGGTCAGGATCTTGCTCTGCGATGCCATGCCGAGCAGCTGGTTACGCGCCGCCAGCAGGGCTTCGTGGCCGTTGCTGCCGCGGTCTTGCAGGCGGAAGCTGAAGCCGGTGCCGCGACCCAGTTCCGGGATCGGCGGCGGGCTGATGGCGAAGATGAAGGCGTCACGGATGCCGCTCACGCCACCCATGATGCGTCCGGCCAGGCCTTGCGCGTCCGAGCCTTTTTCCTTGCGCTCGCTCCAGTCCTTCAGCGGCACGAAGGCCAGCGCCATGTTCTGGCCCGAGCCCGAGAACGAGAAGCCCAGGATCGAGATCATGTTGGCCACTTCGGGCTGCTTCATGGTGAAGTTCTCGACCGCCGTCATCACCTGGTTGGTGCGTTCTTGCGTCGCGCCCGGTGGGAGCTGGACGTTCAGCACGATATAACCCTGGTCTTCGTTCGGCAGGAACGAATTGGGCATGCGCGTGAACAGCAGCGCCACCACGCCCACCACGACGGCGAACACGATCATGCCGCGGCCGGTGTGCTTGACGATCTTGCCGACCCAGCCTTCATAGCCCTTGGCGGTAGCCGAGAACTTGCGGTTGAACCAGCCGAAGAAACCCTTCTTCTCGTGATGGCCTTTTTCGATCGGCTTGAGCAGGTGGGCGCACAGCGCCGGGGTCAGGGTCAGCGCCAGGAAGGCCGAGAAGGCGATCGAGGACACCATCACCACCGCGAACTGGCGGTAGATGTTGCCGACCGCGCCGCCGAAGAAGGCCAGCGGCAGGAACACCGACATCAGCACCACGGTGATGCCGATGATGGCGCCGGTGATCTGGCCCATCGCCTTGCGCGTCGCTTCCAGCGGCGGCAGGCCTTCCTCGCTCATGATGCGCTCGACGTTCTCCACCACCACGATCGCATCGTCGACCACGATACCGATCACCAGCACCATGCCGAACATGGTCAGCACGTTGATCGAGTAGCCAAGCGCCAGCAGGGTAGCCAGGGAGCCGAGCAGGGCGACCGGCACCACGATGGTCGGGATCAGCGTATAGCGGATGTTCTGCAGGAACAGGAACATCACCAGGAACACCAGCACGATCGCTTCGATCAGGGTATGCAGCACTTGTTCGATCGAGATGCTGATGAACTTCGAGCTGTCGTACGGCACGGTGTATTTCACGCCATGCGGGAAGAACTTGGACAGTTCTTCCATGCGGGCCTTGACCAGCTCGGCGGTTTCGAGCGCGTTACCGGTCGGAGTCAGCTGGACGCCGATACCGGCCGATGGGCGACCGTTCAGGCGCGCCGAGGTCTGGTAGGCCTGGCCGCCGATTTCGAGGCGCGCCACGTCTTTCAGGCGCACGGTCGAACCGTCGGCGTTCGCGCGCAGCACGATGTTGCCGAATTGTTCGACGGTGCTCAACTGGCCGGTCACCACCACGGTGGCGGTGATTTCCTGGCCGGCGGCCAGCGGCAGGTCGCCGATGGTACCCGATGCCACCTGGGCATTCTGCGACTGGATCGCGGCGTTGACGTCGCCCGGCGACAGGTTCAGGCCGACCAGCTTGGCCGGATCGATCCAGACGCGCATCGCGCGCTCGGTGCCGAACAGCTGGGCGGTACCGACGCCCTTGATGCGCTGGATCTCGGGCAGCACGGTGCGCGAGGCGTAGTCGCCCAGCGCGATCGGGTCCCACTTCGGATCGTCCGACGACAGGATCGTCACCAGCAGGAAGTTGGCGCGCACCTTGTCGACGCGCACGCCCTGCTGGTTGACCGATGCCGGCAGGCGCGGGGCCGCCCGCGACAGGCGGTTCTGGACGTCGACCTGGGCCAGCTCGGGATCGGTGCCGGTTTCGAAGGTCAGGGTGATCGAGCCGGCGCCGCTGGCGGTGCTGCTCGATTCCATGTAGATCAGGCCGGGAGAGCCGTTCATCTCGCGTTCGATGACGGAGATGACCGAGTCTTCCAGCACCTGGGCCGATGCGCCAGGGTAGGTCGCGTTGATCACGATCGAGGGCGGAGCCACGTTCGGATACTGGGCGATCGGCAGCTGGGTGATGGAAACCCCACCGATCACCATGATGAACAGCGCGATCACCCAGGCAAAGATGGGGCGGTCAATAAAATAACGTGCCATTGAATTATTCCTGTTCTTGTCCTGCGGCGCTTAGCGGCTCGAGGCCGGTGCTTCGGCGCCGGCCGCCGGCGTACCCTTGTTCGGGGTCGCCGTGGTCGCTGCCGGTGCGGCATTGGCCGGATTGCCGGTGGCCGCTTCCGGGGTGCCCGGCTGCGCCGCGGCCGGTGCGGCGCCGGCTGGCGCTGCCTTCGGCTGCCATGGGACGGCCTTGACCGGCGTACCTGGCGGCATCATCTGGAGCTTCTGGAAGCCATCGATCATCACGCGCTCGCCTTCCTTCAGGCCGCCGGTGACGATCCAGTTCTGGCCCGAGTTGGAGGCGATGGTGACGTTGCGCGGCACCGGCTTGTTGTCGGCGCCGACGACGGTCAGCGTGTCGCCCTGGGCGCCGCCGCGGGTCACGGCCTGCTGCGGGATCAGGATGCCGTTCGGCAGCGAGGCTTGCGCGATGCGCACGCGCACGTACTGGCCCGGCAGCAGGGCGTTATTGGTGTTCGCCACGGTGGCGCGCAGGATGATCTGGCCGGTGCCCGGGTCGACCGTCACGTCCGAGAACAGCAGCTTGCCGCGGGTCGGCAGCTCGGAGCCGTCTTCCAGCAGCACGGTCACCGGCACGTTGTCGGCGCCGCCGCCTTGCTTCTTCAGGCGCTGCAGCTCGGTGGCCGACTGGGTGATGTTGAGGTACATATTGTCGGTCTGCTGGATCAGCGCCAGCTCGGTCGACTGGGTCGCCGACACCAGGGCGCCTTCGGTCACCAGCGCGCGGCCGATGCGGCCCGAGATGGGAGCGTTCACATTGGTGTAACCAACATTAATCTGCGCGACCTTCAATTGGGCCTTGGCTGCGGCAACTTCGGCCTCACCTTGCTTTTGGGCGGCGACGGCGTTGTCGAATTCCTGTTTACTGACAGCGTTGGCTTCGACCAGCGGCTTGTAGCGCTCGGCGATGGCGCGCGACGCCACCAGGTTGGCTTCGGCGCGCGCCACGTCGGCGCGGGCGGCTGCGAGCTGGGCCTGGTAAGGCGCCGGGTCGATCGTGAACAGCGACTGGCCCTGCTTGACGATGCTGCCCTCGGTGAACGAGCGCTTGAGCACCACGCCGTCAACGCGGGCGCGGACCTGGGCGGTGCGGATCGGTTCTACGCGCGCAGGCAACTCGGTTTGCAGGGCGACGGTTTCGAACTTGGCGGTGACGACGCCGACTTCCGGTGCAGGCATCTGGCCGCCAGGCGCGCCGCCGGCCGGCGCTGCGTCTTTCTTGCCGCAGGCGGACAGCAGGACCAACGCGGCCATGGTGGCGGCCGCGACCCGGGTGAGGGACATGGATGAGGAGTTGGCAGAGCGCATTACGTGTGCTTCCTTCTAGTTAGTAATTCGCGTCGATGTCACACCCCGGTCAACAACATATGCATGGGATGCAAGATCAGCGCTGGCTTTTGCAAATAGTTTTATATACTATCACGACTGTATGTAAAATGTTTTAAGCACCTTTTAATTCTAGGGTTACTCAAAAGAAATGGTTCGCAGGACGAAGGAAGAAGCAGCCGCGACCCGCGACAGCATTCTCGATGCAGCAGAAATCTTGTTTGCAAAACAGGGTGTTTCTCGGACAACATTACAGCACATTGCCACCGCGGCAGGTGTAACGCGTGGTGCGATTTATTGGCATTTTGTCGATAAGGGGGCAGTGTTCAGCGCGATGATGGATCGCGCCACAATGCCTATGGATACGGCCGTCAAGCAATTGGGCGAGCGCCAGGTTGCCGATCCGCTGCAACGCTTGCGCGACGAGTTGATGGCGGTGCTCCACATCGTCGTCACCGACGAAAAGGCACGCCGGGTATTCGAGATCGCCACGCTCAAGACCGAGTTCACCGACGAGGTGGATTCGGCGCGCGTGCGCAAGCGCGAAGCGGTGGCCGAGTGGCGTGCGCGCATGCAAGCCAACCTGGCCGAGGCGCGCGCGAACGGCCAACTACCGGTCGGCGTCGATCCGCATAATGGCGCGACCTGCATGTGGATCATGCTCGACGGCCTGCTGCGCAACTGGCTGTTCGACGGCGAGTCGTTCGACCTGATGGCGCTGGGTGGGGAGGTGATCGATACCTTCCTGGCGGGGTTGAAGGCGCGCTGACCGCACCGCTCCCAAAAAAAAACCCGGCCGCGGCCGGGTCTCGTGTTCGCGCTGCCGCGTTTAACGCATGCCTTCGATCATCTGCTTGAGCTTGATCGAATCGGCCACGAAGGCGCGGATGCCTTCGGCCAGCTTCTCGGTGCCCATCGCGTCTTCGTTCAGCATGAAGCGGAAGGTCTTTTCGTCGATCGCGATCTTCTGGATGTCGGCGCCGTCGTCCTTGACCAGCTTGCGCTCGACCGGCGCGTCGCTGTCGGCCAGCTTCTGCAGCAGGTCGGGCGAGATGGTGAGCAGGTCGCAGCCGGCCAGTTCCAGGATCTGCGAGGTGTTGCGGAAGCTCGCGCCCATCACTTCGGTGGCGTAGCCGAACTTGCGGTAGTACTGGTAGATGCCCTTGACCGACTGCACGCCCGGATCGTCGGCGCCCTGGTACTCGAGGCCGGTCGATTTCTTGTACCAGTCGTAGATGCGGCCGACGAACGGCGAGATCAGCTTCACGTTCGCTTCGGCGCAGGCCACCGCCTGGCACAGCGAGAACAGCAGGGTCAGGTTGCAGTGGATGCCGTCTTTTTCCAGGATCTCGGCGGCGCGGATGCCTTCCCAGGTCGAGGCGATCTTGATCAGCACGCGCTCGCGCGACACGCCGTTCTTTTCATACAGGGCGATCAGCTCGCGGCCCTTGGCGACCGTCGCTTCGGTATCGAACGACAGCGCGGCGTCGATCTCGGTCGAGACGCGGCCCGGCACATACTTGAGGATCTCGACGCCGAAGGCGATCAGCAGGCTGTCGACGATCGCCTCGACCGAGGCGCCCGGGGCGTCGGCGATCGCTTTTTCGAGCAGCGGCCGGTATTCGGGCTTTTGCACGGCCTTCAGGATCAGCGACGGATTGGTGGTCGCATCCTGCGGGGCATAGGCCTTGATCGACTGGAAGTCGCCGGTGTCGGCAACCACGGTGGTGTACTGCTTGAGCTGTTCGAGTTGGTTCATGTGGGTCTCTGGATGGTTTGACGCAATTAGAAATCGGTACCGGCAACAAAGGCCGCGAGCATGGCTTCCAGGCCCACGCGGTCTTCTTCCGAGAAGCGGTCCGGCGTGGGGCTGTCGATATCGAACACGCCAATCAGGCGGTCGTCCTTGATCACCGGGATCACGATCTCGGATGCCGACGCCGAATCGCAGGCGATGTGGCCGGGGAAGGCATGTACGTCGGGCACCACGATGGTCTTCTTTTCGACAGCAGTGGTACCGCACACGCCGCGGCCGAACGGGATGCGGGCGCAGGCGGGCTTGCCCTGGAACGGGCCGACCAGCAGGTCATGGCCTTCGCCTTTTTTCGACGGCACGGTGAAGTAGAAGCCGGCCCAGTTCAGGTCGGACAGGGTGTCATAGACCAGGGCCGAGAACTGCGCGGCGTTGGCGGTCAGGTCGCGTTCGCCCTCGAGGACGCTGGTCACCTGGCGCACCAGCAGGTCATAGTCGGGACGTTCGCTGCGTTCGGGATTGATATGCATGGCGGGCGAAAATGCTGGTCGAAAACCGCTATTTTACAGCCACCGCCGCCGGAGGAGGTCCGGCGTCCGGCGGCGTCATCGAAATCACGAGCCTGAAGCGCTGGCGCAAGCTGGGCTTGCCATCGGGGAGCTTGCCAGGACGATAATGCACGTCGGCCTGCAGGCGCTCGCCGTTCACCCGCAAGCGTTGTACCGTCGCGCCGGCGCGCGCATCGAGCGGCATCGCGACCTCGGTCTGGAACAGGTGCTTGCCGCTCGGGTCCAGCAAGTCGAGCAGCAGGCGCGCGCCGTCGCCCGAGGCCACCAGGATGAAATTGCCGGTGCAGGCAAAGCTGTCGACGTCGTCCCAGGGCCGGAATGACCATGCCCCGGCATCGAACTGCCGGGGCGAAGCCGCCATGTCGATCCGGTAGGACGGCGGACAGCCGTCGCCCCCATGGATGGGAGGGTCGATGCGGCCGACCCGAAGCGGGGTGTGCGTGACGGGCGCCGCGCCATACGATGGCGCGTCGAGCCGGCTGCCGGCCGGGGCCTCGGTGCCCAGCACCCTGCGCACGAATGCCATCGCATCGTCGCCAGCCCGGCTGCGTCCGGCCTGGTCCTGCCGGGCGCGCAGGAACTTCCGGCCGAGCAGTTCATCGCTGTCGCGGTCGCGGATCGACAGGCTGGTGATGCGATCGGGCCGCTCTTCGGAGCGGTCGGCATGTTCCTCGACCAGGTAGCGCGCGCGGACGTCCCCGCGGGGGCGCACGACGAAGCTGCCCGGGCCGGCGCGGCGATAGACCTTGTCGAGATGGAGCACGAATGGATAAGCGGCCGGCAGCACGTCGTCAAGGCCGAACAGCGGCTGGAATGGGCCTGCGCCGGCACGGTCGAAGCCGATATGGCGTACTTCGAGGCCCTCGACGCCGCTCACGCTGCGCATCACGACCGGCGCGGGCACCCGCAGGTCGGACCTGGCCATGCACATCGTCAGGGCGCCGGCCGCAACCAGGGCCGACAAGAGGAGCTTGTAGAACGTCGGCATTGGCAAGTCAGGGCCGATCAGCCAATGAAAGAATGATGTGCATGGGTCAAACGGCAAGCGTCGGTAACCGCCCATTCTAGACCAAATGGGCTGCTTGCCGCAGCGCGGGATCAGCCGATGAAGGAATCGAACTGCATGTCGAATTCTTGCAGCGCCTTCTGCGCGTTCTGCATCTTCTTGCGAAATTCCGGCCCGCGGCGCAGGGCCAGGCCCACCGCCAGCACGTCGATCACGACCAGGTAGGCCAGGCGCGCCGAGATCGGGGTATAGGGATCGGTCGCGAACACCAGGTCGATCGGGATCAGCAGCGTCGCCATCTCGGCCAGCGGCGTGCCCGATGGCGCCAGCACGATCACGTCGGCGCCGCCGGCCTTGGCCAGCTTGGCCGAACGCGTCAGCGCCGGGTTGTTGCCGCGCTGCGAGATCGCCACCACCGCATCGCCTTCGCGCAGCAGGGCTGCCGCGATCGAGTGGATCGCCGGATCGGTATACGCCACCGTCGGCACGCCCGAGCGGAAGAACTTGTGCTGGGCGTCGGCGGCCACGAAGCCGGACGTGCCCTGGCCGTAGAACTCGATCTTGTTGGCGCGCGCCAGGATCTCGAGCGCCTGCTGGACCAGCTCGGGCTTGAGGTTGTTGCGCAGGTCGAGCAGGGTGTTGATCGAGCGGCTGCAGATCTTGTTGATCAGGTCCGACGCCAGGTCGTCCTGGTGCGGCGCCTCGCTGGCGCCGGGTAGCGCCAGCGCCAGGCCTTGCGCCAGCTTGAGCTTGAACTCGTGCCAGCCGTCGTAGCCGAGCGTGCGGCAAAAGCGCACCACGGTCGGTTCCGACACCCCCGCGTTGCGCGCCAGGGCGGTGATGTTCTGGCTCACGGTCGCGGAAGGCGCGGCCAGCACCGCGAGCGCCACCTTGCGCTCCGATTTGGAGAGCGAGTCGAGCTGGGTGCGGATCGAGTCGAGCAGCATAGATAGGTCTCGGGCGTTAGTCTTCCGGCAGCGCTTCTTCGCGCCACTGCAGGCCGTCGCGGCCGATCAGGGCGCTGGCCGAGGCCGGGCCCCAGGTGCCCGAGGTGTAGGGCGCGGGCGCGCTGTCGTCCTGTTCCCAGTGCTCGAGGATCGGCTCGACCCACTCCCAGGCCGCTTCGAGTTCGTCGCCGCGCATGAACAGGGTCAGCTGGCCGCGCAGCACGTCGAGCAGCAGGCGTTCATAGGCCTCCATGCGCGGCGCCTTGAACTGCTCGCGGAAATCGAGTTCGAGCTCGGCCTGCTTCAGGCGCATCGAATCGCCCGGCGTCTTGGCCATCAGGTTCATCGACAGGCCTTCGTCCGGCTGCAGGCGGATCACCAGGCTGTTGGGCTGGAAGCTCGACGTCGGCTGGTTGAAGATCGAATGCGGGATCGGCTTGAAACGCACCACGATCTCGGCCAGGCGGTCGGCCATGCGCTTGCCGGTGCGCAGGTAGAACGGCACGCCGGCCCAGCGCCAGGTGTCGATCTCGGCCTTCATCGCAACGAAGGTCTCGGTGCGCGAGCTCTTGGGCGCATCGGGTTCCTCGCGGTAGCCCGGCACCGGCTGGCCGTCGATATAACCGGCGCGGTACTGGCCGCGGATGATGTTCTGCGACAGCGTGGTCGGGGTAAACCGCTTTAACGACCTCAATACCTGCAGCTTGGCGTCGCGCACGGCGTCCGGTGCGATCGACGCGGGCGGCTCCATCGCCACGATGCACAGCAGCTGCAGCAGGTGGTTCTGCAGCATGTCGCGCAGCGCGCCGGAGTTGTCGTAGTAGCCCAGGCGGTTGCCGACGCCGATCTTCTCGGCGATCGTGATCTGCACGTCCGAGATCCATTCGCGGCGCCACAGCGGCTCGAACAGGATGTTCCCGAAGCGTAGCGCCAGCAGGTTCTGCACGGTCTCCTTGCCCAGGTAGTGGTCGATGCGATAAATCTGCGACTCGGCGAACACCTTGCCGACGTCGAGGTTGATCTGCTTGGCCGAGGCCAGGTCGCGGCCCAGGGGCTTCTCGAGCACCACGCGCGAATTCGGCGTGGCCAGGCCGGTCTTGGCCAAGTTGTCGCAGATCCGGGCGAACAGCTGCGGCGGCGTGGCGAGGTAGTAGACGCGGGTGAGCGATGGATCGTCGCGCAGGGCCTCGACCAGGGCCTGGTAGGTCGAGACGTCGGTCGCGTTCAGCGCGACATACGTGATGCGCTGCAAAAAGCGCTCCCAGCTCGCTTCATCCGGGCCGTCCTTGATGTGTGGCTTCGAATTGGTCTCGACCATGCGCAAAAATTCCTCTTGCGTCGCCTCGTCGCGGCCCACGCAGATGATGCGGCTGCTTTCAGGCAGGTCGTTGCAGACGTCGCGCGAGTACATCGCGGGCAGCAGCTTGCGCATCGCAAGGTCGCCGCTGCCGCCAAAGAAAACGAGGTCGAAATCGGAAAGGGCCATGATCGGTAGGTTCTGCGTGGGAGAAAATATTTGTGTAAATTTACTACATAAATACTCTTCAATCAAGAAAATCTACTACGTTTTTTTCGGCGACAGGCCTATGGTGCCATATCCGCCGGCGCCGGGGCGCGGGCGCCCCATCCGGCCGGCTGCCAGCCCGGCTCGCGTGCGCGATACAGCTCGCCGAGCCAATCGGCGAAGGCACGCACCGCCGACGACAGGTGCCGGTTTTGAGGATACACCAGCGACAGGGGCACCGGCTCGCCCTGGTAGCCGGCCAGGACGCTGACCAGGCGGCCGGCGCGCAGGTGCGGGGCAGCCAGGTAGCTGGCGATCCGGATCAGCCCCAGGCCCTCCAGGCCGCAGGCCAGGTAGGCGTCGGTCTCGTTCAGCGTGAGCCGCGCGCCGGCTTCGATCGTGCGCGGTTCGCCGTCCACATCGAAGGTCCAGCCGCCTGCGCGGCCGTTGCGGCCCGACTGGAATCCGACGATCTCGTGGCGCACCAGGTCGTCCGGCGTGCACGGCGCGGGATGGCGCCGCAGGTAGCCGGGCGCGGCGCAGGTGATCCAGTCGAAGCTGCCGATCCTGCGCGCGACCAGCAGCGAAAGGGCCTCCGGCGTGCCCGCGCGGACCGCGCAATCGACGCCTTCCTGGATCAGTTCCACCGGCCGGTCGTCCAGCGTCAGCGACAGGTCGATGTCCGGATAGCGCGCCCGAAAGTCGTGCAGGGCCGGTATCACGAGCGCCCGCGCGAAGGACGCCGTCATGTCCACCCGCAGCAATCCGCGTGGACTGGCGGCGCCCTCGGACAGGATGTCCTCGATGCCTTCGATGTCGCGCAGGATGCGCTGGCAGTGGTCGTAATACAGGCTGCCGTTCGGCGTCAGGCGCAGGGTGCGCGTCGTTCTCTGCAGCAGGCTCGCGCCCAGCGCCGCTTCGAGCTCCTGGATCGAGCGGCTGACGGTGGAGCGCGGCAGCGACAGGCTGCGGGCGGCGCCGGCAAAGCTGCGCGCCTCGACCACGCGAGAAAAGATCTGCATTGCCCGTAGCTTGTCCAAGGTCGTCCTCCTGCGCTGCACCGTCGAACCACGATTATCCCATTTATCGCAATTCTGAAACCAGGCGCCGACGGCTTATGCCAGCGAAGCCGCATTTCTATACTGGACGCTTTCCACAGCAAGGATGTCAAGAAAATGAATCAATCGACCTCGATCGCGCAGGACGGCGGCATGCTGGTGCTTGGCGCCGGCGAACTCGGCATGGCCGTCCTGCGCCACCTGGCGCCACGCTGCAGGGACGCTGGCATTGCGCTGGTCGCGCTGGTCTCGCCACGCGCGCTGGCGGCGCCGACGCCGGCCCAGGTGCAGGCCCATGACGAACTGCGCGCGCTGGGGGTTGGCCTGCTGGCATTCGATCTTGCCACGCGCGACAGCGCCGACCTGGTGGCGCTGCTGCGCCGTTTCGATACCGTGATCGGCTACACCGGTTTCGTTGCGGGGCCGGGAACGCAGCGCAGGCTGACCCGGGCGGTGCTCGATGCCGGCGTGCGGCGCTACATTCCATGGCAGTTCGGCGTGGACTACGACATCGTTGGCAAGGGCAGCGGCCAGCCGGTCTTCGACGAGCAGTTCGAGGTGCGGGGTATGCTGCGGGCGCAGCAGGCGACCGACTGGATCATCGTCTCGACCGGCATGTTCACCAGCTTCCTGTTCGAGCCGGCCTTCGGCCTGGTCGACCTGGAAGCGGGGATCGTGCGCGGCCTGGGCAGCTGGGACACCCGGGTGACCGTCACCACGCCCGACGACATCGGCCGCTGCGTGGCCGCCATCCTGTTCGAGCAGCCGCCGATCGCCAACCGGGTGGTCTACCTGGCCAGCGACACGGTGTCCTACGGCCAGCTGGCAGACGTCGTCGATGCCGTGACCGGGCGCGCGGTGCAGCGCGAACTGCTGACCGATGCACGGTTGGCGTTTGACCTCGCCGCCAATCCTGCCGATGGCATGGCGGCCTACCGCATCGCTTTTGCGCGCGGCGACGGCATGTGGTGGGACAAGGAACAGACCTATAACGTGGCGCGCGGCATCCCGACGGTCGATGTCGGGGCCTGGCTACGCATGCATCGCGCCTGAACGCAAGTGACAATGCGCGCTGTCGCGCCGTATCAACAGCATGCGGGCCTATTCCCGAGAGGCATGACAGCGGAATCGATTCAGACTATAGTTTCCTCAAATAAAGATCGCAGCCAATCGGCGCTGTGGATGGAGGGGACATGCAGTGGTTGCGTAATATCGGTCGTGTGGTGCGGCAGGTCGCCGCGCCTTTCAAGGGGCGCTCTCTGTCCGGCAATGTTCGCACGCTGGTGGTCAAGGCGCGCGACGGCAGCATCCGCACGGCGATCAACGCCGCGCGCCTGCGCAAGGAAGTCGACCAGGCCCAGGCCCAGGCGGCGCGCCAGCACGCGGCGGCCGATGCGCTGGCGGCCAGCGCGCGCGAGGTGGCCGCGCTGTCGGCCGACGTCAATGCCGGCACCCTGCGCATCGCCGACACCGCCCAGCGCAACCTGGCGGCGGCGCGCGAATCGATGGAAGAACTGGCAAGCCTCGAACGGCGCATGCGGCTCATCGAAGAACAGGTGCAGGGGTTTTCCGCCACCGTGACCCAGCTGGTCGGCCACCTGCGCGAGATCGGCGAGTTCGGCACCGTGATCGAGAACGTCGCCAACCAGACCAATCTGCTGGCGATCAATGCCGCGATCGAGGCGGCGCGCGCCGGCCCGGCCGGGCGCGGCTTCGCGGTGGTCGCCTCCGAAGTGCGGCGCCTGTCGCAGGTGGTCAATGCCGAAGCGGTCAAGATCGCGACCGCCAGCGGCGCGATGCGCGAACTCGTGACGTCGACCTCGGGCGCCACCGCCGGCATCCTCGATGGCGTGAACGTGTCGGCGCGCGAGGCCGGCAGCGCGGCCAGCCACCTGACGGCCTTCGTGGCCGACTTCGAGCGCATGACCGCCACCGTCGACCAGATGGCGGCGGCGATGCAGTCGCTCGACGGCGTCAACCAGCAGATCAATGCGAAGGTGGAAGAGGTGGCGCAGAATGCGTCGGGCTCCGAGGCCACGATGCAGGATGCCTCGCGCCGGGTGGACGAGGTGCGGGGCGCCACCGAGGAGCTGCAGGGCGTGCTGGCGGGCTTTCGTACCGGCGGCACGGCCTTCGACGCGCTGGTGGACAGCACCACCGCGCTGCGCGACGAGGTGCTGGCCTGCCTGGAGCGGCATGCGGCCGGCGGCGCGAATGTCTTCGACCAGCAGTACCGGCCGATTGCGCAATCCGATCCGCCGCGGTTTACCACCTCGTACGACCGCGTGGTGGAGCGCGACCTGCAGCAGATGTTCGACCGCGTGCTGACCGACTTGCCGGGCGCGGCCTACGCGCTGGCGGTCGATAACCGCGGCTATGCGCCGACCCACAACACCAAGTTCTCGCGGCCGTCGACCGGGCAGCGCGAGCATGATCTGGTGTATTGCCGTAACAAGCGGATCTTCGACGATCCGGTGGGGATCAGGCTGGCCAAGAACCGCGAGCCGTTCCTGCTGCAGACGTATTTGCGCGATACGGGTGAAGTGATCAATGATCTCTCGATGCCCATCATGCTCCAGGGGAAGCACTGGGGTGCGGTCAGGATCGGCTACGACTCGGCGCGGATGATGGGCCCAGGCGGGCGCTGAGGCGCATGGGCATGCCTGGCATGCGGCGCTGGCCGCCGTCGCGCGGCAGACTGAGGTTATCCTTGTGGTTTTGCTGTCCGATCCCATGAAACCCCAACCGCCCCTTGTGCGTCTCCTCCCCGGCCTCCTGGCAACCCTGCTGGCACTCGCTTGCGGCGCCCAAACGGCCCATGCCGCGAACGACGATGCCATCATTCCCGACCGTCCGAGCGTGACGGCCTCGAGCCAGGTGGTCGGCCAGGGCCGCGTGCAGCTCGAGATCGGCGCCAACTGGGATCGCGAACGCCACGGGGCGCTGCACGTGCGCACACTGGGCACGCCGACACTGCTGCGCATAGGCTTGGGCGACACGACCGAACTGCGCGTCGAGACCGACGGCCGCAGCATCGCGCGAACGTTCGAGCCGGCGACCGGCGTGCGCAGCACGAATGCGGGCTGGCAGTCCACCGCGATCGGCTTGAAATGGCATATTGCCGATGGCGAGGGCCAGCGTCCGTCGCTGGGGCTGATCGGCAGTGTGACGCTGCCTACCGGCAGCACCGCGCTCCGCGGCAAGGGACTCTTGCCGCGGCTGGAACTGGCGGCGGAATGGGAGATATCGGACGACTGGTCGCTGGCAGTCACACCTGGCGTGGGCGCCGACGTGGACGATGGCGGCGCGCGGTTCGGCTACGCGGTCCTGGCGGCTTCGCTGGGGAGAAAGCTCACCGAACGCTTGCAGGGATTCGTGGAACTGGCGGCACCTCGGGTCGCGTCCGCATCGCACGGCGGCGCCCAGGCCCAGGTCGACGTCGGTGTGAGCTGGCTGCTCAACAAGAACTGCCAGGTCGATGCGATGGTCGTGCGTGGATGGAATCATGATACGCCGGACCTGAGCCTGGCATTCGGGCTGTCGGTGCGCCGCTGAATTGCGCGGGGTGGTGTCTATTGTTTATGCGACAATGCGCCTGCCCGTGCAGGCGCGATCGGCCGCCGGATTATCGACGAAAGCAGTCCCATCATGACCACACCCACGCCGCAACGCGGCTCTCTCGTTTTCCTGATCCCGATCGTCCTGATCGTCTCCTTGCTGGTGCTGGCTTTCGCGTGGATCGGCGGCTGGTTCGGTGGCAAGGGCGTCACGCCCCAGGCCATGGCCAATACCGCCGAAGCATCGGGTTCGCCCCAGCCGGGTTTCCGCCGCGCGCACAGCAAAGGCATCTGCATTGTCGGCACCTTCGAGCCGACTCCCGCAGCAGCGCAACTGTCGACCGCGCGCGTCTTCGCGCAGGCATCGACGCCGGTGCTGGGCCGGTTTTCCAATCCCGGCAACGATCCCCATGCCCCCGACAACAAGGCCGCGGTGCGCGGCATGGCCCTGCAGCTGAAAACCGACGATGGCCAGGAGTGGCGCGTGGCGATGAACAGCTTCCCGTTCTTTGCCTCGTCCACGCCCGAGGGATTCCAGGCCATGAATCTCGCCCGCCTGCCTGATCCAGCCAGCGGCAAGCCCGATCCCGAGAAGATGAAGGCGGTGCTGGCGCAGCACCCCGAGATCGCCAACTTCATCGCATGGTCGAAGAGTGCGCCGACGCCCGACAGCCTGGCCAATACGCGTTTCAACGGCGTCAATGCATTCCGCCTCGTCGATGGGCAGGGCAGGGAGCGCGCCGTGCGCTGGTCGATGCGTCCGTACACGCCCTTCGTGGCTGCCGATCCCGAGCGGCTCAAGAATGCGGGCCGCGATTTCCTGGCCGAAGACCTGGACCGCCGCCTGGCCGAGGGGCCGCTGAAATGGGACATGGTGATGCAGTTCGCCGCGCCCGGCGATCCGATCGAAGATCCTTCCAAACCATGGCCGGATACCCGGCCCGAGACCAGGGTCGGTACGCTGACCTTGATGCGCGCCCAGGCACAGGCCGGCGGTCCTTGCTTCGACCTGAACTTCGATCCGCTGATCCTGCCGAAAGGGATCGTGGCAACCGACGATCCGGTGCTGCATGCACGGTCGGCGGTCTATTCGGAATCGTTCAACCGCCGCGAGCGTGAAATCAGCCGCGGCCAGGCCCGGATCGGGAGCGCGCAATGAACCGTCCACCCCATTTCAACCTGCTGGCCCGCGTGCTGCACTGGTCGATGGCCGTCGCGATCCTCACCATGCTCTTCGTCGGCGCCGCCATGGTCGTGTCGCTGCGCCACCGCGAGGTGCTCCTCGACCTGCATCGCCCGCTCGGGCTGGCGATCCTGTTATTGGCGATCGTGCGCCTGGCGAACCGCCTGCGCCATCCGCCGCCGCCATTGCCGGCCGACCTGCCGCGCATCCAGGCCATGGCCGCCACCGCATCCCACTGGCTCCTGTATGGCCTGATGTTCGCCATGCCGGTCATTGGTTGGGCCATGCTGTCGGCGGGCGCCTATCCAGTCGAGTTGTTCAGCGGTGTCCGCCTGCCGCCGATCCTGCCGCACAGCCCAGTCTTGTACGGCTTCTTGCGCCCGCTGCATGGGGTGCTGGCCTATGTGCTGTTCTTTACCATCCTGGCCCACTTGGGTGCGGCGCTGTTTCACGCCTGGATCAGGCGCGACGGGGTATTCGAACAGATGAGCACCGGAGGCAAACCGGAATGAACAGGCCAGGCGCGTAAGCACTCCCGCCCCGGGCGGGGCAGGAGCGACAGCTTCAGATGCGGTACTCGGGCTCTTCGCGCCCCGCCACGTCCACCTTCAATGCCAGCACCTTGCCGCTGAGCGGATACTGCTCCAGCTCCTCTTTCGGCCGGCCATGGCTGGCGCTGGTGATGTACAGCGTACGCAGGTCCGGTCCGCCGAAGGCGACCGAGGTCGGGCACTTCACCGGCAGCCTGATTTCACGCACGATCTCGCCATTCGGCGCGATGCGCAGGATGCGCGCGCCTTCGAACATCGCCACCCAGTACATGCCTTCCGAGTCGATCGTGGCGCCGTCCGGCCGGCCGCCGTAGTCCGGCGCCGACTTGTCGCTGGCGAAGGTCACGATCGTGCGGCGGTTGCTCTGCTCGCCGGTCGCCACGTCGTAGTCGTAGCAGTCGATGCGGTGCGTGGTGGTGTCGGCGTGGTACATCGTGCGGCCGTCCAGGCTCCAGGCCAGGCCGTTCGAGTTGGTCATGCCACCGCTCCAGGCGCGGCGCAACTGGTCCTGGTCCAGCACATACATCTCGGCGGCCGGCTGGTCGCGCGGCTCGTACATGGTGCCGATCCAGAACCGGCCCGCCGGATCGACGCGGCCGTCGTTGAAACGCACCTTGCTCGGATCGTATGGCGCGTCGGCGACGGGCTTTTCCGAGCCGTCGGTCGTGTTCAGGCGCAGCAGGCCATGGCGGGTGGCCACGGTCAGGCAGTTGTTGTCGTCGATCGCCAGCGCCGACGGGTTCGAGCCCATCTTCCATGAGGTGAACTTGCCGCTCGCCGCGTGCAGGCGGTTGACGGTCAGGCCCTCGATGTCGACCCAGTACAGCGCCGACTCGACTTCGTGCCAGATGGCGGACTCGCCGACCAGCATCGGCGCATCGTGTACTACTTCAAATTTTTCCGTTGCCATAGATCAAATAGGTCGGTTGAAGGTTTCAGAACGCAGCCTTGGCGCGAGCGATCAGGCCGTTCGTGGAGCTATCGTGCTGGCCGGGTGAAGGTTCGCCCGCCAGCTCGGCTTCGATCTTCTTCGCTAGCACTTTACCTAACTCAACGCCCCACTGGTCGAAACTGTTGACATCCCAGATCACGCCCTGCACGAAGGTCTTGTGCTCGTACAGCGCGATCAGGGCGCCCAGGGTCGATGGCGTCAGGCGCTCCATCAGGATCGTGTTGCTCGGGCGGTTGCCCGGGAAGGTCTTGTGCGGCGTCAGGCGTTCGATTTCTTCTGGTGACAGGCCCTGGGCCTGCAGGTCGGCGCGCACTTCGTCGGCCGTCTTGCCCTTCATGAAGGCTTCGGACTGGGCGAAGCAGTTGGCCAGCAGGGCGGTGTGGTGGTTGTCCATCTCGTGGGCCGGACGCAGGGCGGCGATGAAGTCCATCGGCGTCACGTCGGTGCCCTGATGCAGCAGCTGGAAGTAGGCGTGCTGGCCATTGGTGCCGCACTCGCCCCAGATCGCCGGGCAGGTCGGGGTGTCCACGGCTTCTCCGTCGCGCGTCACGCGCTTGCCGTTGCTCTCCATGTCAAGCTGCTGCAGATAGGCCGGGAAGCGGTTCAGGTCCTGGTGGTAAGGCGCGATCGAGACCGATGGGCAATCCAGGAACTGGCGATTCCAGAAGCCGACCAGGGCGAGCAGGGTCGGCAGGTTCTGCTCCAGTGGGGCGGTGCGGAAGTGCTCGTCGAGCTCATGGGCGCCGGCCAGGAAGTCCTTGAAGTAGCCGAAGCCCACGGCCAGCGCGACCGGCAGGCCGATCGCCGACCACACCGAATAACGGCCGCCGACCCAGTCCCAGAACGGGAACATATTGGCCGGGTCGATGCCGAAGGTCTTGATTGCCTCGGTATTGGTCGAGACGGCGACGAAGTGTTTCGCCAGCGCTTCCTCGGGGGCGCTCTGCAGGAACCAGGCGCGCGCGGTCTGTGCGTTCATCATGGTCTCGGCCGTGGTGAACGTCTTGGAGGCGACGATGAACAGCGTGGTCTCGGGATCGACCTTCGCCAGGGCGGCGTCCATGTCATGGCCGTCGACGTTCGACACGAAGTGCATGGAGAGGCGCGGATGGGCGTAGTGGCGCAGGGCCAGCACCACCATCTTGGGGCCGAGGTCCGAGCCGCCAATGCCGATATTCACGATATCCGTGATCGGCTTGCCGGTATGGCCCAGCCATTCGCCGCTGCGCACGGCGTCGGTGAAGGTCTTCACGCGGTCGAGCACGGCGTGTACGTCGGCGTTCACGTCCTGGCCGTCGACCGTCAGCTGCGCGCCGCGCGGGGCGCGCAGGGCGGTGTGCAGCACCGCGCGACCCTCGGTATTGTTGATCTTTTCGCCGGCGAACATCGCGTCGCGGCGCGCCTCGAGTCCACGCTCGCGCGCCACCTGGACGAGCAGTTCAAGCGTGCGCCCGTCGAGGCGATTTTTTGAATAGTCTAGGAACAGGCCCGCGGCCTCGTCGGAATAGCGCTCGAAGCGGTCCGGGTCGGCGGCGAACAGGTCGCGCATCTGCCAGGTCCTGGCGGTATCGGCGTGTTGGGCAAGGGCTTGGAAGCTGGCGGTACTGGTCAAAGGAGGCTGGCGCATGGGGTCCGGGTGCGTGGCACAATGTTGTCAATAGCAGATTATCGAATAATACAAGCATCTGCGCGTAAATTCACTACAAAAAATAGCGCGAACCTCACTTGCCCGATTTTTCTCCCCATCGTTCCGTGCCACCGGGATCGCTCATCCTCATAGAGAAGAATGCGGTGAATGAGCGCAGCGAGCTAATCTGTAGTAAAATTTCAGATACTAAATTCAGGAAGGAACGAACATGGCGCTCCACCCCGTAGTCGAACAGGTTACCCAGCGTATCATCCAGCGCAGCAAGAAGTCGCGCGCGGCCTATCTCGAACATCTCGAGGCGGCGCGCATCAAGGGCGTGCAGCGCGGCGCCCTGTCGTGCACCAACCTGGCCCACGGCTTCGCCGCTTTCCCGGCCAACGACAAGCTCAAGCTGCGCGAGGTCAAGGAACCCTCGGTCGCGATCGTTTCTTCCTATAACGACATGCTGTCGGCACACCAACCTTTCGAGTATTTCCCGAAAGTGATCAAGGAAGCCGTGCGCGAAGTCGGCGCCGTGGCCCAGTTCGCCAGCGGCGTGCCGGCCATGTGCGATGGCGTGACCCAGGGCCAGCCGGGCATGGAGCTGTCGCTGTTCTCGCGCGACGCCATCGCCATGGCGACCGCGGTCGGCCTGTCGCACAATATGTTCGACGCCGCCCTGTACCTGGGCATCTGCGACAAGATCGTGCCGGGCCTGCTCATCGGCGCGCTGCACTTCGGCCACATCCCCGGCATCTTCGTGCCGGGCGGCCCGATGACCACCGGGATCTCCAATAAAGAGAAAGCCGCTATCCGCCAGCGCTACGCCAAGGGCGAAGCCACCCGCGAAGAGCTGCTCGAAGGCGAATCGGCCTCTTACCACGGCGCCGGCACCTGTACTTTCTACGGCACCGCCAACAGCAATCAGATGCTGATGGAAGTCATGGGCCTGCACTTGCCGGGATCGGCCTTCATCACGCCCGGCACGCCGCTGCGCGACGCGCTCACCGCCGCCGCCGCCCACCGCGCGGTCGAGATTTCCCAGCAGCGCGGCAGCTATATGCCGATCGGCCACATCGTCGACGAGAAGAGCATCGTCAACGCCATCGCCGCGCTGCACGCCACCGGCGGCTCCACCAACCACACGCTGCACCTGGTGGCGATCGCGCGCGCGGCCGGCATCGTGATCGACTGGAACGATTTCGACGAAATGTCGAAGGTGGTGCCGCTGCTGACCCGCATCTATCCGAACGGCGACGCCGACGTCAACCACTTCCAGGCCGCTGGCGGCCCGGGCTTCGTGATCCGCGAACTGCTCGACGCCGGCCTGGCCCACGACGACGTCAACACCATCCTCGGCCACGGCCTGCGCAACCACTGTAAAGAGCCCTTCCTGGGCGAAGACGGCAAGGTCGTGTTCCGGGACGCCACGGCAGTGAGCGGCGACGAGAACGTGCTGCGCCCTGCCACGAACCCGTTCAACAACAACGGCGGCATGGTGCTGGTCAAGGGCAACCTGGGCCGCGCCGTCATGAAAGTTTCGGCGGTCAAGAAAGAGCATTACTCGGTGGAAGCGCCGGCGCTGACCTTCGATTCGCAAGAAGACTTCATGCACGCCTACAAAGACGGCAAGCTGAACCGCGACTTCGTGGCCGTGGTCCGGTTCCAGGGCCCGCGCGCCAACGGCATGCCGGAACTGCACGCGCTGACCCCGGCGCTGGCCAACCTGCAGGATGCCGGCTACAAGGTGGCGATGGTGACCGACGGCCGCATGTCGGGCGCCTCGGGCAAGGTGCCGGCGGCGATCCACGTGTCGCCCGAGATCCTGGCCGGCGGCCCGCTGGGCCTGGTGCGCGACGGCGATATGATCCGCGTCGACGCCAACACCGGCACCATGCAGGCGCTGGTCGCGGACGACGTCTGGGCCCAGCGCAAGCAGGCCACGGCCGATCTCACGTCCAGCCACATCGGCATGGGCCGCGAATTGTTCGCCATGTTCCGCAACTCGATCAGCGCGGCAGAGGAGGGTGCTGCCACCTTCCCGCTGCCGTCGCCGAAACAGACCGTCGTGCCGCTGCACGAAGGTATTGATGCCGGTGACATCATCCCCGGTTCCGACGAAGACCATCTTTTCAGGACGAATAAGTGAGCCAACCAATGACCCTACTTGAGATCATGCGCTCGGCGAGCGTCATCCCCGTCATCGCCATCGACGACCCAGACCACGCCGTGCCCTTGGCCAGGGCGCTGGTGGCGGGCGGCATCCGTGTGCTGGAAGTAACCCTGCGCACCGAGCATGGCCTGGGAGCGATCCGCGCCATGAGCCAGGTCGAAGGCGCCATCGTCGGCGTCGGCACCCTGACCCAGCCCGAAGAATTCGCCGCCTCGCGCGATGCGGGCGCCGTGTTCGGCGTCTCGCCGGGCCTGACCCAGTCGCTGATCGACGCCGCAAAGTCCAGCGGCCTGCCGTTGCTGCCAGGCGTGATGACGCCATCCGAAGTGATGGCGGCGCGCGAGCAGGGATTCAGGCAATTGAAGCTGTTCCCGGCGGTGCCGGCGGGTGGTGTCGGCATGCTCAACGCAATCGGCGGCCCGCTGCCGGACGTGACCTTCTGCCCGACCGGCGGCATCTCGATCGAGACCGCGCCTGCTTTCCTGGCCTGCAAGAACGTGGCTTGCGTGGGCGGCTCGTGGCTGACGCCGAAGGATGCGATCGCGGCCGGCGACTGGGGCCGCATCACCGAGCTGGCGAAGGCGGCGGCTGCGCTGCGCGCCTGAGCGTCGCGTTCAGGCATCCGCAGGATCGCATGAAGCGATCGCGCTTCCGCCCTCTCAGCGAGGGCGAAACCGCGATGGCGTTGCTGCTGTTCGGCGACGCCATCGATTACCGCCGGGTACGTGTGTACAACCGGCGTTATATGCCGTTCCAGCCGCGTAACTGCGCGATGACGCCAAATGGCAGCATCTATTTCCACTCATCCTGCTTCCTGCCCGATTATGCGCGCGGCGATCCGCCCGCGATCCACTGGTTCATGCACGAGATGGCGCACGTCTGGCAGCACCAGCTGGGCTATCCGGTGCGCCTGCGCGGAGCCTTCCGCATTGGCCTCTCGTATGGCTATACCCTGCACGAAGACGCCACCCTGGCCGACTTCAATATGGAAGCCCAGGGCGACCTGCTGGCCGACTACTTCGTCCTCAAATTCCTCAAGAAACCGGGCGTGATGCGCCAGCAGCGCTATCGCGACAGCCTGGCCTTGTTCGAGCGGGTGCTGGCCTCGTTCCTGCGCGACCCGGGCGAGCGCGCCAACCTGCATCGCGGGCCGGCGCGCTGGCTGGCATCCTGCCTGAAACCGGCCTGACGGTCTGCCTTATGGGTGGAGCGCGCGAAAAACAAGTGTTTTATCCTTCATAACAAATATCAGCGCCGGGATGCGTCCCGGCGGCGTTGCCTGCGTCGATGTTTGGTAGGAGGGTCGGATTGAAACCTCTCGAACGTGTAGTCGTCGTATTGTTGGCCGGGGCCGGATTGCAGCTGGCCGCCGTGGCCCAGGAACGCGCCGCGCCGGCCGCGCCGCCGCGTGTGCCCGACACCATGGAGGCGCGCGTCGCCGCCTGCACCGGCTGCCACGGCGTGGCCGGCCGCGGCGTCGAGAACGTCTACTTCCCGCGCCTGGCCGGCAAACCTGCCGGCTACCTGTACCACCAGTTGGTGGCCTTTCGCGACGGCCGCCGCAAGTACGTGCCGATGAACTACCTGCTGGCCTACCTGCCGGACGCCTACCTGCGCCAGATGGCGGACTGGTTCGCCGTCCAGGATCCGCCGCCGCTGGCGGTCGCCGCGGCGCCGGCGCCGGCGCCGGCGGCGCTGGTGGTGGATGGCCACCGCATCGCCACCGGCGGCGTTCCCGGCCGCCGCATCCCGGCCTGTACCGCCTGCCATGGCGTCGACCTGGCCGGACGCGAGCCGGGCATCCCGGGCCTGCTCGGCCTGCGCGCCGATTATGTCAGCGCCCAGCTGGGCGCCTGGCGCTACGGCGTGCGCACCGCGCTGGCGCCGGACTGCATGCAGGTGATCTCGTCCAGCCTCACCGAGCCCGAAGTGGCCGCCGTTTCCGCCTACCTGGCCTCGCTCCCGGTGAGCAAGACACGGCCGGCGAAGGCGGGGCCGGCCAAGCTGCCGCTGGCTTGCGGCAGCCAGGCGCATACCGCCGGAGGCCGCCCATGAAGCGCCTGCATGTCCTGATCCGCGCCGCGCTCGCGCACTTGCTTGCGTTGGCGCTCCTGGCCGGTGCGATGGCGCCCGCCGCGGCGCAGAAAGCGCCAGCCAGGGAGAGCCAGCAAGCGCTCATCGAGCGCGGCAAATACCTGGCCCAGGCCGGCGACTGCATCGCCTGCCACACAGTCCCGGCCGGGAACATCTTCGCCGGCAACCGCGCCATGCCGACCCCGTTCGGCACCCTGTACGCGCCGAACATCACGCCCGACATCAAGACCGGCATCGGCAGCTGGAGCGCCGACGACTTCTTCAGGATGATGCGCACCGGCCGCGCCAAGAACGGCGACCTGCTGTATCCCGCCATGCCCTTCGCCAGCTTCACCAAGGTCACGCGCGCGGATTCCGACGCCATCTACGCCTATCTGCGCTCGGTGCCGGCGGTTCGCCAGGCTTCGCGCAAGCACGAGCTGCGCTTCCCCTACAACAACCGCTCGCTGCTGGTTGGCTGGCGCACGCTGTATTTCAAGGAAGGCGAGTACGTGCCGGACAAGGGCAAGTCGGTCGAATGGAACCGCGGCGCCTACCTGGTGCAGGGCCTGGGCCACTGCGCGATGTGCCACACGCCGATCAATGCGCTGGGCGGCTCCTCCTCAGCGCGCGAATTCCAGGGCGGCCTGATCCCGATGCAGAACTGGTACGCCCCATCGCTCACCTCGAACAAGGAGGCCGGCCTGGGCACCTGGGAGATCCAGGACATCGTCGACCTGCTGCAAAAAGGCGTCTCGCAGCGCGGCACCGTGTATGGCCCGATGGCCGAGGTGACCTATAACAGCCTGCAGCACATGACGGACGCCGATGTGCGTGCGATGGCGGTCTACCTGAAAAGCCTGCCCGCCGACCGGCCGGTGAATGCCGATCCGGCCAGCGCCCCGGCGCGCGCCAATATCGGCCAGATGCATGCCCAGGGCAAGCGCGTCTATGACCTTCATTGCGCCAGCTGCCATGGCGGCGACGGGCGCGGGATGCCGCCTCACTATCCGCCGCTGAAGGACAACCAGTCGATCACGATGACGTCCAGCGTCAATCCGATCCGCATGGTGCTCAACGGCGGCTACCCGCCGGGCACCCGCCGCAATCCGATGCCATACGGGATGCCGCCGTTCGCGCATGCGATGTCGGACGGCGACGTGGCGGCGGTGGTCACGTATATCCGCACCGCCTGGGGCAACCGCGGCACGCCGGTCGCGGCGGGCGAGGTGAGCGCGCTGCGCGCGGCCACCGTCGAATAGCACGGCTTGATTCGAAAACAGGAGGACGGACATGATCCAGGAAGCGCCGGAAGACGATGTCAGCGCCAATCAGCAGCGCGTGGAGGCGGTCGTCGCCAGGGGACCGGGCGGCGCCTTCGCCGTGGCCGGCCTGGCGGTGGCGATCGTGATGGCCATGTGGCTGGCCTTCTACCTGCTGGTCTACGTCGCGCGGGGAGGGCGGTAGATGGAGCACGCTCCCCAACCGGTCGACGTCGACGCGGTCGCCCATGCCGCGGAGGCGCGCTGGGCCTGGCTGGTCGGCGCCATCATCGTGTTCCTGCTCGGGATGCTGGTCTGGATGAGCGTGCACTGGGCGGCGATGCCGCCGGTGCGGACCGAGACCATCGATCCCGGCACCCTGCACCTGTCGGGCGAATTCGTCGAGGCCAACCTGGGCTCGACGCTCGAGCCGGACGGCAGCGTCACCCTGCGCGTGCTGGCCAACCAGTATTCCTTTACCCCGACCTGCCTGCTGGTGCCAAGCGACACCCCGGTCCATATCCGCGGCACGGCGGCCGACGTGGTGCACGGCTTCTCGATCGCGGCCGGCAATGTCAATGTGATGCTGGTGCCTGGCTATATCTCGAACTTCCGCGCCCGCTTCGAGGAAACCGGCGAGCACGTCATGCCCTGCCACGAGTACTGCGGCGTCGGCCACGCCGCCATGTGGGCCAGGGTGAAGATCGTCGACAAGCAGGAATTCGCGCGCCAGGCCGCCGGCGGCAGGAGGGCCAGCTGTGCATAGCGCCGATTCGAAGCGCCTGGTGCTGGCCCATTTCTGGGTCGCCTTCGCCGCCTTCTTCCTGGCCCTGCTGCTGGGCGAATGGCAGATGTATATCCGCAGCCCGCTGCGCGACTGGATCGGCAACCCCGAGCTGTACTATCGCGCCGTCACCGCCCACGGCACGGCCATGGGCTATGTGTTCCCGACCCTGGTGGCGATGGGTTTCGGCTATGCCATCGTCGAACTCTCGCTCAGGCAGGCGATCGTCGGCCGGCGCTGGGCCTGGCTCGGCTTCTGGCTGGTGGTGCTGGGCACCGTGACCGCCATGGTCCCGGTGTCGATGGGCCTGGCCACCGTGCTGTATACCTTCTATCCGCCGCTGATCGGCAATCCCTTCTATTACATCGGCGTGGTGCTGGTGGTCGTGGGTTCCTGGATCTGGGTCGGCCTGATGTCGGTGAACCTGGTCGTGTGGCGCAAGGCCAATCCCGGCGCCACGGTGCCGCTGCCGATGTTCGCCAACCTGGCCGGCGCCTACCTGTGGGCCTGGACCTCGCTCGGCGCCGCGATCGAGATCCTGTTCCAGATCCTGCCGGTGGCGCTGGGGTTCAGGCACACCATCGACGCGGGCCTGGCGCGCGTGTTCTTCTCGTGGACCTTGCACGCGATCGTCTATTTCTGGCTGATGCCGGCCTATATCGCCTTCTATACGCTGGTGCCGCGCGCCATCGGCGGGCGCCTCTACAGCGACAAGATGGCGCGCATCTCCTTCGTGCTGTTCCTCGTGTTCTCGATGCCGATCGGGATCCACCACCTGTTCCAGGATCCACAGGTGGGATCGGGCGTCAAGTTCATGCACGCCGTGTTCACGGCCATGGTGTCGATCCCCACCTTCTTGACCATCTTCACCATCACGGCCTCGGTCGAAATCGCGGGCCGCCTGCGCGGCGGCATGGGCCCCTTCGGCTGGCTCAAGAAACTGCCGTGGCAGAACCCGATGATGCTGGCGGTGGCGTTCTCTTTCATCCTGCTCGGCTTCGGTGGCGCGGGTGGCTTGATCAATATGAGCTACCAGCTCGATTTCGCCGTCCACAATACGCAGTGGATCACCGGCCACTTCCACCTGATCTTCGGCGGTGCCATCGTGATCATGTACTTCGCCCTGGCCTACGACCTGTGGCCGCACCTGACCGGCCGCTGCTTGGCGTCGGGGCGCCTGATGCGCGCGCAATTGTGGACCTGGTTCATCGGCATGATCGTGCTGACCTTCCCCTGGCACGTGGTCGGCATCCTCGGCATGCCGCGCCGGATGGCGTATTTCGACTACAGCCATCCAGCGCTCACGGCGCAGGCGGTCACGGTGATCATCACCTTCTTTGGCGGCCTGGTCCTGGTGGCATCGGGGCTGATGTTCATCCTGGTCCTGCTGCGCGGCCACCGCAGCGCGCCCATCACGCTGCCCGCGTTTACCTTCGCCAGGGCGGTGCACGAGGGCGGCCGCATGCCGGCGGCGCTGAACGGCTACGCGCTGTGGCTGGCGTTGATGGTGGGGCTGTCGGTGGTGAACTACGGCTATCCGATCAGCCAGTTGATGGTGCTGGAGCAGACCTCGGTGCCGGCGGTGCCGGTAGGGGGGCGGCCATGAGCGACGACAAGGTCTTCTCGCTGCGCAACGGCTGGTTCGCCTGGAGCGTCGGCGCGGTGGCGGGCGTTGCGCTGCTGGGGGCGATGGTGGCCTTCGTCTGGCTGCCGCGCGCGCATGCGCAGGCGACGCTGGCGAGCCTGTGGGATGCGATCTGCAGCGCCGCCGGCGCGCCGGCCCCATTCCAGGGCGCCGGGCTGCCCGGCCCCGGCCAGCGCAATCCGAGCGGCGTGATCGTCAGCGCCACCATGATGGGAGAGCACGACACGGCCTCGGTCGGCAACGGCGCCACCCTGGCGATGAGCTGCACCATGTGCCATGGCGCGCGCGGCACCAGCCCCGCCGGCACGCCACACCTGGCCGGCCAGCCGGCGTCCGGCACCTACAAGCAGCTGCGCGACTTCGCCTCTGGTCATCGCCCGAGCGCCATCATGCAGCCGCTGGTGGCGAACCTGAGCGACCGGGACATGCGCGACCTGGCCGCCTATTACGCCTCGCTCGAGCGCGAGCGCATCGCGGCGGTGGAACCGTCGGACACCGGCACGCCGCGCCTGGTGCGCAACGGCGACCCGATGCGCGCCATCGGCGCCTGCTCGTCCTGCCACAGCCCGCACGCCGAACGTCCGGCCACGCCGGTGCTGGAAGGGCTGTCCGAAATCTACCTGCGCGAACAGCTGACCGCGTTTCGCGACGGGCGGCGCAACAACGACATCAACCGGCAAATGCGTAATGCGGTGCAGGCGCTGAACGACCGCGAGATTGCTGAACTAAGTCGGTACTACGCGAGCCGCTAGGCGCGCCATCGTCGACCTTGAACACACTCACCAGCCGCGCCAGTCCCGCTGCCTGACTCTCCAGCGAACTCGCGGCGGCGGCCGCTTCTTCCACCAGCGCCGCGTTCTGCTGGGTGACGCTGTCCATCTGCGTGATGGCTTCGTTGATCTGCTCGATGCCGACCGTCTGCTCGGCGCTGGCCGAGGCGATCTCGGACATGATGTCGGTCACGCGCGTGATGCCCTGCACGATCTCTTGCATGGTCGCGCCGGCATCGTCGACCAGGCGTCCACCGGCGTCGACCTTGGCCACCGAGTCGGTGATCAGGGCGCGGATCTCCTTGGCTGCGCCGGCCGAGCGCTGGGCCAGGTTGCGCACTTCGCTCGCCACTACGGCGAAGCCGCGGCCCTGTTCGCCGGCGCGCGCCGCCTCGACCGCCGCGTTCAGCGCCAGGATATTGGTCTGGAAGGCGATGCCGTCGATGACGGCGATGATGTCGCCGATCTTCTTCGACGACTCGTTGATCGAGGCCATGGTGGCCACCACCTGCGACACGACTTCGCCGCCGTGGGCGGCGATCTGCGAAGCGTGCCTGGCCAGCACATTGGCCTGGAGCGCGTTGTCGGCGTTCTGGCGCACGGTGCTGGTCAGTTCTTCCATCGACGATGCGGTTTCTTCCAGCGAGCTGGCCTGCTCCTCGGTGCGCGAGGAGAGGTCGAGGTTGCCGGTGGCGATCTGCTGCGAGGCGGTGACGATGGTCTCGGTACCGGCGCGCACTTCGGTGACGGTCTTGAGCAGGCTTGCGTTCATGGCATGCAGCGATGCCATCAGCGCGCCGACTTCATCGCGCGAGCGCACCTCGATCCGGGCGCTCAGGTCACCCGTGGCCACGCGCTGTGCCACGCTCACCGCGTGGCCCAGCGGCCGCGTGATGCTGCGCGTGAGCAGCCAGCCGAACACGGCGCCCGCTGCCATTGCGGCTACGCCGAGCACGATCAGGATCTGCCTGGCCGCCGCGTTGAGCGCGTCGATGTTGGCGTTCGCCTCAAGGAACAGCGTCTCTTCATAGACCACCACCGCCTGCACCGTGGCGACATATTTGTCGACCTCCGGCATTACCTTATCCCTGAAGAAGGCCTGGACCTCGGGATCGGCCGCGCCCAGCGCCGCCTTGCGCTTGAAGCCCTGGTCGCGCAAGCCCGTGTAGCGGCTGCGCTGGCTGGCAACCGCGTCCATCAGTTCGCGTCCCTTGCCGGTGCCCACCATCGCCTCGAGTTCTTTCTGGGTCTTGCTGATGCCTGCACTCGCTTTCTTCATCTCGGCGTCGTAATACGCTTCCTCGGCCGGATCGACGGTCGTGGCCTTGGCACGCGTGCGCACCGCATTGCCCTCGGTACCGCGCAGCCACTGCTGGGCGAGATTGACGCTGGTCGAAGCATCCGCCATCACGGTCTTGGCATCGGCGATGCGGCTCAGCTGCCATAGTGCAATGATCAGCATGAGGGCCACGAGGGCGAGGACGGCGGCGAACGCGCCGCCAAGCCGGATTCCAATCTTGAGGTCGGTGATTTTCATGGTGTCCCTGGTTGAATGAGGAGCGACCAGCAGCTCGATGCAAGGTGAAATGTGACATTGCGTGAGAATGCATTGCTCGACATCAAGCATAAGCACCGTTTTGGGTCGGAGGCCAAAAAAAGCGCACTAATTCTCACGCATGTTGCTTAACGCTAACAAAAAAATAGTGAAAAGCTACGGTGCGATAAACGATTGATACTGGAAAGGTCATCATGACAAGGGCGCGTACGGGCGCGCCCTTGTCAAGAGTGTGACATCGGGCTGTCAGGCGATGAACTCTTCTTGCGCGTCGACCGGGGCCGTGCGGCGGGCATTGCCTGCTCCCGGCTTGCGGGAGCTCACCACCAGCCCACGGCTGCCCGAGGCAGCGCGCATGGCATGGCCCGCGCCACTGTCGCCGATATTGAACACGCTCACCAGCCGGGCCAGCGTTGCCGCCTGGTCTTGCAGCGAGCTCGCGGCCGCGGCCGCTTCTTCGACCAGCGCCGCATTCTGCTGGGTCACGCCATCCATCTGCGTGATGGCTTCGTTGATCTGTTCGATGCCGACCGTCTGCTCGGCGCTGGCCGAGGCGATCTCGGACATGATGTCGGTCACGCGCGTGATGCCTTGCACGATCTCTTGCATGGTCGCGCCGGCATCGTCGACCAGGCGCCCGCCGGCATCGACCTTGGCCACCGAATCGGTGATCAGGCCGCGGATCTCCTTGGCCGCGCTGGCCGAGCGCTGGGCCAGGTTGCGCACTTCGCTGGCCACCACCGCGAAGCCGCGGCCCTGCTCGCCGGCGCGCGCCGCTTCCACCGCTGCGTTCAGCGCCAGGATATTGGTCTGGAAGGCGATGCCGTCGATGACGGCGATGATGTCGCCGATCTTCTTGGACGACTCATTGATCGATGCCATGGTCGTGACCACCTGCGACACGACTTCGCCGCCGTGCGCGGCGATCTGCGAGGCGTTCTTGGCCAGCACATTGGCCTGGCGCGCATTATCCGCATTCTGGCGCACGGTGCTGGTCAGTTCTTCCATCGACGATGCGGTCTCTTCCAGCGAGCTGGCTTGCTCCTCGGTGCGCGAGGACAGGTCGAGATTGCCCGACGCGATCTGTTGCGAGGCCGTGACGATGGTCTCGGTGCCGGTACGCACTTCGGTGACGGTCTTGCGCAGGTTCTCGGTCATGGTCTTGAGTGCGGCCATCAGGGCGCCAACCTCGCAGCGCGATCCGACCCGGATATCGGCCGACAGGTCGCCTGCCGCGACTTGCTGCGCGACGTCGACCGCGCCCGCCAGCGGCCGCGTGATGCTGCGCGTGAGCAGCCAGCCGAACGCGCTGCCAAGGGCGAGCGCGATGACGCCGAGGGTCACCATGACCTGGCGCGCAGAGGTGGTCAGCGCATCGATGTGGCTACTCTCCCGGATATACATATTTTGCTGGAAGGATTTCACGTCCTCGACGCTCTGCACATAGGCGCGCATCTCGGGCATGACCTTGTCGCGCAGGTAGGCTTGTACCTCGGGGCTCGAGATGCCGTGCTCTTCCCTGAGCTTGTAGCCTGCATTGCGGATTCCACTGTAGCGCTCGCGATGTGCCGCCACTGCCGCCAGCAGTTGCTTGCCCTGGTCGCTTACGACCAGCACTTCAAGCTCCTTCTGCAACTTGCTGACACTGCTGCTGACCTCCGCCATCTCCTTGTCGAGCATCTGTTCATAGGCCGCATCGACGCTGTTGAACTTGGCGACGGTGCGCACCGAGTTAAGCGCGATCCCTTGTACCCAGACGGTGGCCAGGTCCGACTTGTGCGATGCCTCGGTCATGACGGTCTTCGCATCCGCGATGCGCGCCAGCTGCCATAGTGCGCTTGCCAGCATGATTACCATGAGGAGAAGGACTGCGGCGAAGGCGCCGGCTAGACGGGTACCGATGTTGAGGTCGTTGATTTTCATATTTTTCCGTTTCTGGAACAATGGGCTGGCTTGTGTCTTTCACCTGTTCTGCATGTAACGTATTGATCCGTAACGATGTTAGACCAGGAGCTGTTCAAGAATAAGCGCCCGTATGCCGGCTTGGGAAACCCAAAGTCAGCAAATCAGCACGACTGTTGCGTGTTGGAAACGAAATAATGTTTGAAAAATACTTACCAGTAGTAGATTTTCATCGAAGTTGGCAAAGGTTTAAGTGCCGTACAGCGGGACAATTTCGGGTCAACGATCGCCGCCAGCTTGCTGTTCGGCCGCCTCCAGTACCCGTAACAGGTTCCCACTCCACAGCTTGGCCAGGTCTGGCTCCGACAGGCCATCCGCCTTCAGGCGCGCGCTGATACGCGGCAGGTGCGACACATTGTCCAGGCCGCGAATACCGCCGCCGCCGTCGAAATCTGCGCCCATGCACACGTGGTCGATGCCGGCCACCGCGATCAGGTGCTTGAGCGCGGCGATGTACTGCTCGAAGCTGGTGTTCCACAGCGGTTCGACGGCGTCCAGCGCCAGCCATTCCTTGCCCAGCGCGGCCTGTTCCCGTGGCGCGAGCGTGCCGATAGTTTCGATGCGGTCGAACAGCTCCGCGCGCTGCGGGCCCATTTTCAGCTCGCTCAGGTAGATGGTCGAGGCGCAGACCGCGCCGCCGCCGGCCGCGATCTTGCGGATGCGCGCATCGTCGATATTGCGCGGATGGTCGTAGCTGGTGCGCGAGTTCGAGTGCGACAGCAGCAGCGGAGTGCTCGACAAGGCCAGCATCTGGTCGACCGTGGCATCGGCGGCGTGGCTGGCGTCGATCACCATGCCGAGCCGGTTCATCTCGCGCACCCAGTCGCGTCCGAGCGGCGACAAGCCGTTCCAGGTGGGCTTGTCGGTCGACGAATCGGCGAACTGGTTGTTCTTGCTGTGGACGATGCCGACCAGGCGCACGCCCTGGCGCTGGAATTCGGCCAGCGCCGTTACGCTGTCGCCCAGCGGATAGCTGTTCTCGATACTCTTGAATGCGACCAGCTTGGCGGCCGCGTCGAGGCGGCGCGCTTCATCGGCGGTGGTGGCGATGCCGATGCGGCCGGCATGGCGCGCCAGGGTCGTGTCGATCAGCGCTGACCGCGCCAGCGCATGCTCGCGCGCCGCCGCATAGCCTTCCGGCGTCAGGGGCCCCTGGTCGGTGAAGATGGCGAAGAAGCCGCCATCCAGGCTGCCGTCGCCCATGCGCGCCAGGTCGAGCTGGGCGACCTCGAGGGCGGGATCGTGGCGCTGGCCGAAGTCCCAGCCCGCGCGGCCGAAATGTACCGGCGTGTCGAGGTGGGCGTCGAGCGTCAGCAGGCGGCGATGGATGTCGTGGGCCGGCGGCGTGGCGCAGCCGGCGAGCGTGAGCATGGTGGCGAGGGCGAGGCTGGCAGTCGTGGTCGTTTTCATTCAGGCGTTTTGGTCGGGGTGAAGTTCAGGTCCGCGTAATCCCAGCTGAAATCGGCGATCGGCGAGACCGGCGCAAGCTTGATGCCTTGCACCTTGCCGTCCTTGTCGAAGGCGAAGCTGAGGTAGGCCGGCTCCAGGGCAGTATCGTCGAAGCGGGTGATCCAGGTGTCGTATTGCCAGTGCTCGAGCCGGCCCGCCATGCGCTGGGTCGAGGTGAAGTCGACCCGCAGGCCATTCTTCTCTTCGGAGATCACGAGCTTGCCGTACCAGGGATCGGTATAGGTGCCTGCCAGCGCCGCCGGTGGCAGCGACGGCCTGGATTTCACCGGCCTGGCCTGCTTGGCCTTGAGCAGCTCCAGGCCCTGTTTCACCTTCTTCGCCTTGTAGGCCTGGAAGGTCGCCGGCCAGTCCGCTTTCGGCTTGTCGAGGTAGTGATCGGCCAGCTCGTACATCAGGCCGCGCACCAGTTCCCCGTCCTCGCTATTGATCGCGATGGCGAAGCCCACGTTCTGCTCGGGCAGCAGCACCACGGCGGTGCCAAAGCCAAACACCGCGCCGCCGTGCCAGATCATGCGCGCGCCGCGGTAGTCCATCAGGTCCCAGCCCAGGCCATAGCTGGCGAGCTTCGACTCGGTCAGTTTCAGCTCCGGCGGCATGGGCCCGGTAGGCATCGGCATCGACGGGGTCCACATCTGCGCGTGGGTCTCGGCGCTGAATACGCGCTTGCCCTCGGGCGTGGCGCCGGCGCCGAGCAGGGTGTGCAGCCAGCGCGCCAGGTCGTTGGCGCTGCTGGCAATGCCGCCGGCCGGCGCCGCGTTGCGTCCCAGGTCGTCGCGCTCGTCGAGCCGCACCTGGTCGCCGGCGCCGCGCAGGCCGCCATTCATCCTCGCGTGTGGAAAAGCGCGATTCGCGGTCGCGAAATTGTCTTCGTTATGGGTGGTCGACACCGTCATGCCGGCGGGACGCAACACGTGCTCGCGGGTGTAGTCTTCCCAGGTCTTGCCGCTGACCTGTTCGATCAGCTGGCCGGCCACCACATACATCAGGTTCGAATAGGCATAGGTGCTGCGAAAGCTGGTCGCCGGTTTCAGGTAGCGCACGCGGTGCACGGTCTCGGCGCGCGAGAGCTTGCTGCGCGGGACGAACAGCAGGTCGCCGGCGCCGTAGCCAAGGCCGCTGCGGTGGGTCAGCAGGTCGCGGATCGTGATCTCGCGCGTCACCCACGGGTCATGCATCTGGAATCCCGGCAGGTGGTCGATCACCTTGTCGTCCCACTTGATTTTTCCATCGTCTACCAGCGTGGCCAGCGCGGCGACGGTGATTGCCTTGCCGGTGGAGCCGGTCGGGAACAGTGTATCGCCGTCGACCGTCGCTGCCGCACCGAGCTGGCGTAAGCCGAAGCCGCGCGCCAGCGTCGTCTTGCCGTCTTCGACGATGGCGATCGCCAGGCCCGGCACGCCGATGCGCTGGCGCAGCGTCTCGACGCGGGCCTCGAAATCGGCGGGCGGCGCCGCCAGCGCGGGGGCGCAGGCGAGGGTCAGCAGCAGGGCGGGAAGAACGTGTTTCATGACATCTCCTGGCAGGCGTCGAGCAGGCGTTCGAAAGCGGGACCGCCCCGCATCGGATCGGCCACAGGATACGGCAGGCGCGCGGCATACAAGGCGATCGCGGCCTCGGCGTCCTCTTGCGTCATGCCGCCGGTATTGAGCGCCACGCCCACGCAGCGGATCGACGGATTGGTCACCCGGCCGAGCGCGATGGTCTGCACGATGACGGTCTCGATCGACGGCAGGCTGGACGAAGGATAACCCAGCAGGTGCTCGCGGCGAGGATCGTGGCACACCACGAACATATCGGGCTGGCTGCCGTGCAGCAGTCCCAGCGAGACGCCGGCGAAGGCCGGGTGGAACAGCGAACCCTGGCCTTCGATCACGTCGACGTGGCCAGGGTCTGCGGCGGGGCTGAGGATCTCGGCGGCGCCGGCCACGAAGTCCGAGACGACGGCGTCGATCGGCATGCCGCTGCCGGCAATCATGATGCCGGTCTGGCCGGTGGCGCGAAAACTCACGTCGACGCCGCGCGCGCCCAGGCCGCGGCTGATGGCCAGCGCCGTGTACTTCTTGCCCAGCGCGCAATCGGTGCCGACCGTCAGGATGCGGCGCCCGCTGCGCGGCAGGCCGGTCGCGATCGGGATCTCGGCCGGCGGTACGCGCACGTCAAACAGGCGCCGGCCGCTGCGCGCGGCCGCCGCGCGCAAGGCGGGCAGGGAATCCAGGCGCACGTGCATGCCCGAGACGATGTCGAGGCCCGCATCGAGCGCGGCGACCAGGGTCGGCACCCAGGCGTCGGGAATAGCGCCGCCTGCCGCGGCCACGCCGATCACCAGCGCGGTGGCGCCTTGCGCCGCGGCTTCCTCGCAGCTCAGCTGCGGGAGCCCGGCCGAGACGGTCGCCGCGGGCAGGCGCAGCTCGCCCACGCAGCGTTCGCCGGCCCAGTCGCGCAGGCCGAAGGCAGTCTTGGCGAAGCCCGGTTCGGTGACATCGCCCAGGAACAGCAGGTAGCGGCCGACGGCCTGGGTTTCGACTGCAGGTACTTTGGATGCTGCTGACATCAATACTCCCGGGTCAAGGTGAAGCCGACGGTGCGCGGCGCGATCACGCCGGTCAGCATCGCGCCATTCGGAGAAACGAACATGCCGTTTGCCGTGGTCGAGGTCGTCGACAGCCGGCCGTCGCTATTGCCCAGGTTCTTGCCAAATACCTCGACCGTCCAGTTACCCAGTTCGAGGCCGGCGTAGGCGTCGACCACGTTGTACGACGGGATCTCGCGCTGGTGGCCGCGGGCAGCGCGGTAATCGATGTCGAAGTTGCCGTACTGGCCCGCCATTCGCCGCACCGAAGCGCCGGCGAAGGCGGGCGTGGTGTCGCCGATGGTCCAGCGGTAGTCCGCCAGCAGCGCCGCGGTGTACTTCGGCGAAAACGGCAGGCGATCGCCCTTGAAGCCGCCGACCAGCGGGCTGGTGTCGCCGTCCAGGCGCGCCTTGTTCCACGAACCGTTGGCCGACAGGCGCAGGCCGCGCATGGGGCGCCAGCCCGCGGTAATTTCCACGCCGTCGGCGGTGGCGCCGGCGCCGTTGGTGTTGACGCCGTAGTCGTTCACTTCGGCCAGCAACTGGATGTCCTTCCACTTGATGTGGAAGGCCGACAGGTCGAGCGACCAGCGTCCATCCGCGGTCTGGGTCTTGAGGCCGGCCTCGTAGCTCATCACGCTGTCCGAATCGTAGGTGGCGGGGGTGCCGGGCGGCGCTTCCGGCGGCAGCACGTTCGGTCCGCCCGGGCGGAAGCCCTTGGCCGCGCGCGCATACACGGCGGTGCGCTCACTGAATTTCCGCTTGAGCGAGACCGCGTAGGTGAATACGTCCTCTGACGATTCGGCGCGATTGTCGACCGGCGCGCCTGCCAGGGCCCCTTCGCCGACCTGGCGCGCGTCCTGCTTGTTATGGCTGTAGCGGCCGCCGATATCGAGGTCGTACACGGGGTTCAGGTGGATCGTGGCGTTGGTGAAGGCCGCGACCTCGCGGTAGTTCGAGCCGAGGCCGATCTCGGCCAGCAGCGGCAGGCCGGTGGCGGGCGTCATCGTGCCCGGGACCAGCGCGTTGTAGTGCTGGGCCAGCTTGGCGTCTTCGTCGGTGTAGTACAGGCCGCCCAGCCAGTCGACCCGTCCGCCGCCATTGGAGGAGAGGCGCAGCTCTTGCGTAAACTTCTTGACCTCGAGTTCCATGCCCATGAACAGGTCGTTCGGCACGCCGAGATTTTCCTCGATGAAGCCGCTCAGGTTGTGGGTGATGTCTTCGCGCGCATACTGCTTCTGGGTGCTGTAGCTGGTCGACGACGTCAGGCTGGCGCTGCCCAGGTTCCAGTTGGCGGTACCGTTGAACACGCGATAGTGGATGTCGCGCATCTGCGGCACGAACTGTGACTGGGTCGGGCGGCCGTACAGTGTCTCGAGCGAGTCAGGATCGCTTTCCACCACGCTCGGGGCGTCGGTGGCGATGTTCTGCATGACCGCGGTCAGCCGGAGATCGAAATCTGCGTTCGGCTTGTACAGCATCGACATGCGGCCGCCGTAGTTCCTTGCCTTGTTGATGTCCCTGGCCACGTCCGAGCCGGCGGTGCCGATCGAGTCGATGAAGCCGGGCTCCTTTTGGTACGACACCGAG
The DNA here is from genome assembly GCF_005222695.1 of Massilia sp. HP4. GTDB lineage: Bacteria > Pseudomonadota > Gammaproteobacteria > Burkholderiales > Burkholderiaceae_D > Telluria. The sequence continues at coordinate 82,858 of NZ_STGG01000006.1, read as the reverse complement.
GCGCGCGCGGCCAGCGTGTTGCTGATCGGCGTGTTGACCACCAGGTTGGTCCGGTACGACACGCCGCCGCCGTCGACCGACGCCGCACCGACACGGGCGCGCATGGCGAAACCGTCGAAGTCGGGCGCATTGGTCACGAACTTGACCAGGCCGCCAAGCGAGCTGGCGCCATACAGCGCGCCTTGCGGGCCGCGCAAGACCTCGACCCGGGCCAGGTCGAAGGTGTCGAAGTCGCCGGCCAGGATTGCGCCGTTGGCCAGGCCGCTGCTCGAGCCGAATGGCGTCTCGTCCAGGTAGACCGCGACCGTGGAAGCCACGCCGCCGGTGTCCAGGCCGCGCAGCACCAGCCGCCCCTCGCCGGGCGTGCTCTGCACCAGTTGCAGGCTGGGCACCAGCTTGAGGTAGTCGGCGAAGCCGGTGGCCTGGTGTTTTTCCAGCGCGTCGCCGCCGACCACCGACATCGATTGCGGCACGTCGACCATCGTCTGGGCGCGTTTCTGGGCCGTCACCACCACTTGCTGGACGTCGTCGCGCGCGGCGCTGTCCTGCCCCGCCGCATGCGCGGTGGAGAATGCGCCGGCTACCGCCAGCGCCATGGAAGTCAATGCGATCTTGCCTGCTGCTCTTTGCGTGGGAAATGCCATGTGGTTCTCTCCTGTTTTTTCGTTATCGTTATCAAGCATTGGCGCCGGCGGGGACGCCGCCGGCATGCAGCCGGTCCGCATGCCGCATCGGACCGTCGAGACGCCACAGCAGGGCGGCGGCGAGCGTCGCCAGCGCCGCCAGCAGGGCGAAGAAAGCGCCGGGTGCGAAGCGGCTCCACAGGCCGCCCACCAGGCCGGCCGACAGGCTGCCGGCGAAGGTCACCAGGAACCAGGCCGCGACCGTGGTGCTGCCCAGGTGGCGCGGCGCCAGCCGGGCGAACAGCCCCAGGCCGGTGGGCAAGATGAACAGCTCACCGATCGTCAGCACCAGGAAGAACAGCACCAGCCAGATCCAGCCGGTGGCAGCGGCGCCGGCGCTCCAGCCGGCCGCCGCCAGCACCAAGTAGGCGCCGGCCACGATCAGCGCGCCGCAGGCCATGCGCCGCAGCGGGGCCTGGTCGACGCCGGCGGCCGCCCGGCGATGCCAGTAGGCCAGCAGGGGCGGCGTGAGCAGCATCACGAACAGCGGGTTCAGGGACTGGAACCAGGTCATCGGGATCGTCCAGTCGCCAAGGGTGCGATCGACGCCGCTGTCGGCCCACAGCGCCACCGTGTTGCCGACCTGCTCGTAGGCGGCGCGGAACACCGTCACCGCCACGCCGATGCCGACCAGGACCAGCACCGTCTCGCGGCCCAGGCTGCGCGGCGCGCCATCGTCCATCGTCTGCGCGGCCGGTGCATTGCGCGGCGCTTCCGGCGGCAGGTAGCGCTGGCCGGCGATGTAGATGGCGAGGCCCAGCACCATGCCGATGCCGGCCAGGCCGAAACCGTAATGCCAGCCATACAGCTCGCCGATCGTGCCGCACAACAGCGGGGCCAGGAAGCCGCCGATATTGATGCCGACGTAATAGACATTGAAGGCCCAGCCGCGGCGCGGGTCGGTGCGCGCATACAGGTCGCCGACCTGGCTCGGTAGCGTCGGCAGGAACAGGCCGTTGCCGAGGGCGATGGTGGCCAGCGCGACATAGAAGAAGGCGTCGAAGGCCATCATGAAGTGGCCGGCCGCCATGATCGAGGCGCCGATGACGATGGCGCGCCGCTTGCCCAGCCAGCGGTCGGCCAGCACCCCGCCCAGGATCGGCGTGAAATAGGCCGCCGCCGTGTAGGCGCCGTAGATGAACGAGGCCTGGGCCTGGGCGAACAGCAGTTCCTTGGTCATGAAGTAGACCAGCAGCGCGCGCATGCCGTAGTACGAGAACTGTTCCCACATATTGGTCAGGAACAGGATCGTCAGGCCGCGCGGGTGCCCGAACCAGGTCGGCTGCACGGTCAGCGGAACGCTCATGCGCCGCCCCAGACCTCGGGGCCGGCCCAGATCTTGCCGTCGACGTACTCGACGCCGGGCTGGCGGTCGTTGGCCAGGAAGATCGGGCCGTCCAGGTCGACGATGTCGCATTCCTGGCCCAGCACGAAGCCGGGCCCCATGCCCAGGCTCGAGCCACCCATATTGCCGACCATGACGCCCAGGCCGAGGCGGCGCGCCTCGCGCGCCATCAGCAAGCCTTCGGTCAGGCCGCCGCATTTATCGAGCTTGATATTGACCACGTCGTAGCGGCCGACGCTGGCCGCCACGTCGCCAAGGGACAAAATGCTCTCGTCGCCGGCCAGCGGGATCGGCGAACGCAGTCCCTGCAGGTCGGCTTCGCGGCCGCGCGCCAGCGGCTGCTCGAGCAGGCCGACGTCCTGGGCCAGCAGGCCGGCGATCAGGGCGTCGAGCTGGCCGGCCACGAAGCCCTGGTTGCCGTCCACGCCGAGCCAGGCGTCCGGCCGGACGGCGCGCACCGCCGCCACCCGCGCCAGGTCGAGATCGAGGTCGCCGGTCAGCTTGATCTTGATGGACCGGGCCTGGGTATGGGAACGTGCGGTCTGCGCCATGGTTTCGGGCTCGTCGGCGCCGAGAGTGAAGGTGGTGCGCAGCGGCTTGGGCGCGGCCTTGCCGGCCAGCTGCCACACCGGCACGCCGGCGCGCGCCGCTTCCAGCTCCCACAGCGCGCAATCGACCGCATTGCGCGCGCCGCCCGGCGGCAAAATGCTGCGCAACTGCTCTCGCGTGGGACCGGCGGCGATCGCGGCGCTGGCGCCGTCGAGCGCGGCCAGCATATGGGGCACGTCGTCGCCCAGGTAGTAGACGCCGCCGGCTTCGCCGCGGCCGCGGTGACGTCCATCGTCCAGGGTAACGACGATCACGTCGAAGGCCTCGAACACATAGCCCGAGATACGAAATGGCTTGGCGAGCCGCAGTTTGTCGGTCGCGACCGAGATGTTCAAGTGGGCCATCAGTAGTTCACCGTCATCGAAAGAAGGCTGAAACGCAGGGCGATATAGGCCAGCAGCAGTGCCGAGAGCAGGAACAGCACGCTCCACACCTTGCGCAGGCGGCCGCTTCCCTTGAATGCCAGCTGCAGGTTGCGCGCACCGGAGACCAGTGCCGCAACAAACGCGAGCAGGCCGCCGATCTGCAGGAGCCACAGCCACGGGTCGAGCGGGGAGGTCGCATTTTCCAGCGTCGCCTCCAGCGCGGCCACGATGCCGCCCCAGCCGGCCAGCACCGCCAGGATGGCCAGCGCCGACAGGCGCGCGGCCAGCGCGGCCTGGCGCGCCGGCTTGTCCAGCGTGTGCTGCAGCTTGTAGCGGCGGCGCACGATCCAGCCGGCCGGTATCGCCAGTACGGCGAACAGCAGCACCGCGATCGCCACGCAGGCGGCGGGGATCAGCCAGGCGCTGTTCTTGCCGGCCGGGACGCGGTCGAACACCATGAAGGGCGACATGAAGTCCATGCTCCAGCGGACCGGTTCACCGTTCACGACCTGGGCCGCGAGACGGTCTTCGCCATTCTTGTCGCGCCACACGAAGGGCGCGATCTCCACCCACTCGCGCGGGCGGCCGTTGGGGCCGAGCAGGGCCGGCACCACCAGCTGGCCCTTGTCGTCGATCGTGACCTTGACCTGGCCGAGCAGGCCGAACACGGCGAAGAAATTCGATTCCGAGCGGCGCGTGCTTTCCCACGAGCCGACCATCTTCTGCGCATGCTGCTTCGCTTCGGCCTCGGGCACGCGCCCGTCAGCCGGCAGGGTGGTGGGGAAGTAGCGGTCCGAGAAATCCTGGAACAGGGCGCTGCGCAAGGTATTCGATGCGCCGGCGCGCCCGCCGCTATTGACCGACAGGTAGAGCCCCACGCCTTCGTCCATGTACAGGTGCAGCGAGCTGTGGAAGCCTTCGGTGTCGCCCAGGTGGGCCACCACGTCGCGGCCGTTCACATTGGTCTCGAAAAAGCCCAGTTCCATGCGGTTCAGCGGCGGCAGCAGCGACGACTTGGCGATCTTGTCGAGCGGGCTGTCGTGCATCGTCCTGGCGGTGGCGGCGGACAGGATGCGCCGGCCATTGAACTGGCCGCCCTGCAAATGGGCGATCATGAAGTTGGCCATGTCCCGGCCACTGGCCGACAAGGCCCCGGCCGGCGCCGAGTTGACGATCTCGAAGCCGAGCGACGGCTCGCCCGGCTTGCTGTAGCCCCTGGACATGAGTGGCTCCAGGGCCGCCGGCAGCGGCTGGCGGAAGGTCGCGGTGCGCATGTCGAGCGGCGCGAAGATGTGTTTTTCGACGTAGTCGTCGAACGGCATGCCCGACACGCGCTCGACGATGTAGCCGGCCAGCGAGGTGGCATAGTTCGAATAGGCGGGCGTGGCGCCGGCATCGAAGATGCGCTCGGGGATGCGCGACTTGAGCAGCTCGCCCAGCAGCCTGGCCTTGTCCTTGTCGTAGACGATCAGGTATTTCACCGATTCTTCAAAGCCCGCGGTGTGGGTCATGATCTCGCGCATCGTCACCGGCTTGCCGGCGCGCTGCGGGATGGTGAAGTCGAGGTAGGCGTTGACGTCGGCGTCCAGGTCGACCTTGCCCTGCTCGACCATCTGCATCACGGCGGTCCAGGTCACCAGCTTCGATACCGAGCCGGGACGGAACAGGGTGCGCTCGCCATCGACCGGCGTGCGCTTGTCGACGTCGGCGTAGCCGAAGCCGCGCGCACTGACGACCTGGCCGCCCTTGACCACCACCACCACCGCGCCCGGGATGTCGCTGGTATTGAGCGCGAACGGCATATAGCCATCGAGCCAGGTGTCGAGATTGCTCTTGTCGAGGGTGCGGGCGCCGTTGGCGCCTGGGGCCAGGACGGCGGTTTGCGCCGTGTCGGATGGGTTTTTCGCGCTTGGGCCCGGCGCGATCGGCGACGGCGGCAGTGTCGGCGCCTGCGTGGCCTGCTGGGCGCTTGCGCCGGCCTGCCAGCACAGCATGCCCAGCAGCAGAATCTTCAGGAATCTCATCGTGTCTCTTCTCCCTATTCGTTCGATTGATTGCGATCGACCGGGCCAGCCTATAAAATAAAGCTTGATCCGAGTTATTTTTCTCTGATTGGAGAAATATCTTCCTAATCAGAGACTATGTCAACATATAAAAAATCCTTCTATGGCATCTGAATCACCCACACTCGGCGCATTGATCCGCAGCCTGCGCAGCCGCCAGGGCTGGACCTTGAAGGAAATGAGCGTGAAAAGCGGCATCCCGGTATCGACCTTGTCGAAGGTCGAACATGGCCAGCTGACGCTGACCTACGACAAGCTGTACCAGCTGAGCCAAAAGCTCGGCATGCGCATGTCGGAGCTGTTTGCCGAAGAAGAGCAGGAAGTGGAAGCGCCAGTGACGGCGCGCCGCAGCCTGGGCGACCTGGCCAGCGCGGTGCGGGTCGAGACCCCCAATTACGACTACCACTACCTGTGCGCCGAACTGCGGCGCAAGCGCATGATCCCGGTGATCGCGCGCATCCGCGCCAAGTCTGTCAAGCAGTTCGGGCAGCTGGTGCATCACTCGGGAGAAGAGTTCACCTACGTGCTCAAGGGCGCCGTGGTGCTGCACAGCGAGTTCTACGACCCGGTGGTGTTACGGGAAGGGCAGTCGATCTATTTCGACTCGAGCATGGGGCATGCCTACCTGATTCCGGAAGGTTGCGACGAGGCGGAGGTGCTGACCGTGATGTCGAGCGACGACGAGGAGCAGATGCAGTCGATCATGTCGACGCATTCACATGCGGAAGGGGTGGGGGCGGCGGCGCCGGCCAAGCCGCGCAAACGCACCAGCAAAACGTAGGCGTTGTCGCGGCTGGCCGAAAGAGAGGGCTATTCGTAGCGCAGGCAGTCGACCGGCAGCAGCCTGGAGGCGCGCCGCGCCGGATAGAAGCCGAAGAACACGCCCACCGCGGTCGAGAACCCGCACGCCACCAGGATGCCCGACATGGTGAGATACACCTCGAAGTCGCCGCCGCCGAAGGCCGTGATCAGCGCCGCGCCGCCGGCCGCGATCGCAATCCCGACCAGGCCCCCGGCCAGGCAGATCACCACTGCCTCGGCCAAAAACTGCAGCAGCACCGCATTCGGCCGGGCCCCGATCGCCATCCGGATGCCGATCTCGCGCGTGCGCTCGGTCACCGACACCAGCATGATGTTCATGATCCCGATCCCGCCCACCAGCAGCGAGATCGCGCCGATCAGGCCGAGCAGCAGCGCGATGCCGGTGGTGATCTTGTTGGCCGTCTCGGCGATCGTGTTCAGGTTCTGCACCCTGAAGTCGTCCGGATCGTCGACCCGGATCCGGTGGCGGTCGCGCAGCACTTCCTTGATGTCTTCGATCGCCTCGTTCATCGACATGTCCGAACGGCCCTGCGCGTTGATGTAGTGGACGTTCTGCGGGAACGGCGACTTGACCAGGTGGGCGCTGGCCGCCGTGATCGGCACCAGGATCTGTTCCGACAGCTCGGTGCCGTCGCTCTGGCGGCCTTCGCCGGCCAGCACGCCGACCACCTGGAACGACACGTTCTCGATGCGCAGGTAGCGCCCGAGCGGGTCGGCGCGGTAGAAGAACTGGTCGGCCACCTTCTGGCCGATCACCGCCAGCCGCGCGCTGGCGCGCACGTCGGCTTCGCCGAACAGCGTCCCCTGGTCGACCTTCCAGTTACGGATGGTGAACATGGCCGGCGTCACGCCGATCACGGTGCTGCTCAGGTTCTCGCTGCCGGCGCTGACCTTGAAGTTGCCCTGCAGTGCGGGCGCGGCGCCGGTCAGGCTGGGCAGGGCATTGAGCGCTTCGGCGTCGCCCTGGGTCAGCACGGCCACCTTGCCTTCGCGGGCGCGCTGGGCCGCGGTGCGATCGCCCCCCGGCATCACGTACACCATATTCGTGCCCAGCACCTCGAGCTGCTTGCCGATGAAGCGCTGCATGCTGTCGCCCAGCGCCAGCAGCAGCACCACCGAGGCGATGCCGATCACGATGCCCAGCATGGTCAGCGCGGTGCGCAGGCGGTTGGCGGCCATCGAGCGGAACGACTCGATCAGGATCTGGATCGGGTTCATGGCGCGACTCCCACCTGGCCTGGGGCGAACTGGCGCAGGCCGTCGGCGGCCGGTCCGTCGTACAGCACCCGCCCATCCTTCAGGCGCACCAGGCGGCGGCTCACGGCAGCGATGTCCGGCTCGTGGGTCACCAGCACGATGGTGATGCCGCGCTCGCGGTTCAGTTGGCCGAAGCTGTTCATGATGTCGTCGCTGGTTTGCGTATCGAGGTTGCCGGTCGGCTCGTCGGCCAGCAGCAGCGGCGGATCGGTCGCCAGCGCGCGGGCGATCGCGACGCGCTGCTGCTGGCCGCCCGACAGCTGGTTCGGCGTGCGCCCGGCAAGATTGCCCAGGCCGACCCGTTCCAGTTCGGCCAGCGCGCGCGCATGTGCCTTGGCGCGCGCGACGCCGCCATAGATCAGGGGCAGGGCGACGTTCTCGGCCAGGTTCATGCGCTTGATCAGGTTAAAACTCTGGAACACGAAGCCGATCTTGCGGTTGCGGATGTCGGCCAGGGCCGGGCGGTCGAGCGTGCGCGTATCGACGCCGTCGAGCAGGTACGTGCCGCCGGTCGCCTGGTCCAGGCAGCCGAGGATGTTCATCAGGGTCGACTTGCCGGAGCCCGAGGCGCCCATGATGGAGACGAAGTCGCCGCGCTCCACCACCAGGTCGACGCCGTGCAGTACCGGCGTCTCGACGCTGCCGCTGACATAGGTCTTGGTGACGCCGCGGATATCGATCAGCGGCCCGCTCATCGATTCTCCGGCTGGGCCAGCGCACGGGTCACCACGCGGTCGCCCGGTTTCAGGTCACCGGCCAGGATTTCGGTATACCGGAAGTTGGACAGGCCGGCGCGGATGTCGACCGGCTGCGGCTGGTTCATCGCGTCGAGTTTATAGATCTTGAACATGCGCGCGGTCTCGCTGGCGCTGCGGAAGGCGACGTCGTCGTCCGCCTGCGCGGGCGGCGCTGGCTTGGCGGCCACCTGCTTCACGTCCTTGTCCCTGGCCTCGTTGCGCTTCTTCTCGGCCGCCTGCTCTTCTTCGGACAGGCGGAAGCGCAGCGCCGTGGTCGGGATGCGCAACACGTCGGGGCGGTTCGCCACCACCAGGCGCACCTGGGCCGTCATGCCGGGCTTGAGCAGTTCGTCGCTATTGTCGACGTCGAGCACGACGTTGTAGGTGACGACGTTCTGCACCACGTTCGGCGCCAGGCGGAACTGGCGCATGGTGGCGTGGAATTCCCGGTCGGGATAGGCGTCGACCACGAAGCGCGCCGGCAGGCCATCCTTGAGCAGGCCGACGTCGGCTTCCGACACGCTGGTGTCGATCTGCATCTTGGTCAGGTCGTTCGCGATCTGGAACAGGTTCGGCGTGGTGAACGACGCCGCCACGGTCTGCCCCAGGTCGATCGTGCGCTTGATGATCACGCCGTCGATCGGCGAGCGGATCACGCTGTTGTTGAGGTCAGCCCGGGCGCGGTCGAGCTGGGCCTGGGCCAGTTTCAGGTTGGCCGCGGCGACATCCATCTCGCGCCGCGACTGGTCGAGCGCCAGGCTGGAGACGAAGTTCTGCGCCACCAGCTGTTCGTTGCGCTGGAAGGTGGCCTGGGCCAGGCGCAGGCTGGCGCGCGCCGAGGCGATATTGGCTTCGGCCTGCCCCACCTGGGCGTTGAAGATGGTCGGCTCCAGCTTGAGCAGTACCTGGCCTTTTTTCACGCGGTCGTTGAAGTCGGCGTGCAGCTCGGCCACGGTGCCCGACACCTGCGAGCCGACGTTGATCAGGGCGACTGGATTGATGGTGCCGGTGGCGGTCACGGTCTGGTTGATGGCGCCGCGGTCGACCGCGCTGCTGCGGTATTTGGATGGCGGCACCACATCGTCTTTCGGCTTGAGCAAAACCGCGGCTGTCGCGACGGCGACCAGGATGGCGGTGGCGATGACGATGCGTTTCTTGGTAAAGATTTTCATTGGTTCCCACTGAAACGGACTGCGACGAAAACGACGAGTGTGATGCCTCGTTACAAGATTAGCAAATGCAGATTGCATGAACGTGGCATGCATATGCCAGATAGTGCGATGTTTTTTCAGCGGGAGAATCGCGGCAATCCGCTAAAATGGCGCATTCCCTTTCCTCTACCAACCGCATCATGACTCAAGACGAACTGAAACAGGCAGTGGCGCGCGCCGCCATCGATTACGTGGTCGATGGTGAAATCATCGGCGTCGGCACCGGCTCGACCGCCAACTTCTTCATCGACGAACTGGCCAAGATCAAGGACCGCATCAAGGGCACCGTGGCGTCGTCCGAAGCCACCGCTGCGCGCCTGCGCGGCCACGGCATCCCGGTATTCGACCTGAACGAGGTGGAGTCGATGGCGGTCTACATCGACGGCGCCGACGAGATCGACGCGCAAGGCGCCATGATCAAGGGCGGCGGCGCGGCGCTCACGCGCGAGAAGATCGTGGCGTCGGTGTCGAACAAATTCGTTTGCATCGCCGACGGGTCGAAGCTGGTCGACACGCTCGGTAGATTCCCGCTGCCGGTCGAGGTGATCCCGATGGCGAGGGCCGTCGTGATGCGCAAGCTGGCGGCCCTCGGCGGCCAGCCGAAACTGCGCCTCAAGCCGGGCACCGACCAGCCTTATATTACCGATAACGGCGGTGAGCTGATCGACGTGGCCGGCCTGTCGATCACCGACCCGGTGGCGCTCGAAGAGCGGATCAACCAGATCACCGGCGTGATCGCCGTGGGCCTGTTCGCCAGGGCCGGCGCCAACGTCTGCCTGCTGGGCACGGCCGACGGCGTCAAGACCCTGTCGCTGTAAGAAGGAGAACGGCCTTGAAACGCGCGTGGATCGTGGCGGCGGTACTGCTGGGCGGTTGCTCCGCCTTCGGCAGCAAGGTGGATTTGTCGGAACCGGCCGTGGTGGCAGCGTCGACCGACGTCGTCGAGATCCAGCGCGTGCCGTTCAAGATCGGCGTGTCGTCGACCACGGTCGAGCAATTGGCCCGGGCGCAGGCCTGCGCCAGCGAGCAGGGCGCAGGCCTGGTCACGGAGCCGGGGCCGATCGAGGTCTACCGGATGCAATGCCAGGATGGCAAGGTATTCATGGCGCGCTGCGAATTGCGCCAGTGCCGCAAGATGTAAAAAATCCCGCTGGCGGCTGGCGCCGCAAGCGGGATTTTTCCTGGACGATGCGTTTCGATCAGGCCGTCGGCGGCACGTAACCCACCGCCGCATCGGCGCCTTCGCCGAAGAAATGCTTCTCCATTTGCGTCGCCAGGTATTTGCGCGCGCGGTCGTCTGCCAGGTTCAGGCGGTTTTCATTGATCAGCATCGTTTGATGCTTGAGCCATGCCTGCCAGGCCTCTTTCGAGATCGACAGGTACAGCTTCTTGCCCATTTCGCCTGGGACCGGCGGGAAATCCAGGCCTTCGGCTTCCTTGTTCAGTTTGATGCAGTGGACGGTGCGTGCCATCGTGTACTCCTGTTGTGCGTTTTCCGGGTAAGACCGCTATTATAAGGTCTTGATCAGTACCTGTGACCGGCGCTGCCAGTTGTACATATGTTGTCGGTCTTTTGGCAGATCGTCCACGGTGGCCGGCACGAAGCCGCGCTTCTTGAACCAGTGCGAGGTGCGCGTGGTCAGCACGAACAGCTTGGTTAATCCTGCTGCACGGGCGCGGTTTTCCATATGCTTCAGGATGCGCTCGCCGTCGCCCTGGGTCTGGGCGTCCTGGCTCACCGTCAGGCAGGCCATCTCGCCCATCTTCGCTTCGGGGAAGGGATACAGCGCCGCGCAGCCGAAGATCACGCCGTCGTGGTCGATCACCGAGAACTGATCGATCTCGCGCTCGATCAGCTCGCGGCCCCGATACACCAGGGTGCCGTCCGCTTCGAGTGGCTCGATCAGCTTGATAATTCCGCCAACGTCCTCAATTGTGGCCTGGCGCAGGCTTTCCAGGTTCTCGTGGCTGATCATGGTGCCCACGCCGTCGTGGGTGAACACCTCGAGCAGGGCCGAGCCGTCCATCTCGAACGGGATGATGTGGGCGCGGTCGACGCCGGCGTTGCAGGCCTTGATCGCGTGCTGCATGTAGAACGCGGCGGGGTCCGAGAGGAATCCTGCCTGCAGCACCGCTTCGGCCATGTGCGACGACAATTCGCGCAGCTCGGCGCCGCCGGCATCGAGCATCATCGGCGATTCGGTGATGAAGATCAGCTTGTCGGCGTGCAGGGCGATCGCGGCCGACGCGGCCACGTCTTCCATCGTCAGGTTGAAGATCTCGCCGGTCGGCGAGAAGCCCAGCGGCGACAGCAGCACCAGGTTGTCCTCGGTCTGCAGGATCGGGTGGATTTTTTCGGCGGCGATCTTGCGCGTCACGCCGGTGAGCTCGAAGTCGACGCCGTCGATCACGCCCAGCGGGCGGGCGACCACGAAGTTGCCCGAGACGATGCTGATCTGGGCGTTCGACATCGGCGTATTGGGCAAGCCCTGGCTGAAGGCGGCCTCGATATCCAGGCGCAGCTCGCCGGCGGCTTCCTTGGCGCATTCCAGCGCGGCGGTGTCGGTGACGCGCACGCCGTTGTGGAAGCGTCCCTCGACGTTGCGCAATGCCAGCTGTTCGGCTACCTGCGGCCGCGAACCGTGCACCAGCACGATGCGGATGCCGAGGCCGACCAGCAGGGAGAGATCTTGCGCCAGTACCGGCAGGGCGCCGGCGGCCACCAGTTCGCCCGGGAAGGCGACCACGAAGGTCTTGCCACCGAAGGCATGAATATACGGCGCGACCGAGCGCAGCCACTGGACGAATTGGGTAGGAGTTTCCATTTGCCGCATTATAATTCGCTGCGCGTTGTGCGCACCAAATCCTTGTAAAAATCAATGTCTGAACAGAGTAACAAGCCTTCGCCACAGCCGGCGCGCGAAGCAGGCGCCACCGCCAACGCCAATTCCTCCGAGCGTCGCCCACGTCGTGCACCGGGCGCGTCCGGCGAGCGGGGTGAGTCGCGTCCACGCCAGGAACGTCCGCCGCGCGAAGAAACTCCCGTGGTGCGCAACCCGCTGCCTTTGATTACGTTCCCCGAAGACCTGCCGGTCTCCGGCCGCCGCGCCGAGATCGCGAAAGCCATCGCAGGGAACCAGGTGGTCATCGTCTCGGGCGAAACCGGTTCGGGCAAGACGACCCAGCTGCCGAAGATCTGCCTGGAACTGGGCCGCGGTAGCAAAGGCCTGATCGGCCACACCCAGCCGCGCCGGATCGCGGCGTCGTCGACCGCCAAGCGCATCGCCCAGGAACTCGGCTCGCCGCTGGGAGAGCACGTCGGCTTCAAGGTGCGTTTCAACGACACCCTGCAAAAGGGCGCCTCGGTCAAGCTGATGACCGACGGTATTTTGCTGGCCGAAACGCAGACCGACCCGCTGCTGCGCAACTACGACACGATCATCATCGACGAGGCGCACGAGCGCAGCCTGAACATCGACTTTTTGCTCGGCTACCTCAAGCAGCTGCTGCCGCGCCGTCCCGACCTGAAGATCATTATCACTTCGGCGACCATTGACGCCGAGCGCTTCGCGCGCCACTTCGCCGCCAACGACAAGCCGGCGCCGGTGATCGAGGTGTCGGGCCGCCTGTACAAGGTCGAGGTGCGCTATCGCCCGATCGACCGGGACCCGGTTGCCGGAGCCCCTGCGGTCGACCCGACCAAGCCGCTGCCGAAGGCGCAAGCCGCGCGTGAAAAACGCGACCTGATGGATGGCGTGGTCGACGCGGTCGATGAGCTGTGCCGCCTCGGTTCGGGCGACGTGCTGGTGTTCCTGCCGGGCGAGCGCGAAATTCGCGACTGCGCCGAGGCGCTGCGCAAGCACCATCCGCCGCACGTCGACATCCTGCCGCTGTTCGCCCGCCTGTCGGTCGAGGAGCAAGACCGCGTGTTCCGCCCCAGCGGCAACGCGCGCCGCATCGTGCTGGCCACCAACGTGGCCGAGACCTCGCTGACCGTGCCGGGCATCCGCTACGTGGTCGACACGGGTCTGGCGCGGGTGAAGCGCTACAGTTTCAGGAACAAGGTCGAGCAGCTGCAGGTCGAGCCGATCGCGCAGTCGGCCGCCAACCAGCGCGCCGGCCGTTGCGGCCGCGTGGCCGACGGCGTCTGCATCCGCCTGTTCGAAGAGGACGATTTCAACAAGCGTCCGAAATTCACCGAACCGGAAATCCTGCGCTCGTCGCTGGCGGCCGTCATCCTGCGCATGAAGTCCCTGCGCCTGACCGATGTCGAGACCTTCCCCTTCATCGAGGCGCCGCAAGGGCGCGCGATCGCCGATGGCTACCAGCTGCTGCACGAAGTCGGCGCGGTCGACGACGATAATGAGTTGACGCCGCTGGGCCGCAAGCTGGCCAAGCTGCCGCTCGACCCGCGCGTGGGCCGCATGATCCTGGCCGCGCTCGACAATCACTGCCTGACCGAGATGCTGATCGTGGCTTCGGCCCTGTCGACGCAAGACCCGCGCGACCGGCCGATCGAATACCAGCAGCAGGCCGACGAGAAGCACAAGAAGTTCGCGGACGAGAAATCCGAATTCCTGGGCTACCTGAAGATCTGGGCCTGGTTCGAGGACGCGATCGCGCACAAGAAGACCAATCGCCAGTTGCAGGACAACTGCCGCGCCAACTTCCTGTCGCAGCTGCGCCTGCGCGAGTGGCGCGACGTGCATTCGCAATTGCTGACCATCGTGCGCGAGCAGGGTTGGCGCTTGAATGAAAGCCCCGCGACCTATGAACAGCTGCACCTGGCGCTGCTCACTGGCTTGCTGGGCAATATCGGCTTCAAGGCCGAGGACGAGCAGGGCGGCGTGTATCTTGGCGCGCGCGGCATCAAGTTCCACATCTGGCCCGGCTCCACGCTGGGCAAGAAGGCGGGCCGCTGGATCATGGCGGCCGAGCTGGTCGAGACCACGCGCCTGTATGCGCGCACCATCGCCCAGATCCAGCCGGAGTGGGTCGAGAAGGTCGGCGCCCACCTGCTGAAAAAATCGTGGGGCGAGCCGCGCTGGGAAAAGAAACAGGCGCAAGTGACGGCGCTCGAGCGCGCGACCCTGCACGGCATCGTCATCTATGGCGGGCGGCGCATCAACTACGGCCAGCGTAATCCACGCGAGGCGCGCGAGATCTTCATTCGCGACGCGCTGGTGGCCGGAGACTACGAGACCCGGCTGCCGTTCTACATCCACAACCACAAGCTGGTGAAGGACATCGAGAACCTCGAGCACAAGTCGCGCCGCCAGGACGTGCTGGTCGACGACCAGCTGATCGCGGCCTTCTACGACAGCGAGATCCCGGGCGATATCGTGAACGGCGCCGGCTTCGAGAAGTGGTACAAGGATGCGGCGCGCGACAATCCGAAGCTCTTGTACCTGAACCGCGAAGAGCTGATGCGCCACGAGGCGGCCGGCGTCACCACCGAGCTGTTCCCGAAGACGATGGTCGTCACCGGCATCGAGATGGGCCTGACCTATCACTTCGAGCCGGGCAGCGTGCGCGATGGCGTCACGCTCGCCGTGCCGCTGTTCGCGCTGAACCAGATTCCGCAGGAGCGTCCGGCGTGGCTGGTGCCGGGCATGATCAAGGAAAAAGTGCACCTGCTGCTCAAATCGCTGCCGCAGAAGCTGCGCCGCCACTGCGTGCCGCTGCCCGAGTATGCCGCCAGGTTCGTCGACCGCATCCATGCGGCGGGCGCCTTCGGGCGCGGCGACCTGGTCGACGTGTTGATCATGGATGTGCGCGCGCAGACCGGCGTGGCGGTGCGCAGCGCCGACTTCAAGCTCGAGACCCTGCCGGCCCATATGTTCATGAACTTCAAGGTCATCGACGAGCATGGCCGCCAGCTGGACATGGGGCGCAATCTCTCGACCCTGCAGGCCGAGCTGGGCGGACAGGCGCGCCAGAGCTTCCAGAAGATGGCGGAGGCAACGCCTGCCGCGGCCAATGCGCGGGCCCAGGCGGCGCGGCCGGTGGCGGCGGCGCCCAGTGCGCCCGCTGCGCCTGCCGGCAAGGGCAAGGGCGGTGCGCCGCAGGCTGCGCCGGCGGCGACCGCGCCGGCCCAGGAATCGGCATCCGGCCGCCAGCATACGGGCCTGACCGGCTGGACCTTCGGCGAGCTGCCCGAGCTATTGGAGATCAAGCAGGGCAAGCTGACCCTGATCGGTTTCCCGGCGCTGGTCGACAAGGGCACGCACTGCGACCTGGAGGTGTTCGACGATCCGAACGTGGCGGCGCGCACCCATCGCGTGGGCCTGCGCCGGCTGTTCGCGCTGCAGTTCAAGGAACAGCTGAAGTTCGCCGAGAAGAACATCCCGGGCCTGCAGGGCATGGGCATGCAGTTCATGAACATCGGCTCGCAGGAAGACTTGCGCGACCAGATCGTTGCCAAGGCGATCGACATCGCCTGCCTGCAGGATCCGCTGCCGGTCGATGCGGCCTCGTTCAACCAGCGCCGTGACCAGGGCAAGGGCCGCATCGGCCTCTTGATCAACGAGGTGGCGCGCCTGGCCGGGCAGATCCTGGGCGAGTACCACGGCCTGCCCAAGCGCGTGCAGGGCCTGCCGTCGGCGGTGTCGTCGGACATCTCGGCGCAGTTGCAGGCGCTGGTGCACAAGCGCTTCATCGCCGACAACGAGTACGGCCAGCTGGCGCACTTCCCGCGCTACCTGAAGGCGATCAATGTGCGACTCGAGAAGTTGCGCGGCAATCCATCGCGCGATGCGCAGCTGATGGCCGAGTGGCAGACGGCGGCCAGCCAGTTCCAGCGCACGCTCAAGAATATGGCGGGCAAGAACAACGATCCGCGCATGATCGAGTTCAGGTGGATGCTGGAAGAGCTGCGGGTGTCGCTGTTCGCGCAGGAGCTGAGGACGCCGATGCCGGTGTCGGCCAAGCGGCTGCAAAAAGTATGGGAGTCCATGTTGCGGTAAGCGGTGTGGTGAAATACCGCTTGCTGTTTCGCACACCTGTGCTAAAGTGGCTCAATGAACACCACGGCCAAAAGCGAAGCAACCTACGCCACCATCCTCGATTCCGCGGTCGAGATGGCGTCGACCGAAGGCATCGGCCGCTTGTCGCTGGGTGAGCTGTCCAAGCGCACCGGGATCAGCAAGAGCGGCGTGTTCTCGCGCGTCGGCTCGCTCGAGGCCCTGCAGGCGGCGGTGCTGGACGAATACGACCGGCGCTTTGCCGATGAGGTCTTCCTGCCTGCCTTGCAATCGCCGCGCGGCCTGCCGCGCCTGTCCGCGATGGTCAACCTGTGGCTGAAAAAGATCGCCGGTGAAACCGCGCGCGGTTCCTGCCTCTACACGGCGGGCGCTTTCGAATTCGACGATATCCCGATGCCGCATCCGCTGCGCGAGCGCATCGAGGCGGGCGTGGTGCGCTGGCGCGCATCGATCCGCAAGACAGTGCTGCAGGCGATGGAAGCAGGGCATCTGCGGCCAGATACCGAGCCCGAGCAGCTGGTGTTCGAGATCTACAGCCTGGTGATCGGGGTGATGCACGACGCGCGCTTCCTGCGCGACGAGGGTGCGCCCAAGCGGGCGCAGCGTGCCTTCAACCGCCTCATTTCCACCTACAGGAGTTTCAGCGACCTCGAATGAGGTCGGTCGGGCCGGGACGGGCATCGCCCGCCCTTTTTTTTATCAAATTTCGCACACCCGTGCGAAAGCGGGCTGTGCAGAAGGAGTCGGTCATGTCTGGATTATGGTTACTGGTGCTGCCCCTGGCCGGATTGGCAGGGTATCTGGTACGCGTTGCGCTGCTTGGCGTGCCGCGGTCGAACGACGATTTCGTGTTTTGTTGAGCGATTGGCGTAGCGCCCGGAATGCAAGAGGGGACGGCAGTACGCCGTCCCCTCTTGCATTCCGGGCCTAGTGTGGCATCAACCGATATTGCTGCCCCTGATCCGGCTGATATCCTTGTCGTCGCCCAGGTTGCCCGAGCGCGGGTCGAGGCTGCTGCCCGGTCCTTGGTTCGCCCGCGAATCGCCCATGCCGGCGCCGGCGCCGCCCAGGCTGCTGGAACCGGCATGCCCGGCGCCCACGCTCGAGCCCATCGCGCCGCCGGCATAGGTGCTGCTGCCGGTCCCGGCGCCGCCCACCATGCCGCCGATCGGCACACCCGGCCCCATGGTCGGTGCGCCCGAACGGTTCGGGTCGGTACCATAGAAGCTGTGGATGCCGCTCGCCCAGCTCAGGTCGCTCATATCCGGCCAGGCATCCTTGTCGAAGCCCGGCGCGGTCTTGAGGCGGTCCTTGTCGATATTGAGCACGAAGCGTTTATTGACGGTGTCCAGGTGCAGCGCCTGCCATGGCACCGCGAACAGTTTTTCTCCCACGCCCAGGAAGCCGCCGAAAGCCAGCACGGCGTAGGCCACTTGGCCGGTCTGCATGTCGAGCATGATTTCCTTGATATCGCCCAAGTCTTCCTCGGCGGCGTTGACGACGCTGTCGCCAATCAAGGTGTCGGCGCCCATCAGGGAAGGTCCCGGTCCGGCGTTCGTGCTGTCCCTGTAGATACCGTATTTATCGCGGTCTGCGTAGCCCATATGTTCCTCCTAGTCAATTGACGTTGCGAACAATGCGACGATCATCCCGATTTGAGCAGACCGTCACCCTACGAAGGAGTCATGATAGGACGCTACCGGTTCGGGGCGCGCGCGCTAGCATCGAACGGGCTGGAGCACTATGCGAGCCAGCGCACAGATCAGCCCGCGTGGCATGGCTAATCTGCCAAGCTATGTTTAGGAGGAAAATCAGATGACCGTCATTTCGCGCTGCACCAACGCCGGCCCGCTTGGCCAGCTGATCCGCACCCGGTCCTTCGCTTCGCTGCTGGCGCGCCTGCTGCGCCGCGGCTGACCGCCCGGCAGCGCCAGGCGGACCGAAGTGAACGCTTACGGCTGTCCGCCGCCGCCCGCCACGCCATACACATGGCCGGTGGTATAGCTCGATTCGTCCGACGCCAGCGTGACGAACACCGCCGCCAGCTCGGCCGGCTGGCCCGGACGCTTCATCGGCGTATCTTCCCCGAACTTCTGGCGCCCCTCCGGAGAATTGCCGCCGGCCAGCTGCAGCGGCGTCCATACCGGCCCCGGCGCCACCGCATTCACCCGAATCCCTTTCGATGCCATCTGCTTGGCCAGCGACTTGGTAAAGGCCACCTCGAAGGCCTTGGTCGCAGCATAGTCGAGCAGTTTTTCCGGCGGATCGTAGGCCGTCTGCGACGAGGTATTGATGATGGCGCTGCCGGCTGACATGTGCGGGATCGCCGCCTTGGTGATCCAGAACACCGCATATACATTGGTCTTCACGGTCCAGTCGAACTGCTCGCTGGTGATGTCGAGGATCGACGCATTGTTCTGCTGGCGCGCGGCATTGTTGACCAGGATGTCCAGGCCGCCCAGTTCGCGCACCGCCGTCTCCACCAGCTTCTTGCAGAAAGCTTCGTCGCGGATATCGCCGGGAATCGCCACCGCCTTGCGGCCGGCATCGCGGATCAGCTGCATCACTTCGCGCGCATCCGGCTCCTCGGCCGGCAGGTAGCCGATGGCGACGTCGGCGCCTTCGCGCGCATAGGCGATCGCGGCGGCGCGGCCGATGCCCGAGTCGCCGCCGGTGATCAGGGCCTTGCGTCCGGCCAGGCGGCCGCTGCCGCGGTAGGTGGTTTCGCCATGGTCGGGACGCGGCGTCATCTTGCTGGCCAGCGCCGGCCAGTTCTGTTCCTGGTTGGGGAAGGGCGGGCGTGGATAGCGCTTGGCCGCTTCGCGCGCGGCGTTCGGCGCCGGCTGGTTGCCGCCGCTCGCCTGCTGGGCCAGGGCCGGGACGGCGGCGGCCGAGGCGGCCACGCCGGCGGCAACGGTGCTCACGAAGCGACGGCGCGATGGCGTCACGCCTTCTGGCTTCTGGTCTTCTGGATTCATGCTTGCTCCTTGATGGGGGTGGGCGGCCGCCAAGCGCGGCCACTGGTGGCGAAGATGTTAGTCGTTATCGAAAAGACACGGAACACGGTAGCTCGCCGGCAAGAATCGAAGGAAGACTGTTGTAAGCGCACGCATTGCCGGTTGAGAAGAAGTGTTCTGGGGTAACATTTCGCCTTTACCGATTTTGCGTCTTTCCATGACGATCTTCCGAGCACTCCTCGTCCTTGCCTTGCTTGCGCTATATCCCTTCGCCTGGGCTGCAGAGCTCGAGCCAACGCCCACCGCCGCGGCGCCGGCCCAGCCGGCCGTGCGCGCCGACTTCACCGTCGCCACCCGCAAGGTCTTCGTGTTCCGCTCGACCCTGGACGGCCACTCGCCGCAGGACCGTCTCGAAGCGGCCCAGCGGCGCCTGGACAAGGCCTTGTCGGGCAAGGGACCACAGCGCACCGCGACCAGGCAGCTCGCCCAGGGCAGCCAGGTGCTGCTGGACGGCGCGCCGTTGTTCCTGGTGACACCGAACGACATCAACGCGCTGGCCGGCGACACGCCGCACGACGTCGCCCAGGACAGCGCGCGCAAGCTCGAGCGCGCCCTGGCCGCGCGGCGCGAGGCGAGCGATCCGCGCGTGCTGGTCGAGGCGGCGGCGCTGTGCATGGCCGCCACGCTGGCCTATGTGGTCGTGCTGCGCGCGCTGGTGCTGCTGCGCAGCGCGGTCAAGAGCCGCTTCGAGCGCCTGCTCGGCGTGCGCCTGGCGCGGGTGAGCTTTCGCAATGTGCGCCTGCTCGATGCCCAGCTCTATGTGAGCTTCCTGCGCCAGGTAACGATGGCGGTGGTGTGGGGCCTGCGCCTCCTGGCCACCTATATCTGGATCAGCTTCCTGCTCGGCGAGTTCGCCTATACCCGCAGCTGGGGCGAATGGCTCAAGGGCTACCTGGTCGAGATGGCGGTCGGGATCGGCCAGTCGATGGCGGCCGCGATTCCCGGCTTGCTGGTGGTGCTGGTGATCGCCGCGCTGGCGCGCCTGGTGATGCTGACCGCGGCTTCGGTGTTCAAGCGGGTCGAGAGCGGAGAGTTGCAGGTCGGCTGGCTCGACCAGGACACGGCGGCGCCGACCCGGCGCCTGGTCAACCTGGTGATCGGGCTGTTCGCGCTGGCGATGTCCTATCCCTACCTGCCTGGCTCGCACACGGCGGCCTTCCAGGGCGTGACGGTGCTGGCCGGCCTGATGGTGTCGATCGGCGCCTCGAGCATCGTCGCGCAAGGCGCGGCGGGCCTGATCCTGATGTACACCCGCTCGCTGCGCAAGGGAGAATATGTGCGCGTGGGCGACAAGGAGGGGACGGTGGTCGACATGGGCATGTTCGAGACCCGCCTGCGCACCGGCAGCGGTGAAGAGGTCCTGATGCCGAACGCCTGGGTGCTGTCCAACACCACCAGCAATTTTTCGCGCGACGGCGTGACCGAGGACGGTTTCGTCACCGAGGTCAAGGTCACGGTCGGCTACGACACGCCATGGCGCACGGTGCATGCGCTGCTCGACGATGCTGCCGCGGCGACGCAGGGCATCGCGGCCGAACCGGAGCCCTTCATCGTGCAGTCGGCGCTGTCCGACTTCTATATCGAGTACCGCCTGTGCGCGCATTCGTCGGCCGACAGCCCGCGCGGCCGGGCCGAGGTGCGCAACGCGCTGCACCAGAACGTGCTGGACGTGTTCGATGCTGCCGGCGTCAGGCTGACGTCGCCGCATTTCCACCATGTCGCCTTGCAAAACGGGCGGAAGTAAACGAAAAAACGGGTGACCCGGCATCGCCGCGTCACCCGTTTCATCGGGTACTTCCAGATCGCGTAGATTAGTCGACGGTCGCGCCGCTGTCCTTGACGATCTTCGACCATTTGGCGCTTTCGGCCTGGACGAACTTGGCGAAGTTCTCAGGCGAGTCGCCCACGTACTCGGTGCCGGTATCGGCCAGCACGCGCTGGAAGTCGGCGCCTTTCATGACCTTCTGCGATTCGGCGTTGATCTTGTCGACGACGGCTTTCGGGGTCTTGGCCGGCACGAACATGCCGTACCAGGCGTAGGACTCGATGTTCAGGCCCGCTTCGGCGAAGGTCGGCACGTCCGGCAGCAGCGGCGAGCGCTTGTTGCCCGAGACGGCGATCGGCTTCACCTTGCCGCTCTTGATGTGCGGCATGATCGCGATGGTGGAGTCGAACATGATCGGGATGTGGCCGCCCAGCAGGTCGGAAATCGCCGGCGCCGAGCCCTTGTACGGCACGTGCACCATGTCGAGCTTGGTCACGCCGCGGAACAGTTCACCGGTCAGGTGCTGCGGGGTGCCGTTGCCGGCCGACGCGTACGAGAACTGGCCTTTCTTCGACTGGATGTGGGCCAGCAGTTCCTTGACATTCTTGGCCGGCACCGACGGGTGGGCGACCAGCACCAGCGGTGCGCGCAGCAGGTTGGTGACCGGGATCAGGTCCTTGGCCGGGTCGAAGGCCATCTTCTTGTACAGGCTCGGGTTGATCACGATCGGCGCGCTCGAGGTGATCAGGAGGGTCTGGCCGTCCGGTTTGGCGCGGGTCACGGCCAGGGTACCGATATTGCCGCCGCCGCCGCCGCGGTTATCGATCACGAACGACTGCTTCAGGCCTTCGGTCAGGCCCTTGGCCAGCGGACGCGCCGCGATGTCGGACGGGCCGCCTGCGGGCCATGGCACCACCACGGTCACGTTGCCGGTCGGCCAGTTCTGGGCGAAGGCGCTGGTGGAGAGAACGGTTGCTGCGAGAGCGAAGACGAGGGATTTTCCTTTAGACGGGAAGACTCGCATGGTTTTGTCACCTATGTAGTTGATTATTACGCGAATTATTCGCGAATTTTAGTTAAGCTGCTGTAACGATTTTACACGAATGGTCATGCGGATTGCGTACGTAGTAGTACGTGGGTCGTCCGTTCCCGGTAAAGTGTTGCATGTACATACGCATCACAACTGCGCCTGAATTACGAGATCGGGATGGACAAGCAGCGGCCGATCCGCTACCTGGAACGCCTGAAGGCGTCGCCTCACTACAAGGAAGCGCGCGACGAGCTGCGTGTATCGATGCCTGCGTCTTGATGACTGACAGGCCCTCGTTCACGCCCCATGCGGCAGCGCCTCCAGGAAGCCGAGCAGCGCCCGGTTGACCGCATCCGGTCGTTCCTGCTGCAGCCAATGACCGGCGCCGGGAACGACGATCGAGTCGCGCAAGCCCGGCGCCAGCCGCGGCATGGCGTCGATGATGGCGTCCATTCCCGGTATCTGCAGGCCGGGATCGCGTTCTCCGATGGCGAACAACGCCGGCACTGTCACCTGCATGCCATGCAGGCTGCGTTGCAGTTCCCAGTTGCGGTCCAGGTTGCGATAGTAATTCAGGCCGCCGCGAAAGCCGCTGCGCTCGAAGGCGGCAGTGTAGATGTCCAGGTCAGCCTCGGTCAGCCAGCCGGGAAGCGTGTCCGGGTCTGGCAGGGCGCCCAGCAGCCCTTGTGAGCGCGGCACCATGCCAAACGGATTCGGCGTGCCGTCGCCCGGCCGGCGGGGCCCTGCATCGCCCGATGCCGAAAAATAAATCTTGCGCAGGCTCGAGCGTGTATCGCGCTCCAGCTCCTGCTCGGCCACGCCAGGCTTTTGGAAATACAAGGTATAGAACAGTGCGTGCTCAAAACAGGGGAACAGGCGCGTTGGAGGCATCGGTGTGCTCTCCATCAATGGTACCCCGAGCGCTGCCACCGCACGGAACCGGTCCGGTCGCATCATTGCCGCCTGCCAGGCCACCGTAGCGCCCCAGTCGCCGCCCACGATCGCCGCTTGCCGGACGTCGAGTGCGTCGAGCAAGCCGACCAGGTCGCCCACTGCATGAAATACGGTGTAGGCGTCGATCGCTTCCGGCTGTAGGGAGTCGCCGTAGCCGCGCAGGTCGGGCGCGATCGCCCGGAAGCCCGCGGCCGACAGTGCGTCGATCTGGTGGCGCCATGCATGAGCAGTCTCGGGAAAGCCATGGCACAGTAATACCAATGGCCCTTGGCCGGCGTCGAGAAAGGATATGGTCGAACCACGTGCATCGATCGTTTTGCGTTGCATGAAGCCTCCATCAGGAACATGTGAAACATCATAAGTTACGCAATTCTGGCGGTCAAGTGGCGTAACATATGCGGTTACAGAATCGATGGTCGAATAAAAGGTGGTTGATGAGACGCGATGGAAGATTGTCACGCATGCTGCACGTGCTGGTGCATATGGACAAGCGGGGAGGGAAGGCGACGTCGGAAACGATCGCGCTGATGCTGGGGACGAATCCGGTCGTGGTGAGGCGGACCATGGGTACGCTGAAGGCGGCCGGCATCGTCAGCTCCGAAGGCGGTCATGGCGGCGGCTGGACCCTGGTGCGCGACCTGGGCGCGATCACCGTGCGCGATGTCTATCTGGCGCTCGGCGCGCCCCCGGCGCTGGCGCTGGAGGCCGCCACTGACCATTCTTCATGCCCGGTCGAGCAGTCGGCAGTTGCCGCGCTCGAGACGATCTTCGGTGAGACCGAGGCATTCATGCTGCTTCGAATGGGCGAGATCTCGCTGGCCGACATCGGCCAGGACTTCGAGCGGCGCGTCCGGTTGGCACAGCCACGCTGACTTCAAGGCGCGACGTCGCCCGCCTTCTCGGCGATCGGCCGCACGTGGCGCAGCAGCGCATCGAGCATCTTGCCCGGCTCTTCGTTGAACATCTCGTGGCCCGAATGCTCGAACCACACCAGTTTCTTGGAAGGCGCCTTCACGGTCTCGAACCACTCGGCGGTCACGCTCGACGACACGTTGTAGTCGTGCCGGCCGTTGAACACGACGATCGGACAGTCGAAGCGTCGATAGGTGCTGAAGTCGGTCGAGACGACCTCGACCAGCAGGCGTTCTTGCGAAAAGTCGTTGGCCTCCCACATCGTGCGCAGGTCGGCGTCGGTGTACTCGGGCGCGAGAAGCGCCGCGGCGCCTTCGTGGGAGAAGTCCTTGCGGCCATGTATGGCGCCGCCGTAATAGCCCAGCCACTTGCGCTGCAGGTACATGTCCTTGAGCACGATCGGGCGGCCCGGCGCCGCATAGGGACCGAGCGCTTCGAGTTCCTGCACGGCCTTGGCGTTATTGTCGCGCCGCGCGGCGTCGAGCGCGAAGCGCAGGCCGCGCCGCTCGCCTTCCGGGCCGTTGGTGGCCTGGCCCATGCCGATATAGGCGTGCAGCCACTCCGGGTGCTTGCTCGCCAGCTCGATGCCGAGCGAGCTGCCCCAGGAATGGCCGAGCACGAAGATGCGCTCCTTGCCGAACTCCTTTCTAAGCCATTGCACCATCTCCTCGGTGTCGGCGACCATGCGCGCGCGCGTCATGGTCGGCGCCACGCGCGCCGGATCGTTGGCGGCGTAGGTCTTGCCGGCGCCGCGCTGGTCCCATTGCACGACGGTGAAGAAATCTTCCCAGCCGCGCTGGAAGTACCAGCTGGTGGGCATCGATACGTAGCCCGGGCCGCCGTGCAGCATCAGCAGCACCGGGTTGCGGCGGTCCACGCCGCGCACCGAGATCCACTGCTCGATGCCGCCGATGCGCACCGCCTCGGTACGCTCGATGGCGCCCGGCATGACCAGGCGGCGCATGTCGGCGACGATCTTGACCGCCTCGGCGCGGCTCCCGGGCTTCTGGGCGAAGGCCGGTGCGAGAATGGCGCTGGCGAGGACCGTCGACAAGGTCAGGCGATGGAGCAGGCGATAGGGCAGGCATGCAGGCATGTGCAATCCGGTCGAAAAAATGGAGCGAGTATTATCCATCAATAGTGATAGATAGTAACGAAAATCATCGATAGCCGGTCGCATCGGCGGGTTTTCCGGCTTCGACGACCTCGAGCATGTAGCGCCAGGCGTCGGGCTGCGAACCATCCAGGTCGGTGAAGCCATACACCCTGGCCAGCTCGCCGCTCGACAGCGATTGCCCGTTCCAGCGCGCGCGCTGCGGATCGGCGGCGATCGCCGCGACGGCGCGGCCGACGAAGCGCGGCGTTTCCGAGATCGTGAAATGCGGCTCCTGGGCCGCGCGCCAGTTGTCCTCATCGACCCCGAAGGTCTCGAGCATGATTTCCGAACGCATCCAGCCCGGCGTGACGCATACCGCGGTGGCGCCGCGTGGGCCGAGGTCGCGCGCATGGGCCCACGCCATGCGGTTGACCGCCGTCTTGGCCAGGTCGTAGAAGGGATTCAGGCGATAGTGGTCGGCGTTGTAGGCCGCGGTGCCGTCGGTGATTTCGACCAGCAGGCCGCCCTCGTGCGCGAGCATCAGGGGCAAGGCATGGTGGGCCGTGATCAGGTGGGTGTCGATGGCCAGGCGCAGCATGCGCAGGCCCTTGTCCAGGTCGTGTTCCCAGACCGGCTTTTCCCATTCGTTGAGGTTCTCGCCGCCCCAGATGTCGTTGACCAGGATGTCGAGGCGGCCGGCGTCGCGGCCGATGCGCTCCACCAGCGCCTTGACCTGCGCCGGGTCGAGGTGGTCGACCTGCAGCGCGATGCCGGCGCCGCCGGCGGCCGTCACCAGTTCGGCGGTGTCCTCGATCGTTTCGGGCCGCGCGTACTCGGATTGCCGGGCGCGGGTGGTGCGGCCGGTGACGTAGACCGTCGCGCCGGCCGCGCCCAGTTCGATGGCGATGCCGCGGCCGGCGCCGCGCGTGCCGCCCGCCACCAGGGCGATTTTGTTCCTCAAGTCCATATGCGTTCCTTGTCTCGATTTGTAAACAAACGTTCACTTATAAATCGATTATAAATGATTATTCACTTATGGGATAATGCCGGCATGGCACGCACCAAGACCCTTCCCGACCTGGCGGTCCTCGACCAGGCGGTCGCGCTGATGCACGGCAGCGGCCCGGACCACCTGACCTTCGCCAGCCTGGCGGCTGCGACCGGCCTGTCCGGCGCGACTCTTGTCCAGCGCTTCACTACCAAGGCCGGGCTGCGCCAGCGCACCCTGCTGCATGCATGGGAGCTGCTGGAGCGGCGCAGCGCGCAGCTGATCGGGGCCATGGAGCGCACGCCATCAGGCGCGCGCCGGCTGCTGGTCGACCTGTCGCGCGACTATGGCGGCATCGAAGCCTATGCCCAGGGTTTGCTCCTCTTGCGCGAAGACCTGCGCGACCCGCTGCTGCGCGAGCGCGGCGCGGCCTGGGGCCGGACCCTGGTTGCCGCGCTGGACGCCTGTTTCGTCGGCACGCCCGGCGCGCCGGACGGCATCGGCCGCTTCATGGCGAGCCAGTGGCAGGGCGCCTTGCTGTGGTGGGCCTTCGACCCGGTCAGGCCGGTGCACGAATTCGTGGACGACGAGCTCGCGCGCTTCGCCGCCCTGTTCAAGGGCCAGTGTCCTGAATTGGAAGTTCGTTGAATAGTAAATGTGGCGAGAATCGCCCCGAGACAAGGAGCAAAGCACAGCAAGGCCGGGGCCTTGCGCGCATTTGCGACGCAGTATCGGGGCGATTCTCGCCGCATTTATTCAACGAATCTTCAATTCGGGACACTAGGCCGCCCAATGTGGCGCTGCACAAGACGCAGGCCCTCTACAATGCGGCGACATCCCCAACCCCGGCATCGGGTTCGCCTTTTCCTGGCGAGGTATTGACGCGCCATCGAGGAAACCGCTCGCGTCCACCCGTTGCAACGCGAAAGGTGAACATGGCGAACGAACACGAACAGCAGGATCCCACGCGGCGCGCGGCGCCTTCGACCACGGTGCCGGCATCGAACGGCAATGCGCTGGCCATCGCGGCGCGTTCTCCCGAATTCCTGTGCAATGCCGTGGCCCTGACGGCGGCGGGGACGATGTTCCTCGGCCTGCCGCGCTGGACCGGCATGCGCGACACGCCGTCGGTGGTGCGGGTCGACGCCGACGGTGAGCTGCAGCCTTTCCCCGGCGGCGCCTGGAACGACTGGGCCTTCGGTAAGCCGGTAGAACACGCCTTCGTGCAGGTCAACGCCCTGCATGTCTTCGGCGACGATACGTTGTGGGTGGTCGACCAGGGCGCGCCTGACCGCAAGGCCACGCTGGCCGGTGCGCAGAAGGTGCTGCAGTTCGATACGCGCAGCGGCGAGCTGCTGCGCGCGCTGCGCTTCGATGCCGGCATCCTGCCCGACGGCGCCTGCCTGAACGACTTGCGCATCTGGGGCTCGCGTATCTACCTGACCGACTCCGGCCTGGGCGCCCTTGTCGTGCACGATCTCGCGACCGGGCGCACACTGCGCCGCCTCGAAGCGCATCCGCTGCTGCTGCAATCCGAGGTGCAGCCGATGCGCGGCAGCGGCCGGCGCGTGCTGGTCGATGCCGATGGCGAACGGCCGCGGGTCGGCTGCGACTTTCTCGAAGTCTCGCCCGACGGCGAGTGGCTGTATTTCTCGACGCCGACCGGCCCGTTCCGGCGCGTGCCGACCGCGTTGCTGTGCGACCAGGCGGTGGACGACGAGGCGCTTGCCGCCGCCATCGAGGAAGTGGCCGCGAACCCGACCCTGAACGGCACGGCGATGGACAGCCGCGGCAACCTGTATTTAGCCAATGCCGAGCAGCGCCGCATCGAGGTGAGGGCGCCATCCGGCCAGCGCGCCGTGCTGGCGTCGGACGAGCGCCTGGTCGATCCCGATGCGCTGTTCATCACGCGCGACCGCCGCCTGTTCGTGCCGGCGACCCAGAGCGAACTGCTGCCGGAGCACGACGGCGGCCAGAACGGCATCGAGCGGCCGTTCCTGGTGCTGTCGATGGCGCTGCCGGACAGCGTCGATGGCATCCCGCTCGGCCATGCGATTGCGCCGGTATTGTCGGCGCCGGCCTGAACTCAGGGCCTGGCGGGCGCGGGCGGTTCCCAGATGATGGTCGGCGTCCACCCGGTGGCGCCCAGGGTGGCGTGCATGACGGTGGCCGCATTTTCCTTGGCCGTATTGAGCACCGTGGGCTGGTTGCAGGCTACCTGCACCGCTTTTTGCGCCTTAGCCAGCACGCTGTTCATCGCATTGGTGCGGGTCTGGGCCG
The DNA here is from genome assembly GCF_005222695.1 of Massilia sp. HP4. Classification (GTDB taxonomy): domain Bacteria; phylum Pseudomonadota; class Gammaproteobacteria; order Burkholderiales; family Burkholderiaceae_D; genus Telluria. Next base: position 54,741 of record NZ_STGG01000006.1, on the reverse strand, counting down.
AGGGGATGAAGGCTTGCAGGCCCTGTTCGGTGATCGCATAGAAGTATGAGCCGCCGCGGGCGCGGGTCTCGTGGCTGATGCGCGCCTGCAGCGGGGCGGGCGGCGGCAGCACGATGCTCAGGGTGCGCGCACGTTCGTCGATGTCTTCGTAGCGCGCCTGGCGCAGGTCGGTCGCGACCGTGCAATCGCCGCGCGCGACCAGCAGCACGCGGGTGCTGCCCAGGCGCACCTCCCATTGCGACCAGGGGATGTCGACGGCATTGGGCTGCGTGAACTCGATAACGTCCGAGTAGTTCATCTTGAGCGAGACCAGGTGGCCCATCTTTTCGAGCGACACCAGCGGCGGCGGCGCGGCTTCCTGCTCGGCCGGCTGCTTGATGAAGGCGAAGGTGATGGCCGCGGCGGTAAGGGCGACGAGCAGGATCGGCAGGCGTTGCGGAGATTTCATGGACGGCAGGGCGGTTGCATGGACTGGAAACCCGGCCAGTCTACTGGATGATCGCGTCAGACGCCGCCAGCCTGGGGAGCTGCACGCCGCCTCAGGCATAATCGTCGTCAAAGGAGACGCCATGACCGCTCAAACCGATGCAGCAATCCTCGAATCCTGGTCGCGCAATGCGAATCCCTGGACCAGCGCAGTGCGCGGCGGCGACATCGAAAGCCGCACCCTGGTGACCAATGCCGCCATCGTCGATGCGGTGCGCGCACGGGCGCCGCGCACCGGCGTCGATCTTGGCTGCGGCGAAGGATGGCTGGTGCGCGCGCTGCCCGAAGTCGACATGGTCGGCGTGGATGCGATCGACGGTCTGGTCGAGCAGGCGCGGGCCGCCGGTGGCGGAGATTTTCGCGTGCTGTCGTATGAAGAGATCGCGGCCGGCGCGCTGGCGCTGTCGGTCGACGTCGCGGTCGCCAATTTCTCGTTGATCGGCAAGGAAGCGGTCGAGGGCCTGTTCGCCGCCGCGCCGACCTATCTGTGCAAGGGCGGGACGCTGATCGTGCAGACCGTGCATCCCCTGATGGCCTGCGGCGATGCGCCCTATGTCGACGGCTGGCGCGCCGGCAGCTGGGCCGGCTTCAGCGACGATTTCCAGGACGCGCCGCCGTGGTACTTCCGCACCATCTCGAGCTGGATCGCACTGTTTGAAACGCACGGCCTGCGCGTGGTCGAGCTGCGCGAGCCGCTGCATCCGCGTACCGGCAAGCCGGTGTCGCTGATTTTGTTTGGAAAATTGTTGGCTGCCACCGACGGTGAATATCATCCTTTATTGGAAAGTCGTGAGTTATTGGTTAACCATTAGCGGACAATGTGATTTTAGGCACTGCTACTCAGGGATCGGTGAACGCAATCGCGACACCAACAATTCCGGCAGAGTAATGTTCGAGTCCAGCAATACTTACCGCACATCCGAGAAAGAACTTTGCTGTTTTGCCACCTTTAAAGTTAAAAATATTTTGGATATATCTACTTTTCAGATCGATATGTCTGTCGAGGTTATCTGGAATTTGAAGGGCCGTTATATGATGGCCCATATCACTGAACACTCGACGTGTGCGCTCAAGTACTAATCCACCTTTGGCCTTGGACCATGAGTAAATCCTGATCAGGTAATCTCGAACAAAATTTCTTTTAGGGCTAAGCGAAATTTCGAAAGCCTTGCCAGGATAGAGCTTTCTTAATGCATTGGAAATTTCTGGGTCGCTGTTATCGTCGCCAATAATTACTAACCGTCCTGTAATCCGTAGATTCTCTATAAATTCAATGATTCTATCAACTAATACATCGTCATAGCTTTCATATTGAGAGGTGGGACGGTAATATCCTCCGCGAAAATAGCGAATTATCCTGGCTAGGAATGTGCGATGTTCTTGGCTGCCGTCACGAATTAGATCCAAAAGACGAGCAAGATTGTCAGGGATTGCAACTTCGGCTTCTCCATTTGGCCACAGTTGAAGATTTGCGATGGATTCAAGTGATGAGATTCCTAAGGCAACAGAATTTGGCCAGTTGGAAAAATTTTCAAATATTTTTTGGATCGACATAATCTTCGCTTTCGTTCTAATTTTTTGGTAGAGAGTACTCAGATGTGTGCTTGACGGATCATTATCTGTCACTCTGCCGTGAATTCAGCGGGGTCTCTTGTTAGTCAATAAAACGCAGTTCCAGAATACCCTTTTAGTTTCCGTCAAAATGCGCGAATTCTCACCTGTTGGATGATAGGCCTATGCATTCTGATTATTATGGGCTTCTTGCAGATTAATGATGTCAGTGAATGACAAATCATGCGGTGCTTTGTCTACGTTCGTAGCGTACGGATGGCGTATCCATGAAGCAAGACTAGCTTAGATTAGCTTGGGACTATTAGTACAGCAGCTTGAGTCCCGGCGGCAGCGCATCGCCCAGCAAGCGGGTCTCGACCGCCTGGTCGAGCTCCACCACCTCGCGCACCATCGATGCCCACATCGGCGGCGCGCCGCTCGCGGCCAGGCGCCGCAGCACGTCGTCGCGCACCGCCTCCTGGACGTCGCGCGAACGGTCGCCCGTCATGCGCGCGATGTGGGCGGCGGCGAAGCCGGCCGGCTCCACCTTGCGCCAGTCCAGTTGCAGGAGTTTTCCGAGCCAGTGTTCGGCGACTTCGGGTGGCGCGACTTCATGGGCGCTGGACTGGAACGACTGGCGCGCGCCGACCCGGCCCAGCGCCCACAGGTAGCGGCCGTAGCGCGCCATGGCGCGGGCATCGAGCTTGCCGGCGGAGGGGATGCCGTCGATCTGCCCCAGCAGCCATTCGCCGATCTCGGCCTTGTAGGCCGAGGGGATGCGCTCGAGCGAGGCGCCGACGCGCAGCATGTCCTCTTCGCTGCCGTCGACCAGGGTGACCGGCCTGCGTCCGCGTTCGGATTCGTCGGCCTGCAGGTTGAAGGCGAAATCGTCGAGCACGCGCAACTGCGATTCGGTCGACAGGCCACCAGCCACGCGGCGCCACAAGGTCCACCATTCGGCGCGTACCTGGCTGTCTTTGTGGTGCTGGACGCCGCCCTCGAACATCGCCCACAACTGCTCCATGCGCCATTCGTCGAGCGGATGGCCGAAGCCGGGCCGCAGGCTGTAGCCGGCGAGATTGAGCCAGGCGCGCTCGTGCTCGACCGAGCGGCGTCGGCCCTTGGCGCGCGCAAGCAGGGCGTCGAACAGGCGTCGCAGCAGGGGCGTGGTCCAGCGTTCGCGTGAGCCGAGCAGGTGTTCCAGGCTGGCGCGCAGTTGCTTGACTTCCTTCGGGTCGACCTGTTTCGAGCGGGCGCCGAATACGCGCTCGATCTTGTCGATCGCGGCGTCCAGTTCCAGCGGCAGCGCTTCGTCCTGGGATTCATCGTCGGCCTCGCCGCGCAGCTGGAAGGCCAGTTGCCAGCGCTGGCCGCCATCCTCGGCCACGCAGTGCACGTCGAGCGTGCCGACCTCGCTCAGCGTCGTCACCAATCGCACCGGAATCTCGGTCGGAGCGCCGCGCGCGGCGCGCAGCACGGTGGCGATCGCCGGCAGGCGCGCCACCTCAAGCGGATCCAGGTCGACCAGGTCGCCGGGCTGTGGCGGGGCGCCACTGTCGGCGATGGTCGAGACCAGGTGGAAGCGCACCGGGCGACCGACGCGCAGCGCGAAGCTGCGATCGGCCAGCGCCACCTCGAGCGCGGCTTGTGTGCCGCGCGGGAGCAGGCAGACAGTCCGCAGCTTGTCTTGCTGTGCCTCGCCATCGAGCAGCAGGTAATAACTGCGCGCGGCGCCGCTTTCGATGGCCGGGGCCAGGCCCTGGCGCGCCAGCGTGTAGGCCACGGCGCCGCGGGCGACGGCAATGTCGGGGTTCTCGTTGTGCAGCACGCGTACTGGCGCGCCACGCCACGCCGTCAAGGTATCGACCAGGCGCTGCGCCAGGGCGCTGCCCCTGAATACGCCGCCGTTGAGCAGTACCGTGTCTGGCACCGGCAGTTGATCATCGTCTGGCAGGCCAAGCGCCTCGCGCGCGGCCGACGCGTGCTGGCGCAGGAAGCCCGCCAGGTGGCGCGTGACGGCTGGATCGCTCGCATACGGCAAGCCGAATTCGACGATGCCAGCGCGTGCGCGCCTGGCGTCCTCCTGCACGGCATTGAGCGGGAAAAAGCCATCGAGCACGATGCGTTCGATGTCCTCGCGCCGCAGGTCGGCCTTGCGGCTGGCGCCGATCAGGCGGCTGCCGGCGCCGAGCAGGGTGACGGTGACGTGATCGGGTGCATCCTCGGCCAGCAGTCGCTCCTTGGCCGCGCGGCAGCGTTCGGTGAGCTGGGCCAGGCGCGCAGCGGGCAAGCGGGTGCGGGTGGCGTCGTCGCCGCTTTGCTCGGCCATGCGCGCCTCGACCAGATGGGCCAGCGCCAGGTCCATATTGTCGCCGCCCAGGATCAGGTGGTTGCCCACGCCGATGCGGGTCAGCGTCGGCTCGCCATCGTTGGTCTCGACCTTGACCAGGCTGAAGTCGGTGGTGCCGCCGCCGACGTCGGCCACCAGCACCAGGCGCGTATTGGAAAGAAGCGCGCCAAGGTCGGTGCGATGCCGGTACAGCCAGTCGTACAGCGCGGCCTGCGGTTCTTCGAGCAGGCGCACATCCGGCAGGCCGGCCTGCTTCGCCGCCTCCAGTGTCAGCGCACGCGCGCCTTCGTCGAACGAGGCGGGGACCGTGAGCACGATCTGCTGGCGTTCGAGCGGCTGCCCGGGATGGCGCGTGTTCCATGCGGCGCGCAGGTGCGCCAGGTAGCTGGCACTGGCGGCCACCGGCGACACCTTGGCTACCTCGTTATCGGCGCCCCAGGGCAGGATGGGCGCCATGCGGTCGACGCCGGTATGCGACAGCCAGCTCTTGGCGCTGGCGACCAGGCGTCCCGGCGTGGCCGCGCCGAGCGCGCGCGCCAGGCGGCCCAGCGCGAAGCGTTCGACGCCGGCGACGTCGGATACGTTCCAGGGGAGTTGCAGTTCGCCGTGCGCCAGTTCATCGGCGCCCGGGTGGTAGCGCATCGACGGCAGCAGCGGCGCGCCGGCGACTTCGCCGGGCGCCACCAGCTGGTCGATCGGGAACAGTTCGATCGCGCCCTTGCCATCACGGGCAAAGGCAAGCACCGTATTGGTGGTGCCCAGGTCGATGCCTACCAGGTACGTCACTATGCCTCTGCGGCAGTACGAACGTCGAACTCGACCTTCCAGCGCTGACCGTCACGGGCGACAGCCGCCAGTTCCAGCGTGCCCGCATCGGTGGCCAATGCATGCAGTTTCACCTGCACGACTTCGCCGGCCACGCGGCCTTCGGCGGGCAAGGTGGCCTGGATCTCGTTGAGTTCCTGCAGCTCGTCCGGGCCCCAGAATTCGAGCACCTCGCCGATGCGGTCCTGGCGGCGCACGGTCGAACCGAAGAAGCGGAAGGTGACGGGCTCGCCGATCACCAGGCCGAATTCCTGGCCAGGGAGTTCGAGTTCGCTGCCTTCTTCCATGCCGAACGGCGCCACGCACAGGGCTTCCAGCGGCGGTTCCATGCCGGGGATGGCCGGCATCGACGACTCGACGCCGACGTAATAGGACCGCGCCGTGCCGCCGCGGATGCGCACACCGCCGCCGCGCCGCGCGTAGCTGAAATAGGCGGCGCCGCGCGCGACCGCCAGATCGAGATCGGCGCCTTCGAGCATGCGCGCCGGTTCGGCGCCTTCCATGTACAGCCAGTCGTTGATGGTGTCCATCACGCGCTGGGCCAGGATGCTGGATTTGAACACGCCGCCGTTGAACAGCACCGCGCTCGGATGCAGGAAGCTGTGCTCCGCGTTCACGCGGCCGCTGAAACCTTCGAGTTCGGCGGTGGCGCCGGCCTGGCGCGCCAGGAAGGCGGCCAGGTGGCGCGTGATCGCCGCGTCCTGCGCATACGGCAGGCCGAGCTGGGTCAGGCCGGCGCGGGCGCGCACGGCAGGGCGTGCCGACGCTTCCACGCGCGGGAAGAAACCATCCGTGATGAAGGACGTGACTTCTTCGCTTGTGAGTTCGGTGCGGATCGAACCGCCGATCAGCTTCGAGCCGCGGCTTGGCACCACGATCGGCCAGGTGGTCGCGTTCGGGTCGGCCAGCAGGTGTTCCTTGGCGCTGCGGCAGCCATAGGTGAGGGAGCGCATCTGCCAGGCGTCGAGCTGGGTGCCGTTGGTGGCAAGTTTGCGTGCCACGAAATGGGCCAGGGCGAGATCCATATTGTCGCCGCCCAGCAGGATGTGGTCGCCCACGGCCACGCGGTGCGGTTCGAGCTTGCCGTCGCGCTCGAGGATCGCGATCAGCGAGAAGTCGCTGGTGCCGCCGCCGACGTCGACCACCAGGATGATGTCGCCCGGCTGCACTTGCTTGCGCCAGCGACCGCCGCTGCCCTGGATCCAGCTGTACAGGGCCGCTTGCGGCTCTTCGAGCAGGGTCGGGGCGAAGCCGGCCTGGCGCGCCGCCTCCGCGGTCAGTTCGCGCGCGGCCGGGTCGAACGAGGCGGGGATGGTGACGGTGACCGATTGCTGGTCGAACGGCGATTCCGGGTGCGCCGCGTTCCAGGCCTGGCGCAGGTGTTCGAGGTAGCGGGTCGAGGCGGCCAGTGGCGACACCTTGGTGACTTCTTCCGGCGCGTCCTGCGGCAGGATCGCGGCGCGGCGGTCCACGCCGGGGTGGCACAGCCAGCTCTTGGCCGACGACACCAGGCGGATCGGCGTGGTCGCGCCGCGGCTCCTCGCCATCTCGCCGGCGACCGCGGCTTCTTCACCCTGGCTCCAGGGCAGGGCGCGTTCGCCGGCCGGCATTTCGTCTGGGTGCGGCAGGTAGAGGAAGGACGGCAGCAGCGGCAGCGCCTCGATCGTGCCGGGGGCGGTCAGCTGCGGGATCGGCAGCACGGCGTCGACGGCCTTCTCGCCGTCGCTGGCCTGCAGGTCGACGTATGACAGGGCGCTGTGGGTGGTGCCCAGGTCGATGCCGATGGCGTAGCGTGCGTTTTCTGGCTGGCTCACAGTTCCACCTCCGCCGGGGCCAGCACGCGCGCGTCGTGGCTTTCGGCCAGCTGTGGCAGCGTCACTTTCGATGCGCGCCAGCCGCGGTGGCTCAAGGTGCCGGTGAACGGCGCCTTGCCGACCACGTTGCCGGTCAGGCGCACGCTGGCGGCGTCGAAGCCTTCGTCGAGGGTGATGCGGCTGCCTTCGTTCTCGCTGCGCACCGCTTCGATCGTGAAGTGCTCGCGCAGCACGCGCGCGCAGCCTTCGTGCACGACGCGGGCGGCGGCGCCGATGTCGGCGTCCGAATAGCCGGAGAGATTTTCGTGGGCGAAGTCGATCAGGCGCGCTTCGCGCTGGAATAGGCTCAGCAGTTGCAGGGCCGAGTCCGGGGTCGGGGCGCGCAGCGGCGCCGCAGCGGGCGTTGGCGCTGGAGCAGGGGCCGGCGCCGGCGCGGCGGTCGGGCCGACACTGTCGTCGCGCACGCGGGCGGCGAACTCGGCGTCGCCGAGCGATTTGAACAGGGCGCCGAAGGCGATCGAAAGACGGCTGAAGAAGCCGGGCAGGTTGTCAGGTTGGGTCATTTTTTCTTTGTAATCAGGTGCGGGATGGCGGGGCATCGTGTCGGACGATAGTGGGGGCCATCCCCGGAAAATGGCGCATGATATCAGTTAGTACAGCTTTGGCGCAGGGATGGCGCGCCTGAGGGCTGTTAGCCGACTTCGCGCACGCCGCTCAATAGTGCAGCCGAATAATCGGTGAAATCGTCGAGGCCGCGCTTGACGATGGTCACCAGGGCCGGCAATGGGGCCGCCTGGTAATCCCATTCCGCGCGGCAGAATTCGCCAGTACGCTTGAGGTCTTCGGCCAGCACCGGGGCGATCCAGCCATGTTCGGCCAGCAAGGCGATGACCTCGCGCTCGTCCTGCGGCAGGCCGAGGCGGGCATTGCCGATCACATAGTCGCCCATCTCGATCGCCGCTTCCCAGGCCCGGATCACGTTCAGCGTGGCCGCGTCCTGGCGCGTGACGTCGTCGGCGAAGGTGTTGGGGTCCTTGTCGTATTCGTCGCGGGCGCGCCGGCAGCAGCGTTCGATAGTGGCGGCCTTGCTGACCAGGATGTCGTCGTCCATGGCGTCCTCGTAAGGTTGTCGTCGTACGCAAGTAAAAGAGATGGTGCCGGAACGCCAATAAACAAGCCATTTCGCCCATGTGGTGTGGTCTTTATGAACACATTTAATTATGGTCAATACCAATCACCTAACTGGTATAGTCAAATTGAATAGACCTTGCCAAACCCGGGTGCAGATAGTACTGTATGTTTATACAGTATTTGTTTGATAAGGCCTATGACTCACTCAGCCATCCTTGCCGCACCAGAGGCAGTGCACCCATCGCTGTGGCGCGCGTCGCAGCTGGCGCATGCCGACACGCGCTGCATCGACACCGGCCACGCGACGCTCTCGAGCCAGCTTCCCGGCGGCGGCTGGCCCGGCGGCACCCTGGTCGACCTGCACGTGCAACAGCCCGGCATCGGCGAAATGCGCCTGCTGCGTCCGGCCCTGGCCGCCTGCGCCGAACGCCGCATCGTGCTGTTGCAGCCGCCCCATCCACCCCAGGCCCTGGCGCTTGCCGCGCTGGGCCTGGAGCCATCCCAGTTGTTGTGGCTGCGCACGACGCGCACCGCAGATGCGCTATGGGCGGCCGAGCAGGTATTGCGTAGTGGCAGTTGCGGCGCCTTGCTGTTCTGGAGCAACCATATGCGTAACGAAAGCCTGCGCCGCCTGCACCTGGCGGCGCAGGGCGGCGAAACGCTGTTTTTCATGCTCCGCCCGCTGGCGGCGGCGCAAGACGCATCTCCCGCGCCTTTGCGTCTTGCGCTGCGGCCAGCAGCCGGCGGCATGCATATCGACTTCGTCAAACGTCGGGGACCGCAGCGCGAAGCGCCGCTGTTCCTTCCTCTTGGATCTTCACTACTGCAACGCCATGCGCCTCTGGATCGGCCTGTATTTGCCCCAGCTACCGCTCGAGGTCTTCAGCCCACGCTGGTTCAGTGAGGCTGGCAGCGCGGCGAGCGGCGGGGCTGGCAATGCGACTGGCAATGCGACTGGCGGTGTAACTGCCGGCGCAGCAGTTGGCAGCATGGTTGGCAGCGCAGGCACAGGCGCAGGCGCAGGCGATGGCAATGGCGCAAGCGGCAGCGATGGCAATGGCGGTCTAGGCCGCGATCTCGGCAGCGTCGTCCTCGAGCAGGAGCGGGTGATGGCGCTGTCGCCGGCGGCGCACGCTGCCGGCGTGCAGATCGGCATGCGCCGCGGCGGCGTGCTGATGCTGATGCCCGAGGCGCGCATCGAGCTGCGCAGCCACGAGCGCGAGGCCGAGGCCATGGAGGCGGTGGCCATGACGATGCTGCAGTACACGCCGCAAGTGACCCTGGCCCAAGAGGCGACCTTGCTGCTCGATGTCGGCGCCAGCCTGCGCCTGTTCGGCGGCATCCGGCGCCTGTGCGAGCGGGTGCGCGCCAATATGGCGGCGCTCGGCTTCACGGCCTGCATCGCCTGCGCGCCGACCGCGCGCGGGGCGTGGCTGCTGGCGCGCCGCAATGCGGGCCGCGCGTTGACGATGGATACACTGGTGCGGCGCCTCGACCGCTTGCCGGTGGCCCTGCTGCCGCCGGCGCGCCCGTTCGCCAGCTGGTTCGAGGGCATCGGCTGTCGTCGCCTGGATGAGTTGCGGCGCCTGCCGCGTCCCGGCCTGCAGCGGCGCTGCGGTCGTGAGTTGCTCGACATGCTAGACGCCGCCTATGGCCTGAACGCCGAGTTGTTCCAGTGGGTCGCGCCGCCCGAGCGTTTCCATGCGCGGCTCGAATTGTTCGACCGGCTCGAACAGGCAGACTTGCTGCTGGCCGGCGCCCATCGCCTGGTGCTGCAAATGACCGGCTGGCTGTGCGCGCGCCAGCTGGCGGTCGAGCGCATCCGGCTGTCGCTCGAGCACGAGCGCGGCCGCCTTGCGCGTCCGCCGACCCTGCTCGAGGTCGCGCTGGCCGAGCCCACCTGGCGCGACGACCACCTGCTGCGGCTCTTGCGCGAGCGCCTGGCCAAGCTGGAGCTCGTGGCGCCCGTGATCGGCATCGGGCTCGAGGCACAGCAATTGCAGGCGATGGCGCCGCCGACCGACTCGCTGTTTCCCGATCCCGGCGGCAGCGAAGAAGACCGGATGCGCATGATCGAGCTGCTGGTGGCGCGCCTGGGTGCAGACAATGTCTTGCAGGCGCTGCCGCTGGCCGACTACCGGCCCGAGGTAGCCAATGCCTGGGTGCCGGTGCAGCAAAAGGTGAGCGCAGCCGCCCGCGCGGCGCAGATGCCGCCCGACGTGCAGAGCCTGCCGCGTCCGAGCTGGCTGCTGGCCAAGCCGATCGCGCTCCTGATGCGCGACCACCGGCCGTTCTACGGTTCGCCCTTGCGGGTGGCCTCGAATCCCGAGCGCATCGAGGCCGGGTGGTGGAGCCAGACGCAAACCCGCGACTACTTCATCGCCGAAGGGCAAGACCATGCGCTGTACTGGATCTATCGCGAGCGTATCAACGGCACCGGCGAGGATGCCGCGCCGCGCTGGTTCCTGCATGGCTTGTTCGGGTGACGGCCTGGCTTGAATGCCCCCATTGGCAGATATCTGCGCCTCGCAAGCCCATGCTATCTTGCCTGCGACGACGGCACGACGCTACGACAACGATACGACAACGATACGACAACGACGAGGAGACGCTCATGGCAGGCGAAGCAGTCCACTTCAAAGGCGCCGACGGCCAGATGCTGGCCGCCCGCCTCGACGCACCCGAAGGCCTGGTCAAGGCCTATGCCCTGTTTGCCCACTGCTTCAGCTGCGGCAAGGACGTCTTCGCCGCGGCCCGCATCGCCCAGGGCCTGACCCGCCACGGCATCGCCGTGCTGCGCTTCGACTTCACCGGCATCGGCGCCAGCGAAGGCGAATTCGCCAACACGAATTTCTCGTCCAACCTGTCCGACCTGGTGGCGGCAAGCGACTTCTTGCGCACCGAGTACGCGGCGCCGCAGCTCCTGGTCGGCCACAGCCTGGGCGGCGCGGCGGTACTGGCCGCGGCCTCCGGCATGCCGGAGGTGCGCGCCGTCGCCACCATCGCCGCGCCGAGCGACCCGCACCACGTCACCGGCATGTTCCGAGAGCACCTCGACGCCATCGAAACGCACGGCGTCGCCCATGTCCAGCTGGCCGGCCGTCCGTTCACGATCAAGCGCCAGTTTTTGGAGGACGTCGCCGAGCAGCGCCTGGAGCAGAAGATCCGCGACCTGGGCCGTGCGCTGCTGGTGATGCATTCGCCGCAGGACGACACTGTCGCCGTGGCCAATGCGGAGCAGATCTTCCTGGCCGCGCGCCATCCCAAGAGCTTCGTCTCGCTCGACGATGCCGACCACCTGCTGCGGCGCCGCCACGACGCCGTCTACATCGCCGATGTGATCGCGGCCTGGGCCTCGCGTTACCTCGACCTGGGCCGCGCCGAGTCATAAGCGCGCCAGCGAACGGTCGAGACGCCCCGATCGGGCATAATTTCGCCCATCGAAGCCGACCGGAGGAACCATGAAGCGATCAATCAACCTGGCAGCCGTGGCCGCGCTGGCGCTGGCCGCATCCGCATCCGCCCACGCCCAGGCGCAGCAAACCCTGGAAACCAAAGGCTATACCGTCAAGATCACGCAGCAATGCGAAGAGGGCAACGTCACCTGCGACGACGTGCGCTACGTCGGCACCAGCAAGAAGTCCGGCAAGGCGATCGCCCTGCGCGGCAAGACCATGCACGCGACCGCCGCCGACGGCGTGACGCCTGGCGCCTTCCAGGGCTATGTGTTCAAGTCAGGCCGCGTGAGCTATACCGTGTTCGCCGATGGCCGCCTGGTGGTCACCGAAGGCAAGAAGACACTGGTGAACCAGCGCGGCGAATGGAAGTGATCCCGGCCCGGATTCAATCCGGCGCCAGCAGTTGCTCGAGCCGGCGCGGATAGTGGTTCAGGAAGTCGCGCGAGACCGCATAGTGTTCGGTGTCCTCGTAGGCCATCTCGGTGATGCCCGAGGCATCGAAGGCGAGGATCTTCGCGCCCGGATAGGCCAGCAGGATCGGCGAGTGGGTCACGATGATGAATTGCGATTGCTGCTGCACCAGCTGGTGGATCGCGCGCAGGGCGGCCAGCTGGCGATTGGGCGATAGCGCCGCCTCGGGTTCGTCCAGCAGGTACAGGCCGTTGCCCTTGAACTTGTTGAGCAGCACGCTCATGAAGGCCTCGCCGTGCGAGCACGCATGCAAATTGCCGCCATAGCTGGCCGAACCGATCTGCTGGTCCATATAGGTCGCGACGTTATAAAAACTTTCGGCGCGCATGAAATAGCTGTCCCTGGGCCGGCGCACGCCGCGCGACATGCGTAGATGCCCGGCCAGCGGCGACCTCTCGCCCAGGGTATCGAGCAGCTGGACGGCCATGGTGCCGCCCTCGACCCCGAAGCCCAGCGCCAGCGCGATGGCTTCCAGGATCGTCGACTTGCCGCTGCCGTTCTCGCCGACGAAGAAAGTCACGTCGGCGTGGAACTCGATCGTTTGCAATTCGCGCACGGCCGGGATGTTGAACGGGAAGGCGTCGACATCGACCTCGTTGCCGAAGTCGGGCCAGACGCGCTGCAAATAAGGCTTGGCGGCGAACTTGTTCATGGACGGATGGCGGACAATGGATGCCGCCAGTGTGCCACAGCCTGCGGGCCCCGAGCGCCTAGAAGATTTCCGGCTCCCCGGCCGCGACCACGATGCGCACGTGCTGCTTGCGGCCCGCCGACAACACCCATTCGGCACGATCGCCCGCCAGCGGTATGTCGGCATCCATCGCCGCCACCCCGTCCAGCCGCAGGCCGCCGCCCGCGGCCAGGCGCCGCGCCGCGCCGCGCGATACCGCCAGGCCGGCTTCCACTGCCAGCTCCGCCAGCGTCACGCCGGCGCCGCGGCGCGCTGCATCGATCGCATGGGTCGGCATATCGCCGCGGTCCGCGCCGCCGAAGGCCGCCGCCGCCGCGCGCTGCGCCGCATCGAGCGCATCCTGCCCGTGCGCCAGCCGCGTGGCTTCGTTGGCCAGCACGATCTTGGCCTCGTTCAGTTCCGCGCCCTGCAGCGCGCCGAGGCGCCGCACCTCATCCATCGGCAGCTCGGTGAACAGCGCCAGGAAGCGTTCGACGTCGCGGTCGTCCACATTGCGCCAGAACTGCCAGAAGCCGTAGGGCGCCAGGCGATCGCTATTGAGCCACACCGCGCCATCGGCCGACTTGCCCATCTTCTTGCCGTCGCTGGTGGCTAGCAGCGGCATCGTCAGGCCGTACAGGTCGACCCCGGCGGAACGTCGCCCGAGATCGATGCCATTGATGATATTGGCCCACTGGTCGGCGCCGCCGATCTGCAGGGTGCAGCCGTGGCGACGCGCCAGTTCGACGAAGTCATAGGCCTGCAGCAGGGTGTAGCCGAATTCGAGGAAGGACAGCGAGTGATCCAGGCGCGAGCGGATCGCGTCGAACGTCAGCATGCGGTTGACGCTGAAGTGGCGCCCGACCTTGCCCAGGAAGTCGAGGTAGCCCAGTCCGTCGAGCCATTCGGCGTTGTCGACCACGGTGACGCCAGGCCCAAGGTAGCGCATGAAGGCGCGGCGGATGCCGGCGCTGTTGGCGTCGATGGCGGCGGCGTCCAGCACCGGCCGCGAGGTGTCGCGAAAGCTCGGATCGCCGATGCGGGTGGTGGCCCCGCCGATCAGCAGCATGGGCCGATGGCCGGCGCGCTGCAGCCAGCGCATCAGCATCAGGCCCTGCAGGTGGCCGACGTGCAGGCTGTCGGCGGTGGCGTCGAAACCGAGGTAGGCGGTGACTGGCGTGCCCATGGCATGGCGCAGGCCGTTCGCGTCGGTGCATTGGTGGATGAAGCCGCGTTCTTGCAGCAGCTGCAGCAGGTCGGAAGTGTGGGTCATGTGGTTTCCTGGTGGTGGAACGCCCCAGGATGACCGATTGCCCATGCGTGGTCCGCCTGAGGCGGACCGGGTTGTGTGAAGCCCCTACCGCCGCGCGTTGCGGTAGGCGCAATAGCTGGCAGGGGAGGTCACGATGAAAGTCATGAGGCCATCTTAGCCGCAGCGAAGAACGCAGGTCAAGATTATTTGGCCGCCTTGAACAAGGCCTCGAGACGATCCTTCGTGCCCGGAATGCGCTCCAGCTTCGGATAACGCAGGCCGTCGCGGTAGTCGAGCGTGATGGTGCGCAGGTTGTTCCCCTTGCGTACCAGGAGCTCGATCGGCGCCTTGCCGTCCTTGTTGGCGCGCACCGCCGCCTTCAGCACGTCGCCCTTGTACACGCGGTTGTTGACGGCGACGATGGTGGTGTTGGCTGCGAGGCCGGCACGGAAACCCACGCCGTCCCAGACCACGCCGGCGATGTCGCCGTTGCTGCGCACCGAGAAGCCGAGCGAATAGGTGAAGTCGGTGCTGCGGTTGCGATCTTCAACGGCGCGGACCGCATTGCCCGGCGCGTCGGCGTAGACCAGCTTCCAGCCGGCGCGCTTCAAGCCGTCGAGCGGCGCGCCCGGGCCGTGGCCGTCCAGCCGCGTGCGCAGGAACGGCGCCCAGTCGAACTTCTGCACCTTGGTCAACGTGGCCACCACGTCGTCGAAGGTGTAGTACACCGGGTCGATGCTGCCGTCCTGGATGCCGAAGAAGGCGCGCGCGAAGTCTTCCAGGCTGCGCTTGTCGCCCGACAGTTCGCGGATCCTGGTGTCGACGTCGAGCCAGACCAGCATGCCCTCGGTGTAGTAGTCCTCGCTGCGCTGCCAGTTACCCCAGCCGATCGGCTTGCGGCCGTTGATGATCGGGTCGTTGACCGTGTCCTGCATCGCGCGCCAGTCGCGCCCCTGGGTGGTGTCGTAGCGCGCCGCGTCGATCGCCAGCGCTTCGCGCGCGTGCGCCTGCGACACCAGGCCGGAACGCGCGGCCAGCACCTTGCCCCAGAACTGGGTCTGGCCCTCGTACACCCACAGCAGCTCGTTCTGCAGCGGGGTGTTGAAGTTGGCCACGTCCTGGCCCGCGGGACGGCGGAACTTGCCGTTCCACGAATGCACGAACTCGTGCGGCAACAGTTCGCGGCCGGCTTCGTTGCGGCCCCAGTCGCTGAAGTAGCCGAGCCGCACGCCGTTCTCGCTCGACTGCTGGTGCTCGCGGCCGATGCCGCCGAATTCGTCCGAGATCGCGAACAAGAAGTCGTACTGCCGGTAGTGGCGCGAACCAAACAGCTTGACGGCCTGGTCGACCATCGCGCGGTGCAGCGCGATCTGCTCGGGCTTGGCCTCGAGGTTCTCGGGATTGTCGGCCACCATGTTCAGCAGCACCGGGTTTTTGGCGCCGGGCGCCAGGTCGATGCGCTTGAAATAGCGGCCGGCGAACAGCGGCGAGTCGACCAGGGTGTCGAGGTCGTGCGCCTTGAAGCGCACCTCGTCGCCGGTGCGGCCCTCGACCGCCAGCGAGCTGGCGAACTGCCAGCCGGCCGGCAGCGTGAGCGTCGGCTGCACCGTGATGCGGCGCGCGTGGTAGCCGGCCGGGTACAGCGCCACCGATTGCCACTGCACGCCGAGGATGTCGTCGGTCATCGTGATGCGGCCCTGGCTGGTGTCGAGCGGCGAAAGGAACTGGTATTCGGCTTCGAGCGTGGTGGCGCCTTCCGGCACCGTCACGTGGAAGGCGTGGACCTGCACCGGGTCGCGCGTCCATTCGAGCGGCTTGCCGCCTGCGCTGAACTTCAGGCCGGCCAGCTGGGTCAGCGGAATGTTCGGGCCGTGGTTACCTGGCGCCCACTGCGGATAGAACAAGGTCATGGGACCCGGACGCACCGGCATCGACAGCCGCATGCGGAACATCTGCTGCGACAGGTTGCTCGCATCGACGTGCAGCGCGATCGTGCCCGGATACGGGGCGTCGCCGACGGCGGGCACCTGGGCGGAAGCAGGCAGGGCGAGAGCGAGGGCAAGGGCGAGGGCGCCGGCCGGACGGGCGGCGCGGGCCAGGAAGCGGAATGCGGTCATGGTGGAACGGGGAAGCTGGAGGGAAGCGGGCGAGTGTAGCACCGCATGCCAACCCAAATTTCTCCAGATACATCATGCAAATAATATTTGCAAATCAGTATAAAAATCCGTATTTCGTATGACTTGAAAAACGCTTAGCACGACATTAGATTGGTCCCAGCGGAATGCTCATCAGAGGTTCCGCCCCTTATCGCTTAACTTTCAAAAGGATATGACACCATGCGTACTTTCGACCTGACTCCCCTGTACCGTTCCGCCATCGGTTTCGATCGCCTGGCCAGCCTGCTCGAGCAACGCGCCGAAGCGCAGCCAAGCTACCCGCCGTACAACATCGAACTGGTGAGCGAAGACCAATACCGCATCGTGATGGCGCTCGCCGGCTTTAGCCGTGACGAAGTGGAAATCGTCACCGAGCGTGACAGCCTGCACGTCACCGGCCGCAAGCAGAAGGACGACGTCCAGCGCACCTTCCTGCACCGCGGTATCGCGGCGCGCGATTTCGAACAGCGCTTCCAGCTGGCCAACCACGTGAAGGTCACCACCGCGTCGTTCGACAACGGCATGCTCACCATCGAACTGGTGCGCGAAGTGCCCGAGGCGCTCAAGCCGCGCAAGATCGCCATCGGCGACGCGAGCGGCATCATCAGTGGCGACAACGTCAAGACCCTGGAACAGCGCGAAGCCGCCTAAGGCTTGGCAATACCAGCAACGGTAACGGCCCGGTAGTCGTTTGAAAGAAGGGCGCTCGCGGTTTGGGCGCCCTTCGTACGTCCGGGTTGCCCGCGCCCCGCTCATCCTTAAGACATCCCTAAGCCCCACGCCTTGTCAACTTAAGCATGATCTAAGGCGGCTGCGCGAAGATACGTCCATCGGTACTCAACATCGATTCAATACATTTTCACCAGGAGCACACACCATGTCGAACCCAAGTGCCGTTACTGCCATCACTGCCAAACGCCTCATGCTGGCCCTGGGTGCCGCAGGCGTCATCGGTGGCGCGGTCGGTGCCATCGCAGTCAACCACAATAACGCCGTCGCCAATGCCGCGGCCCCGAATGTGCCGGCCGTGGCAGCCGCTCCGGCCCCCGCACCAGCCCCGGCCGCTGCCGCCGGCGCTCCAGCGTCGACCGTGGCGCTGCCAGACTTTACCCGCATCGCATCCCAGCAGGGCAAGTCGGTGGTCAATATCCGTGTCGTGGGCGGCACCAAGGCGGCCAATCGCGGCGGCCTGCCGAACCTCGACCCGAGCCATCCCTTCTACGAATTCTTCAAGCAGTTTCAAGACCCGCGCTATGCCGAGCCCGGTCGTGAAGCTCCCGTTTTCGGCGCCGGATCGGGCTTTATCGTAAGCCCGGACGGCGTCATCCTTACCAACGCCCACGTCGTGCAAGGCGCCGACGAGGTGACCGTCAAGCTGCAAGACCGCCGCGAATTCCGCGCCAAGGTCCTGGGCTCCGACCCGCGCACCGACGTGGCCGTGCTCAAGATCGACGCCAAGGGCTTGCCCGTCGCGCCGATCGGCAAATCGCAATCGCTGCTGGTGGGCGAGTGGGTGCTGGCCATCGGTTCGCCGTTCGGCCTCGAGAGCACCGTCACCGCCGGCGTGGTCAGCGCTACCGGCCGTTCGATCTCGCAGAACAGCGTGCCTTTCATCCAGACCGACGTCGCGGTCAATCCCGGCAACTCGGGCGGTCCGCTGTTCAATACCCGCGGCGAGGTGGTCGGCATCAACTCGCAGATCTACAGCATGACCGGCGGCTACCAGGGCCTGTCGTTCTCGATCCCGATCGACCTCGCCGTGCGCATCAAGGACCAGATCGTCGCCACCGGCAAGGTGCAGCACGCCAAGCTGGGCGTGAGCGTGCAAGAGGTGGACCAGGCCTTTGCCGATTCGTTCAAGCTCGAATCGGTCGAGGGCGCCCTGGTGTTCAACGTCGAACGCGGCGGCCCGGCCGAGCGCGCCGGCCTGAAGTCGGGCGACGTGATCCGCAGTGCCAATGGCCGGCCCATCGTCGCGTCGGTCGACCTGCCGGCCATGATGACCCTGTCCAAGCCGGGCGACAAGGTGGCGCTCGATGTCTGGCGCGAAGGTAAACTGGTGCGTATCGACGCCACCCTGGGCAATGCGAACGACCGGCCGCGCCGCGGCCAGGAGCCGCAACTGGCCGAGGCGGTCGACAATAGCGCCAGGCTGGGCCTGACCCTGCGTCCGCTCGAATCGGTCGAGCGCCGCCGCAGCGGCATCGCCAACGGCCTGGTGATCGAGGATGCGTCCGGCGCCGCGATGGTCGCCGGCATCGAGCCGGGCGACGTGCTCATCTCGGTCAACGGCCGTCCGGTGAACTCGGTCGAGCAGGTGCGCGACATGGTGTCCAAGGCCAGCAAGTCGGTGGCCTTGCTGATCCAGCGCGGTGGTGACAAAATCTTCATTCCGGTGCGGATTGGTTAAGAAGGCATAGCGTCCTCGACCCGCACGGGCTTCATAACAGGGAATTTCATGCGGCTATTGCTGGTAGAAGACGATACGATGATCGGCGAAGTGGTGCTCGACCTGCTCAGGGCCGAGCACTACGCCGTCGATTGGGTCAAGGACGGCGAGATGGCCGACACGGCCCTGCTGCAGAACCAGAACTACGACCTGGTGCTGCTCGACCTGGGGCTGCCACGCAAGGACGGCCTCGAAGTGCTGCGCTCGATGCGCACACGAAAAGACCGCACGCCGGTGCTGGTCGCCACCGCGCGCGACTCGGTCCAGCAGCGCATCGCCGGCCTCGACGCCGGCGCCGACGACTACGTGCTCAAGCCCTACGATCTCGACGAGCTGCTGGCGCGCATCCGCGCGCTGCTGCGGCGCGCCGCCGGGCGCGCCGAGCCGATCTTCGAATACCGCAACATCACCATCAATCCCGTCACCCGCGAAGTGCTGGTCGACGGCACGCAAGTGTCGCTGTCGGCGCGCGAATGGGCGGTGCTCGAGGCGCTGGTGGCGCGTCCGGGCGCGGTGCTGTCGCGGGCGCAGTTAGAGGAAAAACTGTACAGCTGGCGCGATGAAGTCTCCAGCAACGCGGTCGAAGTGTATATCCACGGCCTGCGCAAGAAACTGGGCAGTGACCTGATCCAGAACGTGCGCGGCGTCGGCTATATGGTGCCCAAGGCATGAAAATGACGCACTCGCTGCGCGGGCGCCTGCTCTGGTTCCTGCTTGCGGCGATCACGATCGCGGCGGTGGCCCAGGCGACGATCGCCTACCGCACCGCCTTGCACGACGCCGACCAGATCTTCGACTACCACATGCAGCAGATGGCGCTGTCGCTGCGCTCCGGCACGCCGCTGTCGAACGACGAGGCGCGTGCGCGCCTGGAAGCCGACAGCAGCGCCAGCGGCAACGACGACATGGTGGTGCAGATGTGGTCTCCCGACGGGGTCCAGATGTTCCACAGCGTCTCGCGCGCGCGCCTGCCGCAGCGCGCGGTGCTGGGCTTTTCCAATGTGCGCGCCAACGGCACCACCTACCGCGTGTTCTCGATCCAGACCTCGAACCAGACCGTACAGGTCGCGCAAGACCTGGCCGTGCGCCGCAATATGGCGGGCAATATGGCGCTGCGCACCCTGGGCCCGATCGCGGTCATGATGCCGATCCTGATGCTGGTGGTGTGGTGGGTCGTGAGCGGCTCGCTGCAGCCGGTGGCGCGGGTGCGTTCGCAGGTGGCTTCGCGCCAGGCCGACGACCTGTCGCCGGTGTCCGACACCGGCTTGCCCGACGAGGTGCGCCCGCTGGTGCAAGAGCTGAACCTGCTGTTCGGCCGCGTGAAAACCGCTTTCGAGGCCCAGCAGCATTTCGTGGCCGATGCCGCGCACGAGCTGCGCACGCCGCTGGCGGCGCTGCGCCTGCAGGCGCAAAGCCTGGACCGCGCCGACAATCCGGACGCGCGCCGGGTCGCGGTCGGGCGCCTGACGGCCGGCATCGACCGCGCCACGCGCCTGGTCGAGCAGTTGCTGGTGCTGGCGCGGCAAGAGGCGACGGCGGCCGAGGGCGCAGTGTCGCGGCCGGTCGATCTGGCCGACCTGGCGCGTCGCACCGTGGCGGATCTTGCCGGCGTGGCCGCCGCCAAGGGCGTCGACCTGGGCGTGCAGCAGGCCGACCCGGCCACCGTCGACGGCCAGCCCGACGCGCTGCAGATCCTGCTGCGCAACCTGGTGGACAACGCCGTCAAATACACCCCGAGTGGCGGCACGGTCGACATCTCGGTCCAGCACGAGGGCGCCAGCATCGTGGTGCAGGTCGAGGACAGCGGCCCCGGCATCCCGCCGGAAGAACGCGAGCGCGTGTTCGACCGCTTCTACCGCGTGGCCGGCAGCGAAGCCGCCGGCAGCGGCCTGGGGCTGGCGATCATCAAGGCGATCGCCGAGCGCCACGGCGCGACCCTGGCACTGGATGCCTCGGCGCGCCTGGGTGGATTGAAGGCGGTCGTGACGTTCAACTCGCCCTCGCGGTAGAATGACCGGTTCCGCGGGCCATGCATGGCCCGCATTGCAGAGGACGAGGAATCGATGAACAAGAAGATGTTGGCTGTGGCCTTGCTGTCGACGGCCGCGGGCGTGGCGCCGGCCCAGGAAGTGGTCAGGATCGCCCACGTGGCGGGGCTGACCGGTCCGGTGGCCTATTTTGGCAAGGACACCGAGAACGGCGCGCGCATGGCGATCGAGGCGCTCAATGCGCGCGGCGTGTCGATCGGCGGCAAGAAGGTCACCTTCCAGCTGGTGGCCGAGGACGACGCGGCCGATCCGAAGCAGGCCACCGCGGTGGCGCAGAAGCTGGTCGATGCGAAAGTCAACGGCGTGATCGGCCACCAGACCTCGGGCACCACGATCCCGGCTTCCAAGATCTACAACACCGCCGGCATTGTGCAGATCTCGCACTCGAGCACCAGCCCGAAATACACCCAGCAGGGCTTCAACACGGCCTTCCGCGTGATCGCCAACGACGTGCAGCTGGGCCAGGCGCTGGGCCGCTATGCCACCGGCGCCATGAAGGCCAAGCGGGTGGCGGTGGTGGACGACCGCACCGCCTACGGCCAGGGCCTGGCGACCGAGTTCTCGCGCAGCCTGCAAAAGCAGGGCGGCAGTGTCGTCGCGCGCGAATTCACCAACGACAAGGCGACCGATTTTTCCGCCATCGTCACCCGTATCCGCGCCACCAAGCCCGACCTGGTGTTCTTCGGCGGGATGAACGCGACCGCCGGGCCGATGCTGCGCCAGATGAAGCAGCTGGGCATGAACGTACGCATGATGGGCGGCGACGGCATCTGCTCGGACGAGATTTTTAAACTGTCGGGCGGCACCATGCTTGATGGCCAGGTGGTGTGCGCCGAGGCCGGCGGCGTCGAAGGCGACGCCAAGGCCGGCATGGACAAGTTCCGCGCCGACTACAAGAAGCGCTTCGGCATCGACGTGCAGATCAACGCGCCGTATGCCTATGACGCGACGATGGCCATGGCCGAGGCGATGGTGAAGGCCGGATCGTCGGTGCCGGCCAGGTACCTGCCGGTGCTGGCCAAGATCCAGTACAAGGGCGTCACCGGGCCGATCGCCTTCGACCAGCGCGGCGATATCCGCGACGGCACCATCACCTTGTATACCTTCAAGGGCGGCAAGCGCTCGATGATCGCCGTCACCAAGTAAGCGGCGCCCTAAGCGCCGCCACGCGGCGCGATCACATGCCTGAATGTCGGCTCGATATTCATCGCATGCAGGTGGCGCACGATGTCTTCCAGCGTCGCATCCTTCAGTAGCAGGCCCGGCGCCGGTTGTGGCTCGAATGGTGCGGGCGCGGCGGCCACCGCGGGCGCCGCCACCGGCTTGCTTTCGTGCGCCGCTTCGAGCGCCTGGAGGATCCGTTCGAACTGCTCTTCACCGATGCTTTCCAGTCCTTCCAGAAAGGCCGCCTGGCCCAGTGGCGGCGGCTGCATGTCCAGCCCCGGCTCGTCGGCGAACGAGGCGCCCATGCCCGGATGGATGAAGGCGGCCCACTTGCCGGTGCGCGGGTGGAGGCAGGGCGGCAGCGCCACCGGCGCGCGCACGGCGTCCGGCGCCAGTTCGATCTCGGGAAAGTGGGCGTCGCGCAGGCGCTCAAGGAAGGTCTGGGCGCGCTCGGCAGCAACCGGCGTCGCTAGCGACAGCCACAGGTAATAGGCGTCGCCGCCCGAGATGCTCACCGCCGGCGCCGGCAGGCCGAGCGTCTCTTGCAGTGTGTTGGCGACGTCGCACAGCCGCAGCCAGTGGGCATCGCCATCGGTCCCCTTGGCCTTGCGAAAGGGGATCATCATGGCGCGCGCCAGGCCGTCGCTGCCCGTCAGGCTGACCGGCACGCTGTGCTGGCCGAGCAGGTGCGCCGCCAGCACATCGGGCGGCGGCGCGTCCGCGGGAAGATAAAGCCGCATCAGTTCGGCGATCAGTTTTTGCATGGTGTTCTTACGACGTCAAAAGAAAAGCATGATATCGCTTGTCGGCCGGACGGTGCGACAACACGAATGAAAACGGCCCGCGAAGATCGCGGGCCGCCTGCGCTACGCTCGAGCGACGCGCGTGATCAGAACTTGTGCGCCAGGCGCGCGAACATCGCCGCGCCATTCAGGCCGAACTGCACGCTCTCGTACTTGAAGCCGTTGTCGGTCTCGTTCGCATCCTGGCGGGTCGGCTTGACGTCGAAGATATTGGTGCCGCCCACGGTCAGGCGGGTCTTCTCGGTAAACGCCCAGGTGAACGACAGGTCGGCCGAGGTCTTCGCTTCGTACTTCTGGTTCGGCACCGGCGGGCCCGAGAAGGTGCCCAGGGTCTGCGGGCCGAAGTGGATCACGCGCAGCGAGGTTTCGAGCTGGCCTTGGGTCCAGTCCAGGCCCAGCGTGGCCTTGCGGCGCGGCGCGCCTTCTTCGATGAACAGGCGCTCGCGTTCCGACAGCAGCACGTCCTCGAAACCTGCCAGCGCCGCCGGCGCCTTCACGCGCTGCACTTCGGTCTTGCTGAAGTTGACGGCCAGGAAGGTCGTCAGGTTGCCGATGCCCACCTTGCTGCGGTTGGACACGGTCAGGTCCAGGCCCTGGGTCTTGGTGTCGACCGAGTTGACGAAGAACTGCGCCTGGCCGACGCCCAGCTGCTGCAGGGTGGCGCCCAGCGCCGGGTAGTTGTCGGCGTCGAAGCGGCCCGACAGCACGATGCGGTCGTCGATGTCGATGCGGTAAAGGTCGGCCGTCACCGAGGTCGAGCCGGTCGGCGACCAGGTCAGGCCCAGGGTATAGCTCTTCGATTCCTCGTCCTTCAGTTGCGGGATGCCGGCGGCATTAGCCACCGGGCCGCCGTTCGGCGCCAGCACGACGTCGAGCGGCTGGCCGCCGACGAAGTCGGTGAAGGTCGACGAGAAGTACACCTGCTGCAGCGACGGCGCACGGAAGCCCGTGCTGGCCGAGCCGCGCAGCAGCACGTTCGGCGCCAGCCGGTATGCGCCGGCCAGTTTGCCGGTGGTGGTCGAGCCGAAGTCCGAGTAGCGTTCGTGTCGCAGCGCGGCCTGGACCTTGAAGCGGTCGGTCGCGTCAAGCTCGATGTCGACGTAGGCGGCGTTGCTGTGACGGTCGCTGTCGGTCTCGTCGCCCGGCTGGAAGCCCGGGAAGCCCTGGCTGCCGGCGTTGCCCCCTATACCCACGCCGTCGGCGTCGATCCACGATCCGGTCTCGCCGGCGAAGATTTTATAGTTCTCGCGGCGGTGCTCGAGGCCGAAGGCGACGTTCATGCCTTTCAAGACATCGCCATAGAAGCGGCTGATGTCGAGATTGGTGGTCGACTGCTGGAACGAGAAGGCGCCGGCATAGAAGCGGCTGGCGCTGACGCCAGGCCCGCCATTGAGCAGATCGAGGTTGGCGATCGAGGCGTTGAGCGTGTTGTTGATGTCGTACTTCAGGCGGTTGTAGCCATAGGTCTGCGAGACATCGGCATTCCATTCGCCCACCGCCCAGCGGTAGCCGACGGTGCCCCAGCGGTCGTCGACGTCGCCGTCGATGAAGGGGACGAAGCCATCCGGGTACATCGCCGCCGAGTTACGCGAGGGGATGTCTTCGGAGCCGAGGCCTTCGCGGCCCCAGGCGGCCGACGAGGCGTCGCGCTTTTGCGCGCCGGCCGTGAAATACAGCTTGCCTGGGCCGGCGGGGAATTCGCCGTTGAGGTAGACGGTCTGGTTCTGCGACTTGGTGTCGCCGATGATGCGCGGGTTGCCAGGTTCGGAGCGGTTGGAGCGGCCGCGATCGTAGTATTCGCCGGTGATGCCCAGCACGCCGCCGGCCACCGCCACGCCGCAATAGGCCGAGGCCAGCCAGTTCTCGCCATCGCCTGCGGTGTACTGGCCGTAGCCGAGCACCGATTCGCAACCCAGGCTGCGTTTGAGGTCGATATTGATCACGCCGGCGATCGCATCCGAGCCGTATTGGGCGGCGGCGCCGTCGCGCAGCACCTGCACTTCGCGGATCGCCATCACGGGGATCGCATTCATGTCGGTGCCGGTATTGCCGCGGTTGCGCGCGCCGAACAGGTTCACCAGCGCCACCGTGTGGCGGCGCTTGCCGTTGACCAGCACCAGGGTCTGGTCCGAGCCCAGGCCGCGCAGGGCGGCCGAGTCGATCAGGTCGGCGCCGTCGGCGCCGGTCTGGCGGGTCGAGTTGAACGAGGGGGACAGATTGGACAGTACCTGCGCCAGGTCGAATTGGCCGCTTTGCTCGGCCGCCTTCGTCATCGGGATGAAATCGATCGCTACCGGGGTGTCGGTGCTCGATGCGGCGCCGACGCGGCGCGAGCCGACTACGCTGACACTCGGGATGACCTCGCCAGTGACGGCGGGCGCGGTTTGCGCGTGGGCGATGGCGGGAACGAGGGCGGCGAGGATGGCGCTACCATATAAGGCAAACAGCACCGAACCAGACATTATTTTGAGTTTAATCACGATTTTCTCCGAAGGAAATTCGGATTTTACTCAATTGTATCTTCGATAACCATCGTAATGTAGCAATAACACAACGGTGTATTGCTATAGCTCGGTCTTATTCGGCCAATTGGCGACAAAATGTGACAAATGGGTGTGTCACATTGTCTCGACCTGGCCCCCGACCAGCACGTCGTCGTCTTTGATCAGCGTCTGGATCAGGCAGTCGTGGCCGGTTGCGCGGCCCTGGCGCAGGGTCAATCCGTGGCCGAGGAGGACCGTGAGGGCGCCGGCCGCGACGCCGGTGGCGCTGTCTTCGAGGCGTGGGTCGAGGTGGTTGAAGCTGCGGCCGTCGAACTGTGTGTTCGTATCGTCGGCCAGGCGGCAGTAGGCGTACAAGCCGTTCACACCATAATGCTTGCTCCACTGCGCGATCGCATCCAGGTCTGGAGATAGCGCGTGCAGGGTGGCCGCGTCGCGTACCTGCACCAGCAGTTTCGGGCTGCCGATCGAGGCCACTTGCGGTGGCGCGACGATGGCGTGTGCGGGGATGCCGAGCAGGCGCGCCGGCAGTTCGGGCGTCAGTAACGGTTGCGGCGCGGCCTGCGGCGCCAGGCGCACGAACACGTCTTCGCCTTTGCGCGTCAGTGCGAGCGGCTGGCCGTGCATGGCGGTTTTCACGGTCAGGGGTGGATGCGCGTCGGCGCGCGCGAACAGGCGCTCGGCCGCGGCCAGCGTGGCGTGCAGGCACAGTGGGCTGCGCGTGTGCGGATAGTAGAAGTCGACGCTTGCCGCGATGCCGTCGTCAAGCGCTGGATCGATCCACACACAGGTGGTGTCGCGCTCGCGCGCGAAGGCCTGGCGCGCGTCGGGGAGCGAGCGATCGTCTTCGATCACGAGCGCCGGATTGCCGGCGCCCGGGATGGCGCCGAAGCAGCGCAGGGTGTGGATCTGCATGGATGTTCCTTCGTGTGTGGCATGGGTAGTGTGGCCGGATGCAGCATAGCGGGATTGGCCTGCTCGTGCTGACCAAATGATGACAATTTCATGGGCCTTAAGACGACCGCCAAGTCGTTCCGATCGGTTAGAATTTGTGTATATTTTTCATCAAGCGGATAGTGCCGACATTGCCCATGTTTCAGGAATATCTCGATGCAGCAGGAGCCCACTTCGTGAGCGAACAAGCGTGAGCGATCCCGACGCCACATTGACCAGCTATGGGATGGCCGAGGACTTCGCGTCGGCGCCGGTGCTCGCCATCACGATCCTCTGGCATCCGCAGCGCGAACGTATCGGCGAACAGATGCTCGGCCCGGCCGCGGGCGGTGCGATCGCCGTGAACCGGTTTGCGCCGCTGTTTGCGCCGCTTTCCACACGTCCTGGCGCCGGGCATGACGGCACGCCGCTGGGCGAGCGCTCGATCACGCGCGAGCCGGTGCACATCCGCTTCATCGCCGAGGGCGGCATCCAGATCGACCATGTACGCGGCAAGATGGGGCTGGAGCTCAATGGCCGGCCGTCGAACGGCACCGACCAGTTCACGGCCGGCGACCTCGATCGCGGCATCGTGATCGGGCTTGGTAGCCAGGTCTTTGTTTGCCTGCACCTGATGCGCAGCCTGCCGCGCGCGGCGAACGTGCCGGGGTTGATCGGCGTTGGCGATGGCGCGATCAAGATGCGCGAAGCGATCGCGCAGGTGGCGGGGACGACCATGCCGGTGCTGCTGCTGGGCGAGACCGGCAGCGGCAAGGAGGTGGCGGCGCAGGCGATTCATGCGCTCAGTGCGCGTCGGAGCGGACGGTTTGTCGCGATCAATATGGCGACCCTGAGCGAGTCGCTTGCGGCGGCCGAGCTGTTTGGCGCGGTCAAGGGGGCATATACCGGGGCCGCGAACAGCCGGCGCGGCTGGTTTGCCGAGGCCGAGGATGGGACCTTGTTCCTCGACGAGATCGGGGATACGCCGGCGTCGGTGCAGGCCATGCTGTTGCGTGTGCTCGAAAGCGGCGAGTATCGGCCGCTGGGGGCGAGTGCGGATGCGAGGTCGAATGCGCGGATCGTTGCGGCGACCGACCAGGATCTGGGGGCAGATGGGTTTAATCAGGCGCTGCGGCGGCGTCTTGAAGCGTTCGTGATTCGGGTGCCGGCGTTACGCGAGCGGCGTGAGGATATTGGGGTGCTGGTGCGGCATTTTCTTGAGGCTGAGGCGGCAGGGGATGCGTGGAGTTTGCCGTTTGAGTTGCTGAGCCAGGTGTTCAATGGGGACTGGCCGGGGAATGTGCGGCAGCTGGGGCATGCGATGCGGCGGGTGGCGCTGGATTTGCAGGCGGGGATTGTGCCGATGTTGGAGCAGTCGGTGATGATGCCTGTGGTGCAGCCGGTTGGTCCTGCTGGTGCTGCGGCTACTGCTTCTGCTGCATCGAGGCCGGTACGGCGCAAGGTGTCGGAGTTGAGCGATGACGATCTGGTGGAGGCGATGGAGAAGAGTCAGTGGCAGATTCTGGCTGCTTCCAGGACACTGGGGATTTCGCGGCCGACGGTTTATAAGTTGCTGGAGGCTCACCCTCGGATTCGCTTTCCTGCCAATATTTCGGAGGAAGAGATTCGTGCAGCTTGGGAGGCTTGTGAGGGTGATCTCCAGCGGTGTGCTTCTAGGCTCATGACGCCGGCGGAGGCATTAAGGCGTCATGTGGGAATTTTAGGCTTTGGCTGAATTAATTTAATCTTTTAATTCGGAGGATAGGTGCCATTACCGATTTCGCCTTCGGGGTCGAAATAGAATACCCGAAGTTGCTCCAGTTCTTCGCCAGTACGTTTAATCCGGACGGTGACATAGAAAGAAATATCCCAAAATCCGTTATAAGGTCCGACGGTAAGCTTGCCGTCCCAAAGTAGGGTGACGCGTTTTCCTTTTTTGGGGTCGACGCCAGTGCTATGGATAGAGAATGCTGAAGGGTTAATTTGATACAGTGCACCGAGTTGTTTTCCTTCTTCGTCAACGAAGAGGGAAGGCATGCCATAGTGGGTACGTACGTCTGGCCCGCAACTCAGAATACGAGGCCGAGTAATCAAACAGCAATCGATCACTTCCAGTGAGTCAAAGCCGGTTTTATCTTTGTCGGTTGCGTTAATGGCAATTCGGAAAACTTGGCCAGCGGAGAAGTCAATGTCACGATTCCAGTAAGGTTCTGGAGAATTATGCTCGGAATTGATGGCGGCATCGATGTCCGCAAATACCCAGTCAATACCGTCGTCTACTTGATTAACGTCAAAGCTTGCTGTCAATGTCATCAATGGTTGTGCCATTATTCCTCTTCCATTTTGAGTAAATCAAACCGCGGATCGCTCCGCAGTGCCAATAAATCGGGCTCGGTCCCGATTAATTTCCTGGGATAGCCAAGCTGCTGTGCTGTAGTTAACTCAAGCAGCGCCGAATCGCGTTGCCCCGTTATTTCGTAGGCTATGGCAGCACGAAAGCGAATATCCGCATTGGACGGCTTGGCGGATACTGCTTTTTGACTCATTACAGATGCAACGTCCTTGTCGCCTAATTTAGCTGCATATAAACCCATACGTGAAATCAGGGTGGCGTTGTCTGGAGCGCGCTCCAATAAGGGTTTTATTAATGCAGCTGCTTTGCGATAGGCTTGCTGGGAATCTGATTCGCGACCTGGAATCCAGCGGAGTGTATCTGCCAAATTTGCCCACCGCAAATATGCAATACTGTTACCTTTTGAGACAGATACGGCATGCTCAAAGGCTTTGGCCGCACCGATATAGTCACCTCGACTGAATAATGCTGTTCCAAGATTGCTATAAAGGTGTCCATTGGGACGCACCTGTAATCCTTGTTGAAGCACTTGTAATGCTTCGTCATCTCGTCCCAGTCGTACTAATGTCATGCTTAAGTTGGCGTAGGAGTATACGGCGTCTGGATCCAATCTAATGCTTTGGCGGAAAGCCTGCTCAGCACCCATATAGTCGCCTTGTCGATAGCGTAGCTCGCCCAATTGATCAACAAATAGACGTTCTGTTGGGTGTGCCTTACGGGCGGCTTCGATACTAAGCTCGGCTTCCGAGTAGCGCTGTAAATGAAGTAGAATTCCGCACTTGGTATTATGAGCGAAAAGATTAGTAGGGTCGAGTTGTAATGCCTGATTTGCAAATTGCAGCCCTTCCTCGTTTCGTACTTGCTGCCAGCGTACGTAAGATTTGGCGGCATAGCCGAGTGCTAGTTGGTCATCAAGAGCCACTGCTGCCTGAGCACTAGCGTCGGCACGTTGTAACCAACTTGCGTCGCTGCGATCGCCCGCAAAACGTAGTGCATAGGCCAACGCTAAGCCGGCCGATGCAGCTGCATGATTGGACTGTTTCGCTAGGATAGCGTTAAAATTCTCAATCGCAATATCTAAGCTGCCATCACTATCAAACCGACGCAGTGCTGCCATGCCATTTGACATATGCGCCGAATCGGATATTGGAGGCAGCCATTGGCGAGTAATTTCTTCGGTGGTTCCCCAATATGCGGTAGCACCTAAAACTAGTAAAAATCCTAAAGAACAGTAAATAATCTTTCGCGAAATGTAGCGAGACGTAGACGGTTCTTTAGCCGCAGTCGGGGACATGAGTCTTTGGGACACTGTAGAGTCTGATCCTTGCAACGCTCGCGCAGTCTCTTTGACGGCTTGCATCGTCGGTATACGCATAGCTGGATCCGGGGCACACATTGCGCGTAGCAACGTTACCATGTCCTGATCAGCATCCGGAGCAATGGCCCATTGCGTACATGAGGACTGCACCTGCGCAGCAGCTAGCGCCAATCCATGCAAATGCGCAAACGGCCGCTCCCCATGCATCATCTCGTACATCAGCACGCCAACAGCATAAATATCGCTGAGCGTGCTCGGAAGCTTGCCGTTCAAAATTTCAGGCGCCAGATAGGCGATCGTGCCCTGCGTCTGCAGCACATCCCCTGATTCGGTCGCCAGCGGATCAATCTTGCGCGCCAGCCCAAAATCCATGATGCGCAACTGCCCCGACGGTTCGATCATCAGGTTCGCCGGCTTCAAATCCCCATGAATCAACCCCGCCGCATGTGCCTGCGCCATTGCATCCGCCAACTGGCAAACGATATCGAGGATCTGATCCCTTGACAGCTTGGTCGTGGACAGCAGCTGATGCAGGGTCTTCCCCCCAACCAGCTCCATCACGATCGACTTGCTGTGCCCGTCGTCTTCGAGCGAATAAATCTGGATGAAAGCGGGATGCCGCAGCGAAGCCGCTAGACGGGCTTCCTGCAGCAGATTGTCCGGCTGGTCGCGCACCAGGTCAGGCTTCAGGCGCTTGATGGCAACGGTACGCTGCAGCGCCGGATCCCAAGCCTCATGCACGTCGCCAAAACCGCCATTCCCAAGCAGCTTACCGAGGCGATAGCGCTCGGTACTGGGAGTGGCAATCAGGTCAGGCGAAGAAGTCATTTGCGGCTCGTTTGGTCGGCGCAGGCGCCGTAAATACTACAGGAAAAGAAACTTGCCGAACACACATTCTTTAGTCCGTGATGCAGGCACCCAGCGTGTCAACGACTTCGTTGACATGTAAAAACACCCGCTGTTTTACACCCGTTTGGCATAAATCGTCGACCAAATCCTCGGATTTGTTGCTCCGGCACCATTGTTTCAGCCTGGCACGGAGTTTGCAAACTATTGCTCGCAGCGATGATGAAACGCAACAAAAAGCCGTGACGCCATCGCTGCCCTTGACGCAAAGCATGTTATTCATTCCCGAGAGAAGATTCAAGTATGGCTACCCAAAACACAGGCGTTCTGCAGATCGTTGGCGCGGCGTATGGACTCAAGCAAGTGACCGCCCAAGTCATCAAGCTGGTCAACCGTCAGGCTTTTCCAGAGTCCCTGACTGTCTTGGCAAGCAACCAGGCGTTCGGCGACACCTGGGTCGGCCATGAAAAGACGCTGACGGTCGTCTATCGCTACGACGGTGGCCCGACGTACGTGGCGACGGCGTCGGAAGGCCAGACGCTGACCATCGGCGTGCCGCAGTTCGAGCAAGCCGCCCAGGCTCCCCTCCCAGCGCCGGAAGACGATGCCGCCCAGTCGGCATTGACGGTGTGGGGCGCAAGTTTCGGTCCTGCCGACGTCAGCGCGACTGTGCGCAGCCTGGTTGACAGGACAGCCAGCACCTTGTCCCTGATCGCCGACCGCGCCACCCTCGGCAACGCGGGCAATGACAAACGCAGCGCCTTCGTCATCGTGGCCAGCTATGCCGGCCAGGTGCCGTTCATCGACATCGTCGTCGAAGGCAATCCCTATACGCTCGGCTACCGCCCGCCACTGCATATCCTGAGCGCCTTCTACGGCCTGAAGGACGTCACCGACATCGTCCGCGCCAGCGTGAGCCGGCGCAGGCTGTCGGTCAGCGCATCGAGCAGCGTATTCGGCGATGGCTGGCCGGCCATGCGCAAGACGCTGCATGTGGTCTACCAGTACGGTGACCGCAAGCCGCAGATGGCCGCAACCACCGAGAACCAGGTTCTGCACATCGACTACGACCCGTCCGCGCCCGCCGCCCAGGCCTCGCTCGACCCACGCGCCCTGAACATCATCGCGGCCGCCTACGGACCGGTCGACGTCACGGCCAAGGTGGCCGCGCTGGTGGAGGACGGCAGCCTGTCGTTCACGGTGGACAGCATGACCTTCGGCGACACCTGGCCGGCCGCCGTCAAGTCGTTCTCGATGGTGTATAGCTGGGGCACGACGGCGGTGTCATATGTCAACGTGCCCGAAGAGACGCCGGTCTCGATCACCCCGCCCGAGCCTGCCTTTGCCGCCGACCGCACCTTCGTCTCGCTGGCCGGCCTGCTCGCCGCTGGCGACGAGATCAAGCTCCAGACCGCCGCCGGCGGCTACTGGTCGCTCGCCGCCGATGACCAGATCACGGCGCTCGGGACCTCGAGCGATGCCGCCGAGGTGTTCACCATCGGCGTCCCCGAGGCCCTGGATTCGGCCGCCATCACCCTGCGCTGTCGTGACGGTAGCTATGTGAGCACCGGCCCGGACGGCAGCTTGCGTGGGGGTGGCAGCGTGGAGGATGCAGTCCAGCTGATGGCATCGCTCCAGGCCAACGGCGCCATCAATATCGGCGTCGTCGGTGGCGCGGGCGCGCCCTTCATCGCGGTCACCGCGAGCGGCGCGATCGCGGTGGACGGCAGCTACGACACCAATTTTTCCACCTGCTTCAACCTGCTGCTGAACCCCACCCGGGCCGGCAACGCCAGCCATTTGCAGGCCTTCGCCAGCGAGACGATGCTGGACGGCCCGGTCGACATGAAGCTGGTGAAAGTGGTGTGGAAGCTGACCGGCGGCTGCTTTCTAGCGACCGGACTTGGCCCTTTGCTCGGCGACCCGCGGCAAATCGGTCCTACCTTGTACCGCTTCCTGCGGCGCTATCCGGGCGTGATGAACAAGATCGCGATCCTGATCGCGACCATCAACTGCAACCGCGCGATGCCCTCCGGCGCCTTGCTGTCCGTGCTCAAGGCGATTCATGAAGCGGGCATTCTTATGCCGGTGCTGCGCCTGACGCTTGCGACGAGCGGATGGATGGGGATTTCGTGGGCCATCGTCACGATCCTGACGAAAGTGCAGGGCGGTGTCGCGATGGCCGGGGCTGCCCAAGCGGCCGGGCCGGGCGAGAGTTTTTCCGACTGGGCTTACGAGACCACGATGGATATGCTCGACTACATCAATTCCACCGGTGGCACGGCGCTGATGCTCGCGTACGAGCGCATGGTCAGTGCCGACCAGCCGATCCTGCGCCGTGCGCATGGTGGTGGCGTGTCGGGCCTGCGTGCGCGGACGGCTTGCAAGGAGTCCTGCGCGTCGACCCTCGGGCCGCTGCCACGTCCTTTTCCAACGCATGTCTAAATTTGTGATGCGTAGGGTGGGCCTGGACGCGTAGTCAACCCGTTCACCCGATATTGCAGATTTTTTGCCGCTTTGGTCAGCTGGGTTATACTGTGTTTTTGTACAGTATTGGCTGTTTGACAGCCCCGCAGCGTGACCGCCAACACCGCCCAGCCTCCAGCCTCCCAAGCGCTGCCACCTTACGCCGAGTTGTTCTGCCTCTCGAACTTCTCGTTCCTGCAAGGGGCCTCGCACGCCGAGGAGCTGGTCGCGCGCGCGGTGCAGCTCGGGTACTTCGCGCTGGCCCTCACTGACGAATGCTCGCTGGCCGGCGTCGTGCGCGCCCACGCCGAGGCGAAAAACGCTGGCCTGCCCCTGATCATCGGCGCCCACTTCCACCTCAAGAACCCCGACGATGCTCTAACCCCAGCCCCGTCCCTGATCCTGCTGGCCCAAAACCGCAACGGCTACGGCAACCTGTCCGAACTGATCACGATCGGCCGCACGCGCAGCGAGAAGGGCACCTACCTGCTCACCCCCGACGACCTGGCCAATCCCGCCCCACGATACGCGCACCTGCAACACATGCCCGACTGCCTGGCGATCCTGCTGCCGCCATACCCCGGCCACGAAGCGCAGGACGTCGACCGCCTGCACGCGCAGGCCGCATGGATGGCCACCACCTTCCCGGGCCGCGCCTGGCTCGGCCTCACCCTGCTGCACCGCGCCTTCGACGACGCCCACCGCGCCACGGTCGAAGAGGTGGGCTGGCAGCACGGCCTGCCGATCGTCGCGCTGGGCCATGTGTGCATGCACGTCCGTTCGCGCAAGCCCCTGCAGGACACCCTGAGCGCGACCCGTCTCGGTAAACCGGTGGCGGCCTGCGGCTACGGCCTGGCGCAGAACGCCGAGCAGCACCTGCGCGCGCGCCTGCGCCTGGCCAATCTCTATTCGCGCGAAGCGCTGGCCGAGACGGTGCGCATCGCCCGCCTGTGCACCTTCTCGCTTGACGAACTGCGCTACGAATATCCCGACGAGGTGGTCCCCGAAGGCCACGACGCCACCAGCTACTTGCGCAGCCAGGCCTGGATTGGCGCCCACCGGCGCTTCCCCGCAGGCGTGCCGGCCAAGGTGCAGGCCCAGATCGAGTACGAGCTCGAACTGATCGCCGACATGGGCTACGAGCATTACTTTTTGACCGTGTACGACATCGTGCGCTTCGCGCGTTCGCAGCACATCCTGTGCCAGGGCCGCGGCTCGGCCGCCAATTCGGCGGTGTGCTACTGCCTCGGCATCACCGAGGTCGACCCGGCCCGCGCCAGCCTGCTGTTCGAGCGCTTCATCTCGCGCGAGCGCAACGAGCCGCCCGACATCGACGTCGACTTCGAACACCAGCGGCGCGAAGAAGTCATCCAGTACATCTACAACAAGTACGGCCGCGAGCGGGCGGCGCTGGCGGCGGTGGTGATCAGCTACCGGCCCAAGAGCGCGCTGCGCGACAGCGGGCGGGCGCTCGGCATTGACCTCGCCATCGTCGAGAAGGTGGCCAAGACCCACCACTGGTTCGACAGCCGCGCCGACCTGCTGGGACGCCTGGCCGAAAGCGGCCTCGATCCCGAGGCGCCGCTGTCGCGCCAGTGGGCCACGCTGGCGCAGTCGTTGCTGAACTTCCCGCGCCACCTGTCCCAGCATCCGGGCGGCTTCGTGATCGCCAAGGGCAAGCTCTCGCGCCTGGTGCCGATCGAGAACGCGACGATGGCCGACCGCAGCGTGATCCAGTGGGACAAGAACGACCTCGAGGAACTGGGCCTGATGAAGGTCGACGTGCTGGCGCTGGGCATGCTGTCGATGATGCGGCGCGGCCTGGAGCTGGTCGGCCAGCGCCATGGCCAGCTGTTCGAGATGCAGGACATCCCGGCCGACGATGTCGCCACCTACGACATGATCTGCCAAGCCGACACCGTCGGCGTGTTCCAGATCGAGTCGCGCGCGCAGATGAGCATGTTGCCGCGCATGCGGCCGCGCCGTTTCTACGATCTGGTGATCGAGGTCGCGGTGGTGCGTCCCGGGCCGATCCAGGGCGGCATGGTCCATCCCTATCTGCGCCGGCGCCAGGGATTCGAGCCGGTCGTCTATCCAAGCCCCCAGATGGAGGTCGCGCTCGGGCGCACCCTGGGCGTGCCGATCTTCCAGGAGCAGGTGATGCAGGTGGCGATCCTGGGCGCCGATTTCACACCCGGCGAGGCGGACCAGTTGCGGCGCGCGATGGCGGCCTGGAAGCGCAAGGGCGGCCTCGAAAAATACTACGAGCGCATCGTCGGCGGCATGCTCAAGAATGGCTACACGCAGGAATTCGCCGAGGCGATCTTCAGCCAGATCCAGGGCTTCGGCGAATACGGCTTCCCCGAATCGCACGCGGCCAGCTTCGCGCTGCTGGCCTATGCCAGTTCCTGGCTCAAGTGCCACGAGCCGGCCGCCTTCCTGTGCGCGCTGCTGGGCAGCCAGCCGATGGGCTTTTATAGTCCCTCGCAACTGGTGCAGGATGCGCGCCGCCACGGCATCGAGGTGCGGCCGGTCGATGTCGCCGTCAGCACCTGGGATTCGGCCCTGGAAGAATACGATCCGCTCGATCGTTCGCGCCAGCCGGCGGTGCGGCTGGGCTTGTCGCTACAGCGGGGGATGAGCCAGGACGCGGCCGAGCGCATCGAGCAGGCGCGCGCCGTGCGGCCTTTCGACAGCGTGGCCGACCTGGCGCGCCGCGCGCAGCTCGACCGGGGCGACCTGCAGGTGCTGGCAGCAGCCAATGCCCTGCGCTCGCTGGCCGGGCACCGGCGCGAAGCCTTGTGGCAGGCCTCGGGCGCGGCGCCCGACAAGGATTTGCTGCGCCCGACCGTGCCGCGCGAGGAAACACCGGCATTGCAGGCGCCGAGCGAAGGCGAAGAGATCGTCGGCGACTACCGCGCCCAGGGCCTGACCCTGGGCCGCCATCCGCTGGCGCTGCTGCGCGAACGGCTGCTCAAGCAGCGCTTCATGCCGGCGTCAAGCCTGATGGATTACCAGGACGGCCAGCTGGCGCGCGCCTGCGGCCTGGTCACGGTGCGCCAGCGTCCAGGCACGGCCAAGGGCGTGCTGTTCATGACGCTGGAAGACGAGACCGGCAACATCAATGTGATCGTGTGGCCGACCCTGGTCGAGCAGCAGCGGCGCGAAGTGCTCAATGCGCCGCTGCTGGGGGTGTATGGCATCTGGCAGCGCCAGGGGGAGGTGCGCCACCTGGTGGCCAAGCGGCTGGTGGACCTGTCGCACCTGCTCGGTGGGCTGGATACGCGCAGCAGGGATTTTTGTTGATTACGCGGCGACCAGTTTCGTGGTGCGCTTGCCGGCCACCGCACGCGCGGTCCGCGCCGGTGCGCCCGCATGCAACTGGAACACCTGCAAGGCCTGCGATACCTCGTCGGTCTGCCGCGCCAGCGTCGCCGTCGCGGCGGCCGCTTCCTCGACCAGCGCCGCGTTCTGCTGCGTGATCGCGTCGAGCTGGGTCACGGCCTGGTTCACCTGGCCGATGCCGCTCGACTGCTCGCGCGTCGCGGTCGCGATCTCGTCCATGACGCGGGTGACCTGGCCGACCGCGCCCACCACTTCCTGGATCGCCGCGCCGGCCGCCACGCTCAGGCGGTTGCCGCTCTCGACGTTGACGATCGAGGCGTCGATCAGCGTCTTGATCTCCTTGGCCGCGAGCGCGCTGCGATGGGCCAGCGTGCGCACCTCGCCCGCCACCACCGCGAAGCCGCGCCCTTGCTCGCCCGCGCGCGCCGCTTCCACGGCGGCGTTCAGGGCCAGGATATTGGTCTGGAAGGCGATCCCGTCGATCATGCCGACGATGTCGAGCACCTTGTGCGACGAGGCGCTGATCGCCTCCATCGTGCTCACCACCTCGGTGACCGTGCGCTGGCCGTTGCCGGCGGTCGTGGCGGCGCGGCGTGCCAGGTCGCTGGCCGCGTTCACGCTGTCGGCGCTCTGCAACACGTTATGGGTCAGCTGTTCCATGCTGGCCGCCGTCTCTTGCAGGCTGGACGATTGCGTCTCGGTGCGGCTCGACAGGTCCAGGTTGCCGGTCGCGATCTCGCCGGTCGCATGGCGCATCTCGTCGAAGTTGGCGCGCACGTCGCCGATCACGCTGAACAGGTTCACGGCCGACTGGCGCAGCGCCGCCACCAACTGGCCCATCTCGTCGTCGCGGCGCGGCGCCAGGCGGCAGGTAAGATCGCCCCCGGCCAGGCGGCGCGCGAAGCCCGATGCGTCGGCCAGCGGCGCCAGCACGTTGCGGCGCAGGCTGGCCCACAGGCCCAGCACCATCGCCAGCGACACGCCGAGGGACAACAAGGTCCACGCCGGCAAGCCGTCGCGCCAGCATTCGACCGTGATCGCCGCCAGCAGCACGGCCAGCAGGCCCATGCCGGCATTGACCTGCGTGCGCAGCGGCAGCCTGCTTAGTGCCGCCAGGCGGCCGCGCAGGCCGCCCCGTTCGACGCGGCCACGGCGCAGCACCAGTCCGCGCGGGTTGCCGGCCTTGAATTCGGCATACGCTGCCGCCGCTTCGCGCACCTGCTCGCGGGTCGGCTTGGTGCGCACCGACATATAGCCGACCGCCTGGCCGTTCTCGAGCACCGGCGTCACGTTGGCGGACACCCAGTAATAATCGCCGTTCTTGCAGCGGTTCTTGACCATGCCGCTCCATGGCTGGCCGGCGCGGATCGCCTGCCACATGTCGGCGAAGGCCTCGACCGGCATGTCGGGATGGCGCAGGATGTTCTGCGGCGCGCCGATCAGCTCTTCCTCGGTGAAGCCGCTGACTTGCACGAAGTACGGGTTCGCATAGCGGATATTGCCCTGCAAATCGGTGGTCGAGACGATGGTCTTGCCGTCGGCGAGCTGGTATTCGTTGTCGGTGATCGGGGTGTTAAGACGCATACAAGAGGCCTTTCTCGAACGGTCGAGACAATGAAGGGGTAGCGGGATTTCTAACAGGAAAGTATAACGACAGCCGGTGAGGGCGTCTGCGACCCAGGCATCAGATTCAGCAAAAATACAACGCAAAAACCAGTAAAACCAATAGTCGACTCGGGAGCCAGTTCTGGCATCCGCCCAGGGAGTCGCAAAAGCCCTGGCCGTTGTTGATAGAATGGAACCAGGGATGAAGAAAGCCACGACAGGATGACAATGGAAAAAACGGGCCGCAGCAGGGGCAGGGGAACGGGGCGCGCGACGCTCGAGCAGGTGGCGGGCATGGCAGGCGTGTCGATCATGACCGCCTCGCGCGCGCTGAGCCAGCCGCAGATGGTCTCCGAAGTCACCCGCGTCAAGGTCGAGCGGGCGGTGGCGGAGCTGGGCTATGTGCCCAACCGCGCCGCGCGCGCGCTGGCTTCGTCGCAATCGCACGTGATCGTGGTGCTGGTGCCGTCGTTTTCCAATGCCGTGTTCACCGCCGTCCTCGAAGGCATCCACGATGCGGTGGCGCCGGGCCAGTACCAGCTCCTGATCGGCAATACCTATTATTCGCAGGCCGAAGAAGAAAAGCTGCTGCGCACCTACCTGCAATCGAGCCCGGACGGCATCCTGTTCTCGAGCCAGGCCCACAGCCCGGCCGTCGTAAAAATGCTGGAAGCATCGCAGGTGCCGGCGGTATCGATGATGGACCTGTCCGACGCACCGGGCGACCTGTCGGTCGGCTTCTCGCAGTTCGAGGCCGGCATGGAGATGACGCGCCACCTGCTCAAGAAGGGCTACCGCCGCATCGGCTTCATGGGCGCCCAGCTCGACGAGCGCACCTTGCGCCGCGCCGACGGCTACCGCGCCGCGATGGCCGAGGCGGGCCTGGCCGACCCTGGGCTCGAGATGATGGTGCCGGAACGCTCCACCATCGCGCTCGGCGCCGAGTTGATGGGGCAGATGATGGCGCGCATGCCCGACTGCGACGCCGTCTTCTGCTGCAACGACGACCTGGCCCACGGCGCCGTCTACCACTGCCAGCGCCACGGCGTCCAGATCCCGCAGGACATCGCCGTGTGCGGCTTCAACGACTTGCCCGCGTCGGCATTCATGATGCCGTCGCTGACCACCATCGACACGCCGCGCTACCAGATCGGCTTCGAGGCCGCCGGCCTGCTGCTGCAGGTGATCAAGGGCCAGGAGCCCGAACGCAAGCGGATCGATCTCGGCTTCACCTTGCGCGCGCGCGAAAGCGCCTGAACCGCGGCCGCCTCGACCGGCCCACAATCGCCGCTTTACTTTTCCTGTGCAGCCGTTACAATCGCAGCATGTATGTTAGCGTTAACATGGAAAAGATGACGACACAAGTGCGAGACGACGGCAAGGGAACGGCCTGGGTGGTGATGGGTGTAAGCGGTTGCGGCAAGAGCAGCATCGGCTCGCAGCTGGCGTCCAGGCTCGGCATGCCCTTCATCGAAGGCGACGCCTTTCATTCCGAAGCCAATGTCGCCAAGATGTCGGCCGGTGTCGCGCTGACCGACGACGACCGCCACGGCTGGCTGGTGACCCTGCGCGACAAGCTGGCCGCGCGCGAGGGCGGGGCGGTGTTGTCGTGTTCCTCGCTCAAGCGCGCCTATCGCGATCTGCTGCGCGGCGCCGGCGGCGACGTGCGTTTCGTGCACCTGGCCGGCGAGCGCAGCCTGCTGCTCGAGCGCGTCAGCAACCGTCCCGGCCACTACATGCCGCCATCGCTGCTCGACAGCCAGCTGCGCACGCTCGAACCCCTGCAGCCGGATGAAGCCGGCATCACGCTCGACATTCGCGAGACGCCGGACCAGCTGGTGGCGCAGATCCTGGCAACTATCCAGGTTTAGGTGCGCTGGATGCAAGCCTACGCGCGCTCAGATTTTGTCGAAATATCTTACAAGCAATCCTGATCACGATTCATGCTGGAAATTATTTCGATA
Organism: Massilia sp. HP4; assembly: GCF_005222695.1. Classification (GTDB taxonomy): domain Bacteria; phylum Pseudomonadota; class Gammaproteobacteria; order Burkholderiales; family Burkholderiaceae_D; genus Telluria. Next base: position 14,782 of record NZ_STGG01000006.1, on the reverse strand, counting down.
AAAATCAAGAAGATAAATAAATACAGATTAATGGCATGCTAATTGCTTTTGGGAGGATTCACCCTGAAAGGAGATTTCCATGTCGTTGAATTCCCTGAAAAAGCTGTTTGCTGGACTGTCGCTGCTGGCCTGCTCTTCGGTATTTGCTGCACCAGTCACCATCGATGTCGGCGGCATTCAGAGCGGCGGCCAATTTGGCGATTCCCGCAACACGGTTTACTCGTATAACGTTGGCGCCGGCGCGACTATTCTCAGCGTTAACTATTCATTCAACGTCACTGCCTATTCCCCGAGCTGGCTGTCGGAAATCGGGTTCGCCATTTCCGACTCGAGCGTGACCGAAGGCGTCCTGTTTACTCCCGGCTTCCTGAGCGATTTTGGCGGCACCGCCAGCTATTCGGATAACGTGATCCTTGCCGATGAAGGTCTCGGCTTCAACGTCGGCGCCGACGGCCTCCTGCGCGTCGAGTTCTACGACGATTTCAATGATAGCGCCGTCAATCCGGACAGTATCTGGAACTTCGGCACGATTACCATCACCTATTCGCCCGATATCGATCCACCGACGACCGATGTGCCAGAACCTGCAACGGCGCTGTTGATGGGTGCCGGCATCATGATGATGGGCTATGGCCGTCGTCGCCGCACCCTGCAGAAAATCCCAACGGCATAATCGCACCGACCCCGCTACTTTCACGCTACGGCGTTGTGCCGTATCGTCGACCGCAAACAATGATGCGAAATCGGTGACGATTTCGCATTATTCGTCGATTGACGCATTTCAGTAATCCTGCGATCCAGTTCACGGCCCCAGGGAATGGCGAGTTATTCGTCACATGCCCGAGCAACTGGTCAGGGAGATTTTCTCCCTGCCATATGCCATCCGGGTAATCGCGCACGTCATCCATCCTGTATGGACATGATCCTGAAATCGGACTATATTTTCCTTTCCTGATTGGAAAGGTTTCCAAGTTCACATTCCACACGCATTCGCACGACATCATTCGAGACCAACGCCAAGTTGGCAAGGCGCGGCAGGGCCATCCGGCATGGGCCGCATTTTCTTGTAGTGAGAACCGAGGAGTCGACGTGAACCAGCAAATCAAGCAGTATCGCTCGAGATGGAAACCTTTCCACATACTTGCCGCCGCCATCCTGGCGGTGTGCGGCGCGCAGGCTGCGGCCAGCGTCACCAATCCGGTCATAGGCCAGCTGCTATGGTCCGAAGAGTTCAACGGCAGCAGCGTGAACACCGGCGTGTGGACCCTGCAGGACGGGAACGGCTGCCAGATCGGCCTGTGCGGCTACGGCAACGCCGAGCTGCAGTACTACAGTCCCAATAACGCCAGCATCGTCAATGTGCCCTTCGAAGCGGGCACGCGCGCGCTGGCGATCCAGGCGCGCAGCCAGACGGTCGGCGGCAATGTCTTCACGTCGGCCCGGCTCGACACGAAGAACAAGGTGCAGGTGCAGTACGGGATGATCGAGGTGCGCGTGGCCACGCCCAACCTCGGCACCGGCTTGTGGCCCGCCGCGTGGCTGCTGGGCGTCAGTCCGCAGACCTGGCCGCGTAACGGCGAGATCGACATGATGGAGATGGGGCACAAGGCCTCCGGCCGCGCAGAGGGCGGGGCGCCGTCGTCGAACCACTTCGTCGGCTCGAACGTGATCACCTGGCAGCAGGCCGCCTGCGTGCCGGGCAACGAGAGCTGCGCCGCATCGACCGCATGGCAGACCAAGAACTGGTACGTGCCACAGAACTCGCTGGCGAACCGCTTCGTCACCTACCGCTTCTATTGGGACGAGAGCCAGATGCGCTTCACGACGGTCGACAACGGCGTCGAGCACAATATGTACAACGCGCCGCTGCCGGTCAACTCGACCGCGCTGCGGGCGCCGTTCTACCTGCTGCTGAACATGGCGGTGGGTGGCAACTTCACGGACGCCGCCAACCCGGGCCAGGTCACGGCGCCGCTGCCGGGCACCATGTACGTCGACTACGTCCGCGTCTATCAACTCGACGGCAAGGGCCAGGTCAAGCTGGGCGACCAGACCGTGCCCGAGGTGGCCGGCAAGTTCGGCGTGTTCACCGACGACACGGCGGTTAACGACAAGCTGGTGGCGGGCACCAGCTCCGACATCTTCCTGTGGAATACCACTTCCACTGGCGCCGGCAATACGGCGCCGTTCGAAGGCAATAACGTCATCGCCTGGAGCTACAACACGCCCGGCCAGTGGTTCGGCGGCGGCATCCAGGCGCGCCAGGTGCGCAACCTGAGTAACTACCGCGCCAATGGCACCGTCAAGTTCCGCATCCGGATCCCGGCCAATGTGGGCTTCCGGATCGGCATCGGCGACACGTATACGAACCAGAACTGGGTCAACTTCCCGGCCAATACCACGGCGTATGGGTTGACGCGCAATGGCCAGTGGGGGCAGGTCTCGATCCCGGTCTCGACCCTGCTCGGGCCACTGGTGGCGGCCCAGGCTATCCACGACATCTTCATGATCTCGAGCATCGATGGCGCGCTGCCGTCATCCAGCTTCCAGTTCGCGATCGACGACATCGTATGGGAGTCGGGCGGCGGCGGCACCACGCCGACGCCGGAGCCGAGCGGGCCGACCTCGGTCAGCCAGGCCTCGTCGACGATGCTGCAGTTCCGCACCACGACCGGCGGCTGGGCCGACGTGCACTACACCGTCAACAATGGCGCGCAGCAGAACGTGCGCATGCAGCTCAGCGGCGGCAACAATACGTACACGGCGGGCGGGCTGAAGATCGGCGACGTGGTGCGGTATTGGTTTACCTATTGGGATACGCAGCGTAACTTCGCGGTCGATACCCAGCAGCAGACGCATACGATGCAGTAAGAACCTACCGAGATAGGTTCTAAGCGTCGTCATGGCCGCAGCAGCATGCGGTATTCGTGGCCTTCGGTGGCCACGATCGAAAAGCCCAGCTGTTCGTACAGTTTCCTGGCCGGATTCGCAGTCAGGACGTGAAGCGTCAGCTGGGCTTTTGCTGCGCGCGCTTCGGCTATCACCCGTTCGAGCAGCCGGCGCCCGATGCCCTTGCCTTGCAGGGAAGGATCGAGCTGGATCTGGACGATTTCCCAGCACTCGCCATCGCGCGCCACCTTCAGCAGCCCGGCGGGACGGCCGTCGAGCAGCAGCACCTCGGCGCAGTCGAAGCGCTTGCGCAGCCGTTGCATGTGCTCAGCCTCGCTCGCCGGCGCACCGGATGCCGAAAAATGGGCGTCCATGGTCGTGCGGCGCAGCTGCAGCAGCCAGGGAATGTCGGCATCAACGGCCGGTCGTGTCGTGATATTCATGGTGTCGAAGGGACGGTTACCTCGATGCGGTAAGTGCGGCCTGGCTCGATGTTGTCGATGCGAGCCGCGGGCAGGGCCACGCCATCGCATATTACCTCGACCTGCGCGACCGGGCCGCGCTTGATGTCGACCTCGAAAATCGCACCACGGAAGCGCCGCGTGACCGTCATGCCGTCCCAGCCCGACGGCAGCTGCGGCGCCACCGTCAAGCCCTGCAAATCGCCTTTCAGGCCGCACAGGCCCTCGATCAGGCAGCGATAGACCCAGGCCACGGTGCCGGTGTTGAACAGCTGGCTCGAACGGCCGGCGGTGCGCGGATATTCCTTGTACGCGCCGCGGTAATAGTTGGGAATGAACACCGGCAGCTGGCCGCGCTGCAGGTAGTCGTCCAGGCCCGGCCCCGGAATCATCTTGCGCAGCGCATCGAAGGCGCGGTCGGCCTCGCCGATCGTGTACAGGCTATAGATGTAGAACACCGAGGCGTGGTTGTACACCGCGCCGTTCTCGGCCGAGCCGGGATGCTTTTGCGTGACGCGGCCGACGTCTTCGCGCATACCGCTGTAGGGTGGGGCGAACATCTGCACCCCGTATGGCGTGCGCAGCTGCTCGTCGATCTCGCCCAGCATCCGGGCGCGCTGCTCATGGTTGGCCGCGCCGGACAGGAAAGCCCAGCTCTGGGGATTGAGGTAGATGCGGCCCTCGGCATCGCTGGCCACGCCGAACTTGACGTCGTCGTCGGTGATGCCGCGCGCGAACCAGGCGCCGTCCCACAGGTACGTGTTGGCCGCCGCGTTCATCTCGTCGGCGCCGGCGCGATAATGGGCTTGGCGCGCGCCGTCGCCGCGCGCCGCGCACACGTCGGCCCACAGGTTCAGCGCATAGGCCGCCGCCACCGTCAGCCAGCCCGAGACGCCGCGGCCCTTGTAGCCGACCATATTCATCGGATCGCACCAGTCGCCCTGCTCGATGTACGACAGGCCGCGCGCGTCGCGCCGGTGCAGCAGCCAGTCCATCGCCAGCGAGATGCGCTCGAACGCGCTTTTCACCTGGCCGTCGTGGGTGGCGACCGGCACGTCGAGGATGGCGGCGTCGCCCGTCTCGTCGAGGTAGGCGCGCAGGCAGACCGGCAGCCAGACACAGTGGTCGGTGTGCGGGATCTGGTTGATGTATTTCAGCTCAGCGCCTTCGAACAGCAGGATCCCGTCGGGCATCGCGCCATTGGCTTCCTGCTGGCTCAGCGCATGCAGGAAGGCGGCGCGCGCCGATGCCGGCTTGACGAAGGCCATGCCCATATTGTCCTGCAGGTAGTTGCGGGTCTGCGGGTCGGTGGAGAGGCGGTTGACGTCGCCGTGGTAATACACCTGGCGCGCCAGCCAGGTGTTGACGAAATTGTCGAGCTCGCGGTCGGGCGTCCTGACCTGGATGACGCCTTCGCCCTCGGCGATATAGGCAGCGTAGTCGCGCGCGGCGGCGGCGAAGCCTTCTGCGCCCAGGTAGCGCTGGCGCAGCGCATCGATCTCGGCATCGTCGAACGCGGGGCCGAACAGGAAGCGGCGCGTCGTCGCGGCACTCGGCGCCAGCGCCAGCCGGTACTGGACGATCGCGGCCGGCGTCTCGTAGCGAGCATCGCCGCAGCCCAGGCGTTCACCCGCCAGCGCGGACGGCGCATGCAGGCCGCCTTCGCCTTCGAATGCGACCTGGCCGGTCTCCCAGGCGTCCGGCGCCTGCTCGCACAGCAGCACGGTGCGGTCCTTGAACAAGCGGTTTTTAAAGTAATCTTCCAGCTTCTGGTAGGGCGTGACGCTCGACGCCACGATGCCGCCAAGGTCGTGCCGGTACTCGGCCGACTGGTTCATCCATGACATATAGCCGATCGTGAAATACGGATAGACGCTGATGCGGCGCGGGCGATCCGACAGGTTCGTCACCTGCATCGACCACAGCTCGGCGACGTCGTCGACCGGCAGGCCGAGCACGAGCTCGATGCGGATGCCGAACTTCTCGACGGTCCAGCGCAGGTCGGCGCGGCCGACCGAGAATTCGAACAGGTCGACGCCGCCGCGCACCGGCTCGTAGGGCGCCGAGAACAGTTCGCCCGTGTCTTCGTCTTTCACGTAGAAGAAGCGGCCCGGATGGTGGGCGTAGTAATGCTGCTCGGGCTGCATGAAGGACTTGGCCTGGATGTTCGGCGCGTGCGAATACTTGCTCGGTTCCGGCTGCATGAACTGGGCGGTGGCGTAGCCGCGGCAGGTCGACTGGATCATCATCCTGCGGTTCCACAGGAAGCCGCCGGCCTGCGGCATCGCGGTGGGGCTGGTCAGCACATAACGGTCGTCTTGCGGGTGCAGCATGGATGGAATCTCCAGTGATTTCATGGCGCCGCCTTGCGTGACGCCAGCTCGAGCTGGACGCGCGCCAGCAGCTTGGCGTCGAGGTTATAGAAGCACATGACCAGCACCGCCAACAGGGCGAACGAGGCCGGCACGAAGGACATCAGCCACACGATCCCGGCCTGCGAGCCGGTGGTCTGCGCCGCATTGGGCACGTAGCCGAGCCAGGTGAAGACGGCGCCGATCACGCTCACCGCGACCGCGGTGCCCAGCTTTTGCGAGAAGGTGGCGGCGGCGAAGGTCATGGCGGTGGCGCGGCGGCCGGTGGTCCATTCGTTGTAGTCGGCGGTGTCGGCATACATCGAGAACGCCAGCGGTGACTTGGGACCGAGCACGAAGCCAGTGGCGGCCTGCAGCACGAACATCAGGTCGATGCGGTCGGCCGGGATCAGGAAGAAGGCGCTCGACAGCACGGCGGTGGCGCTCATCAGGATAATCATGAGCAGCTTCTTGTCGACGAAGCGCGTCATCAGCGGCGTGCAGGCCGCGCCGATGGCGGCGAAGATCATATAGGTCGGCACGAAGCTCGCCATCAGTTCGGGGCGCTCGACCACGTACTTGAAGTAATAGGCCGAGGTGGTGGTGCGCAGGGTGATGGTCACCATGATCACCAGGGCCAGCACGAACAGCACCACCCAGGGCCGGTTGGCGGCCAGGTCGCGGATGTCGCGCCACACGTCGCTCTTCTGCCCGGGCGGCGGCGCGATGCGTTCGCGCGTGTTCAGGAACGTGATGAGGAACATGAACGCAGCTGCCACGCTCCAGGCGGCCATGGTCAGCTGCCAGCCACGCTCGTTGTCGCCATTGCCAAGCCATTGAACCATGGCCGGGGTGGCGGCCGTGACCAGCGTGCCGCCGGCGAAGGCGAAGATGAAGCGCAGGCCGTTGATGGTCGAACGCTCCTGCGGGTCGGCCGACATCACGCCCGACAGCGCGTTGTACGGGATGTTGACGCAGGTGTAGAACACCATCATCGCCAGGTAGCTGGCGTAGGCCCAGGCCAGTTTGCCGTCGGCGTCGAGGTCGGGCGTGGTGTAGGTGAGTACCGCGGCGGCGCCGAGCGGGATCGACATCCAGACGAGATATGGCCGGAACTTGCCGAAGCGGGTGCTGGTGCGGTCGGCGGCGGCGCCGATCAGCGGGTCGGTGAAGGCGTTGACCAGCTTGATCGAGGCGAGCAGGGTGGCGGCTTGGGCCGCCGAGATGCCGAAGGTGTCGGTGTAGAAGATCAGCAGGAAGGTTGCGATATTGGCCCAATAAAAATTGAAGCCCATATCGGCCACGCCATAGCTGAGCTTTTCGCGCCAGCCAAGGGGGGCGTTCGCTGCTGCAGGTGTCTCGGGCCCGCGCTTGAACATGCTTGTCTCCAGATTTTGTTAATCGTTATGTGAGCGCTAACATCGTTGGCAAGTATGCCGCCCGTTGGGCGGCATGTCAAACACAAACATTATTCACGGGCTGCTATGTGCCGCAGCTATAATTGCCTGATTGCAAAGCTCCGTTGTGGTTACGTGAAAATGAACGCCTTGAAGGAAAGCCCGGGACGGCAGCTGGCCTACGTCGGTATCACGGCGATCAGCTTTCTCGCGCTGAACGCGATCAACGAATGGATGTTCTTGAGGCTGGAGCACAGTCCCGGCATTAACTGGGTATTCTTACCGGCGGGGATACGCCTGCTGGCAACCCTACTGTTCGGATTTGCCGGCTTTGTCGGTCTATTGCTGGCAAGTTTTTACTTGAACTTCCATCATTTCGCTTTCCCGGATGACGTACGCGCCATCAGCGGTGCGCTGGCAGGTGCGGGTGGGCCTTATCTCGCCTACCTGTTCGCAAAACACTGGTACAACCTTGGGCCGCGCCTCAAGAACCTGACTGCGCCAAGGCTGCTGATTACCGGGATATTGTGCGGCCTGATGAGTCCCGCTTTCCATCACGCGTTCATGTGGGTCCAGACCGGGCTTGTGGATTGGTTCGCGCTCGCTGTGATGATCGCGGGTGACATTGTTGGCATCATGTTCGCCCTGTATCTGGCAAAGGGCGTTATCAAGCTGACCGATCCGCGCGAAGTCGAGGATTATCATGGCTGATGCGAGAGGCCGATATCGTCATCGGCGCCCTGTGGATTGAAAAAAACCGCCGTGCCCGGATCGGGGACGGCGGCTTTTCATCCAGGCGATGGCTTGCTCAGAACTCTTCCCACTCTGCCTCATTGACCTTGGCTGGCGCTGCAGGCTTGCCCGCCGCCTTGGCAACTGCCGGTTTCGAGGCCGGCCTGGCCGCCGGCGCAGTCTTGACCGCCGCACGCGTCACCGGCTTGGCCAACGCCGGCCGTGCCGGCGGACGCTTGACCGCCACCACTGGCGCCGCCGGCGTCACATGGCGCGGATCGAGCTTGAACACATCGACCACCTGCGCCAGGCGCTGCGCCTGCTCCTGCATTGCCGCGGTAGCGGCGGTCGCTTCCTCGACCAGGGCCGCATTTTGCTGGGTCGCATTGTCCATCTGCCCCATGGCCTGGTTGACCTGGTCGATGCCGGTGATCTGCTCCTGGCTGGCCGACGAGATCTCGCCCATGATGTCGGTCACGCGCTGGATCGAGTCGACCACTTCGCGCATCGTCGCGCCGGTATGGTCGACCAGCTTGGTGCCGGTGTCGACCTTCTCGACCGAGTCGCCGATCAGCTGCTTGATTTCCTTGGCGGCGGCGGCCGAGCGCTGCGCCAGGGTGCGCACTTCGGATGCCACGACCGCGAAGCCACGGCCTTGTTCACCGGCGCGCGCCGCTTCCACGGCTGCATTCAGCGCCAGGATATTGGTCTGGAAGGCGATGCCATCGATGACCGAGATGATGTCCACGATCTTGCGCGACGAATCGTTGATCGAGCCCATGGTGGCAACCACCTGGTCGACCGCCTGGCCGGCTTGCGAGGCGACGCTCGAGGCGGCGATCGCCAGCTGGTTGGCCTGGCGCGCATTGTCCGCGTTCTGGCGCACGGTGCCGGTCAGCTCTTCCATCGAGGCGGCGGTTTCTTCCAGCGCCGCGGCCTGCTGCTCGGTGCGGCTGGACAGGTCGAAGCTGCCGGCCGCGATCTCGCTCGAGGCGCCGCTGATGGTCTGGGTGCCGCTGCGCACTTCGTCGACGATCTTCGACAGCGAGGTATTCATATGCCCCAGCGCGCGCAGCAGGGCGCCGGTCTCGTCGGTCGCCTTGCTGTCTATGTCCACCGTCAGGTCGCCGGCCGCCACCTGTTCAGCGGCGTACACGGCCTGGCGCAGCGGACGGGTGATCGAGCGGGTCAGCAGCCAGGCGAACACGCCGCCCAGCAGCAAGGCGCCGGCGGCCAGTGAGCCGATCACGATATTGCCGCGTTTCGCGGTGCTGGCGATCAGCCCGGCACTGGCGGCGATGCGCTTGTGCTGCAGGTCGACCAGTTCCTTCACGCGTTCCTGGTAGGCCTTGGCGGCCGGATTGAATTGCTGGGTCAGGATCTGCTCGGCCAGGTCGACGTCGCCATCGGCCTTGGCCTTGACTGCGCCGTCGCGGGCGCGGCTGTAGGCGGTGCGGTGTTCCATCACCGACTTGAACAGCGCGGTCTCGTCGTCGCCGCTGATCAGGGGTTCGATCTGCTTGACCAGGTCGGCCGACAGCTTGCCGGTGGCGGCCGCGTCTTCCTTGAAGAACCCGGTCAGCGACGGGTCGCTGCTCTTGACGATGGCGGCGGTGCGGCGTACGGCGGCGAAGATTTGCGTGTACCACTCGGCGATCATGCGCTCCTTCGCCAGCGGTTCTGCCAGAATCGACGATGTCTCTTGCGCGACCTGGTTCAGGCGCCAGACGCCGACGGTGGCGATGATGACGGTCATCAGCAGCGTCAAGGCGAAGCCGGCGGCCAGGCGCGTACCGATATTGAGTTTGATGAAATTGCCCATGATTTGTGTAGTTGAGATTGGGTTTTTGCGCCGGATTGGCGGCATCCTTGCGGCGTTTGTGCTTATGACACCGGAACTGTCTTTGACAAGCGTTGTCGGTAAAATATTGTCTCGTCTGACCAGTTACAATTATTGCCCAACCGAAACGAAAATGCACTGAGAATAGTGGTTTTGTGCACGAGCGGCGACACGAACTTTCGAGGTGTTGGCAGCTTGTTATGAAGAAGTATTTGCAGCTTTAAGGTATAATTTCTATTTCCCGCGTGTGCCGTTCGGCACCATCAGCACAATGACCAAATTCGTATTCGTCACTGGCGGCGTCGTGTCTTCCCTGGGCAAGGGGATCGCGGCCGCCTCCCTCGCCGCGATCCTCGAGAGCCGTGGCCTCAAAGTCACCATGCTCAAGCTCGACCCGTACATCAACGTCGACCCGGGCACCATGAGCCCCACCCAGCACGGCGAGGTGTTCGTCACCGACGACGGCGCCGAGACCGACCTGGACCTTGGCCACTACGAGCGCTTCATCAGCACCCGCATGAAGAAGGTGAACAACTTCACCACCGGCCAGATCTATGAATCGGTGATCCGCAAGGAACGCCGCGGCGAATACCTCGGCAAGACCGTGCAGGTCATCCCGCACATCACCAACGAGATCCAGGACTACATCCGCCGCGGCGCCGAAGGCGTCGACGTCGCGCTCGTGGAAATCGGCGGTACCGTCGGCGACATCGAGTCACTGCCATTCCTGGAAGCCGCGCGCCAGCTGTCGCTGCGCTCGGGTCGCAAGGGCGCCGCCTTCGTGCATTTGACGTTGGTACCATTCATCGCCTCGGCCGGCGAACTGAAAACCAAACCGACCCAGCACAGCGTGCAGAAGCTGCGCGAGATCGGCATCTCGCCGAACGCGCTGCTGTGCCGCGCCGACCGCCGCATCCCGGACGACGAACGCGCCAAGATCTCGCTGTTCGCCAACGTCGAAGAGCAGGCCGTGATCTCGGTGTGGGACGTGGACACCATCTACAAGGTCCCGCAAGTGCTGTGCGACCAGGGCCTGGACGACATCATCCTCGAAGCCCTGGGCCTCGAGGCGCCGAAGGCCGACCTGTCGATGTGGACCCGCCTGATTCACACGCTCGAGAATCCAAAGCACGAGATCACCATCGGCATGGTCGGCAAGTACGTCGACCTGATCGAGTCGTACAAATCGCTGACCGAGGCGCTGCGCCACGCCGGCATCCATACCGAGAGCCGGGTCAATATCGAGTACCTCGATTCCGAGGAGATCGAGACCCGCGGCTGCGACCACCTGGCCAAGTACGACGCCATCCTGGTGCCGGGCGGCTTCGGCAAGCGCGGCGTGGAAGGCAAGATCATGGCCGCGCGCTATGCCCGCGAAAACAAGATCCCATACCTCGGCATCTGCCTGGGCATGCAGGTCGCGCTGATCGAATACGCCCGCAATATGGCCGGCCTGCCGAACGCGAACTCGACCGAGTTCGATCCGGAAACCGACCAGCCGGTCGTCGCCCTGATCACCGAATGGCAAAACCATGACGGCAAGGTCGAGAAACGCGACACCAACTCGAACCTGGGCGGCACCATGCGCCTGGGCGCCCAGACCTGCGCGGTCAATCCGGGTACGCTGGCGGCCGAGATCTATGGCAATGTCGTGACCGAGCGTCACCGTCACCGCTACGAAGGCAACAACTACTACCTGCCGAAGGTCGAGGCTGCAGGCCTGACCGTCTCGGCGCGTACCCCGAATGAAGACCTGTGCGAGATCATGGAACTGCCGCGTGACGTGCACCCGTGGTATATGGGCGTGCAGTTCCACCCAGAGTTCAAGTCGACCCCGCGCAGCGGCCACCCGCTGTTCACCTCGTTCATCCGGGCGGCGCTGGCGCACCAGGCTTCCAACACGAACACCGCGGCCGGCGCAGCCAATGCAGCCCCGGCCTTGCAAGGAGATGCAGCATGAAACTCGCTGGATTCGACGTCGGCCTCGAGCACCCGATTTTCCTGATCGCCGGCACCTGCGTGATCGAATCGCGCCAGATGGCGATGGACACCGCCGGCACGCTCAAGGAAATCACCTCGGCGCTGGGCATCCCGTTCATCTATAAATCGTCGTTCGACAAGGCCAACCGCTCGTCGGGCAAGTCGTTCCGCGGCCCTGGCCGCGAGAAGGGCCTGGAGATCCTGGCCGATGTGCGCCGCGAAATCGGCGTGCCGGTCCTGACCGACGTGCACGACGAAGAGATGATCCCCGAAGTCGCGAGCATCGTCGACGTGCTGCAGACCCCGGCCTTCCTGTGCCGCCAGACCGATTTCATCAACGCCTGCGCGCGTTCGGGTAAACCAGTCAACATCAAGAAGGGCCAGTTCCTGGCCCCGGGCGACATGAAGAACGTGATCGACAAGGCCAGGGCCGCCGCGCGCGAAGCAGGCCTGCCGGAGGATAACTTCATGGCCTGCGAACGCGGCGCCTCGTTCGGCTACAACAACCTGGTGTCGGACATGCGTGGCCTGGCCATCATGCGCGAATCGAACTGCCCGGTGGTGTTCGATGCGACCCACTCGGTGCAGCTGCCGGGCGGCCAGGGCACGTCGTCGGGCGGCCAGCGCGAGCACGTCCCGGTGTTGTCGCGCGCCGCCGTGGCGGCGGGCATCGCCGGCCTGTTCATGGAAACCCACCCTGATCCGGCCAATGCGATGTCGGACGGTCCGAATGCCGTGCCGCTGGCGCACATGAAGGAACTCCTGACCACGCTCGTCGAGATCGACCGCATCGTCAAGAAGACCGGTTTCATGGAAACCAAGTTCAAGTAACAGCGCATCCTCGGTGCGTCCTGCGGCAGGGCGCATCAGTACGATTTCCCCACCATCTGGAGACTGAGAAACATGAGTGCTATCGTTGATATTATCGGCCGTGAAGTCCTTGATTCGCGCGGTAACCCAACCGTCGAATGCGACGTGCTGCTGGAGTCGGGCGTGATGGGCCGCGCCGCGGTGCCGTCGGGCGCCTCGACCGGTTCGCGCGAAGCGATCGAACTGCGCGACGGCGATCCGAAGCGTTACTTCGGCAAGGGCGTGCTGCAGGCCTGCGAGAATATCAACACCGAGATCTCCGAAGCGATCATGGGCCTGGACGCCAACGAGCAGGCTTTCCTGGACCGCACCCTGATCGATCTCGACGGCACCGAAAACAAGAGCCGCCTGGGCGCCAACGCCATGCTGGCGGTGTCGATGGCGGTTGCAAAGGCCGCGGCCGAAGAAGCCGGCCTGCCGCTGTACCGCTACTTCGGCGGTTCGGGCGCGATGCAGATGCCGGTGCCGATGATGAACGTCATCAACGGCGGCGCGCACGCCGACAACAACCTGGACATCCAGGAATTCATGATCATCCCGGTCGGCGCGCCGTCGTTCAAGGAAGCCATCCGCTACGGCGCCGAGGTGTTCCACACCCTCAAGAAGATCCTGCACTCGAAGGGCCTGAACACGGCCGTCGGCGACGAAGGCGGCTTCGCACCATCGGTCGCGAACCACGAAGAAGCCATCAAGCTGATCATGCAGGCGATCGAGCAGGCCGGCTACGTGGCCGGCCAGGACATTGCCCTGGGCCTGGACTGCGCGGCCAGCGAGTTCTACAAGGACGGCAAGTACGTGCTCGAAGGCGAGGGCGGCCTGTCGCTGTCGGCAGCCGACTTCACCAATATGCTGGCCACCTGGTGCGACAAATACCCGATCATCTCGATCGAGGACGCGATGCACGAAGGCGACTGGGAAGGCTGGGCCACGCTCACCGCCGCGCTGGGCAAGAAGGTGCAACTGGTGGGCGACGACCTGTTCGTCACCAACACCAAGATCCTGAAAGAGGGCATCCAGAAGGGCATCGCCAACTCGATCCTCATCAAGATCAACCAGATCGGCACCCTGACCGAGACCTTCGCCGCCATCGAAATGGCCAAGCGCGCCGGCTACACCGCCGTCATCTCGCACCGCTCGGGCGAGACCGAAGACTCGACCATCGCCGACATCGCGGTTGGCACCAACGCCCTGCAGATCAAGACCGGCTCGCTGTCGCGTTCGGACCGCATGGCCAAGTACAACCAGCTGCTGCGCATCGAGGAGGACCTGGGCGACATCGCCAGCTACCCTGGCCGCGACGCGTTCTACAACCTGAAGTAATCCACTGGCCGGCGCGCGGGAAGGGCGCTTGCTCTTCCCGTTCTCCGGCCAGATTGCATCCATTTTTCCATGCGCCTGATCACGATCGCCCTTGCCGTATTGCTCGTGCTGATCCAGTACCCACTCTGGCTCGGCAAGGGCGGCTGGCTGTCCGTGGCCGACATGCAGGGCCAGGTCGAAGCCACCCGGCTCAAGACCGAGCAGCTCACGGCCCGGAATGCCAAGCTGGCTTCCGAGGTCGAGGATTTGCGCGAAGGACTGGGGGCGGTCGAGGAGCGCGCGCGCTACGACCTGGGCATGATCAAGCAGAATGAAATCTTCGTGCAGGTGCTGCGCAAGAACGAGCAGCCGGTCGAGTCGATGACCGTGCCGCCTCCGCCGCCACCGCCGAAGGACGGCGCCAAGCCTGGCGCGACGCCGACGCACTAGTCAAATCTTATGAGTGAACAGAATTCCCCGATCGATCCCGCCAGCCTCGATTCGCTCGATGCGATTGCAGACTGCCTGGCCGATGCCTTCGAAGACGGCGATGGCGCCGTCGTCGGCGCGGCCCTGAAGGCGGTGGCGCAGGCGCCGGGACTGGGCGCGCTGGCAGCCAGCGTGGGCGTACCGCGCGAGCAGCTGGCAGCTGCATTGGCGTCGGGCCAGTTCGACCTCGATCTCACGCTCGAGATCATGAAGGTCGTCGATTTGCATATGAGCGGTGGGCGTAGCGGCGATTGAGCCGGGCGTACGTCCATTCAGACGTTGGTTGCACACAGCGGGGTCATGCACACAGCGGGGTCAGGTCTGACATTCCGACACGGCCTCAACCATATCAGCCACTGTGGGGTCAGGTCTGACATTCCGACACCGCCTCAACCATATCAGTCCCGTCGGCATTGAGCTGCCGCTCTCAGGCATCGGTTACAGCTGAGGTTGTGTCCGAATGTCAGACCTGAC
>NZ_STGG01000005.1 GCF_005222695.1 Massilia sp. HP4 | reverse complement strand
CGCTCCCTCTCGTTCAGGTGGTGTTCGACACTACCACTTTGGCACATTTGATGCCGTAGAGTGGGGGCGTCCATCCCATTGGGTAAGAACGCACTCCTTCCCTGCACAACCGCCGGATCTACGCCACTTCGCCTTGACCACAAGAGCTTCGCGGTTGCATGCCCGCTCGCCCTGCTCGGCAGCGCCTTTTATCCGATTCTTGTCCATCGGCTCGCAGTTTCGCTCCACACTTCCTCCCCACACTCGGTCGCCCTCATGCAGTTGTGCTTCGCTTCGCTCACTGTGGTCAGCTCGCGGCGGGACTTTCACCCACAAGAGTGCGCCCATGCTGGGCGCACATGCAAAACGGGGCATCAGCCCCGTCTATTTCGTGTGACAGCATAACGCCATCTGCGCAACGCCTGCGCACGCTATTCAATGCAGCAAACGCGGCTCCTGCTCGTCGTCGTCGCTGAACAGGTCATCGAACATCAGCGCATCCGGTTCCTTGCCCTGGCTCCAGAGCACCATCAACACGATGATCTTGAGCTTGCTCAAGGCGATAGGCGATTCGTCACAGGCCAGCGCGCGCTCGATGACGATCTCGCGCTGGATGGGCCCCAGCACCTTGGCGCTTTCGAGGAAGGCGATGAAGCCGATCGCAGCACTGCCGAGCTCGATATATTCTTCGTCCACATAGTAGCGGGTACCGGTCGAAGCGTCGATCGTTTCGGGCAACGGCGCATCGGTGAGACCCGTCAGCCAGTCGAGCGCTTCGGAGATTTCGATGTCATCGAAGCCGACGGCGGACAGCTTGCGAGCCAGGGCTGCCGGCTCGGGGCAGGCGTCGGGACGGTAGTACGTCTCGTAGAGATAGACCAGGATGTCGAACATAGTGACGCTACTGTAGCAGCTAAACTTTGTCGGGCACAAGTAGAGCGCGCCTGCTGCACTGCCTCACGGAAAAAACGTTGTATCGAAGCCTTGTTCGATCGGCCAGCTTACCAAAAACGATTAAAAACAAGAACATACAATTCGCAAACTCTGCTTATTGAAGCACATCTAATCTATTAAATGTGCATCCAGTTCGCCCATTTGCAGGAGCACGTAGAGCCTATGCCGGTAGGTGGGGGGAAGCTCATGGCGATGCATGGCGGGCGTGAGCAAGGCGAGAGGAGGCCGCATGGCGAGCCATGCAACGACGAGCAACGCAGCGCACGCCTGCCAGGCGCGGCAGGAGCGACTCCCATCTACCGGGATAGGCTCTCTAATGCCATATGCGTTGGACCCTACCGCCGGGCAACTGCGCGATCAATCCCGCCAGTTCCAGGTCCAGCAAGCGACTGCCGAGCTCGCTCGTATCTCCCCCGATGCGCAGTAATAAGTCGTCGAGCGCGACCGGCTCATGGCCGATCGCATCCAGCAACTCGGCATCTGCCTCGACCGCGGTCTCGGATGCGTCTTCTTTGATCTGCGTCAAGCTTGCGAGTGGCGATACACTCATCGCCAGCAGCACTTCATCTGCCGTCTCGACCAGTTGCGCGCCATCGCGGATCAGGCGGTGGCAGCCCTTGGCCAGTGCGGAATGGATCGAGCCTGGCAAGGCGAACACTTCCCTGCCCTGCTCTGCCGCCATCTGGGCCGTGATCAGTGAACCGGACTGGGCCGCCGCCTCGATCACCAGCACGCCGGCCGCCAGGCCGCTGATCACGCGATTGCGGCGCGGGAAGTTGGCGGCCAGCGGCGGCGTGCCGAGCGCATATTCGCTGACGATGCAGCCGTGTTCGGCGATGCGATGGGCCAGCGCGCGGTTACGCGCCGGATACACGCGGTCGAGGCCGGTGCCAACCACCGCGATGGTGGAGCCCGGCCCGCGCAGCGCGCCTTCGTGGGCGGCGGTGTCGATGCCCAGCGCCAGCCCCGAGACCACGCACAGGCCGGCGCCGGACAGGGCCGCCGAAAACGATTCGGCGTCGAGCCTGCCCTGCACGCTGGCGTTGCGGCTGCCGACCACCGCCACCAGCGGACGCGCCAGCATTTCGATGCGGCCGGCCACGTACAACAGCAGCGGCGGATCGGGGATCTCGGCGAGTGCGGCCGGATAGAGCGGATCGTGGAAGGTGATCAGGTGGTGGCCTGGCTGGGCCAGCCAGGCCAGGGTGGCCTCGACCAGGGCGGTCAATTCGGACGTGGCCGGCGCGCACAAGGCCTGCGCCTGGCCAGATGAAACATGGGAAGACAAGGCAGCTCGCCCGGCGCTGAAGATGGCGCCAGGCGAGCCGAAGACGGACAACAGCGCATGCGCGCTGCGGCACCCCACCCCATCCGCCTGCTCCAGGCGCAGCCAGTCGGCAATCAGGGTGGCGCGCTCGACTGGATTGGGCTGGGGTTCCGTGTCCTGCACGGCGGTTTCTACTCCGGTGATTTGGCCACGTCGCCGACCTGCACCGGGGCCGTCACCTGCATGACCAAGCCGTACGAGACGTTCTTGAACACGCGGAAGATGAACAGGCTGCCGTATTGCTCGTCGGGCAGTTTCAACTGCTGCCGGCCCAGGCCCAAAAAGCCCCGGCTTTGTGGATCGGCCACAGTCTTACCGAGATGATAGAGCTGCAGCACGGCGCCGACATCGAGTCCGTCAAGCGTGCCCCGGTTGACAGTGACGACCTGGCTCTGTCCGGCGTAGGAGACGCCGGAATAGATCGACATCACGCGCCCGTCGACCGCCTGCAGCGGCGCATGCGGCACGTAGTTGCGCACCGGGGTCGGCGGTTGCGGCACCAGCAAGTCGCCCACGCCCATCTCTTGCAGGGTGTTGGTGACCTGGAAGGTGTGTACGTCGACGCCGGGGGCGGCCGGCGTCAGCAGCTTGACGGTGCCCAGGTAGGCGGCCTCGTGCGCCAGGACCTTGCCGGTCTGCGGGTCCGTCAGCGGCGTGCCGGGACGGAAGACCTGGAACACGCTGCCGCCATTCAAGGCGCCATGCACATAGACGCGGTCGCCCTCGCCCAGGTAGACGCGGCCTTCCTGCGAGGCGGCGATGCGCGGGGCGCTGGCCAGCTCGTCGGCCTCGACCACCAGCGGCTGGGTCAGGTAGGGTTCGATGGCGCCGGCCGGGATCGCCGGCACGGCGTCGCGCCCCAGGCCTTCGCTGCGCACTTGCGGCGACAGGCGGGTCAGCGGTGGTGCGCCGCGGCCGTCGCCGGCGTCCAGGCCGGCGCCGGGACGCGTCAAACTCAGGCGGCCACGCTCGCGGTCGAACCAGATGGTCTGGCCCGGATAGATCCAATGCGGGTTGCGGATTTCATCGCGGTTCATGCCCCAGACCTGGGGCCAGCACCAGGGGTTGCGCAAGAAGGCGCCCGAGATATCCCAAAGGGTATCGCCCTTGACCACGACGTGCTTGTCGGGCGCGTCCTGGCGG
Source organism: Massilia sp. HP4 (assembly GCF_005222695.1). Classification (GTDB taxonomy): domain Bacteria; phylum Pseudomonadota; class Gammaproteobacteria; order Burkholderiales; family Burkholderiaceae_D; genus Telluria. The sequence goes on along the minus strand of NZ_STGG01000005.1, from coordinate 75,003 downwards.
AAGCTGCAGCCTGGGGCTGCCGCCGGTGTTGCGGCCTGGGCCGAGGCGCCGGCAGCGCATGCGAGCAACGCCGCCGCAGCAGCACGGGCCACGACTGTGCTAAAATTTTTCATTGAAGACGTCCGTTTAGTACGGCGTTGAGACCAGTGTTGAACCATTATTCGACGCCGATCTGAAACTGGGCATGGCAGGGCGTGCGGTCATCCCCTCCAGCCGCAGCCAGAGACAGCACGACGTACCGCTCCCCGCCCACGGAAGGGTTGCTGTATAGAATCAAATTCTGCACACAAATCCCTGAACTAGCAAGACAAACCGAGGTCTGCGCACCAGGGCGTGTGGCGAGTTTGCGTCCCACGTTTGCGTCTTGCCAAGTACCCATTCAACCTAGACAACTCCACCGAAATTCGATCCGATATGGCCCTTCTCGACATCCTCCGCTATCCCGACCCGCGCCTGCACAAGGTTGCCAAGCCGGTTACCGAATTCGGTACCGAGCGCCTGCGCAAGCTGGTGGCCGACATGGCGGAAACCATGTACGACGCACCCGGCGTCGGCCTGGCCGCCACCCAGGTGGACGTGCACGAGCGCGTGGTCACCATCGACGTGACCGAAGCCCAAGAGCAGTTGATGGTCTTCATCAACCCTGAAATCACCTGGGCCAGCGACGAAAAACTGGTCTACGACGAAGGCTGCCTGTCGGTGCCCGGCGTGTATGACGGCGTCGAGCGTCCGGCCAAGGTCAAGGTAAGCGCCTTCGACGTCGACGGCAAGCCGTTCGAGGTCGAGGCCGACGGCCTGCTGGCCGTGTGCATCCAGCACGAGATGGATCACCTGGTGGGCAAGGTGTTTGTCGAATACCTGTCGCCGCTCAAGCGCAACCGCATCAAGGCCAAGCTGCAGAAGGAAGAACGCGGCATGGCGCGTGACAACGCCCAGCGCGCCGGCCGCCGTTGAGCGCGATGAAAGTCGTCTTCGCCGGTACGCCCGAGTTCGCCGCCGTCGCCCTGCGTGCCCTGCACGAGGCCGGCTTCGAAATTCCCCTGGTCCTGACCCAGCCCGATCGCCCCGCCGGACGCGGCATGCAGTTGCAGGCGTCCGCGGTCAAGCAGTATGCGCTGGCCCACGGCATGCCGGTGGCGCAGCCGCTGTCGCTGCGCACCGATGCCAGGGATCCCGAGCGCGCCGCCCAGGCAGTCGCTGCGCACGCGCAATTGCAGTCGATCGATTACGACGTGATGGTGGTCGCGGCCTATGGCCTGATCCTGCCGCGCAGCACGCTCGACATCCATCCCTGCATCAATATCCACGGTTCGCTGCTGCCGCGCTGGCGCGGTGCTGCGCCGATCCACCGCGCGATCGAGTCGGGCGACCAGGAGACCGGCGTGACCATCATGGAGATGGAAGAAGGCCTCGATACGGGCCCGATGCTGACCATCGAACGCTTGCCGATCGAAGCGGGCGACACCACCGGCAGCCTGCACGACAAGCTTGCCGCGCTGGGCGGCCGCATGATCGTCGAGGCGCTGCGCAAGATGGAAGCGGGGGAATTGACGGCCGTGCCGCAGCCCGACGAAGGCGTGACCTATGCCGCCAAGATCGGCAAGGAAGAAGCCAAGCTCGATTTCAGCCTGCCGGCCGAAGACCTGGCGCGCAAGGTGCGCGCCTTCAATCCCTTCCCTGGCGCGAATGGGTTGGCGGAGGGCGTGGCGGTGAAATTCTGGTTCGCCGAGCCGGTCAATGGGCGCGGCGCGCCGGGACAGGTGCTGCAGGCCGATGCGGATGGGATCGTGGTCGCTTGCGGCCAGGGCGCTTTGCGTGTGACCGAGTTGCAAAAACCGGGTGGCAAGCGCCTGAAGGCGGGGGAGTTCCTGAAAGGATTCCCGCTGGCGGGATCGACATTCTCCTGACGCCCCCGCCGCGCTGTTGAAGTCGATTTCATGAACGTCGTCGCAACGGGAAGGCGTTCACGCACCGACAGAAAAATTGCGTCGCAAGGACGCCATTCGATCGAACTTACTCGGCCTGCGAAGAAGTACGCTGGGCGTCCATGTGCTCACGCAGCACCTGGTTGATGCGGGTCTGGTAGCCGGGACCTGCGCCCTTGAACCATTCAAGCATATCCACATCCAGGCGGATCGTGACGATTTGTTTCACACCATTGTTGCTGGCGACTTGTGGCTTCGACGACATTGCTGGCTCCGGGTTGCGGTCCATAGGCTGATCCCAATCCGGTTGGTATTCTTTGTTCATGCGGTTATCCCATCTTTACGTTCGCCACTCGTGGAGGCGGACCTTGATTGTCGTCTCGCCATGTATCGTAAAGATTGCAACTACCCTGCCAAATGTAACGCTATGTAACGCATGCGCACTTGAATACATAAGGATACATACAGAGGTCCGACGCCGGGCCAATCATGCCGCATGACGTATAATCGTAGACCGCCCAATGTCAATCGGCCTGTCAAGCCGCATCCCGGAAAATACACCATCATGAACCCCCGTCCGAACGCCATCTCCCCGATCGAAACCCAGCTGCGCGACATCCTCGCGCGCCGCATCATGATCCTGGATGGCGCGATGGGCACCATCATCCAGCAGTACAAGCTCGATGAAGCGGCCTATCGCGGCGAGCGTTTCGCCACCTTCGCCGCGCCCGAGGGCGCCGGCCAGCGCGAGCTGTTCGTGAAGGGGAATAACGAGCTGCTGACGCTCACCCAGCCGCAGGTGATCCAGGAAATCCACGAACGCTATCTGGCGGCCGGCGCCGACCTGCTCGAGACCAACACCTTCGGCGCCACCGGCGTGGCGCAGGACGATTACCACATGGCCCACCTGGCCTACGAGATGAACGTCCAGGCCGCGAAGCTCGCGCGCGCCGCCTGCGACAAATATTCAACCCCAGATAAGCCGCGCTTCGTCGCAGGAGCTTTGGGGCCAACCCCGAAGACCGCCTCGATCTCGCCGGACGTGAACGACCCGGCGGCGCGCAACGTCACCTTCGACCAGCTGGTCGCGTCCTACCACGAGCAAGTGCGCGGCCTGGTCGACGGCGGCGCCGACCTGCTGCTGGTCGAGACCATCTTCGACACCCTGAACTGCAAGGCGGCGCTGTTCGCGATCGACCAGTATTTCGACGAGCATCCCGACACCCCGCGCCTGCCGCTGATGATCTCGGGCACCGTCACCGACGCCTCGGGCCGCATCCTGTCGGGCCAGACCGTGCCGGCCTTCTGGAACTCGGTGCGCCATGCCAAGCCACTGACGATTGGCCTCAATTGCGCGCTCGGCGCAGCGCTGATGCGCCCTTATGCGCAAGAGCTGTCGCAGATCGCCGATACCTTTGTCTGCATCTACCCGAACGCCGGCCTGCCCAACCCGATGAGCGATACCGGCTTCGACGAACTGCCGGCCGACACCTCGGCCCTGCTGCGCGAATTCGCCGACGCCGGCTTCATCAACATCGCCGGCGGCTGCTGCGGCACCACGCCGGAGCACATCGCGGCGATCGCGAAGATCCTCGAAACGCAGACACCGCGCCAGGTGCCCGAGGTGCCGGTCGCGATGCGCCTGTCGGGCCTGGAGCCGTTCACCATCGACGAGTCGTCGCTGTTCGTCAACGTTGGCGAACGCACCAATGTCACCGGCTCGAAGGCGTTTGCGCGCATGATCCTGAACGAGCAGTTCGACGAGGCGCTGTCGGTCGCGCGCCAGCAGGTCGAGAACGGCGCCCAGGTCATCGACATCAATATGGACGAAGCGATGCTCGATTCGCAGGCGGCCATGACGCGCTTCCTGAACCTGATCGCCTCGGAACCCGACATCTCGCGCGTGCCGGTGATGATCGACTCGTCCAAATGGTCGGTGATCGAGGCGGGCCTCAAGTGCGTGCAGGGCAAGGCCATCGTCAACTCGATCTCGATGAAGGAAGGCCTGGATGAATTCATCCGGCAGGCGGTCTTGTGCCGGCGCTACGGCGCCGCCGTGATCGTGATGGCCTTCGACGAACAAGGCCAGGCCGACACCTTCGCGCGCAAGATCGAGATCTGCGAACGCGCCTACAAGGTGCTGACCGAACAGGTGGGTTTCCCGCCCGAAGATATCATCTTCGACCCGAACATCTTCGCCATTGCCACCGGCATCGAAGAGCACGACAACTACGCCAACGACTTCATCGAGGCCTGCGCCTGGATCCGTGACAACCTGCCGCACGCGAAGATCTCGGGCGGCGTGTCGAATGTCTCGTTCAGCTTCCGCGGCAACGACCCGGCACGCGAGGCGATCCACACCGTGTTCCTGTACCACGCGATCAAGGCCGGCCTCACGATGGGCATCGTCAACGCCGGCATGGTCGGCGTCTACGACGACCTGAACCCGGAACTGCGCGAGCGCGTCGAAGACGTCGTGCTCAATCGCCGCAAGGACGCGACCGAGCGCATGATCGAATTGGCCGGCACCCTGAAAGCCGGCGGCGCGAAACAGGAACAGAACCTCGAGTGGCGTAACTCGCCGGTCGAGAAGCGCCTGGCGCATGCGCTGGTGCACGGCATCACGCAGTGGATCGTCGAAGACACCGAAGAGATGCGCCAGCAGGTGCTGGCCGCCAAGGGCCGTCCGATCCACGTGATCGAAGGCCCACTGATGGACGGCATGAACATCGTCGGCGACCTGTTCGGCCAGGGCAAGATGTTCCTGCCCCAGGTCGTGAAATCGGCGCGCGTGATGAAGCAGGCCGTGGCGCACCTGGTGCCGTTCATCGAAGAAGAAAAGGCACTCGAGGAAGCGCGTACCGGCATCGTCGCCAAGCCGAAGGGCAAGATGGTGATCGCCACCGTCAAGGGCGACGTGCACGACATCGGCAAGAACATCGTCTCGGTGGTCCTGCAGTGCAATAACTTCGAGATCGTGAACATGGGCGTGATGGTGCCCTGCGCCGACATCCTGGCGAAAGCGAAAGAAGAAAACGCCGACATGGTCGGCCTGTCGGGCCTGATCACGCCGTCGCTCGAGGAAATGGCGCACGTCGCGCGCGAGATGCAGCGCGACCCGTGGTTCCGCGAGCGCCAGGTGCCGCTGCTGATCGGCGGCGCCACCACCAGCCGCGCCCACACCGCGGTCAAGATCGCGCCGCACTACGACGGCCCGGTAGTCTACGTGCCGGACGCCTCGCGCTCGGTCTCGGTCGGCCAGGCGCTGGTGACCGACGACACCCGCGACGCCTACATCATCGAACTGGCCCAGGACTACGAGCGCATCCGCATCCAGCACGCCGGCAAGAAGGCGCTGCCGATGCTGACCCTGGAACAGGCGCGCGCCAACAAGGCCAGGCTCGCGTACGCCCCGGTCAAGCCGAAGTTCATCGGCCGCCGCATCTTCAAGAACGTCGACCTGGGCCTGATCGCGCGCTACATCGACTGGGGCCCGTTCTTCCAGACCTGGGACCTGGCCGGCCCCTTCCCCGCCATCCTCACCGACGAGGTGGTGGGCGAAGCCGCCAGCCGCGTGTACGCCGAAGGCCAGGCCATGCTCAAGAAGATCATCGAGGGCCGCTGGCTGTCGGCCAACGGCGCGATCGCCCTGCTGCCGGCCAACACGGTCAATGACGACGATATCGAGGTGTATACCGACGAATCGCGCGAACAGGTCGCCTTCACCTATTACGGCCTGCGCCAGCAAGGCGTCAAGCCGGTGGTCGATGGCGTGCAGCGCCCCAACCAGTGCCTGGCCGACTTCATCGCGCCGAAGGACAGCGGCATCCCGGACTATATCGGCATGTTCGCCGTGACGGCCGGCCTGGGCATCGAGAAGCACGAGCAGCGCTTCGAGGCAGCGCATGACGACTACTCGTCGATCATGCTCAAGTCGCTGGCCGACCGCCTGGCCGAAGCCTTCGCCGAATACATGCACGAGCGCGTGCGCACCGACCTGTGGGGCTATGCGGCGAACGAAGACCTGTCGAACGAGGCGATGATCGCCGAACAGTACCAGGGCATCCGTCCAGCGCCGGGCTATCCGGCCTGCCCCGAGCACACGGTCAAGGCCGACGTGTTCCGCACCCTGCAGGCCGACGAGATCGGCATGGAGCTGACCGAATCGTATGCCATGTATCCGGGCGCGGCGGTGTCGGGCTTCTACTTCGCGCACCCCGAGTCGAAGTATTTCGTGGTCGGCAAGATCGGCAACGACCAGGTCGAGGACATGGCCGAGCGGCGCGGGATGGACAAGGCGGAAGTCGAACGCCACCTGGCGCCAAACCTCTGATCCAATAAAAAACGCCGCGAACATTCGCGGCGTTTTTTTGTGTGCAGATCGCGAATCAGATCGCGTAGCGCACCACCTTGTCGCTCCACTCGAACGCCGACACCTCGAGCTCGGCCAGGTCGTCGCCATCCATCGACAGCGTCTTGAGCCCCGCCAGCAGCTCGTCGCCCTCGTCGTCCATGCGCTCGATCGATTCGGCCAGCTTGAGCAGCTCGCCGAAGAAGCCGCTGCGCTGCACCAGCGCGGCGCGCACTTCGTCGATCACGGGGATCTGCTCGACGATGTCCATCATCGGCATGCAGAACAGCGTGTCCATCAACGACATCATGCCGACCGTGAAGGCGACGTCGGCGACGTTCTTCTGGCCGGGACGCAGGCGCTGGGCCAGGAGTTCCATCAGGCGCGCGCGCGTGGTGGCCAGCAGCAAGAGCGGGCTCTGGCCGTGGCCGCGCACGTCCGGCTCGGCATACAGCAGGATCTGCAGCCAGCGCTGCAGCTGGCGCCGGCCCAGCAGGGTCAGGGCCTGGCCGATCGATTCGATGCGTCGTCCCGCCCCCACCGCCGGCGTGTTCACCAGGCGCAGCAGGTTCAGGCCGATCGTCACCTCGCGCTTGACCACGCGCTCGATCTCGGCATTGTCGGCATCCGAGGTCACCAGCTTCATCAGCTCGAGCACAGTCAGCTGCGATGGCGACAGCTTGCTGCCGGCCATGACCGACGGCTTGGCGAAATAATAGCCCTGGAAGTAGTCGAAGCCGATGTCGAGGCAGGTGCGGTATTCGGCATGGCTCTCGACCTTCTCGGCCACCAGCCGCTTGCCCGTGGTGCGCAGGCGCGGCGCCAGCGACAGCATCGTCACGGCCGGCAACGCGCGCAGGTCCATCTTGACGAATTCGATCACCGGCAGCAGGCGCGATAGTGCCGGTCCGTGGGCCGCCGCCTCGGCCGCGAAGCGGAAACCGTGCGCGCACAGGGCGCGCATGCGTTCGATGACCTCGTCGTCGGGCTCGACCGAGCTGACGATCTCGAGCACCGTGCGCTCGCGCGGCAGGAAGGCGAACATATCGCTCATCAAGACGTCCTTGTCGACGTTGATGAAGGCGGTGGCGTCGCCGATCGCGCGCGGCAGACCGAGCTGGGAAGCATGGTGGATGACGCTGGCGCTGGCCGACAGGCCCGAATCGAAATGGGCCGGGCCCTGGGCGCTGCCGCGGAACAGAAGCTCATAACCGTACAACGCCTGGTGTCGGTCCAGCACCGGCTGGCGCGCAAGGTAGAAATTACGCATGCGTAGCGGCTGGGAGGCCTCGTCGAGGCTGGCGGTATCGGTCATCTCGTTCTCATTCTCGCGTCAACAGGCTACTTTACCGCATCCACCTCGGCATGTGTCTTCTTGGCACTAATTTATTGCGGCAATCCGTCCACGAATACCTTGAGCTCGCCCGGCGCGAAATGGGTCCACTCCTCGTTCGTGGTCAGCGGCTCGGTGACGATGATCGCCACCCGGTCGTCGGGCGTGGTCACCTGCGAAAAATCGACCGACAGGTCTTCGTCGGACAGGCAGGCCGTCACGAACGGATACTTGCGCACCACGTAGCACAGCTTGGTCGAGCAATGGGTGAACAGCGCCGTGCCGTCGGACAGCATCATATTGAAGGTGCCGTGGGCGGCGATGCCGGGAATGATGCGCTCGAGGGGGGCGCGCAAGGCGTCGCGGCCAGGCGCGGTATCGCCGAACTCGCGGCGCAGGCTTTGCAGCAGGTAGCAGAACGCCAGCTCGCTGTCGGTGCTGCCGGCCGGGCGATACGGCCCATCGAGCACGGGCGCGAACTCCTTGAGGTCGCCGTTGTGGGCGAATACCCAGTAGCGGCCCCACAGCTCGCGCACGAAGGGATGGCAGTTTTCCAGCGCCACATGGCCGACGGTGGCCTTGCGGATATGGGCGATGACGTTGGTGGACTTGATCGGATAGCGCTTGATCAGTTCGGCGATCGGCGAGGCGATGGCGGCCTGGTGGTCGACGAAATGGCGTACGCCGCGGCCTTCGAAGAAGGCGATTCCCCAGCCGTCGTGGTGGGTGTCGGTGCGGCCGCCGCGGTGGGCGAAGCCGGTAAAAGAGAAGACAATGTCGGTAGGGACATTGCAGTTCATTCCGAGTAGCTGGCACATGGCGCGCAGCTTACCATGCCGAAGCCGGTACGACAGCGCCATTGCTTCGAGGAGCCATGGCGCTGAAGAACCTTAGTGCAGGACCACCGGCTGGCTCATGATGACGTCATACGAGCCCAGGAAGTCATCGATTTCTTCCATCGTCGGTTCGCTGGCAATCAGGTTGTTGACGTCGCGCCGGAACGATTGCGCGAGGCGGCCGCCGATGAAGGCCTCGCGCCGGCCGGCCTTGTCGACGATCTCGAAGCCGCCAAATCGCAGCGCTTCGAGTTCACGGTCGACGCCGAACTCGACGACGCTGTACTGTTCGCTGTTATAGATCATGTTCATGATGACTCCTTCGATCAGAAATTAGTGCAACCCTGCCGCATGGCGGCGTACGGCAGGCTGTTCACTTCGCTTCAGAGGTGGGGCTGTCCGAACCGATTTCAAGACCGGCTGCTACCTACGCATGCACGGTCGGGTCCAGGGCCAACAGCTGATCGTATGGCGGCGCTGCAAGCCACGATCGCAACTGATCAAGGTGTTCGCTGCTCGCCAGGCCGATGTACAGACGTTGCGGGCGTTGGCGTAGCAGTCGATTCAATGTTACACGCAAAACGAGATTGCCGTCGCAGCACAGGCAACCGGGGGCGATGCGCACCACTTGCAGGCCGGGACCGGATTCGAGCGGCGTGGCGGCCACGCCCAGGCCTTCGAGGATGACCGCGTCGAATGCCCGTGCAGGCGCCTGCGCCGTGCCTGGAGGGACAGGCGTAGCGGAGACCTTGGCAGGAGGCGTGGCCAGCAGCGCCGCGATCGCCTGTTCGCGTACGGCGGCGCTGGCCCCTGGAACGAGGACGGTGGCCGCGCGGGCCATCAGCCCCCTTTCTTGGAGAGCTTGCCCGGTTCGACGCCCAGCTGCTTGAGCTTGCGGTACAGGTGGGTGCGCTCGAGGCCGGTCTTTTCGGCCACGCGCGTCATGCTGCCGCCTTCGCGGCCCAGGTGGTGCTCGAAATACATGCGCTCGAAGGCGTCACGCGCCTCGCGCAGCGGCAGGTCGAAAGACAGTGTGTAGCCGGTGCCCTCGCCTTGCGATACCGCATGCACCATGCGTGAACCATTGCCCAGGCCCACGCCCATGCCGGCGCCCGGCTGGACACCGGGCGGCGCGAACATCGGCGCGCCGGGTGCGGCGATCGCGGCGATGCCGGCGTCGTTCGCCACCGGCGGCGCGCTTGGCGCGATCGGGCGCGGCGGCGCCATTGGGGCGCGCGCCACTTCTTGCGCGCGGGTCAGGCCCTGCTGGACCGCCTTGAGCAGCTTTTGCAGGGCGATCGGCTTTTCGAGGAAATTGAGTGCCCCGATGCGGGTCGCCTCGACCGCGGTGTCGATGGTCGCATGGCCCGACATCATGATGACCGGCATGGAGAGCAGGCCATCGCGCTGCCATTCCTTGAGCAGGGTCACGCCGTCGGTATCTGGCATCCAGATATCGAGCAGCACCAGGTCTGGCGTCGCGGCCGCACGCGCCTCGCGCGCCTGCTGCGCGTTCTCGGCCAGGGTGATGGCATGGCCTTCGTCGCCGAGAATCTCCGACAGGAGTTCGCGGATGCCCATTTCATCGTCAACTACGAGTATGTTCGCCATCGTTTTCTACCTTCCTGATCTTCTACCCGTCATGTGTGCAATTTTATAAGTTTTTTTGCACTTAAGCCAAGTTTCCTGATGGGGCCGAGGCTGGGGCTAACTTTAACAGCAAAATCGACACCGCCGCGCCAGATCCATCGGGGCGGTTGCCGACGTCGATCCGGCCGCCGTGTTCGTCCACGATCTTCTTGACCATGGGCAGTCCCAGGCCGGTGCCGCGGGCCTTGGTGGTGATGTAGGGCTCGAAGGCACGCGCCAGGATGCGCGGCGCAAAACCGGGGCCGTTGTCGACGATGGCCAGGCGCACCGCGACGCCCTGCAGGCCATCGGCGCCGGTGTAGTGGATCGCCTCGGTGCTCACGTCCACCCGCGGCGGCGGGGCGTCGGGGCCACGCTCGACCAGCGCATCCTGGGCGTTCTGCACCAGGTTGTGGATCACCTGGCGCAGCTGGGTGGCGTCGCCCATCACGCGCGGCAGGTTGGGCGCCAGGCTGGCATGGATGATGTCGTGGCCGTCCTCGGCCAGGTAGAGGTTCAGGATCTCGCCGATCAGGGCGTTCAGGTCGAGCTGGTCGAGCGTGGCCGGCGGCGTGCGCGCGTAGTCGCGGAAGTCGTCGACCATGCGCTTCATGGCGTCGACCTGGTTGACGATGGTGGTGGTGCCGCGCTTGAGCAGCTCGGCCTCTTTCGGCGGCAGGCTGTCCTCGAGCTTCATCTGCATGCGCTCGGCCGCCAGCTGGATCGGCGTGAGCGGGTTCTTGATCTCGTGCGCCAGGCGCCGCGCGACCTCGCCCCAGGCCACCGAACGCTGGGCCGTGATCACGTCGGAGATATCGTCGAACACGACGATGAAGCCACTGTCGGCGCCCACCGGCAGGCGCGAGCCGCGCGCCAGCAGGACAATGTCGTGGTCATGGTCGTCGCCCCCGGCCTTGCGGTGGGCGTCGCGCGGGATCTCGATCTGCTGCTGCCAGTGGGCGCGCTTGCGCCGCTCGGCGGCCGAGTGCGCGCTCTGGGCCGAGAAGGCGCGCGTGATGCAGTTCGAGAAGTGTTCCAGGCCCGGTATCTTCGCCAGCGGCCCGGCCATCGCGCCCGGCTCGACCTGCAGGATCCGATAGGCCGCGTCGTTCGAGTTCACCACCAGGCCCTCGGCGTCGAGCACGATCACGCCGGCCGACATATTCGCCAGCACCGACTCCAGGTGGGCCTTGGCGCTTTGCAGCGCGGCGCGGTTGCGTTCGACCGCGCTGCGCGCTTCGAACAGCTGGCCGGTCATCGCATTGAACGATTGCGTCAAGGTCCCCAGTTCGTCGCGCGTCTCGACGATCGGCCTCGGCGACAAATCTCCCTCGGCCACCGCTTGCGTGCCCTCGGCCAGCACCAGGAGCGGCTGCGCCAGGTTGCCGGCGATGAGGAAGGCGCTGCCGACCGCGCCGAAGATCGCCAGCAGCAGGGTCAGGGACAGCATCCCGATATACATCTTGCGCAGGCCCGTGCGCGCTTCCAGGCGCAGCCGGTATTCGCTGTAGGCCGAACGCAGCACCTCGGCATTCGAAGCCAGGTTGACCGGCACCGACTGCAGCAGCTGCAGGTAGCGCGGCGGCGCGCCGGGCGGCTCGGGTACGGCCAGCACCACGCGCAGGCGCAGGCCGGTGACGGCGTCCAGCGCGCTCGAGACGCCATCGAGCGCTTCTTCATTCAGGTCGCGGTCGACGCCGCCCTCGGCCAGCGCATACCCGCCCGGCATCGCGGCGCTGCGCAGCATGCGTTCATTGGGAGCGTCGGCCGCGAGGTTGGTGCCGCGGTCTTCGAGGGCGGCGGCCAGCACCGCGCCTTTCTCGTCGACCAGCATCGCGCTTTGCAGGCCGCTGGTGTCGGCCAGCAGGCGCGCCAGCACCGGTTGCGCGCTCATGTCGCCCTGGCCGGCCAGGGTCGCGGCGGCAGTTTGCGCGGTGGCGCCCAATTCGGCCAGCGATTCGTCGAGCGCCGCGCGGCCCAGGTTCAGGCCCGATTCGATGGCCGACTCGATCTTGACGTCGAACCAGGAGTCGATCGAATGCGAGACGAAATTGACCGACACCATGAAGATGACGAGGCCAGGCAGGATGCCGATGCCGGCGAACAGCAGCACCAGCCGCGCCATCAGGCGCGAGCCGAACTTGCCGGCCTTGTAGCGCGAATACAGGCGGCCGAGGGCGACCACTACGAACACCAGCAGCACGAAGGCCACCGCGCCGTTCAGGCCGATCAGCCAGCCGTAGTAGCGGCCCAGGAATTCGGAATTGGCCGAGGCCGAGGCAAGCAGGAACAGCAGGATCGACACCATGGCGCCGCCCACCATCAGGGCGTAGCGCAAGACCTGGTTGTCCGGTTTACTCCGCACGGTAGATGAAGGTCTTCCGGCTGGAAGTCAGGCGCCAGTCGGAATCGTTGAAGGCGTTGACCTGCAGCGGTTTCTGCAGGTATTCGCGGTCCATGTACATACGCAGCGAGACTTCATACTCCTCGCCCGGCTTGAGCTTGCCCTTGGGCGCGATCAGCCAGCGCGTCGGCCGGCGCACCATGAACATGGCGTCCTCGAAGGTCTGGAAGCGCTCCTGGAAGGAGCCGACCACGGTCACGTAATACTGGCGCGTGAGCACGTCGTAGGAAATGCGGATGGTGCGCTTGCTCGAAACCGCGCGCTCGTCGCGCCACCACCAGCGCGGGCGCACCAGCTCGATCTCGGTGGTGAAATGCAGTTGCACGCCGTGCTGGAGCGCATCGCGCAGGCCGCTATTGAGCTCGAAATCGTAGACCGTGTTGAGCCGGTAGCCATCGTCGCTGGCTTCGATGGCGGCCCGGGCGATCTCGATCCCGTCGGCCGCCCGCGCCGGTACGCACGCAGCAACGCACGCGATCGCCAGCATCAGCTGGCAGGCGAGGAGGCGTAGAAATCGTAACGTCACGGGTGAGCCGGGGCCTTAAAAAATGCGCGTAGTGTCAAAGAACTTACGCCGCTTTCTTCTGGAACAGGGCGTAGAACAAACCGTCATGATCCTGTCCGGCGCCGCCGAGCGGCAGGAGTTGGCCTGGCGCGTCGAGGCGGACCGCGTCATGGCGAGCCGCGAAAGCGGCTGCCTGCGCCTCCGATTCCTGGGGCCAGAGCGAACATGTCACGAACAGCAATTTACCATCGGGCAGCAACATCTGCCAAAGATTGTCGAGTATTTTGGAAGAAAGTGTTGCAAGTTGGGATGTATCCGACTTGCGGCGCAGCCAGCGGATATCCGGGTGGCGGCGCACGATGCCCGAGGCGGTGCACGGCACATCGGCCAGGATGCGGTCGTACTGGACGCCATCCCACCAGTCGCGGCTGCCGGCGTCGGCTGCCAGCAAGGTCGCCTCGAGACCCAGGCGGCCCAGGTTATCGCCCACCCGCGCCAGGCGCGCCGGATCGGTGTCGACCGAGGTCAGTTGCACGTCGGCGCTTTCCAGGATATGGCCGCTCTTGCCGCCGGGGGCGGCGCAGGCGTCCAGCACGCGCATGCCGTCCTTGAGGTCGAGCAGTGGCGCCGCCAGTTGGGCGCCGGCATCCTGCACCGACACCACGCCATCGGCAAAGCCCGGGATCTGGGCCACGTTGATGGCCTGGGCCAGGCGCACCGCGTTTGGCCCCACCTGCTCGGCCTGCAGGCCGGCGTCGCCCAGGGTCTGCAAGTAAGCGCCAACATCGCTCTTGCGCGCGTTGACACGCAGGGTCAATGGCGGATGCGCATTGCCGGCCGCGAGCACGGCTTCCCAGTCGCGCGGATAGGCCGCGCGCGTGGTGTCGATCCACCACTGCGGGTAATTGAAGCGCGCCAGCGGCTCGCGCAGCGCCTGTTCGACCAGCGCCTCGCGCTCGCGCAAGAAACGCCGCAGCACGGCATTGACCATCGCCTTGGCATGGGCAAAATCGGGGTGGGCCGCGGCCGCGCCGACGGCCTGGTCGACCACGGTAAATGCCTCATAGGGCGCCGGCTGGCCCTCGGGCGGATCGAGCAGGGACAGGGCCGCGCACAACAGGCCGCCCAGCATCGGCGGCTCGGGCGCCTTGCTCGTCATCAGGCCCAGCAGGGTCTCGCTGCGGCCCAGCTGGCGCATGGTGCGGTAGGCGATGTCCTGGATCGCGCCGCGCGCCTGGGGCGTGGCGTCGTACGACGCGAACACGGCGGCCAGGGCCTGCGGCAGGGCGCTGCCGCCGCGCACGCGGGCCACCGCACTGGCGGCGCCCAGCAGGGCCAGCGCCAGCGAATCGGTCTTGAGGTCGGGCCGGTAGTCGCGCTGGGGGGCAACCTTGACCTCATGGCTCTGGCGCAGGCGCGGTTCCTCACGCGCCGGGCGCGGCTGGCCCGATGCGGCCGGTCCCGGCTTGCCGCTGCCACGACCTGCGGCGCCCTGGCCGCCCTGCCCCGGATTGCGGCCTACCGCGCCCGTGGCGCGGCGGTCGGCGGCCGGCCTGGCCTTGGGTTTCAGGGAGAGCGTTGGACGCTTGTCAGTCATGGCGAATAAAATGTTGCGAAAATGGGCTCCCATTGTAACGGTTATGCCTTTGGCGACGCTTAATATGGTTGTCGGACCGCCAAGCGCGAACGCCGTGGCCAGCCAAAGCGTGGCATCAAACTAGTATAATGTCCGCTGTTTGCCTGCTCATCTACCGGCTCACCGTCCGGGAAGCAGGCGCCGTCCATCAGCAGCACCTATTATTCGACCATTCCCATGCTCGCCCAACAAAAACAACACATCGTTGCCCTGTTCCAGGCAGCCCTCGCCCCGATCGTCGCCGGCACCGACCTCACCCCCAATGTGGTGCTGGAGCGTCCGCGCGATCCTTCGCACGGCGACATCGCCTGCAATATCGCCATGCAGCTGGCCAAGCCGCTCAAGACCAATCCGCGCGAACTGGCCACCCGCCTGGTCGCCGCGCTGCAGGCCGAGCCGGGCGCGCAGGGACTGATCGAATCAGCGGACATTGCCGGCCCCGGCTTCATCAACCTGCGCGTGGCCGCCGCCGCCAAGCAATCGGTCGTGCGCAGCGTGCTCGAGCAGGGCGAAGCCTTCGGCCGCGCCGGCGCAGCCAGCGGCCACCATGCGATCATCGAATTCGTCTCGGCCAACCCGACCGGCCCGCTGCACGTCGGCCACGGCCGCCAGGCCGCGCTGGGCGATGCGCTGTCGTCGCTGTTCGAATCGCAGGGCATCGAAGTCACCCGCGAGTTCTACTACAACGATGCCGGCGTCCAGATCGCCACGCTGGCCACCTCGGTCCAGGCGCGCGCGCGCGGCTTCAAGCCGGGCGACGCCGAATGGCCAGAGTCGGCCTATAACGGCGACTACATCGCCGACATCGCGGCCGATTTCCTGGCAAAAAAGACCGTGTCGGCCAGCGACGGCGCCCCAAGCACCGCCAGCGGCGACGTCGAAGACATCGAATCGATCCGCCGCTTCGCGGTCACCTACCTGCGCAACGAGCAGGACCAGGACCTGCAGGCGTTCGGCGTCAAGTTCGACAATTACTATCTCGAGTCGTCGCTGTACGCCGACGGCAAGGTCGAGACCGCGGTGCAGGCCCTGGTCGATGCCGGCAAGACGTATGAAGACGGCGGCGCCCTGTGGCTCAAGACCACCGACTACGGCGACGACAAGGACCGCGTGATGCGCAAGTCCGACGGCACCTATACCTATTTCGTACCGGACGTCGCCTACCACATCCAGAAATTCCGCCGCGGCTTCGACCAGGCGATCAATATCCAGGGCAGCGATCACCACGGCACCATCGCGCGCGTGCGCGCCGGCCTGCAGGCGGTGAACATCGGCATCCCGCAGGGCTATCCCGACTACGTACTGCACAAGATGGTCACCGTCATGAAGAACGGCGAAGAGGTCAAGATCTCCAAGCGCGCCGGTTCCTACGTCACCGTGCGCGACCTGATCGAATGGTCGGGCAATGGCGACGTCACGCGCGGCCGCGATGCGGTGCGTTTCTTCCTGATCTCGCGCAAGGCCGACACCGAGTTCGTGTTCGACGTTGACGTCGCCCTCGCGACCAACGACGAAAATCCCGTCTATTATGTGCAGTACGCCCACGCGCGCATCTGCTCGGCACTGGCCAACTGGGGCGGCGACGTCGCCAGCCTGTCCGGCGTGGATCTGTCGCCGCTGACCGAATCGCACGAGTCGCAGCTGCTGGCCAAGCTGGCGGCCTACCCCGAGATGCTGCAGCGCGCCCAGGCCGAACTCGGCCCGCACCAGGTCGCGTTCTACCTGCGCGAACTGGCCGGCGAGCTGCACAGCTACTACTTCGCGCACAAGTGGCTGCTCGACGACAACGAAGCACTCAAGCTGGCCCGCCTGGCGCTGGCCGCCGCCACCCGCCAGGTGCTGCGCAACGGCCTGGCACTGATCGGCGTCTCGGCGCCAGAGAAGATGTAAGCCCAACGTTTCATATTCAGATAAAGCGACATGACCGCCATCCGACATTTCTCGCAGCGCCACCAACGCGGCAGCACCCTGACCGGCATCATCATCGGCCTGATCATCGGCCTGGGCATCGCGGTGGCGGTCGCGCTCGTGATCACCAAGGGCGCCTCGCCCTTCACCGACCGTTCCAACAAGATGGGCCGTCCGGCCGACCTCGAGCCGAGCCAGGCCTCCGACCCCAACAAGCCGCTGTACGGCAACCGGGCGCCGGTGCCGCAGGCGCCGCCGGCCCAGCCGGGCGCGCCCGCGCCGGCGCCAAGCGCGCCTGCGCCGGCCGCACCGCGACAGCAAGCCGATTCGGATCCACTGGGCGCCGCCATCGCCGGCATGCAGGAGCCGCGCCCTGCCGCCGCGCCGGTGCCGGCCGCGCCAGTCAACACCGCCGCCCCCGCACCCGGCGCCGCGGCCGTGACCGACGGCTATATCTATTACCTGCAGGCGGGCGCCTTCCGCGAAATGTCCGACGCCGAGAACACCCGCGCCAAGCTGGCCTTGCTCGGCTTCGAGGCCGCGATCACCGACCGCAGCACCGACAGCGGCGTGCTGCACCGCGTGCGCGTCGGCCCGTATTCGCAAGTCGAAGCCGTCAACAAGGCGCGCGCCAAGCTGCTCGACAGCGGCATCGACGTCGCCATCGTGCGCAACCAGCGCTGACCAGGCGAATGGCGCGGCCAGAGCGCGTCTTCATCACCGGCGCCTCGAGCGGCATCGGCGCCGCCCTGGCGCGCGAGTACGCCGCGCGCGGCGCCACGCTCGGCCTGCTGGCGCGCCGCCATGACCACCTGGTGGCCCTGGCGGCATCGCTGCCAAATCCCGAGCGCCACCACATCTACGCGGTCGACGTGCTCGAGCGCGATGCCCTGGCGGCGGCCGCGCACGATTTTCTCGCCGCGGGCGGCGCCGACATCGTCATCGCCAGCGCCGGCATCTCGCACGGCACCCTCACCGACCGCCCGGCCGACCTGGCCGTGTTCGATGCCGTGTTCGCCACCAATGTGAACGCCACGGTCGCCACCTTCGCCCCGTTCATCGCCGCCATGCGGCAGCAGGCGACACCGTGCCGCCTGGTGGGCATCGGCAGCGTGGCGGGCATCCGCGGCATGCGCGGCGCCGGCGCCTACTGCGCCAGCAAGGCCGCCGTACACAGTTACTGCGAGGCGCTGCGGCTCGAACTGCGCGGCTCCAACATCCGGGTAGTGACGATCGCCCCCGGCTACATCGATACTCCCATGACCAGCAAGAACCGTTTTCCCATGCCCTTCCTGATGCCTGCCGAGCGCTTCGCCGCGCAGGCCGCCGCCGTGATCGCGCGCGGCGACAGCTACCGCGTGCTGCCCTGGCAGATGGGCGTCGTCGCCAGGCTGCTGCGCCTGCTGCCCAACGTCGTGTTCGACCGCCTGTTCGCGCGCGCGCCGACCAAACAGCGCCAGGGGGAAGCATGAACGCGGAACACATCGCCAGCCTGTCGCGCTCCGGGGTCGCGGTCGAAGTCGTCCACGAAACCGGCTCCACCAACGCCGACCTGCTGGCGCGCGCCGCGAGCCTCGATGCGCCGCTGCTGCTGGTGGCCGAGCACCAGACCGCGGGCCGCGGCCGCGCCGGGCGCAGCTGGCTGTCGTCGCCCGAAGGCTCGCTGACCTTTTCACTGGCCTGGAAATTCGACGGCGGCCCGCAGGCGCTCAGCGGCCTGCCGCTCGCGATCGGCGTGGCGCTGGCCGAGACGCTGGGCGCGCTGGGCCAGCAAGTCCAGCTCAAATGGCCGAACGACCTGCTCAAGGATGGCGACAAGCTGGCCGGCATCCTGGTCGAGACCGGGTCGGCGCCGGGCGGCGGCACCTGGACCGTGATCGGCATTGGCCTGAACCTCCTGATGCCCGACGAGATGGAGGCGCAACTGGGGCGCAGCGCCGCCGGCGTGCCCTGGCTGGCGCGCATGGAACGCGACGCATTGATGGCGGCCCTGCTCGACGGCCTGGCCGCGGCCCTGGCGGAATTCGCCGCGCGCGGCTTCGCGGCGTTTGCCGCGCGCTGGAACCTGCGCCACGCCTGGCAGGGCGAGACCGTGGTCTTGCTGGATAACGGCGCCGTGTTGCACGAAGGCCGCGCCGCCGGCGTCGACGACAGCGGACGCCTGCTGCTCGACACGGACCAGGGCCGGATCACGGTGATGGCCGGCGACGTGTCGCTGCGGGTCAAGGCATGATGCTGCTGGTCGATGCGGGCAATACCCGCGTCAAGTGGGCACTGGCCGATGCCGCCGCGGCGCCCGGCACATGGCGCGCCCAGGGCGCTGTCCTGCACGCGCGGCTGGACGACCTTGCGGCCGAATGGGCCGCGCGTGGCGTGACGCAGGCGCTGGTGTCGAACGTGGCCGGTCCAGAGCTGGCCGCCCGGATCGCGGCTGCGCTGCCGACGGGAATCGCCGTCGAATGGTTCGCCTCCACGCCTGAACGCGCTGGCCTCTGCAACGGCTACCGCGAGCCGGCCCGCCTGGGCTGCGACCGCTTCGCCGCCGCCATCGGCGCGCGCGCGCTGGCGCCCGGCCAGGATGTGATCGTGGCAACCTGCGGCACCGCGACCACGGTCGACGCGGTGAGCGCCGACGGCCGCTTCGTGGGCGGCATGATCCTGCCCGGCCTGGCCCTGATGGCGTCGAGCCTGGCCAGCAACACGGCCCAGTTGCCGCAGGTGGCGCCGGGCGCCCTGCCCGCCCTGTTCGGCGACAACACGAACGACGCGATTCTCTCTGGCGTGCTGTCGGCGCAGGCCGGCGCCATCGAGCGCGCGGTGGCCGGGCATCGCGCCGCGGCCTGCATCGTCTCGGGCGGCGCCGCGCCCTATATCGCGCCGGCGCTCAAGATTGCGCACCTGGTGGTCGATAATATCGTGCTGGTCGGCCTGCATGCGGCGGCCGCGTCGACAAAGGGAGAAGCTCGGTGCTGAAATTCGTCTTCTGGGCGCTGCTGGCCGCGAACGCGGCATTGCTGGCCTATGGCCAGGGGGTGCTGGGCCAGCCCGGCGGTGGCGAGCGCGAACCGGCGCGGCTGAAGAACCAGCTGGCGCCCGAACGCCTGACGCAGCTGACGGCGGTCGAAGCCAAGCGCGCGCTCGACGCCGTCGAGGCCGAGGAAGCCGCCGAGCCGCAAGCCGCCGCGACCGAGGCGCCGGCAGCGCCAACGGCGCCGGTCGCGGTCGCCCCGGACCTGGTCGCCTGCGTCCAGGCCGGCCCCTTCAGCGCCGCCGACGCGCGCCGCTTCGAGTCGCGCATCGCGAACCTGGACCTGGCCGCGCGCCAGACCCGGGTCGAGGTGCCGTTCCAGGAAGTGAGCAGCCGCCTGGTCTATCTGCCGCCGAACGGCGGCCGCGAAGGCGCCCAGCGCCGCGCCGCCGAGCTCAAGGAACGCGGTGTCGAGAATTTTTACATCATGCAGGGCGACTCGCCGCTGCGCTGGGCGATCTCGCTGGGTGTCTTCAAGACCGACAGCGCGGCGCAGAAACTGGTGACGCAACTGCAGCGCCAGGGTGTACGCGGTGTGCAGGTGCTGCCACGCGGCCCGCAGGTACAGCGCGCAGCCTACCAATACCGCGCCATCGAGCCTGGCGTGCGCACGCGCCTGGCGGGGATCGCCGACGGCTATCCGAATGCCGGCTTGCGCAGTTGCGAATAGCGGCACACGTCCTGCCGTATCGCCCACAGGCGCACCATCTGGTGCGCTTTTTTTTGCGTCCAGATCCGTCGCCAGTGTCGAAAATCTTTACACCAATGTTTGCGTGAAAAAATTAAAGTTAATAAAAACAAAGATTTATGTTTCTGGCACACTAATTGCTATATATCAAACTAAGTTGTTTTTATAAAAAATAGATTACTTGAGGGAAATATGAAAAAGATCATCATCGCAGCACTGTTCGTTGCCAGCACCGCCATCCCAGCTTCCGCCTTTGCCGCCGCTATTTCGCTGGATAGCCAGCTGACCGGCCAACAGCTGTCGGGCAGTACCTGGTTCCCGAAGACGTACACCTCGGTCTTCAGCGGCCTGTCGGGCCTGCCCGCCGACTACACCGTCAACAGCCTGTCGTTCTCGTTCAAGTTCTCGGACACTGGCGACAGGGGCTTGTGGAGCGGCTGGGATCGCCGCGACGATACGAAGGGTGAATATGTCTATAACAAGAACAAGAACGCCTTTTCGCGCGATGTGACGGCCACCGATACCCACTACTACTACACCGGTGTGGAAACCGCCAAGGTGATGTTCGACCGACTCACGCTCGGTAGCGGCAGCACCGAGGGCATGTGGTTCGACCAGGTCACCAAGGTCAAGGACAGCACTCGCAGCGAATTCAAACACTGCGATGGAAAGCGCTGCGCAAAGGCTTCCTCGAACGTCACGACCACCTACGAGAACTCGTTCCAGAACTCGGGCGAATTCGAAATCAAGGGCTTCATCAACAACAAGTCCATCATCGACATGCTGCTCAATGATGGCAAGCTCGGCCTGACCCTGAAGATCGGTGGCGACCTGGTGCTGACCAGCGCCAACCTGCTGCTCGACTACACGAAAATCGACATCCCGGTCGAAGAACCAGGCAAAGAGCCGGCCGAAGTGCCTGAGCCGTCGAGCGTCCTGCTCGCCGGTGCCGGCCTGGCCGCCATCGGCTTCGCCCGTCGTCGCCGCAGCAGCGCCGCCAAGGCATAAGCGGTTCTCTTCCACTGAAAGAAAATGGCCGGTTCATCACCGGCCATTTTTTTATTGGAGCCCAGCTCAGCGCTGGATCACGATCGGCTTGAAGCCGAGGCTCGCCGGCAGCGCGCGCATGGCCTCGGCTGCCTCGGCGCGGCTGGCATACGGGCCGCCGTACAGGCGGTTCAGCGAACCCACCTTGACCACCTCCAATTGGCCCAGCTCGACGCCGGCATTGCTGATCTTCTCGCTCATCGCCTCGGCGGTGCCGGCCCGGCCATAGGCGCCGAGCTGGATGAAGTAGCGGCCGGCGCTCGCCGGCGCAGGCACAGGCGCCGACTCGGGCTCGGGCTCGGCCTGGCGCACCAGCGCCGCGCTGTCGGAATGAATCCGGTCTTCGAGCATCAGCGCCTCGATCTCGGGCGGCGCCGATTGCGCGATCGACGCGACTTCGCGGCGCGCCGCCGCGATCCGGGCCGGCGGGACGATCGGATCGCCCGGGAACAGGCGCTCGATCTCGACTTCGTGGCTGCCCTTGCCCAGCAGCCCGAGCTTGAGCGCCGCCGTATATGAGACGTCGATGATGCGGCTGGCGTGGAAGGGACCGCGGTCGTTGATGCGCACCACCACCGAGTTGCCGGTATCGAGGCTGGTCACGCGCACATACGAGGGAATCGGCAGGGTCGGATGCGCGGCCGTCATCTTGTACATATCGTACAGTTCGCCGGAAGCGGTGCGCTGGCCATGGAACTTGACGCCATACCAGGTGCTCACGCCGCGCGCGCTGTACGGCTCGTCGTTCCCCAGCGGGGTATAGGTCTTGCCCAGCACCGTGTACGGACGGCCGGTCCACTTGTTGAACGGCTCGGACTTGACCACCGCATCAGGGACCTCGAGCAGGCCGTCGGGGATGTTGTCGCCCGGGCCGTCGTCCTTGTAGTAGCCGCCGCGGCCCGATTTGGCGGGCGGCAGCTGCGGCGCCTTGCCGTGCTTGGCGGTCGGCTTGTGCGGCCAGGGGAAGGGATTGAGCTTCTTGTGCTCTCCCGTGCTGCTGCAAGCCGATACTAAAATGGCAACCGGTATGACCGCCAGGAAGCTTGTACGAACGCCCATTGGCTGTCCTTTATGAAGTCTAGGTCTGCACCAGTTTACGATGTCTTTGAATACTCATCAATATGCCGGCGCCAAGTCCGAGGGTGATGAAGGCGGTGCCGCCATAGCTCATGAAGGGTAGCGGCACCCCCACCACGGGCAAGATCCCGGCCACCATGCCCATATTGACGAAGGCATACGTAAAGAAAATCATCGAGATGGAGCCGGCCAGCAGGCGGCCGAAGGCGTTCGGCGCATTGGCCGCGATCATCAGGCCGCGCCCGATCAGGAGCAGGTAGACGAACAGCAGGAACAGGTTGCCGACCAGGCCGAATTCCTCGGAATACACCGAGAACACGAAGTCGGTGGTGCGCTCGGGGACGAATTCGAGGTAGCCCTGGGTGCCCTGCATATAGCCCTTGCCGGTCACGCCGCCCGAGCCGATCGCGATGATCGACTGGATGATGTGGAAACCCTTGCCCAGCGGGTCCGAGGTCGGGTCGATCAGGGTCATCACCCGCTCGCGCTGGTAGTCGTGCATCATCGACCAGCCGATCGGCAGAAACGCCAGCACGCTCGCCGTGACCGCGGCGATCGCCTTCCATGACAGGCCGGCCAGGAAGATCACGTACAGGCCCGAGGACGCGACCAGCAGCGAAGTGCCCAGGTCGGGCTGTTCCATGATGAGGGCGACCGGGATGAACAGGATCACGGCCGCGATGATGTAATGCTTCCACTCGGCGACCTGGGCCCGGGTCTGGAAGTACCAGGCCAGCATCAGCGGCAGGCCGATCTTCATGATCTCGGACGGCTGGATGTCGATCACGCCGATGTGCAGCCAGCGCCGGGCGCCCTTCTTGATCAGGCCGAACAGGGCCACCGCGATCAATAGCGAGATGCCGATCGTGTAGATCGGCACCGCCAGGCGCATCAGGGTCTGGGGCGCGATGTTCGCGGCGATCCACATGACGGCGAACGACAGCAGGAAGTTGCGGACCTGGTGTTCGACCCGGTCCGGGAAGGTGGCGCCGGCCGACATCATGGTGACCATGCTGATCGTCACCAGGAGGCCCAGGATCAGGGTCAGCGGCAGGTCGAACACCGTGAAATAGGGGCGCAGGCGGCGGCGCAGCGAGCGCCGTTCTGGGATATGGGCCATGGCTTACTCGGTTCGGGTGGCGGCGGCAGCGGTAGGAGCGGCGGCCACCTGGGCCGGCGCGGCCGCTGGGGCGGGCGCGGCCTTCTTGACGGTGACCGGGCGCGTGGTGTTCTTCGGTTCGGGCGGCGGCGCCGGACGCTTGCCGAGGATCGCATAGTCGAGCACCTTGCGTGCGATCGGCGCCGCCACGACGCCGCCGAAGCCGGCGTTCTCGACCACCATCGCCAGCGCGATGCGCGGCTGCTCGACCGGCGCGAAGGCGGTAAACAGCGCATTGTCGCGATGCCGTTCGTCGATCGCGTTGGCATCGTACTTCTTGCCGCGCAAGCCGATCACCTGCGCGGTGCCAGTCTTGCCGGCCGAAGTATACGTGGCGCTTGAAAACGCGCGCTGCCCGGTGCCCTCGCGCATCACGCCCGCCATCGCATCCTTGATGAAGTCGAGGTGTTCCTGCTTCATCGCCAGGCGCCGGGTTTCCTTGGGCACGGTCAGGGTGCGCTCGCGGCTGACGCCATCCTCGATCATCTTGACCAGGTGCGGCTTCATGACCACGCCGTCATTGGCCAGGATCGCGGTCGCATGCGCCAGCTGCAGCATGGTGTAGTGGTTGAAGCCCTGCCCGATCGAGATCGAGATGGTGTCGCCGCCTACCCATTTCTGGGCCGCGCGGTTGCGCTTGAAGCGCTCGGCCTTCCATTCCTTCGAGGGCAGCACCCCGACTTTTTCGTAGTCGAGGTCGATCCCGGTCGGCTGGCCGAAGCCGAATTCGCGCATGAATTTCGAGATATTGTCGATCCCCATCTCGTTGCCGAGCTGGTAATAATAGGTGTCGCAGGAGTGGGCGATCGAATGGTACATATTGACGATGCCGTGGCCGCCCGGCTTGTCGTCATTGAAGCGGTGCCCGCCCAGCATGAAGAAGCCGGGGTCGCGGATCGCGTCCTGCGGACGGCGAAAGCCCATCTCCAGCGCCGCCAGCGACATGAAGGGCTTGAAGGTCGAGCCAGGCGGATAGGTGCCCGACAAGGGCCGGTTCATCAGCGGGCGATCGAGCGACGTGTTCAATTCGTTCCAGCTCTGGGTGTCGATGCCGTCGACAAACAGGTTGGGGTCGAAGCCGGGGCGCGAGACATAGGCCAGCACGTCACCGGTCGACGGTTCGATCGCCACCAGCGCGCCGCGGTGCTCGCCAAAGGCTTCCTCGGCGATCTTTTGCAGTTCGATGTCGATCGACAGGATCAGGTTGCTGCCCGGGACCGGCGCGGTGCGCTTGAGCGTGCGGATCGCGCGCCCGCCGGCCGAGCGCTCGACCTGCTCGTAGCCGGTCGTGCCATGCAGCTGGCGCTCGTAGCGCTTCTCGACGCCTTCCTTGCCGATATGGTCGGTGCCGTTGTAGTTGGCGGCGTCGTCGCCCTCCTCGATCGCCGCCGCCTCCTTGGCGTTGATGCGGCCGATGTAGCCGATCACGTGCGAGGCGACTTCGCCCATCGGATACTGGCGGAACAGGCGCGCCTGCACCTCGACGCCGGGGAAACGGAAGCGCTGGGCGGTGAAGCGCGCCACCTCGTCGTCGGTCAGGCGGGTGCGCAGCGGCACGCTGGCGAAGCTGCGCGACTCTTCGCGCAGGCGCTTGAAGCGGCGCCGGTCGCGGGCGTCGATCTCGACCAGCTTGGCCAGCTCGTCGATCACCGATTCCATGTCGGCCTGCAGCTTGGAGGGCGTGATCTCGAGCGTGTAGGCCGAATAATTACGTGCCAAAACCACGCCGTTGCGGTCCACGATCAGGCCGCGGTTGGGCACGATCGGCACCAGTGCGATGCGGTTGTCCTCGGCCTGGGCCGCGTACTGGTCGTGGTGCAGCACCTGCAGCCAGACCACGCGCGCAACCAATAGGCCGAAGCAGATGAAGACGAGGCCCACCAGCGCCGTGAGGCGCATCCGGAACTGGTGGATCTCGCGGTCGCTGTCCTTGAACTCGGTCATTCTGGATCGAACCTGGTCAGATCGGCCGGGTGTGGTCGCGGTCGACGGCGCGCCGCTGCGGCGCCAGCAGCAGCCAGGTGATCACCGGCCAGATGGCCACCGCCACCACGCTCTCGACGAATTGCAAGAGGCCCGGGAAGCGGCCCGACACCACGAAATGGACCACCAGCTGGATGGCCTGGGCCAGCAGCAGCAGCGGGAACACGTGCATGGCCTGGGTCATCACCGGGAACCACAGCACGCGGCGGTGGATCATGATGGCCAGGTAGGACAGCAGCGTGTACGACAGCGCGTTCTCGCCCAGCAGGCTGGCGTCGTGCACGTCCATCAACAGGCCCATGCAGAAGGCGACGCCGATGCCGACCTTGCGCGGCTGGTGGATGCCCCAGAACACCAGCACCAGCGCGACGAAGTCGGGCGCCCCGACCCAGCGCCCCCAGGGCATCAGGTTGAGCATGAAGGCGCACACCAGGCTGAAGGCGATGAACAGCGGGCTGACGGGCAGCAGGATGTAATGCGGACGGCTACCGGACATGGCGGCTTACTCCGTTCGGGCGGCCGGCGCTGGCGCGGTCGCGGTCGTTGCGGGTGGCGTGGAAGTCGGCGCGGCGGCTGGCGGCAGGGCCGGCGCCGCCGTTCCGTTGGTGGACGGCGCGGCCTGGGCCGGCGCATTGGCCGGCGTGCCGGCCGCCGGCAGCGGCGCGGCTGGCAGCGGCGGCTGCGGCACCGGCGTCATCTTCGGCATATTGCGGCGGCCGGCGGCAGGCGTCGTCTCTGGCGCCGGGCGTGGCGGCAGGCCGCTGTGCGACATGATGACCAGCACCTGGCGGTTGCGGTCGATGCCGGCCAGAGGCTGGCCGACCACGCGGCCGAACGAGCCGGTGGCCTTCTCGACCTGGGTCACGCGCGCCACCGCCAGGCCGGCCGGGTACATCCCGTCCAGGCCCGAGGTCACCAGCACGTCGCCGACCTGGATGTCGGCGTCTTGCGCCACGAAGCGCAGGTCGAGCAGGCCAGTATTGCCACGGCCGTAGATGATGCTGCGCAGGCCGCTGCGCAGCACCTGCACCGGAATCGCCTGGTCCTTGTCGGTCAGGAGCGTCACTTCTGCAGTAAACGGGAACACGCGCGTGACCTGGCCGACCACGCCGGCATGGTCGATCACCGGCAGGCCGAGCGTGACGTCGTCACGCGAACCGCGGTTGATCACGATGCGGCGCGTGGACGGGTCGCGCGCGTCGTACAGGATCTCGGCCATCTGCGACTGCACCGGCAGTTGCTGCTTGCCCGCCATCAGGCGCCGCAAATGGGCATTCTCGGCCATCTGGAACTGGGCCTGCTGCAGCAGCTGCGCACGCGCCAGCTCCTGGTGCTTGAGGGCCTGGACTTCCTTCTGCAGGGTCGACAGCGACGAGAAATACTCGTCCATATTGGCCAGCGCCTCGCGCGGCATCAGGGCCGCCATCTGCAGCGGATACAGCACCGTGGCCGCCACCTGGCGCACCCCGGCCAGCAATCCCATGCGGGCGTCGACGAACAGCAATATGATCGCGATCAGTGCGAACACCGTCACCTTGACACGGGCAGGGGCGCCTTGTTTGAACAGCGGCGGAGGACTGTATTCCATGACGTCCGTTGGTGGTAACGCGGGCGGTCAATACCAAGGCGGGCAGATGCGCGCAGCTTGTGACCGCACGCCCTGCCCGCCCTGGTCGATCGCGCGCGTCTTATTCGTACGAGAAAATCGAACCAAGTTTATCCATGCGCTCGAGGGCCATGCCCGAACCGCGCACCACGCAGGTCAGCGGATCTTCGGCTGCCAGCACCGGCAGGCCGGTTTCTTCCATCAGCAAACGATCGAGGTCGCGCAGCAGCGCGCCGCCGCCGGTCAGCATCATGCCTTTTTCGGCGATGTCGGCGCCCAGTTCCGGCGGCGCCTGTTCCAGCGCGTTCTTCACGGCCGACACGATCTGGTTCAGCGGATCGGTGAGCGCTTCCAGGATCTCGTTGCTCGAGATGGTGAACGAACGCGGGATGCCTTCGGACAGGTTGCGGCCCTTGACTTCCATTTCCTTGACTTCGGAACCCGGGAACGCCGAGCCGATCGCCTTCTTGATCGCTTCGGCGGTCTGTTCGCCGATCAGCATGCCGTAGTTGCGGCGGATGTAGTTGACGATGGCTTCGTCGAACTTGTCGCCGCCGACGCGCACCGAGCCTTTATAGACCATGCCGCCCAGCGAGATGATGCCCACTTCGGTGGTGCCGCCGCCGATGTCGACCACCATCGAGCCGGTCGCTTCGGACACCGGCAGGCCGGCGCCGATCGCGGCCGCCATCGGCTCTTCGATCAGGTAGACCTGCGAGGCGCCGGCGCCGAGCGCCGATTCGCGGATCGCGCGGCGCTCGACCTGGGTCGAGCCGCACGGCACGCAGATGATGATGCGCGGCGACGGACGGAAGAATTTCGAGTCGTGCACCATGCGAATGAACTGCTTGAGCATCTGCTCGGTGACGGTGAAGTCGGCGATCACGCCATCCTTCATCGGGCGGATCGCTTCGATATTGCCGGGCACCTTGCCCAGCATCTGCTTGGCTTCCTTGCCGACTGCCTGGATGGTCTTCTTGCCGTTCGGGCCACCTTCCTGGCGGATCGCGACCACCGAAGGCTCGTCCAGGACGATGCCCAGCCCGCGGACGTAGATCAGCGTGTTGGCGGTGCCGAGGTCGATCGCCAGGTCATTCGAGAAGTAGCTGCGTAAAAAACCAAACATGGGTGTCCTGATGCGCATCAATGTGCGCCTAAACATTGATCGGGGATTCTGTGCCGCACCTGCCACGCATGGGCACCGCGGACTTCGCATGCGAGGGTGCCAGGCTTTCGGCACGACAACGCATTAGCCCGCCATTCTACCTTATAATTTGTCGTTTACATGCTCAATACAGGTGGTTTTCCCCACCGATTTGCAAGCGATTTGGACGGTGTTTGCAGGGTTTTATCGCCTTTAAGAAGCCGTTCGCTGACATCTTGCTAACATTCATTATTCGCTGAATCATTTTTTGCGCGCTCTTGGCGCGCCATATTGCCATGTCCCTGACCCTTTCCGACGTAAAACGCATCGCCAACCTGGCCCAGCTCGACATGGACGACGCCCATGCCGAGACCGCTCTGGCCGAGCTGAACGGCATCTTCGCGCTGGCCGAACAGATGCAGGCGGTGGACACCACCGGCGTGGCGCCGCTGGCCCAGCCGCTGTCGGCCATCCTGGCCCTGCCGCTGCGCCTGCGCGACGACGCGGTCACCGAAGAGAACCGCCGCGACGACTACCAGGCGCCGGCGCCGAAGGCGCAGGATGGGCTGTACCTGGTGCCGAAGGTCATCGAGTAACCGCCCGCCGCTTTCACGAATCGCTAAAAGATCGAACCGCACATGCACAACAAGACCATCAAGGAGCTGTCCACGCTCCTGCACTCGAAACAGGTATCCGCGACCGAGCTGGCGCGCCACTACCTCGGCCGCATCGACGCGAGCGGGCATAACGCCTTCCTGCACGTGGACCATGAACTGACGCTGGCCCAGGCCGCGGCCGCCGATGAGCGCCTGGCCCAGGGCACGGCCGGCCCGCTGACCGGCGTGCCGATCGCGCACAAGGACATCTTCGTCACCCGCGGCTGGCGCACCACGGCCGGCTCGAAGATGCTGGACGGTTACGTCTCGCCTTTCGACGCGACCGTCGTCGACCGCTTCAAGGCGGCCGGGATGGTCACCCTGGGCAAGGTCAACCTCGATGAATTCGCGATGGGTTCGGCCAACGAAAACTCGGCCTATGGCGCGGTCAGGAATCCGTGGGATGCCAGCGCCGTGCCGGGCGGCTCGTCGGGCGGCTCGGCCGCCGCGATCGCCGCGCGCCTGGCGCCGGCCGCTACCGCGACCGACACCGGCGGCTCGATCCGCCAGCCGGCCGCCTTCTGCGGCGTCACCGGCATCAAGCCGACCTATGGCCGCGTGTCGCGCTTCGGCATGATCGCCTTCGCCTCGTCGCTCGACCAGGGCGGCCCGATCGCCCAGACCGCCGAGGATTGCGCGCTGCTGCTCAACGAAATGATCGGCTTCGACGAGCGCGATTCGACCAGCCTGACGGTCGAACAAGGCAATGTACGCGAAGACTATACGCGCGACCTGGACAAGCCCCTGGATGGCCTGCGCATCGGCGTGCCTGCCGAATACTTCGGCGAAGGCCTGGCGAGCGACGTCGAAGGCGCGGTGCGCGCGGCGCTCGATCAGTTCGTGAAGCTGGGCGCTGTATTGGTCGACATCTCGCTGCCGAAGACGGCGCTGTCGATCCCGACCTATTACATCATCGCCCCGGCCGAGGCTTCGTCGAACCTGTCGCGCTTCGACGGCGTGCGCTATGGCCACCGCGCCAGCGAGTACAAGGATTTGCAGGACATGTACCGCAAAACCCGCGCCGAAGGTTTTGGGACCGAGGTCAAGCGGCGCATCCTGGTCGGCACCTATGTGCTGTGCCACGGCTACTACGACGCCTATTACGTGCAGGCGCAAAAGATCCGGCGCCTGATCGCCGACGACTTCCAGGCCGCCTTCGCCGACAAGTGCGACGTGATCATGGGACCGGTGGCGCCGACGGTGGCCTGGGACCTGGGCTCCAAGGCGAATGACCCGGTGGCGAACTACCTGGCCGACATCTTTACCCTGTCGACCAGCCTGGCCGGCCTGCCGGGCATGTCGATCCCTTGCGGTTTCGGCACCGGTGACAAGAATGGCAAGCGCCCGGTCGGCCTGCAAATCATCGGCAACTACTTCGCCGAGGCGAAACTGCTGAACATCGCGCACCAGTACCAGCAGGCGACCGACTGGCACCAGCGTACGCCTGAAGGCGTTTAAACGCGCACAGAATAGAGAGAATCACTATGCAATGGGAAGTCGTCATCGGTCTTGAGAATCACGTCCAGCTCACGACCCAATCGAAAATCTTCAGCGGCAGCTCGATCCGTTTTGGCGCCGAGCCGAACACGCAGGCCAGCCCGGTCGACCTGGCGCTGCCGGGCGTGCTGCCGGTGCTGAACCGCGGCGCGGTCGAGCGTGCGATCCGTTTCGGCCTGGCGGTCGGCGCGAAGATCGCGCCGCAATCGGTCTTCGCGCGCAAGAACTATTTTTATCCCGACCTGCCGAAGGGTTACCAGATCAGCCAGATGGACGATCCGGTGGTCCAGGGCGGCACCATCAGCTTCGCCTATGAAAAAGACGGCAAGCTGGAGACCAAGACCGTCAACCTGACCCGCGCCCACCTCGAAGAGGATGCCGGTAAATCGCTGCACGAAGACTACGCCGGCATGAGCGGCATCGACCTCAATCGCGCCGGCACCCCGCTGCTCGAGATCGTGTCCGAGCCCGAGATGCGCAGCGCGAACGAAGCCGTGGCATATGCGAAAGCGCTGCACTCGCTGGTGATGTGGCTGGGCGTCTGCGACGGCAATATGCAAGAGGGCTCGTTCCGCTGCGACGTCAACGTCTCGGTGCGTCCGGTCGGCCAGAAGGAATTCGGCACCCGCTGCGAGATCAAGAACCTGAACTCGTTCCGCTTCATGGAAGAAGCGATCCACTACGAAGTGCGGCGCCAGATCGAGCTGATCGAGGACGGCGGCAAGGTGATCCAGGCGACGCGCCTGTGGGACCCGGACCGCAAAGAGACCCGTTCGATGCGCACCAAGGAAGACGCGCAGGATTACCGCTACTTCCCCGATCCCGACCTGCCGCCGCTGGTGATCGGCCAGGAGTGGATCGACCGCGTCCAGGCCGACATGCCAGAACTGCCGGGCGCCCTGCGCGCGCGTTTCACGGGCGAGTACGGCCTGCCGGAATACGACGCCCTGGTGCTGACCTCGTCGAAGGCGATGGCGACCTACTACGAAGCCGTGGTGGCCAAGGCCGGCAAGGAAAACGCGAAGGCTGCCGCCAACTGGATGATGGGCGACGTCTCGTCGACCCTGAACCGCGAAGCTGTGGAACTGGCCGACGCCCCGGTCAGCGCGGCCCAACTGGCCCTGCTCATCAAGCGCATCGCCGACGGCACGATCTCGAACAAGGCCGCCAAGGAAGTCTTCGCCGCGATGTGGGAAACCAAATCGGCCGATGAAGCGCTGGCCGACACGGTGATCGACCAGAAAGGCCTGAAGCAGATCTCGGACACGGGCGCGCTGGAAGCGATCGTCGACGAAGTCCTGGCCGCCAACGCCAAATCGGTCGAACAATATCGCGCCGGCAAGGAAGCCGCCATCAACGCCCTGATCGGCCAGGCGATGAAGGCGTCGAAAGGCAAGGCCAATCCGGCCCAGGTGACCGAGTTGCTGAAGCAGAAACTGGCAGGCTAAGCGCGCTCGACCGCGACCGCGGCCCGGACCGCCAGGCGCCCCGCGCGAGAAATCGCCCGGGGCGTTTTTGCGTTCCCTCAAACCGTCCATATGCACCACGTATAGCGTGAAGGTTTGGGCGGGAGCCGCACGTGGAAAAGAAAAAGCCGAATTGTCCCGAGATCGATCGGCAATTGATCGAGCGCTTTGCCAGCGGCAACGGCACGGTGTTCGTCGGGGCCGGCATCTCGATGCGCTCGAAACTGCCATCCTGGGCCCAGTTGATCGAGCCCTTGCGCGAGGAGCTCGGTGCACTGGTTTCTCCATCCGCCAGCCATCTCGACGTCGCCGAACAGTACGAGGCGGCGCACGGCCGGTCGGCCATGGTCCGCTACCTGAAGCGCGCAACGGGCGACGTACGCTACCAGGCCAGCCATGCGCACGACCTCATCGTCAGCCTGCCCGTGCAGCGCATCTATACGACCAACTTCGACGACCTGCTGGAACGGGCGGCGCACAAGAAAGGCATCAACCGCCACGTCATCCACGATGCCTCGCACGTCGGTTTTTCGGACACCTCGACCCTGTCGATCGTGAAGCTGCATGGCGACCTCGCAGCCCCCGGCTCGCTGGTCATCAGTGCGAACGATTATTACGGCTACTTCACCAAGAATCCCGCGGTGGCCGACCTGTTGAAGGTCGAGCTGCAGACCCATACTGTGCTGTTTCTTGGCTATAGCTTCAGCGACCCCGATTTCGGCATGATCCTCGGAAAAGTCGCGGCGCAATCGGGCCCCGATCGGCCGCTCCTGTACTCCCTCCAACTCGACCCGCAGCCCCTGGCCGTCAAGGGCCTGGAACGACGTGGCATCAAGGTCATCGCCTTGAATCCCGAACCAGGCACGCGCGACAAGTACCGGTGCATCGAGCATTGGCTGGACTGTTTCCTGCAGAAGCTGCGCAGGTACGAGCGCCGCAAGCGCCAGCAGCTGGCGCCGGCGAGTCCGGTACGGCTTACCGGCGACATCCCCAGGTTCAAGCACTCGCTGATCCGCCTGCGCACGCTGCGGCGGCTTGAGGAACTACTGCGCAGCGATGTCTCGGTGATCGTCGTCAAGGGCGAGGCAGGCATCGGCAAGACGCAACTGGTGGCCAAGGCGGTGGCGAGCATGCTGGTTCCCGGCGGCGCGGTCGTGGTCAGCGACGTGTTCGAGCAAGTCATCTGGATTCGTTCGGCCAGCGCCGCGCAGCCCCATGCATTCAGCCACATCCTGCGCACCATCCTCAATGCGCTCGAATCCTTTCCGTCGGCGGCGCCATCGCCGGACGAGATGAAGGAAGAAGCCACCCGGGCGCTCGAGGAACACCGGGTCATCGTCGTCATCGAAGACCTGGAAGATGGCAGCAGCAACGACAGCGAACTGGCCGAGACCAAGGAATGGCTCGAATATCTCGGCGCGGAAGGCAATCCCCGAAGCCGGATCATCGTGACCTCGCGCAGCCTGGACCTGCTCGGCTTCATGGTCCAGGTCGGCCGACTGAATGAAGACGAGGCCCGCGCCATGGT
Organism: Massilia sp. HP4; assembly: GCF_005222695.1. Classification (GTDB taxonomy): domain Bacteria; phylum Pseudomonadota; class Gammaproteobacteria; order Burkholderiales; family Burkholderiaceae_D; genus Telluria. Next base: position 41,597 of record NZ_STGG01000005.1, on the reverse strand, counting down.
GAAGGAACATGCCGAGTCCATCATGCTCAGGCGCGCGATTCCCGATGGACTGGCCGACACCGACATTGCCGCCCTGGCGCGCCATACCCTGGGCAATCCCCAGGCGATCCAGCTGGCCCTGGGGCTGGCCTTCGGCACCGAAAGCACGCATGCCGTCTTCCAGGGGATAAGCGGGAACCACGCCGGCGATATCGAGTCGCTCTTCGACGAACTCATCGGCAAGATTGCCGATGAACTAAAGCAGCGCGACCTTCGCACACACCGGGTGCTGCGGGCCATGCTGGTATTTCCCGATTCCGGGCCTGTGCCCTCGGCGCTGCTGCGCGCCGCGTGCTGCGGGCATGACAAGGCAGAAGACGAAGGCTTTGCGAGAGCAGCCGACTACTGCGTACGCTTCGGCCTGCTCGAACGCGACACCCGATGCGATACCTTCGGCATGCACCGCACATCGAAAATCCTGTTGGCCAGGCGCTTCGGTGGGCTATCCGATCCAGACGGATCCTTCGACCGCCTCGCGGCCTACCTGCTCGATTTCCTGCGCGACGAACGCGATCACAACGTGGTCTGCCGCAGCGAGATCGGCGAAGAATACTGGAACGCCCTGGTGCGCGATCAGATGTCGAAGGTCGATCCGTACTGGCCGATCATCAAGCATGTGATGACGCGTGCGAGCCAGGAGCAGTTGCACATCGCATCGACACCGCTGATCGTCGAATTCGTGCTCCTGCTCGTGCACTATATGGACAGCCGCTTTCTCAACGCCGAACGAACCATGTTCATCAAGGCGGCAATCGGAATGCTCGACAAGGCACAAGACGGCGACAAGGAGCGTTCCAACGTCCTGTGCGCCCTGCTGAAGATCGATGCCCTGGCCTGGACCCATATGGAAAACAGCGAGCCCGACGCGGCGGCCGAGCAGATCGACAGCGGGCTGGCGCTGGTCGACACGGCGAAGCACCCCGATCTGCTTACCCTGGCCGCCGCTTGGCGGGCGCGCATGGCAAGCGAACGCAAGGACTACCACGAAGCGCACCACCAGCTTGCATTGGCCAGGGACGCAGCCGACAAGGCGAACAAGGACTGGATCCGCGAGCGCGTCGAAATGATCTCGGGCGACGTCCTGTACCACGAAAGCCAGGCGCTGGAGGCACACGATGCGCAGGATGATGCCGCGAAACTGGAAGCGCTGGAGCGCAGGGTGGCCAGGGCGAAGGCGGCGGAAACAGCCTATCGCGAGGCGGAGCACCTGACCGAGCGCTATGGTGGCGAAGGCGATGGCTACCAGACCAGCCCGCGGATCGCCCTTGCCCTGCTTGCACAGGTAAATGATCCGCGCGCCCAGGAAGAAGCGGCGCAGCGTTTCCACAAACTGGTCGAGAACAGCCAGGTGGCCGCTGGCCGCCTGTATGGCGAATACGGCATTGCCCTGATTGCGGCCAACAACCGCGCGACCAGCGAGGCGCGCGCCAGCCTGGAAGCGATCCACCGCGAGATCCATCATCTCGGCAAGGGGAATGTGCTGCTGAGGCTAGCGGAAAACCTTTATCGCAAGACGATCAAATGAGCAATCAAATGAGCGATCAAAAGGCCAGGCCGCTCCCTCTCAGACGCCGTAGCGTGCGCGATAGGCGGCCACGGCATCCTTGTGCGCGCCCAGGTCGGCGCCGGAGCCCTGCGACAGGTAGCTGAACAAATCGTCCAGGTTCGCGATCGAGATCACCGGGATGCCGAATTCCTGCGACACCTGCTGCACGGCCGAGTGTTCCGACAGCGCGTCGTCCTTGCCCGAGCGTTCCATGCGGTCCAGGGCGATCAGGACGGCTGCCGGTTCGGCGCCGGCGGCGCGGATCATCGTCACCGATTCGCGCACCGAGGTGCCGGCCGAGATCACGTCGTCGATGATCACGACCTTGCCCTGCAGCTTGGCGCCGACGATGGTACCGCCCTCGCCGTGGTCTTTCGCTTCCTTGCGGTTGTAGGCGAACGAGGTGTCGCGGCCCTTGGCTGCCAGGGCCACGGCGGTGGCGCTGGCCAGGGTGATGCCCTTGTAGGCGGGGCCGAACAGCATGTCGAACTCGACGCCCGAATCGAGCAGCGTCTGGGCATAGAACTGGGCGAGTTTACCCAGCGTCGCGCCGTCGTGGAACAGGCCGGCGTTGAAGAAGTACGGCGACAGGCGGCCGGCCTTGGTCGTGAATTGGCCGAACCTCAAGACCTCGGCCTCGACCGAAAAACCGATGAATTGCTGGCGCAGATCGCTCATTGTGCTTCTCCCCTGGATATCGAAAGCGGCTATTTTAATCCGTCGGCGGCGCGGCCGCGACTACCCGCGCCGCATCGATCGGATCGACCGGCTTGACCAGGTGACGCTCGAAGCCGGCCGCCTGGCTGCGCGCATGGTCGGCCGCCTGGCCGTAGCCGCTCAGCGCGACCAGTCGGCAGCCCTGCCCGCTTGGGCGCGCGCGGATGCGCGCAGCGAGCTGGTAGCCGTCCAGCACCGGCAGGCCGATGTCGAGCAGCGCCACGGTCGGACTGAACCGCTCCAGCGCAGCCAATGCGCTGACCGGGTCGTAGTACACCTCGACCGTGTGACCGTGGGCGCGCAGCAGCCGGCCCAGGGTATCGGCGCCGTCGGCATTGTCGTCCACCAGCAGCACGCGCTGCGGCGCGCCGGCCGCCACTACCGCCGGCAGCGGCTCCGCCGGCGCCAGCACCAGGGCCGCGCTACGCAGCGGCAGGCGCACCACGAACTCGCTGCCCAGGCCCCGTCCCGCGCTATGCGCCTGGACGCTGCCGCCATGCAGCTCGACGATGTTCTTCACCAGCGCCAGCCCGATCCCGAGCCCGCCTTCGGCGCGGTCGATGCCGCGTTTACCCTGGAAGAACAGCTCGAACACCTGCTCGCGCACCTCGGGCGCGAGGCCGATGCCGGTGTCGCGTACGCTGATCTCGAGCGCATCAGGTCCGTCGCGCCGCGCGCGCAGCCACAGCTGGCCGCCCGGCTCGGTATATCGCGCGGCATTCGTCAACAGGTTCGACACCACTTGCGCCAGGCGCACCGGATCGCCTTCCCACTCCAGGCCCGGCTCGACCTCGACCTGCAGCTGGTGGCGGCGCTGCTCGACCAGCAGGCTCGCCATCTCGACCGCCTTGGCCGTCACCCGCGCCAGCGCAATCCGTTCAACCTTGAGTTCGATCTTGCCGCGCGTGACGCGCGAGACGTCGAGCAGGTCGTCCACCAGCCGCACCAGGTGATCGACCTGGCGCTGGATGATCTCGCCCTCGCGCCCATGCGCGCCATCGCCGCGCATGCGCATCAGCTGCAGCGCGGTGACGATCGGCGACAGGGGATTGCGCAGCTCGTGGCCCAGCATGGCCAGGAATTCGTCCTTGGCCTGGCTGGCTGCGGACAGGTCCACCAGCAGCCGCTCGCGCTCGCGGTGGGCGCGCTCGATCGCCTGGCGGCTGCGCACGTGTTCGGTCACCTCGACCGCGACCACGATCACGCCTTCCGGACGGCCGTCGGCGCCCGCCAGCGGCTCGAGGCTGAACTTGAAATAACGCTCATGCGGCTGGCCGTCGGCGTCCAGCCGGGTCAGCGCCAGCTCTTCTGCGTGATACGGCACGCCGGTGGCGAACACGCGCTTGATCTCCCCGGTCACGCCGCTGCCGGAAAGGCGCGGAAAAGCCTCGTCGAAGGTGCGGCCCAACAGGTCGGCGCAGTCGACCAGTTCACAGTAGCGGCGATTGGCAAGATGGAAACGCAGCTCGGGCCCCATCAGCAGGGCCGTCGCCACCGGCGCATTGAGCAGCATCGCGTCGCGCTGGGCCAGCGCGACATCGCGCTCGTGGCGCTCGGTGGCGTCGCGCGTGAAGCAGCGCGTATGGCGCAGCCGGCCTTCCTCGAAATGGCCGTTCGAATGGATCAGCACATGCTTGATCGAACCGTCCTTGCAGCGCAGGCGCGCCGGCTGGTCATACAGCACGCCGCCCGACAGCAGGGTGGCCAGGATGTAGTCGATCGTGGCCGGGTCGTCGTGGAACTCGGCGATATGGCGCCCGACGTACTCGTCCCATTCATAGCCGAGCATGTGCAGCTCGGCGCGGTTGGCCCACAGGATGGTGCCGTCCGGGCCGACCCGGTGCAAGCCTTCGACGGCGTTCTCCACGAAATCGGCCAGATCAAAGGTCGATGCGTCATGCAGGCATGCGCCGGAATCGACGAGGCCCGCGAGTAGCGGTTTGTCAGTGTTCATGGACTTGGGAAGAAGGCAATGCGGCGCAAGAAGTGGCGCGGCGTAGGGTGCAGAGGAATGCCTAGTGTAACAGATCGTTGCCTTCTGACACGGCCATTACGGCAAATCCGCAACAGTCGGCAGGGCTGACGAGTGGTTCAAAAACACGCTACACTGTCCCGCTTGTTGCCGGATGTCCATTAAAGTCCGCTGAACCATTACCAGTCTTACCATTACCATGCCACGAATTATTTCCGCGAACCTGAACGGCATCCGCTCAGCCCACAAGAAGGGCTTCTTCGAGTGGCTCGCCACGCAAGATGCCGACTATATCTGCGTCCAGGAACTCAAGGCCCAGGAAGCCGACATGACCGAGGATTTCCTGCGTCCCCATGGCTACCACGGCCATTTCCACTACGCCGAAAAGAAGGGCTACTCGGGCACCGGCGTCTATAGCCGTACTGCGCCCGACAAGCACCGCATCGGCTTCGGCTGCGTCGAGTTCGACGCCGAAGGCCGCTATACGCGCTGCGATTTCGGCGACCTGACCGTGATCTCGCTGTATGCGCCGTCGGGCTCCTCGTCGCCCGAGCGCCAGCTGGCCAAGTTCCGCTTCATGGAAGTGTTCTTGCCGCACCTGCAGGAGCTGCAGGCCGAGGGCCGCGAAATCGTGATCTGCGGCGACTGGAACATCGCGCATAAAGAGATCGACCTCAAGAACTGGAAGGGCAACCTCAAGAATTCGGGCTTCCTGCCGGAAGAACGCGCCTGGATGACGCGCATCTTCGACGAACTGGGCCTGGTCGACGTGCACCGCGGCCTCGATCCGCGTCCCGAGCAGTACACCTGGTGGAGCAACCGCGGCCAGGCCTATGCCAAGAACGTGGGCTGGCGCATCGACTACCACGTCGCCACCCCGGGCATCGCCAAATGCGCGAGGACCGTCTCGGTCTACAAGGACGTCAAGTTCTCCGACCACGCTCCCCTGATCATCGATTACGAGCGTTGATCATCCATATCAGGGCCAGTCAAGGCTGAACTGGCTGTCGAAGCTGCGCGGCTGGCCGGTGAGCGGATCGTCGAAGGCGATCGAGCGCGCCAGCAGCTGCAGGGGCGCGCGAAAATCGTCGCCCTTGCACGGCAGCGCCACCGGATAGAAGGTGTCGTTCAGGATCGGCGCGCCGAGCCGCGACAGGTGCAGCCGCAACTGGTGCTTGCGCCCCGTGTGCGGATGCAGGCGATAACGAACCACATCGCCGCGCTGCTCGAGCACCTCGATCAGCGTCTCCGAATTCGGCTCGCCCGCCACTTCTTCGCTGACGAAGAACTGCTCCGCATCCTGCATGCGGCTACGGTAGGTAAACGGGAATGTGCGCCCCGGCATCGATGGCGCCAGTGCTTCGTAGGTCTTGTTCACCACCCGCTTCTGGAACATCGACTGGTAGGCCCCGCGCGAATCGGGATTGTGCGAAAAGATCACCACACCAGCCGTCTCGCGGTCGAGCCGGTGGATCGGCACCAGGTGCGGCAAGTCGTGCGCGCGCTTCAGGCGCACCAGCAGCGTCTCTTTCAAAAAACGCCCGGTCGGGATGGTCGGCAAAAAATGCGGCTTGTCGGCCACCAGGATATGCGCGTCCTGGAACAGCACGCGCTCATGGAACGGGATCGGCGTCTCGGCTTGTTCCAGCTCGCGGTAATACCAGATGCGCATGCCCTGCCGCACCTGGCTGTCGGGGCCCAGGGCAGCGCCCTTCGCATCGACGATCTCGCCACGCGCCAGGCGCGCGGCCCAGGCTTCGCGGCTCACGTCGGGAAACCGCTCGGTGAGAAAGCGCAGCATGCCGCCGGCGCGGGTCTCGGTCAGCCACAGGTAGCTGGGAGCCACGCCGTCGCGGGTCGGCAGCGGCACGTAGGCGTTGGCTTCGGCCTGCCGGCCCTTGACGACTACACGGCCCATCGCCGCCTCACGCGATGCTTCACTTCAGCGGGGTACTCTTGTAGGCCGGCAGCCTGGCGACGCTCGTATTCTTGGCGCGCGCATACAGCGGCAGCAGCACATTCATATGCGCTTCCATGTCCTTGATGCGGGTCTCGCCGCCCGGGTGGGTCGAGAAGATCTCGAGCGGCGCGCTCTGGTTCAGCGCCGCCATCTTGCGCCACAGCGCGATGCCGGCGCGCGGGTCGTAGCCGGCGCGCGACGAGATGTCCAGGCCCACCAGGTCGGCCTCGCGCTCTTCGTCGCGCGAGAACTTCAGTACCAGGAACTGGCCGGCATAGTTGGCGGCGGTGCCGGTGATGTTCGGGTCGACCCCGAAGATCCCCGACAGCAGCGCGCCGCCGACCCGTGCGCCAAGGGCGGTGACATTGGTCTTGGCCAGGCGCTCGCGCCCGTGCTCGCGCAGCGCGTGCGCGATCTCGTGGCCCATCACGGCCGCCACTTCGTCGTCGTTCAGCTTCAGCTGGTTGATGATGCCGGTATAGAAGCCGATGCGCCCGCCCGGCATGCAGAAGGCGTTCACCTGGTCGGACTCGAACAGGTTGACCTGCCATTCCCATTTGCTCGCGGCCGGATTCCAGCGCGTGGTTTGGGGAATGATGCGCTGGGCGATGGTGCGCAGGCGCTTGAGCTGCGGATCGCCTTCTGGCGCCAGCACGCCCTTCTGCTTGGCCTCGCCCACCATTTCGGTGTACTGCTGGCGCGCGGCCTCGTTGACCTGCTCCTCGGGCGCCAGCACGCGCATGCGCGACAGCGGCTTGACCTCGATGCCATCCTGGACGACGTTACCGGCCTCCTGGGCCGTGGCCAGGCCGGTCGCGGCAAAAAGGGAAAGACAAAGGGCAAGGCGTTTCAGTTTTATCATCTCGTCACCGACAGGCTGTTGTTAGCAGCGCCATCCTCTCAGAAATTATTCAAAATGGGCAACACGCCCGGGCAGGATTGCCGTGGATCATGGCCTATTCATGGCATTCACTCAAGCCGCCAACGCACATAAGGCGCATGCACAGCGCATCAGATCGCCGGCGATACCTTCTTGCGCAAACGGAATACCGCCAGGCTACCGCGCAGATTGGGCAGGAACTTGATGACTTCGCCCTCGTCGAGCGCCACGCATTCGAGCACTTCGAGGCCGCATTCCTCGGCCAGTTCCTGGAAATCGTAGATCGTGGCGCAACGCACATTGGGCGTGTCGTACCACTGGTAAGGCAGGGAACGCGACACCGGCATGCGGCCGCGCAGCAGCGCCAGCCGGTGCGGCCAGTGGGCGAAGTTCGGGAAGGACACGATCGCCTCGTTCCCGACCCGCACGATGTCGCGCAGCAGCGCCTCGACATGCTGCATCATCTGCAGCGAATTCAGGCACAGCACGGTATCGAAGGTATTGTCGCCAAAGAGCCCCAGGCCCTTTTCCATGTCGTGCTGGATCACATTGATGCCGCGCGCGGTGCTTTCCAGGACCTTGTCGTCGGCGATCTCGATGCCGTAGCCCGAGCAGCGCTTGCCCGACTCCAGGTAGCGCATCATGGCGCCGTCGCCGCAGCCCACGTCGAGCACATGGGCGCCCTCGCCCACCCAGTGGGCGATGAAGGCCAGGTCGGGCCGCAGGGTATTCAGGTCGTCGAAGTTCATGCGACCTCCAGCGCGATGCGGTTGACATAGGCGCGCACCACGTTCATGTAGCGCGCATCCTCGAGCAGGAAGGCATCGTGGCCATGCGGAGCGTCGATCTCGGCGTAACTCACGCGACGGCGGTTACTGATCAGGGCTTCGACGATCTCGCGGCTGCGCTCGGGCGAGAAGCGCCAGTCGGTGCTGAACGAGGCAACCAGGAACTGGGCTTTCGTACCGGCCAGCGCCTTCGTCAGGTCGCCGCCATGCTCGCGCGCCGGGTCAAAATAGTCCAGCGCCTTGGTGATCAGCAAATAGGTGTTGGCGTCGAAGTATTCCGAGAACTTGTCGCCCTGGTAGCGCAGGTAGGATTCAATCTCGAAGTCGATGCCGAAGTCGAAGTTGTAGTCGTTCGTCTCGGCCGCGTTGCGCAGCTTGCGCCCGAACTTCTCGGCCATGTCGTCGTTCGACAGGTAGGTGATGTGGCCGACCATGCGCGCGACCTTGAGGCCGTTCTTCGGCACCACGCCGTGTTCATAGAAGTCGCCGCCGCGGTAGTCGGGATCGGTCAGGATGGCTTGGCGCGCGACGTCGTTGAAGGCGATGTTCTGGGCCGACAGCTTGGGCGTGGAGGCGATCACGATGCAGTGGCGCAGGCGCTCGGGGAACATGATGCTCCACGACAGGGCCTGCATGCCGCCCAGCGAGCCGCCCATCACGGCGGCGAAGCACTCGATGCCGAGGCGGTCGGCCAGGCGCGCCTGGGCCGCGACCCAGTCCTCGACCGTCACCAGCGGGAAGGCGGCGCCATACGGCTTGCCGGTGGCGGGATTGACGTGCATCGGGCCGGTCGAGCCGAAGCAGGAGCCGAGGTTGTTGATGCCGATGACGAAGAAGCGGTCGGTGTCGACCGGCTTGCCCGGACCGACCATATTGTCCCACCAGCCCGCGCTCTTGGCGGTGGCGTAGTGGCCGGCCACGTGGTGCGAGGCGTTGAGCGCATGGCAGATCAGCACCGCGTTCGACTTGTCGGCGTTGAGCGTGCCATAGGTTTCATACATCAGCGTGTAATCGCCGAGCTGGGCGCCGCTTTGCAGGAGCAAGGGCTCGGCGAAGTGCATCGCCTGCGGTGTGACTATTCCAAGAGATCCCATGGAGACTATTAGTATGTTGGGTAGTGCGGTGCTCGCGCACGGCCGCGCAGGCGGCCGTGTGCCGATGGATCAGAGGGTCTGCAGCTGCTCGACGGCGCTGGCGATCTCGCCCGGCTCCATCGCGCGCAGGATGCGCCGGGTACGGGTGGTGACCGCGCCCAGGTCGGTGTTCAGGATTTCTTGTTTCACCGCCAGCAGCTGCGCCGGATGCATCGAGAATTCGCGCAAGCCCATGCCCAGCAACAGGCGGGTGAGCTTGACGTCGCCGGCCATCTCGCCGCATACCGCCACGTCCAGGCCGGCCTTGTGGCCGGTGGCGATGGTCGAGGCGATCAGCTGCAATACGGCCGGGTGCAGCGGATTATACAGGTGCGCCACCTCGTAATCGACCCGGTCGATCGCCAGCAGATATTGAATGAGGTCGTTGGTGCCGATCGACAGGAAGTCCATGCGCCGCACGAACAGCGGCAGCGCCAATGCCGCGGCCGGGATTTCGATCATGGCGCCGACCTCGATCCCTTCGTCGTATTGAATGCTCTCTGCGCGCAGCTGGGCCTTGGCCTGCTCGATCATGTTCAGGGTCTGGTCGATCTCGAAGGCATGCGCCAGCATCGGGATCAGGATCCTCACCTTGCCGAAGGCTGACGCCCGCAGGATGGCCCGCAACTGGGTCAGGAACATCTGCGGCTCGGCCAGGCAGTAGCGGATCGCGCGCAGGCCCAGCGCCGGATTGAGCGCGGTCTGGTCGGTCTGGTCGAGCGGCTTGTCGGCGCCGACGTCGAGCGTGCGGATCGTGACCGGACGGCCCTTCATCGCCAGCACCGCCTTGCGGTACTGCTCGAACTGCTCGTCTTCGCCGGGGATTTGCAGGCCCTGCGGGCCGCGGCCCATGAATAGAAATTCAGAGCGGAACAGGCCGACGCCGTTGGCGCCCGCCTCCAGCGCGGCCGGGCAGTCGTCGGGCAACTCGATATTGGCCAGCAAGGTGATCGGGGTACCGTCCTGGGTCACGGCCGGCGTCTTCTTGAGCTTGAGCAGGCGCTTTCTCGCCTTGGCCAGCGCCGCCTGGCGCTCGCGGTACTGCTCCAGCACCAGCTGGCTCGGATTGCAGATCACCACGCCGGCGTCGCCGTCGACGATCACCCAATCGTCTTGCTCGACCAGGCGCGAGGCCTGGTCCATGCCCACCACGGCCGGAATGTCCAGGCTGCGCGCGACGATGGCGGTGTGCGAGTTCTGGCCGCCGACGTCGGTCACGAAGCCGATGAAGGAGCGCGGGCCGCCGTCGCGATCGCGGAAGGCGAGCATATCGGCCGGCGAGATGTCGTGGGCCACCACGATCATCTGGGGCAGCGGCTGGTCGTCGTCGATGACGATCGGCGGTACGTTCAGCGCGGTGCCGGTCAGGACTTTCAGCACGCGCTCGGCCACCTGCTGGATGTCGTACTTGCGCTCGCGCAGGTACTCGTCTTCGATCTCGTCGAACTGCGCCGAGAGCTCGTCGATCTGGGTCACCAGCGCCCATTCGGCGTTGTAGTGGCGCGCGCGGATGATATCGAGCGGCGCCTCGGAAATCATCGGGTCGGACAGGATCAGGGCGTGGACGTCGATGAAGGCGCCCAGTTCGGTCGGGGCGTCCTTGGGCAGGTCGGTCCAGAGTTCTTGCAGGTTGCGGTGCACGGCGGCGATCGCATCCTGCAGGCGGCGCACTTCGTTTTCTACCTGGTCGTCGGCGACCAGGTAATGCTTGACGTCGAGCGCGGCCGGCGTGAGCAGGTGGGCGCGGCCGATCGCGATCCCGCGCGAGACCGGTATGCCATGGAGAAGGAAGGAGGCCATGCTGACGTCTCCTGAGCGAGATGCCGCTTCACGCGGCATTACTCGCCTTCGCCGAATTTGTCGTTGACCAGGGCCGCGAGCGCGGCGACGGCGGCTTCCTCGTCCTTGCCGTCGGCTTCCAGGGTCACCTTGGCGCCCTTGCCGGCGGCCAGCATCATGACACCCATGATCGACTTGGCATTGATGCGGCGTCCGTTGCGGGTGAGCCAGACGTCGCTCTGGTATTTCGCGGCCAACTGCGTGAATTTGGCGGATGCGCGGGCGTGCAGGCCCAGCTTGTTGATGATCTCGAGTTCTTGTTGAATCATATTCGCTTTATCGTTGGTCTTGTCGAATCGCGCTCCCCGCGCGCACATCCATCGTTTTCTACCCCACCTTGATCCGGTTATCCACCCGCACCGCGCCGTTCTGGGCGCCCGCCAGCGCCATCTCGACCACCACGTCGAGCGTGTCGCGCCGATACGTGATCGCCCGCAGCAGCATCGGCAGGCTGATGCCGGCGATGACTTCCACATGGCCGGCGTCAGCCAGCGAGTTGCAGCAATTGGACGGCGTGCCGCCCTTGACGTCGGTGATCACGAGCACCCCGTCGCCTTCGTCGAGGCGCGCGATCGCCTGCCGGGCCAGGCCATTGACCTCGCCGATATCCTGGTCGGCGGCCACGTCGATCGCCTCGAAGCGCTCGGTCGGACCGCGGAACACGTGCGCCACTGCCGCGATGAAAGCCTGGCCCAGCGGCGCGTGGGTCAGGAGCAGGATGCCTACCATGGTGTTATTTGTTTACCTTTTGTTCGACCGCGTCGATGAACATCGCGGCCACGTCGAATCCGGTCTGGTCGCAGATTTCCTGGAAACAGGTCGGGCTGGTCACATTGACTTCGGTCAGGAAGTCGCCGATCACGTCTAATCCTACCAGCAACAGGCCGCGCTCGGCCAGCACCGGGCCCAGGGCCTCGGCGATCTCGCGTTCGCGCGCGCTGATCGGCTGGGCCACGCCCAGGCCGCCGGCGGCCAGGTTGCCGCGCACTTCGCCGCCCTGCGGGATGCGCGCCAGCACGAAGGGCACCGGCTTGCCGCCGATGACCAGCACGCGCTTGTCGCCCTTGTCGATGGCCGGGATGAATTTCTGGGCCATGATGGTGTTGCGGCCGTTGCCGGTCAGGGTCTCGATGATCGAGCCCAGGTTCAGGCCGTCGCTTTTCACGCGGAAGATGCCGGCGCCGCCCATGCCGTCCAGCGGCTTGAAGATCACGTCGCCATGCCTGGCGTGGAAGGCGCGCAGGCGCTTCTCGTCGGACGTGACCATGGTCGGCGAGGTGTAGCCGCTGAAGCCGCCGATCGCCATCTTCTCGTTGTGGTCGCGGATCGCGCGCGGGCTGTTGATCACGCAGGCGCCCTGGCGCTCGGCCAGTTCCAGCAGATAGGTGCCGTAGACGTATTCCATGTCGAACGGCGGATCCTTGCGCTCGAGGATGGCGTCGAATTCGCCCAGGTTTACATCCAGGGCCGGATCGGCGCGATACCACGCGTCCTTGTCGCCGGTAAGATGAATGCGCGTCACGCGCGCGCTGACCACGCCTTCGTCGAGCACCATATCGCGCTGTTCGAAGTGGTAGACGGCATGGCCGCGCCGCGCCGCCTCGCGCATCATGGCGAAGGTCGAATCCTTGTAAATCTTGAATCCGGACAGGGGGTCGGCGAGAAAAGCGATTTTCATGGGGCGTCCATTCGGGATAATGCCCTGATTTTAGCTCGAATTACAGAATCTCGCGGACCGGCCGCCCGGCCATTCCCACTTGAAAATGCACTGCAGCAATTTGTCGGGTATCACGCGCTGCGACTGAGACAGCTCAATCGTGTCAATACAATCACGGTAGACCATGAGGGCATGGATACCCAACCAAGCCAACAGGCCGAGCAGGAGCGCATCGAAGATGTCTACCGCAGCTGGCATGGCGGCGCCGCGCTGGCGCGCTATGCCTGGCACCGGCCCGAGATCCTGCAGCAGGTGGCGGCGCGCTCGCGCGGCTTCGCCGACCTGCTTTCGTACACGGTCGGCGCAGACCTGTCTGACGTGCAAGTGCTGGACGTCGGCTGCGGCACCGGCGGCTTCCTGCGCCAGATGATCGACTGGGGCGCCACCCCGGCCAAGCTCACCGGGACAGAGCTCCAACGAGATCGGCTCGACCATGCGCGCCGATGTACGGCCAACGGCGTGCGCTGGCACCTGGGCACGCTGGACGCGATACCGCCGGCCGGCTACGACCTGGTGACGGCGCAGACGGTGTTTTCCTCGGTGCTCGATCCGGCCCTGCGACGCGAGCTGGCAGCCCAGATGTGGCGCGCGCTGCGTCCCGGGGGCTGGTGCCTGGTGTTCGATTTTCGCTACGACAACCCGCGCAACCGCAATGTACGCAAAGTCACCCGGGCCGAGTTGCAAGAATGGTGGCCAGGGAGCGAACAGCGCTACCGCAGCCTGGTGCTGGCGCCGCCCATCCACCGCCTGCTGGCCGCGGCGCCGTATATGGTGACCGAACTGCTCACGGTACTGGCGCCGGCGCTGCGTTCGCACTTCATGTACGTGGTGCGCAAGGACGCTTGAACCGCCGCCACATTTCCGTCAATAGACTTCCGGATTCGGATCCGTGCGTTCCATTTCCAGCGAGGCCGCCAGCATGCCCAGCCGCGCCACCACGCCATATACATAGAAGCGGTTCGGCGCCGCCGTGCCCGGCTTGGCCTTCAGGTCGGGCACCGCATGCTGCTGGGCGAAGGCCAGCGGCACGTATTGCGAGCCCGGCGAATTCAGGTTCTGGTCGATGCCGCGCTCGGCGTGCACGCGGTAGAAGCCGCCCACCACATAGCGGTCGATCATGTACACCACCGGCTCGGCCACGGCGTCGTCGATCGACTCGAAGGTCGGCACGCCTTCCTGGATGATCAGGTCGGTCACGGCGACGCCATCCTTGATCACCGACATGCGTGCGCGCTGGGCCGGGGTCAGGTCGCGCACTTCGCTGGCGTCCTTGATCGTCATCACGCCCATGCCATAGGTGCCGGCGTCGGGCTTCAGGATCACGAAGGGCTTGCGCTCCTTCATGCCGTATTCCTTGTACTTCTTCTTGATCTTCGAGAACATCGCAGCGACATTGTCGGCCAGTTCCTCGGTGCCGACGTTCTCGCGCAAGTCCACTTCGCCGCACTTGCTATGCAGCGGATTGACCAGCCACGGGTCGATATCGATCAGCTTGCCGAACTTCTTGGCCACCTCGTCGAAGGCCTTCAGGTGGTTGCTCTTGCGGCGCAGCGCCCAGCCGGCATGCAGCGGCGGCAACAGCGACTGCTCGTGCACGTTCTCGAGGATGGACGGGATGCCGGCCGACAAATCGTTGTTGAGCAGGATGGTGCACGGGTCGAAATCGGCCAGGCCGACGCGGCGCCCGTTGGGCGAGCGTACCAGCGGCTCGACCACCAGCATATTGCCGTCAGGCAGAGCCAGCGGCGTCGGTTCGGTCACTTCGGGCGAGAACGAGCCCAGGCGCACGTGCAGGCCGGTCTGGCGGAAGATCTGCATCAGGCGCGCCACGTTCTGCAGATACATCGGGTTGCGCGTGTGGGTCTCGGGCACCAGCAGCAGGTTGCGCGCATCCGGGCAATACTTGTCGATCGCCGCCATGGCGGCCTGCACCGTCAGCGGCAGCATCTCGGTCGGCAGGTTATTAAAGCCGCCCGGGAACAGGTTGGTGTCGACCGGCGCCAGCTTATAACCGGCGTTGCGCAAGTCGACCGAGCAATAAAACGGCGGCGTATGCTCCTGCCACTCGAGCCGGAACCAGCGCTCGATGGCGGGGGTGGCTTCGAGGATTTTCTTTTCCAGGTCGAGCAAGGGACCGGTCTGGGCGGTGGCGAGGTGCGGAACCATGGTGGGACGTCCTTGTTATGCGCTTCTTGTTGTTAACTAATTCGGATAGGTCATATGGGGTGCGCCTGCCCTTTTTAAAGAGGTGTTGCCAAGAACGCAAAAAAGGCGCCCGCAGGCGCCTTTCAGACTGACATGGCGAGATGTCAGTAACGGTACGCCGATTCGCCGTGGCTGGTGATGTCCAGGCCTTCGCGCTCTTCGTCTTCAGGCACCCGCAGGCCGATCACGATATCGACCAGCTTGAAGGCGATGAAGGCCACGATCGCCGACCACACGATGGTCACGACCACGCCGTGCGCCTGCACCAATACCTGGCTGCCGATCGAGTAGCTGGTGTTCATGGCATTGGTGGTGTAGTCCCACACGCCCTGGCCGCCCAGCGACGGCGCCGCGAACACGCCGGTCAGCAGCGCGCCCAGGATGCCGCCCACGCCGTGCACGCCGAACACGTCGAGCGAATCGTCGGCGCGCAGTATGCGCTTCAGGCCGGTCACGCCCCACAGGCAGATGATACCAGCCAGCAGGCCCATGACCAAGGCGCCCATCGGCCCCACGAAACCTGCGCCCGGGGTGATCGCCACCAGGCCCGAGATGGCGCCCGAGGCGGCGCCCAGCATCGATGGCTTGCGCTTGAACATCCATTCGCCGGCCGCCCACGACACGGTGGCGGCGGCGGTTGCCAGCAGCGTGTTGATGAAGGCCAGCGCCGCGACGTCGCCCGCTTCGAGCGCCGAACCGGCATTGAAGCCGAACCAGCCGACCCACAGCAGCGAGGCGCCGACCATGGTCATCGGCAGCGAGTGCGGGGCCATCGATTCCTTGCCGTAGCCGACGCGCTTGCCGATCACGTAGGCGCCCACCAGGCCGGCCACGGCCGAGTTGATGTGCACCACGGTGCCGCCCGCGAAGTCGAGCGCACCCTGCTGCCACAGGTAGCCGGCACCGGCGGTGACGGTGGCCAGCGAGGCGGCGTCGCTGATCGCGTCAGGACCGGCCCAGAACCAGACCATGTGCGCCATCGGCAGGTAGGCAAACGTAAACCAGATCACGATGAAGGCCAGCACCGCCGAGAATTTCGCGCGTTCGGCGAAGGAACCGACGATCAGCGCGCAGGTGATGGCGGCGAAGGTGCCCTGGAAGGCAACGAAGATGAACTCGGGGATCATCACCTCCTTGGTGAAGGTCGCGCCCATCGAGAAGGTGCCGGCGACCGGATCCCAGATGCCCTGCAGGAAGGCGCGGTCGAAGCCGCCGATGAAGGCATTGTTAGAAGTAAAGGCAAGTGAGTAGCCGTACAGGCACCACAGCACGATGATCAAGGAAAACACCATCATCACCTGCATCAGGACCGACAGCATGTTCTTGGCACGCACCATGCCGCCGTAGAACAGCGCCAGGCCCGGGATCACCATCATGATCACCAGCAGCGTGGCGACGAACATCCAGGCGGTATCCCCCTTGTTGATGCTTGGCGCCGCCATGGCCGGGAGGGCCAGGCCCAGGCCCAGCATGGAGGACACGATTTTTGTCGTTATATGCTTCATGAACACGTTCCTTCTTACAGTGCGTCGTTGCCGGTCTCGCCGGTACGGATACGGATGACCTGGTTCAGGTCGGCCACGAAGATCTTGCCGTCACCGATCTTGCCGGTGCGGGCGGCGCCCTGGATCGCATCGATCACCTGGTCGACGATGGCATCGTCGACGGCGGCTTCGATCTTGATCTTGGGCAGGAAATCGACGACGTACTCGGCGCCACGGTACAGCTCAGTGTGGCCCTTCTGGCGGCCGAAGCCTTTCACTTCGGTCACCGTCATGCCTTGCACGTTGATTTCCGACAGCGCTTCTCGCACCTCGTCGAGCTTGAAGGGCTTGATGATGGCGGTAATCATTTTCATGGTATTGCCTCTTTTGCTATCAAAAAGTTTTTGACACGGACAGCACGGCGGCCGACTTGCCCAGGTTCTTGCCTTCCGGGCTCAGGTAGGCGTCGGTATTCGCCTTGTGCCAGGCCAGGGCCACGGTGGCGACCCCGAAGTCCTTCGTCACGCCGACCCGGTAGTCGGTGTACGACGCCGGACTGTTGTTTTTCACGCGCTGGCGGCCTACATGCAGGTTCAGCAGGAAGCCATTGCCCACATCGATGTCGGCGCCCAGGTCCAGGTATCCGCTGCGCTTGCTGTCGGCAGTGCCGAACAGATTGGTCGTCGAGTGCGAGTACTTGATGTAGGCCGGACCGAAGCCGAGCTTGCCGTACACCTCGAAGGTGTTCGCGCTCGGATCCAGGCTATTGTCCGGATAGTAGTAATACAGTCCGCCGACGTCGTAGCTGACCGCCTCGGTCAACTGACCACGTTTGCCGGCATACAAATCCCATTCGATATTGCCGTCGCCACCCAGATCCTTGGTCCACTTGATGGTGGACAGCCAGGTGCCTACGTAGAAGCCGGATGGGCCATGTACGTAGTCGACGCCGCCTTGCACGGCCGGGTCGAAATCGGTTTGCGCGAGCCCGCGGTAGCGGTATTCGCTGGTGACGCTCACGTTGTAGCTCACCTGGTGTTCGGCGGGTTGCTCCTGTGCCATGGCCGGGATGCTGGTGAAAGCCAGGATCGCCAGGCTGATTGCGTGTACTTTTGCATTGCACTTCATGACAAGCCCCCTTGATGAACAATTACTGCGTTTAGAATCCTCTTGTAGTCCTGTGTCTATCCTTCATTTAGCAGGATGTGTGCCAGCTCATAAAAGCCGAAAAATGGCCTTGTTTTTTTGGTAAACACGCCCAACATCAGTTTTGCTCTAATACAAGCGACCGTGAACGGCGCGCCCGTGCTGCGCGGCGCACCAAATCTGGCTGCATTGCACCGTCGTGGTGCATGCACCTTGGCAGAAAGGGATCAGAACATGAACAACAGCAACTTCTTTAGCGATTTGCAGGGCAAGATCAACCAGGCGCTCGAAAGCGGCCCGGCCAAGGACATCGAACGCAACGTCAAGGCGGCGATGACCTCGGGCTTTGCCAAGCTCGACCTGGTCACGCGCGAGGAATTCGATATCCAGGCCCAGGTGCTGGCCAAGACCCGCGCCAAGCTGGAAGCGCTCGAACTGCGCGTGATCGAGCTCGAGGCACGCATCGCGGGCGGTGCGTCCGCCGCCACTGCAGCGACGGCATCGACCACCCCGCCACCCGGCGCGGCGCCATCAGCCACCGCGCCGTTCCCGAAACAGCCCGAGGATCCGACCATCGTGCTGCCGCCGAGCCTGGACAAATCGGGCGATATTCCGATCGACAAACCGTAATACCGGGTGCATTCATGGATCGGGCAACCAGCATGAATGCACCGGAACCACCGTCCGACGCCCTGCCCGCGCAGGAAGTGTCGCTGGACGTGCTGCGCGAAAAATACGCCCGCGGCGACGAACGCACGATCGAAGACGTACAGCGGCGCATCGCACGCGCCCTGGCCGCCCTCGAGCCGGCGCCGCAGCGCGCCGACCATGAGCGCCGCTTCCTGTGGGCCCAGCAACAGGGCTTCGTTCCCGCCGGCCGCATCGCGTCAAGCGCCGGCCTTGGCCTCTCCGCCACCCTCATCAACTGCTTCGTCCAGCCGGTCGGCGACTCGATCTCCGGCGCTAGCTTCGGCCTGCCCGGCATCTATACCGCGCTCAGTGAAGCCGCCGAGACCATGCGCCGCGGCGGCGGCGTCGGCTACGATTTTTCGGCCATCCGCCCGCTGGACAGCAAGGTGGCCGGTACCGCCTCGCGCGCCTCGGGCCCGGTGTCGTATATGGAAGTGTTCGACGCCTCCTGCCGCACGGTCGAATCGGCCGGCGCCCGGCGCGGCGCCCAGATGGGCGTACTGCACATCGACCATCCCGACATCGAGCGCTTCATCGCGGCCAAGGACACGGGCCGGCTCACCAACTTCAATATCTCGGTCGGCGTGTCCGATGCCTTCATGCGCGCCGTCGAAGCCGACGAAGCGTTCGCGCTGGTGCATGCGGCCGAGCCGGGCGACGAGACCCTCGCCGCGGGCGGGCGCCGCAGGGAAGACGGCCTGTGGGTCTACCGCACGGTGCGCGCGCGCGAACTATGGGAGCGCATCATGGTCTCGACCTATGACCACGCCGAGCCGGGCGTGCTGTTCGTCGACCGCATGAATGCCGAGAACAATCTATGGTATGCCGAAGAGCTGCGCGCCACCAATCCCTGCGGCGAGCAGCCCCTGCCCCCGTATGGCTGCTGCGACCTGGGCTCGCTCAATCTCACCGCCTTCGTCCACGACGCCTTTACCCCGGAAGCGCACCTGGACTTCGAGCGCATGCGCGACGTCGCGACAACCGCGGTGCGCATGCTCGACCTGGTGCTGGACGCCACCCAATGGCCGCTGCCGCAGCAAGCGGCCGAGGCGCGCGCCAAGCGCCGCATCGGCCTGGGCTTCTTGGGCCTGGGCAGCGCGCTGGCGATGCTGGGCCTGCGCTACGACGCCGACGAGGGCCGCGCCGTGGCGGCGCGCATCGCCAGCGCGCTGCGCGACGCCGCCTATGCGGCCTCGATCGAACTGGCGCGCGAAAAAGGCGCCTTCCCGCTGTTCGACGCCGACAACTACCTGCGCGGCCAATTCATCGAGCGCCTGCCGCAGCCGCTGCGCGACGGCATCCGCGCCCACGGTATCCGCAACTCCCACCTGCTGTCGATCGCGCCCACCGGCACCATCTCGCTGGCCTTCGCCGACAATGCCTCGAACGGCATCGAGCCGCCCTATTCCTGGACCTACCAGCGCAGGAAACGTACGGCCGATGGAGGCACGCGCAGCTACGAGGTGGCGGACCACGCCTGGCGCCTGTATCGCCAGCAGCACGGCGACGCCGCCCTGCCCCCGAGCTTCGTCACCGCGCTCGAAATGCGCGCGCTCGACCACCTGCGCATGGTGGAGGCGGTGCAACCCTTCATCGACACTGCGATCTCGAAGACCGTCAACGTGCCCGAGGATTATCCCTACGACGACTTCCGCGACCTGTACCTGGAAGCCTGGCGCGCCGGGCTGAAAGGGCTGGCGACGTATCGGCCGAACGCGGTGCTGGGAAGCGTTCTATCCACGACGCCGGTCGCTTCCCCGGCGATGACTGCCGCGGCTCCGCCTTCGCCCGACGACGACCCGCTGCGCAAGCGCTTCGAACACCGCCCGCTGGGCGAACTCGAGTCGAGCACCTCCAAGATCGAATACTCGACCCAGGAAGGCCGCAAGACCGTCTACCTGACGGTGAGCTTCCTGCGCGCCGAAGGCATCTGGGAAGGCCGCCAGGTCACGGTCGAGCGTCCCTTCGAATTCTTCATGCCGGCCAACCAGCGCACCGGCGGCCACCAGTGGATCACGGCCTCGATGCGCCTGCTGTCGATGGTGGCGCGCGCCGGCGGCCCGATCGCACGCGCTCTGGCCGACATGCGCGAGGTGGTGTGGGAAAAAGGTCCGGTGCGCTGCGGCCACATCGTGCGCGAAGATGGCGTGCGGGTGCCGGTCTACCACGATTCCGAGGTCGCGGCGATCGCCTTCATGCTGCAGCGGATGCTGATCAGGCGCGGCTTCCTGGACCAGCAGGGCAATCAGGTGCCGGTCGGCGAACTGGCGCGCCGCTTCGAACGGCGCACGCAGGATGGCGCGCCCGATCCGCAGCTGCAGCCCGGGGAGGCGCCGGCCGAGCCGCTGCCCATCATGAACGGTGCCAAATGCCCCGAATGCGGCGCGCTGGCGCTGCGCAAGGTCGACGGCTGCTCGCGCTGCGAGTCTTGCCACTATGTCGGCGAGTGCGGCTGACCGTACCTTAGAAAAGAGGCGCCCGCGGGCCGGGCTCAGGCATACTGCCGGGGTCGCCACCAATCCTGCCCGCCCGATGAGCTATTACGCCCTCAAGCATATCCACATGACCTTCGCCGTGCTGAGCGGCGCCCTGTTCCTGCTGCGCGGCCTGTGGATGCTGGCCGAATCCCGGCGTCTAGAGCAGCGCTGGGTCAGGATCGCGCCGCACGTGATCGACACCCTGCTGCTGGCCAGCGCCGTCGGCCTGGCGGTGTGGAGCAGCCAGTATCCGGGCCAGTCGCCGTGGCTGACGGCCAAGCTGGTGGCCCTGGTCGCCTATATCGGCCTGGGCACGGTGGCGCTCAAGCGCGGCCGCACGCGCCAGGTGCGCGCCCTGGCCTTCGCCGGCGCGCTGGCCTGCTTCATCTACATCCTGGCGGTGGCGGTCACCAAGAATCCGCTGGTCGCCGCCTGATCATCCGTTCCCGGCGCCGGCGTCAGCGCCGCTCCAGCTGCGTCAGGTGCGCCGTCACCTGCGCCTGCTCGCGCCGCGCGAGCGGCGGCACGCCCGCCAGCGCCGCCTGGTAGGCCGCGATCGCGCGCTGCCGGTCGTGGCGCGCTTCATGGACTTCGCCCAGGGTCTTGTAGATATAGGGCCTGGGGGCGATGGCCGCCGCCTTTTCCAGCTGGGCCACGGCCTCGAGCAGGCGCCCCTGGGCCCGCGCCACCAGCGCCAGGCCGTAGGGGCCATGCTCGCTGGACGGCAGGCGCAGGCTCAGTTCATGGAACAGACGGCTGCTCTGGGCATGGCGGCCCGCGTCGAGATGGGCGGTGGCCAGGGTCAGCAGCAGCTCGCGCTGGCTGTCCTGCACCAGTCCATAAGCCTTCAAGTCGGCCGCCAGGATGTGCTCTTCGGCGTCGCCCAGCTTGCCTTCATCGAAAGCGCACATGGCGCGCATCAGGCGGGTCAGGTCGGGATCGGTGCGCCGCGTTTCGGTGGCCAGCTCGCGTGCGCGCACCTCGCTGCCGCCCAGGAAGAACGGGGTGTCGAGATAGAAGCGCATCAGGCTCACGCGCGCGCGGTAATTCAGGGGATCGAAGCGCAGCGCGCGCTCGAAGGCGTCGCGGGTGGCGCGCGCATTGCGCGCGCGAGCCAGCACGCCGCCCGCGTTCGACTGCGCCGTCAAGGCGTTGCCCAGCGCTTCGGCGCACGGGCTGCTGTCGGGATGGGCCGCGACGCAGCGCTCGGCCGCCGCGCGCGCCAGCGGCAAGTCGTCCAGCCCGCCCTGGGCGATGCGCAAATCCACCAGGGCCGCCAGCGCTGCCGGATCAGTGGCATTGCGCGCCAGCCTGGCCTCGATCGCCCGGTTCGCCTCACCATGACGCTTCTCGTATACCAGGTGCGCCATGGGTTCCGTCGGGACCGCATGGGCGACGCCGCACCAAGCGCCCAATAGCAATACCGGCACCCACCATGCCAAGCTTTTAGCCAGCATTGCATTCCCTCTCGTCGCGGGACCTGGCCTTTTCCGTGGCGGCCGGCCCCGCTTTTGCAATTAGATTGTCTTGTTGTTATTTGATATAAAGCAAATCCTCACATGGAAGGTATGGACAAGTCAATGCGGGTGGAATACTCGTTACCGGGGAACCACGTTGTGTTCCGTGTAGAAGCGCGGTTCGGCGCCAGGCTTACCGAAGCTGGCGCGCGCTACGGTATTTCGCCAGCTCGGCCTTGAGCCAGGCGGCGCTGGCGACCGGGGCATTGCCGCCGCAGCGGACCTGGTAGGGTTTGCCGCTCAGGCTGCTTTCGCTGGCGGCGCGCGCGATGAAATCCTCGCCCGTCGCGACCAGGTCGCGCTTCTGCAGGTAGTCGTATTTGCGTTGCAGGTGCCTGGCGGCTTCGGCCGCGTCGTGCCAGCTGCCGTTGCGCTGGAAGCTGCAGCCGGATGCGGTCAGGTAGCCGATCAGGTGGGCGATCTCCTGGCGCGCGGCGGGCGGCGGCGCGGCCTGGGACAGCAGCGGCAGGATGGCGAGCAGGATCGCTGCGGCGTAAGGTTTCATCGTGGACGGCAATGGACAGGAAGGCTCCAGTATGCCGCGTTTGCCGTCCACCTGCCGCATCACTCGATGGCGGCTTCCTTGCGGTTGTCGCGCGATACACGGTCGATCATCTTGTTATAGGGATCGACGCCCACCTCGAACGGCTGCTCCTTGAGCGTGACGGTGATCGTTGGATTGTCGCCCGACAGCACACGCTTCTCCAGCAGCAGCACTTTTTCGTCTGCTTCCTTCGCTCCCTTGGCACGTGCGAACACGCCGATCTCCACCGGCTCGTCGTAGGCGCGCGCGGTTTCCTTGCCCTTGCCGTCGGCTTCCATCTTGGCCAGGTGCAGCTTCATCGTCACGTCCCACTGGCCGTCCGGACGCTTCCTGGCCGTTGCCTCGGTCACGCGGTTATCGTAGAACACGATTTTCTCGAACATGTCGGCAATCAATGCGTGCTTGTCGGCCGGCGCCTCGGCGCGGATGTAGTCGAGCAGCTCCCTGGAGGTGGTGAACGGCGACTCCTGGTAGCCCTTGTCCTCGAGGAAGCGCTTGAGCGCGCGGTTCAGCGCCTCTTCGCCGATCTCGTCGCGCAGGCGGTAGAAGACCAGGCTGCCCTTGCGGTAGTGGATGTAGTCCTGGTTTTCCACGCGCGCCAAAGGCAGTTCCTCGATCAATTCGCCGCCGCGCGAGCGCAGGTAGCGATCCAGTTCATAGCGCAGGAAGCGGCGCATCTGGTGACGCCCGTATTCCTTTTCCATCACCATCAGCGCCGAGTACTGCGACAGCGATTCGATCAGCATGTTCGCGCCCTGCACATTGGCGGCCGTGACCTGGTGGCCCCACCACTGGTGCGCCATCTCGTGGGCCGTCACGTAGAACACGTAGTCGATGTCTTCCTTGTCGCGCAGGTCGGCGATGAAGCCGATCGACTCCGAGAACGGGATCGTGTTGGCGAACGACTGGGCGAAGCTCTGGTAGTTCGGGAACTCCAGGATCCGCACCTGCTTGTGCTGGTAAGGCGTGAACTCTGTCGTGAAGTAGTACAGCGACTTGCGGGTGGCCTCGATCATCCGGTCGGTGTTGTAGCCATGCTTGGCATCGTGATAGATCTCGATTGGGATGCCGTTCCACTCGCCCTTCTTCACCTGCCAGCGGGCCGACAGGTAGGCAAAGAACGGCATCATCTTCTGGTCCATCTTGTAGTGGTAGTAGTTGCGGCCGTTGTCGGTCCACGACCGTTGCAGGTAGCCCGGCGCCAGCGCGATCTGGTCGCCACTGGTCGACACCGTGGTCTCGAAACCGATCCAGTCCGCATCGCCGCCGAACATGGAGTTGACGCGCGCCGCCTCGTCCTCGAGCTTGGCCATGCGTTGCGGCTCGCCCAGGCCGCGCTTGCGGCGCTCGTTGCGGTCGGTCAGCTCGAAGTCCGGTTGATAGCCGATCAGCGGGAAGAACTCGCGGTTGTTGAAGAAGGTGCCATTCAGGTTGAAGGTGTCGGCCTCGCCCGCATTCGAAAAGCCCGGGCGGCGCGCATCGACCGTGAAGTCCAGCGGCAGGCGTGCGCCCGGCGCCAGCGGCGCGGCCAGTTTCAGGATCATGAAGCCGGCCTCCTTGTCGTCCAGCACGACCTGGTGCGGCGGCAGCTGGCCCAGCGTGGTCACCACGTCGGGATTGAGCTGCAGGCGCAAGGTGTCGAGCGGCTGGCCGGTCTTGTTCTCCAGGACGTAGCTGCCCTTGACCATCACCCGGCGCTGTTCCGGATAGATGTCGACCGCGGCGCGCACGTCGACGATCTTCGCATGCGGCAGGTCCTTGTACTGGCGATAGCGCTTCTCGTACAGCGCCTGCTTGTCCATGCTGACATTCCTGGCCTCGTAGCCGCCCAGGGTCACGGTGTTGTGGAAGATCCAGCCGCCGACCAGGGCGAACGCGATCGTGCACAGCGCCAGCGCCACGCCCGCGCCGCCCTTGAGGCGGCGGCCCGCTTCGCGCACCCGCGCGCGCCACTCGACCGACAGGCCGCGCACCCAGAAGGCCTGGGCCACGATCAGCGCCGCCACGCAGAACAAGGTCCAGTACAGCGCGAACCAGGCCCAGCCCGTGACGAAATGGCCGAAACCGTTCATGTCCGAATACGGCGTTGCCGGCAGCTGTGCGACGTTGTACAGGTTGTGATCGAAGTGCATCACCGACAGGACGATCTGCCCGATCATCAGGACGATCACCAGCAGGTAGCCGATGAATTTATTGTTGGTCAGCACCTGCAGCACGATGGCGACCAGCGCCATCAGCACATACGGAAGGCCGGACATGAACACGCCCTGGACGTACACCCCGAATTCGACCGGCGCCCCGCCCCGGAACAGCTGGACGGCGATCGCGGTCAGGATGCCGGCGAACAGGAAAGCCAGCACCACGCCCACCAGCGCCACGCTCTTGGCGACCAGCGGCGCCCAGTTCGGCATCGGCATGGCGTCGCTGACGTCGGCAATCCTGGCCTGGCGTTCCTTGAAGATCAGCTCGCCCGCGTAGAAAGTGACGATGATAATCAGCAGGAAGTTGAACGAGCCGTTCAACAGCTCGATCATCAGGTGGGTGCGCGGATAGACGTCGGTGCCGAACAGCGCGTCGAGCTGGCTCGAGCTGCCCACCATGTTCAGCACGCCGAACAGCAGCATGACCAGGAATGGCACGCTCTTGAACACCGCGACCGCATCGAAGGCGAAGATATGCCAGCACTGGGCCCAGCGCGTGGCGCCGGTGAAGCGCGGCGCGACCCGCGGCAGCGCGACCTGCAGCGGCGCGAAGGCAGGCGTGGCCTGCGCCCTGGCCTTGCCGAACAGGCGCTTGCCGGTGCCGGCGCGCTGCGGCCTGAACAGGACCAGCGTGGCGCCGACCAGCGCCACCGCGACCGCGCCCCACAGCAGGCGGTTGGCCAGCATATAGCCTCCGATATCGGGCAGGCCGGCATTCGATTCGGCGGTCGAGAAGTAGCGCGTGGCGCGGCCCAGCGCGCGCATGCCGAAGGGATCGGCCAGCACGGCGATCCACTCGTTGTCGATGTCCGACGTGAAGCTGCCGGCCACGATCCACAACACGAAGAAGGCCATCACGCCGACGTACACCATCATGATCGAGCGCGTGGTGGCCGCCAGCAGCATCAGCAAGGCGCCGATGAAGAACAGGTTGGGCACGACCAGTACGCCCAGCGCCCACAGGTAGGCCGCGCCTGGGAAAGGCCCGACGCGCTGGGCGTCGATCCAGGGCATCAGGGGGCCCAGCATCATGCCGAGCACGACCAGGACGAAGATGAACAGGCAGGCCACCAGGCCGGCGGCGAAACGGCCGATCAGGTAGTCGTGCTTCTTCATCGGCGTGGCGAACAGCATGTCGGAGATGCCGACCTCACCGTCGCGCAGCACGCTGCCGGCGATGAAGATGGTGACGACGAACATCGAGATCAGGCTGAAGAAGCCGAGCAGTTGCGCGACCACGACCGGCGCGTTGCGGTTGACGTTGCCGATGCTGCCGCCGACCTGGATCGCGTCGCTGGTGGTGGCGCCGAAGGCCAGCGCACCGAAGATCAGCCCGCACACCCACAGCAAGGGCTGGCGCAGCTGGAAGGCCAGCTCGAACTTGAAGAATTCTCTCAGCATGCCATGCTCCTCACGCCGTCAGCGGCGCAGCTTGGGCGGGCGCCGGCGCGCCAGCCTGGCTCGCCGCGCGGCTGGCGTTGCGGATCTGCAGGAAGTAGACGTCTTCGAGGTCCGGCTCGACGCTGGTGAAACCGTCATCCGGCTGCGACTCGGCATACACATTGATCTGCGGCCGGCCCGCCACCAGGCGGGTCGAGAGCACGTTGAAGCGCTGTTGGTAGTCGGGCAGCGCTTCCTGGCTGACGGTGCGCCGCCACACGCGGTTTTTCAGGGTATCGATCGCGGCCTGCGGCTCGCCCTGCAGCAGCACGGTGCCCTTGGCGATCATGGCCATGCGCGGGCACAGGTCGGTCACATCCTCGACGATGTGGGTCGACAGGATCACCACCACCTGCTCGCCGATCTTGGCCAGCAGGTTCAAGAAGCGGTTGCGCTCGTCGGGATCGAGGCCGGCGGTGGGCTCGTCGACGATCACCAGGCGCGGTGCGCCGAGCAGCGCCTGGGCGATGCCGAAGCGCTGGCGCATGCCGCCCGAATAGGTGCCCAGGCCGCGCTTCCTGGCTTCCCACAGATTGGTCTGGTGCAGCAGGGCTTCGACGATTTCCTTGCGCTCGCCCTTCGCGGTCAGGCCTTTCAGCACGGCGAAGTGGTTCAGCAGCTTCTCGGCGCTGACTTTCGGGTAGACCCCGAAATCCTGCGGCAGGTAGCCGAGCTGGCGGCGCAGGCCTTCCTTGTCGGCCAGGACATCGAGGCCGTCGAAATGGATGCTGCCGCTATCGGGATCCTGCAGGGTGGCGATGGTGCGCATCAGCGAAGACTTGCCGGCGCCGTTCGGCCCGAGCAGGCCGAACATGCCGTTCGGAATCTCGAGGCTGACATCGTTGATGGCCTTGACGCCATTGGCATAGGTCTTGTTGAGCTGCTTGATCGATAACATCGGCGGTCACTCCTGGGCGGTTGATGGTGGCATGTATTTCCTTGCAGATAATGTAGCGTTAATACAATGCAATGTCAGGTTTTTGTGACAGGCGGTCGAAATCCTGGAACAGACGACGATTTCGGGGAATATGCGCCCCCTGATGCGCGCCTGGCATAACGGATGAATGCTGCCTAGCTGTCGTTCTCGCCCGGATTGGGGAAATACAGCGCGAATGTCGTCCATCCGGCACGGCTACAGTCGGCAACAACCTGCCCTTCATGCAAGAGCATGATCGCGCGAACGATCGCCAGGCCGAGACCTGCGGAGGCGCCATCCATCGAGCGCGCCTCGTCGCCGCGGTAGTAGCGGTCGAATATCCGGTCGATTCGTTCGGGAGAGAGGCCCGCCCCCGTATTGCTGACCGCGACCATGGTGCTCGCATGGTGCGGCGTTGCCAGGATCCTGACCATGCCGCCCCCGGCGGTATGGGCGATCGCGTTGGAGATCAAGTTACCGACGGCGCGCTGGAACAGGATCGGCTCGGCGTGCAGCGCGACTGCCGCGCCGGCCGGCTCCAGGACCAGCGCCACCCCAGCCTCCTCGGCCAGCCCCTCGAAATAGTCGCGTATCCTCGACAGCTCGGCGCCGGCATCCAGCTTGCCGCGATCCAGCTTGAGCTGGGCATTCTCGGCGCGTGCCAGGAACAGCGTGTTCTCGATCATGCGCGCGAGACGCTCGTACTCTTCCAGGTTCGAGGCCATCAGGGCCTGGTATTCCTCGACCGATCGCGATCGTGACAGGGCGACCTGCGTTTCGATCATCAGCGTATTGAGCGGTGTCCGCATATCGTGCGCGAGATCCGCGCCGAAAACCGCAAGCCGTTGCACGCCTTCCTCGATCCGGTCGAGCATCGCATTGAACGCGACGCCAAGGCCCTGCAACTCGACCGGCGCGGCATCCACCGGCAGGCGGTTGTTCAGGCGATGCGCGTTGATCTCATTGGTTTGCGCGGTGACTTGCCGGATGGGTCGCAATCCGTGGCGCACGATCGCGAACGCAAGCAGCGTCATGATCGCCGCCCCCGCCACGAGCGCGCCGACCAGGTCGGCCGCGTAGCGCCTGAGCACCAGCAAGCGTTCGGAGCGCTCGCGCGCCAGCCACACGCGCAGCGGCGCGCCGTCCGCGGTCGCTGCCATGACCGCCACGCCGCGTGCGCGTCCCGAACCGGACGGCAGTTCCCGGATGTCGGTCGCGCGCGGATCGAGCGCGAGCGGTACCGGCGACAACGCACCGCGTGGGCGCGGCGCTACCCCGTTCTGCACCAGCAGACTGCCCGGGCCATCCTCGATCCGCAGGGACACGCCTTCACCATACACCGTGCTCAGCACCCGCCCCGGGGCGGCCCGCAACGTGGCGGCCGACTCCTCTCCGGCCAGCAGATGCCGCAGCACGGTCGCCTTGTTCAACAAATCCATGTCGTCGCGCTGGAGCATCTGGGTTGCCAAGGTGCGGTACAGGTAGGCGCCTATCACGACGAGGATCACGACCGCGATCGCTGAAAACAGCAGCGCCAGGCGTAGTGCTATCGACCACCGTTGCCGCCTCACCCACGCAACTCCATGACGTAACCCATGCCGCGTACTGTGTGCACCAGCTTGTCCGGCCACATATCGTCGATCTTGGCACGCAAGCGGCGGATCGCGACATCGACGACATTGGTGTCGGAATCGAAATTCATGTCCCACACCTGGGATGCGATCAGCGAACGCGACATGACCTCGCCCTGTCGCCTGGCCAGCAGGTGCAGCAAGGAGAATTCCTTGGGCGTGAGATCGATGCGCTGGCCGGCGCGCATGACACGGTGGCGCACCACGTCGATCTCAAGGTCGGCCAGCCGGATGAACGTCGCCTCGCGCACGGGTCCGCGCCGCAGCAAGGTGCGTATCCGCGCCAGCAGCTCGGTAAAGTCGAACGGCTTGACGAGATAGTCGTCGGCGCCCAGCTCCAGCCCACGGACACGATCGGGAACGTCGTCGCGGGCCGTCAGGAACAGGACCGGGATATCCTTTCGCTCGCGCAGGCGGCGCAGCACGGTCCAACCATCCATGCGTGGGAGCATGATGTCAAGGACGACCAGTGCGTAATCCAGTTCGAGCGCCAGGCCGAGTCCATCCACGCCGTTGCGCGCCACGTCCACCGTGAACCCCGATTCCTGCAGCCCCTTGTGGAGATAGTCCCCGGTCTTCGGCTCGTCTTCGACGATCAATATGCGCATAGGTGTCGCTCTCCTTGCCGACATTGTGCGCGCTTCCGGCAAGCTCGTGGATTACTTAATTGTAATGATGGCGTCATCCCGGCGTCAGGGCCAGGCCACTATGCTGTTTTCCATCGCAGCCGCAGCGCTGCCAATCACGAAAAGGAGTCATCATGAAAGCCATCGCCCTGCTGGTCACCGTCGGTTTCGCCGCCCAGGTCCATGCCGCCGAGCCACCGGCGTCGGATTACGGCAGCCGCGCCGACGCAAATACGCCTGGCCGCGTGGTCAAGCTCGACGCCGGCACCCGGAACGTCAATGTGCATGACGGCGAGACCGTCCATTTCATCCTGGACGATCGTCGCATCGACTGGAACTTCAACACCCGCACCCGGGAAGCGGTGCTCGATCTGAAGACCCTTGCGCCCGAAGGCATGGACGTCGGCAATGTGCGCATCTGGGTCCTGGCCAACCCGATCTACCAGGGCTGACGGGATGCGCGCCCTCGCCCTCCTGCTCGCGGCCGCCTGTACGAGCGCTGCAGCGCAAGCGCCACACCATGGCCACGGCGTATCGACGACCGGCAACGTGCCGGTCTTCGAAGCCATCAGCACCCGGTCTTTCGACCGGCTGATGGCCGATGCGATGGCCGTCATGGACGATGGCATGCGTCGCGCGCCGATGAATGGCCAGGCGGAACACGACTTCATCACGATGATGATTCCCCATCACCAGGGCGCGGTCGATATGGCCAAGGCAGTGCTCCTGCATACCCGAGACCCGGCCGTGCGCAATCTTGCGCTCGGCATCATCGCCGAGCAGCAGAACGAGATCAACCTGATGCGCGCCTGGCTACTGCACTACGGAAACAGTAAAGGACAACCATGATGCGATGCCAATACCTTGCCGCAGCCGCGATCGCCATGACAGCGGCATCGGCCTCCAACGCCGCGCCCGCCGCAATGGATCGCGTGTATACGGCGGACCAGAATACCAACACGGTATCCGTGTTCGACCCGTCGAGTAACCGCCTCCTCGGCCAGATACGCCTCGGCAATCGTCGACCGGACGTTCTCTCGCCGTTGTACAAGGGCGAAATCAATGTGCATGGAATGGGTTTCACGCCGGATTACAAGACGCTGCTGGTCGTCTCCAACGGCTCCAATTCCGCCATCTTCATCGATACCGCGACCAACAAGGTCAAGGGCAAGACCTATCTCGGCCGCTCGCCCCATGAAGGTTTCTTCACCGCCGACGGCAAGGAGGCCTGGGTGGTCGTACGTGGCGAGGACTATATTTCGGTCATCGATCCGGCGATCTTCAGGGAAACCGCCCGCATCCAGACTGCGCCTGGTCCGGGCATGGTGCAGTTCCACCCGGACGGCAAGCTGGCCTTCGTCGTCTCGAGCTTTACGCCGCAAGTCGACGTGATCGACGTCAAATCGCGCAAGGTCGTGAAACGCATTCCGGTAGTCAGTCCGTTTTCGCCATTCCTGCAGTTCACCCCCGATCACCGCGAAGTGTGGATGACGCACAAGGACGTCGGCAAGGTCACCCGCATCGATACCCGTACGCTCGAGGTGATCGGCACGATCGACACCGGCTTCATTACCAACCATCTTGCCTTCGCTAAAGTCGGCAGCGATGTACGGGCATATGTCACGGTCGGCGGGGAGAATGCCGTCAAGGTGTTCAGCACCGGGAGCGAGCCGAGGCTGCTCGCAACGATCCCGACCGGCGCCTTGCCGCATGGCATCTGGACCTCTACCGACTCCAGCCGCCTGTACGTGGGACTGGAAAACGGCGATGGTGTCGACGTCATCGACACGGCGAGCAACAAGGTGATCGCCAGCATGGGCGGCGGCCAGGCCCCCCAGGCCCTGGTCTACCTTCCCGGGGTCGGCGCGCCCGGCGCGGCCCCCAATCTAGCGCCGCGCCTCAATGAGGATCCGGTCAATGTGTCGCTGCGCGCCGTGCAGGGCAGCGGCCGCGGCTTTGCCGTGGTCCGCAATCTCGGGGTCATCGACTCGCTGGAAGTCTCGCTGTTCAAGCTCAAGCCCATGACCACTTACAGCGTCTATCTTGCCGGGATGGACAAGCCTGCTGCCAACTTCGTGACCGATGCGAATGGAGCGGCGAGCGGTACGGTCATCGGTCCCGTCAAGGCGTACGCGGTAGCGGGCAGTTCGGACGCGCCGGCGAGCCAGCGGATCCTCGTCATGGAAGGCGCCGCCGCCCCTTCCCTCGCGGCCGCCGTGCTGGCCGACGTCCGCTAGCGGGGGCGGCGCCGCATCGCTTGAGTCGCACACCTGTTTGCTCTCAACAGGTCGCATGCCGGCTACGTTACGATGAAACGTCTCCGCGCATGCGAAAAGGAAAGCAATGAGCCTGGCCGTCCTGAGAAGCCGCGCCCTGGCCGGCATGGAAGCGCCCGCCGTCAGTGTCGAAGTCCACCTGGCCAACGGTTTACCCGGTATCGCGATCGTCGGCTTGCCCGATACCGAAGTGCGCGAAGCGAAAGACCGGGTGCGCGCGGCGCTGCAGAATTCGGGCTTCGATATCCCCGCGCGGCGCATCACGATCAACCTGGCGCCGGCCGACCTGCCGAAGGAGTCCGGCCGCTTCGACCTGCCGATCGCGCTGGGCATCCTGGCCGCGTCGCGCCAGATCCGCGACGATGCGCTGCACCGCTACGAATTCGCGGGCGAGCTGTCGCTGTCGGGAGAACTGCGTCCGGTGCGCGGCGCGCTGGCGATGGCGTTCGCGATGGCGCGCGACGGCGATGACGACATGCGCGCCTTCGTCCTGCCGCTGGCCAATGCCGACGAAGCCGCGCTGGTCGAGGCGGCCGCCATCCTCCCGGCGCGCACGCTGCTCGAAGTCTGCGCGCACTTCGCCAACGCGCCCGATGCGCCGAAGCTGGCGCGCCATCATGGGCCTGGCCTGTTACATGCGCCACTGTATCCCGACTTCGCCGAGGTCAAGGGCCAGCAGCATGCCAAGCGCGCGCTGGAGGTTGCGGCAGCCGGCGCCCATTCCACCTTGCTGATTGGCCCGCCGGGCGCCGGCAAGAGCATGCTGGCGGCGCGCCTGCCGGGCCTGTTGCCGCCGATGAGCGAGGCCGAGGCGCTCGAATCGGCGGCCGTGCAATCGCTGGCCGGGGGCTTTTCGCCCGAACGCTGGCGCCAGCGGCCGTTTCGCAGCCCGCATCACACGACGTCCGGCGTGGCCCTGGTGGGCGGCGGCAACCTGCCGCGGCCGGGCGAGGTGTCGCTGGCCCACCATGGGGTGCTGTTTCTCGACGAGCTGCCCGAGTTCGACCGGCGGGTGCTGGAGGTGCTGCGCGAGCCACTGGAATCGGGGCAGATCACGATCTCGCGCGCGGCCCACCAGGCTGACTTTCCTGCCCGCTTCCAGCTGATCGCGGCGATGAATCCCTGCCCCTGCGGCTGGCTGGGCCACGCCAGCGGCAAGTGCCGCTGCACGCCCGACGCCGTGCTGCGCTACCAGGGACGCATCTCCGGCCCCCTGCTCGACCGCATCGACATCCAGCTGCCGGTGGCGGCCATGCCGCCCGAGAGCATGGGGGCGCAGGCCGAGGGCGAACCGAGCGCCATCATCGCGCAAAGGGTGGCGCAGGCCCATGCGCGCCAGGTCGAGCGCCAGGGGCGGCCCAACAGCCAGCTGGGGCCGCGCGAGATCGACCGCCATTGCGCGCCCGACGAAGCCGGGCGCCGGCTGCTGCACGATGCGGCGCGCCACCTGCACTGGTCGGCGCGGGCCTACCACCGCGTGCTCAAGGTGGCGCGCACGATCGCCGACCTGGCGGACCTGCAGCACGTGAGCTCGAAGCACGTGGCCGAGGCGATCGGGTATCGGCGCGCGCTGCGCGACGACTAGAATTAAACCCATCATAGATAGACTTTTATAGAACATAATACATTATCTATAACTATATCAGTGTTCACTACCAGTCATAGATAGAGCTTTATGTATTACAATGCACTATCTATGGAGGTAATATGCCCCGCAAACTTTCGGACTCAAGCGGTTTACCGACGCTCGTTCAAGAGCGGCTGGTCATCTGGGGACGCAGCATCCGCACTCAACGCCTGACTCAACGCATCACGATTGTGGACTTGTGCGCGAGGATGGGCATTTCAGAAGCAACGCTGCGACGGCTGGAGCAGGGTGATCCTGGGGCAGCAGTCGGTACGTATCTTGCTGCGTTGCTCATCCTGGGAATCATGGATGACGCAGCGCCACCGCTGGACTCGAAACTATGGGAAGGCAGTGCAAACCGAAGGGTCCGCCACAGCAGGCAGGAGCGAGGGATAACGGATGCAGAGTACTTCTAAGCCACTCTACGTTTATCTTCAACGTCCCGATAACGGGGAGTGGGTCACCGTTGGCCGTTATCAGGCCGGTCCCGCCGCCGGGAAAGGCTACTTCAGGTACGCGCCGAGTTACATCGACGCAGCGAAGGCCGATGGCGTCTGCCCCCGGCCTTCGACGTCGTCCCTAATCCTGTCGAGCCCCCAACAACGCTGAGCATGCAGGTTTCCACAGGCCGTTTCGACATATCGCGCGAAGCACTTTTCGCGGATGCACATCGATTCGGTTTTGGAAGCACCGAAGAAGCCTCTGGCTATCTCGCTTCCTTGCTGCCCCGCGTCGAGTATGCCTATGCCCAGGTCGCGCACTGGCTGGACCCGCATTCGGAACAGATGCTACGCCTGCGACTCCAGCACAACCTCACGCGATTGCGAACTTCCTGACAAAGTCCGCCGCAATGACCAGGCCTATGCCGCCTGCTCGCGGGCTGCGCGCTTGATCGCCTGCGGCGGCTGCCCGAAAGCGCGCAGGAAGGCGCGCCGCATGCGCTCGGGATCGGCGAAGCCGGTCTCGCGGGCGACCACGTCGATCGAGTGGTTGCTGGTCTCGATCATGGCGCGCGCCGCCTCGACCCGCAGCACCTCGATCGCGCGCGCCGGCGACTGGCCGGTCTCGAGCCTGAAGCTGCGGCTGAACTGGCGCGTGCTGAGGTTGGCCGCCCCGGCCAGTTCGTCGACCGACAGCGGCCGCCGCAAATGGCTCTTGGCGTAGGTGAGCGCCTGCTGGATGCGGTCGGATTTCGGCTCCAGCTCGAGCAGGGCCGAGAACTGCGACTGGCCGCCGCTGCGGCGGTGGTAGACCACCATCTGGCGCGCGATGTGCTTCGAGGCGTCCTTGCCCAGGTCGGCCTCGACCATCGCCAGGCACAGGTCGATGCAGGCGGTCATGCCAGCCGAGGTCCATACGCGGCCGTCGTTGATGTAGATGCTGTCTTCTTCGATGCGCGACTTCGGACAGGCACGTTGCAGGTCGCGCGCCAGCGCCCAGTGAGTGGTGGCGCGGCGGCCGTCGAGCAGGCCGGCCTCGCCCAGGATGAAGGCGCCGGTGCAGATGCTGGCGGTGCGGCGCGAGGCCTCGCTGGCTTCGCGCAGGAAGGCCAGGAAGGGCGCGCTCGATTTCACGCTCAGCGGGGTCATGATGCCGGCCACGATCAGGGTGTCGTAGTCGCGCCGGTCGAAGGCTTCGGTGAACACGCCGATGCCGGACGAGCTGGCGAGCACGCCGCCCTGCTCCGACAGCATGGTCATGTCATAGAACGGCCCGCCGTCGAGGCCGTTGGCGATCTCGAATACGGTGGTGGCCATCAGGTCGAGCGCCTGGAAGCCGGGCGGGAACAGGAATCCGATTCTGCGTTTCATGATGGTCCTAGGATGCGCAACAGGGAAAATAATACGCCAAGACGCGCCGGCTGGCCGAAGTCCCCATCTTTCGAAGGAGGCCGGCCCGTCCGGCGCATCGATTCCCTGCGGCCAAGCTCAGGCGCTGCGCAGCTGTTCGGGATCGATCGGCAGCGTGCGCAGGCGCTTGCCGGTAGCCGCGAACACGGCGTTGGCCAGCGACGGAAACAGCGCCGAGGTGCCCGGCTCGCCGATGCCGCCCGGCGCTTCGCTGCTGGTCACGATATGGGTCTCGATCGCCGGCGCCTCGTTGATCCGCAAGACCCGCACGTCGTGGAAGTTCGATTGCTGGACGCGGCCTCCTTCCACGGTCGTCTTGCCCCATAGCGCGGCCGAGATGCCGAAGTTGATGCCGCTCTCGAGCTGGGCGCGGATGGTGTCGGGGTTGATCGCGACGCCGGTATCGACTGCCACGACCACGCGCCTGATCGCCACCTCGCCATCCTGGCCGACGGCGACGTCAGTCACCAGCGCCATATAGGTGCCGAACACGTGCTGCAACGAGACGCCGCGTCCCTGTCCCTTCGGTAGCGGCTTGCCCCAGCCGGCCTTGTCGGCCGCCAGGCGCAGCACCGCCAGCGCGCGCGGATTGTCCTTCAATAGTGCGCTGCGGTAGGCGACAGGATCCTTGCCGGCCGCCGCCGCCAGCTCGTCGATGAAGCTCTCGACCACGAAAATATTGTGGGCCGGGCCGACGCCGCGCCAGAAACCGGTCGGCACCGGCGGCTCGTGGTTCACGTATTCCACCAGCATGCTGGGGAAGGCGTAGGGCGGGTGCATGGCGCCCTCGACCACCTCTTCGTCGAAGCCGTTGACGTAGCCGGCCGGGAAGAAGCGCTTGACCGTCGACGGACCCGTGATGCGGTGGGTCCAGGCCTGCGGCATGCCTTCGGCGTCGACGCGCGCCGCGATCTTGTCGTAAAAGCCGCCGCGGTAGATGTCGTGCCGGGTATCTTCCTCGCGGCTCCAGGTTACCTTGACCGGCCCTTTCACGTGGCGCGCGATCTGCACCGCGCGCGTGACCATGTCGGTCTCCAGCCGGCGGCCAAAGCCGCCGCCCAGGTAGTGGTTGTGGACCGTTACCTGCTCCGGCGCAACACCCGCGGCCTTGGCCTCCGCGGCGCGGGAGAGGGTCATCACCTGGGTGCCGAGCCACAGCTCGCAACTGCCGTCCTTCACGTGCACGGTGCAGTTGAGCGGTTCCATGGCGGCGTGGATCAGGTAAGGCTGCTCGTAGACGGCGGAAATCTGCTTGCCGCCGGCCTGGCCCGGCTCGCCCTCTTGCCGCACCCTGGCCGCCGCGCCGTCGGACGCTTTCGCCAGCGCGCTTGCCAGGGTCGCGCTGCTGACCCCGGCGTTGGGGCCGTCGTCCCATACGATCTCCAGCGCGGCCAGGCCCTTGCGGGCGGCACCGGTATGGTCGGCGATCACGGCCACGCAATCGTCGAGCTTGACCACCTGGCGCACGCCCTTCACGGCCAGCGCCTTGCGTTCGTCGACGCTTTTGAGGCTGCCGCCGAAGGCAGGCGACTGGGCCAGCGCCGCGAACTTCATGCCGGGGACGATGGCGTCGATGCCGTATTTGGCGCTGCCGTTGACCTTCGACGGCGTATCGAGGCGCTTGCCCGGTTGACCGACCAGGATGAAGTCGCGCGGCTGCTTGAGGCTGACCTCGGGCGGCGCCGGCAAGGCCGCTGCCCGCGCCGCCAGCGCGCCATACTTCAAGCGCCGCCCGCTGGGGAGATGCACGACTTCGCCCTTGCGCGCCCGGCACTCGAGCGGACTGGCCTTCCACTCCTGGGCCGCGGCCTGGACCAGCATCGTGCGCGCGGTGGCGCCGGCCTGGCGCAGCGGCAGCCAGGCGGCGCGCATCGAGGACGAGCCGCCCGTGATCTGCAAGCCGAGCATGGGATTGCCGTACAGCTTGTCGTCGGCGCCGGCGTGCCTGACCCGTACCTGGTCCAGGCCGACCTCGAGCTCTTCGGCCACCAGCATCGGTATCGAGGTGTAGGTCCCCTGGCCCATCTCGATATAGGGCATGGTGATGGTCACGATGCCGTCGGGGCCCAGCAGCACGAAGGCGTTCGGCTCGAAGGGCTGGGCAGCGGCTGCCGCCGCGGCGGGACCGCTGGCGATGGACACGCCCAGCAGCAGGCCGCCACCGGCGGCGGCGGCGGCCACCAAAAAGGCGCGGCGCGGCAGGTTCGGCAGATCGTCATGCATGGCGGCCTCCGGCGAGGGTGAGGGCGGCGGCCTTGATGCCGGCGCGGATGCGCGGGTAGGTGCCGCAGCGGCAGATATTGCCGCTCATGGCCGTGTCGATGTCTTCGTCGGTGGGCTTGCCGTTGGACTTGAGCAGGGCCGCCGCCGACATCAGTTGGCCCGATTGTCATGCCCAGCACGTCGCGCAGCACCCAGAGCACCGGCGTGTCGCCCTCGACATCCACCTCATGGTTCTTTCCGTTGACCTTCATGCCATCCCCCTGGACTGGTTTGTTTGGGCGAATGGTCGCAGAACTCGTCCCCCACGGCCGGACGTAGATCCCTCGATTCCAGCCTTCCGCTTTCGGTCGACCATGCCGCCATGCCAAAAGAAAACCGTCGCCGCAACGCCCCAAAAAACGGCAAAGGAGATAGCCGCTGCTGCTACTATCGCGCTATGCGATCCTCGAACCTGCCTAGATCCCGCCTGCGCTTCATCGTCCCTGCCCTGCTGGCGGCAAGCCTGCTGGCCGGCTGCAATCCCGCCTATAACTGGCGCGACCACACGAACCAGGAGGGCCGCTACAAGGTGCTGTTCCCGGCCAAGCCGGCCACCTTCACCCGCCCGGTGGACGTCGACGGCCTGCGGGTGGAGATGACCATGACCGCGGCCGAAGTCGATGGGGCCAGCTTCGCCGTCGGCGCCGCCACGGCGCCGGACGCTGTCCTCGCCCGGGCTGCGCTGCCGGCGATGCGCCTGGCCCTGTTGCGTAATATTGGCGCCGCCGAGGACGCGGCGCCGTCGGGGCAAGACAGCCTGGGCGTGGATGCGACCGGCACCGCCAACGGCAGGCCGATGCGCCTGCATGGCCGCTTCGAGGCGCGCGGCGAGCGCTTCTACCAGGTCATCGTGCTCGGCCCCGCCAATGCTGTCCCGGCCGCGCAGGTCGAGCAGTTCCTGACCTCGTTCACGGCGCAATGAAGACCGCCACGGAGTCGTCCGCTCCCGCGCTGCGCCTGGCTGGCCTGCGCAAGGATTTCGGCCGCCCCGCCGTCGATGGCCTCGACCTGGTCGTGCGGCGCGGCGAGTTCTACGCCCTGCTCGGCCCCAACGGCGCCGGCAAGACCACCACGCTGCGCCTGGTCACGGGCCTGCTGGCGCCGGATGCCGGCAGCATCGAGGTGCTGGGCATCGACCTGGCCGGCGCTCCGGCGGCAGCCAAGGCGAAGATGGCCTACCTGCCGGACGAGCCGATGCTGTACGGGAAGCTCAAGCCCTTCGAATACCTGGAATTCGTGGCCGGCCTGTGGGGCGTGCGCGCCGAGGAGGCCGAGCCGCGTGCGCGCGAGCTGCTCGACTGGCTCGACCTGAGCAAGCATGCGCACGAGCTGACAGAGGGCTTCTCGCGCGGGATGAAGCAGAAGCTGGCCCTGGCCGGCGCCCTGGTCCACGACCCGGAGCTGCTGATCCTCGACGAACCCCTCACCGGCCTGGACGCGGCCGCGGCGCGCCAGGTGAAAGACCTGCTGCTGGCGCACGTGGCAAAAGGCGGCACCGTCATCCTGACCACCCACATCCTCGAAGTGGCGGAGCGCCTGGCCCAGCGCATCGGCATCATCCGCCAGGGGCGCCTGATCGCCGAAGGCACGCTCGATGAACTGCGTGCGCTCACCCAGGGCGGCAGCCTGGAAGACGTGTTCCTGCAACTGACCGCGACGCCATGAGCACGGCGCCGGGCAGCGTCGGCTGGCTGCTGCGGCATGAGCTGCGGCTGGCCTGGTTCAATGCGTCCGGCGGCAAGGACGGCACGGGCAGGCGCCGTCCCGGCAATGCGGCGCTCGCCCTGGTACTGCTCGGGTGGGCCGCACTGCACCTGCTGGGCTGGGTCACGGTCGGGAAGCTGGCAGGCGTGGCGGGCGACGACCCGCGCATCCTGCTCGCCATCAGCGCCGTGCTGGCGGGCGGCGCGACCTTCATGCTGTCGTCGGCGATCAAGTCAAGCGTGCTGGTGATGTTCGAACGGAGCGACCTCGATCTGTTGCTGTCCTCCCCCCTTCCCTCGCACAGCATTTTCACGGTACGCCTGGCCGGCGTGACTGCCGGTACGGCGGCCATCTACCTGTTCTTCCTGGCGCCGTTTGCCCATGCCGGCCTGCTGCAGGGGCAGTGGCGCTGGCTCGGCATCTATCCGGGCGTGATTTCGGTGGCAGTGCTGTGCAGCTGCGTGGCGATGCTGCTGACCCTGGGCCTGGTGCGGGTGCTGGGTGCGCGCCGCACGCGCGTGGTGGCGCAGGTGATCGGGGCGCTGGCCGGGGCGCTGCTTGTCATCGCATCGCAGCTGCAGTCGCTGTCATCGAGGCAGGCGCAGGGCCGGGTGCGTGGTGTGATCGAGGGCCTGCTGGGCCGGGACGGCCTGACGTTCCATCCACTGCTGCTTCCGGCGCGCGCCATGCTGGGCGAGCCGCTGCCCATGCTGCTGCTTGCTGCCGCCGCGGGTCTCGTCTTCGTGCTGACGGCGCGGCGTACCCACCGCTTCTTTGCGCGTGGGCTGCAACTGGCGGCATCGGCGTCGCGCGCTGTTCCTGCGCGTGGGGCGCCGCGGCGTCATCGCTTCGGCCGCAGCCTGTTCGACACCGTCGTCGTCAAGGAATGGCGCCTGATCGTGCGCGATCCGCATCTGCTGTCGCAGGTTCTGCTACAGCTGCTGTTCCTGCTGCCGCTGTTCTTCCTGATCTTCCAGCGCAGCGAAGTGCAGGTACAGGCGCTGGGCGCTGGGCTCGCGCTGTTATGCGGGTCGCTGACCGGTGCGCTGGCCTGGATCGCGCTGTCGGCCGAGGATGCGCCAGACCTGCTGCTGGTCTCGCCGGCATCGCTGCGCACGGTGCGGCGCGCCAAGCTGGCGGCGGCCGTCATGCCAGTGCTGGCGCTGGTGGCCGTTCCGCTGTCGTGGCTGACGGCCAGGATGCCTGCTGCCGGCTTGATCGTGTGCTTCGCCGTGTGCGGCGCCGTGTTGGGGGCGGGATTGATCGTGTTCTGGTGCGGTCGGCCGGGCGTTCGCAGCAACTTCAAGGGGCGCGGCAAAGGTGGGATCGTGATGAATATGCTCGAGCTGTTCAACAACCTGGCCTGGGGCGCGCTGGGCTGGTTCCTGGCCGGAGCCGCCGGTTCACCGCTCTCGGATACGGGAGCACTGGCCGTCACGGGAAGCGGCATGTTGGCCATCGTGGTTCTCGGGGCAGCCTGGCTGCTGAGGGTCAGGCGGGGCTGAGCCTTGTGCGAGCGCGCGCACTGTAAAGGCGCGTGAGTCGTGCTATCGTTGAATCACTAACAAAACCAAGAGATAACCATGTTGATTACCTTTAAATGCAGATCCTACCCAGAAGTCCTGATGTACCAGGAGCATGCCAAGCGCATTCTCGACCTGCTACACAAGGAACCTGAGCGCGGTGTCATCACCGCGGCAGAAGCGGAACAAATCATTCCGCTGATCGAGTCCGAGGTAGAAGAAAGCCGCAAGCACCAGGCCACGGACCAGGTGGCGCAAGACGTCCAGGCGCATCATCGCGATGAAGACGACCATGATCATGGACCGATCGAAGTGGTCAGCTTCTCGACGCGCATGTATCCGCTGCTGGAAATGCTGCGATCGGCGCGCGATAACAAGACCGATGTCTTGTGGGGTGTGTGAAACGCATCCACGTCGCGCGCAAATCACGATGTAGGGTCGATGGCTCGTAATCTGGTCCACTGGGCCAGATTACGCTACGCGTTCAGCCACACACGAGCCACTGGAGCGCATTCGGTCCTATTTTCTAGTCCGAAATGCAAAAAACCCCCACCTGCACTACACGCGATCTTGAGCGCATGTAGGCTGGTGGGGGTTTTTCTATATAACTAGCCTGACGATAACCTACTTTCACACTGGTTGCAGCACTATCATCGGCGCAAAGTCGTTTCACGGTCCTGTTCGGGATGGGAAGGGGTGGGACCGACTTGCTATGGTCATCAGGCATGACTTGTACGAGCGTTCGTTGGACGCGTCGGCAGCGAAGCTACCAACCCTACGTCGGGCGAAGCTCTGAATCTGGAAGAAGTAATGTTGGGTTGTAGCTTGTATTCAAGCAGTTGTACTCGTCAACCTCGGACTACCAAGGTTATAGGGACAAGCCTTAC
>NZ_STGG01000004.1 GCF_005222695.1 Massilia sp. HP4 | reverse complement strand
AAAAGCGCCCTGCTGCGTTGTAAATCCTCGCCATACCACGCGGTATGGCTGCGGTTTACGCCTTGCCGGGCGCCTTTTTCCGTCGCCAATCCCATCCGCCAGAATAAATCAGCGCTTCCTTAATTAAGCAGCGTATCGTTCAGCTTGCCTTCGCCGGCCAGCTGGCGCAGGATGCGTACCGTGTCGAGGTCGGCTTCTTCATAGGCTGACTTCTTGAACTCGTCGTACATGGCATTGGCCGGGTCGACGTGCTCGCCGGTGCCGTCGTCGTAGCAGAAGCGGATCAGCAGCATGGCATTGGTCGGCGCCTCGATGATCATGCGCAGGCTCGAGGCTGCGATTTCTCCCTGGGCCGGCACCT
Organism: Massilia sp. HP4; assembly: GCF_005222695.1. GTDB lineage: Bacteria > Pseudomonadota > Gammaproteobacteria > Burkholderiales > Burkholderiaceae_D > Telluria. The sequence goes on along the minus strand of NZ_STGG01000004.1, from coordinate 11,934 downwards.
CGTAGCGCACTTCGTGCAGCGGGGTCAGGAATACCTGGTCTTCGATGACCAGCTCGCCGAAGGTCAGGCGGCGCCCGAACTTGCCGGCTTCGCGCTCCACGATCTCGCATTCGTCCAGGTGCGGGATGAACATCTTCGGCTGCTCGGCGCGCAGCACGAGGCCGTGCCACACCTGTTCTCGGCTGAGGGTGTCGATCAGCGGGTTCATCGGATCGTTGATTTCGACGAGATGTTCGAATTTCATGGGCAAATGTCCGGAAAAATAGGCTGCAACATATGGTGTCGCAAAGGACGCATGGTAACCGATTGCGCGCCGCCACGCCCGCCCCCTGCCACCCGAAAGGTCAAGGGCCGCGCTGTTGCATTCCGGTCGTGCAGGCGACGCGACCAGCCTGTTTGTCTCCGCTCGGCCCGCCAGATTGTTACAATCGCTGCCTGTCCCTCCAGAAATAATTCCCATGTCCAACGCACCAAGATTCGGCCTCAACGGGCCGCAGAGCGAAGCCGCGCTATATCTCGACGGCCCTTGCCTGGTGCTGGCCGGCGCCGGCTCGGGCAAGACGCGCGTGATCACGCAAAAAATCGCCTACATGATCGAGCACTGTGGCTACGATCCGCGCACCATTGCCGCCCTGACCTTCACCAATAAGGCGGCGCTCGAGATGCAGGAGCGGATCGCCAAGCTGCTCAAGCAGCCCAAGCAGGCCAAGCAATTGACCGTGTCCACCTTCCACTCGCTGGGTGTCAAGATCCTGCGCCAGGAAGCGGCTGGAGTCGGCCTGAAGGACAAGTTCTCGATCATGGACAGCGACGATTGCTACACCATCGTGTCCGACCTGGCGATGAGCACGGATAAGCAGGAAATCCGCGGTATCCAAAATACGATCTCGCTGTGGAAGAACGGCCTGGTCGATCCGGAAGACGCGATCAAGCAAGCGCGCGACGAGGACGAGGCCATGGCCGGCCGCGTCTATCGCAGCTATGTGGCGACCCTGCAGGCTTACCAGGCGGTCGACTTCGACGACTTGATCCGCCTGCCGGTGGAACTGTTCCGCAACAACGAACCGATCCGCGACCGCTGGCAGCGGCGCCTGCGCTATCTGTTGATGGACGAGTACCAGGACACCAATACCTGCCAGTACGAGCTGGTCAAGCTCCTGGTGACGGGCCTGGGCAAGAAGCCGATGTTCACGGCGGTCGGCGACGACGACCAGGCGATCTATGCCTGGCGCGGCGCCTCGGTCGAAAACCTCAAGACGCTGGGCGACGACTTCCCCGACCTGAAGGTGATCAAGCTCGAGCAGAATTACCGCTCCACCACCCGCATCTTGCAGGCGGCCAACGCCGTGATCGGCAACAATCCCAAGCTGTTCGAGAAGTCGCTGTGGTCCGAGCACGGCCTGGGCGAGCCGATCAAGGTGCTGGGCATGCAGAACGACGACCAGGAAGCCGACCAGGTCGCGATCATGATTTCGAGCGAACACTTCCAGCGCAAGAACCACTGGTCGGACTACGCGATCTTGTATCGCGGCAACCACCAGGCACGCGTGATCGAGCAGGCGCTGCGCAAGGAGCGCATCCCGTACACGATGTCGGGCGGCCAGAGCTTTTTTGACAAGGCCGAGATCAAGGACATCATTGCCTACCTGCGCCTGATCGCCAACCAGGACGACGACCCGGCCTTCATCCGCGCCGTGACGACGCCCAAGCGCGGGGTCGGCATGGCCACGCTGGAAGTGCTGGGCGAGTTTTCCAAGCAGTGGAACTGCTCGCTGTTCGAGGCGGCGCGCAAGGGTGGCATCGAGGCGAAACTGGCCGAGCGCCAGCTGGGCCCGCTGCGCGATTTCTGCCACTTCATCGCCGAGCTCGAAGACCGCGCGACCCGTCCCGGCCCGTCGGGCAGCGGCGACCACGCGGCCGAGGTGCTCGATGACATGATGAAGGAGATGAACTACGAGCACTATTTGTACGAGAACTTCGACGACCGCGCGGCCCAGGCCAAGTGGCAGAACGTGCTCGAGTTCAATAACTGGCTGAAAGACCGCGGCCGTGGCGGAAAAGACCGCGATGGCGAAGAAAAGAACCTGCTGGAACTGACCCAGATGGTGGCCCTGATGTCGATGCTCGAGGGCTCGGACGAGGAACAGGATGCGGTGCGCATGTCGACCCTGCACGCCTCCAAGGGCCTGGAGTATCCGCACGTCTACCTGGTCGGGGTGGAAGAGGGCATCCTGCCGCACAAGGGCGATCCGGATGCGTCGATCGAAACGATCGCGGCGCGCATCCAGGAAGAGCGGCGCCTGATGTACGTGGGCATCACCCGCGCCCAGCGCACCCTGCACGTGAGCTGGTGCAAGCGCAGGAAGCGCGCCGGCGAACTCGTCAATTGCGACCCGTCGCGCTTCATCAAGGAGATGGCGCTGGACGTCGGCGAGGCGGCGCCGATGGAGAGCGAGATCCTGAGTCCGAAGGAACGGTTGGCGAACCTAAAAGCATTGCTGGCGACACCCAGGCCGGTGCCCGAATAAACGTTGCGCGCAAGCCTTGATGGATCGGCAAGACCTGCGCACGATTGAAATCGCATTTGACTTCAACTGTCGGGCAAGAAATACTTGCCCGGATGCGAGCTTTTTGATAGCGAAATTTCCACGGTATTTGCCGTGTCGCAACGTGCAACGTCTTCTACCCGATCCATGGCCACCGTTACCGACATCACCACGACCCCGTTCTCCGGGCTGAACCACATCGACACCCTGCTGGACAAGGGGCCCGACTGGAATTTCCTCAGCAATTCCAACGCCAACGTCCTGTATTACACCTTTTCGACGGCGTCGGGCAATGAAACCGGCAAGAGCGGCCAGCAAATGTTCAGCGACGCCCAGCAGATGGCGGCGCGCACCGCCTTTACTTATTTGCAGCAGGTGACGGGCATCGAATTTCGCGAGACGGGATCCGGGACGGCAGCGCAGATCCACCTGGCCAAGATGGATCTCGAGGGCCAGTACACGACGGGCTTGTGCAGCTGGCAGGCCAGCTATCGCTCATTCCCGAATGGCACGTTGAGCGAATATACAGCCAATGCCTATGTGTACCTGGACAATGCCAACTGGAACCACATCACCAGCAACCTGACGCCCGGCACCCAGGGCTATGAAACCCTGCTGCATGAGCTGGGCCACGCGATCGGCCTGAAGCATCCGTTCGAGGCAGGGGCCGGCGAAGTCGCGTTGCCAGGGAATGAAGACAATACCGCCAACACCATCATGTCGTACACCGGCGCCGGTGGCCCCTACAGCACGTTCCAGCCCTACGACATCGCGGCGCTGAACTGGCTTTATGGGGGCGACGGCCTGCGCGGCGCGCTCGGCATGAATGGCAGCGGAGCACGTTACCTCACCGGCACTGCCAAGTCGGAAACCCTGATGGGGGCCGACTTTGATGACATTTTTCAAGGTAATGGAGGAAACGACATGATCTATGGTGGATTGGGCCGGGACACGGCGATCTTTGGCGGCCGGTATGCGGAATACCGCTTCGATAGCCTGGCCAATGGCGAGTTGGCGGTCACTGGCGTCAATAGCGTGACGACACTGAACCAGGTGGACGTGCTGCAGTTCGCCGACATGAGCGTGGAGCGGGCAAACATCGTGACCTCGGATACCGCCGCGCCGGCGGCGCCCGTGATCTCTGTGACCCAGAATGCCGCCGGTTATACGTCCGGCAACCGGCCCGTCTTCACCGGCGCCGCTGAAGCGAACTCGACCGTTAAGGTCTATATTGGCCAGCAACTGGTCGCCAGCGCCGTGGCCGACGCCAATGGTTTGTGGACCGCGCGTCCGCCCGAGAATGCACCGCTAGCCGATCGCATGGGCTATAGCGCCACCGCATCGGCCACCGACGCTGCCGGCAATGTATCGTCGCTGAGCGCGCCGATCGTGTTCAACGTCGACGCGACGGCGCCTGTGGCGCCGACCGTGACGGCAAACCTGATCTCGGGCGGCAACCAGCCGGTGTTCGCGGGCACCGGCGAGGCCGGCACCACGATCCAGATCATCAAGGCGGGCGACTGGATCGAGATCGGGCGCGCCGTGGTCGGCCCCAATGGCCAATGGCAGCTGAACTCGGCGCCGCTGCCGAACGGCAACTACCAGGTGACCGTGTCTTCGGTCGACAGGGCCGACAATGCGACCAGCGCGACGCAGTCGGTGACCCTGGCCATCAATAACACCCTGAACCAGACCGGCACCGCCGGCAACGACACCTTCGCCATGGCGCCGGGCAGCGCCGCCATCCAGGGCGGAGCAGGCCTCGACACCGCAATCTACAGCGGTGTGAGCGACAACTTCGTGCTCGAGCGCGGCGTCTACGGCTTCACGGTGCGCGACAGCGCGGGCGCCGTCGATAACCTGATTAACGTCGAGCGCATCAGGTTCGACGACACCATGGTGGCGCTGGACATCAATGGCAGTGCTGGACAGATCTACCGCCTGTACCAGGCCGCATTCGACCGCGTGCCGGATGTCGGTGGGCTGGCATTCTGGCTTGCCCGGACCGACGTGGGCGATTCGATGATGCAAATCGCCAATTACTTCTCGCAGAACAAGGAATACATCGACCTGTATGCCAATACCAGCAACGAGCAGTTCGTGACCAAGCTGTACGAGCACGTGCTGGACCGTGCTCCGGAAGGCGGCGGCTACGATTTCTGGGTCGGCAACCTGAATTCGGGCGTCACCAACCGCGACGAAGTCCTCACCATGTTCTCGGAAAGCCCGGAAAACCAGGCCAATGTCATCGGCAGCATCGTCAACGGCATCGAGTACCCGCCTCTCTATACCTGACCGGCAGTCAAGCTGCCTGCGCAAGACTGGCATAATGCCTGTTTTGCGCAGGAAGCCGCCCGTGGACCACGAAGACCGTTTCATCAATCTCGAAATCAAGCTCGCCCAGCAGGAAGACCTGGTGGACGAGCTGAACAAGACCATCTACCGCCAGGAGCGCCGCATCGACGGGCTCGAGGCGATGGTCAACAAGCTGGCCGACCATGTGCGCACCCTGCGCGACGCCGGCCAGGCGCCCCTCAACGAGCGCCCACCCCACTATTGAACACCCGCGCCGCATGGCTGGCCAGGTCATGCATATGTGTCTTTACGCCCGTCAATACGGGCGCTGTTGCCTGATACATTGCGCTACTTTTTAATTGTTACCGTGGACATGCAAGCCTGCTATGATCTTTAGCGCACTGCTGTTGGGTTAGCCCGACGGCGCCTTCCCAAGTTCGCGAAAGACCCCATGAACCGTCCACATCTGCTCATCATCGCAGCCAGCGTGGCGCTGGCGCATGCAAGCGCAATTGCCGCCCCCGCCGCTGCCGTCCTCGACGCCTCCAATCCCTTCGCCAAACCCAGCAGCCTGCCGCTGAACTACCCGGCCTTCGACAAGATCAAGGACGCGCACTTCCTGCCCGCCTTCAATGCCGGCATGCGCGAAGAGCTGCGCGAAGTCGAGGCCATTGCCAACGACAAGGCCGCACCTACTTTCGAGAACACCATCGTGGCGCTGGAGCGTTCCGGCCAGCTGCTGGCGCGCGTGTATGCGACCTTCTCGAACCTGCAGGGCGCCAATACCAACGATACGCTGGACGCGGTCGATCGCGAGATGTCGCCCAAGCTGGCTGCCCACTCCGACGCGATCCACCTGAATGCGAAGCTGTTCGCGCGCGTGAAAGCGCTGCACGACAAGCGCGCGTCGCTGGGCCTTGATGCCGAGTCGGTCCACCTGCTCGAGCGCTACTACAAGGAATTCGTGCGCGCCGGCGCCAACCTGTCGCCAGCCGACCAGGCCAAGCTGAAGAAATTCAATGGCGAGATTGCCTCGCTGCAGTCGGACTTCCAGCAGCGCGTGCTGAAAGGCGCCAATGCCGCGGCCCTGATCGTAAACACCCGCGCCGAACTGGCCGGCATGAGCGATGCGCAGATCAGCGCCGCCGCCGATGAAGCGGCCAAGCGCGGCCAGAAGGGCAAATTCGCGATCCCGATCGTGAACACCTCGAGCCAGCCGGCCCTGTCGGTGCTCACCAACCGCGCTACCCGCGAGCGCCTGATGAAGGCGTCGCTCGAGCGCGGCACCCATGGCGGCCAGTTCGACACCACCAAGCAGGTGCTGCGCCTGGCCAAGCTGCGCGCCGAACGCGCCGTGCTGCTGGGCTACCCGAACTATGCGGCCTATTCGCAGGAACTGGAAACCGCGCGCAACCCTGCCGCCGTCAACAAGCTGCTGGGCGACCTGGCCGCGCCGGCCGTCAACAACGCCAAGAAAGAAGCAGCCGAGATCCAGAAGGTCATCGACAAGGAAGGCGGAAAATACCAGGTCGCGGCCTGGGACTGGCCGATGTACCAGGATAAGGTGCGCGCCGCGACCTTCAACTTCGACGAGAGCCAGCTGCGCCCCTATTTTGAATTGAACCGCGTGCTGGTCGACGGCGTGTTCTTCGCCGCCACCAAGGAGTTCGGCATCACCTTCAAGCAGCGCAAGGACCTGCCGGTCTACAACCCGGACGTGACGGTGTACGACATCTTCGACGTCGACGGCAAGCCGCTGGCGATCTTCATCTTCGACCCCTACGCCCGCGGCAACAAGCAGGGCGGCGCCTGGATGAACGAGTACGTGTCGCAGTCGCACCTGCTGGGCCACAAGCCGGTGATCGGCAACCACCTGAACATCCCGAAACCCCCTAGCGGCGAACCGACCCTGCTGACCTACGACGAAGTGGTCACCACTTTCCACGAGTTCGGCCACGCGCTGCACGGCATGTTCTCGGACGTGAAGTATCCGAAATTCTCGGGCACCAATGTGCCGCGCGACTTCGTCGAGTATCCGTCGCAGGTCAACGAGATGTGGGTGACGTACCCGGAAGTGCTGGCCAATTACGCCAAGCACCACCAGACCGGCGCGCCGATGCCGAAGGATTTGCTCGATAAGGTCGTCGCATCGAAGAAATTCGCCCAGGGCTACCGCACCACCGAATACCTGGCCGCCGCGCTGCTCGACCAGCGCTGGCACCAGCTGACCCCTGCGCAAGTACCGACCGACGTGCTGTCGTTCGAAGCCAAGGCGCTGCAGGATGCCGGCGTGGCCTATCCGCCGGTGCCGCCGCGCTACCGCACCGGTTACTTCTCGCACTCGATGGGTGGCGGCTATTCGGCCGGCTACTACGCCTACCTGTGGAGCGAGCGCCTGGACGCCGAGACCGTCAAGTGGTTCACCGAGAGCGGCGGCCTGACCCGCAAGAACGGCGACCACTTCCGCAAGACCTTGCTGTCGCGCGGCGGCACCGCGGAAGCAATGGACCTGTTCCGCGACTTCCGCGGCCGCGATCCGGAAATCGGACCGCTGCTCGAGCGGCGCGGCTTGGTTGAGTCCAAGTCTTCCGGTAATTGATATCGCTCCGCCCTCGTTCGCTGTCACGAGCAGCGAGCGGGGGCGGCGTGCTATTTGCAGTACCTTTTCCCACAACGCACAAGAGACACAATGAACCGTCCACAACTGCTGCTGATCGCAGCCAGCGTCGCCATGGCCACCTTCTCCTTCGCCCAGCCAGCCGAAGCAGCCCTGGCCGCATCGAACCCGTTCGCCAAGCCGAGCACCCTGCAATACGGCTACCCGGCCTTCGACAAGATCAAGAACGAGCACTTCGCACCGGCCTTCGCCGAAGGCATGCGCCAGCAGGCCGCCGAGATCGTGAAGATCGCCGACAACAAGGCTGCGCCGACGTTCGAGAACACGATCGTGGCGATGGAACGTTCGGGCGACCTGCTGACGCGCGTGCGCGCAGTGTTCTACACCCTGACCGGTTCGTACACCAATGACACCCTGCAGGCGCTGGACAAGGACCTGGCCCCAAAATTCGCCGCCCACGGCGATGCGATCCGCCTGAACCCGAAGCTGTTCGCGCGCATCAAGACCCTGCACGACAAGCGCGATTCACTGGGCCTGGACGCTGAATCGAAGTTCCTGCTCGAGCGCTACTACAAGGACTTCGTGCGTTCCGGCGCCAACCTGTCGAATGCCGACAAGGTCAAGCTGAAGGACTATAACGCCAAGCTGGCCGCCCTGCAGACCCAGTTCAGCCAGAACGTGCTCAAGGAAGTGAACGCCTCGGCCTTCGTGGTCGATACCCGCGAAGAGCTGGCCGGCCTGCCCGAGAAAGCCATCGAAGCGGCCGCCAATGAGGCCAGGAAGCGCGGCCTGGACGGCAAGTTCGTGATCCCCGTGGTGAACACCACCCAGCAGGCGCCGCTGGCGGTGCTGAGCAACCGCGCCACCCGCGAAAAGCTGCTCACCACTTCGATGATCCGCGGCAGCCGCGGCGGCGAATTCGACAACCGCAACGTCGTGCTGCAACTGGCCAAGCTGCGCGCCGAGCGCGCCGAGCTGCTGGGCTATGACAGCTACGCGGCCTATTCGCTCGAAGACCAGACCGCCAAGGACACCGCCTCGGTCAACAAGCTGCTGGGCGACCTGACCGCACCGGCCGTGCGCAACGCCAGGAAAGAAGCGGCCGAGATCCAGCAGGTGATCGATGCCGAGAAGGGTGGCTTCCAACTGGCCGCCCAGGATTGGAGCATGTACAGCGACAAGGTGCGCGCCGCCAAGTACGCGTTCGACGCCAACCAGCTCAAGCCGTATTTTGAGTTCAACAACGTGCTGGAGAAGGGCGCCTTCTTCGCCGCCACCCAGCTGTGGGGCATCACCTTCAAGCAGCGCACCGATCTACCGACCTATGACGCCGACGTGCGCGTGTACGACGTGTTCGAAGAGAACGGCGAGCACCTGGCGATCTTCGTGATCGACCCGTATGCGCGTTCGAACAAGCGCGGCGGCGCCTGGATGAGTTCCCTGGTCAACCAGAGCTTCCTGCTGGACCAGAAGCCGGTCATCACCAACAACCTGAACCTGACCAAGCCGGCCGCCGGCGAGCCGACCCTCTTGACCTGGGACGAAGTGCGCACCACCTTCCATGAACTGGGCCACGCCACCCACGGCTGGTTCTCGAAGGTGAAGTATCCGCGCTTCTCGGGCACCAGCGTGCCGCGCGACTACGTCGAGCTGCCGTCGCAGGTCTACGAGATGTGGATGGCCTGGCCTGAAGTGATGGCCAACTACGCCAGGCACTACCAGACCGGCGAGCCGATGCCGAAAGAGCTGCTGGACAAGCTGCGCGCCGCCCAGCGCTTCAACGAAGGCTACCGCACCACCGAGTACCTGGCGGCCGCGGTGCTGGACCAGAAATGGCACCAGCTGGGCTCCAAGGCGATGCCGACCGACGTGATCGCCTTCGAGAAGCAAGCCTTGAAGGAAGCGGGCCTGGACTTCGCACCGGTGCCGCCGCGCTACCGCAGCACCTACTTCTCGCACGCCATGGGCGGCGGCTACTCGGCCGGCTACTACAGCTACCTGTGGGCCGAGCGCCTGGACGCCGATGCCGGCGAGTGGTTCAAGGAAAACGGCGGCCTGCTGCGCAAGAACGGCGACGTGTTCCGCCAGAAGGTGCTGTCCAAGGGCGGCACCATGGATGCGGTCGAGATGTACCGTTCGTTCCGGGGCCGCGATCCGGTGATCGAGCCGCTGCTCGAGCGCCGCGGATTGAACTGATTTGACAACCAAAAGCACAATATGAAACGTACCCACTTCCTGCTGGCCGCCGCCGTGAGCGCGGCCGTGCTGAACATCGCCCACGCCGCGCCCGCCGTCCAGGCGGCCGCGCCCGTCGCGGCATTGGCCAGGTTCGACGCATCGAACCCGTTCGCGAAAGAAAGCACCCTGCCGTTCAACTTCCCGGCCTGGGACAAGATCCGCAACGAGCACTTCGCGCCGGCCTACGCCGAAGCGATGCGCCAGCACGCCGCCGAGATCGAAAAAATCGCCAACAACAAGGCCGCGCCGACCTTCGAGAACACCATCGTCGCGATGGAGCGCGCCGGCCGCATGCTGGCGCGCGTGAGCACCGCCTTCGGCACCCTGTCTGGCTCCTACACCAACGACACCCTGATCGCCCTGGGCCGCGAGATGGCGCCGAAGCTGTCGCAGCACAGCGACGCGATCCGCCTGAACGGCAAGCTGTACCAGCGCATCAAGACCCTGTACGACAAGCGCGAGAGCCTCAAGCTCGACCCTGAGTCGGCCTACCTGCTGGACCGCTACACCAACGACTTCGAGCGCGCCGGCGCCAAGCTGTCGGCTGCCGATAAAGAAAAGCTGAAGGACTACAACAGCAAGCTGGCCGCCCTGCAGACCCAGTTCGCCCAGAACACGCTGAAGGAAGCCAATGCCTCGGCGCTGGTGGTCGACACCCGCGCAGAGCTGGCCGGCATGAGCGACAAGGCGATCGACGCCGCCGCCGCCGAGGGTAAAAAGCGCGGCCTGGACGGCAAGTTCGTGATCCCGGTGGTGAACACCACCCAGCAGGCCGCCCTGTCGGTGCTCACCAACCGCGATACCCGCGCCAAGCTGCTGTCGGCCTCGATGGCGCGCGGCAGCCGCGGCGGCGAGTTCGATACCCGCCAGACCGTGCTGCAGATCGCCAAGCTGCGCGCCGAGCGCGCCGTGCTGCTGGGCTATCCGAACCACGCCGCCTACAACCTGGAAGAACAGACCGCGAAGACCACCGGCGCCGTCAACAGCCTGCTGGCCGAACTGGCGCCGCCGGCGGTCAACAACGCGAAGAAGGAAGCGGCCGACATCCAGAAGGTGATCGATGCCGAGAAGGGTGGCTTCAAGGCCGCCGCCCACGACTGGGCCTTCTACAGCGACAAGGTGCGCGCCGAGCGCTACGCCTTCGACGCCGGCCAGCTGCGCCCTTACTTCGAGATCAACCGCGTGCTGGTCGATGGCGTGTTCTTCGCCGCCAACAAGGAATTCGGCCTGACCTTCAAGGAACGCAAGGACCTGCCGGGCTATAACGACGACGTGCGCATGTTCGACGTGTTCGACGTCGACGGCCAGCAGCTGGCGATCTTCACCTTCGACCCGTACGCGCGCTCGAACAAGCGCGGCGGCGCCTGGGCCAATGCCTGGGTCCCGCAGAGCAAGCTGCTGGGCACGAAACCCGTCATCGCCAACAACCTGAACGTGGCCAAGCCGGCCGCCGGCGAGCCGACGCTGCTGACCTACGACGAAGTGCGCACCACCTTCCACGAGTTCGGCCACGCGCTGCACGGCATGTTCTCGAACGTGCAGTACCCGCGCTTCGCCGGTTCGCGCGTGCCGCGCGACTACGTCGAGTTCCCGTCGCAGGTGAACGAGATGTGGATGGCCTGGCCTGAAGTGCTGGAGAACTACGCCAAGCACTACCAGACCGGCGAGCCGATGCCGAAGGAGCTGCTGGACAAGGTGCAGGCGTCGTCGCAGTTCAACGAAGGCTTCCGCACCACCGAGTACCTGGCCGCGGCGCTGCTGGACCAGGCCTGGCACCAGCTGGCGCCGAACCAGATCCCGCAAGACGTGCTGGCCTTCGAGGCCGAGGCGCTCAAGAAAGCCGGCGTCGACTTCGCCCTGGTGCCGCCGCGCTACCGCAGCACCTACTTCTCGCACACCTTCTCGGGCGGCTATTCGGCCGGCTACTACGGCTACCTGTGGGCCGAGAAGCTGGACGCCGACACCGTCGAGTGGTTCAAGGAAAACGGCGGCCTGACCCGCAAGAACGGCGACCACTTCCGCAAGACCCTGCTGTCACGCGGCGGCACGCTCGATGCGATGCAGATGTACCGCAACTTCCGCGGCAAGGATGCGGATATCAAGCCGCTGCTGGAGCGTCGTGGCTTGACCGGTGAGTGATGCCGGAGCCGGTCGTGAAACGCGACCGGCGCATATCACCGCGTCGGCGGCGCAGCCGCCAACCCTACGGTCGTGGTGGTAGGGTTGGCGGCTGCGCCG
>NZ_STGG01000003.1 GCF_005222695.1 Massilia sp. HP4 | reverse complement strand
CGGCGCAGCCGCCAACCCTACGGTCGTGGTGGTAGGGTTGGCGGCTGCGCCGCCGACGCGTTCAACCTGCGTTCGACCCACCCACCAGTGCCGTGTTCCTCCTCCCGCCTCCCATGCCTTACAATGACATCGAGCCAACACCGGAGAACACGATGCAACCAGAACACGATGCCGACCTGAAGGCACGCCTGAAAGCCCTGCACCGCGAGCTGCAAGAGACGGGCGAGACCGATGTCGAACTCGAAACGCTGCTGCGCCAGCTCGACGGCGATATCGAGAAAGTGCTGGAACGCCGCGCCGAGCAGCAGCTCGACGCCAATACCTACGGCCTGGGTTCGCGCACCCAGGAACTGGCGGCCCGCTTCGCCGCCCGCCACCCGCGCGTCGAGTCCGGCCTGCGTGAACTGGGGCAGATCCTGTCGAATATGGGCATCTAGCGTCCGAGCCTCGTAGGCATCCACGCCACAAGTCATTGATTTTAAGCCATTTTTCGGGGCGGTTCGGTGCCCCAAAAATGGTTTTCCGGTACAATGCCGGCCAATGAACTCCCCAGCCAATCTCTTTGCGACGGTCGCCAAGCGCTCCAGCCGCGCCGCTGCCGCACCCTTTCTCCCGATGTCCCGCGCCGAAATGGACACATTGGGCTGGGATTCGTGCGACATCATCCTGGTTACCGGTGACGCCTACATCGACCACCCGAGCTTCGGCATGGCCCTGGTCGGCCGCCTGCTCGAGGCGCAAGGCTACCGCGTCGGCATCATCAGCCAGCCCGACTGGACCTCGGTCGAGCCGTTCCGTGCGCTGGGCAAGCCCAATCTGTACTGGGGCATCACCGCCGGCAATATGGACTCGATGGTCAACCGCTACACGGCCGACCGCAAGATCCGTTCCGACGACGCCTACACCGCCAACGCCGAGCCGAACAAGCGCCCCGACCGCGCCGTGACCGTCTATTGCCAGCGCGCCCGCGAAGCCTTCCCCGGCGTGCCGGTGATCGCCGGCAGCATCGAAGCCTCGCTGCGCCGCATCGCCCACTACGATTACTGGTCCGATAAGGTGCGCCGCTCGGTGCTGTTCGAATCCAAGGCCGACCTGCTCATCTTCGGCAATGCCGAACGGGCCCTGGTCGACGTCACGCGCCGCATCGCGGCGGGCGAGAACATCAAGAATATCCGCGACCTGCGCGGCACCGCCTTCCTGGTGCCGCAGGGCTGGCTGCCGGATGAAGAATGGAGCGTGCACAACTCCACCCGCGTGGACGTGCCGGGCCGCATCGACAAGCAGCCGAATCCGTACGCGATGGCGCTGGAAGACCCAAAGGCCTGCGCGCTCGACAATGCCGCGCCCGAGCCTGAAGTCAAGCCGGTGGTCATCATGACGCGCGAGCAGCGCCAGGCCGCGGCGCGCGAAAAAGCCGCCAAGACCGTGGTGCGCCTGCCGTCGTTCGAAACCGTCAGTGAAGATCCGGTGATGTATGCGCACGCTTCGCGCGTATTCCACCTGGAGTCGAACCCGGGCAATGCCCGGGCGCTGGTGCAGGGCCACGGCGACCGCGACGTCTGGCTCAACCCGCCGCCGCTGCCGCTGGCGATGGACGAGATGGACAACGTCTACGACCTGGCCTACGCCCGCGCGCCGCACCCGAGCTATGGCAAGGCCCATATCCCGGCCTGGGAAATGATCCGGTATTCGGTCAACATCATGCGCGGCTGCTTCGGCGGCTGCACCTTCTGCTCGATCACCGAGCACGAAGGCCGCATCATCCAGAGCCGCTCGGAGCCGTCGATCCTGCGTGAGATCGAGCTGATCCGCGACACGACCAAGAACTTCGCCGGCACCATCACCGACCTGGGCGGCCCGACGGCGAATATGTACCGCCTGGCCTGCAAGGACAAGAAGATCGAGGAAAGCTGCCGCCGCCTGTCGTGCGTGTATCCGACGATCTGCTCCAACCTGGGCACCGACCACAGCAAGCTGATCTCGCTGTACCGCAAGGCACGTGCGATCCCCGGCATCAAGAAGATCCTGATCGGCTCCGGCCTGCGCTACGACCTGGCAGTGCGCTCGCCCGAGTACGTCAAGGAACTGGTGACCCACCACGTGGGCGGCCTGCTCAAGATCGCGCCGGAGCACACCGAGGCGGGCACGCTGTCGAAGATGATGAAGCCGGGCATTGGCGCCTACGACGAATTCAAGCGCCTGTTCGACAAGTATTCGCTCGAAGCGGGCAAGAAGCAGTACCTGATCCCGTACTTCATCGCGGCCCACCCCGGCTCGACCGACGAGGACATGCTGAACCTGGCGCTATGGCTCAAGAAGAACAACTTCAAGCTCGACCAGGTGCAGACCTTCACGCCGACGCCGATGGCGATGGCAACGACCATGTACCACTCGCGCAAGAACCCGCTGGCCAAGGTCACCGAGGATTCGGAGATCGTCGAAACCGCCAAGAGCGGCAAGACGCGCAAGCTGCACAAGGCATTCCTGCGCTATTACGATCCGGAGAACTGGCCGATCCTGCGCGAAGGTCTCAAGCGCATGGGGCGTGGTGATTTGATCGGCAATGGCGAGCGGCATTTGATTCCGCCGCCGGGTGGCGAGTTGCCGGGCGCGGCGCGCGAGGAACGTCGTCCGGCGGGTGCGCCGCCGAAAGGCCGCGTGGTCGAGGTGGCGCCACGTCGTGCCGCGCCAGGTAGCGACCGCCGCGGTCAGCGTACCCCGGCGGCAAGCCCGGCCAGCGCACCGTCAGGCAAGGTAAATCCGTCGATCCTGGCGACCATCAAGTCCAAACCCAAGACCGTCAGGAAGTAACTACTCCTTGGACGTCGCGTTCGGCGTAGGCGCCCCGCGCCTTTCGCGCGCGATGTCCAGGTCGACACTGGCCTGCCTGGTCCTCAACGCCCGCGCATACCGATGCCTGGCCCGCAACCGTGGATTGGTCACCAGCGTCCCAAGCGTCTCGCCGATCACCATCACCACCCCCAGCAGCGGCAGCACCAGCATCAGCCCGACCACGCCCGCCAGCATGCCGCCGATAAAAATCATCAGCACCGTCACCAGCGGGTGGATATGCAGGCTGCGCCCCAGGGTCAGCGGCATGAACAGGAAATCGTCCAGCAGCCGCACCAGCACGAACACCCCGATCGCCCCATAGGCCATCAGCGGATTGCCCGGCGCATCGGTCGAGGCCACGATCACCACCAGCACGCAGCCGGCGATCGAGCCGACGAACGGCACCCAGGCCAGCACGGCCGAGATCAGCCCCAGCAACAAGGGCGACGATACCCCGATCACCCACAGCCCCAGCGCCAGCACCAGGGTGTCGAGCACGGTCAGCTTGAGCAAGCCCTCGAAATAGCGGCGCGCGGTCTGGTCGACCTCGTGCAGCAGGTACAGCGCCCGTTCGAAATACGCATTCGGCACCGCCCGCGCCAAAAACTTCTTGAAGCGCACGCCGTCGCGCAGCAGGAAGAAGGTAAGGAAGGGCGCCAGCAGCAGCGACGGCACCCAGGTCACGACGCCCACCACGATATCGCCCAGGTGGTTTTGCGCGAAGTCGTTGGTATAGGTGGTGAAGGCCATGTCGACGGTCGAGGTCAGCCGCATCTCGGCCAGGATCGGGAACTTCGCCTCGAGCATCGCCATCGTATTGCGGACAAAAGCGACGCCGCCGTCCAGGTACAGGCCGATGGTCGCTTCCCACGAATCTTCTTCGGGGCCGTCGCTCCAGGTCATCGCGGCCGCCAGCACCAGCGCGGACAGGGAGAAGAAAAGCGTGCACACCCAGCTCGTGGCCGCATTGCGGCTGAAACCGGCGCGCACCATGCGTTGCGTCGGGCCCAGCAGGATGTAGTACAGCACGGTGCCGAAGATGAAGGGCAGGGCCAGCCACAGCAATTGCTGGACAACCAGCAGCAGCAGGCAGGTGGCGGCGACGATCCCGGTCCAGACGACGGGGCCGGCGCGCTCGGGACCGTTGACGATGCCGGGCACCGGGCTCATAGCGCTTCCAGCTGCGGCCGCCCGGTTCCCATCCATTCGCGCAGGCGCAGGCCGATGTGGCGCGCCAGGGCCAGCGAAATCTTGTAGCCGAGGACGGCGTCGGTTTCCATCAGGCCCAGGAAGTCGGCGCGGAAGAACACCGCCACCTCGCATGGTTCCATCGCGCGTGCCTGGGCATTGCGCGGCGAGTTGTCGAGCAGGGCCAGGTCGCCGAAGAAGCCGCCCGGTTCCAGCTCGGCCACGATCTGGGTCTCGCCCTCGTGCAGGCGGCTGATGCGCATCCGGCCGCTCATCAGGAGGTAGAGCGCCTGGCCTTCCTCGCCTTCGTCGAAGACGATCTCATCCTTTAGATAGCGGCGTTCGTGCAGCAATCCGTCGACAATCTTCAGTTCCAGCGGCGTTAGCGCACTGAACAGGGATGAACTCTTCAGCCGGTGCAGGCGCGGCGACATCCGAGGGGGTTTGAGGAAACGAAAAATCACGTGGTGCTCCGGCGTGGTGCGGTGTGTTGTCTGTTTGATTATCCCTGATCGGATGCTGCTACGCATCAAAAAGCTGCACCCGAGCACCCCAGTGTGGCAACTTGTCCAACCAGCCGCAAACGTGCGCTCCATACTTTTGAAAAGCGTGTAACATAAATTCTTTACGGAAACAGTAGTTGTTGAATTTATATGCGCCATGCGAGCCGTCGCGTGTGGCCTGGCCAACGTTCCGAAGAGGACAGGCAGTGATCGATATTCAGACTTTTCTTCTTGCGCTCGGGATCGGTAACGTCGGCTTTGCGATCCTGATGGCGGGATATACCCATGGCGCCGTCCGTAATCCGGGTTTGACGCTGTGGATGTGGGCGCGCCTGGGCATGGGGTTGAGCCAGTTGGCAGGCTGGGCTCGTCCCGTGCTTGACCTGCCGTTCCTGGCCGGCCTCGAAGGTATCGGCTGGATCCTCGCGGTGTCGCTCGAGATGGCGGCCTATTGTGTCTTCTTCGGCTTTGCGCGCTGGGGACGGGTGGTGTTGCCGATCGCCGTGCTGTCGTCCGCGGTGGTGATCGCGGCCGGCAGCCACGGCGCCACCCACGCCCAGCTGAGCGCGCTGGTGGCCGGCGTGGTGGCGCTGTTCGCCGCGGCCATGGCCTGGGTGCTGCTGCGCCGGCGCCATGCGTCCCTGCTGCAGCGGATCATCGGCATCAACGATGCGCTGTTCGCGGTCGCGGTCTCGCTGTGGGCCGGCTCGACCCTGCTGGGCAAGGGCCAGTTCGATCACACGCTGGCGCGCGAAGCCGCCTACCTGGCCGGCTACCTGCTGATGATCGTCAACGGTTTCGGTTTCATGCTGCTGTGCAAGCAGAAGGACGATGCACGCATGGCCAGGCTGGCCTCGACCGATTGCCTGACCGGCCTGCCCAACCGCCATGCCTTTTTGGAGCGCGCCGAGCGCGCGCGGCTGGCTGCCCAGCGCCAGCGGCAATGCCTGGCGCTGATGATGATCGACATCGACCACTTCAAGCAGATCAACGACCGCTGGGGCCATGCCAGTGGCGACGATGCCCTGAAGGTGTTCGCCCGCACTGCGCGCGATGTGATGCGCGAGCACGAGACCATCGGCCGCCTGGGCGGCGAGGAATTCGCCATGATGCTGCCCGGCGCCGACATCGACGCCGCGGTGCAGGCCGCCCAGCGCCTGCGCCTGGCCGTGCGCGCGTCGACCGTGATCACCAGCGGGCCGAGCTACACGATGACGGTGAGTATCGGCGTGGTGGTGCTCGATCCGAACGAAGACCTGAGCGCGGCGCTGGCGCGCGCCGACCATGCCTTGTATGCGGCCAAGCGCGCAGGAAGGGATCGGGTGGAAGTGGGCGATCCGGTGCGGCGCCGGGCGTGAATGGCATGCCGCCGATGAAACGGATGCGGAAAAAGAAAAAGGGCCCGACGAATCGGACCCTTCTTCCTTGATGCTGGCGGAGCGGACGGGGCTCGAACCCGCGACCCCCGGCGTGACAGGCCGGTATTCTAACCAACTGAACTACCGCTCCGTTTACTCTGATCATTACTTCGATCGACCATCGAGATGCTTGGTGGGCGCTGAGAGGCTCGAACTCCCGACCTAATCCTTGTAAGGGATCCGCTCTACCAACTGAGCTAAGCGCCCATCTCGGTGGTTTCTATCTGACGCTTGTCATTGCGTCCGAAGAGGCCCGAATTATAGAGGTTGGGTTTCAAGGTCTGCAAGGGTTTTTCGAAAAAAATTCAAAAACCTTTTGTGCGGGCGTGGAAGCACCGCCCTAAGGCGGAGCCCGAACCGGCACATCTGCATGTGTTGTAATCAAGGCGACACACGCGATATTTACTTGCCGTTGCATGGACCATTCACGGACAATACCGCCTTTGACAAGTCGGCAACCTTACAACATCGCAAAGATGTGCGCCAGAGATGCGCGTTGCCGAGGGCGGGTCATATCCGCTCGCGCTCCCGGCGGGGGTAGCGTCCATAAGAAGAGGAACGGGGACATCGGTTCTTTTTTTAATCACCAGGAAACATTCCATGACCAAGATGTCCAAGATGCACAAGCGCGTTATCCGCGCGCATGGCGCAATGCTGGCGCTGTCCGCCGCGCTGCCGATCGCACCGGCGATCGCCCAGACGACCGAGCCCCAATCCCTGCAACTCCAGTCCGTGACCGTGACGGCCCAGCGCCGCACCGAGAACATCCGCGACGTGCCGGTCTCCGTCACCGCCCTCAAGGGAGATAAACTTGACGTGCTGGTCTCCGGCGGCGACGACATCCGCCTGCTGGCCGGCAAGGTGCCGAGCCTGAACGTCGAATCGTCGAATGGCCGTACCTTCCCGCGCTTCTATATCCGCGGCTACGGCAACACCGACTTCAACACCTTCGCCTCGCAGCCGGTCTCGCTCGTGTATGACGACATCGTGCAAGAGAACCCGATCCTGAAAGGCTTCCCGATCTTCGACCTGGCCAGCGTCGAAGTGCTGCGTGGCCCGCAGGGCACCCTGTTCGGCCGCAACACCCCGGCCGGCGTCGTGAAATTCGAATCCGAGAAGCCGAACCTGAAAAAGGTCGAGGGCTACTACAACCTGTCGGCCGCCTCGCACTACACGATGAACGCCGAAGGCGCCGTCAACGTGCCGCTGTCGACCAATGTGGCGATGCGCGTGTCGGCCGTCGGCCAGCACCGCGACGACTACGTCAACAACTTCAGCGACGTCGCCAAGACCCGCAAGACCGGTGAACTGGACGGCTACAACGAACACGCCGAACGCGTGCAGTTCTTGTACAGCAAGGACGGCTTCAGCGGCCTCCTGGGCTTCCACCAGCGCCAGACCAATGGCAGCGCGCGCCTGTTCCGCGCCAACCTGATCAAGAAGGGCAGCAACACCTTCGCCGACGGCACCGACCTGGACGACATCGTCACCAACGCCCAGAACTTCCAGAGCCTGAAGACCAACGGCATCAACCTGCGCCTGCAGTGGGACCTGGGCAACTACAAACTGCACTCGATCACCGGCTATGAACACATCGTCGACTACTCGAGCCGCGGCGACATCGACGGCGGTACGCCGGCCGGCCCGGGCGTCATCCCGTTCCAGGTCGAGACCAACGGCTATATCGAGAACCTGGACCAGTACACGCAAGAATTCCGCCTCGAGTCGCAATACACCGGCCCGTTCAACTGGCAGACCGGCCTGTACTTCTTCGATGAAGACGTGACGGGCGGCAGCGACAATTTCAACAGCACCACCTACGCACGCACCTCGCGCCTGCGTTCGAACCAGAAGAACGAAGCCTGGGCTGCGTTCGCATCGGCAAGCTATGACCTGACCCCGGACTGGACCGTCCGCGGCGGCCTGCGCTACACCAAGGACGAGAAGGATTTCCGCACCATCGAAGCGGATAACGTTGTCCAGATCGGCCCGTCGTCGGTCAAAGAGAACAAGGACAAGATCAGCTGGGACGTGTCGGCCACCTATAAAGTGACCCCGAGCGTGAACGTGTATGGCCGCGCCGCCACCGGCTTCCGCGCGCCGAGTATCGCCGCCGCCTCGGCCGAAGTGCCGATCACCGTGGCCGATTCGGAAACCATCAAGTCGTTCGAACTGGGCGTCAAAGCCGACCTGTTCGACCGCCGCGCGCGTACCTCGTTCTCGATCTATGACTACACGATCGAAGACCAGCAGCTGACCGTGGTCGGTGGTAACTCGAACGTCAACCGCCTGATCAATGCCGACAAGACCAAGGGCAAGGGCGCCGAGTTCGACTTCGAAGCGGCCGTCAGCACCGCCCTGCGCGTGAGCGCCGGCGCCAGCTACAACTACACGCAGATCCGCGACGGCAGCCTGTCGGTGAACAAGTGCGCCCAGTGCACCATCACCAATCCGCTGAACGCCGTCGGCCGCGTGATCATCGACGGCAACCCGCTGCCGCAGGCGCCGCGCTGGACCTTCAACGCGACCGCCCGCTACGGCGTGCCATTCCGCGACGGCGAGCTGTATGTCTTCACCGACTGGTCGTACCGCAGCAAGATCAACTTCTTCCTGTACGAGGCGACCGAGTTCACCGGCGCCCCGCTGACCGAAGGCGGCGTGCGCGTCGGCTATATCTTCGGCAACGGCAAGTACGAAGTCGCCGCGTTCGGCCGCAACATCCTCGACCAGCGCCGTATCACCGGCGCGATCGACTTCAATAACCTGACGGGCTTTACCAACGAGCCGCGCCAGTGGGGTATGCAGTTCAAGGGCAATTTCTGAGCGTTTAGAAAACCTGCTCTCGAGCCGAAGGGGCCGCGCATTGCGCGGCCTTTTTTTCATCTTGCGCCTTGGCGCCATGCACGCGACATAAGCATACATACCAAAAATGTCACATGAATATTTATCTGAAAATTACTATTATTCAAGTTGCATGATTGTTCAATATCTAAATATGGCGTCAATTATTCTGTGTTCAGAAATAATTGCCGAATAAGTGATTTTTTTCGAATTCACACCGATTTAACCGTTGTAACGACGCTGAAAACGGTTGGAATTTCCCATAGTCCCTTCTTCCTTTCGCGCTACGCTGGGTTCGCCGCCTCGAGACGGCACCGGCACTGCCGGTCCTACAACGACACAAGCGAGCCATCGCTTGACGGAAAACCTTGAAGAAGGAAGAACCATGAAGCAAACGCATTCGACTCATCCAACCGTGTTGAAGATGTGTGCAGCGGTCGCGCTGGCGCTGGCTTCCGCCTCGGCCCTCGCGGCCGCTGGCGGCGCCGGCGGCGGCGCACCGCAGTTCGTCGTGGAGACAGACCGAATCATCGTGAAATACCGCGACGCCAAGGCCGCCGCCAACGGCGCCATGGCCCGGGTGGCGAGCCTGAGCAGCGACCGCAAGGCCAGGCTCGACCGCGCCGGCCAGCAGTTCGGCGTGGTGGTCAGGGAAAGCCATGCCATCTCGACCGGCGCCCAGGTGTTCAAGCTGGATCGCAAGCGCCACCTGAAGGAAGTGGAATCGCTGGCCGCCGAGATGATGGCGCGCGACCCGGCGATCGAATACGCCGAGCCGGATCGCATCATGACCCATCTGGCGACGCCGACCGATCCGCGCTACACCGACCAGTGGCACTATTATGAAACCGCCGGTGGCCTGCGCCTGCCGGCCGCCTGGGACAAGTCGACCGGCAGCGGGGTGGTGGTGGCGGTGATCGATACCGGCTACCGCCCGCACGCCGACCTCTCCGGCCAGCTGCTGGCCGGCTATGACTTCATCAGCACCGCCGCCATCGGCAACGACGGCAATGGCCGCGACAGCGACGCCCTGGACCCGGGCGACGCCGTGGTGGCGGGCGAATGCGGCAACGGCCAGCCGACCCGCGACCAGGGCTCGAGCTGGCACGGCACCCACGTGGCCGGCACGGTGGCGGCGCGCACCAATAACGGCGCCGGCGTGGCGGGCGTGGCCTACAACGCCAGGATCGTCCCGGTGCGCGTGCTGGGTAAATGCGGCGGCTATACCTCGGACATCGCCGATGCCATCACCTGGTCATCGGGCGGCAGCGTGTCGGGCGTGCCGGCCAATGCCAACAAGGCGCGCGTGCTGAACCTGTCGCTGGGCGGCGGCGGCGCCTGCGGCGCAACCACCCAGAACGCCATCAACGGCGCCCGCTCGCGCGGCGCGGTGGTGGTGGTCGCGGCCGGCAACGACGCCATCAACGTCAGCAACGCCAGCCCCGCCAACTGCTCGGGGGTGATCGCGGTGGCCGCTACCGGCCGCACCGGCGGGCGCGCTTCGTACTCCAACTATGGCAACCTGGTCGACGTCGCGGCGCCGGGCGGCGACGGCGCGTATGGCGTGCTGTCGACGCTCAACACCGGCACCGGCGCGCCGGCCTCGGACAGCTATGCAGCCTACCAGGGCACCTCGATGGCGACCCCACACGTGGCCGGCGTGGCGGCGCTGATGCTGGCGCTGAACACGAACCTGACGCCGGACGATATCGAATCGAAGCTCAAGTCGACCGCGCGCGCCTTCCCGGCCAGCTGCTCGGGCTGCGGCACCGGCATCGTGGACGCCACAGCGGCCGTGAATGCGGCCACCACCGGCGGCACGCCTTCCACCACCCTGGCCGAGAGCGAGGCGAACAACACCATCGCCACCGCCGATGTCGTCAGCGCGGGCAACACGACCGTGACCGGCAACCTGGGGTCGACGTCCGACACGGATTACTTCCGCGTCGACCTGCCGGCCGGCCGCACCCTGGGCGCGACCCTGACCCCGGGGGCGAGCACTGCCGACTACGACCTGTACGTGTACAACGCCTCGGGCACGCAGCTGGGCACCAGCCAGAACGGCGCCGGCGCGACCGACAGCGTCAGCTCGGCCAATAGCGGCAGCAGCACGGCGACCCGCTATGTGCGCGTGACCTATTACAGCGGTGGTACCGGCGCGACCAACGGCAAGTACACGCTGAATCTCAGCTGGTAATCCGGTCTATCAGCCCGCCGTCCGGCTGGTGAAAACGCGCGGCATCGCCCGCGCGTTTTTTTTGACGGTACAGGCCCGGCGCGCAACCGCTGCTGCGCTTGAAGGCGGCGCTGAATGCGCTTTCGGATGCATAGCCAAGGCGCCAGGCGATCGTCGCCACCGGCGTTTCTTCATCGCGCAGCGCCTGGCGCGCCAGCCGCATGCGCCAGGCCTGCAGGTACTGCAGCGGCGCCATGCCGACCAGCTGGCGGAAGCGCAGCGCCAGGGCCGAGCGCGACATCGCGGCTTCCTGCGCCAGCTCCTCGACGCTCCAGCGCCGCTCGGGCGCGCCGTGCAGCAGGCGCAGCGCGGCGCCGATCCTGGGATCGGCCATGGCAGCCAGCCAGCCGTGTTGCGCGCCGCCCGGCTCGCGCAAGGCCTGGACCAGCGCGATGCGCGCCAGGCCGTCGGTCACCAGGCGGGCTCCTGCATCCGGCGCGCCTGCCTCGTTGCCATATAAAGCCAGCAGCGCACGCAGCGCCGGTGCGGCCTGCGCATCGGCGCGGATGTGCAGTTCGGGCGGCACAACTTGCTCCAGGAGGTCGCGTTGCAAGGCGTCGAATTCGAAGCGGCCGGCAAGCATCTCCATGCCGTCCGCGGCATCCGGATCGCCCCATGTCACGGTGTCGCCATGCAGCGCCGCAAAGTGGGCCGGGCCATCCTGCGCCGGCAAGGCGAGAGCGGTCGCCGCGATATACGGCCGGCCGCTGCGCATCAGCAGGCAGTCGCCGGCCTCGAGGCGGTAGGGATGCGCGTCGCCCTCGACCTGCACCAGCAGGGCGCCGCGCAGCTGGGCGATGAATTTCAGGTAGGGATACGACGGAAAGCGCAGCGCCCACGGGCCGCCGGCCGTCATGCGCAGCGCGGCGCCGCTGCGCACCTGGAGCAGGGCCAGCACGTCGGACAGGGGATCGGAAGGGAGGTCTGGACGGTCGCGCATGAACGGTGGAGGACGCAGCATGGTGGGCCGCGCCGCCCGATTCTACACTGGCCTGATCGTTTTTTTGGAAAGGTCTCTCTCATGCAATACCGACGACTCGGCAATAGCGGCATCATCGTTTCTCGCCTGTGCCTGGGCGCCATGACCTTCGGCGGCGCAGCCACGCCGCCCTACGACAAGGTGGGCGGCCTGGACCTGGCGGCCACCGAACGCCTGGTAGGCACGGCGCTCGATGCCGGCATCAACTTCATCGACACCGCCGACGTGTATGCCGACGGCGAATCCGAAAGCCTGCTGGGCCAGGCCCTGGCGGGCCGGCGCGAACAGGTGGTGCTGGCCACTAAATTCCATGCCCCGATGGGCAAGGGGCCGAACGACGCCGGGCAGTCGCGCCTGCACCTGACGCGCGCGCTCGAGGCCAGCCTGCGGCGACTGAAAACGGACCACATCGACCTGTACCAGATCCATAACGTCGATGCGCTCACGCCGATGGAGGAAACCCTGCGCGCGCTGGACGACGCGGTGCGGGCCGGGAAGATCCGCTACATCGGCTGCTCGAACCTGTCCGCCTGGCAGACCGCCAAGGCGCTCGGCGTATCGAGGTTGCATGGCTGGTCGTCGTATGTGTCGGTGCAGGCCTGCTATTCGCTGGCGGTGCGCGACATCGAGCGCGAGATCCTGCCGCAGGTGCAGGATGCGCAACTCGGGCTGATGGCCTGGAGCCCGCTGGCCGGCGGCCTGTTGTCGGGCAAGTTCGATCGCGAAGGCAGCAGCGATCCGGCGGCGCGCCGCATCCACATCGACTTCCCGCCGATCGAACCGGAGCACGGCTACACCGTGATCGACGCCGTCAAGCGCGTGGCGGCGCGGCTCGAGGCCACGCCGGCCCAGGTGGCGCTGGCCTGGCTGCTGGCGCGGCCCGGCGTGACCACCGCCATCGTCGGCGCGCGCCGTCCGGAGCAGTTGCAGGATAATCTGCGGGCGCTCGGGCTGGCGCTGGGTGAGCAGGACATGGCGGAACTCGATGCAGCCAGCAGCCTGCCGACGTATTACCCGGCCTGGGTCCAGGCGATGACCAACGTCCACCGCGACGGCTTCCTGGCGCGCTAGCGGCTTGCGCCAAACGGGATTTCGGACGATACTGTATGCAATTACAGTATCGTCCCCATCAGGTATATCTCGCCATGGGGCGGCCTCGCCAGCGTGAACGCCCCAGCCCGAAAAATCATCCACTGCGATTGCGATTGCTTCTATGCGTCGGTCGAGATGCGCGACGATCCATCGTTGCGCGGCCGTCCTCTGGCGGTCGGCGGCCGGCCCGACCAGCGCGGCGTGGTCGCGACCTGCAATTACGAGGCGCGCCGCTACGGCATCCATTCGGCGATGGCCACCGCCACCGCCATCAAG
Source organism: Massilia sp. HP4 (assembly GCF_005222695.1). Taxonomy (GTDB): domain Bacteria; phylum Pseudomonadota; class Gammaproteobacteria; order Burkholderiales; family Burkholderiaceae_D; genus Telluria. Next base: position 91,904 of record NZ_STGG01000003.1, on the reverse strand, counting down.
CTGTGTCCCGATCTGCTGGTGATCCCGCCGGCGATGGAGAAGTACCGCATCGCCTCGCGCCAGATCATGGACATCTACCAGGACTACACCGAGCTGGTAGAACCGCTGTCGCTCGACGAAGCCTATCTCGACGTCACCGATTCGCCGCACTGCAAGGGCAGCGCGACCCTGATCGCGCAAGAGATCAGGCGCCGCATTTTTGACACCGTCGGCATCACCGCCTCGGCCGGCGTGGCGCCGAACAAGTTCGTGGCCAAGATCGCCAGCGACTGGAACAAGCCGGATGGGCTGTTCCTGGTGCGGCCCGACGAGGTCGACGCGTTTGTTGCGGCGCTGCCGGTCAAGAAGCTGCATGGCGTGGGCAAGGTGACGGCCGAAAAGATGAACCGGCTCGGCCTGCAAACCTGCGCCGACCTGCGCGGCTGGAGCATGGACAAGCTGCAAGAACACTTCGGCAGCTTCGGGGCCCGTTTATACGACCTGAGCCGCGGCATCGACCATCGCGAAGTGAACGTCTCGCGCGAGCGCAAGTCGATCAGCACCGAAGAAACCTATACGCCCGACGTGCCCGACCTGGCTGCTTGCCTTGCCTTGCTGCCCGAGCTGGTCGAGCACCTGCTGGGCCGCATCAAGCGGGCGAATGCCGAAAAATTCATCAACAAGCTGTTTGTAAAAATTAAATTTTCGGACTTCCAGCAGACGACGGTCGAGTGCGTGGGCTACGCGCCACATATCCCGACCTATGCGCGCCTGATGGAAACCGGCTGGGCGAGAGCCAGCCGCCCGGTGCGCCTGCTGGGCGTGGGGGTACGCCTGAGTGATACCGAAATCGTCGAGCAGCTGCGGCTGTTCGACGATTCTCTGGACGACTCGACAACAAGCTGACATTTTTGGTCGTTCAAGCTGCTCAGCAGCGTAAAATGTCGTTCCCAAGAAATACTGAAACAATCGGATAATCTATGTGGTTCAAGAATTTACAGATCTACCGTCTGCCGGCCCCATGGGCCTATACCCCTGAACAACTGGAAAAAGCCCTCGAGCCGCAGAGCTTTGTGCCTGCCACCAGCAATGAATTGCTGCGCCAGGGCTGGGATGCACCGCGTCCAAACGGCGGCCTGGTCCATGTGGTCAACAAGCAGATGCTGATCATGCTGGGCACCGAGAAGAAACTGCTGCCGGCATCGGTCATCAACCAGGTGGCCAAGGCCAAGGCGGCCGAGATGGAAGAGCAGCAGGGCTTCCCGCCTGGTAAAAAGGCAATGAAGGAACTGAAGGAGCGCGTGGCCGACGAACTGCTGCCGCGCGCCTTCACCCTGCGCAGCAATGTCTGGACCTGGATCGATCCGGTCAATGGCTGGCTGGTGGTCGATGCCGCCAGCCCGGCCAAGGCCGACGACGTGGTCAAGCTGCTGCTCAAGGCCGTCGACAAGATGCCGCTGGAGTCGCTGCGCGTGCAGAAGTCGCCGGTGGCCGTGATGACCGGCTGGCTGGAAGCCGATGAAGCGCCGTATGGCTTCACGATCGACCAGGACACCGAGCTGCGCGCGACCGGCGAAAGCCGCGCCGCCGTGCGTTACGTCAAGCACACGCTGGAGCCGGACGACATCCGCCGCCACATCGCCGCCGGCAAGCAGTGCACCCGCCTGGCCATGACCTGGAACGACCGCGTCAGCTTCGTGCTGACCGAATCGCTGGCGATCAAGGGCATCAAGCCGCTGGACGTGATCAAGGAAGGCGAGAGCCCGACCTATAACGACGATGAGCGTTTCGATAACGATATCGTGCTGATGACGGGTGAGCTGGCCAAGTTGCTGGCCGATGTAGTCGAGGCGCTGGGCGGCGAAGCCAAGGCGTAATCTGCATTCGTGACCGCCGGTAGGGTTCGCGGCTCTGCCGCCGACGCGGTCAACCGGCATTTGCATGCCGCATGGCCGGTCATATGCCGGTTGAACGCGTCGGCGGGGAACCCGCCAACCCTACTTCATTGCGACTTCTTCGCTGGTGGCAGGTTCCGTCCTGCTCCCTGAACCGCCATTCTCCAGCTCCCCGCTGGTATAGGTCGCCCCCTGCCGATCCTCATGCGGCGCCGGACGGTTCGGCAACGGCGGCAAGGCCCTGGCCTTCTCCAGGTCGATCCCGGCAACCTCGGCCACGCGGCGGCCGTAATCCTCGTCGCAGTGCCACAGATGCCACACCATGCGCAGCTGGATCGGTTCCGGGCATTGTTTCAGGTCGCCGCCGACATTGTTGACCAGGTCGTCGCGCTCCCAGTCCTCGAAAGTGCGGTAGCGCGCACCGGCCTGCTTGTAGTCGTCGCGCGTGGTCGTGGTCTGGTAGCGGCCCAGGTGGCCCTCGACCCACGGACGGTATTCGTAGCCCGGCGTATCCCCTTCCTGGTAGCCGCCCATCAGGCTCGGCTCGTAGTTGATGTGCTTGTTCTCATCCTGCGCGCCATATACGCCGTCCACGTAAAAAGTCATCTGGCCGTCGCGCTGGTTGGTGCGCGCCTTGGCTTTTTCTTGCGGGGCATTGATCGGCAATTGCAGGTAATTGGGTCCGACGCGGTAGCGCTGGGTATCCGAATACGAGAGGGTACGGCCCTGCAGCATCTTGTCGTCCGAGAAGTCGATGCCGTCGACCAGCACGCCGGTGCCGAAGGCCGACTGCTCGGTCTCGGCGAACACATTGTCCGGGTTCTTGTTGAGCACCATGCGGCCCACCGGCAGCAGCGGGAACTGGTCTTCCGGCCAGCGCTTGGTATCGTCCAGCGGGTCGAAGTCGAGTTCGGGATGGTCGCCATCGGCCATGATCTGGACGCAGAATTCCCATTCCGGATAATCGCCGCGCGCGATTGCGTCGTACAGGTCGCGCGTGGCGTGGCTGGTGTCGCGGCCCTGGATCTCGGCGGCCTGGCCAGCCGTCAGGTTGCGCACGCCCTGCTTGGGCTGCCAGTGGAATTTCACCAGGTGGGCCAGCCCCTGGTCGTTCACCAGTTTATAGGTGTTGACGCCCGACCCTTCCATCTCGCGGTAGTTGGCTGGAATGCCCCATGGGCTCTTGACCCAGGTGACCATGTGCAGCGCTTCGGGATGGCTGCAGATGAAATCATAGAAGCGCCATGGCTCTTGCTGGTTGGTGACGGGATCGGGCTTGAAGGCGTGGATCATGTCCGGGAACTTGATCGCGTCGCGGATGAAGAAGACCTTGAGGTTATTGCCGACCAGGTCCCAGTTGCCGTCGACGGTCTTGAGCTTGACCGCGAAGCCGCGCGGATCGCGTGCCGTTTCTGGCGACTCCTTACCGCCGATCACGGTCGAGAAGCGAACGAATACGGGAGTTTGTACGCCAGTCTCGTTGAGCACGCGTGCGCTCGTGTAAGTGGAGGCCGGCTCATCGCCGATCTTGCCATAGGCTTCGAAATAACCGTGGGCGCCGGTGCCGCGCGCATGCACGACGCGCTCGGGAATGCGCTCGCGGTCGAAGTGGGTGATCTTCTCGATGAACTGGTAGTTCTCGAGCGTGGCCGGGCCGCGTTCGCCGACCGAGCGCAGGGACTGGTTGTCGCGGACGGGATGACCCTGGCGCGTGGTCAGCGTGGGACGCTTCTCATTCATTGTCTTCTCCTTTGAAGCAGGTGTCGAGAAGGCCAGTATAGGAAGTCGAACGCGAAGGCAGCGCGCGGCTGCCTTCGCTTTTAATCCTCGTCAAACACGTCGTGGAACTACTGCTTACAGCTGCTGGAACACGCCTTCGCTGCGGTTCTTGGTCACGTTATCCCATGGGAATACCTGGCCGTTCATGGCGACGTAGACGCCGGCCGGCAAGGTCTGCGCCACGCCGCAGGCAAAGCCCAGGTTGAACAGCGCGTCCGAGTTGGCGATCGAATAAGGGATCATGGCGCCGGTCAGCACGATGGTCTGGTCGAGTTTGGCTGCGCCGAGCACGGCAGCCGTCTCGCGCATGGTGTCGGTGCCGTGGATGATCACGACGGCTTTCTCGCTGGCGCCCTTGCACGAGGCCAGTACGCGCTCGCGGTCGCTGTCTTGCATGTCGAGCGAGTCGAGCAGCGGCAGCACGTCGAGCGCGACCGGCACCGTCATGCGGCTGCGTTTGATAACCCCTGGCAAATGGCTCTCAGCAAAGCCGAGCACGCCGTTCAATTCGTTATAGTGCTTGTCGAAAGTGCCACCGGTGGCGATGATTCGCAAAGTCATGTTGGTTTATCCACTCGCAGAAAAAAGGTGCGTCATGATAGCCGCAAACGATAGTGTATCCGACTGTGACTGCGCTAGAATCGTCAGGATTGGATGAGTACACTCATCGGATTTTCTTCCTCCACTATCCTTGTTCCCATGAAAACCGTCGCACCCGGAACCGTCATTTTCCACCGCCATCGAGGCTATGGCGTGATCACCCACGTTAACCTTCTGACCGGCTGGATCTCGGCGCGTTTCAACGACGAGGCACGCGCGCTCGACCTGAACCTGTCGAGCGACGAGGTGCAGCATGCCGACGGCGAGCCGATCCTGTTCCGGCGTGCGCCGCCCGACCGCATGCCGCATGCGCGCCTGATGGCGGTGGTGCGTGCACTGCATGAGGCCGGCTACCAGAAGCTGTACCTGTATTCCTGGCCCAAGCCGTCCGGCCTGCACTGGCGCTGGCACCTGTTCACGGGGCCGCGCAACTGGATGCAGCGCACCTGGCGCGAAGGCTGGTATGGCTCTGGCGCCGAATACAACAATAATCCCGTGATGGGTTGGGGCGATGTGCCGGGCGCCACGACCGAAGAACTGATCCATGCGCTGGCGAAATTCGATCCGCAAGGGCTGGCGCAGGCGCTGGGCCGCGACGAAGACCATACCGCCTGGTTCGCACAAGCTTGCGACTTGCTGCTGCCGGGATACATGTACAGCCTCAATATGGAGCGCCCCGCGGGCGGCGGACTGGTCGAGGCGCCTGCGGTGCCGATCGTGCCGGTACGCGCCGGCCTCAAGCCCTATACCGGGCGCGACATCGGCTGGCCGCCGGGCTGGGCTGGACTCTGGACCGGCACCCATGTGATGCCTGCGCCCAAAATCCACCTCACGGGCGAGCCCGAACTGCGCTGAGCGCGCGGCCGGGCTGTTTCATTTTCAGCGCTTGCCCAGCGATGCCGGATTGAGGATGTTCGCGGGTTCGCCTTGGGCGAACTTTACGATGTTCTCGAACGCCGCCTTGAAATAGAGCTCGTAGCTGTCCTGCTCGACATAGCCCAGGTGCGGCGTGGCCAGCACCGTCGGGATGCGCAGCAGGGGCGCATCCTGCGCCAGCGGTTCGCTGGTGAACACGTCCAGCGCCGCCGTGCCGGGGCGACCTTGTTTTAACGCCCCCTCGAGCGCGTCCGGTGCCACCAGTTCGGCGCGGCTGGTGTTGACGAACAGCGCGTCCGGCTTCATGCGCGCCAGGTCGGCGGCGGTGACGATGCCGCGCGTCGCGTCCGCCAGTCGCAGGTGCAGGCTGAGCACGTCGGCCTGTTCGAACAGCGCTTCGCGCGATGGCGCCGCCTCGAGGCCGTCGGCCACTGCCGCTGCGCGGCTGGCCTCGCTGCCCCAGACCACTACCCGCATCCCGAAGGCACGCGCATAGCCGGCCACCAGCTTGCCGATCTTGCCGTAGCTCCAGAGACCCAAGGTACGGCCGTGCAGCACCCGCCCTACGCCATTGAGCACCGGATTGACGGATGCGGTCTGCCACAAGCCATCCTTCAGATTGCTGGCATAGGGCACGATCTTGCGGCTGGCCGCCATGATCAGGGCCCAGGTGAGCTCGGCCGGTGCGATGGGCGAGCCGACGCCTTCGGCAATCGCGATGCCGTGCCCGGTCGCGGCGGCCACGTCGATGTGGCCGCTGACCTTGCCGGTCTGCGAAATCAGCTTCAGGTTCGGCAGCCTGGCCAGCAGCGCGGCGGGAAAAACGGTGCGCTCGCGGATCAGCACCAGGGCGTCGAACGGCGCCAGGCGGATCGCCAATTGGCCCAGTCCGCGGGGGGAATGGGTGAAGATCTTGACCTTGTGGCCATCGAGCAGTCGAAAGGCGTCAAGACCGCGCACAGCGTCCTGATAATCGTCAAGAATCGCGATTTTCATTGGTGTTATCAGAGTTATATCGATTAAACGTAAACAAATAACAGGATAGGGCATATGCCCAAATAGCCTACTACATTACTAGGGCAATTCTCCTACTTTTTTGTAATAGAAGAGCCCGAAATGCGGTTTTGCGGGTGTACAATCGGCACAGAACTTAAGGGAATGACACGTATCCAACGGTGCTCATGAGACGCACCGATCAGCCTTGCCAGAGGCTGCCGACCCGACCGCTGTCCCACCGCGATCCTGCCACCGGCCGCTTGCCCCCGTCGATCCCGACCGCAGGGCGCCCCGGTCAATGCACGATCCAGCAGCGATCCACCCGAATTCTTTATTGGCATTTGGAGGACTCCCCATGAACCAGCCCGTGATGGGCGGCGTCGCCGCACTGAACGTTCCAGCTTACATCAAACACCAAAAGCTCATCAATTGGGTCGCAGAAATTGCCGCCCTGACCAAGCCTGACAGCATCTACTGGTGCGATGGCTCGGAAGAAGAGTACGACCGCCTGTGCGCGCAGATGGTCGAAGCGGGCACGTTGAAAAAGCTCAATCCCGCCAAGCGTCCGAATTCCTACCTGGCCTGGTCCGACCCGTCGGACGTGGCGCGGGTCGAAGACCGCACCTATATCTGCTCGGCCACCAAGGAGCAGGCAGGCCCGACCAACAACTGGATGGAACCGGCCGAGATGCGCCGCACCCTGCACGGCCTGTTCGACGGATCCATGGCCGGCCGCACGCTGTACGTGGTGCCATTCTCGATGGGCCCGCTGGGCTCGCCGATCGCCCACATCGGCGTGGAACTGTCCGATTCGCCGTATGTCGCTGTGAACATGCGCATCATGACGCGCATGGGCAAGGCCGTGTATGACGTGCTGGGCAGCGACGGTGATTTCGTTCCCTGCGTGCATTCGGTCGGCGCGCCGCTGGCTGCGGGCCAGCAAGATGTCGCCTGGCCATGCAATGCCACCAAGTACATCGTGCACTATCCTGAGACGCGAGAGATCTGGTCGTTCGGCTCGGGCTACGGCGGCAATGCGTTGCTGGGCAAGAAGTGCTTCGCGCTGCGCATCGCGTCGAATATGGGCTATCAAGAAGCGCAGCAGGGCGGCACCGGCTGGCTGGCCGAACACATGCTGATCCTGGGCGTCGAGTCGCCCACCGGCGACAAGCAATATGTCGCGGCGGCCTTCCCTTCGGCCTGCGGCAAGACCAATTTCGCGATGCTGATCCCGCCAAAAGCCTTCGACGGCTGGAAGGTGACGACCATCGGCGACGACATCGCCTGGATCAAGCCGGGCGCGGACGGCAAGCTGGTCGCGATCAATCCAGAGGCAGGTTATTTCGGCGTGGCCCCGGGCACCAATGAAAAAACCAATCCGAACTGCATGGCCTCGCTGCGCGAGAACGTGATCTTCACCAATGTGGCGCTGACCGACGACGGCGACGTGTGGTGGGAAGGCATGACCAAGGAGGCGCCAAGCCACCTGATCGACTGGCAGGGCAAGGACTGGACCCCGGCCTCCGGCACCAAGGCGGCGCACCCGAACGCGCGCTTCACCGTGGCCGCAACGCAAAACCCGGTGATCGACCCGGCCTGGGACGATCCGGCCGGTGTGCCGATCTCGTCCTTCATCTTCGGCGGTCGCCGCTCGACCACGGTGCCACTGGTGACCGAGGCGCGCGACTGGGTCGAAGGTGTCTACATGGCCGCTGCCATGGGCTCGGAAACCACCGCCGCCGCCGCCGGCCAGATGGGTGTGGTGCGCCGCGATCCATTCGCGATGCTGCCCTTCATCGGCTACAACATGAGCGACTACTTCCAGCACTGGCTCGACCTGGGCAAGAAAGTCGCGGCGATCGACGCCGCGGTGCTGCCGAAGATCTTCTGCGTCAACTGGTTCCGCACCGACGACAAGGGCAGCTTCGTGTGGCCGGGCTATGGCGACAATATGCGCGTGCTCAAGTGGATCCTGGATCGTTCCAACGGCGCCACGGGCGGCAGCGAACACCTGTTCGGCACCACGCCGAACTACGCCGACCTGAACTGGGAAGGCGTGGAGTTCAGCGAGCAGCAATTCAAGCAGATCACCTCGATCGACAAGGATGCGTGGCGCGAAGAACTCAAGCTGCACACCGAGCTGTTCGAGAAGCTGGCTTACCACCTGCCGCAAGAGCTGGTGGATACGCGTGACAAGCTGGAGAAACATCTGGCCAATTAAATGGCCGAGTGGGGGAGAGAGCCGCCGTCAAGGCGGCCATATAAAAAAGAACAGGGGCAACGCCGGTGGCGTTGCCCCTGTTTCATTTGGAGCGAGGAATGGCGATCAGCCCTTGAGCAGCGGCTTCAGGTACTTGCCCGTCGGGCTATCCTTGACCTTCGCCACTTGCTCTGGCGTACCCGACGCCACGATCACGCCGCCGCCGGCGCCGCCTTCCGGCCCCAGGTCGACGATCCAGTCCGCGGTCTTGATCACGTCCAGGTTGTGCTCGATGATGGCCAGCGTATTGCCCTGGTCGCGCAGGCGGTGGATCACCTTCAGCAGCAGGTCGATGTCGGCGAAGTGCAGGCCGGTGGTTGGTTCATCGAGGATGTACAAGGTGCGTCCGGTGTCGCGCTTGGACAGCTCGAGCGACAACTTGACGCGCTGGGCTTCGCCGCCCGACAGCGTGGTCGCGCTCTGGCCCAGCTTGATGTAACCCAGGCCAACGTCCAGCAGCGTCTGGAGTTTACGCGCGATGACCGGCACCGGCTTGAAGAACTCGTGCGCATCCTCGACCGTCATGTCCAGCACTTCGGTGATGTTCTTGCTCTTGTACTGCACTTCCAGCGTTTCGCGGTTGTAGCGCTTGCCATGGCAGACGTCGCACGGCACATACACGTCAGGCAAGAAGTGCATCTCGACCTTGATCACGCCATCGCCCTGGCAGGCTTCGCAGCGGCCGCCCTTGACGTTGAACGAGAAGCGCCCGGCGCTGTAGCCGCGTTCCTTGGCGGTCGGCACGGTCGCGAACAGGTCGCGGATCGGCGTGAACAGGCCGGTGTAGGTTGCCGGATTCGAGCGCGGCGTGCGGCCGATCGGCGCCTGGTCGACCGAGATCACCTTGTCGAAGTGTTCCAGGCCGTGGATCGAGCTGTGCTCGGCCGGCTCGGTCTGCGAACCGTACAGGTGGCGCGACAGCGCCGGATACAGCGTGTCGTTGATCAGCGTCGATTTGCCCGAACCCGATACGCCCGTCACGCAAGTCATCAGGCCCACCGGCAGGGTCAGGGTCACGTCCTTGAGGTTATTCCCCTTCGCGCCGGTAATCACCAGCTGGCGCGCAGGGTCGGCCTTGGTACGCTTTTTCGGCACCTCGATCTTGCGCCGGCCGTCCAGGTATTGCGCGGTGACCGAATGCTCGTTGTTCATGATCTGCTCGAGCGTACCTTCGGCAATGATCTGCCCGCCGTGCACGCCCGCACCCGGACCCATGTCGACGATGTAGTCGGCGGTGCGGATCGCGTCTTCATCGTGCTCGACCACCAGCACGCTATTGCCGATGTCGCGCAAATGCTTCAGGGTCGCGATCAGGCGATCGTTGTCGCGCTGGTGCAGGCCGATCGACGGTTCATCGAGCACATACATGACGCCGGTCAGGCCCGAGCCGATCTGCGACGCCAGGCGGATACGCTGGGCCTCGCCGCCCGACAGCGTATCGGCGCTGCGGTCGAGCGACAGGTAATCCAGGCCGACGTTGTTCAGGAACTTGAGGCGCGAAATGATTTCCTTGATCACGCGCTCGGCGATGTCCTTCTTGGCGCCAGTCAGCTCCAGGGTCTCGAAGAAATTCAATGTTTCGCGCAGGGGCCGATCCGACACTTCGTAGATCGCGCGCTGCTGGGCGCCGTGGCCGATTTTCACGAAACGCGCTTCGGTGCGCAGGCGCGCGCCTTCGCAAGCCGGGCATTTCTTTTCGTTGATGAACTTGGCCAGCTCTTCCTTGACCGCCATCGAATCGGTTTCGCGATAGCGCCGCTGCAGGTTGTTGACCACGCCTTCGAAGGTATGCTCGCGGATCACGGTGCGGCCGCGTTCGTTGACATAGCTGAACGGGATCGCGGTCTTGCCTGAGCCGTAGAGCACGGCTTCTTGCGAGGTCTTCGGCAATTGCTCGAAAGGCTTGTCGAGGTCGAAGTCGTAATGCGCCGCCAGGCTTTGCAGCATCTGGAAGTAGAACTGGTTGCGGCGGTCCCAGCCCTTGACGGCGCCGGAAGCGAGCGACAGGTGCGGGAAGGCCACGACCCGCTTCGGATCGAAGAACTCGATATGGCCCAGGCCATCGCATTCCTGGCAGGCGCCCATCGGGTTATTGAACGAGAACAGGCGTGGTTCCAGCTCTTGCAGCGAGTAGCCGCAAACATTGCAGGCGAACTTGTTCGAGAAGACGGTTTCCTTCTCGGTGTCCATTTCGTAGGCCACGGCGCGGCCATCGGCCAGGCGCAGGGCGGTCTCGAAGCTTTCGGCCAGGCGCTGCTTGATGTCCGGGTTCACTTTCACCCGGTCGATCACGACGTCGATGCTGTGCTTCTCGGTCTTCTTGAGCTTGGGCAGTTCGTCGATCTCATGGATCTTGGCGGCGTTGACGCCGCTGGCGACGCGAAAGCGCACGAAACCCTGGGCCTGCATGGCCTGGAACAGGTCGCCGTGCTCGCCCTTGCGGCCGGCCACGACCGGCGCCAGGATCATCAGCTTGGTGCCCTCAGGCATGGCCAGCACCGCATCGACCATCTGCGATACGGTCTGGGCCGACAGCGGCTCATGCGGGTGCTGCGGGCAATACGGCGTGCCGACGCGCGCGTACAGCAGGCGCAGGTAGTCGTGGATCTCGGTGACGGTGCCGACGGTCGAGCGCGGATTGTGCGAGGTCGCTTTCTGCTCGATCGAGATGGCCGGCGACAGGCCTTCGATCAGGTCGACGTCGGGCTTTTCCATCAGCTGCAGGAACTGGCGCGCATAGGCCGACAGCGATTCGACATAGCGGCGCTGGCCTTCGGCATACAGGGTGTCGAAGGCGAGCGAGGATTTGCCCGAGCCCGACAGGCCGGTGATCACGATCAGCTTGTTGCGCGGCAGGTCGAGATTGATGTTCTTCAGATTGTGCGTGCGGGCACCACGAATGCGAATTTCTTCCATTAAGTTCGGCAGACTTTCTATCAGTTTTTGCGGGGCCGCAGACGCCAGAAGCGCAGTAAGCGGGCCAATCGGGGAGAACCCGTAAGTGTAGCGCGTTTTTGTTTCGGCTGTACATCTATCCAGTGGTTGGCGTACAGCGATGCTTGAAAAGCAAGCTTCCTGAAACTTCAGCATCAGGACAATAGCGTCCGAGCTATGTGGGCATCTCACCAGGCGCTTCAATGGCAAATCGTTCAGGATCCGAAAATAAATGGCGTTGCCCGGCGCGATGATCCATGGCGTCATTCTTGACGTGGTAGAGTCGGGATGATGTTGCCTCAGGTTACAATTCACTTCTTTAGGCGAGGATGTTGGCGATGCAGATTTACACCGAAGACGACTTCAGCGGCGAAGTGCCGGACCATCCATGGGCGGCGCAATTCGTCGTCATGTCGTATGCAAGCGGGGGCTTCAGCAGCATTCCTCACGGATTTTTCCGTGACTGGCTTGACCAGGAGGCCGCCCATGGTCACTGCTATATCGGGCGCTGCTCGGGATTCGGCGTCGGTTCCATCGCCAAGTATGACGCGGGACACCAGAACCTGGCCGTGGGGCGGTTCGTCGCCGGCGGCCTGCGCCTGCGCTTCCTGTTGAACGGCCAGCACGACATGAGGACTATTTCGACCTGCATGTTCTCGGTCCATGGCATGGGTTTGCGCAATGTCCCGCCGCCGCAGTTTGCCGATACCGTCATCAAGAACGATGTGTGGATCGGCGACGAGGTGATGGTGCTTGGTGGAAGCATTATCGAGAACGGCTGCGTGATCGGCGCCCGTTCCGTCCTGCCGCCGAACTTCCGTTCCGAGCCGTATGGCATCTATGCCGGTTCTCCGGCACGCCTGGTCCGCCACCGTTTTCCAGAAAAGGTGCGCGCCGCGCTGGTCGAACTCGCGTGGTGGGACATGCCGCTGGCCTGGATCCGCGACAATAATGCAGAGTTCTTGCAAGACATGACCGAGGATGAGGATGCGGCGCTGGCAAGCATTGCCAGGTTGATGGAAAGCCGCAAGGCTTACGAAGCCGTGCATGGGCCCCAGACCTGATATCGTGCCCAATTGAGGCAGGTCACCGGCCACGATTTATCGCGTTTCGATGCGTGAAAAACCGCGAATAAATCCTGCTGAACAGGCATAATATCGGGCTGCAGCACATCGTTCCCCGACGCTTAGTCAAGTGCAGAGTCAGGGCTCACCACATTACCAAGGAATTATCATGGCATCAGTTAACAAGGTCATCATCGTCGGCAACCTCGGCCGCGATCCAGAAATCCGCTACATGCCGAGCGGCGACGCCATCGCGAACATCGCGGTCGCTACCTCGTATAAATCGAAAGACCGCAACACCGGCGAGCAGAAAGAGCTGACCGAGTGGCACCGTATTTCCTTCTTCGGCCGCCTGGCTGAAATCGTTGGCCAGTACCTCAAGAAGGGTTCGTCGGTCTACGTTGAAGGCCGCTTGCAGACCCGCAAGTACACCGACAAGGATGGCATCGAGCGCTACGCGACCGACATCATCGCCGAGAACATGCAGATGCTGGGCGGCCGCCAGGGCATGGGCGGCGGCGACAGCATGGGTGGTGGCATGGGCGGCGGCATGGACGACGATTACTCGGCTCCGCAGCGTCCGGCGCCACGCCAGGCACCACCGGCCCCGGCCGCGCGTCCACAGCCGAAACCGGCGCCGAACTTCTCGGATATGGACGACGATATTCCGTTCTAACAACAAAGCTGCTTGTTGTTGCTAAAAGCCCGTTCCTCGAGAGAAGAACGGGCTTTTTTCTTGTCCGGACAGACAGTCGGCCAGGCTTTCCAGTCAGGAGAAGTTCAAGTCCAGGCCGAGCATCGTGGCAAGGTAGAACGTGACAAACCCCAGAACCAGGAGCAACAGCACGAAGAGCAAGGCGATCTTGCCGCCCGCGCGCAGCACCGCGCGCTGCTCCTTCGCCTTGTCCGGGTTCTTTTTTCCCTGGTCGTAATGCCACTTGATGGCGTAGAACATGCCCACGCCTAACACGAGCGCCTTGAACGTGACGAAGACTATCGGGATCCATTCCATGAGTATTTTCCGGGCTATGAGGTGAAACTGAGGAGCACTACCTCAACGCTGCTTTCCGCAGCTTCATTTGCAGATGAGAGAGGAGAAACGCCAGCGACTGCCATGCAAGGATGGTGTCGCAGCATACTTTGAGGCATTCTACTTAAAAGCAATTTCCATACATTGAGACAAAATGTCCCAGTTGAAAACCATACAAGATGACGGCTTGCCAAGCTGGTCGCCGCGCCTGGCCGTGCACGGCGGGCCGCGGTTCTTGCAGATTGCGGATGCCTTGCAGGCGGCGGTGGTGGACGGATCGCTGAAACCGGGTGACCGTCTCCCCCCGCAGCGCCAGTTGGCCGCGCAGCTGGACGTCGACCTGACGACGGTCACGCGTGCCTACGACGAAGCCCGGCGCCGTCACCTGCTGGAGGGCCGCGGCGCCCGGGGCACGTATGTCGCGGCGCCGAAAGTCGAATTGACTTCGATCCTCGACCTGAGCATGAATACCCCACCGCCACCTGAAGGCGTGGACTTCGACGATATGCTGAAACAGGGTTTGTCCCAGGTGCTGATGCGGGCAGATAATGAATTGCTGATGGCCTACCACCTGGGCGGGGGAAGCGATTCCGACCGCAAGGCTGGCGCCAGGTGGCTCGAACCGATGTTCGGCCACCTGGATCCCCGACAGGTGGTGGTCTGTCCGGGTGCGCAAGCGGCGATCGCCGCATCGATTCTCGCATTCACGGAGCCTGGCGACATCATCCTGGCCGAGCCGACGAGTTATCCCGGCCTGCGCGCCGCGGCGACCCAATTCGGCCGGCGCATCGTTGCGGTGGACGCGGACAGGCACGGGATGGTGCCCGAGAGGTTCGAGCAAGCGTGCCGCCAGCACAAGCCCCGGCTGGTCTACCTCAATCCGACCTTGCAGAATCCGACCGCCAGCACCATGCCGGAACGCCGGCGCAAGGAGCTCGCCAGCATCGCGAAGCGCTGCAATGTACGCATCGTCGAGGACGATCCCTACTGGCTCCTTGCCGACGCCCCGCCACCGCCCATTGCCACGTTCGCCCCGGAACAGGTGGTCTACACCTCGACCCTGTCGAAATGCCTGACGCCCGGCTTGCGTGTCGCCTTCGTACTCATACGCGACCCGCACGAGCGCGAACGCTTCCTGGCCGCGCTACGATCGTTTGCGCTGATGGTCGCTCCGCTGACGGCCGCGCTGGCCACCCAATGGATCCTCGACGGTTCGGCAAACCGATTGATGGAAGGCGTACGCAACGAGGCGCGCCTGCGTCACCGGATGGCGCGGGATATCCTGGCGGGGCGCTACAGCGGCTTTGGCGACGGCCTGCATGTCTGGCTCGAGTTGCCGGCGTACTGGAACTCCTCGCAGCTTGCGCGCGCAGCCGACAGCGAGGGCATCGCCGTCACGCCGGCGGAGGCATTCGCAACCGGCAGCGAAACCGTGAATGCCATCCGGATCTCCCTGGGCAGCATCAAGGATCGTGGACGCTTGCAGGCGGGGCTTCAACGGCTGTCGCAACTGCTGGCACGGCGGCCCGAGTCGTTCAGCGCTGCCGTGGTCTAGCTGTCCAGGAAACACCGAATACGATGGCGAGCACCGATCCGGGACTAGCGCCGCGCCGCCTTCAGGAACAAGCCATGCGCCGGCGCGAAGTTGGCGTGCAGCGGCAAATAGGCCGCGCCGATGACCTTGGCCGTCATCCCGATCGTCCCCGCCATGACCAGCGGCCGCTCGGTGCCCTGCCAGCTGTAGCGCGTCATCTGCTCCCGCATCGCCGCGATGAGCCGCTCGAGCAGCGGCCGGCTGACTGCGCCGTCGACGATCACGCCATCGAGGTCGAGCAGGCAGGCCGCGCCGGTCACGCCGAAGGTGATCGCATTGGCCGCCTCGTCGATCCATTGCAGGGTCACGGCTTCCCACGGCCCTGACAGCAGGCGCTCGTCGCTGAACGCCAGCGGCGCCAGGCCGGCCTGGGCATGCATCTCTTCGAGCCGCACCAGCGAGGCCGCGCCGAGCAGCTGCGGTGCGGCGCCGCGTTCTTCGGTTCCCGCCAGGCCAAGCGGCATCGAGCCGATCGCACCGGCGTTGCCGAACTGGCCGCTGTGCGGCTCGCCGTCGATCACCAGGCCGCCGCCGACCAGCGTGTCGACGAACACGTACAGATAGCTTTTCAGCGTGCGTCCGCGCCCGGCCACCAGCTCGGCCACGCAGGCCGCGATCGTGTCCTTGGCGAAGTCGACGCGCAGCTGCGTCATGGCCTGCAAACGGGGGCGCATATCGACCCGGCGCCAGGCCTCGGCATCGGCCGGCAACAGGCTTTCCAGGCCGTGCCAGGTGCCCAGCGTGAGCGGCGCCGCCAGGCCGATGCCGGTCAGGCGCGGCGCCAGTTCGGGGCCGAGAAACGCGTCCACCTCGCGCAGCCGGGCGTCGATGGTGGTGAACACGTGTTCGACCTCCGGGCTGGCGTACGGCGTCGACGATTGCCAGCGCAGCGCACCGGTAAAGTCGAGCAGCACCACGTCCAGCGCGCGCCGGCCGATCTGGATGCCGATCGAGAACGCGCCTTCCGGGTTCAGGGCGATCGGCTGCGACGGCTGGCCGACCTTGCCGCGCACCGAGTCGCGCTTGACCACCAGCTTCTCGTCCAGCAGGCGGTTGATGATCACCGACGCTGTTTGCGTACTGAGCTTGGTCAGGCGCGCGACCTCCGCCTTGGGCAGGCTGCCGTGGGCGCGGATCGCCTGCAGCACGACCCGCTCGTTAAATTCGCGCATGCCGACCTGGTTCGAGCCGACGGTGCGCAGCAGCGGCATATTGGCGGGATCGATGGCGGGTAATGGTGCGTTATGGGGCGGCATGGCGCGGCGTTCGAAGGAAAGGACGGCGAAAGGCTGTCAGTATAAATCCTTCCCATCAATAAACCCATGCGGCTTATTTTTCGGGCCGATCCAGGTTGCGCAGCGCCGGCGACAGGAAGCCGCTCAGGCTGACGAGCGTGCCGGCCACGCCGATCGCCACGAACAGCCAGCGTACGCCGATCGCCTCGCCGAGCGGCGTCGCCAGCGCCAGCCCGACCGGCGCCGCCAGTGCCATGACCATGTTCAGCAGCGACAGCACCCGGCCCTGCAGGTGGTTCGGGATCGTCGATTGCAGCAGGGTCGTGAGCGGCGTATTCCCGGCGATGAAGGCGGCGCCGCTCAGGCCCCACCAGAACACCGCCACGCCGAACAGCGTGGGCGGCACCAGTGCCGTCAGGGCCAGCATCGCGCACGAGGCGGCGAAGCCCGCCAGCACCCACGGCATGCCGTGGCGCGGCGCGAGCGCCGTCACGAACATGCCGCCGGCGATCATGCCGACTCCGGCCATCGCTTCCATGAAACCGACCTGCGGCGCGCCGCCGCCGAAGTATTCCTTGACCAGCAGCGGCACCAGGGTGAAGGCCGGCATGATCACCAGCACCACCGCGCCGAGCAGCAGGTACAGGCGCAGCAGGCCCGGGCTGGACGTGACCACCGCCAGGCCGGTGCGAAACTCGCGCCACAGGCCTTGCCGGTCCTCTACAGCCACGCGCGGCTGCGGGATGCGAAACAGCAGCAGCGGCACGATGCCCAACAGGGCCGTGCCGACGTCGATGCCCAGCGCCCAGCCCATCGGCAGGATGCTGATCGCGAGCGCGCCGAGCGGCGCCGCCGCGACCGTCATCAGGGCCTGCACCGTCTGGCTCAGGCCCACGGCACGCGGCAAAAATCCGGGCGGCACCAGCATCGCCACGCTGGCGCCGGCCGCGGGCGCCTGGAAAGCCTGCATCGCGCTGCGGACCGCCAGCATCGTGTAGACCTGCCATAGCGCGATGCGGTCGGTGAGGAACAGCGCGATCAGCACCACCATGCACAGCGCGCTTACCAGGTCGGCGCACATCATGAGCAGCCGCCGGCTGTAGCGGTCGGCCAGGGTGCCGCCGAGCGGGCTCAGGACCGCCTGCGGCAGCAGGGCCGCGATGCCGGCCGTCGCCAGCGCCGAGATGTCGCCGGTGGTATCGGTGATCCACCACAGCAGCACGAACTGGGTCAGCGCGGAGCCCAGCAGCGACAGCGACTGGCCGGCGAAGACCAGGCCGTAGCGCAGCTTCCAGGGCGAGCCGGGGGCGATGCCCGAGACGGGCGGGGAGGGCGGCGCCGGTGGCGAAACGCAGGTCATGGGGTCTGGTGCGGTGAAGCTGTTCAAACCCGGCATTGTGACCGCAGCGGATGGCAATCCGGTGACATTTACATGGAGGTTGGATGGAGATGCCAGCACCTCGGCGGGAAATAATGCGGTGACAACGGTACATACTTGGCGGTAGAATCGCGCCCAATCAAGTGAATGGTGCCTTCCTGCTCGTCTGCAGGGAGGTGAAACGGGAAGCCGGTGACGTGCGCGATAACCATCGCGCGCCAGTCCGGCGCAGCCCCCGCTGCTGTAAGCCTGACGACCCCGGTTGAACGCCACTGTGCCCCGTGCACGGGAAGGCAGGACCGGGGAAGGAAGACGGCGAGCCAGAAGACCGGCCATTCACGATGCATACGCGCGTCCCGGGGTGAGGACGTGCCTGTTGGTTGTTCGCTGTTCCTTCTTTCCTTGCTCGTGCAAGCGCCGCTGCCGTGGCGTACGCGTACGCGTCCCTGTTCATGGTGGAAGGATGGCGGCTGCCGGTTGTCAGGCGTGCCCAGGCACGCAGCTAAAAGGTCGACGTTCACATGAACATGCTTCTCCTTGTCCGCATCGGCGTTGCGCTGGCGCTCGCCTGGGCATTGGCCGGCGTCTCCGCCAGCGCTGCCACCCTGCTCGCCGTGGTCACCGAGCGCGCCGCGCCGGGCGCCATCGAGGCCGCCCACCGCCACCTGGCCAGCCACCCGCAAGACCGCATCCTGCTGCGCACCCCGGCCCAGCTGATGGCCGCCAGCGAGCGCGAGGTGGGACAGTGGATCGCCGGCGCCGACACCATCCTGGCGGTGTCGCTGTTCGGCGACCCGGCGCGCCGCATGAAGGATGCACTGGCCAGCCACGCCAGGCCGCGCGCCACCGTGCTGGCCCTGAACGGCGAGGCGACCCTGAACCTCATGACCCGCTCGCGGCACGGCAGCCTGGCCGGCTTCTCGCCCGATCTGCTGCGCCAGCTGGCGAGCGAGGCGCCGCCGCCGGCCGCGCTGCAGGCGGCCGAGGCCGATCCTGCCGCGCGCCACTGGCTGGCCGCCCGCCGCGTGTGGCAGGCGGGCGGCGTGGACAACACCACGGCGCTGATGCGGCACCTGCTCGACCCGGCCACGCCCCTGGGCGCGCCGCAGTCCGAGCCGACCCTGCGCCTGCGCGCCGGACAGCGCGAGCTGCAGGACGCCGCGGCCTGGGGCAATGCATCCAGACTGGGATTGGGCGATCGTCCGGCCGTGGTCGTGCTCGACCTGGCGAATATGGATGGCGTGGTGCCGGCCGCGCTGTGCCGCCGCATCGAACAACTGGGCCAGCCCTGCGTGCAACTGCTGACGCGCTGGGGCGGGGCCTCGCGCGAAGCCCTCGAGCGCTTGCCCGAGCTGGTCGCGCCGGCCAAACCGGCCGCGCTGGTGGTGCTGCAGGACTTCGTGGTCGGCGCCGCTGAAGGCCGCGAAGCGGTAGGGGAGGCCTTTAAACGTTTGGACATACCGGTGTTCAAGGCGATCCGCCTGTCGGACCGCACCGCGATGCAGTGGCAGTTGTCGCCCGACGGCCTGCCGCCGGATTCGGTCCAGTACCGCGTCGCCCTGCCCGAGCTGCAGGGCATCGGCCAGCCGATGGTGGTGGCGGCCCTGGGCGAGGCCCAGCGCGACCGCCAGACCGGCATCGAAAACCGTCCGCCCGTGGTGCTGCCGGCCGAAGTCGACCGCCTCGGTGGCCGCGTGGCGCGCTGGCTGGCGCTGCGCGCCAAGCCGAATGCCGACAAAAGAATCGCGATGGTCTACTACAACCATCCGCCCGGCCGCCAGAACATCGGCGCCGACAACCTGAACGTGCCGGATTCGCTGTTCGGCATGCTGCATGCACTGAAGGCGGCCGGCTACACGGTCGGCGACCTGCCTGCATCTCCCGAGGCGCTGCTCGACATGATCATGGCGCGCGGCGTCAACCTGCCGGAAGATCGCGCCGCCCTGCGCGAGATGGCCGGCACCGTCAACGGCATCGAGGCCGAGGATTACGCGCGCTGGTTCGCGACCCTGTCGCCGCGCGTGCGCGGCGAGATGCAGGATGGCCTGCTGGGCCGCCTGCATGCCGACGTGCTGTCCGCCGAAAAGGCGGGCGAGCGCGCACTGGGCCGCAAGCAGGCCGAGACCGTGATCGAGGAATTGCTGCACCTGGTCGAGGGCGTCGATCATCCGCAGCGCGAACAAGCCACGCGCGACCTGCATGCGCTCGAAGACGGCTACCGGGCTTGCCTCGACGAGAGCAAGCCGCGGCCCTGCCAGTCGCTTGCTCCTCTTTACCGGCGCCTGATCGGCTACGGCATCGAAGGCATGCGCGGCTGGGGGGCGGCGCCGGGCAAGGTGATGGTCGACAGCGGCAAGCTGCTGGTGCCGGGCCTGGTGTTCGGCAATGTGTTCATCGGTCCGCAGCCACCGCGCGGCTGGGAAGTGGACGAGGAACTGCTGCATGCGAATACCAGCATCACGCCGCCGCACCAGTTCCTGGGCTTCTATCACTGGATCCGCGACCGCTTCAAGGCCGACGCCGTGGTGCACGTGGGCCGCCACTCGACCTATGAATTCATGCCGGGCAAGGCCGTGGGCCTGTCGAGCGATGACTACCCTAGCCTGGTCGCGAGCGACCTGCCGGGCATCTACCCGTACATCGTGGACGGCGTCGGCGAGGGCACGCAGGCCAAGCGCCGCGGCCTGGCCATCATCGTCGACCACCTGACGCCGCCGTTGGCCACCACGCCGCTGTACGACGAGCTGCTGTCGCTGCGCCAGATCGTCGAGAGTTTCGAGGCCGCGTCGTCCGAATCGCTCAAGACCCAGGCCGCGCAGCTGATGCGCGAGCGGGTCGTGGCCCTGAACCTGCGGGCTGAACTGGAAGCGTCGATGTCCGATGTGCTGGAAGTGCGCGGCATCGGTTTCGACGCGGCCGACGACGACTTGCTGGCGCACGAGATCGGCCATTATTTGACCAAGCTGCAGGAAAAATTCATGCCGCACGGCCTGCACGTGTTCGGCCGGCCATGGAGCCGCGAATCGCTCGACCTGATGCTCGATTCGATGAAGAAGAGCGGCATCGACGATCCCGACATCGCGCACAAGCTGCGCGACTCGCCGCGGCGCGAGATGGCGGCCCTGCTGGCCGGCCTGGATGGCCGCTACATCGAGCCGGGCAAGGGCAACGATCCGCTGCGCTCGCCCGAGGCGCTGCCCACGGGCCGCAACTTCCATGCGGTCGACGGCGACATCCTGCCGACCCGCCTGGGCTATGGCCTGGGCCAGCAGATGGCGGGCAAGGCCTTCGATCGCGACAAGGTAGGCGAGGGTAGCGAAGGCATCATCCTGTGGGCCTCGGACGCGGTGCGCGACGAAGGTGTGATGGTCGGCTTCGCGCTGGCCATGATGGGCGCCGAGCCGGTGTGGAATGCGCGCGGCATCGTCACGGACGTGAAGCTCACGCCCGGCGCCGTCCGGCGCGATGCGGTCGTAACCACGTCCGGCCTGTTCCGCGACCTGTATCCGAACCTGATCCGCCTGATCGACCGCGCCGGCCGGCTGGCGCTGGCGGCATCGGCGCAGACGCTGGTCGAGCAAGACCCGTCCTTGCGTGAGGCGCTGCAAGCGGCGCTGGCGCCGATCGAAGGCGCAGCGTGGGGCAAAGAGACGGCGACCGACAACCGTGTCGCACGCGAATGGCTGAAGCGCCAGCGCGCACTGGCGCTTGGCGGCATGCCGGCCGCCGAGGCGGGGCACGCCGCCGCACTGCGCGTGTTCGGCGATGCGCCGGGTGCCTATGGCGCCGGCGTGAATCGCCTGACCGAGCGTTCCGGCGCCTGGCGCGAGCGCGAGGAAATCGGCCGAGCCTATCGCAACCGCATGGGCCATGCCTACGGCCTGGATGCCGAAGGCGAATCGCGCCACCGCGCCTTCGACGTGGCGCTGGACGGCATCCACCGCACCTACCACGGCCGCGCCAGCAACCTGTATGGCCTGCTCGACAACAACGACGCCTTCGACTACCTGGGCGGCCTGTCGCTGGCGGTCGAAACCCGCACCGGACGCGTACCGGATGCGCTGATCCTGCAGCACTCGCGGCCCGGCCAGGCCGATGTCGAACCGCTGGCGACGGCCCTGCTGGGCGAGCTGCGCGGACGCTTCCTGAACCCAGCCTGGCTGCGGCCCCTGATGGACAACGGCTATTCCGGCGCGCGCACCATGGGCCAGGAATTCATCGAGAACCTGTGGGGCTGGCAGGTGACCCGTCCCGACCTGGTCAAGAACTGGGCCTGGGATGAAGTCAAAGCCGTCTACTTCGACGACCGGCACAAGCTCGGCCTGCCTGAATTTTTGGGCCAGCGCCATAACGCGCACGTGAAGGCCCACATGCTGGCGGTGTTCATGGTGGCGGCCGAGAAGGGCTACTGGAAGACCGATCCCGAGACGATACGCCGGATGGGTGGAGAACTGGCGCGCCTGGTGTCGGCCAACGGCTTGCCGGGCAGCGGCCACACGACGCCCGACCACCCGATGTGGGGCTGGCTCGCGCCGCAACTGGATGGCGCGGATGCGCAAAAGCTTGGCGTGACCTTGGCCAAGGCACGTGGCGAGCTGCTGCCAGCGGTGGCCGCGTCTCTTCCTGCCGGCGCCGGGCAGGCAGCCCCGGCGCAGCAGGCGGCAGCGCAGGAAGCTGGTGAAGCGGCCGAACCGGCGCCGCCTGCGCGGCCGCCCGAGCCGATGCGCGTCTACGAATTGAAGCAGCAAGCCGAACCCGCGCCGCCCGCCGCGCTGCGCATCGTGCAGGTGCTGGCCATCCTGGCTACCTGCCTCGTTCTGTTCTCGCTCGGCCTGTGGCGCGGCCGGCACATCCCTCAACCTGCAAGGAGTCATCCATGATCGAAACCCTCTCTTACGCCTGGCTGCACGACGCCGTCAGCTGGCTGCTCGCGCCATCGCTGGTAGCGCTGCTGGCCGGCTGCGCGATCGCGCTGGTCGAATCCGGCATCGCCGTCGGCGAGCGCTTCCACGGCCTGGCCAGGCTGCGCGATAGCGGCGACGTCGAGGCGGTGCAGCGCATTGCGCGCCATCGCCTGGAGCGCGCCGACCTGCTGGCGCGCATTCCGCCGATGCTGGGCCTGATGGCGACCATCATC
This sequence comes from Massilia sp. HP4, assembly GCF_005222695.1. Classification (GTDB taxonomy): domain Bacteria; phylum Pseudomonadota; class Gammaproteobacteria; order Burkholderiales; family Burkholderiaceae_D; genus Telluria. Next base: position 69,147 of record NZ_STGG01000003.1, on the reverse strand, counting down.
CCGCTCGGACCGGGCCTGGCCGCGCTGGGCGAAGGCGATCCGGCCAAGCTGGCCAGCGCCGTGACGGTGGCCTTCGACGCCACCGTGCTGGGCCTGGTGGCCGGCATCGGCGGCCTGGTGATCGGCAAGCTGCGCCGCCGCTGGTACGAAGAGACGCTGGACGCAATGGAGCCGCTGGCATGAATATATCCAAACCGGGGCGTGGCAGGCTGCGCCTGTACCGCCACCTCGACGCCCGCTTCGACCAGGGCGACGAAGACCCGCGCGCCAGCCTGGTCAACCTGGTCGACGTGATGCTGGTGTTTGCCTGCGGACTGATCGCCGCCATCGCCGGCGCGCAAGGCGCCCTGAAAACCCCGCAGCCGGTGGAAAAGGGCCGCCAGATCGAGCGTCCCGCCAGCGGCGTGACCCAGGACGGCAGCGGCTACGACCGCGTCGGCGAGGTGTTCCGCGATCCCAAGACCGGCCAGCTGATGCTGATCGAACCTGCACCAGCCAAAAGCAAACAATGAAAGCCATGACCCCACTGCGTCCGCTGACCGCGGCCATCGCCCTGCTGTGCGCCGCCGGCGCCGGCGCGCAAGACCTCCCCACCGTCACCATTCACGGCGCCGCGCTGGACGAAGGCCTGGCGCTCGACCGTCCGAACGCCACCGGCAGCCGCCTCGACATCAGCGCGCTCGAGTTGCCGGCCAGCGCCGAGAGCCTGAGCGCCGCCACCATCGCCGCGCGCGGCGACCTGCAGGTCAAGGATGCCGTCACCCGCACCACGGGCCTGACCGACAGCAGCTCGCCCGGCAGCGGCATCAGCTATTCGGCGCGCGGCTTCAACGGCAATAATTCGATCGCGATCCTGGAAAACGGCCAGCGCCTGCTGGTCGGTTCCACGACCGCGACCTATCCGGCCGATCCCTGGGGCTACGAGACGATCGAAGTGCTGCGCGGCCCCGGATCGGTGGTCCATGGCAGCGGCACGACGGGCGCCATCATCAACGCCGTGCGCAAGGCGCCGCGCCGCGAATCGTCGCTCGAGATCCTGGGTGGCATCGGTGGTGGTGAGGCGCTGCGCGCCGGCATCGGCGCCACCGGCGCGCTGGGCGAGCAGGGCGCCTTCCGCGTCGACGCCTACGCCGGCCGCAGCGACGGCTTCATCGACCGCGGCGAGTCCCGCCACGGCAAGATCCTGACCAGCATGACGACCACGCTGGCGCCCGGCGTGGCCCTGTACGCCCAGCTCGACCACGCAGAACAGGAGCCGATCCGCTATTTCGGCACGCCGCTGGTGAATGGCGGCCTGGCCGACCACCTGCGCGACGGGAACTACAACGCCGGCGACGCCGTGCTGCGCTTCGTGGACGACAAGGCTGTCGCGCGCCTGAACTGGCAGGTTTCTCCGAACCTGGACATCAGCAATGAACTGGCTTACTTCAAGTCGCGCCGCGACTGGCGCAATATCGAATCGTATGCCTACGACCCGGTACGTCATGTCGTCGACCGCGGCGACTATATCGGCATCCGCCACGACCAGGAGCAGACCGCAAATCGCCTGGAGGCGCGCTGGAAAGCCGGCGCCAACCAGGTCGTAGCTGGATGGGAAGCGTCGACCATCGACTTCAAGCACACCAATAACTCGCCCTATGGCGGCTCGTCGACCGTGGCGCCGACCGGATTCGATCCGGGCAGCTTCTGGGACACCCCGGATCCGTTCCGCCCGAACTTCGCGACCGACACCACGACCCACGCCTTCTACCTGGAAGATGCCTGGCGCGTGAACGAGCGCCTGCTGCTGACGGCCGGCGCGCGCCACGACCGCTACAAGGTCGACCGTCGTAACTTGCTGGCCGACAGCGGCCACTTCCAGACGACGCTGCGTTCCAATTCGGTTCGCGTCGGCGCAAGCTGGAAGCTGGCGCCGGATACCTCACTGTATGGCCAGGTCAGCACCGGCAGCGATCCGCTGACCAGCATCCTGTCGATGACCCTGGCCAACAGCAAGTTCAAGTTGACCGATGCACGCCAGGTCGAGGCGGGTATCAAGCAGATGCTGGCCGGCGGCCGCGCCGAATGGACCGCCGCGCTGTACCGGATCAAGAAGGACGACATCATCACGCGCGACCCGAACAACCCGGCAATATCGATCCAGGGCGGTTCGCAGACCTCGCAAGGCGCGGAAGTGAGCGCCAGCGTGAGCCTGGCCCCTGGCTGGCGCATGGATGCGAACGTGGCCTACACCGACGCCGAGTTCGACCAGCTGATCGAGGCGGGCAATATCTCGCGCGCCGGCAACCGTCCGGCCGACGTGCCGAAGACGTCGGCCAACCTGTGGCTGACGCACCGCGCCGGCGACTGGCGCACGGGCGCCGGCCTGCGCTACGTGGGCGAACGCTTCATCAGCAATGCCAACATGCAGACGCTGCCGGCCTACACCACGCTGGACGCCTCGATCGGCTGGACCCTGCGCCGCAATGTGCAGCTGCAGCTCAACCTGCGCAACCTGACCGACAAGCTGTACGCGATCACCTCGTATGGCGCGTCGCAATACCTGCTGGGCGCCGAACGCCACGCCGAACTGACCGTCCATTGGCGTTACTGATCGATGGGTTCCTGGAAGCGCCAGCTGTACCTGTGGCACCGCTGGCTGGGCATCGTCATCGGCCTGCTGGTGCTGCTGTGGTTCGGTTCGGGCATCGTCATGATGTACGTGCCCTATCCGGAGCTGACCGAGCAGGAGCGCATGGGCTGGCTGGCGCCGCTCGATCCGGGGCATGTCCGGATCCAGGCCGGCGCCGCCTGGGCGACGACCGCGCTGCCTGGCATGCCGGATGCGGTGCGCCTGAATACCGTGGCGGGACGCCCGGCCTGGCACTTCCAGCACGAACGCAGCTGGCATTCGGTGTGGGCCGACAGTGGAACGCCGCTCGAAGTGAATCACCTGATCGTCTCGAGCAGCGCGCGCGGCGCAGCGCCCGCGGCACGCTCGCTGGCGATCGACACCATCGACCTGGACCAGTGGACCTTCGGCGCCGTGCGCGTGCACCGGCCCCTGTACCGCGTCGCGGCCGACGATGCTGCCGGCAGCGTGCTGTACGTCTCTGGCCGCACCGGGGAACTGGTGCGCGACACGACGCGCAGCGAGCGCGCCTGGAACTGGGTCGGTTCGGTCATCCATTGGATCTACGTGACGCCGCTGCGCAAGCACAGCGAGGCCTGGCGCCAGGCCGTGATGTGGACGTCCGGCGTGGCCCTGCTGCTGGCGCTGACCGGCATGGTGATCAGCATCCTGCGCCTGCGTGTGCGCAAGGGGCGGCGCTACGCGGGCGGCAGGATGTCGCCGTATGCCGGCTGGCAGGCATGGCACCACTGGCTGGGCCTCGGCATCGGCGTGCTGGTCATCACCTGGCTGTTCAGCGGCTGGCTATCGGTCGGCCCGTTCGGCTTCCCATCCGGCGGCGGCATCACTGCACAGGACCGGCTGGCATTCGCGGGCGGCGCGTTTGAATCACATGACCTGGCTTTGGCCCCGGCGCCGCTGCTGCGCGCGCATCCCGGCACCCTGGAACTGGAGTGGCGCCGCGTGGGCGGCAAGCTGTACCTGAGCGCACTGGGGCGCGGGGGACGTACGCTGGTCGATGCGCACGATGGCGCCCGCGTCGGCATGCTCACGCTGGACGGGGCCGCCCAGGCAATCCGGCCCGGCGCCCGGCTGCAGGTGGAATTGCTGACCGAGCCTGACGACTACTACTACAGCCATCACCGGGAGGCGACCTTCCCGGTCCTGCGCGTGCGTTTCGACCTGCCCAAAGCGCCGGTGTTCTATATCGACCCGGCCCAGGGCCGCCTGGCCGGCTACGTCGACCGCGACAAACGGTGGGACCGCTGGCTGTTCAACGGCCTGCACCAGCTCGACTTCGCCTACCTGCGCACCCGGCCGCTGTGGGACGTGGTCGTGATCGTGCTGTGCCTGCTGGGCTTTGCCCTGACCTTCAGCGGGCTGGTGCTGGGGTGGCGGCGCCTGACGAAGGACTGATCAGCGCTGCTCTCCGCGCCCGGTCGCCGCCCAGTAAATCCCGCCCAGCAGATGCCCGAGATACTGCGGATCGCGGTACATCTCGCCGTTGTGTCCCAGCGTCGTGACGAACACGCGGCCCTTCTCGTGCTGGTGGTGCCAGGCGATCGGATGGTCCTTGCCCATCCCCTTTACCGTCTGTCCCGGCCAGATCAGGGTCGGGTCGTAGCTCGACTCGTCCACGTTCAGTACCGGATTGATCTTGACGTTGTAGGGATTGGTGAAGGTATAGAACTCGTCGCTCCAGACCCAACGCGCGGGCAGGCCGAAGGTGGCGGGGAAGTCCTGATCGACGACGGTCACCACCCCGGTCTGCAGCTTGGGATGCAGGCCCACCGTGCGGCCCACCATCTTCTCGAACCAGATCCAGTCGTTGGGCTTGGCGATCGCCGCGCGGTGCACCACGACGGCATTGCCGCCGCCGCGCATATAGTCTTCGAACTTCGCGCGCTGCGCCGGGTTCAGTTCTTCGCCCGGCGTGTTCAGGAACATCACCGCCGCGTACTGCTTCAGGTCACCCTCGAACACCTGCGTCTTGTTGGTGTAGGTAAGGCCGAAGGAGTGCAGCTTGGCCAGGCGCTCCAGATTGTCGCGCGCGATCGGGATGTATTCGTAGTGGTACTTGCCGGGCGTGGCCAGCACCAGCAGCTTGAACTGGTCTTCGGCCAGGCTGTCCGGTGCGGCGATCGCCATCAAGGCCACGCCGAGTGCCATGGATCGGGTCATTTGCTTCATCGTGTCTCCTGTTATTGTCATGGTGCGGGGACGCCTTCCGGCTTGCGTCCGTTGCGCGGCACCAGCCAGCCGCCGTCGGATAACCAATCGGCCAGCCGGTCGGGCCAGTGCTGCAGCGAGACGCGCTCGCCGCGCTGGCCCATATTGAAGGCGTGGTCGGTGTCGGCGTACAGGTGCAGTTCGGCCGAGACGCCGGCCGCCACCAGTTGCTGGTACAAGGTAATCGTGGGCGGCATGCAGCAGGCGTCGCGCGAGCCGGCGACCAGGAAGGCCGGCGGGGCGTGCGCCGCATCGGTGGCCGGGGTGCCAAGCGGTCCAGGATACACCAGCACCTGGAAGTCGGGCCGGGCCGACTGGCGGTCCAGCGCATCGCCAGCGATTGGTGGTGCCGGATGATTTGCCACCAGCGCCGCCAGTTCGCCGCCGGCCGAAAAGCCCATCACGCCAATGCGTTCGGGATCGACGCCATGGCGCGCCGCATTGGCGCGCACCCAGCGCACCGCGCGCCGCAGGTCGGCGGCGGCATCGCCCTCGATGCTGTAGCCGGAGTCGCCATCGCGCGCCAGCCTGTACTTGAGTACGAAGGCGGTGACGCCGATCCGGTTCAAGGTCTTCGCCGCCACCATGCCTTCGTTCTGGAACACCAGCATGCGGTGGCCGCCGCCAGGGACGACGATTACGGCGGCGCCATTGGCGTGGCGCCGGTCGGCCTGCGCCACGGTCAGCGAGGGCGCGTGCACATTGCTGAAGTAGACGCCATCCTTGACCGTCTCTGGCTCCTTGTGGCGGCCCTGGGAGCCGGGCGCGCCATCAGGCCAGAGCTGGATCACGGGCGGCGCCGGCTGCTGTTGCGCCAGCGCGCTGACGCTCAGCAGCAGCGCGGCGCACAGGATGAGAATCGCGCGCATCGTCAGTCGACCCGGGTCGAATACAGCGAATGATGGGTCAGGATGAACAAGGTGCGCTTGTCAGCACCGCCGAAGATCAGCTGCAGCGGGCGTTCGGGCACGTCGATGCGGCCCTTCTGTTTGCCGTCCTTGCCATAGATGAAGACCTGGCCGTTGGCCACATACACGTTGCCGTCCGGGCCTACCGCCGCGCTCTCGCCGCCGCGGTTGGCCAGCAGCTTGAGGTCGGTGATGCCGCCGCCCTGGTTGACGGTGCCGCTGAAGGTGCGGTTCTCGGAGCCGTTGGTGAACACCACGCGCTGGCCGACCGGCGCGGTGACGAAGCCGTGCGCCTGCAGCGAATCGGCCCAGCGCCAGCCCAGGTGGTCGGCCGCGCCCTGGCGCAGCACGCGGTAGGCGGGCAGCACCAGGGTGCCGTCTGGCGACACGTACTCTTCTTTCTTCGGCAGGGCGACGTCGCGTGCGAACATCTCGGCCAAGGTCGTGAATTCGAAGGTGTCGTAGTTGAGCTGGTCCTTGAATTCGCCGTTCTGCCAGAAGTTGACCGGCACCGCGACACGGGCGCCCTGGCGCGCGGTGGAAGGGACAGGCGTCGGCTTGATCATCGTGATCTCGGTGCCCGGCGTGCCTGGCTTGAAGGCATACACGCTAGCCTGCGGGCCGTAGTTCGAGATCACCATCAAGTTGCCGCTATTGTCGATCGCCAGGTTGACCGGATCGAGCGGGGCGTCGCGCACCACGACCAGGCCCTCGTCCTTGCTGTAGCTGTAGATGCGCTTCCAGTGGCGGTCGACGAAGTACAGCTTGCCCTTGGCGTCGACGGCGGCGCCGGCGATCGAATAAAAGCCGCCTTCGAGCTTGTCGACCTTGCCCAGCGGCGCCGGCGCCTTGCGCTGCTTGCCGGTGTAGTCGAACACGGCGAACTCGCGCTCGCGCACCTCGAGCTTGTTGGAGACGTCGCGGATCGCGTTCTCGTAGGCGAACTTGCTGGCGCGCAGATAGGTGGTGCAGCCGTTGTCGTCGCAGGTGGCAAAGCCGCTCTCGCCGTTCACGTGCACATTGCGGAAGCGGATGTCGCTCGAATTGGTGATCAGGATCGCGGCCGGCATCGGTTTATAGGAACGCGTCACGCGGTAGCCGTGGTAGTTCGCGAACAGCAGGTTCTTCGAGTTGCGGATCTCGAGCGAGACCGCATCGGCGCCGTCGCGGATTTCCTCTTCGGTCTGCGGCGCCAGGAATTCCCAGTTCTCCACATTGTCCAGCACGATCTCGGCGCGGATATGGTGTTCGGCCGACAACTCGTAGACTTTACCTGGGGTCTTGGTATTGCTCACGTAGAAGCCGGCTTGGGCATAGCCGCTGGGCGACCAGATGCCCGAGAAGGTGCCGCCGCCGCCGTCGGTCACCCACACGCTCGGATACTGGCGGTCCCAGTGGGCGGTGGTGTCGAACTTGGCATCCTTCTGGTATGGGTCGGCGCGGCGGCCGTCATACAGGCGCGTGCCATGGCCGCCCTGGATGCGCACGTCGTCCACCAGCGAATGTTCACCCGCGCGCCACAGCAGCGCCACCGCGCGGTTGTTGATCTCGCCGGTGGCCAGGCCGATGCCCGACACGATGCCTTCGCCGCCGCGCGCGCTTTCCAGCAAGGCCTTGGGGCTGTCGACACCCTGGAACTTGGGCGAACCGTTCGGGATCAGGAGCTGGGTCAGGCCCGGGTGCAGGGCGATGATCACGGTGTCCGGCCGCATGCGGATGGTGTCGTTGACGACGTAGAAGCCCAGCGGCAGGTAGACCACGCGGCTGCTGTCGATCGCCTTCTGGATCGCCGCCGTGTCGTCGGTCTTGCCGTCGCCCCTGGCGCCGTAGCTGTGCACATTGGCCCACTCCTTCGCGGCCGGTAGCGGACGCAGGGCGCGGTGCGGCGCCTGGGTCGACGACGACAGGGCCGCCGTCTTGTAGTTGGTCGAGAAGGTGCCCGGCTCGCCCATCTGCTTGATGAACAGGCCGTAGTTGAATTCGCTGACGGTGTAGTCGCGGCCCTTGCCGGCCAGCGTCTTGCCGCTGTCGCGGAAGCGGACAAAGGTCGGCACATTGCGCGCGATGGCGTTTTCCATGCCGACCTGGGTATAGACATTGTCTTCGTTGCTGACGATGAGTGCGGCCTTGCTGACGTTCTCGAAGCGCACGTCCTTGCCCCACAACCAGTCGCCATAGCCGCGGTTGATCTCGACCCCGACCGGCGTATTCTTGATCTCGGTATTGATCATGGTGAGGCTGGCTTCATGCTCGCGGATCGCCGCGTCGCGCTGGCCCTCGAAGGTGGAATCCATCAGCGTGAACTGCCAGGCGGGCGAAGTCTTTTCGCTCAGGATGCCGTAGCGGCCGCCGTAGAAGCGCAGGTTATAGGCCACGTTGCCGACCTGGTAGACGCCGGCCAGGCCGGACCCCAGATGGAAATCGATGTGGCTCAGGTTCGAGTGCTGGGCCGTGTGCATGCGCACCGCGGCGGCGGCCGGGTTGCCGTCCTTGATCTCGAAGTCGACGTTCGACAGCGCCGAATAGAAGGTCGACGAATTGGCATTGCGGACGGCTTTTCCTTCTTCGGCGCTGAACGGCACCGCGCTCGGCACCGGCATCGGCACCTTGCCGACGCTGTACTGGTCGCCGCCGGTGAAGATCACCATATTCGCCACACCCTTCTGGAAGCCGGGCGTGTTCTCGGCCAGCACGAACACGGGCCGGGTCGGGCCGACGCCGTACAGGCGCACGGCCAGCGGAATCAGCAGCGAGCGGGTGATGCGATAGCGGCCCGAGGGCAGGAATACGATGCCGCCCTGGCCCTTGTTGGCGGCTGCGTCGAGCGCCTGCTGGATCGCGGCAGTATCGTCGGCCTGGCCGTCGCCCTTGGCGCGCACCACGACGGCGCGCGGGTCTTCGGGCATGAGCTGGTAGGCCGAGATGGATGCGGCGTTCGCGGCGCCGGCCAGCAGGAGCGACAGCGCCAAGGCGCGCGGAAATACGGTAAGTGTTGTCATCATTGATCTTTTCCTCAGCTATTGTAGAAACAGCGACAAGAGCATCACGAACAGCAGGCCGAACACGCCCACCAAAGTCTCCATCAGGGTCCAGGAGCGGAAGGTATCCTTCAGGGACAAGCCAAAATATTCCTTGAACATCCAGAAGCCGGAATCGTTGACGTGGCTGCACATCAGGCTTCCCGCACCGATGGCCAGCACCATCAGGTTCGGGTCGACACCCGAGCTGTGCACCAGCGGCGCCACGATGCCGCCGGCCGTCACGCCGGCCACCGTGGCCGATCCCAGGCAGATGCGGATCAAGGTGGCGACCGACCAGCCCAGCACCAGCGGCGGCACCGGAAGGCTGGACAACAGCGCGCCAAGATCGGCGCTGACGCCCGACTCCACCAGCACCTGCTTGAGCGCGCCGGCGCCGGCGATGATCAAGAGGATCGGCGCGATCTCGCGCATCGCCTCCGCCGGTCCCTGCATCACGGCCGAGAAGCGCCGCCCCTGCGCCAGGCCCAGCGTGTAGATCGCGACCAGGTAGGACACCAGCATCACCACCAGCGGATTGGCGAGAAACGACACACTGCCGTTTAGGTCGGGCCGCGCCATCATGAGCACCGTCGTCGCTCCCAGCAGCAGTACCGGCAGCAGGGCGGTGGCGAAGCTGTTGAAAGCGCCGGGCAGTTCGCCCTCTTGCAGCGCACGGCCATCCTGGAACATGGCGGCCGGCTGCGCCTGGATGCGGCGCAGCGACATCGCGAACACGGGACCGGCGATGACCAGGGTCGGTATCGCCACCACGATCCCGTACAGCAGGGTGGTGCCCATGTCGGCATGGATCGCCGATACCAGCGCCACCGGAGACGGATGCGGCGGCAGGAAGCCGTGCGCGATCGACAGCCCGGCCAGCAGCGGGATCGCCAGCGCCACCGCCGGCCGTCCCGAGCTATACACGAGCGAGAAGATCAGCGGCACCAGCAGCACGAAGCCGACGTTGTAGTACAGCGGAATGCCGACCACGAAGCCGGTGACGGTCAGCGCCACCGGGATGCGCGACGGCCCCAGGGCGTCGACCAGGCAGGTGGCGATGCGGCGCGCGGCCCCGCTGTCGGCGATCAGCTTGCCGAACACGGCGCCCAGGCAGATGATCACCACCAGGGAGCCGAGCAGGTCGCCGATGCCCTTCTCGATCGCGCCGGGTATCTTCGACGGCGGCACCCCGAGCAGCAGGGCCGCCGCGATCGATGCCGCCACGAAGGCCAGCAGGGGCTGGACCTTGCCCCAGGCGATCAACAGCGTCAGCAGGCCGACCGCCAGCAGTACGGAAACGATGTTCCACACGGCTGGCCTCCTTTAAAAGCCGTAGCGCAGGCCGGCCCGGTAGGTGCGTCCAACCACGTCGTACAGCGCCGGGTTGATGCCATAGCTGGCATTGGTCTGCGGCGCCGCTTCAGGCGCGCGGTCGGTCACGTTGTCGACCTTGAAGTAGGCCTGCAACTGCTTCGAGATGTTGTAGCTGGCGCCGATGTCGAGGTAGGCCGCGCCCTTCATCTTGTTGCTGTAGATGGTCGGGTGGATCAGGGTCGACACCGGGCAGTTGGTCTGGCACTCGATGAAGTCGTTGCGATAGGTGCCGTCGCTGAACCAGCGCTCGGTCAAGGTGAAGCTCAGCTTGTCGTTTTCCCAGGTCTGCGTCGCCAGCACCTTCCACTTCGGCGTATTGCCCATGTTCGAGCCAGCCGAATCCACCGCGATCGTGCCGACCACGCCCGACTCGGTGATGTAGTGCAGGTTGCGGGTGGCCAGCGCGCGGAAAGTAAACCGGCCAGGCAGGTTCAAACGCTCGAGGCCAGTCCGATAAGCGGTCTCGAGGTCGAAGCCCTTGACCTTGAGCGAAGCCAGGTTGAAGTTCTGCACCGTGACGTAGTTGTTGCCCGGGCTGTTGAGCACCATCGCCTGGCAGATTTCCTGGTTGCCGGCCACGCACAGGTCGACTTCCTGCTGGATGGTCAGCGCCGAGATCACGCCCTTGACTTCGATGTCGAAATAGTCGGCCGAGATCGAAAAGCCCGGCGCCCACTTCGGCTGGCTCAGGACGATGCCGAAGGTGTTGTTGCGCGCGATTTCGGGCCGCAGGCCGGTATTGCCGACCGTGCGCTCCTGGACGCTGATGGTATTGCCCTGGTACTGGACCACGTTGTTGACCACCACCGGCGCCGCGAACAGCTCCGACAGGTTCGGTGCCCGCACATCCTTCGAGGTCACGCCGCGCAGGCGCAGGCCATCGATCGGGGTCTGCCAGGTGGCGCCCATCTTCCAGCTGTTGACGCTGCCGGCGGTGCTGTACTTGGTCTCGCGGTCGGCCAGGTTGAGGTTGGCCTCGCCCCAGGTCTCGGACTTGAGCACCGGGATGTTCAGCTCCACATAGGCTTCGCGGACGTTATAGCTGCCTTCGCCGTTGTGGAAGTTACCGGCGTACCAGTTGTTGCCGACCGTGGTGTTGAGCAGCGGGTCGGCCGGATACATCGCGTTGTTCGGCGAGTCCGCCATCACGCCGTTGCCGTAGGCGTCGCCGCGCACGCGGTATTTCTCACGCCGGTATTCGGCGCCCGTCGCCAGCGAGATCGGGCCGGCCCAGCCTTCGAACAGCTCGCCGTTGATATTGAAGCTGCCGACGTCCTGGCTTTGCGTGGTGCGCTGGCGCGGACCGTTCTCGGGCGCGATATAGGCCCAGGCGGCCGGATCGATCGGGTTGTCGCCGATGATATTGAGCGGCACGCAGCCCGATGCCGCCGCCACCGGATTGCGGCACACGATGCGGCCGTCGGGCGCGCGCACCGCGTCGATCGCATTGTTGTAGCGCGTGTTGAGCGTCATGTTGCGGGCGTCGAGATTGGTCTTGTTCTCGCCGTGGGTCACATAGGCGTCGTACGCCCAGTCCCTGCCGAACAGGGCGAACTTGCCTTCGGCGCCGAGCACGAAGCGGCGCTGGGTGCGGGTCGGCTGGACGTCGATATTCTCGGGGAAGATCGCGTTCGAGGTGCCGTACTGGAAGCTCGTGATGTTGTTGCGGGCGCATGCGTCGACGATCGAGGCGGGCAGGAACGGGTTCGAGCACTGGATGTTCAGGTTGGCGTTCTTGGCCGCGCCCGGATTGGGCGAGAAGCGCGAATCCACCTTGCCGAAGTTGGCGGTGAAGTAGAGCTGGTGGTCCGGGGTCAGGTCGTACGACATGCGGGTATAGGCCACCTGGCGCTTGAAGTTCATCGCCAGGTTGGTGCCCGAACCGACGCTGCCGCTCAAGTCGCCGCCGATGCAGAACGGATTGACGCAGTTGGTGACCGCGCCGGTGCCGGTCGGCTGGCCGCCCGAGCCGTACTGGAACTGGTAGGGCGCGCCGCCCGGCCCGAAGGCGGTGCCTTGCAGTGGGCCGCTGGTGATCAGGCCGTACTTGGCGTACTGGTATTGCTGCGCCTGTTCGATCACGCGGTATTGCGGCAGGCCGTCGCCGGTCTGGTTCAGCGGACGCACCGAATAGGCCGGGTTCTGGTACCAGGTGCGGCCGTTCGGGCCCTTGCCGCCGAAGCCGGGCGAGTCGATCCCGTTTTCTTTCGTGAACTCGGCGCTGGCCGTCACGTGGAAGCGGTCGTCCAGGAAGGACTTGCCCCAGGCTGCCTGCACGCTGCCGCCGCGGTCGTCGTCGTACTTGGTCTGGCCGCCCTGGACGTGGGCCTTGAAGCCGGTGAATTTTTTATCGGTGACGAAGTTGACCACGCCGCCCACCGCGTCCGAACCGTAGGACGCCGAGGCGCCGCCGGTCACCACGTCGACGCGCTTGACCAGCAGTTGCGGGAACTGGCTGACGTCGGTCACGCCGGTGACGTTGGCGCCGACCACGCGCTGGCCGTCGAGCAGGGTCAGGGTCCGGATCGTGCCCAGGCCGCGCAGGCTCAGCGAAGACAGGCCCTGGATGCCGCTGCTGGTGCTGTTGGTGCTGGTGGTGCGGCCGGTGCTGCCCTGCAGGGCGGGCAGCTCGGCCAGGGTATTGAACAGGTTCGGCTTGGCCGATTTTTCCAGGTCGGCGCTGGTGAGGCTGGTGGTCGGCGTCGGCATGGTGAAGCCGCGCGCGGCGATGCGCGAACCCGAGATGCGCACGACGGTGGTGGCGGCGCCGTCGGCCGGGGCCGCGGTCGCCTGCGCGGTGTCGGCGGCGGCCTGGGTGTCTGCCGTGGTTTCGGCGGCGGTGGCAGGCTCGGGCTGCGTCTGCTGCGCGTGGGCTGCCCCTACGCTCCAGCAGGCGCTGGCCACGGCCAGGCTGATGAGAGTCCGTTGAACTGGTGTACGCATGATGTCTCCTCGATGCTTGTTGTATGGGAGCGCGCCGTCTCTGTGGAGGGCTGCGCGACAGCTTGCACTGGCTGCTTGCAGAAATCTCGCCAGGTCCCGGTGCCAGGGCCGGGGTCAGGCGTCGTGATTCAGATGCTTTGGGTGATGCGTTCCACCAGCGCCGCCGGCGCCAGGGTGATGTCCAGGGTGAGGCCCGTCTCGTCGGCCTGGAGCGGTTCCAGGATGCTCAGCTGGCTGTCCAGCAGCGACGGCGGCATGTAGTGGCCGGGGCGGCCATGCATGCGCACGGCGATCAGTTCGCGCGGGCCGGCCAGGTGCACGAAGCGCAGCGCCGGGTCGGCCGTGCGCAGCAGGTCGCGGTAGCGGCGCTTGAGCGCGGAGCAGGACAGCACCAGGCCGCGGCCTTCGCTGCGGGCCTGGCCGATTTCGGTCGCCAGCGCGTCCAGCCAGCCGGCGCGGTCGTCGTCGTCGAGGGGAATCCCGGCCGTCATCTTGGTGACATTCGCGGCCGGGTGGTAGGCGTCGCCCTCCAGGAAAGGGACGGTGAAGTGATTGGCCAGGGCAGCGCCGACGGTGCTCTTGCCCGATCCGCTGACGCCCATGACGACCCAGCGCAGGGAACCTGGCGCCGCGGAAAGGGTATTGACGCTTGATGCTGACATCGTTTCTCCTCGAAAACCGTTAGCGCTAACATCGCGTTTTTCGAAGTGTTGTTCAGCTAAGATTTTTTGTAAACACGTTATCGATGTTGCAATGCAGCGCGACCATGGACCGAATTTGCGGCTTTGCAACCGGAGCGACTGGAGGCAACAGCGCTTTTTCACTGCGAAAGAAGCAAGAAAATTTGATAGCGCTAACATTGTTGCGGCGCGCAATCTATTTTTTAGCGATGTTGTATTTACTCTACGCTGACGCGTGCGCGCCACATGATTGGCGATGCCGGCCGTTCTGGAACGCTTGGGGGAAATAAGAAGAATATCGCCACCGGCACCAACCCGAAGTTGTGCGCCGATGGCGAGGGTGATACAGCAGTCCGGATGGCGCGCGGCAGGGCTACTCGCGCGAGATGGTGTACACCTCGCCCGCGGTCGCGCCGGCGTCGCCCTTCTTGGCGCGCAGGTCGCGGTAGACGGCGGCGCGCATGATCATCATCGCCACCACCGGCGCGGTCAGCAGCAGGAAGACCGTGATGATGATCTCGTGGACCACCACGCGCGACTGCGCCACCGTGAAGTAGAGCATCGAGGCGATCAGGAGGCTGCCGGCGCCCAGGGTGATCGTGATCGCCGGGCCGTGGATGCGCTGGTAGAAGGTGCGCAGGCGCATCAGGCCGAGCGCGCCGATCAGGATGATGCTCGCGCCCAGGATCAGCAGCAGCGAGACGAGCAGGGCGGCCCAGTCGGGCAGGTATTCGATGCCGGTCATTCGATGATCTCCCCACGCATCAAGAATTTCGCCATCGCGACGGTCGAGACGAAGCCGACCAGCGCGATCAGCATCGCCGCTTCAAAATAGATCTGGGTGCCGAAGCGGATGCCCAGCACCAGGGCCAGCAGCATGCCGCACATCCAGAGGGTGTCGAGGGCCAGCACGCGGTCGTGGGCCGAGGGGCCGATCAGCAGGCGGCCGGCGCACAGCGCCATCGCCGCCAGCACGCACACAAGGGCGTAGCCGATCGAGATTTCAAGCAGGGTCGCCATGGCGGACCTCCGTTTCGAAGATGTGGATCAGGGGCTGTTCGTAGCGGGTCTTGATGGTGTCGACCCACCATTCGGCGTCGTGCAGGTCGAATACGTGCAGGACCAGCTCATGTTTGTCGGTATCGGGCCTGGGTTGCAGTTCGGTCCATACCGTGCCCGGCGTCATATTGATCAGGCAGGACAGCGCCGCCAGGCCGTAGGGATCGCGGATGTCCAGGGGAATGCGGATGAACTGCGAATTGATGTTCGCATAGTCGCCGAACAGGATGGCGCGGCTGACGTTCAGGCATGAACGCACCACCTCGACCGACGCGAACAGCAGCAGGCGGATGGCGACGATGGGCCTGCGCAGGCGCGGATAACCCAGCGGATTGAGGTGGCGGGTCAGGACCGGGCCGGCGATGCCGAGCAGCGCGCCGAGCAGGATGTGGCCCGGATACAGGGTCTGGTTCAGCAGCAGCCACAGGCCGCACAGCGCCAGCGAAACGAAGGGATGGGGTAGCCAGCGCGTCATGGCGCCTCCTGGGGCGAGAGGGTCGATGGCGCCGGGCCAGGGGCCGAGCCCTGGCCCGGCACGGTCGGCTCGGACAGCACGCGGCCAATATAGCCGCCCGGACGGTGGATGTCGTCGCTGGCGCGGGTCAGGTAGCCGAACAGCGGATTGGCCTGCACCGTCATCAGGACCGACAGCGCCAGCAGGAACAGGATCGGCGCCACTTCGGAGCGGTGCACCTTGGGCGGCTCGGTCGCGCCGCTGGCCCAGAAGGTGCGCACGCCAAAGCGCATCATCGAGATCACGGCGATCAGGCCCGAGACGATGATCAAGACCATCAGGGTCCAGCCGGACGCCGGGATCGCGGCCACTCCCGAACCTGCGGCCGCTTGTGGATTGAGCAGCGCATGGAACATGCTGAACTTGGCCACGAAGCCCGACAGCGGCGGCAGGCCGGCGATCATCAGCGCGCAGGCGGCGAAGGCCAGCGACACGAAGGCCATCGCGGCCGGCACGCCGCGGCCGGTCGGCTCGTCCGGCGCATCCTCGACCGCGAACGCTTCCATGGTCAGCGCCAGCATCGCCGAGCGCGGGGTGCGGATGCGGTCGATCAGCTCGATCAGCAGCAGGAAGGCGGCCACCGCGAGGGTGGAGCCGATCAGGTAATAGATGCCGGCCGTGACCAGGGCCGGCTGGCCGTAGCCGATCACCGCCAGCAGGGTGCCGGACGAGACGATCGCGCCATAGCCCGCCATGCGGCCGGCGGTGTCGGTCGACAGCATGCCGGCGGCGCCGAACACGATGGTCGCCATGCCCGCATACAGCAGCGCATCGCCGCCGAAGCCGGCCGCGGCGCCCGCGTTGTCCGAGAAGATCAGGAGCCACAGGCGCAGCACCACATAGGCGCCGACCTTGGTCATCAGCACCAGCATCACCGCCACCGGCGGCGAGGCCGCGGCATAGGTGGTGGGCAGCCAGAAGCCCAGCGGCCACATGGCGCCCTTGGTCAGGAAGGCCAGCGCCAGCACGGTGGCGCCGACCTTGAACAGGGCCAGTTCCTCGCCCGCCAGCAGCGGCACGCGCGCGGCCAGGTCGGCCATGTTCAGGGTGCCGGTGGTGGCGTAGATCAGCGCGGTGCCGAGCAGGAACAGCAGGGCCGCGGCCAGGTTGATCGCGATGTACTGCATGCTGGCGCGGATGCGCTCGGCGTTATACCCGTGCAGCACCAGGCCATACGACGCGGCCAGCATCACTTCGAAGAACACGAACAGGTTGAACAGGTCGTGCGTCAGGAAGGCGCCGTTGATCCCCATGAGCAGGAACTGGAACAGCGTGTGGTAATGCACTCCGATCCGCCCCCAGCGGGTGCGGGTGAAGTGCAGCGAGGCCAGGCCGAGCACCGCGGTCAGCAGCAGCATCAGCGCCGACAGGCGGTCGGCCAGCAGGGCGATGCCGAACGGCGCGCTCCAGTTGGCGGCGAGATAGATGCCCATGCCGTCCTGCCAGTGGCCGCCGTCGGTCATGAAGATCAGCGCCAGCGAAGTCGCCAACAGGCCTAGCAGCGAGGCGTAGCTGAGCCAGTACTTCAGGCGGTGCCAGCCCTGCGTCAGCGGGGCCAGGGCGGCGCCCACCAGCAGCGGCAGCAATACCGGCACCAGGATCAGGTGCTGGGTCCAGTGCAAACTCATAATTCAGGCTCCTTGCCATCCACGTGGTCGGTGCCGGTCAGGCCGCGCGAACCGATCATGACCACCAGGTACAGCGCGGTGGTGGCGAAGCCGATGACGATCGCCGTCAGCACCAGGGCTTGCGGCAGCGGGTCGGCCAGCACGGCCGGATTGGGCGTCGTGCCGGCGGGGGTGAGCGGCGGGGCGTCGACCCACAGGCGGCCCATCACGAAAATGAACAGGTTGACGGCGTAGGACATCAGCATCAGGCCGGCCAGCACCTGGAAGCTGCGCGGACGCAGGATCAGCCAGATGCCGGAGCCGAACACGATGCCGATGGCGAGCGAAATGACGAGCTCCATCAGAAGATCTCCTTGGCGGGCGGGATGGTGGCGCGCGTGGCGTCGGCCGCCGCGCGATGGCTGCGCAGCGACTGGTGGGCCAGCGCGACCAGGGTCAGCATGGTGGAACCGACCACCACCAGGAACACGCCCAGGTCGAACATGAAGGCGCTCGGGACGTGGATCTCGTCCAGGATCGGCAAGGTGACGTGGGCGGTGTGGCTGGTCAGGAACGGATAGCCGAGGAACCAGGCGCCGATGCCGGTGAAGGCGGCGCAGGCCAGGCCCCAGGCAATCCAGCGGTGCGGCCGCAGGCGCAGGTGCGATTCGACCCAGTCGGTGCCGGCCACCATGTATTGCACGATCAGCGCGGTGGCGAAGATCAGGCCGGCGACGAAGCCGCCGCCCGGCAGGTTGTGGCCGCGCATGAAGAAGTAGGCGGCCATCACGCCCATCACCGGCAGCAGCATGCGCAGGTAGACCGCCGGGATCATGAGGTAACCGCTCGAAGCCTGCTCGGCCGGCGTCTGGTTGACGGCCGGATCGACGTCGCTGGCCTGCTGCACCGGGATCGTGATGCTTTCGGTGGCGGGGCGGAAGCGGCGCAGCAGCGCATACACGGTCAGGGCGACGGCCGACAGCACGGTGATCTCGCCCATGGTGTCGAAGCCGCGGAAGTCGACCAGCAGGACATTGACGACGTTCGAGCCGCCGCCCTCGGTCATCGCGCGCAGCACGAAGAACTCGCCGATCGATGGCGGCGGCGTGCGCACCAGGATCGCATAGCTGGCCGCGGCGATGCCGAGGCCGCCGGCGACGGCGATGAAGCCGTCGCGGCCGCGCCGGAACCAGGTGCTGGCCGGCGCTTTCGTCATCAGCTCTTTCGGCGCGAAGCGCGGCGGCAGCCAGCGCAGGCCGAGCAGGATCAGCACCGTGGTCACGGTTTCCACCATCAGCTGGGTCAGCGCCAGGTCGGGCGCCGACAGCCAGACGAAGGTAATCGCGGTCACGATGCCGGTGCCGCCGACCATCGACAGCGCGGCCAGGCGGTGGTACTTGGCCTTGTAGGCCGCGCCCAGGGCGCAGCCGGCGCCGATGATCCACAGCACCGCGAACAGCGGATCGAGCGAGTGCACGCTCAGGGTGGGAATCGCCGGCAGCGGATCGACCAGCAGCAGCGGCGCGGCGACCATGACGGCCATCAGCACCAGCATCTGCGGCTGCAGGCGTTGGGTGCCGGTCCAGCGGATCAGCCAGGTGGCGCCCTGCTTGAGCGCCAGCATGGTGTTTTCATAGGCTTGCGCGCCCTTCAGGCGGTGCAGCACCGGCACTTCGGTGCGCTCGCGCAGGTCGTGGCGGCGCAGCAGTACCCAGTACAGCAGGGCGCCCAGCACCAGCGCGGCGCCGCTCATCCCGAGCGCCAGGTTGAAGCCGTGCCAGATCGCCAGGTCGTATTCGGGCATGGCCGCACCCAGCACCGAGCCCGATGCCACCGCCAGCACGTCACCGACCACCCGCTCGGGCATGACGCCGACCGCGATGCACAGCACCACCAGGCATTCGACCGGGAAGCGCATCCAGCGCGCCGGCTCGTGCGGCTCTTGCGGCAGGTCCTTGGACAGGCGGCCGAAGAACACGCTGATGAAGCGCAGCGAATAGGCGACGCTGAAGATGCCCATCGCCACCGCCACATAGGACAGGGTCCAGTCGTCGCTACCGCCCACATGGGCGGTCTCGGCGAAGAACATCTCTTTTGAGAGGAAGCCGTTCATCAGCGGCACCCCGGCCATCGAGGCCGAGGCCACGATCGCCAGCGCGGCCGTCACCGGCATCGCTTTTCGCAAGCCGCGCAGCACGCGCATGTCGCGGGTGCCGGTCTCGTGGTCGACGATGCCGACCGCCATGAACAGCGACGCCTTGAAGATCGCGTGGTTCATGATGTGGAATACCGCCGCCACCACCGACAGCGGGGTGCCGATGCCCAGCAGGCAGGTGATCAGGCCGAGGTGGCTGATGGTCGAGTAGGCCAGCAGCCCCTTCATGTCGTTCTGGAAGATCGCGAAGAACGAGGCCAGCGCCAGGGTGGTGGCGCCGGCGCCGACGATGAGCCAGGTCCATTCCGGGGTGCCGCCGAGGGCCGGGTACAGGCGGGTCAGCAGGAACACCCCGGCCTTGACCATGGTGGCCGAGTGCAGGTAGGCCGAGACCGGGGTCGGCGCCGCCATCGCGTGCGGCAGCCAGAAGTGGAACGGGAATTGCGCGCTCTTGGTCAGGGCGCCGAGGGCGATCAGCACCAGCGCCGGCAGGTACAGCGCGTGGGCGCGGATCTGGTCGCCGGCCGCCAGCACGGTCTCGAGTTCGTAGCTGCCGACGATATGGCCGAGCGTGAGCACGCCGGCCAGCAGGCACAGGCCGCCGGCGGTGGTGACGGTGAAGGCCATGCGCGCGCCGCGGCGGGCGTCGTTACTCTCTTGCCAGTAGCCGATCAGCAGGAAGGACGTCAGGCTGGTGAGTTCCCAGAACACGACCAGCTGGATCAGGTTGCCCGACAAGACCACGCCCATCATCGAGCCCATGAAGGCCAGCATATAGGCGTAGAAGCGGGCGACCGGATCGCGCTTGGACATGTAGTAGCGCGCGTACAGGATCACCAAGAGGCCAATGCCGAGCACCATGATCGAGAACAGCCAGGCCAGGCCGTCCATGCGGATGATGATGTCGAGGCCGAACATCGGCAGCCAGCTGTGGCGCGACTGCAGCACCTCGCCGGCGTCGAGGCTGGGGAACAGGGAGATGGCGAAGATGAGGGCGGTCAGGGTGAATGCACCGGCCGCGAAGGCGGGCCGGTTGCGTGACCCAGTGGGCAGGCAGGCGGAGACGAAGGCGCCGGCAAAAGGAAGAAGGACGAGCAGGATCAGTGGCAGTGAGGTCATCGACATCATCCTTCGGGGCAGTGCGACATGTAGCGGCGCGCGCAGAGGCGCAGTGCGATTTTAGGTTTTCTCATTCTCATCATCTTCTCCAGGGCGCACAGGGGGACGTACAAGCAGCGTGTCGCACACGACTGCCTGCAGCAGGTATTCACTGCGGCTACCGGTCAGGAGGCGCATCAGCGCCGATTCTTCATGCAGGCCAAGGACGACCAAATCGATACTATTATCCACTACATGGCGCGCCAGCTGGGAAGCGGGTTCGCCTTCGCCGATCACCGGGTCGAGCAGTGCGCGGGCGCCGGGCGGCAACGCGCAGCCATCCAGGAAGCGCAGCAGCTGCGCGCGCGGCGGGGCATCCGGGGCCAGGACGTCAGGCGCCCGCATGCCGCTGTCATGGGCGTGGAACACGGTGATGCGACGCCCGGGGAACAGGCTGGCGGCCGTTTCCAGGGCCAGGGTGGATGCCGGCGTGAAGTCGGTCGCGACCATGATCCGGCGGTAGGGACCGCGCACGCGCTGGCGCACCACCAGCAGCGGCTGGGCCAGGGCGCGCGCCAGTTTTTCGACTGTGGAGCCGAGCAGCAGGTCGCCCAGGCTGTCGTGCTGCGAGGCGCCGGCGACGACCATGGCGCCGGGCAGGGTGGCGGCAGCGTCGACAATGGCGCCGGCGGCCGGGCCGGTGGCGAAGCGCTGGGTGGCTTGCAGCGGCGAGCCGGCGAACTCGCGCGCGAATTCCTCGCGCGCCGCGTGTTCTTGCTGCGCGCGTCCGGCATCGCCGTCGAGCCATTGGAGCACTTCGCCGGGCGCCTGTGGTGCATCGTGCACCGTCAGGACGACCAGCGGTATGGAAAATTCATCGGCCAGCTGCTTGGCGCGTTCGAGCGGCCGGTCGCAGCGGGCGCTCAGGTCCGTCGCAAGCAACAATCCGGGGGGCGTAGTCGGGCTACGGTCTGGCATGCGCCGCCTCATGGAAAGTCTTCTCGGAAGGCGACACTCTACCGTAGTTGACGACCTGACTACAACGCGTTTCTTCAGTTATTTCGAATTTACTTCGGATAACTCCGGGTGCGGTGCAGCATTTTCGCGCAACGTCGATCCACATTCTGCACCAGCCGAGCATTGGAGACAACACTATCAGGGGGTAGTTCTCCCCACGATTGGGTATAGGCGTCGATGGCGCCCCTGGCCGACAATCCTGGCAAGGAGAATCTTGATGAGTAAATACTTGCGCCGTAGTGCGCTTGCACTGGCGGCATGCGCCGCCGGCGCCCAGGCCCAGACCAGTGTCCAGCTGTATGGCCGGCTGAACGTCGCGGCCGAATACGTGAAGGCGTCCGCCACCGCCGACGGTCCGCGCCTGAGCCAGCAACGCGTATCGAACAACCGCTCGGTGATCGGCTTTCGCGGCAGCGAAGACCTGGGCGGCGGGGTGAGCGCCATCTTCCAGGTCGAGGGCACGCTGTCGCCCGACACCGGCGCCGGAGAGCTCGCGCGGCGCGACACCCGGGTGGGGCTCGACGGCGGCTTCGGCACGCTGTTCGCCGGCCACTGGGCGACCGCCTATAACAGCGCCACGGCCAGCCTGGATCCCTTTTACCCGACCACCGCCGGTTATATGAGCATCATCGGCAATGGCGCGGGGGCGGCGGTCGACAATGTCAGCAATCTGTCGTCGTTCGACCGGCGCCAGGCCAATTCGGTCCATTACTGGAGCCGGCCGTGGAAAGGCCTGGCCTTGCGCCTCACGCATGGCCTGGCCGAGGAGCGCCCGGCCAGTGGCGCCAAGCCGTCGCTGACATCGGTCGCGGCGGTCTTTGAGCAGGGGCCATGGTACGCGACCCTGGCGCACGAGCGGCACCATGCCTACCAGGGACCGGGACGCAGCGACAGCGGCACCAAGCTGGCCGTGGCGCGGCGCTTCGGCGACACCCGGGTGGCGCTGCTGGCCGAGCGCCTGGAGTACGAACTGGCGGGCGGCGACCTGGATCGCAACGCCTTCTACGTCTCGGTCAGCCACCAGATGGGTGCGCATGGCCTGCGCCTGGGCGTGGCGCGCGCCGGCGACGGCAAGGGCGCGCGTGGCAACCGGATCGGCTTCATCCGCGGCGGGCCCGACACCGGCGCCACCCACGTCACGCTCGGCTACGACTACACGCTGTCGAAACGCAGTGCCCTGTATGCCTATGTCACCCACCTCGACAACGAGGCCAACGGCGGCTACGACTTCGCCATCAACAGCCTGGGCGCGGCGCCCGGCGCCACATTGAAGGGCGCCGCGCTCGGCCTGCGCCACAGCTTCTGATGCCGCTTGCATGACGATTGTCCGGCGCGCATCCGGGCGCTACACTTGGTCATCCTGTCGCCCGTGCGGGAACTTACCGAGGAGAAGCCGATGAAAGCGTTGTGCGTGGCAGTCGTGTCGATATTCCTGGTCAGCTGTGCGGGCGCGCCGCGCGCCACCAGTCCTGCGCCAGTTCGCGGTTTCGCCGACCGCGACATCGAGGCGCTGATGGCGCGCGGGAAGGTGGTCGGGCTGGCGCTGGCGGTGATCGACGACGGCCAGGTCACCAGGGTGTCAGCCTACGGCAAGCGCAATCTCGAGCGCGACCTGCCATTGCTGCCCGATACCGTCATGTACGGCGCCTCGCTGACCAAGACCGCCTTCGCCTATATGCTGCTGCAGCTGGCGAGCGAAGGCCGGCTCGACCTCGACGCCCCGCTCACGAAGCTGTTGCCCAAGCCCCTGCCCGACTACCGCCTGGGCGAGCGCAGGGATTTCAGCGACCTGGCGGGCGACGCGCGCTGGCGCCAGCTCACGCCGCGCATCCTGCTCACGCATGCCGGCGGCTTCGCCAACTTCCGCTGGCTCGAGCCGGACGAAAAACTGCGTTTTCATTTCACGCCCGGCGAACGTTATGCCTATTCGGCCGAAGGCATGTACATCCTGCAGCTGATCGTCGAACAGGGCCAGGGGCTGGACGCCGGACGCGAGATGCAGGTGCGCGTGTTCGACCGCCTGGGCATGCGCAATACCAGCATGCAGTGGCGTCCCGACTTTGCCGCCAACCTGGCCGACGGCTATACGCTCGAGGGCAGGATGGAGCCGCACGACCAGCGCAGCGCCGTCACCGCCGCCGGGTCGATGGACACCACGATCGCCGACCAGGCGCGCATGTGGGCCGCGATCGTGCGCGGCGATGGCTTGAGCCCCGAGGTGCGGGCCGAGATGGTGCGCCCGCAATTGCCGATCCTGGGCGCCGGCCAGTTCCCGACCCTGGTGTCGCGGGTGGGCGCGCCGGTGCCGCACCTTGCGGCCGGCCTGGGCGTGGTCACCTTCCAGGACCGCAGCGGGACCGGCTGGTTCAAGGGCGGGCATAACGACAGCACCGGAAATATGGCGATCTGCCTCGAGGCAGGCCGGCGCTGCGTGGTGATGCTGTCCAACGACGTGCGCGCCGAACGCCTGTTCCCCGAGATCGCGCGCCTGGCGCTGGGCGCGAACGATATGCCGTGGCGCTGGGAGTACGGCTGGTACGTCGATACGCCCTGACGGGTGGGCAGCCGTGCCTGTCCGACGCGCCGGGACTGGTAGGATGGCGCCAGCCCATGACGACTTTTCCGACCAGGCATGCCGTTCCGGCAGGCGCCGCCATTCTCTGCATGCTGCTCGCCACCGCGACGCTGGCAGGCTGGGGACTACATTCGCCATCGCTGATCGGCGCCGCCATTGGCGCCCCGCAGATGTACCCGCTCACTGCGGCCGGATTCTTGTGCGCCGGCGCCAGCGTGCTCCTGCAACTGCACCCGGTGCGCCCGATCGCGCGCGCCGGCCGCCTGCCTGGCTTGTTGCTGCTGGCGCTCGGCCTCGGCGGCGCGGCCATGCGCTTTTCCGGCTGGGCCCCGGCGCCGCTATCGCTCGGCCTGGGCACCGCATCCAACGCGTGGAGCCTGCCGGCGCCGCTGACCGATGCCCTGTTCGTCGTGCTCGGCGCCAGCCTGGCGATGGTGGGCGTGCGCCGCATGGTCGCCGTGGCCCAGGCGCTGGCCACCAGCGTGCTGCTGTTCTCCCTGCTGACCCTGGCCAGCTTCGCAGCCGAAGACACGGTCCTGTACCAGTTGCTGCCTGGCCGCGGCACCTCGCTGCGCACCGCGCTGGCCTTCATGCTGGCGTCGGGGGCGGTGCTGGCGCTGCGTCCGGACCAGGGCATGGTGGTGGCGCTGACCAGTTCCACGCCCAGCAGCCTGACCTTGCGCCGGCTGATGGTGCCGCTGGTGCTGGCCCCGATCGTACTTGGCATGGTGGCCACCGCTGCCGTGCGCGCGGCCAATCCCGGCATCGACCTGACCACCATGATCTGGCTGTTCGTGTGGGGCATGCTGGTGATCCTGATCGCGGTGGTGTGGCGCTTCGCCTACCAGCTGTACCGCCAGGACCTGATCCGCGGCATGGCCGAGCGCGAGCGCAACGAGGCCTTGCAGGCGCTGCGCCTGGCCGACGAGCGCAAGAACGAATTCCTGGCCATGCTGGCGCACGAGCTGAGGAACCCCCTGGCGCCGATCAGCACCGCGGCGGGCCTGCTCAAGAGCGTCTATGCGAGCGACCCGGGTGCGGTGCGGCGCACCAGCGAGATCATCGCGCGCCAGGTCGACCACATGGTGCACCTGGTCGACGACCTGCTCGACGTGTCGCGCGTCACGCGCGGCATGATCGAACTCAAGCGCGAACGGGTCGACTTGCGCCAGGTAGTGACCGCCGCCCTGGAGCAGGTGCAGCCGCTGCTGGAAATGAAGCGCCACCGCCTGCGTACCGAGCTGCCCGACAGCAGGGCGCTGGTCGAGGGCGACACCAAGCGCCTGATCCAGGTGATGGCCAACCTGTTCAACAATGCGGCGAAATACACACCCGAGGAAGGCGAGCTGCTGGTGTCGGTGCGGATCGTGGGCGGCGTTGCCGTGCTGGCGGTGCGCGACGACGGCATCGGCATCGCCCGCGAACTGCTGCCGGATATCTTTGGCCTGTTCACCCAGGCCCGGCGCACGCCGGACCGGGCCGAGGGCGGCCTGGGCCTGGGCCTGGCGCTGGTGCACAACCTGGTCGAGCTGCATGGCGGGCAGGTGCGCGCCGACAGCGCCGGACCTGGCCACGGCAGCACATTCACCGTGACCTTGCCGCGCCTGGACGAGTCGACAGCGCCCATCATCGAGACAGCAGCGCCGGCCACACAGGCGAGCGGCGCGCGCGCATCGAAGGTGCTGGTGGTGGACGACAACATCGATGCGGCCGCGTCACTGGCGCTGCTGCTGGAGGCGCAAGGCTACCGGGTCGAGGTCGAGCATGCCCCGGCGCCCGCCCTGCGCCGCGTGCTGGACGATGCGCCCCACGCCTGCATCCTCGACATCGGCCTGCCCGACATGGACGGCCGCGAACTGGCGAGCCGCATCCGCGCCGGCTTGCAAGAGCGCACACCGCTCCTGGTCGCGCTGACCGGCTACGGCAGCGACGCCGACCGCCAGGCCGCGCTGGACGCCGGCTTCGACCACTACCTGGTCAAGCCAGCCAGTATGCAGCAGCTCGAGGCGCTGCTGGCGCGGGCTTGCGAACTGCGTCAGTCGTCGCTCGGGTAGCGCAGGCCGATCTGCCGGCGGATCGTGTCGAGCAAGCCCATGACCGCCAGCGTGTCGTCGTGGGTCATCGCCGGATGCTCGAGCAGGCCGTCGCGCAGGCATTGGCCGGCGGCGATCGCCTCATGGGTATAGCCGTTGCCGAGCCAGGGCGTCGAGACCGTGCGCGATGGGCCGTCCAGCAGGTCGACCGTGACGCTTTCGGACATGTGGAACATGCGGTGCATGCGCACGCTGCCGCGCGTGCCCGACACCACCAGTTCGCTCGGCGCGCGCGCCCGCAGCGAGCAGCTGCAGATCGACAGGGTGCCGCCCGCATGGCGCATGGTGAAGGCCGTGGTCAGGTCGACCCCGGTCTCGCCCATGATGGCCTGGGCCTGCACCGTCTCGACCCGTCCCAGCAGGGCGCAGGCGATCGACAGCGGATAGATGCCGAGGTCCAGCAGGGCGCCGCCGCCCAGGGTCGGGTCGTTGACGCGGTGGGCTGGATCGGGCGTGGCCGAGAAGCCGAAGTCGGCGTGCAACTGGGTCACGTTGCCGATCTCGCCGGATGCGATGATGCGCTTGACTTCACCGAGCGCCGGCATGAAGCGGGTCCACATCGCCTCCATCAAGAACAGGTTTTTTGCGCGCGCCAGCGCCACGACTTCGCCCGCCTCGCGCCGGTTCATCGCAAACGGCTTCTCGCACAGCACCGCCTTGCCGCCGCGCAGGGCGAGGAGGGCGTTGGCCGCGTGCATCGGATGCGGGGTGGCGATGTAGACGATGTCGACATCGGGCGACTCCGCCAGTTGTTCGTAGGAGCCGAAGGCCAGGGGCACGTCGAACTGCCCGGCGAAGGCTTGGGCGCCTTCGACGCTGCGCGAAGCGACCGCGGCCAGCACGGCGTCGGGCGTGGCGCGCAGGCCGGCGGCGAAATCGCGCGCGATGCGGCCGGTGCCGAGGATGCCCCAGCGGATGATGCGTGTCATGGCTGCTCTCCAATCTTCAGGTGATCTTTCAGCGCGGCCACCACCAGCGCGTGGTCGTCCGCGCCGGGCAGGCCCGAGGCCGTGACCGTGCCGACCGCGCCGCGGCCGCGCACGACGATCGGATAGGCGCCGCCGTGGGCTGCGTAGTCGCGCATGTCCAGGCCGGGCAGCTTGTCGTGGTCGCCGCCGGCCTGGCGCACTTCGTTGTGCGTATAAAAAGAGCTGTGGCCGGTACGTTTCACCATGTTGTTCTTGCGCCGGATCCAGTCGGCGTGGTTGGGCGAAGCGCCCGGCATCGCCTGCGCGAACAGGACCTCGTCGCCTTGCCTGATCTCGACCGTCACCGGCCGGCTGGCGCTGCGCGCCCGTGCGACCAGTGCGGCGCCGAGCGCGGTGGCGGTGTCGCGGTCGAAGCGGTCGAATTGCAGCAGTTGTTCTTCGCGCAGCAGCGCGTCGAGCGAGACGGTGGTTTCCTGGGTCATGGTCGATGGCGTGAGGACGGACAGCGCCGCGCTGACATAGACCAGCGGCGCATTCCAGTTGATGGCGACTTCGTTGGCGGCGTAGCTGCAGTCGTGGTCGATATACGACAGCGCGGGCAGCTTGCTCGGATAGGGCGGACACTCCTTCGCATCCTGCTGGCCGGGATTCGGTCCGCCGGACAGCCAGCCCGGCACCGGCGCTTCGACACCATCGGCCATCGAGGGACGGTGGTGCGGGTGCCTGAAAGGCCGCGCGCCGATGCCGGTGACGAAGGAGAGGCCGGTGGGGTTGCGGCCCAATACATAGTCGAGGCTCGATTGCGCAGCCCGCAGGTAATCGGGCTCGGGCTTGAGGCGGTACGCCTGCAGCAGCATCATGCCCTGGTTCAGCACCACCGCATTGCTGCCCCAGACGAAATCGCCCGGTCTCATCGCGAGGCGGTAGCCGCTGCTGCGCCAGGCGCCAGCCAGGTGCGCGGCCAGGCCATCGATGCGACGCGCGACCAGGTCGCGATCCAGGCCGGGCGCCAGGCGCGCGCGGTGGTGGGCCAGCGACATCCAGCCCAGCGCCGCCACATTGCCCCAGGACGGCGTGGACAGCGGCGCATCGTGTTTCATCAAAGCCGCGGCGTAGCGCCCGTCGCCGGTGGCGATGAACAGCTCGGCCGCGGCCCAGGCGAATTCGTCGCCGAGTGTCGCGTCGCCGTATTCGCCGGTAACGACGTCTTGCGGATTCTTGAAGACGACGCCGGGGTGTGCTTCGGCCCAGCGCCAGGCCGCCTGCGCCGCCGCCAGCATGCGCGCCGACATGCCGGGCCATTTGCTGTCGTACGGGGCCAGCACGCGGCTGGCCGTAGCCATGGTGGCGGCGAAGTCG
Organism: Massilia sp. HP4; assembly: GCF_005222695.1. Lineage (GTDB taxonomy): Bacteria > Pseudomonadota > Gammaproteobacteria > Burkholderiales > Burkholderiaceae_D > Telluria. Next base: position 40,976 of record NZ_STGG01000003.1, on the reverse strand, counting down.
AGCGCCGCCGCCGTGCCCTTGGCGACCACGTAGCGCGGCGTGGTCGATGCCGCATGCGGCATCACGATGCCGTCGAAGCGCAGGTTGGTGAGCTTGTGGTACACGCCCCCATCCTGCGGATCCTGCATGGTCAGCATCCATTCGAGGTTCCACATCGCCTCGTCGAGGATGTCGGGGATGCCGTCGCCCGATTCGGGGATGCCAATGTCTTGCCTGAAAAAGGCCGGAAAGTGCTCGAAGGCGGCCAGCAGCGTATAGGTCGAGATGCCCGAGTTGACCACGTATTTATTGTAGTCGCCGGCGTCGTACCAGCCCTTGGGGCTGGACAGCACGGTGCCTGCGGGCCGCGAGGCAGAGGCGGCGGAGGCATGCACCACCACCTTGTCGTCGGGATGCCCGGCCGGCCGCGCCCAGGGGCCGGCATGCTGGGGCTCGAGCGCGATCGCGCTGCGGTTGAAATAGAAAGCCTTGAGGGCGGCACTGTTCAGCGCGCGGTAGCCATCCGCGTTGACCGTGAAGGGATCCGATAGTGGAAGCCCGGCGATCCTGATGCGGTAGGTGCCCGGCCGCGTGAGCGCGCTGAAATCGAGCACGCGCACTGACTCGCCCGAGGGCTCCCAGCGCAGCGCGGCGCCGGCCGTACCCCTGAATGCGGTCTTGCCGTCGGCTTTGAGGATCTCGAACTCACCCACCCCCTGCGCCGCGACGGCCAGCTTTTGCGCCTGCGGCAAAAAGCCGACCTGATTGAGCTTGATCGCCTGGGCGGATGCGCCTCCCGCGACCAGGCATAACAGGGACAAGGCCAGGCGCTTCATGCCGGCACCGTCTTGCCGTCGGCCTGGGCGTCGGGATCCGGCTTGGGCTGGCTGCCGTCGTCGTGGTAGAACGGCGCGAACCAGGTCGCCAGGAACGAGGGAATGGTCGCGACCATCACCAGCGCGAAGTAGGCGACATACCCCATCATCTCTTGCAGGTGGCCGCTGATCACGCCGGTGACCATGCCGCACAAGCCCATCAGCCCGGTGCCGAAGGCATAGTGGGTGGTCGTGTACTTGCCGGGCGCGAGCTGCTGCATCAGGTAGATCATGAAGCCCACCGCGCCGAAGCCGAAGAAGAATTTCTCGATCGCGACGCCGAGCGTGACCAGCACCAGGCTCGATGGCATATAGATCGCCATCACCAGGAAAGTGATGTTGGGGATGTTGATCGCGCAGCACAGCACGAACAGCGTGGCCTTCAGGCCGCGTTTGGCGACGTACAGCCCGCCCAGCAGCGAACCGACCAGCACCGCGGCCAGGCCATAGGTGCCGTAGATCAGGCCCAGCATCTCGTTCGACAGGCCCAGGCCCCCCTTGGAGGCCGGGTCGACCATGAAGAATGGCCCGATCTTTTCCAGCAAGCCCACGCTGAAGCGGAACAGGAAGGCGAAGGCGATCATGCGCCACACGCCGCGCTTCTGGAACAGGGTGACGAAGGCGTCGAGCAGGATGCGGCCGGCGTCCTTCACGGAGGACGGCGTATCGGCCGCGCGCGCGCCTTCCGGCATGGTGCGCCAGTGCCACAGCGCCATCAACAGGGTCAGGCCGCCGACCAGCAGGAAGATGATGCGCCAGGCGTCGATCCAGTCCGGGCCGAACACGGTCGGGTCGTGGCCGAAGACGGTCGTGTGCAGGTAGCCGGAGAGATACACCATGCCGCCGGCGGCCACGATCGGGCCGATATTCCAGGACAGGCTCTGGATGCCGCAGTACAGCGACTGGGCACGGGCGTCGAGCGAGGTGACGTAGACGCCGTCGCTGGCGATGTCCTGGGTGGCGCCGATGAAGGACAGGGCGAAGAAGATCGCCATCAGGAAGCTCATGTAGCCGGGCAGCTCCATCAGCAGCGCGACCCCGGCGAAGCCGGCTCCGATCAGCACTTGCGCGCACAGCACGAAGAACTTCTTGGTGCGGTACATCTCGACGAATGGCGCGAACAGCGGCTTGACGGTATATGCCAGGATCAAGAGGCTCGAATACTGGGCGGCGCGGCCGTTGTCCATGCCCAGGTTCTTGAACATGATGGCGGTGACGCTGGTGAGCATCACGTAGCCGAGCGCCATCGTGAAGTAGCCGGTCGGCACCCACAGCAGGGGCGAGGACGCTTTACGCATGCGCTGCCTCCGTGCACGAACGCGATGCGGTCGCACGGCCCTGCACCAGGTGATCGGCCAGATGATCTGCCAAAATCGCCGAAGCGCCCTGCAGCGCTGGATATGGCGCCGTGATCAGCCAGGTCGGGATGCGCGCGGTGAACTCGCTGAAGCGCCCCTTGCGTTCGAAGCGCGGGCGGAATGGCGAAGCGACAAAGTATGCGCCCAGGCGCGGCACGACGCCGCCGCCGATATAGATGCCGCCGCGCGCGCCGAGGGTCACGGCCAGGTTGGCCGCCACCGTGCCCAGCATGCCGCAGAAGCAGTCGATCGCTTCCAGCGACAGGGCGTCGCCGCCGGACAGGCCGCGGGTGACGATGTCGGACGGCGCCAGCGCCTTGTCGGGCGCCATGCCGCGGCTCGCGGCCAGCGCTTCGCGGATCAGCACCAGGCCGGGGCCGGAGACGAAGCGTTCGGCCGAGACGTGGTCATGGCGTTGCCAGGCATGGCGCAGCACGGTCACTTCGCGCTCGTCGAGCGGGGAGAAAGCGACGTGGCCGCCTTCGCTATGCAGGGGAATCCAGCGTTCGCCGCTCGGCACCAGGCCCGAGACACCCAGGCCGGTGCCGGCGCCGACCAGGCCGACGGCGCTGCCGGATAGCGCCGCTCCGCCGCCGACCTGGGCCAGGTCGCCGGGCCGCAGCGTGGGAAGCGACATCGCCAGCGCCGTGAAATCGTTCACCACCAGCAGCGTGTCCAGGCCCAGCGCGCGGCGCGCGGCCTCGATCGAGAACGCCCAATGGTGGTTGGTCATGCGGATGGCGTCGCCGTCGACCGGGTTGGCGATCGCGATCACCGCGTGCTTCACGCGGGCATTGACGCCGGCCAGGTAGACGCGCACGGCGTCCTCGAAGCGGGCATGGTCGGCGCAGGCCAGCGTCTGCACGGCGTGCAATGCGCCCGGCGCCAGCTCGAGGGCGAAGCGCGCATTGGTGCCGCCGATATCGGCCAGCAGGCGCGGGCCGTCGGGGTAGGGATGGTTCTGCATGTCTCCTCCTTGTCGCCTTGTTTTTTTATGCGATCAAGCCTTGATACGGTTTGCGATGAACTCGCGATACCACAGCGCGCTGTCCTTCAGGGTACGCTGCTGGGTCGCGTAATCCACGTGCACGATGCCGAAACGCTTGGCATAGCCCGAATTCCACTCGAAATTATCGAGCAGGCTCCAGAGAAAATAGCCCTGCACGTCGACGCCGGCATCCATTGCCTGCTTCAGCGCGGCCAGGTGGCCGCGCACGTAGGCGATGCGTGCCGGATCGTGGACACGGCCATTCTCGACCACGTCGGGATTGGCCATGCCGTTCTCGGTAATGTACACCGGCGGCAGGTCGGGGTATTCCGCTTTTAATTTAATCAGCAGTTCGGGCAGGCCTTCCGGGAAGATCTCCCAACCCATGTCGGTGACGCCGTGACGGGCCGGCGCCGGCACCGGCGGCGTACTCGCGCTACACCAGCTGCGGAAATAATAATTCGAGCCGAGAAAATCGATCTTCTGCTTGATGATGTCGAAGTCGCCGTCGCGGACCTGCGGCGCGTTGGCGCCATGGCCGCGCAGGGCGAGTTCGGGGTAATGGCCCTTGAAGATCGGGTCCATGAACCACTGCACCGAGCGCGCATATTCGAATTCGGCCATCGCGCGGTCCTCAGGCGAATCGGTGGCCGGATCGGCGGTCCACTGGTTCAGCACGATGCCGAGCTTGGCCGCGCTGCCCACCTCGCGCATGGCGCGCATGGCCAGGCCGTGCGACAGCAGCAGGTGGTGCGAGACCTGGATCGACTGGCGCAGGTCGACCACGCCCGGCGCGAACTGGGCGTTGCCGTAGCCGAGGTTGGCCGTGCACCACGGTTCGTTGTGGGTGGCGATCGCCTCGATGCGGTTGCCGAAACGGCGCGCGACTTCATGGGCGTAATCGGCGAAGCGGTGCGCGGTATCGCGGTTCAGCCAGCCGCCATCGTCCTGCAGCCCCTGCGGGAGGTCCCAGTGGTACAGGGTGGCGTGGGGGCGGATGCCTTTTTCGGCCAGTGCATCGAGCAGGCGGTCGTAGAAGCCGAAGCCGGCCTCGTTCCAGGCGCCCTTGCCGTCAGGCTGGACGCGGGCCCAGGCCAGCGAGAAGCGGTAGGCATCCACGCCCAGCGAGGCCATGATGTCGACGTCCTCGCGGTAGCGGTGGTAATGGTCGCAGGCATTGGTGCCGTCGCTGCCGTCCTTGATATTGGCTTTATTCTTGCAGAAGGTGTCCCAGATCGACGGGCCCTTGCCGTCGACGTCGTGCGCGCCTTCGATCTGGAAGGAACTGGTGGCCACGCCCCAGGTGAAATCGGATGGGAAGTCGTTGTTGAAGTCGAAATTGGGGCTTTTGGTCATGGAACTCTCGAATCGCAGGGCGCGGCGTGTTGATAAGCGTAGGGAAAACAAAAAAAGCAGGCGCCGGGTGGGCGCCTGCCGTGCTGCGGCTCCTAGAAATCGAAGCCGGTGTTGATGCCGATGGTGCGCGGCGGCTTGTACTGCGCCAGCCATGGGCCGAAGCTGTTGAAGGCGCTGGTCTTGATCTTCTTGTCGCTCACGTTGCGCACGAAAGCGTCGACCCACCATTTGTCCTTCGCATAGCGCAGGCCGAGGTCGGCGCTGGCGTAGGCCTTCTGGCGGTCTTCCGCGCCGAGGTCGAACACGCTCAGGCGCACTTCATCCTCGTAGCGCGCCGTGATGCGCGGCACGATGGTGCCGCCATTGGCCAGGTAGAAGGTGTGCTGGTACTGGACCGTGGTCGAGAACTTGGGCGCATGCGGCAGCTTGTGGCCGGTGACATCGAGGCAGTTCGAGATGCTCGGGTCGACCGTGCAGGTCGGCAGCGCGTAGTCGTTCGAGCCGGCGATCAGATGGCCGAGCTTGGTATCGAGGACGGCCAGGGCGATCGACAGGCGGCCATCCTTGGCGATGCGGGCCGCGATCTCGGTTTCCAGGCCGTACACTTCGGCGCCGTCGGCGTTCTCGATGGCCAGGCCGCGGCTGCCGTCCGGGAAGCTGACCGGCGAGTTGAACTGGAAGTCCTTGAAGTCCATGTAGAACAGCGCGTTGTTGATGCGCAGGGCGCCGTCCATGAAGGTGCTCTTCGAGCCGATCTCGTAGTTGGTCAGCGTCTCTGGCTGGTAGGGCAGGCCGCGATCCTGCACGCCGCCCGACTTGTAGCCGGTCGACACGCTCGCATAGACCATATTGTTGCGGTCGATATCGTAGTTCAGGCGCACCAGGCCGGTGGTCTTGTTACCTTTGTACTTGCCGTCGTTCGGTACGCCGGCCACGTAGCCGGTGGCCGGATCGCGCGGGTCGATCTGCGGGTTGAGCGGCAGCTGCGGCGCCGCCGGGTCATAGCCCCAGGTGTAGCCGCGCCCGCCGATGTGCTCGCGGTCGTCGCGGGTATAGCGCACGCCGCCGGTCAGGTGCCAGGCGTCGTTGATGTTCCAGGTGGCCTGGCCGAACACGGCCGAGGTGTCCACGGTCTGCTCTGGCTGGATGAAGGAACCTTGCCAGTTCACTGCGCCGTCCGGGGTGCCCTTCATGCCGGCGATGTCGAAGCGGATGTCGTTCTTTTCGTGGCCATAGTAGGCGCCGACCTGCCAGTCGATGGTGCGGGTGCCGGTCGATTGCAGCAAGACCTCGTGGCTGTAGCTCTTGTAGTTGGAGTCGGTCGTGGTGTGTTCCTGGAAGATGCCGCCGGTGGTGATCGAGGTCGGGACCACGGTGCCGCCATCCTGGTCGAAGCGCATGTCGCCGCTGTACTTGGACCAGCCGGCCACGTATTGCAGCGCCATGTCCGGGCTGATGTCCCAGCTCAGGCGGCTGCGCACATTGTGACTGTCGCGGTTGATCCAGGGCGCGCTGTCGGACAGGGTCGACCAGTGCTTCTCGCCGGCGCGCGGCACTTGCATCAGGTTGGCGCTCGGCGTGCCGCGGTCGATGAATTTTTCGTAGGCGATGTCCCAGCGCAGGTTGGGCGCCAGTTGCCACAGCAGCGACAGGCGCGCCGCGCTCTGGTCTTGCGCGCTGTACTTGTCGCCGCCCGAGGCAAAGTGGTTCGGATTGATCGGGCGGAATGCCGCTGGATCGGCGCCCGAGGCCAGGTAGGCGGCGCGCTGCGATTCGATCGACGGGTTCTTGAAGCGCTGGTAGTCGACGTAGCCGTCATGGCGCTCGTGCACCACGGAGAAACGCAGTGCCGCATTGTCCGAGACCGGGATGTTCACCGCGCCGCGCACGCCCAGGCGGTTGTAGTCGCCGATGCCGCCTTCGACATAGCCCGAGCGGCTGTTCAGTTCCGGCTTGACGGTCTGGATATTGACCGCGCCGACGGTGGAGTTCCGGCCCCACAGCGTGCCTTGCGGACCGCGCAGCACCTCGATGCCCTCGACGTCGAACAGCAGGGCGGTGGCGCCTTCCGCTCGTGGCGAATAGACGTTGTCGACGAAGGTCGCGACCGCAGGATCGGCGTACTCGGTCTTGGCGCTGTCGTTGCCGATGCCGCGCAGGGTCATGGTGGTGACGCCGTGGTCGCCCTGGGCCGTGGCCTGGAAGCCCGGCACCAGCGCCACCACGTCGAGCATGGTCTGCACGTGGTTGTCCTGCAGGGTGGCGGCATTGAGCGCGGTGACCGCGATCGGGGTGCGCTGCAGCGAGGTCGAACGCTTGGTGGCGGTGACCTTCACCTCGGCGATCTGGCCGTTGTCGACGACGGCCGGCGGCGTGGCGGCGGCAGGCGAGGCCGGATCGGATGCGCTCTGGGCCTGGGCGCTGCCGATACCGGCGAGCAGGGTCAGGATGGCGAGGCGGATGGGTGCGGACGAAGAAGTGCGAACTGCGGCCCCCGCGGGCGTAGTCTTGGTCATTGCTTGTCTCCGAAATATAGTTTTATGGATGATGCGAGCGCTAACAGGCAGATCGATGAGAAATCGATTTCATCAATCTTGAAAACGGTTTCATAGTAGTTTCGTCCGTAAAAAAATGTCAATCAGAATTTGCGAACAGCGTTGTCGGCTTTGTTGCATGTCAACGACGGTCTTTATATGAAAGATTTTCATGGCAGGGTGCATCTATCCTTTTCGGGTGAATTTCACGTGATATACTTCAAGCAACAATCTGCTGCGGATGAGTCCACGCGCTTCATGAAAAACGTCGAAAGCGGTACCAGCACCCTGTACCAGGTCGCCAGCGCCGCCGGCGTGTCGCCCGCCACGGTGTCGCGATTCCTGAACGGCACCGCCAAGGTGTCCGAGGACAAGCGGCGCATCATCGAGCGGGTCATCGATGAACTGAACTACAAGCCGAATCGCCTGGCGCAAAGCCTCAAGATCGGCAGCACCCGCACCATCGGGGTGCTGACCCAGTCGCTCGAGAGCGGTTATTTCAATCGCGCCATGGTCGGCATCGAGGATGCGGTCAAGGCGGCCGGCTATGCGCTGCTGATCATGAGCGGCCACTGGCATGCCGACGAAGAGGCCGAGCGGGTCGAACTGCTGATCGGGCGCCGCGTCGATGGCGTCGCCATCCTCACCGGGAATATGAGCGACCAGCAGATCCTCGATTTCTCCAGGCGGGTGCCGATCGTCGCCTTCGGGCGCGAGGTGCAAGGCGAGCGTACCCACGGCTTTTGCCTCGATAACTACCGCGGCGCCTGCGAGGCCGTGGAATACCTGATCGCACAAGGCCATCGCCGCATTGCCCACATCGCCGGCCCGGACGACCACCGCGATGCGCGGGCGCGCCTGGCCGGTTACCACGACACCCTGGCCAAGCACCGGATCGAGTCCGATCCGAGGCTGGTGGTGGCGGGCGACTTCAGCGAATCGGGCGGCCTGCTGGCGCTGAACGCTCTGCTGGCCGCCAACCAGCGCTTTACCGCGATCTTCGCGGCCAACGACCTGACCGCCTACGGGGCGCGGCTCGCGCTGTACCGACGCAATATCCGGGTGCCCGAAGACATCTCGCTGGTCGGCTTCGACGATCTGGAAAGCTCGATGTATACGACGCCGCCGCTGACCACGGTACGCCAGCCCTTGTATGACGCCGGGATCGGGATCGGGCGCCGGATGCTGGCAATGCTGGCGCACGAGCAGCCGGAGGGCGAGGTTCCGCAGTTGAGCCTGATCGTCAGGGAGTCGGTGCGGCTGCTGTGAGGTCGTCGCGGTTACCGGCCGCAGTTACATCTCGTAACATAAATCGTTTGCAATTAAATCGTGAGCTATGTAATATGCTTTCCATGGCAGCGCCGAACGGACGAATAAACGGGTCGGCGGGCCAAGGCAGCAAATCATTTAGATAGCGCGCTATATAATAGCGTTTTAATGGAATCCGGCGGCATTGGCCGCCGACTACGACAAGGAGTCTCATCATGGCAATCGAACAAGTTCTCTACCGTGCAAGCGCCAAAGCCACCGGCGGTCGCGAAGGCCGCGCAATCTCGTCGGACGGCGTGCTGGACGTGAAACTGACCACCCCAAAAGAACTCGGCGGCGCCGGCCAGGAAGGCACCAACCCGGAACAGCTGTTCGCTGCCGGCTACTCGGCCTGCTTCCTGGGCGCCATGAAATTCGTCGCCGCCCGCGACAAGCTGAAAATCTCGCCGGACGTCTCGGTCGAGGGCATTGTCGGCATCGGTGCGATCCCGACCGGCTTCGGCATCGAAGTCACCCTGAAAATCAGCCTGCCAGGTGTGCCTGCGGACGAAGCGCAAACCCTGGTCGACCGCGCCCACATCGTTTGCCCTTACTCGAATGCGACCCGCGGCAATATCGACGTTACCTTGCAACTGGTGTAACGCAATGCTCCCCCGGGCAGCCGGGGGAAGCACAGGCCTGGCCTTATGCAAGTAGCCATAATGAATAGGTAGTGCACGATTTAATCGTGAATATAATCACCAGGCGCGCACCACCACCGAATGATCCGTTTATGCAATGAAGGCGCATGGCGTACTGCTAATGTGGCAGACAGCCCCCTCGCCGAGCAAAACCCAACCCGAAAGGAAGCACCATGAACACCCTGAGCAAAGCAGTCGTCGCAGCCTCCCTGGCCCTGACTTATGGCGCCGCAGCCGCCGCCGACATCGCCCCCACCGTGGAGCGCCGTACCGCCGAATTCCTGACTGCCCTCAATTCGGGCGGCGGCAAGCCGATCGAGCAACTGTCGCCGGCGGATGCCCGCAAGGTGCTGGAAGGCGCGCAGAAAAGCGTCAAGGTGAACCTGCCGAAGGCCGACGTCTCGGACAAGGTGATCACCGTCGACGGCAAGCAGATCAAGCTCAAGATCGTGCGTCCGGCAGGGGTCAAGGGTGAGCTGCCCGCCTTCATGTTCGTCCACGGCGGGGGCTGGGTGCTGGGCGACTACCCGACCCACGAACGCCTGGTGCGCGACGTGGTCGAGAGCTCGGGTGCGGTGGCGGTGTTCGTCGACTATACCCGTTCGCCGGAAGCCGGCTACGGCGTGGCAATCAACGAGATCTATGCCGCGACCAAATGGGTGGCGACAAATGGCAAGGAGCTGAACATCGATGGCAGCCGCCTGGCCGTGGCGGGCAATAGCGTCGGCGGCAATATGGCGGCCGCGCTGACCCTGATGATCAAGGACAAGGGCGGCCCGAAACTGCGCTACCAGGTGCTGATGTGGCCGGTGACCGATGCCAACTTCGAGACCGGTTCGTACAAGCAGTTTGCAGACGGCCACTTCTTGAGCCGCAATATGATGAAGTGGTTCTGGGACAGCTACACCAAGGACGCCGCCAAGCGCAAGGAAATCTACGCTTCGCCGCTGCAAGCGACCCTGCCGCAACTGAAGGGCTTGCCGCCTGCGCTGATCCAGGTCGCCGAGAACGACGTGCTGCGTGACGAAGGCGAAGCCTACGGCCGCAAGCTGGACCTGGCCGGCGTGGACGTGACCGTCACCCGCTACAACGGCATGATCCACGACTTCGGCCTGCTCAACCCACTGGCCACCGTGCCGGGCGTGCGTTCACAAGTGCTGCAGGCCGGCACCGAGCTGAAGAAACACCTGGCCAAGTAAACGTTACTGCTCCTGTTTGGGCCGCCTGAGGGCGGCCCTTTTTGTATGGTGCGCGTCCGCTGCGTCATTCGGTGTCCTCGGCATATCAAGATTTAACAATTCAAGCGATGTTATTTGGCGGGCTCGGCCGTAAAAGAATGGAGCGGAATCGTGAATGCGCGTTGGCTGCGAGGACAAATCATTTTGTTCAGCCCAGGCTGTTCTGAGGCGCAAAAACTGGCTGTTATCGCGGTAGATTGTTGCATTGCAACAACCTGTGGACTCTCCGACGCTTATGCCGGGTAACACCGGACTCTGTAATAACTGCTTACATCTCCTCCTATTTCCTCACTTCTACAAGCGAAATTGATGCTTTTGTGGAAATTTTCTATGTATGCCTGCCAAGTAAGTTGTCTTCTTTGCGTCAGCGCAATACAACGTCTTCAAATATTTTTCCACACGGAAAACAAAAGCGGAGAAAGGTGTTTAGAATTGCCGTCCATCAGCTTCCTGACGTAAATATTTCAAACGCGTCCGGGTTGTAAAAAGCAGTCTGGCAATTCCTTTACATCTCAAGCAATTTAACATTTCGCGTTCATGCAAACCACTGTTTCAGTTCCACGCCGTTCCTCTTTCGTACTCGTACAAGCCCAGCTGTTTTCCTTGCCGGTGGTGTTCGCCCTGTTCGGCCTGATCATGGGTTCGTGGGCCGGGCGCATCCCGGCGCTGGCCGCCGGCGTCAATGTGTCGCACGCGGCGTTGTCGATGGTGCTGCTGTGCGGCGGCCTCGGCGCTGTGATTTCCTACCCGATCTCGTCGTTCCTGATGGGCCGCTTCGGCGCCCGCAAGACCATCATGGTCGCCGGCCTGGCCCTGTTGTGCGTGCTGGTGGCGATCGGCATGGCGCCGGACGTGTCGCGCCTGATGATGGCGGTGCTGATGCTGGGCATCACGGCCAGCACCTTCGACGTCGCCATGAACTCGGCGGCCGCCCGCCGCGAAAAGCAGAGCGGCAAGTCGGAAATGTCGCGCCTGCACGGCCTGTGCTGCGCTGGTGGCCTGGTCGGCGCCACCCTGGGCAGCCTGATGGCCAGCATGAAGATTGCACCGGCTACCCACTTCCTGATGCTCGCCGGGCCGCTGGCCGTGCTGCTGTGGCTTGCCGTCAACCTGCTGGAAGCGGATGAAGTCGGCGCGAAGGTCGAAAAGGTCGAGAAGAAAAAATTTGCGCTGCCGCGCGGTCCGCTGGTCCTGCTGGGTCTGCTGGGCTTCTTCGGTTCGATGGCCGAAGGCAGCATCGCCGACTGGAGCGGCGTGTTCCTGAAAGAACACTTCGGCGCGTCGGACGGCCTGGCGCCGCTGGCACTGGCCTCGTTCTCGCTGATGATGCTGATGTCGCGCATGGTCGGCGACAAGATGAAGGAACGCTACGGCGCCAAGCGCCTGGTGACCCTGGGCGCGCTGGTCGCCGCAGCGGGCCTGTTCTTCGCGGTGCTGGCGCCGAACGCCCACATCGCCTTGGGCGGCTTCGCGATCGCCGGCGTCGGCCTGGCCCTGGTATTCCCCTTCGTGTTCAGCGCTGCCGGCGCACAAGGTCCGGCTGCCCTGGCGGCAGTGGCCAGCATGGCCTACAGCGGTAGCCTGATGGGCCCGCCGGCAATCGGCGCCGTCGCCCACTTCGTCGGCATGCAGGCAGCGATCGCCTATGTCGGCGGCCTGTCCCTGGTGATCGCCATGGTGGCGTGCCGCACCCGACTGCTGAAGTAAGCGACATGGCGGCCGCGACGGTCGCCCGGCAAGTTCACAGCGCAGACGCGTCCGCAAGGGCCGTCTGCGTCGTTGTTCGTGGCGTTCGGATCAGCCGGTCGCCTGCTTGAGCCACTCGCGCGGCGAGGCGCCCATCATCATGGTAAAGGCACGCGTAAACGTGGACGGGCTGGTATAGCCGGCGCGGCTGCTGACCTGCTTGACCGGCATACCCTGGCGCAGCAGGCGGCTGCCGACGCCGATGCGCCAGCGTGTCAGGTATTCGCCCGGTGGGATGCCCACTACGTCGCGGAAGCGTTCGGTGAACGCGGCGCGCGACATGCAGGCGACCTGGGCCAGCGATTGCAGGCTCCAGGGCTCGTGCGGACGTTCGTGGATGGCGGCTAGCGCCAGCGACAACTGGCGGTCGGACAGCCCGGCCAGCAAACCCACCGACAGCCTGCCACTCTCGAATTCGCGGCGGATGACCTGGATCAGGAGGACATCGCACAGTCGGTCCAGGATCACTTCGCGTCCCGGTTCGGCGCGCGCGGCCTCGTCGAACAGCAGGTCGAGCGTCGATTGCAATCCGGCAATCTCGCTCAGCGGCAGTACCAGGCATTGCGGCAGGATACGTGCCAGCGGATTGCTGATCCCGTCCTGGAACACGATATGCGCGCACAACAGGCTGGCGTTGTGGCCAGGGCTTACCTGCAGGCGGTGGCTGGTGCCGCGCGGATAGAACAGCAGGCTCGGTTCGGTAATGCGGATCACGGCGCCATCGTCATCGATGAAATCCACGGAACCCGCGCGCACCACATGGAGCTGGCCGGAAATGCCATCTTCGGCAAAGCGGTTGCCGTCGCAAAACGTCCCGTTGTAGAAGATGCGGGCGTTAAACGAGTGGCGGCCGACCAGTAATGACAGTTTGTCCATGGTGATGAGAAATTGGATGTTATCGAGCTATTCTGGACGAAAACATAGTTTGCCGTGTGGGAATTGGATAGAATTGGGCGCGAATACAACGCTTTGTGGCAGGCTGTGGCAATTCCTGATTTTCCTTGCTACATGAATGACTTGGCGCACAGGCACGAGCTCTCGCGATGGGGCGGCCACGTGTGCGAAACCGTATTAGCGATGCAAAATACCCCGGAAAGCGGACGCACGGCATCGAGCGCATGCAAGACACCGGTTCATAGCCTGTTCATTGGCGCATGCTGCGCCCGGTGCCGTCGATTCCGGTAGGCAGAAGCGCGACTGGGGGCCGTAACCGTTTCCCGGCGCACGCCATCGCTCACCAATAAGGCCACATCCCCGCCGCCCGTTGCCCGCTGGGTTCGGCGCCGGTGAGCAAGGCACGTGCGTGCTGCAGCACGACGGTGGCGCGTTCTGCGCCAGGGTCCCAGATACAGCGGTGGCGCAGGCGGTCGAGCGGCGCCCAGCGCGCTATGTCGGCTTTGCTGAAGATCACCACGCTGTTCAGTCCAAGCCCGGCCGCGATATGCGATACCCCGGTGTCATTGCAGATCAGCAGGCGCGCGCGGCTCATCAGCGCCGCCATGGCGCCGATCGAGATCGGGGCGGCGGCGATAACGGCAGGCACGTGCATGCGATCGGCGACCGCCTGGGCGAGCGGCGCCTCGTCGGCCGACCCGGTCAGGACGATGCGCATGCCGAACTCGTCGGCGAGCCGGTCGGCCACGCTGGCGAAGCGCGCCGGTGGCCAGCAGGTGCCGCGCTGGCGCGCCCCTGGATGCACGCAGATATAGCTCCCTGGGTCGAGCCCTGTCGCCAGGCCGCTGGCGGCAAGCTCATCCTCGTCTTCGCGCAGGATCGGGAACTCGAGGTGGGCGCCGGCCGCCGGCGCACCGAGCTGGTCGACCAGATGCAGCAGGCGTTCCGGTTCGGCGCCCGTTTCGGGATAGGGCGCCAGGACGGTTTTTTCGGTGACCATCGGCTTGCCGCGGCAATGGCCCGCCATGGCGGCGGCGCCGAAGCCCGAGACGATGTGGTTCGCGATGTCGCCACTGCCGTGCAGCTGCACCGCCAGCCCGAATTCGCGCGCGCAGAGCGTGGCATAGAACGGCGGCAGGTCGTCGTGGTGCACGGTTTGTTCGGGCAGCAGAGGATGGCCGGGAAAGGGCAGGAACTCGTCCAGGTAGGCGGAGAAGCGATGGGCGAACTGCGCCGCCCAGGGCAGGCCGACCAGGGCGATGTGCGCCTTGGGCAGGGCGGTGCGCAAGGCACGCAGGGCGGGGACCGCACACAGCATGTCACCAAGATGCCGTGCACGAAATACCACGACCGACGGGACATGGAGGCGATGCAGCAATGGTCGCCGGGGCATGGAACATTCTCCTCTCACGATCGTTGTCGTCACGGCGAATTCTTGTCGTTCGCCGCGGTTCCTGCTTGTGGCCTGGTACTGACTGGCTTGCCTTACTTTGTCTCGCCTGCCTTGCCTGTCTTGCCTTGCCCTATGCCGGCATGGCGCAGCCGCGTATCATGCCGGCAGCCCCGGTTCGTGGCGCTTCATGACCAGGTAGGGCGGCATGGCCAGGCCGTGCAGGGGCGTGCGGCGGAAGACGGCAACGGCTTCTTGCGGGGTTTCGACCAGGGCTTCGTTTTTGCCGCACAGGGAGGTGTTGAGCAGCACCGGCACACCGGTGCGCACCTCGAAGCCGGCCAGCAGGGCGCGCAGCACCGGGTCGTCGCTCGGGCCGACCGTCTGCAGGCGCGCGCTGCCGTCGACGTGGGTGACCGCCGCCAGCAGCGGCATGACGCTGCTGCGCACCGGGACCGCGAACTGCATGAAGGGCGAGGGCGCCTGCAGGTCGAAATACTGGAAGGCGCGTTCCTCTGCCACCATCGGCGCGAATGGCCGGAACCACTCGCGTTCCTTGACGCGGGCATTGATCCAGTCGCGCATGCGCTCGCGGCGCGGGTCGGCCAGGATGCCGCGGTGGCCCAGGCCGCGTGGGCCGAATTCGCTGCGGCCCTGGTATAGTCCCACCACCCGCCCCGAGCACAGCAGGTCGAGCATGCGCGCGCACAGGGCGTCGCGCCCGCGCGGGTGCTCGACGATCAGGTCGGTCGCGCCATCCAGCGCCGCCTCGATATCGGCCAGCTGCGGCGCCGGGCCGAGGTAATCGTGCGTCCAGCGGAAGTCGGCGCTGCGGCCGGCCAGTTCGAGCAGGCCGTAGATGGCGCAGCCGAGGGCGGCGCCGGCCGCGCCCGGGGCCGGCGGCACGAAGATGCGCCGGAACGGTCCGTCGCGCAGCAGGCGCGCATTGGCCGCGCTATTGAGGGCGGCGCCGCCCGCCAGGCATAGATCTTCAAGGCCCGTGCGCAGGTGCAGCCAGTGCGCCAGCGCCAGCAGGGCGTCTTCGAATGCGCGCTGGCCGGCCGCCGCCAGGTTGGCGCAGTCGGTGAAGCTGGCCTGCGGCGCGCCGAAGCGAAAGCGCGCCGCCTCGCCCAGCAGGGACTGCCAGGCGCGAGGGACATCGACCTGCATGCTCTCGACCTCGAGTGGCGGCAGGCCGAGCGCATGCGGATCGCCGTAGGGCGCGAGGTCGGCTACCTTGCCCTCGTTGCCTTCGCCCGGGAACAGCGCCTGCGTCAGCCGGAAATAGAACATGCCGAGCCCGGCCGCGTGGCGGTCGCCGTCTGCGAGCTGCTGGCCGATGCAGGCGATGCGCTCGCGGTCGACGCGGTAGCACGAGGCCACCTGGCGCGGCTCGCCCGGCGCCGCACTGCCCTGGCCGCCCAGCACCATGACTGCGGCCTCGCGGAAGGGCGAGGGGTGGAAGGCACTGTAGACGTGGGCCAGGTGTTGCGAGATGCGGGCCCGGCGCGCGCCATGGGCAAAGGCGAGCGCGCGGTCGCCTTCAGGGGCGGCGCCATCGCCAGCCGCCTCGCCGCCGGCATGGCATTCGACCAGCACGTCGAGCGGACGCTCGAGCCCGGACAGGCGCGGCAGGTACAAGTCGTCGACGTCGCCCGGCCCGCCCGGGTGGTGCCTGCGGCGCGTGAGGCGCTCTTTCTGGATCGCCCATTGCACACGCGCGCCGTGCATGAGGCAGACGCTCGCGTGCCGGTCGCGGTTTATGCCGAGCACAACGGGGGTATCGTCCATCGGGGTCTCCTGGTTGGTGCAACGGCGCAGCAAGGACCGAAACGCAGCATGCAACGGTCAGCCATACTTTGAGCGCGGCCGTTCAGGATTAGTTCGCGGATGGGCGGCGAATTCGGCGACCCCCGCCACGGCGGCGGGGACCGCGGCGGGGGTGCCTGAAGCTGGCCGCGAAAGGCGGTATCATCGGTGGATCCCCGCCACCAAGCTATCGACCATGCTCCAGACGCCCGCCGCCTTCACGCCGCTGTTCGCACCGCAGCCCGACCCGGAACCCCTGAGTTTCCTGTTTCATAAGGGGCAGCTCCTGGTCCGCGAAGACGGGCCGGCCTTGCCGGATGCGGCAACCCTGGAGCGCATGGGCGTGGCGCGCGACAGCCTGCAGCCTCTGGGCATGCTGGACGGACGCTATTGCCAGGCCGGCTGGTTCGACCTGGAGCCGGTGCTGCCGCCGGGCCATGCCTGGCGCGGCCTGCGCGCGCTGTTCGGCGTGCTCGACGATGCGCTGGTGGGCTTGGCCGGACGCGCCTTCCAGGTCGCCGAATGGGCGCGCACCCACCGCTTCTGCGGCGTATGCGGCAGCAGCACCGTGCTGGCCGTCGGCGAGCGCTGCTTCAAGTGCGTCAATTGCGGCCATATGACGTATCCGCGCATCTCGCCGGCCATGATGGTGCTGATCCGCAAGGGCGACTCGGTGCTGCTGGCCAAGCACCTGCAGCACGCGACCCAGCGCTTCGTGCCGCTGGCCGGTTTCCTGGAAGCGGGCGAATCGATCGAGGAAGCGATCCACCGCGAGGTATTCGAAGAGGTGGGCTTGCGGGTGCACAATCTGCGCTACTTCGCCAGCCAGTCGTGGCCGTTCCCGCACTCGCTGATGCTGGCCTTTACGGCCGACTACCTCGATGGCGAGATCCGGGTCGATACCAGCGAGATCGCCGAGGCGCGCTGGTTCGGCCCCGACGACGAATGGCCGGAACGGGTGCCGCAGATGTCGATCTCGAGCGTCCTGGTGGATGCCCATCGCCCACCCGGCCGTTAGGACTGGACCGGCGCCACCACGACGGTCACGCCATCGGCTGCGCGCGCGGACAGCGCAGGGGATAGCGCAGGTGCAGGCGCCATGGCCTGCTCAACATTGAGCGGGGCCGGCTTGGCGCCGGTGCCGCGCAGGTTGATCGCGCGCTGCAGGATGTCGAACCAGAACGGCGCCCCGAACAGGGTCGTGCTGGCCGTGACCAGCCAGCCGGAGGCCTGCAGCGCGAAGTCGGCGTCCAGCACCGGCGGGAAGGCTTGCCAGCCGATCGGCAGCACCCACAGCTGGGCCATCACGTCGGCGTCCAGCCCGTCGGGCACGGCGGTGATGTGGGCCGCCATGGCGGGGTGTTGCCACAGCGTCTGGAACAGGTGGATGCTGTCGATGTTGAACAGGATCGTCAGCAGCAGCGAGACCAGGAACGAGATCAGCAGCTGGCGCCGTTTATAGACGCCCGACAGGCGTTCCATGGCGGTCTCGAACCAGCCGGCGAGCGCCGCCTGGAAGCGCTGCAGGTCGCCGCCGGCCTGCAGGTACAGGGTTTGCAAGGTGCGCCGCAGCTGGGGATCGGCGACCGCGGCGATATCGGCCTCGAGCGAACCCTGCTTGCCGCGGATGGCGTCGACCAGCGCGATCGCGAAGTTCGCCGGTTCGATGTACGATGGTCTCAGCCTGGCGGGCAGGTGCGCTGCCGGATCGGTCGCGCCGGCGCGCGGGTTGACCAGCGGATGCGCGTACAGCGCCCGCGCCATGCCGTCGAAGCCCGGGTCGTTCAGCATGAGCTTGATGGCGTCTTGCAGCATGCCGGCGCGCAGGCGGAAGGTCGCGGCCAGGGCCTCTTGCAAAGTGGTGACGACGAGCGCCAGGGTGCCGTAGCAAAATGCCAGGCCGATGGCGACCTCCAGAACCGTGCTGCCGAACATAGCGCTCTCCCAGGCTGGAACCACGCTCAACGCTAAATCAGTTGTGTCGTCACAGATTTAATTTTGCTCAAGAACAGGGCAGTCGCCGACTGGCTCCAGAGCTTTTCTATATACTTGCGGCAATCGTTTTTTTAAGGTGCACCATGTCTGACAAAGAAGCTTTCACCGAACACGACTGGCGTCGTCTGCTCACCAGCCTGGGCGAAAATCCGGAACGGCCGGGCCTGGTCGAAACGCCGGCGCGCGTCGCGAAAGCCTGGAAACACTGGACCTCGGGCTATGACCAGAATCCAGTGGAAGTACTCAAGGCGTTCGAGGATGGCGCCGAGGAATACAATGAATTGATCGTGGTGCGCGGCATCCCGGTCTACAGCCACTGCGAACATCACCTGGCGCCGTTCTTCGGCAAGGCCACCGTCGGCTATCTGCCCAACGGCAAGATCGTGGGCCTGTCGAAGCTGACCCGCCTGGTCGATATCTTCTCCAAGCGCCTGCAGGTTCAGGAGCGCATGACGATGCAGATCGCCAATGCGCTAATGGAAGTGCTCGAACCCAAGGCGGTCGGCGTGGTCGTCAAGTGCCGCCATATGTGCATGGAAAGCCGTGGTATCCGCGCCATCGGCGAGGAAACCATCACCTCGACCCTGCTGGGAGAGCTGCAACCGAACCTGGCGCTGCGCACCGAGTTCCTCGCACTGGCGCGCGACTGATGTTCCGGGAATGGGTTAAGTTGTAAATACAACGGGAACCTGTTCCAGATCAGGACCTCCAAGTTGTTTTGGAGGTCAACATGGATCGTCCAGCCTACCCCAGCGATATTCCCCGCGAGCAGTTCGACGCGCTACGCGCCATGCTCGAGGCGGCCCGGCGCAAGACGCGTCCGCGCAAGCACGATCTATACGATGTGTTCTGCGCCGTCCTGTATTTCCTGCACACCGGCACCACCTGGCGCGCGATGCCGCCCGGCTTTCCACCCTGGCGCACGGTGCACGAGTATTTCACCCAGTGGACCATGCAGCGCGAGAACGGCCAGTCGCTACTCGAAAGCGTGCTGGAGAAATCGGGCAGGCAAGCCGAGCTGACCCAGCTGCGCTCGCTGCTGCATCGACGCTAGGCGCAGAGCGCTGTCACTTTTTTGTCACATTCTGTTGCACTTTGCCAGGAGTGCGCACGAATGGATGAGCTAAGCTAGTCGAAAAGTTATCAATATTTCATCACTGGCGCCCGCACCATGCTCGAGCATGTCAACCTGATCCTGTTCTCCGTCCTCAACGCCCATGCTGGCCTGACTGGTTGGCAATTACTAGGGGCCATGTTTGCAGCCGAGTGGCTGATTTTTCTGGTGCCTTTTTCCCTGGTGCTGTTGTGGGCCAGCGGTACGGGGCCGGGGCGCGAGGTGGCGTTGCGCGCCTTCCTGGCGGCGGCCTGCGCCCTGACCCTGAACGCCATGATCGGCCACCTGTGGTACAGCCCGCGTCCCTTCGTGGCCGAGATCGGCCATACCTTCCTGCTGCATGCGCCCGACAGTTCCTTCCCCAGCGACCACGCGACCAGCATCTTCTCGGTGGCGCTGGTGCTGGCCTTCAGCCGCGTGCGGCTGGCGCGCAGCCTGGGGCTGGTGATGCTGCCGCTGTCGCTGATCGTGGCCTGGTCGCGCGTCTATCTCGGCGTGCACTGGCCGAAGGACATGATCGGAGCCTTGCTGGTATCGGGTGGATTCGCGCTGCTGGCCTATACGCCGCTGGCGCGCAATGCCTGCGCGCGGACCTTGCCGGCGCTCGAGCTGATCTATCACCGGCTGCTGGCGCTGCCGATCGGTCGCGGCTGGCTGCGGCCCTGAGGCAGCGCTTGGCAATCATTCGTCGGCCGACGCTTCCGGTTTCTCGAAATTCAGCTTGTCGTCGTCGCCGAGTTCGAAGATCCCCAGCGGCAGGCCGGTGACCGCATCGGCATCCGGAGCCTCACGCCCGGTGCAATCGGTAGTGTCGATTTGCCAGGCCTGGTCGTCAGCGCGCAGGGTATAGACGTTATTGCCGTTGCCAAATAGTTCGACCTGCAAGCCCGACAGCCAGACCGAACCCAGCTCGAGCTGGCGCTGGCACTCCGGCAGGCGCGACATGATCACGCGCAGCGTTCCTTCCTTGGCCCAGAAAGTTCCCTTCTCGACCCTGACCGTGATCGCGTGATCGGTGTTGGGATCGATGGAATAGGTGGACGTCTCGATGAAGCAGCCGGTCAGCAGCAGCGGAGCCAGGAGGATGAAAGGAAGGCGCATCGGCAGGGTCATTGTTCATTCATGCAACAGTGTGGTGTGCCGAGTATAGCAATAGCGACAAGGGCGGGGCCAATTCGCTCAGGCGGGCACCATGGTTCGCCGATTTGCGCCATCATGCGCCGCATGGAACAGAACGACTATGAAGTGCTCGGCGCCGGACGCGATACTCGCCCCATCAAGATGTGGACCAAGGGCGTTCCGGTCGAGCCCGAAGCAAAGGAACAGTTGTCGAAGCTGGCGCATCTGCCTTTCGTGTTCCACCACGTCGCCGTCATGCCCGACGTCCATGTGGGCAAGGGATCGACGATCGGCAGCGTGATCCCGACCCTGGGGGCGGTGATCCCGGCGGCGGTCGGCGTCGACATCGGCTGCGGCATGATGGCGGCCAAGACCACCCTGCGCGCCGACGACCTGCCCGATAATCTGGGCCGGCTGCGCAGCGCCATCGAACAGGCGGTACCACATGGCATGTCGCCCAGGACGCGCAATGCCAAGGGCCGCGACGTCGGTTCCTGGAACAACCCGCCGCCCGCCGTGGATGCCGGCTGGGCCAGGCTCAAGGACGAATTCGACGACATCTGCCGCAAATATCCGAAGCTGCGCCATGCGAACCATTACAAGCACCTGGGCACGCTGGGCAGCGGCAACCATTTCGTCGAGGTCTGCCTGGACGAAGAGAACTTCGTCTGGCTGATGCTGCATTCCGGCTCGCGCGGCGTGGGCAATGCGATCGGCACCCATTTCATCGAGCTGGCGCGCCAGGACATGCGGCGCCACATGGTCAACCTGCCCGACCAGGACCTGGCCTATCTCGAAGAAGGCACCCAGCACTACGACGACTATGTCGAGGCGGTCGGCTGGGCCCAGAAGTTCGCGCGCATCAACCGCGAAGTCATGATGCAGAACCTGATCCACGCGGTGCGCAGCGTGATCAAGAAGCCTTTCGAGACGCATCTTGAAGCAGTCAATTGCCACCACAATTATGTGCAGCGCGAGCGCCACTTCGGCAAGGACGTCCTGATCACGCGCAAGGGCGCGGTGTCGGCGCGCGAAGGCGAGCTGGGCATCATTCCCGGGTCGATGGGCGCGCGCAGCTTCATCGTGCGCGGCAAGGGCAATCCAGAAAGTTTCAACAGCTGCAGCCATGGCGCGGGACGCGTGATGAGCCGCACCGAAGCCAAGCGCCGCTTCACGGTGGCCGACCAGGAGCGCGCCACGCGCGGGGTCGAATGCCGCAAGGACGAAGGCGTGATCGATGAAATCCCGATGGCCTACAAGGACATCGACGCCGTCATGCACGCCCAGCGCGAGCTGGTCGACGTGGTCCACACCCTCAAGCAGGTGGTGTGCGTCAAGGGGTGAGCCGAACTACGCCCGCGCCAGCGACAGCAGGTCGGCCGGCGCACCGAACTCGCGTTCCGGCGCCACCTGGCGCAAGGTCTCGATCGGCGCATAGCCCCAGCTGACCGCGCCGAAGGCGATGCCGGCGCGGCGCGCGGCGTCGGCGTCCGTGGTCTGGTCGCCCACGTACAGCGCCTCGGCCGGTGGCGTGCTCGCCAGCCGCACCACCTTGCGGATGCGCGCGGCCTTGCCGAAGATCGACATGCCGCATTCGTACTGCCGCATCAGGGCCGCCAGCTCGGGCCCGAGCACGGCGCGCACGTTTTCCTCGGCGTTGGAGGACACTACCGCCAGCCGCACGCCAGCCCGGTCGAGCTCGCGCAAGGTCGGGCCGATGCCGTCGAACAGGGGGATGCGGCCGGTCCTGGTGACGCTGCGCATGCGGTCGATGAAGGAGCGCGAGGCGAACGGCAGCTTCCAGGCAGGCATGCCGACGTGGCGCATGACGTCGCGCGGACCGTAGTGGCGCAGCCGCTCGGCCTGCTCGGCATCGATCCGCCGAAAGCCGTGCTGGTCGGCGATGTCGTTGAACACGCTCAGGAAGAAAGGCCAGGAATCGGCCAGCGTGCCGTCGAAGTCGAAGATCGCCAGGCGATAGCTCATGGGCGGGCCGCACGAAAGGATGGGGTCATGGCGCGATTATATGAGACAGCGGCGCCGGGAAGGTTCGAATGAATACCGATTGGCATGTATTTTGCTTAACAGAAAGTAGATTTTATTCTACTTTCTTATGAACCAGAACCCGGATACCGATCTGGTGGAGACCTTCCTGCCATCCATGCAGGATGTGATGCGGCGCCAGGCGGCGCTGCATGAGCTGCACCAGACCTGGCGCCTGATCGAGGCGTCCGCGAAGATGAATTGCCCGGTCGAGGCGCGCCTGCTGTTGCCGGCCGTGCTCGCCACGCGCACCGGCCTGGTGCAGCTGGAGCGCGACCTGGTCGCCAATATGGTGTCCGAAAAGGTGCGCCAGGTGATGCAAGAGGCGTCCACGCGCGCCCAGTACGCGCTCGATCTGCTGGTGCGCAACCTGTTCGAGCGCACCGCCGACGTCGGCTTCCTGGTGGCCGACCTCGACCTGTGCCGCTACCTGGGCCGCCTGGCCGCCGGCGAGGCGCCGGACCGCGACACGGCGCGCCGGCGCTTGATGGCCTACCGCGACAAGTACACCGTGTACGACGACATCCTGCTGCTGGCGCCGGACGGCGCGGTGCTGCTGCGGGCCGATGTCGACGACCGCCTGGAGCGCAGCGAAGACCCACTGGTGGCGGCCACGCTGGCGGCGCCGGGCTACGTGGAGACCTTCCGCGCCAGCGACCTGCGTCCCGGCGCCCCGCGTGCGCTGCTGTACTCGCACACCATGCGCGACCCCGACAGCGGCGCCATCCTCGGCGTGCTGTGCCTGAGTTTCCGCTTCGAGCATGAACTGGCCGCGATCTTCACCGCCTATGGCGGCGCCGACCTGCGCGCCAATATGCTGCTGCTCGACGCCGACGACCGTGTCATTGGCAGTCTCGATCCGCTCTGGATCGCGCCCGGCGTGCGGGTGCCGGTCAATTCCGACGGCGGTGTCGCCACGCGCCTGTTCGCCGGCCGCGAATACCTGGTCGCGACCAGCGCGTCGCAAGGCTACCAGGGCTATCCCGGCCCGCCCGGCTGGAAGACCCAGGTGATGGCGCCGCTCGACCTGGCCTTTCGCGGCGCGCACCCGGACGCCGCGGCGCAACTGGCGCCGCGCATGCTGCGGGGATTGCTGTCGCACGCCCACGCGTTCAGCCCGGCGCTGCATGCCCTGATGGCGTCGGTGCTTGGCGCCACCCAGGCCATCCGGCGCATCGTCTGGAACGGCAAGGTCGCCGGCAGTGGCGCCGGCAATACCGACGACCGCCTGGGGCCCGTGCTCGACCAGATCACCGAGACCGGCGAGCGCAGCGACGCGGCGTTTTCGCAATCGATCCAGGGCCTGTACCAGACCGTGCTGGCCTCGAGCCTGCAGGCGGCCGGCGCCACCGCCCAGCTGCTGGTCGACATGCTCGACCGCAGCCTGTACGAACGCGCCAACGATTGCCGCTGGTGGGCCCTGGCCGGCCAGCTGCGCCAGGCGCTGGCCCATGGCGACAGCCCGCAGCGCGCAGAGGCCGTCGCGGCGCTGCTGGGCCACATCAACGGCCTGTACACGGTCTACAGCCGGCTGTTCGTGTACGACCGCGCGGGCCGCATCCTGGCCGCGACGGGATCGCAGGACGTGGTGGGCAGCCGCATCGCGCCTGACACCCTGGGCGCCGTGTGCGGCCTGCGCAGCGAGATGGACCATTACGCCGAGCCGTTCGGCCCATCGCCGCTGTATGACGGGCAACCAACCTTCGTCTACCACGCCGCGATCCGCCATCCCGGACGCGACGCGGCCGTGGTGGGCGGCATCGGCATCGTGTTCGACAGCGCGGTCGAGCTGCGCAATATGCTCGACAGCGGGGTCGCCGGCCGCGCCGACATGCAGGCCTTCCTGGTCAGCCCCGACGGCCAGGTGTTGTGCGGCACCGATCCGGCCTGGCCGGCGGGCACGCGGCTGCCGCTCGATCGTTCGCTGCTGGAAGCGGCGGCGCAGCAGGGCGCCGCGCGCCGCATCGTGGAGCATGCCGGCCACTATTGCGTGGCCGCCTGCGCGCGCGCCGGCGGCTACCGCGAATTCCGCGCCGTCGCCGGCCGCGAGCAGCCGGTGCTGTCGGTGCTGCTCCAATCCTTCGGGCCGGTGCGCGCGGACGCCGAGCTGGCGGCGCTGGCCGGCGTCGAACCCGTGCGCAGCGGGCATGAACATGGCCGCGACGTCGCCCTGTTCCAGGTGGACGGCGCCCTGATGGCGCTGGACGCCGGGGCCGTGATCGAGGCGCTGCCGTTCGCCCGGGTCAAGCGCACGCCGCCGGCGGCCGGTGCGCGCATCGGCATGCTCGACGTCGATCTCGATGGCGGGCAGCGCGGCTTCGTGTGGGTGTTCGACCTGGCGCGCCTGGTCTCCGGCCGCCCGCATGCGCCGCGCGCCGATGGCCAGGTGATCCTGGTGCGCCACGGCGCCACCACGGTCGGCCTGCTGGTGGACGACGTGCATTCGGTGCAGCGTTTCGATCCGGCGGCAGCGAGCCCGATCGGACTCGGGAGCGACGGCGCCGCATTGGCGTCTAACCTGCTCCAGGCAAACGCTGGCACGGCGCTGATCCAGGAGCTCAGTGCACAGCGCATCGTGGAGCGGGTGTGCGGCGCGCCAGTAGCGGCCTAGCGCATTGCCTGCAACAGGCTGGCCCCGCCGTCCAGCATCGACTGGCGCAGCCGGGTCGAATCGCGGCCCGGGGACAGGCCGAAGAAGCGCGCATACTCGCGCGAGAATTGCGAGCTGCTCTCGTAGCCAACCGCATGGCCGGCGCGCGCCGCGTCCTTCACGCCGGTGAGCATCAGGCGCCGCGCCTCTTGCAGGCGCAACTGCTTCTGGTATTGCAAGGGGCTCATCGATGTCACCGATTTAAAATGCTCGTGCAGGGTCGACGAGCTCATGCCCACATCGCCGGCCAGGCGCTCCACGCTCAGCGGGCGATTGAAATTGTCCTTGATCCAGCAGATCGCGCGCGTGACCTGAGCCATGCGCCCTTCGCCGCGCGCGATGTGGCGCACGACGTCGGCGTGTTCGCCGGTGAGCAGGCGGTAGTGGAGCTCCTTCAACAGCAGCGGGCCCAATACCGGGATGTCCTCTGGCGCGTCGAGCAGGCGCACCAGGCGCGCCGCGACGTCGGCCAGGGTGGGCGTGGTCGCGCTCAGGAACAGGCCGCGCGCGGGGGCAGCGCCGCGTGCCCGTGGGGTGGGGCGCGAGGGCAGCTCGAGGTCGAGGGCGGCCAGCACTTGCGGATCGAGGTCGACCCGCAGGCACAGGTAGGGTTCTTCTGCGCTGGCCTGGGTGACGCAGCCGGTCACCGGCAGGTCGACCGACACCACCAGGTACTTGGCCGGGTCGTATTGAAAGTCGTTGCCGGCCAGCGAGACCAGCTTGGCGCCCTGGGCGATGATGCACACCGCCGGCGCATGCACCACGTGCAGCGGTTCGGTGGTGCGGTCGCTGCGGATCAGCCACATGCCCGGCACCTCGGCGCGGTGCATGCCCTCGTCGGGCGCATGGCGGGCAATCAGGTCGGCGAGTTCGCGGATCGCTTGCATCGGGCTTCTCCTGGCAATAAAGGCAGATATCGCCATTACACCGCAAAACGCCGGTGCGATGGTCCGCAAGGATTGCACGATCCTCCGGCTAGTTGCAGAATTTGCCCTCAGGCGTCTGGCACAAGGTGGCGACCCGGGACCGCTCCACATAGTCGGCCAGCGGCACGCTGCCGGGATCGGGGCAGGCCGTCGTGCTGCCGTTGCAGGCCGTCGAGACGATGCGGTAGATGCGCTTGTTCACCGATTTCAGCGTCGGCTGGGCCGGATCGGAAAGATCCATGTTCTCCCCTTCGGCGTATTCGCGGAAGGTGCAGCTGACGCTGACGGTAAAGCCCGAGTCCTGGCGGAAGTCGCCCAGCACCGTGGGCGTGACTGCCGGCGCCGGGACATTGGCGGCGGTCGGCAGCTGGACGCATGCCTGGTTCAGGCTGAAGAACGCCCATTCGATGCCCCCGCGCGCCGCCAGGTTGGCGCGCGCGCCGAGCAGCGCCTGGTTGACCGTGCCCTGCTGGGTATCGGTCAGGCGCAGCAGGGATACCGCGATGCCGGCCACCACCACCAGCAGGATGACGGCCGCGATATAGGCGAAACCGGATTGCGAGCGGCGCATCATGGCACGTTGTCCACGTGGGCGCCGAGCGTCAGCGTCACCGCTTCGCCCTTGTCGGTCAGGGTAAGCTGCAGCTGGGCGAAGCCGCTTTCCTGGGTCGGCCCCCCGTTCGGCGAATACGAGAACACGCATTTCTCGACCTTGGTGGCCAGCACCGCGGCGCCGGCCGGCGCCGTGCCGTCGGGCGCGCTGCAGACGGGCGAGCCGTGGAAGTTCGCATCCGTCAGGCGGTACAGGACGCCCCGGCCGGTGCCGGCAGCATCCGTTCCGCCGCCGATGCAGGAATAGCCCACCACGCGCTCGCCGGCCGGCACCACGATGAAACGCCCGCCGTCATAGCCGGGCGGCACGCGCATGCCATTCGGGTCGCTGCCCGGCGCGCCGGTATCGAGCGTGACGCGCGATTCGCCCAGCCTCAGGTCGGTGTGTGCGACCGGGGCCGCCAGCACGGTTGCGGTGAAGCGGCCGCTGTAGACGTCGTCCGGGTTCTGGTTGCCGATCACGATCGCATCGCCCGCCTGCGGCGGGTCGTCGAAGGCGGTCAGCACGTCGAAGCTGTTCCTGGCGACGGTGTCGTCGAGCCATGCGGCGGCGCCCGCGGCGCTGTCGGGCGCGGTGCGGTAGCGGCCACCGTCCTTGCTCGGCACCAGCTCGAGACACGACGTGGAGCCCAGGCGCAGCGAATTGGGCACCGCGCCGCGCACGTCGCTCACGATGCGGCGCAGCGCGGTATCGGCCTGGTTGGTCAGGTTGGCGCGCTGGCCCACCAGCAGGTAGCTGCGGATCGACGGCAGCAACTGCAGCGAGAGCATGCCGCCGATGATCCCGATCAGGACGATGACGACGATCAGCTCGACCAGGGTGAATCCCTGCTGGCGTTTCATGGTGTTCATGCCGGTGGCCTCGTGCGCCAGCCGGTCAGCGTCAGCGATTGTCCGCGGTAGCTGACGGTGACATCGATGCGCAAGGCGTCGCCATTGGCCGCGATCCCGGCCAGCGCGGCGGGGCCGACCGTCACCGACACCCCGTAATCCTGCAAGCCGGGGACGGCGGCGCCGGTGGCGTCCTGGATGCCGGCGCTGGCATAGCCGGCATAGTCCTGTACGTCGTTGTAGTTGGCGCGGCCGGCCTGGTTGTCGGCCGTCGTGAATGGCTTGAGCATGATTTCTTCCATCATGGTTTCGCCGATGGCGATCATCTGCTGCTGGATTACCGGGTCGGCGCTGGCGATGTTGGCGCGGCTGTAGACGGCCGCCAGGCCGGCCAGCGCCATGCCCACGATCGCGATCGCGATGATCAGTTCCACCAGGGTGACCCCGGCCATGCGCTTATTCGACATAGCCGGTCCTGCCGTCGAAGACGATGTTGCGCCGGGTCTGCTCGTCCATCCGGATCTCGATGGTGCGCGCGCCGAACGGCGCCCCGAGCGGCGTGCTGCCGATGGTGCCGTCGGGATGGAAGAACAGCGTGGCCGGGGCGTTCGTCATCGTGACTTTGGCGTCGGCGCTGTCCCGGTCACCGTCGGTCACGCCGGCCAGTGCGGCGTTGCAGGCGGCCGCGCCATCGGTGGCGAGCGGCCGCGCGGGGCTGGTGCGGATGCGCAGCCTGAGCGTGGTGGCGGTGGTTTCCACGCACACCAGGCGACGGCGCGCCACGGCGGTCTTCTGGGCCTGGCGCAGCGTGCTCGCGACCTGGTCGCCGAACACCACCGCCTTGGTGAAGTCTTCGCCCATCAGGCGCGGGATGCCGACGGCGGCGAGCACGCCCACCAGCACGATCACCAGGATCAGCTCGACCATCGTGAATCCGTGCTGGCGCCTCAATTGAACACCTCGCGCATGTGGATGATGCGCCGGTTTTCGGGCTCGAAGATGCCGAAGGTGGCGCGGCCGGAAGGATCGGCGCAGCCTGCGAGGGAACGCAGCCAGGGCAAGGCGGCGCCAGGGGTGTCGGTGGGCTGGTCGGCCAGGCAGGACAGGTTCTTGCCGGTATCCGGGCCCAGGTTGATGGCGACGTCGATCCAGCCGGCGACAGTGGAACTCATCGGCAGGCTGACTACACCGTTGGCAAGCTGGTATTCCGTCTGGGGGAACGGCGGGAGCGCGGGCTTGTTCGGCGACGGACCGTGGAAGGTGCGGGCGATGGCGTCGGTCTTGATCGTCGTCCGGCTATCCGCGGCATGCAGGGCCCAGCTGCTGCCGGTCCAGTATTCGGCCCGCAGCTGCAGGTCGAGCGACGAGCGGATATAGCCGAAACGGTTGTTGATGCGCAGGCGGCCGGTACGGATGAGGGGGCGGGCCACTTCATGCGCCTTGTCAGTGGCGCTGGTCACCGCCTGCAGCGCGTCATTGTTCACGGCGGCGGCGTTCCTGGCGCGCAGGCGCAGCGTGGTCGGGGCCATTGCCTGCTTGGCGGGGTGCGTGTAGGTAGGCTTGACCTCTGCCTGGCCCATGGAAAAGAGGTCGGCGCCGATCGTTGTCCTGGACAGGATCCCGTCCTCGGGATTGTCTTTCTTGTCTTCGTTGTCGCGTGCGCCCAGCACCAGCTGCTCGCTGAGCTTCAGGTGATCGGAGTAATTGGCGGTGACTTCGCCTCCGGCGCTGCGCGCCGAGACGCGCACGGGGAACTCTTCGCCGGCGTAATAGAACGAGCGGGCGGGATTGTCGACCAGCTCGAGCATGAAGTACTTCGGGATGAATGGGCCGGCCGTGCCGCTGCAGGCGCTGCTGGCGGTGCGGGTGGTGCCGACCGTCTTCAGGCCACTGTCCAGGAACGTGTCCAGGCTTGCTTTCAGGTCGAGCTTGCCTACCTCGTTCCAGGCCGCCCTGGCGGCGGCCGCACCCGACTTGAATTTGAGCTTGTCGAAGGATACCGTGCCGTTCGCCCAGGCCTGCTGGCAGGCGGCGCGGTCCTCGGCCGCCAGAACGGTATTGGCCACTTCCGCGAGCAAGCCGTCATCGAAGTTGGGCGTTGTTGCGCCATTCTTTTCCACCGCCACGACGGTCACGTCGAACTGGTCTCCGGCGCGGGTGGCGGTGGTCGGATAGTCCTTGACGACAAAATGGTCGGGCGCGACCGTGAAAGTACTATTGGTCTTGGTGTCATCGATGCCGGCGTCGAGCCGCAGGCGGCCGACATCCTTGTAGTTGAACGTCAGCTCGGCCCTTCCGTTGTCATTGAATGGCGTGGCGATGCCGGTCCGCGTCTTGCCATCGCAGACCAGGTCCGTGCCGGCGATGCTGGGCTTCAGGTCACCCGTCGTTGGCAGCTCCCGGGTGCAGGCGTATTCCAGGGTCTTGGTCGTCCTGAACGCGGCCTCGCAGGTCTTGGTAGTCGGATTAGGCTGGCGCGCCGTGATCACGAATTTCTGGTCATTGCCGGCGCGATGATGCGGCACCGAGAACGTCAGTCCGACGCCGCCGGCGAAATTCATGTCGCAGCTGCTGGAGCCGCCATTGCGGCATTCGGGAACGATCGTGGCGCCGTTGTATTCGAGCCGCAGGGCCTCGATGCCCGCGATATCGCGCGATACCTGGCCCAACGCGGTAGAGGTATTGCCGATGTTGACCGTTGCTCCACCCGGGAACAACTTGACCGTTGCGCCGTCGGTGTAGGTTTCGGTGCAGCTCGCGTTGGCGCAGGCAATGACCTTTACGTTTTCGGTCGAGCAGGCCTGCGCCTGGCCATCGTGTTCGATGCGGAAGTGATGCAGGCGCGAGACTGGTGGGGCCGCGCCGCACTTCGGTCCCAGCGTGGAATTGAAATCATAGCCGCTCTGGTTGTTCACGCAGCTGCAGTCGCCAACCGTAGCCCCCTTCTTGCACTGGATATACTCGGACACGCGGCCATGCCACAACAGGGTCGCGATGTTCACCGCCGCATTGCCGTTGATGATTGCCTCCGACGCTTCCAGCTTGAGTTCGCCTGTATCGACGTCGCCGTTGACGCGTGCCGATGATCCCAGGGTGAGGGATTTTTGCGCCGTGACCTTGCCGGTAACGGCGCTGTTGGCCGCGCGCAGCTCGACTTCGGGCGCGGTGACCTTGCCATTGACCTTGCCGTCCGACTCCAGCATGAAGCGGGTGGTCGCCACGACTTCGCCGTTCAACGTGACATGCGAATCGGTGGTCACGACGGTCCCGCTGACCGGTCCGTGGATCGTGGAGTAGGAGGCGATCTTCAGGGTGCTGCTGGCCTTGACCGCGCCGTTGACCGTGACCGAGGAATCGGTCGCGATCGCGGCGCCGCTGAGCGAGCCGCCGATGGTCGACGAAGAGCCGATCCACACGTCGCCGGTGGCGGTCACGCTGCCGCTGATCTTGACCTGCGAGTTGGTGGTGATGGCGGTGCCGCTGACCGACCCGTCGATGGTGACGGTGTAGGCGATCGCTACCGCACCGCGCGAGACCATATTGCCGGTGATGTGGAATTCCGGTCCGGTGCCCAGGCTTAGCGAACCGGCATTCACGTCAGCCTTTACCCGGATCGCCCCGCCTATCTTGAATGCGCCGTCCGCGTGGAACGAGCCGCCGGTGATGCTGATCTTGGCCGGATTGATCTGGGTGAGGTCGATCGAGCCGCTACTCGTCAGGCGCGCGCTGCCGGACATCGACAAGCCATAGTCCCAGCCCGGGCTGACATCGGATTTGACGTGGACGCTGTAACCATTGGCGATCGCCATCGAGTCGTCCCAGGCGGACGACGGCAGGTTGCCGCAAGTGTAAGCATTGCCGTCGAGCTGGCAACCCTTGACTTTCTTGCCAGCGAAGGTGTGCACCTCTCCAGCGTATGCCGGCGCCTGCATCAGGCACAGGACGCACAGCAGCAGCCACGCCGAAAGGCGCAGCGCTACGGCCGGAATGGCGGTAAGGACGGGAGGTAAATGCACGAAGAACCTGACGCTGGGCGTAATGCCCGAAAGTGTGCACTGGATTGCCGCCAGGCGACAATAAATTTTTCAATCTGGCAATGATTCCGGGGTCTTTCTGTCCAATAGTGCGTTCCGCCGACAACGGTGTGTGACTAAGATGGAAACAGACTTACAATAGTTTCCACCTTACTAACGCTTGCGGACATCATGGCTCATATCCAACCTGCCGGCTGGCGCGAGATGGCCGTTACCGGCGCCGCCGCGCGCGAGATCGAAACCCTGGCCTATCTCGAGCAGCGCCTGGCCGACACGCCCTACGTGATCTACCACGGCGTGCATTGGACCAATGTGGAGCAGGGCTATTCGGTGTATGGCGACGTCGACTTCATCGTGCTGGCCCCGAACGGCCGCATCCTGGTGATCGAGCAGGTCGCGGGCTTTTTGAACGAGACCCCGGAAGGCCTGGTGAAAAGCTACCAGGGCAAGCCACGCAAGATCCGCAGCCAGATCCTGTCGACCATCGAGGGCCTGGCCAAGCGCTATCACGGCGCGCTGTCCGTTGATTACCTGCTGTACTGCCCCGACTACATCGTGCGCGACCAGCAACTGGCCGGGATCGACCCGGACCACATCATCGACGCCACCAACAAGCCCAAGCTGGCGCGCGTGATCCGCGAGGCGCTGCCGATTACCGACCGCAGCGACGACTTCGACAAGGTCACGCGCTTCCTGGGCGATACCCTGAACCTGCGGCCCGATCCCAGCGCCATGATCGGCAATGCGGTGAAAATGGTGACGCGGCTGTCGGGCGGCCTGGCCACCTGGGCGCGGCGGCTCGATTTTTCTCCGTTTCGCCTGCACGTGATCGGCACCGCGGGCAGCGGCAAGACCCAGCTGGCGCTGGCCGAGTACACGGCCGCGATCGACGCCGGCCTGCGGCCGCTGTACGTCTGCTTCAATCGGCCGCTGGCCGACCACATCGAGCGCCTGGTGCCGGCGGGCGGGCGGGTGGCCACCTTCCACATGCTGTCCGACGCCTGGTTGCGCGCGCAGGATGTCACGCCCGACTACGGCGCGGCCGACGTCTGGGACAAGATCGAAACGTCGATGACGGGCGCCGAGCTGCCCGAGACCTGGCAGTTCGACGTGGTGATCGTCGATGAAGGACAAGACTTCTCGGTGGCCTGGCGCGACATCGTGCTGCGCATGCTCAAGGAAGGTGGGCGCGCGATCTGGATGGAAGACCCGGACCAGAACCTGTACGGCCGCGCGATGGTGCCGCTGCCGGGCTGGGTCACCCTGCATTCGCACACCAATTACCGCAGCCCGCGCCAGATCGTCGACATGCTGACCAAGATCGGCGCCGCGCGCCAGCCGGTGGAGGCGGGCAGCCCGTTCAAGGGCGCCGACATCGAGGAGATGACGTATCCCGAAGGCGATGAAGAAGCGATGCTGGCGCAGACGCGGCGCGCGGTGACGTCATGCCTGGCGGCCGGATTCGGGCGCCAGGACATCGCGATCTGCGCGTTCCGCGGGCGCGAGAAGTCGGCCATCCTGAAGCTCGACCGACTGAGCGATGCGCACACGCTGCGTTCGTTCACCGGGGCCTATGATCTGTTCGGCAACCCGGTGTTTCGTGAAGGCGGCCTGCTGGCGGAATCGGTGTACCGCTTCAAGGGGCAGTCGGCGCCGGCGCTGATCTTCACCGAGATCGACTTCGAGGAACTGGACGAACGGGCGCTGCGCAAGCTCTTCGTGGGCATGACGCGCGCGCGCCTGAAGCTGGTGCTGGTGATGAGCGAACGGGCTTCAGTGCAGATCCTGGATCGGATGAGCGGGCGTTGACAACGACTGGGTAAATTATTTTGTGCGGTGCACAAAAACACTGTTATACTCAGTCGCTGGATGAGACAGCGTCTCTTCCAGGTCTCCCGACCCGTGACCGCGCCTGTGCAGTGCGCGACTTTCCGGGAGACGTGTTTTCGGTATGTCAGTCAGCCTGTACAGCGGACGCACCGCGCAGATAGCGCGGGCGCCCACAGCTCCGGCACCACGCAGATAGCATGGGCGGGAGCGGCGATAAATCGGTAATGCTTTGAAACGAAGCCCGCAGGATGCGGGCTTTTTTTTCATCCCTCTCCTGGCGTCGCATGCTGGGCCCCAACGACCCCCCGCATCAACGACCCCCCGCATCAACGACGCCCGGCGCCTGCCGGCGCCGCACCAGGAGAACCTTGCATGGCAAAAGAAGAACTGATCGAAATGAACGGCCTCGTGTCCGAAGTGCTACCGGAGCTGCGTTTTCGCGTCGAGCTCGAAAACGGCCACAAGATGATCGCCTACACGGCGGGCCGCATGAAGAAAAACCACATCCGCATCCTGATGGGCGATCGCGTCACGCTCGAGCTGTCGCCCTACGACCTGACCAAGGGCCGCATCGTGTTTCGCCATCTTGAGTCGCGCGGACCGGCCGGCCCGCGCCGCGCGCCACAGCGCCGCCGCTGATCGCTCGGCGGCATCGGCAGGGCGCTGCGTATTCCAGGCTAACAGCTCAGGCCGCCAGCGCGGCCGCACCCTCTCCACTGGCCTCCACATGGCGATTCACCGCCGACAGCACCGACTTGAACGAGGCGGTCACGATATTGCTGTCGATGCCGACGCCGAACAGGGTCGGCCCATTCCCCACCCGCAGCTCGACGTAGCAGGCCGCGCGCGCATCGGCGCCCGAGCCGATCGCGTGCTCGTGGTAGTCCATCAGGCGGATCTCCAGGCCCAGCGCATTCACGAAAGCGTCGATCGGACCATTGCCGGTGCCGGCGAAGGTTTGCGGCGCATGGTGGCGCGCCACGTTCACGTCGAGCTCGACCTCGTGCTCGCTGTCTTCGACCATGCGGTGCGAGATGTAGTGATACGGCTCGTCCTGCTCGAGGTATTCGCGCGCGAACAGCGCATGCAGGTCGGCGGCGTTGATCTCGCGGCCGCTCTCGTCGGCCACGCGCTGTACGGCGCGCGAAAACTCGATCTGCAGACGGCGCGGCAGCTGCAGGCCGAATTCCTGTTCCAGCAGATAGGCCATGCCGCCCTTGCCCGACTGGCTGTTGACGCGGATGACAGCGTCGTAGCTGCGGCCCAGGTCGGCCGGGTCGATCGGCAAATACGGCACTTCCCAGATCGCATCCGCCTGCTGCTTGGCGAAGCCCTTCTTGATCGCATCCTGGTGCGAGCCCGAGAACGCGGTGAACACCAGGTCGCCCGCATAGGGGTGGCGCGGGTGGACCGGGAGTTGATTGCAATCTTCCACCAGCTGGCGCACGGCGTCGATGTCCGAGAAATCCAGGCCAGGATTGACGCCTTGCGTGTACAGGTTCATCGCCAGGGTGACCAGGTCGACGTTGCCGGTGCGTTCGCCATTGCCGAACAGGCAGCCTTCGACGCGGTCGGCGCCGGCCATCACCGCCAGCTCGGCGGCGGCGACCGCGGTGCCGCGGTCATTGTGCGGGTGCACGCTGATAACCAGCGATTCGCGGTTGTTCAGGTTGCGGCACATCCATTCGATCTGGTCGGCGTACACGTTCGGCGTGGCCGCTTCGACCGTCGACGGCAGGTTGACGATCATCTTGTTGTCCGGCGTCGGCTGCCACACGGCGCTGACCGCATCGGTGATCTGCTTCGAGAAATCGAGTTCGGTGGTCGAGAACGATTCAGGCGAATACTCCAGGCCCCACTGGGTCTGCGGATGCTGGGCGACGAGTTCCTTGATCAGCTGGACGCCCTTGACCGCGATCTGCACGATCTCGTCGCGCTCCATATTGAACACCACGCGCCGGAACACCGGGGCCACCGAGTTGTAGACATGGACGATGGCGCGCTTGGCGCCAACCGCCGATTCGACGGTGCGGCGAATCAGCTCGTCGCGCGACTGGGTCAGCACGATGATGGTGACGTCGTCCGGGATGTGCTTGTCGTCCACCAGCATGCGCACGAAGTCGAAGTCGGTCTGCGAGGCGGACGGGAAGCCGACCTCGATTTCCTTGATGCCGATCTTGACCAGCATCTTGAAGAAGCGCAGCTTCTTCTCGACGCTCATCGGCTCGATCAATGCCTGGTTACCGTCGCGCAGGTCGGTGCTCATCCAGATCGGCGGCGTGGTGATGGCGCGGCTCGGCCACTGGCGGTCGGTCAAGGGGACGGCGGGGAAGGGACGGTATTTGGTGGCGGGATTGGTCAGCATGATCGGGTGCTCCTGTTGAATTGGTCACTGGGCGGCCTCGTGGGCCTAGGGGTGGCGACAGGCTGCCGGGCGGGCCACGAAAACGCTAGGCCCGGCAACCGATCGGTAGCTTTAGCAGCAGGCAAATGCCTGCGCGTGAGCCGGCCGCCAGGACGAACCCGGTGGAAAAAATCGATGGTGCGAAAAATGGCGTGGTAGACATCGGTGCGAATCCTACTGCTGTTGGGGCCGGCGGAGCCGGGACGTACGGCGGAGTTACGCGCGTAGTAGCAGGGCGGCCGGCGATAGCGCGCCGGCGGCTGGTAGGGAGGTCGACAGATGCAGGGTGAAAGACATAATTTCGACTTTAAGGAACTCTTGGCCGTATGTCAAGCGGGCAATTGGCAATTGTGGAAAAGAAAGTATGGGAATTCTGCTGTGTTGGTATGGCAGATTGCGCATCCAGGGTGTCGCTTTACCGCCGTCTCCCTCAGTGGCGACGGCAGTTTATGCTCTCGTCATGGCCGAGAGCAGGGGCGAATAGTCAGCAGCGTGGTAGCATCGAAGACGGACCTTTCTGGAGAGATTCATGACCCGCCGTTCCGTGACCGATACCGTCCTCGACACTGCTCGCCATCGACTGAAGCTGTGCGGCGCCTTGGCCCTCGTGCTGCTGTGCTCGGCCTGCGGCGACGGCATCCCGAAGGACAAGGACGACGAGGACGGCGGCGATCCGCAGCCACCGCCGGTGGCTGCGCTTTCGATCCTGGCGGGCGATGCGACGATCGAAGGCACGATGGACGGCGCCGGCACGGCCGCACGCTTTAAATGGCCACAGGGCATTACAATCGACGCCGATGGCAACCTGTACGTTGCAGACACCGGCAACTTCGTGATCCGCAAGATCACGCCTGCAGGCGTGGTCACTACCGTGGCTGGCGCGGCCGGTACCAGCGACTTCGTCGACGGCAATGCCGGCAATGCCCGCTTCGTCAATCCGGTTGCGGTGGCGGTGGGCAGGAACGGAACGATCCATGTGGCCGATAACCTGCGTATCCGCAGCATTACCACTGCCGGACGCGTGAGCACGACGGCCCTGATTCCGATCGGCAGCAACGTCAGCGGCGGCCGTGTGGCCACCGTGGTGCCGGGCGCGATCGCGGTCGACGCCAACGACAACTTGTTTGTCACCAATGGCTATGGTACGCGCAGGATTTCGGGTGGCAACACCCTGATGCTGGAAGGCCAGTCCGTCGTGAACGACCTGGGGGGCGTCAGCCTGTTCGAACCGCGCGGCGTGGCGGTGGATGGCAACAACAATGTATTCGTGTTCGACCTCGAGCGCGAGATAAGCCGCTGGAACCCGAATGGCCTGATCGGTACCAACACCCTGGTCACGCTGGCCGGCGCGCCCAATGCACGGGGATCGTCCAACGGCACCGGCAATGCAGCGCGCTTCGAGCAAGTGGTGGGGGTGACGGTCGACGCGCAGGGCAATGTGTATGCGGCGGATGCGATCAATAACCTGGTGCGCAGGATCACGCCGGCCGGCGTGGTCACGACGGTGGCCGGCACCACGCGCTCGATGACGCTGCGCACCGGCGACTTGCCGGGTAGCCTGGCCGATGTGCGCGGCGTTGTCACGGATGGCAAGGGCAATTTATATGTGACCTCTGGCAATGCGGTGGTCAAGATCAGGCTGCCGTAAGCACATCGATCGTCGGTCCGGATGATCGTGCAATCTTTCCGGACTATCCAGCTAACGCTTGCCAACGCGGGCGACGCACACTATCCCGACGCGGATGGCCTTGGGGCCGTCCAACTTAACGACTATCGTCAGGGAGGGTGTGTGATGCGATTCTTTCGAATTGGTTCGGTTGTTTTCTGGCGCTGGCTCATGGCTTGCGCGCTGGTGCTGACCCAGGCGCAGGCCATGGCCGACGTGCGTGCCGACAGTGGCGCCGAGACCCAGCGTAACCGGGAGGCGGTCAGCAAGGCGTTTGCAGCATGGGCGGCGGGCGGGCAGGGCTTCTTCGACGATATGCTGGCGCCGGATGTGGTGTGGACTATCAAGGGAAGCGGGCCCACTGCGGGCGTGCACCGTGGCAAGCAGGCGTTGATCGACAAGGCGGTCAAACCGCTGTCGACGCGCCTGCAACGCCAGATTCGGCCCACGATCCGCAACCTGTGGGCCGATGGCGATCACGTCATCATCGAATGGGATGGCGAGGCGGTGGCGAAAGATGGAAAGCCATACCGGAACAGTTATGTATGGATCTTTCGCATGCAAGGCGGGCGCGCGTCCGAGGTAACGGCTTATCTCGATCTTGCGCCTTATGATGATGTGTTGCGGCGTGTGCCGGCCTCGCAGTAAAAGGAAAGAACTAGCCTTTTTACGCTCGAACTGGAGCCAGCAACCGGTTTCGAACTCACTTAATCTGCAGTCGGCGCTTCAATGATTAAACGCGGGATCTTCTGATACAAGTGGAGCTTGAAGTTATCGCGATCAATCGACGAGTGGCATCGACGGTGACAGTTCGGGCAAAGAGCCACAGCATTCGTTGTCGTGTCTGAGCCGTGGCTCGCTAGTGGCATAACATGGTGTACTTCAAGGTAAGGTAAGCCATCATTGCCGACAAAAGGTGCAGGGCTATCGCAGCCTTCGCATTGGCCTTTTGCAGCTTGTAGCACCCACGCTTTGACGGCGGGATCGCGAACATATGATGTTGTAATTGACGACACCATTGTGGGCT
Source organism: Massilia sp. HP4 (assembly GCF_005222695.1). Taxonomy (GTDB): domain Bacteria; phylum Pseudomonadota; class Gammaproteobacteria; order Burkholderiales; family Burkholderiaceae_D; genus Telluria. Next base: position 2,609 of record NZ_STGG01000003.1, on the reverse strand, counting down.
GAAAATTCCCTATTGGCCGCGTGCCCAGCGTCTGCATTCTTAACGAGGTCACCTTGGTCGCCAAAGTCACATGGTCTGACGTTGGAATGTAAGATTCGAGGAAATCAATGCCGCAATCGCGCAGCAGTGCAACCATTTTCTCTTTGACGGTACTGCCGATATTTTTGGCAGGAAGATATCCGGCGATCCAAGGCATTTTTAGTTCGTAAAGCGCCGCAGAGATATTCTGCATGCGAAACTCAATTGACCCCTTGGTCCGGGTAGGTAGCTGACTCGCCCGAAGCTGCCGATTTACCTCTGCCTTGCTATATGCTTGACCATTGAGCTCTGCGCGCAGCATGTTGAGATAAGCTTGGATAGCGCTCGTGAGCTCATCGTCCGTCCACGGACTATTGTTGAGAACAGCTGGGGCTTGGAAGAGATCGGACATGACTGGATGAACGAAGCAGTTCATCCAGTCTAGCTATTGTTCAATATCTTGACAACAATATGAACATCCTGATGTTCAGACTGGCATTACAACAGCCTGCTTCCCATACTCGACCATCCGGCCACCATGTTCACGCTGCCAGGCCGCGGCGGTCGGCTTGTCCGCGAACCAAATGTGCTCATGGTCGCCAAATGCGCCAAGATCGAGCCGGAAAGGATCCAGCACCTCCGGCGGACGGCGGTCGATATCGCGCTTGCAGGCGTCCCAGGTCGCATAGCCCAGTTCCGCCGCCAGGGTGCGGAACATATGCTTGAGCTGCAGTGTGGTGCGCGCATGATAGAGCTCGGTGACGCGCGAGCCTGTTACCGCGCCCGCAGAATGCACCCGACGCACGATGGGCAAGGCCTTGCTGGGCTGGTCTGAATGCGCGCTGCGCAGCATGCCGCGGGCGTAGCGGCGCAGGAAATCGGTATTGGTATCGGGAGGGGTGTTTCGATGGGGATGGAGGCGCATGCCGAGTCCTTTCACATGGTGTCGGCCGCTCTCGCTACGGCATCAGTGAATGAACAGGGATGAAGTCCTGACAGACGATCACGTCATTGACGTTGGCAGGTGCGCTGGCTTTCGCGAGAGTGGGCGTCCTGCACAGCCCGGAGCGGATGGTATCACGAGTCGCGCGTCTTTTAGTCGCTGTGTTGCTAACTCGCCATGGTGAAAAAGGCTCAACCGGTGATGGGCGCGCTTTGATACCATCCCGAAATGAACGTTACCTCTACTCACCTGGTCGCGACTTCGCGCATCCGTCATCGCCAGAACCTGGCGCTGGTCCTGTTGGTCGTTACCGGCGTCATCAACTACCTCGATCGCGCCACGCTCGCTGTCGCCAACGAGTTCATCCGCGCCGATCTCGGGCTCTCGCTGGGCGAGATGGGTGTGCTGCTGTCGGCGTTCTCGTGGAGCTATGCGCTGTGCCAGCTGCCGGTCGGCGCCCTTGTCGACAAGATCGGGCCGCGCTGGCTGCTTGGCGCAGGATTGGTGATCTGGTCGCTGGCCCAGGCGGCGGGCGGGCTCGTGTCGACCTTTGGCTGGTTCGTGCTGGCGCGTGTCGTGCTCGGCATCGGCGAGGCGCCGCAGTTCCCGGCGGCGGCGCGGGTCGTGAGCAACTGGTTTCCGCTGCGGGCGCGTGGTACGCCGACCGGTATCTACAACTCGGCCTCGCCGCTGGGCTTTGCACTGGCGCCGCTGTGTTTGTCGCCGCTGATTGCCGCGACCAGCTGGCACTGGGCCTTCTTCATTACGGGCGGGTTGGGCATCGTTGCGGCCATCGTCTGGGTGATGCTGTACCGCGATCCGGTGCGCGAGGAACTGACTGTCGAGGAGCGTGCCTATCTGGACGAAGGCCAGACGTCAGAGCCGGCGCCAGCGGCCGGTTTCGCGTCCTGGCGCGCACTGTTCCGCCAGCGCGCCACTTGGGGCATGCTGCTCGGTTTCTTCGGTTCGGTTTACCTGAACTGGGTCTTCCTCACCTGGCTGCCGGGCTATCTGCGAACCGAACGCAATATGGATGTGGCCTACGTTGGCGTGGCGGCGACGATTCCCTTCGTGTGCGGGTTCCTGGGCGCCTTGTCGGCCGGCTGGGCGTCCGACCAGATCACTCGCCGCGCGAAATCAGTGGTGGCGGGGCGCCGTACGGCGGTGGTGCTGTCGATGCTGGGGATGGTGGCGTTCACGATTCCTGCCGCGCTGGTTGAGAGCAATACCGCAGCCATCGCCTGCATCTCGGTCGTGATCTTCCTGGCCAACGCGGCGTCGGCCTGTTCGTGGTCGCTGGTGACGGCGGTGGCGCCGCGCAGCCGCATTGCCTCGCTCGGGGCGATCCAGAACTTCGGCGGGTTCATCGGTGGCGCGCTGGCTCCAATCTTTACCGGCTATATCGCGCAGAGCTGGTCGTTCGTACCAGCCTTGCTGACCGGTGCAGGTATAGCTTTCCTCGGCGCGATGTCGTATCAGTTCCTGGTTGTTCGACCGATTCCAGAGCAGGACTGACAGGTTGTGCTCTAGGGAAGCGCTGATTTATTCATGGCGGCGGTCTTGGCACGGAAAAAAGCGCCCTGCTGCGTTGTAAATCCTCGCCATACCACGCGGTATGGCTGCGGTTTACGCCTTGCCGGGCGCCTTT
>NZ_STGG01000002.1 GCF_005222695.1 Massilia sp. HP4 | reverse complement strand
TGGCGGAAGCGGTGAGATTCGAACTCACGAACGGCTCACACCGTCGGCAGTTTTCAAGACTACGGCCAAAAGGTTTACGGCTCAGCTACTTATCGAACAATCGTCTCCGCAGGGTGTGACATTTGGGCCTATATAACCCATTGTTTTATATAGCTTTGGGGAATGGTTGCGGAAACGATTTTGGTGAGCAAATGGCGGGACGCGCGTGTTGCAAAAATGTCAAATTGGTTGCACAATTGACTGCTGAAAAATGACCTTACCGGAGGCGCGGCATGTCACACATAATCGAGAGTTTTGAGGCAGTCGGCAGCGATGGATATACCTACCGGATCGACTTGTGGCAGCACCCGGGTCCTGAAACCAGGCCTGTCGACGGGCCAGCGCGCCGCCTGCCGGGGAGCAAGGAGTACTTACTGTCAGATGGTCGACACCTCATTGACGTGAGCCGGCTTGAATGGAAAATCCACAACACATCGATAAGGATTGCTAAGCCGGCGGAGCGGTGAGTCGCATAGGCTATGAATCTATCCATGCTTTGCCGATTTCGTCTTTTGAGACAATCGCTTAGCATGGGCGGGCTGTACTACAGAACCGCCTCAGGTGCCGTCGTAACCCCTTGTTTTGATTCAGGTCGGCCCCTTCGAATAGTACAGCTCGTACCTCGATTATTGGTGCAGCGCGGGCTCCGCGACCGGGTACGCCGGCACGGCCTGGCGCTGCGGCTGGAGGCGATGCGCCGGGTTGACCTGGATCGGCAGGAATAGCGGCTCGTCGCGCTGCGGACCTCGCCTTTTCACGAACTCGACCTCGAGGCCGCCAGCGCGCGGGCGCAGCGCCAGGCGCAGCGGCGCCGGCGACGGATCTTGGGCCGCAGCGAGCGGCCGCATCATGAAGAACAGCGTCTCGCCCTCCTGGGCCGCCAGCGTAAGGCGCCGCTGACTCTCCGGCCGGATCTGGTTCTGCCAGAACAGCAGCGCGCCGCAACTCCCGCTGCGCAGCACTTGCTCTGCCGCCCACAGGCAATCGGCAGTTTTGGTGGCGCGCAGCCACAGCGCCGACTCAGGCGCTAGGCCCATGGCGGCAAGGGCCAGCGCTTGCGGCGGATGTGGCGGCTGAAGGAACGCAATCTTTCGCTTCGCCACCGTGGTCAGCGCCGGCGCCAGCAGGCGCAGCTCACCGATCCCCGCCTGCTGCACGTGCAGGTCCGTCATCGATCCCGTCGGCCAGCCCGCGCCCGGCAGCTGGTTATCGAGCGAGGGGTGGCCGGTGCTGATGCAGCGCGAATGGTTGCGCGCCAGCTGCGACGCGCGCCAGAGCGACGGGTGCAGGTCTTCGGGGTTGATCTTGGCGGCGGTTAGCATAGTTGACTCGCTGAAATACTGTGTTTTTATACAGTATAGCACCAGTATCAGGATGATCACTGTTGCGCCAGCGCCGCGCGAGCATCCGCCCCGCATAGGATGATGCTGAGCTGTCACTACAACGCCCTACTCTGCGATACTTGCCGCATGGATCAACGAACTGACCGTCTCATGGCCGTGCAGGTCGACCTAGCCGTCAACATCTCTGCCGCGTTCGGCATGGCGGCCGGCGTCGTCTCGCTCCACGAATGCGGCGCGCCGCTGGCGGCCATCCAGCGCGTGCTGATCCAGGGCGGGCCGCGGAGAGGATCTACTTCGGCCACGCCTGAACCGTCTTCGCGTGACGAGCGGCACATTCAGCATACTGGCGCAGCAGGTCGATAGCCCAGGCCTGCCAGGCGTCGAAGTCGTCGGCGGCCGGCCGCGCAACTGCTGGGCATGGCGCCGCCAGCGCGCTATCGAGGGATGCTTTGGTTGACGGCGTCGATTGCGGCGTCGAGGTTGCGCACCCGGACAGGATCAGGGCGGCAATCAGCAGGAAGTTTCGGCGCATTGCGCAGCTCCTTGGTGAGCGCCGTCATGCGCGGCGCCAGGGTGGATTGGATGGTGGCAAACTCGGTCGCGGCGGCGCGGATCGTGGCGGCGTCGGCCTGGACGTCGGCAAGCGCCTGCTCGGACAACGTGGCGCGGAACTCGGCGTGCGCGCGCTTCAGGTCGGCGATCTCAGCGCCGTGACGCCAGCCGTTCGTGAACCAGCCGGCGGCGCCAGCAAGGGCCATCAGCAGAAGCACGGCCACGCCGGCCGCCAGCGCGCGGTACTGCACCGGGATCACGGCAGCCCCCTCAGGCACAGTTCGCGCTCGGCCTGGCGCCGGCGCGTGAGCCCACGCACCTCCTCGAGCACCTGGCGCATCACGACCTGGCCGTTCGTGTCCTTGACCGGCTTTCCATCCGCGCCGATGACTTGGCGCCAGACCTTGACCTTGTTCCATGCGAGCAGCGCGTTGCAAGCGCCAGTCATGTCCCCGGCATTCGCCCGGCGCGCCATGCTGGAGCCGCAGAAGTTACCGACGCCGATGTTGTACGCGGCGTCGACGAAGGCCACCCGCTGGCCGTCGGTCATGCTGGCAAGCGGCACGCACCGCGCGATGCCGAGTGCGTGCCGCGCCAAGTCGTGGTCGAGTTGGGTGCGGCATTGCTCAGGCGTGTACGTCTTGCCCCACTGCGCATGCTCAGTGGCGCCGGTGCAGTAGGTCAGCACGCCGCCCATGTCGCGGTAGGTCGTCAACTCGGTTCCTTCGAACTTCGGGGTGATGACGAGAAGCGCGGCAGCGGCAACGGCGCCGACGATGCCGGCCAGGCCGGCCCGGCGCATCACGACTTCACCTCTTGGGCCAGGAGCTGCGCGAGGCGCACTTCCCGCTCACGACGGTCGAGGTCGGCGAGCTCCTGCTCGCGCGCGTCCTTCTTCGCCGCATACCAGGCGTTCAAGCCGAACGTCAGTAGCGCGGTCACGATACCGACGACGATACCGACCTGGGTGAGCGTCAGGGACGTGCCGATTGCGACGGCGCCGCCGGCGTAGCTGCCCATTTCTGGTGGAGTAATCTTCATTGTTGCCTTTCGATGGGCGTTAAAAAACCCGCTCTTGGCGGGCTTGGTCGTCGTCGGCGGCGGGCGCCGGGTCTCGCATCTCGGGCGGGAACTGGTAGCGCGTCAACTCTTTCTTGTAGGCGTTGACGCAATGGTTCGGGCCCTGGAAAGGGTGAAAAATCAGATCGATCACCGCGGCGTAGAACTTGTACGGGTAGCGGTGGATCAGGCGGCCGGAACGCGAGCTGATCGTCTCGTCGGCCCAGGTCTCCAGGCTGAAGGGGCTGAGCAGCACGTTGAATAGCTGGTCGAACGCGATGAACAACTGGAACAGGCCGTGTTTCAGGTTTTTCATGCTATTTCCTTTGTGGTGGGAGAAGGATCAGCTGTAGTAGCGCTCGTGCGGCTGGATCTCGTCGTCGAGGATCGCCAGCGCGCGGCCGTGAGCGTCGAGCAGACCCATTGCCTCGAATGCCTGTACGTCCGCGCGCGTGTCGGCGCGGTCGACGTCCACATAGGTGGCCGCCGCCAAGTCGGCCTGGCCGACGCGCACGACCGCGGCGCGCTCGCGATGCTCTAGGCCGGCAGCCGGATCGTCGATCGCCGCCAGCTCGACCCGCACCTTCTCGGTCTTCGTGAACCGGTTGCGGAACGCGAGCACTGTCATGTGGCGCGGTGGCGCCGGCTGCGGCTCGTTGGCGCGCGCCTCGGCCTCGGCGATTTCTTCAGGGGTAGCATTGCGGTAGACGCCATCTTCGAGCACCTTCATTAATTCCTCCGTCCATAAACGCGGATTTTGCCGCCCGTGAAATTGCCAGTGGTACGCTGCAGCTGAAAGCCGCTCGCGACGAACTCACCCACGCAAAGTCCAGCATCAAACACTGGCAATACCGTAACATTGCCGCTGTTTGAATACTGGTGGACACCAGTGGTGCGGAGAGTTGATGGGGTCGCCGCACTGTTGATGTTGGAAATTTCAAGCGTGAGGGTTGTCGGGCGCTGAGTGACAGTTGACTGCGGAAAAATCCAACTTGTCTGGGTCGCTGTCGCTCCCGACGTTGATGCGTTGTAATAAACGCTTTGCGTAGTTACGACGCCGCCAACTGCAAATAGAAGGCGGAACGCCGCTGCTGTAGCAGTAAAAGTCATGCCCAGCAACTCAATTCGGTAGTTATCGTATAACGGCGAGAAAATGTTCAGAAAGTTTATGAGCGCGGTCGGCTCAGTGATATCAGCAGTTCCGAGCAGCACCTCTGCACCGTTACCGACATCGCCAGCGCGGTCAACGAAGATCATGACCGATTCGCCGTTGGCAAAGGGGCTTGCAGAAGTGCCGCCTCGATGCACAACGGTCAGATTCCTATAGCCGGATGCGGAACCAACGGCCAGAACGTCGAATAGCATCCACTGAGTCGGATCAGACGCCTTTACTATTCGCAAGGCGCCTTTGAGAACACTACCACCGGCGCCGATTGCATCGAACAATGCCGCAATATTTACCCCGCCCGCCTCTTGCTGGTCTGCCCGAAGAATTGTCGCAGCGCTTTGCGTTGCGCTGTTCATGCGCAGCCGGCCGAGGCCAGGGTCGGCGACAGCCGTGCTACTGTCGAACGTGTACATAAATGCATACGCGCCCCCAGCCTGCATCGCATGAACGCCTTGAAGCTCAGCATTCATCTGTGCGATGACGTTGTTGAGCCCGCCCGAGAACAGGGCGTCGACGTCGCCCCGGAAAGTGGGCGACGTCCTGTCGAGGGGGTTGAGTAGATCGATAGCCATCACAGCCCTTCAATTTCAATGTTAAGCAAATGGGAATGCTCGTAGTCGACGGTGATCCCGAAGTCCTTGTAGAACCCGTAGGTGATCATCGGCTCGAAGCCGACCCGGTCGGTGCCGATGTAGATACACGGGACCGCGCGAATAGACGCCAAGCGCCGGTAGATCTTGTTGAAGTCTCGGGCGTCGGTGAGCACCTGCATGCTGCTGTTCTTGCTCCAGGTGCGTTCCAGGATGTCGAAATTTCCGAAAACGTCGCGCTCCTTCTTGCTGAAGTCGGTGATGCCGACCGAGGCGCCCTTCTTCGTCATGCCCACTTCGATCACCTGGCCAGCCTGGAGCACGCCGATCTCGACGCCAGAAGTGCCGGTCAATTCGATTGTGAGCTCGCCATTCGTGAAGTGCTGCGGCAGGTCGATCATGACAGCATCGGTCTGCTGCTCGAAGTCGGCGAAGAACCACTCGTAGACACTTTCGATGATGGTTCCATCCAGCACGATCGTCTTGGTGTAGACGATCGCGCCACCCGGAGCATCCCGGAGCGTCGCCTTCAACTCACGGCCGGTCAGCTCGAGCGCGCCGATCCCCGAGACGCCGCCGACGCGCAGGGCCACGACCACCGAGGTGGCGGCAGTGGTCGTCGTGCCGACCTTCCGGTCAAACATGGCCCAGCGATTCGTCGGGCCGATGTCGAACCAGTTGGTCGGGTCACTCTCGGGCGCTGTGCTGCTCGTGCCCGCCACCTTGCGCTCGTACTTGCGGTGCGTGGTGGTCCGGATCACGACGTTGCCTGCTGCGTAGGCTTTCGAAGCAACCCAGACCTCCTCCCCCGCGTCCGGTTCCGGCACCGAGCTGCTCACCAGCATCGCGTCAGTGATGACGGTCGGCTTGATGATTTTCATACCGCTCATTAACCCTCCTGTCCAGTGACCAAAACGTCGTTACGGATGACCCGGCCCAACAGGCGGCCCGATTTCTCCGTGTGCGTCGCCACCGCGCGCGTTTCGGCGCGCAGCCCCTCAACCTCGCGCGTGAGCCGCTCGACGGCCGCGGCCAGGGCCTGGTTGTTGCCTTCAGGGCTGGCCAGGCGGCGCATCAGCTCGCGGTTGTCTGCCGCTGGGATGATGCGTTCGCCCTGGTGGACCATCGCTGGCATATCGACCGGGATGTAGTTCGCGCCCACCGCGAAACCGCGCAGCCCTTTTTTCTCGTCGCTGCCCATCATTGCGTCGCGGATGGTGCTGAGCGACATGCCGCCGTTCATCTGGCTGACCCAGAACTGCAGGCCGCTGGCGTCCGGCGCGCGGCCGAAGACGTCGCGGTACAGCTCGCGGATCTTGGCCTCGGGCGAATTCTTGATGGCGTCGACGATGGCGCCGGTGCCCAGGCCGCCAGCCGCTTGGTCCTTCCAGAAGTCCAGCCCGGCCTGGTCCGGCGCCCGGCCCAGCGAATCCTTGTAGGCGTCGTTGATCGCTGAACCAGCCGAATTGACCGGGTTCGCCGCGGCGGCCACCACTGCGCTGTGCAGCGCTGCGAGGGCTTGCTCGATCGACAGGCCGGTGACCGAAATCCCTTTCAGGACGTCGATCTGCTCCTGCTCGCGCTCGAGCATCAGGTCGTACTGCTTGACCTGGTCCTCCAGCGATTTCAGGCTGCGCTCCTCGGCCGACAGCGATTTGTCGGTCAGCCCCGCCAGGTCTTCGATACCGGCCCGGGTGGCGTAGAAGTCCCTCAAGTAATCCTGTTGGGTGGCGAACTGGTCAGCCGAACTGCGACCTGCCACCGACAAGGCATTGCGCAGGTCGTCGGCGCTCGGCAGCTTGCCCGATGCCTTGGCGATCGCGAGGGCCGCCTGGATCTGCGCCTGGGCGGCCTGGCGGTCCTCAGCCTCGCGGCCTTGCACCGTCATGCCATCCAAGGTCGAGCGCAGCGATTGCGACAGCGCCTCGATCTTCTGGATCGAAGCCGTGCGAACGCTGATCTCGTCCTGCAGCGCCTGCTTCTGGCGGCTGACCACCTTCTGCAGCACCGAGAACGCCGAATCCACACCGCCCATCAGGGCAGCAGCATCCGACTTCGCCTTGTTAATTGCCGCGGTTGCCGCTTCCTCGGCCGCTGTCTTGGCCTTCACCGCCTGGATCTGGTCGAACAGCGCGCGGTTGCTCTCGTCGAGCGCGGCGCGCTGCTTGGCCAGCAGCTGGGTCTCGGACAGCGTGAGCTCGTCCAGCTGCTTCTGCAGGTCGGCCCGCTCTTCGAACACTTTCGCGTCCACGTCCGCGATCTGCTTGAACGCCGGTGCGATCTGCATCAGCGTGGCGTAGGCGCGCGCGCCTGCCTCGGTGGTCACGTCCAGGCCCGTGACAACGCTGCGGAACTGCTGCAGCGAGTCTTCGGCGCCGGTCTTGATCCCGAACTGGTCCAGCGTAGGAGTGATCCGGCCGCGCAGCGCGTCGGCGCGCTCCTTGTCCGAGTAGAAATCGGACAGGAACTGGTCAGCGCTCGAGGTGAATTCGTCCAGGCCGCCGACCAGGTCGATCAGCCGCTCGCGCGCACCGACCGAGGCTAGGCCCAGCGAGCCGAACGTCATCCCCAGCGAATCGGTCACCACCGCTACCGCCTGGTAGTTGGTGGCCACCCTGGTCAGGGTCTCAAGGTAGCCTTCGCCCACCTTCTGGAACTGCTCCAGGCCGCCAACGCCGAACTTAGCCAGGTCGTCGCCGACCTTCGAGAACACGGCCGACAGCTCCTTCTCGATCTCGTCGTCCGACAGCCCTTTCAGGCTGACCTTGCCGATATCGACAACGAAGCGGTTTAGCTGCTCAGCGAAACCGTCGGCACCGATGTCGAGCATTGAGCCAGCTTCCAGCACCGTGTCGTACAGCGACAGCAGGACGCTGGCAATCTGGCGGTTGCCCTCCAGCCCGAGACCTTCCAGCTTGGTACTGTTCTTGTCGCTGCCGAACAGGCCACCATCTTTCTTGATGTCGGCGTACTGCATCGCGCTCAGGCCGCCAGCAGCGATGGTGGCGAAGCTCGCGCGGTCGACCATGAAGCCGGTATCTTCGACGGTCGTCTTACCACCGAACACGGCGCCCAGGATGCGGCTGGTCATCTTGCCCAGCCAGTCGCCGCCGATCTTGTCGAGCTCGAGGCCGAGCTTCGCAGCACTGCCCACGGACTCGAACTCCGCACCGAAGTCACCGGTAACGCCCGTGCTTCGCACCAGCAGCGAAGCGAATTGCCCGATGCCGGCCTCGATGTTGCGGAGCGACGTCAGCATGCCATTGCTGATGCCAAGGCCTTGGAGCGTGGCGCCCTCGATGGCCTCGAGCGAACGCGCGATCGATTCCGACTTGGCGTCCGAGCCCAGCACCGAGCCAGTTCCCTGCTTCTCCTGGCGCTGCGCCGTCATATCGACACTGCCACCACTGAACGCGCCGCCCAGCACCGCAGCGATCGCAGCAGCAGCGGCAGCCATTCCCCACGGTCCCAATGCGCTCATGAACGACATGAACACGCCTGGCACCTTGGCGGTATTGCGCGCGGCCTCGCCAGCCACAACCGCAGCTGTCTCAGCCCCTTGCCCAGCCGCCGTGCCAGTGGCTTTCGCCGTGGTTACGAACAGGTGCGTGTAGAGCGACTGCATCTGATTTGCCAGCTCGATCGCACGAAACGCTTTTTCCGCACCCTCCATGACGCGGTAGCCAGTCGAATTCTCCTTGAAGAACCCTTTCGCGGCGGCCGACATATCGCCGTAGCCGCTCAGGCGGCTCTTCACCTCCTTGGCAGTGATCGCAGCCATCGCGTCGGCGTAACCCTTGGAGTCGGTTGCATACTTGACGGATGCATCCTTGCGGGCCTTGTCGATCTCGGCCTGGCGGATGCCATAGGCGTCCAGGCCGCTGATCAGTTGGGTCATCGAGTCGCCGGCGGCGCCGAACGCGCCCTTCAGGGCTTCGCCAAAGGTCTGCGCCTTGGTCGGATCCAGGAACCGGTCGAGATCTTCGCCCGCCTTCTTCGCCGCATCGATGCCCTCCATCCGCACCGCGGCGCCTGCGCTGCGCTTCTTCGCGTCGATCAGCTTCTCGAGCATCTCGATTTGGTCGAGCTGCAAGCCCAGCGTCGCGCGCTGGGCGAGCTGCTCCTCCAAACGCGCCAGCTCGAGCGCCTCGATCGCCGACTTGGTCATCCCGTAGGTGCGCGCCAGATCCTCGTTTCGGGTCGCTTCGTCCTGAGCGTCCTGCACGCGCTTCGCGTACACGGTGCTCGTCGTCTCCAGACCTTTCGAGTATTCAGCCTGGAAGTCGCTCAGTTCCTTTGCGGCTTGCACTGCGCGCGGCTGCTGGGCGTTGTACTTCTCCAGCGTCTCAGTGTATTCGGCCAGCGTCTGCTTGCCCGCCTTATAGCCGGCAGCCAGCTTCGCCAGGTTCTCCTGGTAGTCCGAATCTACGCCCAGGCTCTTGCCGCTGATGCGCGCGAGCAGGTCGGCATATTCCTTCGCCGCCTTTGCCTGGTCGGTGATCGCCTTGGTGGCGGCCGGGTCGGCGAACTTGGCGCGCACCAACTTCTCCATTTCTGGAGGGATGGTGCCGAATTCCTTCTTGAGGTTTTCGAGTTCGGCGGCCAGTCGCTGCGCGGACGTGCCGTTCTTGGCGTACCAGTCGTCCAAGCGTTCGCCGCGGGTGCGCGCAGCCGCAACTGCAACCTCGCCCTGGAGCGCCTTCACACGCCCGAGCGCTGCCTCGTATTTACCCGACAGTTCGACCTCTTCGAGCTGGAGCATCATACGTGCGCGCGCATCATTTCCAGCCGCAGCCTGCGCGGCCTTGTTCGCGTCGAGCGCTGCTTTCGCGCGCGCCAGTCCGTCCTTATCGACCTCGCTGATGCCGTCGAGCGCCTTGATGCGCGGCTCGGTGGCTGCCAGCGCGTTGCGCTCGCGGAGCTTGGTAATCTGCTCGTCGAGACGCACGATCATTTCCGCCGTCGATTCCTCGGTCGACTCGGTCGCCTGGTCGTTGGCCTTTTCGGCTGCATTGCCCCACACGGCCCAGGCAGTTGCGGCCAGGCCGAGCACGGTGATAACCGCGCCCACCGGGCCGCCAACGAGCGCCAGAGCGCCGCGCGCGGCCGTGATCGAGACCGATGCGGCGCGAGCGGCAGTCGCCTGCGCAGTCAGCGCCGCGGTGTGGGTTGCTGCCGCTGCCGCCGCACGCGCCTGGGCCGGAATCAGTCCATTCGTTGCGATCGCCAGCGCGGCATTGCCTTCTGCGGCCAGTACCGCTGCCCGCAGCTCGTTGACGCGCGCGGTAGCAGTCGCAGAGGCAGCTGCCGCCGCAGCGACGTTCGTGTTTGCGGTAGCCAAATTGGCCGCGGCCAGAGCGCGGCTCGCTGCAACATTTTCGTATGCCTTCGTGGCCGCGACACCAAACATCGAGCCCAACTTTGCCAGTGCGCCGGTCGCAACGACGCCGCCAACCAGCATCAGGTTTTCGGCCAGCAGTCCGATACTGCCCGACAGAACGCTCACCACGCCATTCGACTGAGCAGTCGAGCCGACCAGCTCCAGCAAGTTGTTCTTCAATACTGTCACCGCGCCGCCGATCGACTCTACCGACTTCGCCTCGGTGCGCAACGCCGCCAGCGCGCGCGGGAGAGCGTTTGCCAGCACGTCGGTAGTCAGCGCGCCCTGCTCGGCCATAGCACGCAGCGCACCAACAGGCACGCCGATTCCATCGGCCAGCGCCTGCATCAGGCGCGGCGATGCTTCGTTGACCGAATTGAACTCGTCACCGCGCAGCACGCCTGACGCAAAGGCCTGCGACAGCTGGAGGATCGCGGAGCCTGCTTCGGCCGAGGATGCCCCTGAAACCTTCAAGGCGAGGCTGACGGTTTCCGTGATATCCGCCACCTGGGCCTGAGCGATGCCGAGGTCGCGCGTGCTCTTGGTGATGCTCGCGTAAAGCGATCCGGTGGCCGAGAGGTCCGACTGAGCACCAGCGGCAATCCGGCGCACAGCTCCCTGGGCGTTCGCGAATTCGCTCTGCCCGGTAGTGGCCAGCTTCAGCTGGGCGACGTACTTGCCATATTCATCGGACAGCTGCACGACAGCTGCCAATCCAGCGCCGCTTGCGACGCTTGCAAGCGCTGCGGCAAAGCCGCTGATCGAATTTCCAGCATTCCCAGCGGCCTCTTCAGCCGCCTGCAGCTGCTCGATCAGCGGACGCGCGTCATCCGCGACACCCAACTGCTCGGCGCGCAGGGCAGCGAGTTGGGAGGCTGTCTTACCGATGCCTTCCGCCTGAGCACGCAGCCCGGCCAAGAAATTGTTGCCGGCGTCGAGCTGTCGCTGCGCGGCTGCGGCCTGCTGGGTCTTGCGGGTGACAGCGTCCAGCTGGTCCAAGTACGGGCGCAGCGCGGTGATGTTCAGCCCTCGCGTGTTGGCCAGCGCCTCGTAATAGGCTGCGCTGCCCTTCGCGCCAGCATTCATCGTGGCGGTGGCGCGCTGGATCGAGTCAGCCATGCTTTTCGTCGCACGGTCGACCTGGCCAGCCGCAGCGCCGGCGCCGTCGCCGACATTGCGCAGGCCAGGGCCAGCGCCGAGCGATTCGAGCGATTTCCCGGTCTTCTGTGCAGTGGCGCCGAGGTTTTCGAGGTTCTTGCCGGTGCGCGCAGTCGCCGCTTCGACCTGGCGCAAGCCGGATTCGACGCCGCTCGCATCGGCAGTGATCTTGATGACTGCTTCGTTGGTGATAGTGCTCATTCGCCGCCCATAAAAAAGCCGCCCGGCGGCGGCACAACGTCTATTCCTTGCTCCGCATAGCCTCGAGCGCTGCGTCTTCCATCACCTGCAGGTCTTCGTCTAGTTGGTTGTATTCCTCCGGCGTCAGGCCCATGCGGTCCATGCGGTTGTAGGCAACCAGGAAGTTCAGCCCGATCGGGCCGCCCATCGGGGCGAGGTTCCACTGTTTGCGCAGGCTGTAAAACAGGTCGAAGGCCCGGACGTTCTCAGGCCATATCTCGACAGGATCCGTCGCCAAGTCCTCTAGTGTTAGGCCCAGAACCGCCAGTTCGGTCTCAGACGGCTCAGGCTCGTAGAGGGCCGAGGCGACGGCCCTTAGTTTTTTTCGCGTTGCCCGCTCAGCTCGGAAATGAACTTGTCCAGGACGGCGCGGGTCGCACCCACGTATTTCTGGATCAGCTTCTCGACAGCGGCCTTGCCGAACGCATCATCGAGATCCCAGCCGCGCGAGACATCCATCAGCGCGTCGATGTCCTCGGCACCGGCCAGGTTTTTCAGGAACTCCTTGAAGGTGTCGCGCTCCATCCATGCGAAGGTCCATTCCACGTCGGCGGTCGTGCCGCCTGGGACCGGGATCGTGACGGTTGCCTTGAAGGTTGCTTCGCCGGCGAGGGAAAGTTTTGCTTTTGCCATGGTGATTTTCTTTCAGGAGAGGTAAAAAGACCCGCGAGGCACTACCCCGCGGGCTGGGAAGGCCAGCGCCGACCATTCGGCGCCGGCTGGCAACCGGGTTACGAGGCGTAGCGGTTGACGCGGCTGCGCAGTGCGTAACCGCACTTGACGACCATGCCCTGGCCCTTCACGAAACTCGGGTTCGGGTTGTAGCCCAGCACGCCGTTATAGAACAGCGGGGCACCGGATTGGAGCACCACGCGGAACGCGGTCACTGCCTGCGTATCAGTCGCAGCTTGCAGAACTGCGTTGTGCGGCTGGGTCGGATCGTCGGCGATGCTCATGGCGATCGACACGGCGGAGAAGCCGTTGAACATCTGGATTTCGTCTTCGATATCCAGGTATTCCTCGGTGTTGTACTTTGGGTCGCCGCCCGAAGGCGTGAACTCCTTCATGTATGGAACGACGGTCCAGGTCATGATTTTTCGCAGCGAGCCAGCACCGTTGCCAGCCGGGTAGAGCTGGAGATTGCTGGTATTGAAGCCCTCGAGCGTGACGCTGGTCGAAGTTGCGGCCTTCACGCGGAAGATCCGCAGATTCGCTTTCACCCAGCCGGTGGAGAATTCGACGATGTCGCCGACTGCGAAGGTGTTGGCAGCGGTGGTCAGGACCGCCTCCAGAGCATTGGTTGCGGCCGAAACGCTGATCGCGGCAGCATAGGTGGTAGCGACCGAGAAGGTGCTGTTGTTGGGGACGGATACAGCCATGGTGAGGGCCTCTCAAAAGTAAAAAAGCCCGGAATCCGGGCCATTGCGCGCCCTCGCGGGCATGAAAAAACCGCCCGGATTTCTCGGGGCGGCCTGGAAAGGGGTTGTTCTGGGTCAGCAGTACATGCTGAAGTCCTGCATGGTTCCGCGCAGGTCGGTTTCTTCGTCATAGGTGGCCACGCGGCCGGTGATGACCTCGACCTGCAGGTGGGCAGCCGACCGCATCGCGTCCTCGACCAGCATCCCGATCTCGGATGCCTCGGCGCGCCGATCGACCCAGACGTTGACCTGCATGCGCACCTGCTGCTTCTCGGGCAAATCGCCGCTCAGGTAGTTGTCCGGCGCGCCACCCACCAGCTGGTAGGTAACGAACGGCCGTTCGGTGTTCAGCGGCGCCACGTCAGGAAACACGCGACCGCCGGCCAGGTGCTGCAGCACGGCGTCGATATGGTCTTCAGGGGTCATCGGGCATTCCTTGCGATCTGCTCAGCCAGGGTGCGGGTCATGACGTCGACGGCCTCCTGCTTCTTGCTTTCATAGGCTGGCCGCATGAACGGGTACGCCGGGGCGCTGGCGGTGCCGTACTCGAGCGCAGCCGCCTGTCGATGAGCCTTCCACCCGACCGTACTGCCTGTTCTGCCGCGTTTCTTGTTCCGAGGGACGAACTTGTGACCGAACTCGACGAACTTCCAGTAGTAAGCAGCCCAGTCGCCCGCGCGCCCGTTTCGAACGGTGACGATGTAGACCTGCCGGAGGCCACCATCCGCCTCCTCTTCAAGACGTTTGACGATGATGTTGTTGTACAGGACGCCCGTCTTGTAATGCTTGAGGGAGTTTTGCTTGGCCTGATCGCAAAATATCTCCGCGCCGGCGAACCCAACTGTGCGCAGCGTCGATTCGCCCAGCGCTTCCGTAATCGTCTGCTTTGCTTCGGTCATCGCGCGCTCGAAGGCTGAGGTGTCGAACTCGATCACGACACCCCCTTACAGACCAGGAACATGAACCGCGGATCACGGCCATCTGGCAGCGCCGACTCGATGTCGTAGGCCTTGCCCTTGAACAGGACGCGCCAGGAGGTGTCGATGTCGGCGCGCGCGCGGATCCTGATCGAGCACTTGACGATCGAGACCTCGCCGCCGGCGCGCACCACTTCGGCGCCGCTCGGGAACAGCACGTGGGCCCAGACGCTGCCGACCGACTCCCAGGCCCCGGGCGCGCGCAGCTTTCCGGCGCCCGGGCCAGGCCGCTGCAGGGTGATTCGGTCGTTCATCATGCGGAATAGACCCTCAATTCGTCGAGCAGCTTGCCCAGGAACTCGTTCTTGGACGTGCCAGCAGGCGCGAATTCCTCGGACACCTTGCCCAGGATGTAGCGCTTGGCGTTCGCCGGTACCGACGCATCGTCAGCGCCGTATCCGCAGGTGTAGACCACCTCAACCGCGTTCACGCGCGCTTGCGTCGCCGGCCAGCCGCGGCCCGGCGCCGGCACGAGGAATCCTGGCTCGCTCTCGGCGTCCAGCAGGTAGTCCTGCGGATCGAGCGTGAGCTTGGCGCCGTTTGGATCGTAGAACTTGACGTGCGCCACCGACTGAATCGGCGGCTTGTCCAGCCGGATCGCTGCCGGGAAGGCATCGAGCGTCAGCCGGTAGGTCTGCTCCACGAACGCGCGTCCGGTTTCGTGCTCGGCCTCGCGGGTGTACGCCTCGACCACCTGGCGCAGCTCGGCGTCGTGCTCCTCGCCATCCACCCGGGCCGAGGTGCGCGCGGCATCGAGCGACACCGCCAGCGCCGCCGGCGGGGTGATCAGTTTCAAGCTCATCGGGTCGTTTCCTGTATTGCTGGCGGCCGGCCGGATCCGACTGGTGCGCCAGATGCTTGTGGCGCGCGCGCATATTCAATGGCCGGCGCCGGGTCTGGTTGCTGCTCCGGCTGCTCAGCCTGCTCAATCAGCGCTCGGACGGCCGGGAGTTTGCTGACGTCGTACATCAGGTGTCCCTCCGGCGAAATTTTGTCGTTTTGTCGAAGCGTTCACCGTTCGCGCAAGAGACGCGAGCGGTCCACTTCCAGTCGGCCGGAGGCTCGCCCTCAATGCCGCCCAAGAAGGCGATCGCGTAGGTGCGCTGCACACCGGCGACTGTCACGACTTGGAGCTGCGGCGCCTCCAACTGGACGACGCCGACCAGCACCAGCTCAAGCGCGCCGCTCGCCTTGGGGGTCGTGGCGCGATCGATCAATTCCTCGGTCAGGTCTGCGCCGTAGTAGCTTTTCTCATCAGGATCGCGGAAGACGAACCAGTCGTCGCCCTCTTTCCAAGGGGCCTTCTCATTCATTCAAACCTCACCAGGCGACTGCCATCACCCTCGAAGGGCGTAATCCGACTGCCGCTGCCCTCAAAAGGCGTGGCGCGAGAGCCGCTGCCGCCGAACGGCGTGATGCGGCTCCCGCTGCTTTCGAAGACGACAATTCGGGACGGGGAAATCTTTGTTACATCAATCGGGCCTGGCGGCGTTACCTCTGGCGGCTCGGCGCCCGCCTGCCCGGACGTGCCCAACACGGACACGCCGAGGACGGAGTAACCGAGCATGTCAGCTCCCTGTGATGTGGATTGCTGCGAAAGGTTGAAGTAGGCAGCCAACAGGGCTGTTCACAACCGCCACGTTGTCGTACACAGCCGATTCCGATAACGACGTTATGGCGGCCGAGATCGGGTCGGGGCTGTGCGGGGTATTCGTCATGCCGTAGTCGACCAGCACGCTGCCGGCGGGCGCTACTGCCAGGCGCAGGCGGATTTTGTCGGGGCCCAGGATCATGGTCGATGCAATCTGCAGCGGCGACGCCAGCGTGGTGTCGGTCGCATCAAACACGCGGAATCCACGCAGCGCCGTGCCGTTGCCGCCAGCGCCGTCGGCGAGCGCCGTACCGCCGGCCTGCTGGACGTCCAGGTCGATATCGACACCAGTGCGCGCGCCGCCAGTAACCCGCGGGCCGGCACCAGATGGGCCCCGGCCTTTCAATGCGATATAAGACATGGCCGCTTTGGCGCCGGTGCGTGCTTGGTACATCGCGCCCATGTGTACGCCGTCGCTGGCCATGCTGTCGTGCGTAGCGGCGGCGAAGAACGCGCCCGGGGTGTTGCTGGCGAATTCCACGTGGGCCGCGCGAATCTCGCCGAACTTGGTGTCGCTCGCCCCCGAATAGCTGCTGCTCAGGCTGACCGGACCAAGCGAAATGATGCCCATCTTGAGCGTGTCGCTATTCCGTCCGCTCAAAGTCTTGAGCTGTGAATACAGCGTGTTGAGGTGGCCGACCATGACGGCGCGGGCCATGCCGCTATTCGATTCTCCTTGCAGCCAGTACACCAGCTCAAAATCGCTGCCGACAGCGGCCACGGCCAGCTCTACGTCATTCCAGCCGCTTTGGCCGGTCATCCAAACAGCGTCAATCTTCGAGCCGGATTTCGCTTTATTCAGCAGCAGGACCGGCACGTTGAAGCTCATCGCCAGCAAATTACCGAGGTGCACGTGACCCGGCATCGTTTTGCCGTTCGAAAGGCCGGCCTGCTGCGATTTGTTCATCGTGTTCGGCGGCCAGTTGTCATTGGTCAGGCCGACGCGGCGATACGTGTATGGCGGGCTACCAGGGCCAACGCCGGCACCGCTCGCAGGTTCGACCACCAGCGGATGGCCGGTCGGATACCCGTAAGTGCCGCTAACGCTCAGGTTGAACATATTCGACTGGCCGCACATCAAGACGATGATGCCCACGCCCCAGCGAGTCGCGCCCGACACGACGCCTGCGGGCCGGGCCGAGTCGCGCACCTGGATCCTGTACCAGCCACCCTGCGGGGTATTCAGCTGACCTGACCAGAGCCCGTTTCCAATCGACGGATTGCTCAAGGCGGTCCAGGGTGTCACCTGCGCGCCGGTCGTGTAGTCGACGACGCGAGCCTCGATCTGTGCCGGGGTCACGTTGCCGTAGCCACCACTGAACTCGACGACCTTGCTGTTGCCGACGCGTTGGAGCACGCGGTAGTCCACCCAGGAGTCCAGCGTAATCGAAGATGGCTCAGGTTCTGGCTCGACGTTCGGCCCAGGCGTTACGGACCGCACGCGGCTACCAGTGAGTACGGGGCGCCCATTGAATAGCAAGATCGGCATTAAGCCCCCACGACCACGGTTCCAGTGCTCAGATTCATACAGACCGGAGTGCCGTCGCCTGGATCAACCCAATAATATTTGGGCGGACTGTCGCCGCTACCCGTTTGCACCCATAGGCGTTGGCTCGTATTGGACCATGCGTTACCAGTCCCCTTGGCCATCGGGGTCATCCCATTTTTGGCGGACGAGCCTGTATTTTCGGTCGCCGTAATTCGTGCTGGTGGCACAGTTGGAGAATCCCCCCAGCCGGACCACGCGGCGGTCGGCGACGGCACAATGTTCACGTACTGATTGGACATCGTTGCGCCGTAGCTAAAACCCTTGAGCGTGCCTTGCGTGGTGCTCGGGGCCGTACCGTCAACCGTCGTTTTGACTGTGCCACCGCTATATGGGGTGATCGAATAAGACATGCCGGCTAGGGTCGTGACGGTTCCGCTCAGGACATTTGAGATATTGCCGGCCGCATCGTGCGCGCGAACGCGCAGATTGTCGGTCGTACTGGCCGGCCTACCGGCCACAGTGCGGCTCAGGGTACCTGCCGCGAAGCTCTCCCAGCTGGCGCCGCCGTCGATGCTGGTCTCGTAGTGGTCGACGCCTACATTGTCGGTGCCGGCCGTCCAGCCGAACGTGTAGCCGCTCGAGGTGACCGCGCTCGTGCTGATCGAGCCCGACATACTCGGTGCCTGCGTATCGCCCGATGCAGCGGCAGTCGTGACCGCCAGCGTACGCACGGCCGAGATATTCCCCGACGGATCGATGGCGCGCACGCGCATCGTGTAAGTGGTGCCGGCGGTGCGTCCGGACAGGTTGACCGACAGCGCAGTGCCGGCGCTCGTCCAGGTCGAGCCGTCGTAGCTGTACTCGTAGCGAGCGATGCCGCTCGCGTCGGTCGCGGCCTGCCATGCCAGGGTAAAGCTGGTCTGCATGACCGAGGCCGACGACAGCGCGTCGGGGAACGCCGGCGCGGTGGTGTCGCTCGCAGGCGGGTTGCCGTTGACGAGCGCCAGAAAGTCACCGTACGTGATTGCCAGATCGCCGCCAGCCGCGCGGGCGAACGAGATCAGGTCCGCAGCCTGCGGGACGCCTCGCGGAAGGCCTGCGACGGTTATTCCATCATTGAGGCTGACAAAATCAGCCAGCACCTTCGCCGCCACGGTGCAGAAAACCTCCTTCGCACCGGCCGGGAATGTCACCGCCGCTCCCCCGTTCGAGCTCGACAGGATCGCCGTGCGGGTCAGCGTGCTGGAATTGGTCAGCGTATAGACGCTGATCTCCCAAGCACCCTTGCCATCATCCATGCAAGCCACGATCCCGGTTGCGCCGACTTCGAAGGCCGCCGGGAAGGTGCCGAAGGTCGCCACCGTGCCGCTGAGCGGGATGCTTGCCGCGCTGGTCGATATGGTGGTTTGCTTTACTCGATCGGCGAATCGCATGGGGCCTCGATGTTGTTGGGGCCGCACTGTTGCAGCTCAATGGTTTTCATTCGCCCGCGCCGCTCGTACATCACCGTGGTGACGCCGAGCTTGGCGAGCATGGCCAGGGCCTGCGCATAGGTCGCGCGCGAGACCTGGCCGACGGCGCCGTGCACATACACGACGCGGTCTGTGAGGTGGGTGACCGTGATGATTCCAGCATACGGCCGGCGAGCCTCGTAGCCGCCCGGCGCGTCGTACACGCGGATGGTCGAGACGCTGGTGGCCATGTGCAGGTGGGTCATGACGGTCTGCCCGGTTATTACTGCTCGGCCGCCAGCGATTCGGCGTATGCGACCGCTTCCGGCGTGATATCGAGCACATCGGGCAGCGCTTTCGCGGTGTCCGCGTCGACCTCGACGACGTCGTTGCACTGGCCGTACGCGCCAGCGACCAGCACGCGGGCCTTGACCAGCGCCGCCGGCACCGGATCATCTGCGGTCGGCGCTTTCGGCTCGACATCAGCGGGCGCTGCCTGCGGTGCCGGCGCAACTGCTGGCGACTCTGCGGCGCCATCGCCCGGCGTCGGGTTGTTTTGTTCGTCCTGCGCACCCTGTTCGGCACCAGTCGAACCAGGCTGTTTTGCTTTTGCCATCTGGATTCTCCTGTTGGCGGCCGGGCTGGCCGGCCGCCGTGTGGGTTAGGTCGCGCTGTTCTGGTAGTACTTGATCGCACCGCCGACGTCGACCATGTTCGCGCCCGAGCGGCAGAAGGCGACGAAGCCGACCTGGCCCTTGAGGGTGTACGCGCTGTCGGTCATGCGGAACAGCGTGGTGTCCATCACGTCGCGGATCAGGTACTTCGAGAAGTCACCGAACAGGATCGACTTCGCGTTAGCGGCCATCACTGGCATGTGCTGGTTGATGACGATCTCGCGGCCAAGCAGGCGATCCGGCGCGCCGCCTGGGTTGCCCTGCTCATAGCCAGGGACGAAGATCGGACGACCTTGGGTGTCCTTCAGCTTGCGCAGTGCCTTCAGGGTGTCGTCGTGCATCATCCACTTGCCCGACGGGCGGTAGAACGGATCGACCGAGTGCTCCAGGTCCACCAGGTCGTCGTAGGTCACGGTGACGGTCTGGCCGGTGGCGCCGACCTTGCCGGCGGTGGAGGCGGTGACGACGCCACGCGGTTGCGCGGTGCCAGTGCCCACGGTGTGGTGGCGGTTGTGGATGCGGCCGATACGCAGGTTCAGCAGCGACGAAATGTAGGCCTCGACGTTGAACATCGAGTCCTGCAGCAGCTCGAACGGCAGCGCGATCGACTTGGACGAGTACTTGTGCACGTCCATCGATGCTTGGCCAAAGGCGGTTTCACCGACGGTTGCACTGGCATTCTGGCCAACGATCTCGCCTTCTTCCTGGGTCGAGTCGGCAGTCGGGAACAGCATCGAGGCGCCGGTCGAGGTCTGGAAGCCGGTAGCCACGCTGCGGACGGCGTAGGCCGCCTTCATCGCCTGGATCAGCGTCTTGCTGAACTCGGTCGCCACGGTATAGCCGCCTTCCGAGCCGGTGGTGGTCGACATCGCAGCGCGAATATCCGAGTTCACGCGGGCCTGCATGGCCGAGCGCTGCTCTGCCGACAGTGCCGACAGGCCGCCCGACAGCATCGCGCGCAGGGCGGCCGACTCGTCCGGGGCGCCGGTGCCGGCGCGGTACGCCGCCTTCAGTGCTTCGTCGTGCTGGTTGTCCGGGTTCTCGCCGGCCAGCTGAGCGATGCGCTGCTCGCGCGCGATGTCGCCATCGATCGCCTCGACTTCGGCCAGGAACTTGTCCAACTCGGCCGCCTCGGGCGCCGGCATGCGCTGGTCAGCCGGGTACTTGTTGTTCAGGTCGTGGACTTTCTTGGCCACGGTGTCGCGTTGGGCGCGCAGTTGTGCGAGCTTGGTCATGTAGAACCTTTCGATGGGGTTGGTCCGCTCTCGCGGCCGTTGGGCATAAAAAAAGCCACCCGGAGGTGGCTGGTCTAGTGGCGCGAGAGCGTCAGCTAACTTGGAGGCGGGCCATCGTGGCGATCCGCTGCTGCTGGCGCGCGCGGTGCTCGTCGGTGGCGACCGGGTCAATCTGGTTGGTCGGCGCCGGCTTCGGCGCCTTCGCGTAGGCGCTCAGGTCCCACGATGCTTCGACCTTGGCGCCGGTTGCGATGCGGTCGACCAGGCCGGCGGCGACGGCTTCGTCGGCGGTGTACCAGGTCTCCGCATCCATGGCGGCCTTGACGGCGTCGACGCTCATGCCGCTTTTCTTCGCGTACTGGCTGGCCAGCGAGGCGTCAACCTTCGACAGGAGGGTCGCCGTCGCGGTCAGGTCGCTGGCGTTGCCCATCGTCCAGGTCCAGGCGTTGTGGATCATAAAGAATCCGCCGTCAGAGATCTCGACCTCGTCGGCGGCGGTGGCAATCACGGTCGCGGCGCTGGCCGCATAGCCGTCGATGTGCGCGACGACCTTGGCGCCGGTGTCGCGAATGGCTTGGCAGATCGCCTGGGCTGCGAACACGTCGCCGCCCGGGCTGTTGATGCGCAGGCGGATCGTGCCGCCCTTGATGGCGCGGATCTCGGGCACCAGCGCCTCGGCCGACACGCCGCCCCACCAGTACGCGGTGTCCTCGTCGGCCACGATCGCATCATAGATATAGATTTCGGTGTCGCCGCCATCCTTGGCGACGATCTTCGACTGCGGCACGCGCTCAGGACGTTTCTTGTTGCTCGCCAGGAGTTTCGTCAGGCTGTTCGGCACTCTGGCCTCCATTTACGTTCAGGGTTGCATTTGGCGGCAGGTTTTCCTGCCGGCGGATCTCATCGGTGGTCATGAACGGTTGCTCGCCAGCCCGGCCCAGCGCGGTCCGGTAGGCGTCGTAACGGGCTTTGATGTCGCCCTTCTCCAGTGCGGCCGTGATGTGCTCGACGAAGTAGCGCTGGCGCACAGGCCACAGCTTGCTGTTCACTTCCTGCGCGATCGGCGTCAGGTGCCGCTGCAGGGTATAGCGAACGAAGCCCATGCCCATCTCGGAAATACCCGAGCCCCATGACGTGGTCTTGGTGGTGTGCCCGACCATGAATGGCGGCACGCCGAAGATGCGGCAGATTTCCTCCACCGTGAACAACCGGGTGGCCAGGATCTCCGCGTCCTTCGAGTTCACGCTCAACTGCGCCGGCTCCAGGCCGCCCGACAGGATCAGAGGGCCGCGCCCGCCGTTCTGCGCGCGCGCGATCAACGACGCCTTGAGTTGCTCGAGCTGGGTCTTGTCCAACTTCGACGCGGTTTTCAGCGCGTAGTCGAAGTTGCCGCCGCCGGCGAGGAACCGGCCGGTGTATTCCTGCGCCGCCAGCGCGGTACCGATCGCTTCCAGCGCCGCGTAGGTCAGTGGGCTCGGACTGGTCAGTCCGTCGAAGCCCAGGCTCGGCAGGTGAATGATGTCAGCCCGGTCAAGCACATAGGTCGGCCCATCGTCCGGGGTGATGCGGTAGTAGACGTCCTTGCCATCCTTAAACGGCTGGACCGTGTGTCGCTTGAGTGGCTTCCACCCGCTGACGCGATTGCTGAACGGGCTGGGCCGAATCCACTCGCCAAAGCCGTCGCCATGCGAAAGCTTCGACAGGATGATCGACTCCCAGGCGGCGGCCGACGTCCAGCCATCGCTCGCCTTTTCATTCAGCATCCACCAATATTCGTGATCTGCGGAATCGCGGTCGTTGCCCTTTCGCTCGTAGATTCCGAGCGGGAGCGTGGCTATGGCGCCGGCGACCAGCGACATACAACCGTATGCAGCCGACACGCGCATGCCGGTCTCTGCCGTCACCTGGGAGCCGGACGACGAGCGGTGCGCCGCGCCCAGCAGGTTGGCCAACTCGCCCATCGACAAGCTGCCGCTCGAATTCTCCCCAAGCGCCACCAGGCCGGCGCGCTCGATCGCCCCCTCGCGACCGGCCATCCAGGAGTCCAGCACGCCTGAGCGGTGCTTGGCTTTCTCCAGGTTCAACAGTTGTCCGGTCATCAAAAGTCCAATACGTGAATTTCCGGCGCCGCCGCCCCGACGGGGTTCAGCGCCATCAGCGACACCGCGCTGAACGCGGACATCAGAGGGTCGATCTTGGCCTTGCCGCTGGCCTGTTTCGTGATCAGGATTGCATTGCCCTTATCCTCGACGCGGGCGTTGCCGACGCACCAGGCCATCATTGGGCGGCCGCCGTGGAGCAGCTCGCGCCCGGCGACCTTGCGCTCCGTGTCCTTGATCGCGCCGTTCAGGCGGTAGCCCTGGGAGATCGCGATGATCTGCTTGTAGTCGATGCCGCGCGCCGCAGTCATGAGCTCGTCGATGACGGCGCCGATGCCGGCCGCGTCAACGCCGATTCCTTTCTCGTCGGGCAGCAGCCCGGAGTCGCGCACGTGGCAGATCAAGTCCGCCACCGCGATGACGTCGTCGCCCGGCTGGGCCACAATGGTCAGGTCGCCCTCGCGCTGGAAGTCCAGCAGCCGCGGCGCGATTTCCTTACGCCGCTCGAGCGCGATCTTGTGCGCCCAGGCGTGACACCAGAGGAGCCATTTGCCGGTGTCGCGCTCGCGCCCCAGGACCGATAGGCCCAGCAAGTCGTCCAGGCCGCCGCCGTCGATACCGACGACCGCCACCTCGGACCGCTCGAGCAGCGTATCCAGTGTGATGGAACGGTCAGCGGCAGCTTCCCAGAAGTCGGCGCCGGCCCAGCGGTCCGACCGCAGGTTCAGGCCGATCTCGACGTTCAAATGCTTGGCCAAGAACTCTTTGAATTCCTGCTCGCCCGACTCCTTCGCCTGGCTCCGCAACTGCGTGATGCGCTCGATATCCACCGAGGCGCCCCAGTTCGGGTTGGTGACGAAGGCGTTTTCCAGGTTCTCGTAGGCCTTGGCCGCGATCATCTCGTCGGGGAACTCATAGATCACGGGCAGGAATTTGCGGTCGTCCACCTTGCCGTCGCGCACCTTGCGCGCGTAGTCCAGCTTGGTCTTGAATACGCCTGCCGGCGGCTCGGCCGACTGCGTAGTTGCGTAAATTACAAAGCCCTCAGGCCGCGAAGTCAGGCCGCCGGTTGCCTCGAGCAGCATGTTCGAAGCATGCGCCTTCCTCCCAAATTCGTGCAACTCGTCTACGAAAACGAAGGACGCTTTTACACCGGAGACCGTGTCACTTTCAGCAGCAACCACCTGAAGCGTCGCACTGGTTTGCTTGTGCGTGATTTTACGGTTGTAGTCCTGAACCGACAGGAGTGCTTCCAGCTCCGGATCGGCCTTGATCATGTCGCGGATCGGCTTGTAGCTGTTGTCAGCGATTTTTTTGGTCGGGCTGAGAATCAGCAACTCGGCCGATGGGCGCCAGTTCATGATCAACGCGCACAGCATGATGGCCGCCGCGATCGTGCTCTTGGCGTTCTTCTTGCTCACCATGAGCAGTATCTCGTTGATGTGGCGCCGGCCTGTCTCCGGGTCTTCGGCACCGAACACCGCCTCGACGAACTCGCGCAGCCAAGGTAGCGAGGCTTCGCCCACGGTAGGCTGGCCTGCGACATCTACCAGGATGAAACTGCTGCAAATGGCCCAGGCGTCGGCCGCCACATCGGGAAACAATGGCGGGGTCGCAATCAGCGACTCCCGCGCCACGATCCGGCGCTCCCAGTCTGGACACGCCGTCGTGTAATCCATTCGTCAACTCCTAATGCTTCACAGCCCCAGGCGGGCCGGTCCGTGCTGCGAACCTGCCGCTCGGCTGGCCGGCCGGGTCCGTCTTCGGGTCCGGCTTGCCCTCGCCCATTTTCTTGTGGCGGAACGGCGCCGCCAGGCCGGCGGCCTTGAGCCGCAGCGCGGCCGGCAGCGCCGGGTCGTTCATGAAGGTCTCGAGCGCGTCGAGTGGTGTCATGCCCGCCGTCGAGGGGGCATATTCAGCCCCGGCGTTCTCGGGTTTCGGCTTCCGGCCAGCGCCAGCGCGGGCGCCGCCGCTGCGTCCTTTAACTCCAGCCATTTGAATTCCGATTTGAAAGGGGGGATTTTTTTGCGCGTGCGGTACAGGTCGGTGTCTGCACCCAGGGCGCGTGCACTTTGATGCCCCCCCCCTGCCCTATGGGCAGCGCACCGACCGCGTGGGCGGGGGCTGCGGGGCTGCCGGGGCGGCGCGGTGATCGACCGCGAGGCAGACGGGTGTGAGGTGGTCGGCCGTGGTCGAGTCGCCCTGGCGCAGCACCGTCATCGCCAGTCCGCCTGACAATACGATGGCCTGGACGTCGGCAGGTAGCCGCCGCGACATATGCTCGCGGATGACGTTGGCCTGGTGAGATGTGAGCAGTCTCTCGGTCGAGATCACGACCGCATCGCCAGGCTGAAGGGTCAGCCGGGCCACCTGCATGTCAAGCGCCTCGAGCGCGCTGCCTGGCTTCGAGCGCAGTCTTAGCATCGTGGCAAGGTACGCAAAGAGTTTCTTTATTGCTGTCGTCATCAGTTCCTCCGGCCCAGAGCGGGACAATGTGGTCGACCGGATGGCCGATGGTGGTGCGGCCCTGACGCTTGCATTCCTGGCACAGGCCGCAGTCGCGCGCACGGATGCGCTTGCGGTCCAGCACGCCGGCATAGCCGCGCTTCCGCTCGACCACGTTCGGTCGCTCGGTCAGGGTGGGCAGGCGGGCGGTGCTGGTTCGCAGGCGAGACCTGAGGGTGGTGAGGCGGCTCATGGTGCGTCTGGCACCAGGGCCGCAACCTCGTGCAGCAGCAGGCCCGGCTTGCCGTAGCCCTTCGCCTGCAGGATCTCGGCGACGCGCTCAGCTTCAACCAGGCGCTCACAGATGCGATCCAGGGCGGTGCCGTCGATCACGCGCCAGACCATCGCCGGACGGTTGCCGGTGACGGCGCGCACGATCAGATGGCGGTAGTGAGTCTTGGCCATGCTCATGGATGCACCTGGGCGGCCTGGTCGCGGTGGCGCTGCACCGTGTAGCGCAGCCATGCCAGCTCTTGCTCGACACTCATGCTCATGCTCATGCTCCCGCAAACTTCGCGCGCGCCTCAAGCCAGGTGCGCGCCTCGACCGTCTCGATGACCTCGCACTCTTCGTGCTGGGTCTCATCAATGAACAGACGGCCGGACTTCTCCTGCATCAGGTAGAAGGTCTTCATCGCGCACCTTTGGAAAAGAAAAAGCCGTCCGGCGCATTGCTGCGAGGGGCGGCGAAAAGACCAGCGTCGGAGCTGATCGAGGAGACTCGGGGGCTGCTTACGGCAGCGAGGCGACCAGCCCCAAGGCTATCTGCGCAAGTGGGCGGTAAACAGAAAAAGCCCGGTCGATTTGCGATCCGGGCTTTTCTTTAGGCGTGCGAGGACACCCATGCGCAGGAGTTTACGCCCAATACAGCCGAGTTGCAACATTCGTGCGCAACTTCTTCTCCAGTTCGTCGCGCGCCTCCATCAGCACATCCTCGTAGCGCGCGTTGGAGAAGCGCCATGCCGAGGCGATGCCTTGGCTCTTGTAGATGGCCCAGCGATGAATCATGACCAGGCTATCCACCATGGCGTTGACGGCCTCGCCCATCCGCAGGTCGGCGATGTACTGGGCGTCGTGCACGTCGACGTCGGGCAGAGCGTCGCCGACCAGCTTCATGCCGCGCGGCGTGAGATCGAGGTTGGGCATGCGCATGTAATCAACCCAGCACGCCATGCATTCAGCGTACGGATCGACAGTGCGAACGGTGGATTGTGAGACCGCCGCCTTGGGCGCTCGGCGGAGGTTTGAGCCAGCAAAAAAGCCGAGCGTTGCGGTGGTCATGGGGTTCTCCTGAAAGACGACCGAGCGAGCGTAGCACATGCAGTCAAGAAATTTCCGGGCTGAATTTAATGATTTTCGGAATTGTCGACCGAGCCGCCGCGCTGTTGCTCGCGCGCGTCATTGCAGCCCTTGTCGTAGCCCAGCATCAGCGCCACCGCCATGCCCAGGAAGGCGAACCACAAGGCCGGATCGCCTGCCGTGACGCCCTCGATGTGCAGCAGCAGGCCAACGGCGCCGAATAGCAGGAGGCGCATCACCAGGTGGCCGGGCATCATGGCTGCATCCCCATGAGCGCGCCGATTGCGGGGGCGAACGCCGACGGCCGAGCCGTGCGGGACTTGCGCCGGGCATCACGCACCCGAGGTTTGTCGGGCAGATTGCCCAGGGCATAGACGGCCGACTGGCTGCCCCGATAGACAGGCAGCATCCAGGCCTTGATGTGCACCTGGCCGGCGGCGCGGTACTGGCGCAGGATGTCGTTGACCCGGTTGGGCGTCAAGCCAACTCGGGCAGCCAGTTGCTGCGAGGTCTGCGGCATCACCAGCAACTCGAGGATCTCGGCGCGTTTGCGGTCAGCCTCGACATGCAGCGGGTTGCGTCCCTTGCGCTTCGCCATCGGCACGTATTCCACGTCGCGCTGGCACCCGGCGCGCAGTAGCCGGGTCGGGCGGTTGATCGGCACGCCGTCGCGCCAGCCGGCGATGTACAGGCGCCGGGCCCGCAGCGGCTCCGCCAGCAGGCGCGCGACGAAGCGGCCGACCGACGTCACGCTCAGGAACAGGCGCGCCGAAATCTCGATCGCCGACAGCGCCTCGTGCTCGACCAGCGCCAGGATGCGAGCGATCTGGCGCTCCGCGACTTTATGCTTTGCCATCAGGCAGCCTCCTTCATTTCGGTGATCACGATGCGCACCAGCCCGCCGCGCACGACCTCGCGGCGCACCAGGTGCAGTTCGTCTATCTGCTCGTCGTCCAGCCACACGCCGGCGGCGGTCAGCGCGTCCTGCAGCGACTTGGCGCGGTTGTCGATGTCCTGGCGGCGGCGGTCGGCCGGGTGGATCGCAGCGAACAGCGACACGCGCCCGAGCAGCGGTTCGACCTGGGCGGCGGCGACGATCTCGGCCACCGCGGCGCGGAATGCAATCCCGGCCGGCTTGATGTATCGCCCACCACGCGGGCGCTGGCCGTAGTAGTGGTTGATCGTCGGCGGGATGGGTAGGGTCAGGGTGATCAAGCGACTATTCCTTCGAGCTTCAGTTGTGCCTGGGTGATGGCGCGGGCGCGGTCGAACGTGTCTTCCAGCTGCTGGCGCGTCATCCAGGCCGGCAGCGGCCGGCGCCCGTCCAGCACGTCGTGGCAGTCGCTGCAGCCGAAGCACGCGGCGGTGTCCGGCGCTTTCAGGCCCATGCCCTTGCCGTGATCCAGTCGGTTGGAGTGACACAGCACCGTGGTGGCCGGGTCGCGGTTGCAGACGCCCGGCAGCGCCAGGGTGCAGTCGCGGCCGCGCGCGGCGCGCCGGGCCGGCGTCGACTTGGCGCGCGACTTCTTCATCGGCTTGCGCGCCTTCGGCTCCCGCTTGAGCGGGAACGTGGCTTTCGCATTCACCGCGGCGACGCGGAGCAGGCCGGCGCCGGCGGCCGGCGTCTTGAAGCCGGTGCCGCGCGCCATCGGCGTCCTGCGCTCGAGCGGCTTGCCCTGCTTGAGGGTGCCAGTGCGGGCGATGGGGGTGCGGATCATGCGGCCTCCCCGAGCAGCGAAATCTGTGCAGCGGCGTGCTGAATTGCGGCCTTTGCGTCACTCACCGCGAGCCGGGCGCCAGCGATGCGCTCGTCCTGCAACGGCTTGTAGTCGGGATTCAGCTCGCAGCCGATGAACTGGCGGCCGTGCTCGATTGCCACAGCGGCAGTGGTACCGCTGCCCATGAACGGATCAAGAACGACTTCACCCGGACGGCTTCCAGCCAAGATACAGCGGCGCACCAGTTCGCGGGGAAAAGCGGCGTTATGCCCGCGCAGTCCTCGTTCGTGCGGGATATGCCAAACACTTTCTTCCGGCAATGCTGCACGGTCGAAGTAATACCGACGCGACTTCGACAATAAGAAAACGTATTCGTGCTGCCTATGCGGCCGATCCTTCACGGATGGCTCGGGGAATGCCGTTTCGCGGCACCAGATAATGTCTGCGCGTACCACCCACCCATCTGCCTGCAAGGCCATTGCGACTTGCCAAGGCAGCCCCAGTAACGATTTCTTAGGAACTCCCATCCCCGGCACATCAAGAGGGCGAACCTTTTGCCGCATCCAGTCGCGCGATTTACTGCGCGGGTCGCTACCCTTTGGCTGACCATTCCCGCTGTAATACGAGTCGCCAAGGTTTAGCCAAAACGTTCCATCATCGGCAAGTACATCGCGGACAGCGCTGAAGGTGTCTACCAGCGCCGAAACAAACTGGCCGGTGGTTTCCTCATGCCCCATCTGTCCGTCCACTCCGTAATCGCGCTGCCAAAAGTATGGCGGGCTGGTCACGCAGGTCTGCACCCGCACGCCGGCTGCAGCCATAGCGCGTAGGCTAACTCGGCAGTCGCCAAAGAGGATCTCGTTATTCACGCTTTCTCCAATTCTTGTTGTTGTTCGAGCTGCTGCGCCACATACCGCGCCCTCGGCGCCCGGTCCTTCGCTTCCTTGAGCAGCACGCCGATCTGGCCGTTCCAGGGCTTTGGCTCGTTCCATGCCGTGCACCAGCCGTGGCCAGGCGGCAGGTCGGTGCGGCCGGCGATCGTGAAGCGCTCGCACATGGCGCAGGGGTCGTGTTCGCGGGTCATGCTGCAGCCCCCTCGCCGGCCGGCTGGCGCACGCGCCGCGCATCGCCCCAGTTCAGCGCGCAGCTGAACGAGTTCTCGTGCAGGCGGCTGTGCACTCGCTCGCCGACGTAGCGGCCCAGGTGGTCGAAGGGCTGGTTGCTGATCACGATCACCGGCTTGTTGGCGTTGTAGCGGCGGTTCACGATCTCGGTCAGCAGCAGCGAGGCGTTGTCCGTGTTGCGGATCGCGTCGATCTCGTCGAGGATCAGGACGTCGAACTGCACGAAGCGAGCGATCTCCGTCTCCTCGCTCTTACCCTCGCGGCCGTACGTCGCCTGGATCTCACTGACCATTCCGGCCGCCGTGATGTAGCGGATCGAGCGGGCCGCCGACGCCATCAAGGCCTGGGCCAGCTCGCACGCCAACAGCGTCTTGCCGGTGCCGGTCTTGCCGACCAGGATCAGCGCGGCCCAGGTCGCGCTCTTGAGGATGAAGTCGCTGAACAGCTTCACCGTCTTGCGTACCGCGCGCTGCTCCTCGGTGGTCGCGATGAAGCGCTGGCCGATGTACTTCGCCGGAATGGTCGCCGCGTGCATCAGGTCGGCGCTGCGGGCCGCCATCCACTGCAGGTGCTGCTCGGCGGCCATCTTCGCTTCGAGGCACTTCGGGCAGTGCCAGGGCGAGCCCTTACGCACCAGCACCTCGGCCGCGCCGTGCGTGTCGCACGATCCGGCGGCGGTCTCCACGTGGGCGCCGAAGCTGCCCAGGGCGCCCGCGATGTGGGTTAGTTCGGTTTGCAAAATTCGATCTCCTCGTCAGGGCCCGGCGTCGTGATGCCGTGGCGTTGC
Source organism: Massilia sp. HP4 (assembly GCF_005222695.1). Lineage (GTDB taxonomy): Bacteria > Pseudomonadota > Gammaproteobacteria > Burkholderiales > Burkholderiaceae_D > Telluria. Next base: position 11,025 of record NZ_STGG01000002.1, on the reverse strand, counting down.
ATGCTCTCCTCCATCGCGCGCTGGTCGCCGGAGCGGTCCAGGTGCGAGAAGTTGAATTTCTCGTTGACGACCGGCTGGCGCGGCGCGGTGCGGCGCTCGGCCGGGTTCAGCAGGCGCTCCACGATCGGCGCCAGGTACTGCGGCGGGATGCTCTCGTCGCCCTTGTGCTCCCGGGCCACGCGCACCGCTTCGACCAGCAGCTCGAGCGGCACCTCGCGATCAGCCCAGCCGATGACGATTGGGTTCATCGAGGTGGCGGTGACGCCGAGCGGGCGCAGCGCGACGGCGATCGCGACAGCCGGGCTGGTGGGCTCCGGCAGGTCCTGGCGCGGAGGCAGCGGCGCCGCGCCAGGCGGCAGGAAGTCGTCCGGGTCGGCAGGACCGCCGCCGCCCGCCGCCGGCGCGCTCGCGTCGGTGGTGGTTTTGTCCTTCTCTCCTTCTTCTCTTCTCTTATCTTCTCTAGGTAACGCACCACTAACGGACTCATCCGATTTCGGTAACGATGCTTGCGTTACCTTCGCGTTACTCTTATGGTTCGCGACACGCTTCGCCGTCTGTGCGCGGGTCTTTGCCGATGCGCCGTTGTGCTCGTCGAATCGCGCGACGGTAACGCCATCAGCGTTATCGTTCAGCCATCCGATCGTTACCAGCGCCTGGCCGAGGCCCGCGATTCCGGTCTTGCGATCGATGGTCCGGACGGTCATGCCGTGCAGCTGGCCGTCGGCCGAGTGTTCGTCTGCGGTGGCCCACAGCCAGTACAGGCCGCCGATGACAGCGGCTTCGCCCTGCCCCGTCAGCTCGCACAGCTGGCCGATGCGCGGGTCGTCCCACAGGTTCGTGCGCACCTTGATCCATTCGCCTGCCATATCAGTGGCCTTTCTCTACCAGCGGAAGCTGGCGGGTGTCGACCGGCTTCGCGATGTAGATCACGCCGCGCTCGCAGTGCTCCAGCTCCGCGCGCTCGGCGACCTGGCAGGCGCGATCGCAGATCGATGCGTGCTGGCCGGCGAACAGGCAACCGCGGCAGCTCTTGGCCGGCCTGGTGGTGAACTGCATGCTCTCGGGATGCAGCGGCTCGCCGTGGTGGCCGAGCCAGTCTTGGATGGCGACGCAGTGCCTCATGCGATCACCATCGAGGTTGCGGCCGGCGCGCCGAACAGGGCAGCCACCAGCGGGTCGCGCAGGCCCAGGGTTGGGTATTTGGTGCTGATCACGACCTGGCGCTCGTCGGACTGCGAGTACGTCTCGTCGAGGTCGGCCGGGCCCATGCGCCAGATGTTGACGGTGCCGCCGTGTGCAGCAGGCGCGCGGACGCTGTTGACCAGGCCCTGGCCGCGCAGGTAGCACAGCCGCGTGCAGACGTCGCGCGTCGACAGGCCAGTGTGGGCGCTGATTTCCTCGGTGCGCTGGTGCCCGGCTTCGAGCGCGCCCAAGATGGCGAGGCGCATATGGGGTTGGTAGCGGCGCGTCATCACTGAGCCATCCCTTTGAAGCGTGAGCGCAGCTGCATCGCCTCCTGCAGCACGGCGAACATCTTCTTATCGACGGCGGCCACCTCTTTCGCGTCGACCTGGCCATCGGCCAGCGCCTGATGGATCTCGCTGCCGAACCCGCCCAGCGCCGCCCACAGCCCGGTCACCGACTCGAGCACTGCCATATCGCAGGCCGGCGCCTCGTCGAGTTTCGTGCACACGAAGCCGTGCTGGCGCGCCAGAGCGTGCAGCACATCGAAGTTTTGGGTGAGCTCCATCACGCGCGACGCATCGTCCATCGTCAGGACGTTCGTGGTGCTGTTCGGGTTTGCCTTATTGCGCAGAAGGCCGGCGGTGTAGCCCAGCCGCACGGCCAGAGCCTCGCAGCCGCCTGGGGCTTCGTGCACGGTACGGTGGAAGGCGTCCTTGTAGTTCATGTGCGATTCCTGAGAACAAATGATGCGTGGAAATATTTATGGCGCGACAATGCGGTTATGGAAACTTCAATCAATCGACCCGGTCAGCCTTGCGGCGCTTCGGCTTTTCCGCTGGCGGGAACACGTGAGGGAATTTCAGCTCTAAGTACATGCGCCGCGCGTCAGGAATGCCGTAATCCCGCCACTGCGATACCGCTGCCATAGAGACTTTGCACAGCGCTGCAACCTTGGCGGTTCCGCCCATGGCATCAATCCGTTGTGAGTCGTTCATCTTCTTGCTTTCTTAAGGTGGCTTGAGGCGTATCTTAAGTCAACTTAAGACAGGACGCAAGCCAACTTAAGAAAATATTTGTTAAGCTAGCTTTATGAAACTATTGTCAGAACGCCTCAAATGGGCTATGTCGGAAGAGTCGAAGCGCCAAGGGCGCGAGATTCGCCCAGCCGATCTCGCGCGCGCTGCGAACAGCTCGGCGACGTCGGTGAACTATTGGCTTACTGACACGAATGGGATTGGCGCATCGAAAGCGCGCCTTCTGGGCGAGTATCTGCACGTCGACGCCCTGTGGCTGGAGACCGGTGACGGGCAGGCAGAGCCAGCGCCAGCGCCGACGCAGAAGGCCGCAGCACCCGCGCATCAATACGAAGATCCGTTCATTACGCCGGCCGCCCACATTCGAATCGGCGACGAGCCTGAGACCGTGCCAGTGCGCCTCGTGAAATTGCGGCTGCAGGCCGGCGTCACGCGCTTTGAAACTGAGCCTGACCTGGAGGATGGCGGGGTGTTGCACGTTCCAGCCGAGGTCATCGAGGAGGACAAGCTCGTCCCACACGAGCTGCTGGCCATTCGCGTGCGCGGCCGAAGCATGGAGCCGCTCATGTTCGAAGACGACGTGATCGTGGTCGACACCCGCCAGAAATCGCCAGTGCATCGCGAGCTCTACGCACTCAACTTCGATGGCGACTGCTGCGTCAAGCAGCTGATCAAGCGCAATGGCGACTGGTATTTGCACTCGCTGAACGACGAGTTTGGAGACGTGAATGCCAGAAGCGGGCAGATCAGCATCATCGGCCAGGTGGTCTACCAGCCAGGCCGCCGCCTGCGTGGGCGGCTGTGAAGATCGAGTGCTCGATCGTCGAGTTCAGGGGCGCGCGGATTGTCGTCGCGCTGCCGCACTCGAGCTACGTCCGGCCGGGCGTTGGAGATCAGCTGATGCTGCGCCTGCAGCCGCACTACCCCGGGCTTCCGATTGTCCTTGTCAGCACACAGCCGGGCACCGTTCCTTCATACTCGACCTTCGACGCGGGCCCGCTACTGGCGTCGCTCAGTGTGGATGCGCTCGACCTGGAGGTGATCGACCTCGACCGGCCCGCCTACGATGATTCGGAACTGCCCTTCTAACCTACTGCCGCGAGAACCGACACATGGCCGCTGTTGAGTGCCCAGGCTGCAAGGCCAACATCACGGTCCCTGACCTGATCAACTGCCCACTGTGCCAGACGCACCTGAATCCGCCGTTCCTGCGTGAACTGCGGGAAAAGGAGGCGCGCGCGAACCGCGCTGCGGCGAATGCGCAGCGCATCCAGGGCGCGAAGCAGTGGCTCATTCTGGCGGTCTTTGGGGTCGTGATCGGGCTGGCCGGCTACCTGGTGTATTCGGTCGTGGTGCCGAGCGAAGCCCAGCTGCATGCGCGGAAGGTGTCGGCCGCCCTGCTCGCCTGCCAGCAGCGCATCGCCGGCCTGGCCGAATACGGCGAAGCGGAGACGCCTCCCTACGTCAAGAATTTCGGCAAGGGCGACGAGTTCTATTTCGCTTGGCAGCGCGGCTCGTTCCACTTCAAGAATGGGTTCGGCGCGCCGGTGCCGATGTCGGCCAGCTGCATCGGGTCAGTGTCGACCGGCGAGATCCAGCAGCTAACCGTGAATGGCAAGACCGTATTGTGACAGCGCCCTCGCCAGGCTGAAGCAATTTCAAGCCCTGCCTGACGGCCCGCTACTCAACCGAAAATGGGACAGTTCTAGCTAAATGGCTATCAAGCATCACCCGCAACAAGGCGCAATTGTTATTTGCGATTTCAGCTTCCTGGAGGAGCCTGAGATGACCAAGCGCCGCCCCGCCATCGTTGTATCTCCTCGATTTCGCACGCGTGGCAATCTATGCACAGTCGTACCCTTGAGCACCACGCCTCCCCGTCCAGAATGTCCGTTTCATTACCGCCTTGAGACCGATCCCGTGCTACCAGCACCGTACGACTCCCCATACCATTGGGTTAAGGCGGACATGGTCTACACACTATCCTTCAGGCGCCTGACATTGATGCATCGCGGCAAGGATGCTAAAGGCGTGCGCATCTATGATGATAGAGTTGTCTCTGCGGCTGATTTGGAATGTATTTTGCGCGCGATGGCACACGGCATCGGGTTGGGCCATTTGACCAAAAACGGTTAACAAGTTACACTAATAATGTTCCCGCTCTGCTTCAAGCATCGGGCTAAAGTCCTCGAAAGAGGCCGTTGCACATAGGAGATTGCAATCCAGTGTAGCGTCTACTGGGCCCCATTCGTTGGGGCCCTTGCTTTTTCAGTCAAGCACTTCCACCTCAAGCTCAACACATCAGTCCTTTAATACTGCCCCGCACGACGGGGCTTTTTGTCGGCCGTCGTGTTAAGTAAACTTAAAATATTTTCTTAAGCTCACTTGCCTTGTATCTTAAGTTGACTTAAGATAGCTCCATCGCAACCGAGCCCAGCAGGGCGCCGGATGAACTGGAGAAAAGTATGGGCAAATACACCACGGAGCAGCTCGGGCAGATGGCCGCCACGGTCATGGCATCGCGCGAAGCAGGCGACGAGCGCTTCATCGCGCTGATCATCAAGCTGTCGTTCGTTGTGGGCATGCAGCCTCACGACGTGCTCGAGCGAATCGAGCAAATGGCCGCAGCTGCGAAGCAGGCATCCCCAGCCGACAGCGGCGAGGTGCCGGCATGACCCAGCAGTACGACACCGAATACCTGTCCCAGGCGATCGACGAAGAGATCGAGCTGCTACTCCTAGACAGGAAGATCGTCGTCCGCAAACCGAGCGTTGTGTGGCGCGATTCCCCACTGTACGAGCAGCGCGAGCCGTACCGGGAGGGGCGCTGGTGCGGCTTCGCGCCAGCGCCGCTGCCAGCATTCCGCCGCAACCAGCGAGATGCCGGCGCCCTGGCCATCAAGCACGCGCTGAGCGTTCGCCACGACTACGAGGAATGCACGGTCACAGTCGGCTACGGCACCGGCCGCCGCGGCGTCACCGAGCACTACGGCGCACACCCAGACCGCGATGCCGCGATCATGGCCGCGATCACGCGGGCCGCGATCCAGATGCTGACCGAGCAGCGCGACGAAGCAGCCGCGCTCTACCCAACCCGCGCGACTTCGCGCCGCCGGCCCGGCGCCCGGGCGAAAACCACGAAGTGAGGAACCGCCATGTGCTTCCGCATCACCGTCCGCACCGCGCCTGACGCGCCGCCCTATTCCTACACCGCCATCGGCGATGCCGAGGATCTGCAAAACGCTGCCTATGACGATGGCGCCCTGGGCGTCACCGTGATGGTCGAACTCTAACCGGGCCCGCGCCCAGCACCAGGAGGAATTGAACATGGCCACGAATAAACGCCGCCGCGCGCCCAGCGCCGACTGGCTCGCCATGACGCCGGCCGACCGTGAGGCGGTTCGCCAGTCGCGCGTCAATGCGCAGTCGAGCCGCTACCAGCGCGAGACCGCCGTCGAGAAGTCTTTCGCCAACGCCAGCCCGAGGAGCTCCACAAAATGACCAGCACCAGCCTTCCAGCACCGGATACCGACGCGCTGCAGCGCCGCGTCGACGACATGCCGCCCGCCGCGCGCCGCCTGGATTGGGACGAAGACGGCACGCCGCTGCCGGCCTCGAGCGTCGTCTACCTATTCCGGTCGCGCGACCGGGATTTCCCCCTGTGGGACATGATCAAGACGCAAGAGCGCCTGCAGATAGTGCGCGAGGCGCCGGAACAGTTCGAGCTGCTCACGCTGTTCACCGTGCCAGTGGACGACCTGGCGCGCACCTCTCTGGCCAAGATCCTCGAAGCTCGGCTGCACCTGGACCGCATCAAGGCGGCCACCGAAAAGGCGATCAGCGGCATGCGCGAAGTGGCGCGAGAAACGGCGGCCCGGCCATGAGCGAACACCAACTCCGCGCCATCAAGTGGCAATGCGCCAAGGTCCTGGCCCTGGTCGGCACCTGCACCGCGGCGATCGTGAACGGGTGGCCGCTGTGATGCGCCGGATCGGCCAGGCCCTGGCCTTCGTGCTGGCGTTCCTGATCATCGTGGCCGAGGTCCAGCGCGCCGATGAGGCCCTGGCGCAGCGCGAAGCGGTCGAGCTTTTCGGAGCGCGCGGAAAGTGAGCTTCGAAGCCCTGCGCGTCACCTACCAGTGCCCCGAGCGGCTGGCGCGCCACCTGTACGACGAGCTGGGCGCAGCGCGCGCCGAGATCGCCCAAGCACACGCGATGATCAGCCTGATCGAGGCCCAGCGCGACAAACTGAAAAAGAAACTGGCGCCGCCGCCCGCGCGCCGCATACATCGAGGAGAGAAATGATGGATCAAGCAATCACCCGCGCCGCCGGCGCCGCGCCGCGCGCAGTCGGCGAGTTCCAGGGCTACGTTGATGGAGTCGATGGCGTCAAGCCGTCCGTGCGCTGGCTCGATCGCAAGAACATGCCGCAGGTCGGCGATAAGCTGTACGCCCTGCCGGCGCGCGCCGCCGTGCCGCGCACCTGGGCGATCCTGCTCACCAGCGCGAACCACGGCACTGTGGGGCCGGTCGGCAGCACCTTCCCTCACGCCGGCGAGAAGCACGAGCGCGTGCAGGTGATGGAGATCGTCGAAGCCGGCGCGGCGCCAGCGCCTCACGCTGACCTGGTCGGCCTAGTATGCCTCGACGTTGTCGCGCTGATTGATAGCCTGGACGAGGTCTACTCATGGGCCCACGATCTTCCCATCCCTACGCGCGGAGCCGTCACTGCAATGCGCAAGGTCCGTCAGGTGAAAGAGACGCTTGCCGCCGCCCCTGTCGCGGCACAAGCCGGTCAGGTAGCGGTGCCGGAAGATTCGCTGCGCGTCGTGCGCCGACTGCTTGATGGGTCGCAGCCGCAGGACGTGCCGGGTGCACTTATGGTGATCGAAAGCGCGCTCAAAGGCGCTTCGGCGTGGACCTACGACATCGCGCCGCCGCCCGGATTCCTCGAATACGTCCAAGCGAACTACAACGGCGACGTCAACTTCCATGACCCGGCATGGCACGCGAAGCGCCTGTGGAACGCCGCGATGCGCAACGCGAAGCCGCCTTTCGTTGCGGCCCCCGCTGCGCCAGCAGTAGTACAGCAGGCGCCAGCCGCTGATGCACTGGACGCGGCGCGGTATCGCTGGCTGTGCCAGCACGGTCACGAGCGCATGCCGGAGGCTGTGCTTGAAGCCATGGACGCAGCTCATTACGAAGGCGAGCCGATGCCGAAGGACCTGATTGATCAGGTCATCGACAAGGAGCGCGCTGTGCTGTGGGCACCGAAAGGGGAATCGAAATGAGCAATCCAACTGAACTGCCTGACCTGAACCGCCTGGAAGCGCTGGCGCGCGCAGCAACGCCGGGTCCATGGAAAAAAGACAGCAGTTACACGATCGGGCCTGTAAGTGACGAAGATGACCAGTCATACGGGTTCGTTATCCCATTGGCCGATGTCTACGGCGATAACAGGACCCCCGACGCAGCATTCATCGCAGCCGCCAACCCTGCCGCCGTGCTGGCCCTGATCACCCTTGCTCGCCACGCCCAGCCAGAGGGCGAGGCGCCGCAAGCCGAGCCGGTGGCGTGCGTCACCGATAAATACTCGCGAGATGGCTACAACGACGAAATCGACGTGCTGCTGCCTGTCGGAACCAAGCTCTACAAGCACCCACCAGCCGCCCAGCATGCAGAGAGCGGCGCACAGGGATATCGGGCGGCACTGGCCGAAATAGCTGACATGGACAGCGGTTGCGCTGCTGCAATTGCAAAGAAGGCCCTCGCCGCTCAGTCCCAAGGCGCACCGGCGCTTACCCCGCTCGACTACCGCGCACAGGGCCGCGAAGAAGCGCTCGCCGTGATCCTCGGCCAAAGCTCCGAAGACCCGTTCTCGGACTGCATCGGCTGGAGCAAATCCGGCGCGCCCGAGGATGAGGGCGGCACGTATTGGAAGGATGACGAGTTGCGCGCCCTGCTGCACATCGGCGACCGCAAGCACGATGCCTATGACCGCGCCGAGGCCGCGTACTGGGAGGCGCTGGGGCGAAAGGACGAGGCCGCGCGCGAGCTGCTGTTCGCCCAGCAAGCGCCCTTCTACAAGCCTCTGCACGACTTCCTGTCGAAGCATGAGGCGTGGGATTTGATGGGCGACCTTAAGCGCGCCCAGCAAGCCGCAGCACCTGGCGCGCTGGCCGACTGGAAGCTGGTGCCGGATGAACCGACTGACCAGATGACCTACATCGGCCAGAAGATGCGCTACGACCCTGTGAACAGCATTGGATTGATCTATTGCGCCATGATCGCCGCCGCCCCTACCGACCCCGGCAGCTCTCCGAAAATTCCGGATAGCTCGATGAGCGCCGCCGGTGCGCCGGAAGCGTCGTGCTCGCACCGAAACACGACGGCTCTCTATACGCATGTGGTCTGCCAGGATTGCGGCCAAATCAAGACCGATGAAGCCTGGGGCATTGCATCGAGCAAGTGGTTCAGGTCGGAATACGAGGCCAAGTTCTACAAGACCCATGGCTGCTACCCCGATGCCAAGCGCGCCGCCCAGCTCGACGGCGGCCAGGAAGGGAGCGAATCAAATGGCTGATACTTCAAAAGGAATGGGCGGCGGTTACACGCATGACCGCAACTGCTACCGGCGCGGCGGTTCGTGCGCCTGTGGCGGCGGCGTATGCGGCAAAGAAGTGCGCGCCACCCCGCCATCGCCCAGCACCGCGCCCGAGGTGGACGTGCGTCACGAGTTTGAGCGCTGGATGTCGCAGCGCGGCGAGTCGGCGGTGTATATCGGCGATGGCCTGTATAGCACTGGCGCCGTGTGCGACCAGGCCGAAGCCTTCGCCGCCGGCGTTGCCGTGGCGCGCGCCGCCCTTGCTTCTCGCCCTGCTGAGCCCTCTCTTAAGCATGTGCACGAAAGAGAGAATGCAGAGAGCTCGAAGAGAGCTGAGGTGGACGACGAAGCTCTGCCACCGCTGCCGGACTCGCTGGGCCTCGGCATGATCGACGGCCAGGAGGTTCCAGCCTACACCGCCGAGCAGTTCCGCCAGGGCCAGCGCGATGCGGTGGCGACGGATCGGGCGCGGCGCGCGGTGGCCGGAGGTGTCCAGTGACCCTCGACAGCATCACGCACACCGCGCGGCGCGACCACCGCTGCGCCTTCTGCGGCCTGACCGTTCAGGCTGGCCAGCAGTATGTTCGCGCGCCGGTGCCGGGCGGCGGGCGCCTGGAGAAGCGCGCGTTTCACAGCAAGTGCTACCAAGGATTAGCGCGCAATATTAAGAATGGAGGCAGCGCATGAGCGCAATATTTGAACTGGCCATCCCGTCCGAGACGCTGACGGCCGACGAGGTGAGTGATATCTCCGGATGTAAGCGCGCGGGCGATCAGATCGAGTGGCTGACGCGCAACGGATGGCTTTTCATCCAGAACCGCGCCGGCGTCCCGATCATCGGGCGGCTGTATGCTCGACTGAAGCTGGCTGGCATCAACCCGGCGCTATTGGCGGCGCCAGCGGACGCGGGCGGCTGGCAGCCTGACTTCTCGAAGGTTCAATAACAGGTAGGCAATGAGACCGAAAACGAGTGGCAAGAAATTGCCACCGCGCATGCTTGCGCGAAAAAAGACACTGAAGTCCGGCAAGGTCTGGATCGGCTATTACTATAACGGGCGAGGTCCGGACGGCCGGCGGATCGAGATCCCGCTGGGGACCGACCTGGTGGCCGCAAAACGAAAATGGGCCGAGCTCGAGTGCGCCGAGACGCCGTCGGATGCATCGCTGATGAAGTATGTGTTCGACCAGTACGTGCGAGACATCCTACCGAAGAAGAAGCCGTCGACGCAGCGCGAGAACATGCTCTGCCTGTCGAAGCTGCGCGCCGTGTTCGACCCGGCTCCGATCGATGCGATCCTGCCACAGCATATCGCACGCTACCGCGATGCGCGGTCGGCTCCAGTCCGGGCGAACCGTGAGATCGCCCTCCTCTCCCACGTCTTCAACATGGCGCGCGAGTGGGGATTCACCCAGAAGGACAACCCGTGCCGCGGGGTGCGGAAGAACAAGGAAGCGCCGCGCGACTACTACGCAGAGGCCGACGTCTGGGACGCGGTGCACCTCGCCGGCAGCCAGGCGCTGCGCGACGCGATGGACCTCGCCTACCTCTCGGGCCAGCGGCCGGCAGACGTCCTGAAGATGCGCGCGGTCGACATCAAGAACGATGAACTGCACGTGCTCCAGAACAAGACGCGGCACGCGCTGCGGATCCGCCTGCATGTCGATGGCCAGCCTACTCAGTTAGGGGCATGCGTGGATCGACTGATGGCGCGGCCGGTGAAGGCGATGAGCGGCGCGCTCGTGTGCACCGAGGAAGGCCAGGCGTTGACGGCGAAGATGCTTCGGGATCGATTCGAAGCAGCGCGCACGGCGGCCGCCGCCCTGGCCGATAAAGCCCGCAGCGAGGACCTGGCGCGGCGCATCAGGGCATTCCAGTTTCGCGATATCAGGCCCAAGGCAGCGAGCGAAATTGCCAGCCTGGACGACGCGAGCAAGCTGCTTGGACACACGGATAAGCAGATCACGCAGAAGGTCTACCGGAGGGTCGGGGAGCTCGTCAAGCCGACGAGATAGGGGCGGGAGTTGCGGAGATCGTCTCCGCAACTTGTAAAATGATGGCTGAAAATTGTAAAAACCAGCACCGAAAATTCCGGTTCGCAGAAACAAAAAAGCCGTCGAAAATCAACGGCTTGATCGTGAAAACTGGCGGAAGCGGTGAGATTCGAACTCACGAACGGCTCACACCGTCGGCAGTTTTCAAGACT
>NZ_STGG01000001.1 GCF_005222695.1 Massilia sp. HP4 | reverse complement strand
GTGGCGGGAATGATCTCCCGCTTCGATGGTAGCTGTTTCTTTTTCATGTTTATCCTTTAGGGACATATTGTCCCTTATTTGGATGTTCATGAAACCCGGACCATCTCAACCTGACCCCCGATTTGCTGTTGGCTGCGGATTCACCGCAGCCGGTAATCTAAGTTATCGATCAGTTCTTCGACTGATCCACCAGCTTGTTCTTGGCGATCCATGGCATCATGCCGCGCAGCTTGGCGCCGACTTCTTCGATCTGGTGCTCGGCCGTCAGGCGGCGGCGCGAGATCAGGGTCGGGGCGCCGGCCTTGTTTTCCAGGATGAAGCTCTTGGCGTATTCGCCGGTCTGGATATCCTTCAGGCACTGGCGCATGGCGTTCTTGGTGTCTTCGGTCACGATGCGCGGGCCGGTCACGTACTCGCCATACTCGGCATTGTTCGAGATCGAGTAGTTCATGTTGGCGATGCCGCCCTCGTAGATCAGGTCGACGATCAGCTTGAGCTCGTGCAGGCACTCGAAGTAGGCCATTTCAGGCGCGTAGCCGGCTTCGGTCAGGGTCTCGAAGCCTGCCTTGATCAGCTCGACGGCGCCACCGCACAGCACGGCCTGCTCGCCGAACAGGTCGGTCTCGGTTTCTTCGCGGAAGTTGGTCTCGATGATGCCGGCACGGCCGCCGCCGTTGGCCATGGCGTACGACAGCGCGATGTCGCGCGCCGCGCCCGATTTGTCCTGGTAGACGGCGACCAGGTGCGGCACGCCGCCACCTTGCGTGTAGGTGCCACGCACGGTGTGGCCTGGCGCTTTCGGCGCGACCATGATCACGTCGAGGTCGGCGCGTGGCACGACCTGGCCGTAGTGGACGTTGAAGCCGTGGGCGAAGGCCAGCACGGCGCCCTGCTTGGCGTTCGGTGCGACGTTGTTGTTGTAGACCTCGGCAATGTTTTCATCAGGCAGCAGGATCATGATGACGTCGGCGGCTTTCACTGCCTCGTCGACTTCGGCGACCTTCAGGCCGGCCTGCTCGACCTTGTTCCACGATGCGCCGCCGCGGCGCAGGCCGACGGTGACGTTGACGCCCGATTCAGACAGGTTCTGGGCGTGGGCGTGGCCTTGCGAGCCGTAGCCGATGATGGCGACGTTCTTGCCTTTGATGAGGGAGAGGTCGCAGTCTTTATCGTAGAAAACTTTCATTTTGGGTGTCCTGTATTTGAGTAAATTTAGTGGGTATTCGGGCGTCACGCGTCGGCGGCATAGCCGCCAACCCTACGTCCAATGTTCAGCGTTTTTTTGATCAGACTTTTAGGATGCGTTCGCCACGGCCGATGCCGGAGCCGCCGGTGCGGACCGTTTCGAGGATGGAAGCCCGGTCGATCGAGTCGATGAAGGCGTCCAGCTTCGACTTGGCGCCGGTCAGCTCGATCGTGTAGGTCTTTTCGGTCACGTCGATGATGCGGCCGCGGAAGATGTCCGCGGTGCGCTTCATTTCTTCGCGTTCCTTGCCAACGGCGCGCACCTTGATCAGCATGAGCTCGCGCTCGATGTGCTGGCCTTCGGTCAGGTCGACCACCTTGACCACCTCGATCAGACGGTTCAGGTGCTTGGTGATCTGCTCGATGATGTCGTCCGAACCCGAGGTGACGATCGTCATGCGCGACAGGGTCGCGTCTTCGGTCGGCGCCACGGTCAGGGTTTCGATGTTGTAGCCGCGCGCCGAGAACAGGCCGACCACGCGCGACAGCGCACCGGCCTCGTTCTCGATAAGGACAGAGATGATGTGTCGCATCACAGGTCCTCCGAGCCGAGCAGCATTTCATTCAGGCCACGGCCCGCCTTGACCATCGGCCAGACGTTCTCGTTCTGGTCGGTGATGAAGTTCATGAACACCAGGCGGTCTTTCATGGCGAAGGCTTCGCGCAGCGAACCCTCGACGTCGCCCGGCTTTTCGATGCGCATGCCCACATGGCCATAGGCCTCGGCCAGCTTTTCGAAGTCTGGCAGCGAATCCATGTACGACTCGGAATAGCGCGAACCGTAGTCGATCTGCTGCCACTGGCGCACCATGCCCAGGAAGCGGTTATTGAGCAGGATGATCTTCGGCGTCAGGTGGTATTGCTTGCAGGTAGCAAGCTCCTGGATGCACATCTGGATCGAGCCCTCGCCGGTGACGCAGGCGACCGTCGCATCCGGATTGGCCATCTGCACCCCCATCGCGAACGGCAGGCCGACGCCCATCGTGCCCAGGCCGCCGGAATTGATCCAGCGCCGTGGCTTGTCGAACGGGTAGTATTGTGCGGCCCACATCTGGTGCTGGCCCACGTCGGAAGTAATGAAGGCGTCGCCGTTGGTCACCTTATGCAGCTGCTCGATCACCGCCTGCGGCTTGATCACGATATCCGAGGTCGGATATTTCAGGCAGTCGCGGCCGCGCCATTCGGCGATCTGCTTCCACCAGCCCTGCAGCGCATTGGTATTGGTCTGGACGCTGCCGGCATCGAGCTGCGACAGCAGCTCGACCAGCACGTCCTTGACGTTGCCGACGATCGGGATGTCGACCCGCACCCGTTTCGAGATCGACGAGGGGTCGATGTCGATGTGGATGATCTTGCGCGGATGCGAGGCGAAGTGCTTCGGATTGCCGATCACGCGGTCGTCGAAACGGGAACCGATGGCGATCAGGACGTCGCAGTGCTGCATCGCCATATTCGCTTCATAGGTGCCGTGCATGCCCGGCATGCCGACGAAATGCGGATCGGACGAGCGCGAACCACCCAGGCCCATCAGCGTATTCGTGACCGGGAAGCCGGTCTTTTCGACCAGGCGATTGAGCTCATCGGAAGCATTGGCCAGGATCACGCCGCCGCCCGCATAGATCATCGGGCGTTCGGCGTTCTGCAACAGCTGGACTGCCTTGCGGATCTGGCCGGCATGACCCTTGTCGACCGGACGGTACGAGCGCATCTCGATCTCGCGCGGGTACTCGTACAGGCATTTATTGACCGTGATGTCCTTCGGAATATCGACCAGCACGGGACCGGGGCGGCCGGTGCGGGCGATGAAGAAGGCTTTCTTGATGGTCGAGGCCAGCTCGCGCACGTCCTTGACCAGGAAGTTGTGCTTGACCACCGGCCGCGTGATGCCGACGGTATCGCATTCCTGGAAGGCATCCTGGCCGATCGCATGGCTCGGCACCTGGCCCGAGATCACGACCATCGGGATCGAATCCATATAGGCGGTCGAGAGGCCGGTGACGGCATTGGTGACGCCAGGGCCGGAGGTAACCAGGGCCACACCCACGGTGTTCGAGCTGCGCGAATAGGCGTCGGCGGCGTGGATCGCGGCCTGTTCGTGGCGGACGAGGACGTGCTGGAATTTGTCCTGCTGAAAAATCGCGTCGTAGATATAGAGGACCGCGCCGCCCGGGTAACCGAAGACGTGCTTGACGCCCTCTTCTGCCAGACAACGGACCACTATCTCAGCGCCCGTGATCGGGACTGCTGATTCGTTACTCATGTACATTCCTTTCAAAACCCAATGGGAGATTGATCGGATGCCCGTTCCTGACGATATGCGTCTTTGCGCGACAACGCTCAGGCTTGACTACTTTCTGCGTGCACGTCGATGTTTCGGACACCGTAGGGTCCTTACGCACCGGCGCTGGGCGCAACTCGTTGAGCTTGAGTGTTTGTAGCGGTCGTACGCATCTCTCGCGCTTGTGGCGCGGGTCGGAGCAAACTGCCTACAAATGAAAGCGTGTCACAACCGGACTGGGCCTTGTGTGCCGACTCAGGGTGACGTAAAGCCTTGGGGATGCAAAGCGTGAGGGACACCTTACCGCGCCGCACCATTTTGGTCAAGAAGGAAAGATAAAAATCGCTTCATGAACGAAATTGGTGCAACAAATTTGGCCGACAAGGCGAAATGTGTGCGAAATTTGCTCAGAAGGATACACGCGCGGGATGGACGGCCATGCCGTCCGCGCATTCAACGCTGCATGCCCCACCGCCGGACGGTAACGCGTTCCAGTGCCTGGAACACGAAGTGTTCGATCGCCAGCCCGATGATGATCACGGTCGCCAGCCCCGCAAACACCTTGTCGGCAAACAGTTCATTGCGGCTCTGGAAGATATACCACCCCAGCCCGCCCTGCCCCGACGTGCTGCCAAAGACCAGCTCGGCCGCAATCAGCGTGCGCCATGCAAACGCCCAGCCAATCTTGAGGCCCGACAGAATCGCCGGCAACGCCGCCGGAATCAGGATCTGCAACACCATGCGCAGTCCACCCAGCCCATAGTTGCGGCCGGCCATGCGCAAGGTCTCGGGCACGGCGCGGAAACCGGCGCTGGCGTTCAGGGTCAGCGGCCACACCACCGAATGCACCAGCACCATCAAGAGGCTGCCCTTGCCAAGCCCGAACCACAGCAGCGCCAGCGGCAGCAGCGCGATCGCCGGCAGCGGATTGAACATCGAGGTCAGCGTGTCGATCAGCTCGCGTCCAAAGCGGTTCGAGACGGCCAGCCAGGTCAGCAGGAAAGACCCGAACACGCCCAGCAGGAAGCCCTGGCTCAGGATTGCCAACGACACCGACACATAACCGACCAGCTCGCCCGACAGCATGCCTTCGACGAAGGCCCTGCCGGTCTGCAGCGCGCCCGGCAGCAGCAAGTCGTTGTCGAACCAGCGCGCCAAGGCTTCCCACACGACGGCCAGCGCCAGCAGGATGGCGGGTTTCCTCAGCCAGCCGAAACGATCGAACGAGCGCGCGACAGCGGGCGCCGCGCCAGGCGCCGGCACGGCAAGCGTCGGCCTTGAAGGCAACACGTACTCGGGCCGGATCGGCGGTTCACGCAAGGTCGTCATCAGTGCGCCTCCGCCACCTGATGTGCGCCATGGTGTGGATATTGCGATGCCTCGTCGGCACCGAACAGCAGCCCATGGATGCGCTGGGTGGCGGCCTGGAACTCCTGGCTGCCGGCGCTCGACAAACTGAACTGGTGGCTATTGAGCTCGGCCCGCACCCGCCCCGGATGCGGCGACAGCAGCAGGATGCGGTTGCCCACCACCAGCGCCTCTTCGATCGAGTGGGTCACGAACAGCATCGTAAAGCCGATCTCGTCCCACAGCGTTTGCAGTTCTTCCTGCATGCTGCGCCGGGTGAGCGCATCGAGGGCGGCGAACGGCTCGTCCATCAGCAGCACGGCCGGCTGCATTGCCAGCGCGCGGGCGATCGCCACCCGCGCCTTCATGCCGCCCGAGAGCGTGTGCGGATAGGCATCGGCGAAGCGCGCCAGGCCGACCTTGCCCAGCCAGTGGCGGGCACGCCTGTCGCTCTCTGCCCGCCCTACGCCACCGGCCAGCATCGGAAACATCACGTTCTGCTTGACCGTCTTCCACGGCGGCAGCTGGTCGAATTCCTGGAACACGACGATGCGGTCAGGTCCCGGCCCCGTGATCGGCTTGCCAGACAGGCTGAGGCTGCCGGCGCGCGGGGCGATGAAGCCGCCGATCGCCTTGAGCAAGGTCGACTTGCCGCAGCCGGACGGCCCCAGCAGCACGAAGCGGTCGCCGCGGTGGAGGTCGAAGCTGACGTCGTCCGTGGCCCGCACGATGCCGCGCTCGCTGGCGTACTCGAGCGTGACATGTTCGGCGCGCAGCAAGGGCTCCTGCGGCACCAGGTTCAGTGGAATGACGGGGGTGCTCATCTCAGCTCCCGTTGGCAATGACCGGATGCTCGAAGAAGTAATCCTTCCACGATGCCGGCTTGTTCTTGATGGCGCCAACCTGGTGCAAGAACTGCGCCAGGCCCAGCGTATTCTGCGGCGCAACGCGGAACTGCGTCTTGGGATCCTTGATCACCTTCAGCAGCAACGCGCGGTCTATATTGCCCTTGTTGACGCGCAGGTAGGCGTCGGCCGCGCCCTCCGGATTGGCCGCGACGTACTGCGCTGCCTCGGCCAGCGCATCGAGGAAGGCGCGGTAGGTCTTGGGATTCTCTTTCACATATTTTTCGGTGGCGTACAGCACCGTGGCCGACGCCGGCCCGCCCAGCACCTGGTAGGAGTCGAGCACGATGCGTGCGTTCGGGTTACCCGCCAGCTCTTGCTCCTGGAATGGTGGCCCGCCGAAGTGAGCATTCAGCTCGGTCTTGCCGGCAATCAGGGCGGCCGCCGCGTCAGGGTGCGGCACGGTCTGGGTGATCGGATCGAGTTTCTTGAACTGTGCATTACCCCACTGCTTGGCCGCGGCCATCTGCAGGATGCGGGCCTGGACCGACACCGTGACTGCCGGCAGCGCAATGCGGTCCTTGGGACCGAAGTCGGCGATGCTCTTGACCGCCGGATTGGTGCTGACCAGGTAATACGGGAAGCTGCCCAGCGAGGCGACGCCGCGCACGTTCTGGCGGCCCTTGGTGCGGTCCCAGATCGTCATCAGGGGGCCGACGCCGGCGCCGGCGACATCGATCGAGCCCGACAGCAGCGCGTCGTTGATCACGGCGCCGCCCGACAGCTTGACCCAGTCGACATCGACGTCGACGCCCTGCTTCTTGCCATGCTTTTCGATGAGTTTCTGGTCTTGCGCCACGTTCAGCAGCAGGTAGACCACGCCGAACTGCTCGGCGATGCGGATCTTGCCCTCGGCCTGCGCCAACGACGGCAGTGCGAGCGCCAGCGCTGCAGTGGCCGCAACGATCTTCGTATAGAGTTTCATGTGTTTCCCGGTATGAGTCAAAACGGAACGTCGCCTTCGATGGTCGTGCGGTACAGCTTGCGGCGCAGGTGGTCGGGACAGCCGGCCGCCAGGTGCATCAGCGAGCGGTTATCCCAGAACACCATATCGTGCGGCCGCCATTGGTGGCGGTACACGTGCCCGGCGCGGGTGCCGTGGTCGAACAGCGCATCGAGCAGTTCGCGGCTGCGCTGCTCGGACACGCCCAGGATGCGGGTCGTGAAGTGTTCGCTGACGAACAGGGCCTTGCGGCCGGTCTCGGGATGGGTGCGCACCACCGGGTGGTTCACCGGCTTGACTTCGTCGATCTGGGCCTGGGTGAGCTTGGGGCGGAATGGATTGCGCTGGCGCAGTTCTTCATACTTGGCCAGGTACCAGTGCTCGGCCTGCAAGCCTTCGACTTCGCCTTTCAGCTCATCGGGCAAGGCGTCCCAGGCCGTGTGCTGGTTCGAGAACAGGGTGTCGCCACCTTCAGACGGCAGCTCTTGCGCATGCAACATCGAACCCAGGCTCGGCGTTTCCTTGTATGACAGGTCGGAATGCCAGAAGTGGCCGGCGTCGCCCAGGCCGATCGGCTCGCCGTTCTCGCGGATATTCGAGACGATCAGCACCTCGGGGTGGCCCTGCAGCTGGAAATTGCGCAGCACATGGATTTGCAGTGCGCCGAAGCGGCGGCTGAATTCGACTTGCTGGGCCGGTGTGATGTGCTGGTCGCGAAATACCAGCACGTGATGGTCGAGGTGGGCGCGGTGCAGGCGCTGGAAATCCTCGAGGCTGAGCGGACGCGACAGGTCGAGCCCAAGCACTTCGGCGCCCAGCGGTGCGCCGGCAAATGGCTGGATGACAAATTCTTGGCGGGGAATATCGAGCGGCATGATGGCGAGCTTGCAGTATGGTCGTGCTAGCAGCCTATCCACGCGCGATTGCCCCAACAACGAATGTTTTCAGCTAACCTCATGCGGTTTTTGACACTTATGCAAATGGCATCCCCGGCCGGCGCTGCTGCGCGTTGTCGGTGCAGGATGGGTCGTTTTTTGCTAGGATGCGAAAGTTTTCCCTAAAGCACGAGCAAGAGTAGCGCTTCCCTGAACCCGCATGGCCACAGATAAAGAACTCAACGACTTCCTCGAGAATGTCGAACGGCGTGCGTTCAAGCAGGCGGTGTATGCGGTGCGCAAGGACGAGTCGGCGCTGGACATCGTGCAGGACGCCATGATCAAGCTGGCCGAGAAATACGGCGACAAGCCGGCCGCCGAGCTGCCGATGCTGTTCCAGCGCATCCTGCAGACGACGATCCTCGACTACTTCCGGCGCGAGAAGGTGCGCAACACCTGGGTCAGCCTGTTTTCGGGCTTCAGCCGCAAGGAGGGGGATGACGACGATGACTTTGATATACTTGCCTCATACGAGGCTGAAGATGGATCGGCTGCCGCGGAGTCGAGTGCGGACCAGGTTGAGCGCGCACAAACCTTGCGTTTGATCGAAGAAGAAGTACAAAAGCTCCCAACGCGTCAACGGGAAGCCTTCCTCATGCGTTACTGGCAGGATATGGACGTGGCCGAAACGGCCGAAGCGATGGGATGCTCTGAGGGTAGCGTCAAAACACATTGCTCCCGTGCCACCCACGCCCTCGCCGCAGCGCTCAAGGCCAAGGGAATCAGACTATGAATACCGACGACATCAACCTGGCGTACAAGGTACGCCACGCACTGAACGAACAGCTCGACCACCTGCCGGCATCGACGACCGACCGGCTGGCAGCCGCCCGCGCGGCCGCGCTCGCGCGTAAGAAGCCAGAGGAATCTTTCCTCCAGGTCAAGTCCGCCAGTTCCGGCTGGCGCCAGGCCTTCGCCAGTTTCGGCGGCTTCGTGAGCACCCCGGCCATGTCGCGCCTGGCCGTCGCCGTGCCCGTCCTGGCGCTGGTGATCGGCATGGGCGGCATGTACCAGCATGAGCAGCAACAGCAGATCGCTGAACTGGCCGACATCGACGCCGCCGTGCTGTCCGATGAGCTGCCGCTGAACGCTTACCTCGACCCTGGCTTTTCCGCCTACCTGGAGTCGCAGCAGCGCCGGCAATGACGAAGAAAGACGTTTCACAGTCCCGCGCAAGCAAGGCCGGCGCGCCGAAATCAAGGTTTCCCGTTTTTAAGACGGTGGCCGGCGTGCTGGTGGCGGGTGTGATCGCCTGGGTCATCGTCGACCGTTTCGACACCCCGTCCGTGATACCGGCGCTGACGCAGGTCGTGGATGGCGAACGTCCTCTTCCGAAAACCCTCGACAAGCCCTTGTGGCGTGACCTCAGCAATGCCCAGCAGGTCGCCCTGGCCCCGCTCGAGCCCGAATGGGACCGCATGGAAGGTCCGCGCAAGCGCAAGTGGATCGAGATGTCGGCCCGCTTCGCATCGATGCCCGCTTCCGAGCAGCAGCGGGTGCACGAACGCATGCGCCAGTGGATGAAGCTCACTCCTGCGCAACGCGAACTGGCGCGCGAGAACTACAGCCGCGCGAGCCGCGTGGCGCAGGGCGACAAGGCGGCCGACTGGGAAAACTACAAGCAGCTGTCGGCCGACCAGAAACGCAAGCTGGCCAACAGCCCCGCGGCGACGCGCCACAAGAGCATCCCGATCGCGCTGCCCGAAGCGCCGATGCTGGTCGTGCCGACGCCCTGCCCGCCCAACACCACACGCCGTGGCGCCGAGTGCATCCTGATCGGCACCGATATCGTGGTGCCGTCGGAGATGGCGGGTGTGCCGCCGGGTGCGGCGCCAGCCGGCGCCGCACCCGGCCCGAATCTGCCGCCTGCGCCTGCTCCGAACGCCCCCGCCGCCACTGCCGGCAGCGGCGCCATCGCGGCGCCTGGCGGCCAGCAAGCACCCGCCCAGGCTGCCAATGCAAGCAACTGAGCCGGCCGTCGACCAGACCCTGGCCGTCCCGGCAAAGGCGATGTCGTTTCCTACGCCGACCATCAAGCGCCGCCTCATGGCGATGGTCTATGAATTCTTCTTGCTGTTCGCTGTCGAGATGCTGGCGGTGCTGGTCTATCTTCTCCTTACCGGCAACCGCCAGGAGCCCGTCTTCCAGATCGGGCTGAAGCTCTACCTGTTCCTGGTCACCGGCTTGTATTTCACCTGGTGCTGGCGCGACAGCGGCCACACGCTGGCCATGAAGACCTGGCGCATCAAGGTGGTCCAGCCAGGCCACACACGCCTGCCATGGCGCACGGCCATCGTGCGCTACCTGCTGGCCTGGTGCTGGTTCGCGCCGGCGCTGATCGTGTGCGCCTTGTTCGGGGTGCATGCCAAGGGCGAGATCGCGATTGCGCTCACGGTCGGCATCGTCGTGTGGGCGCTCACGGCCTTCCTCGACAAGGAACGCCAGTTCCCGCACGACCGCCTGGCCGGCACACGCCTGATCCAGCTACCAAAGATCAAACGCTGATCGACCGCCTGTCGCAACGCGACAGGGTTAGCGCTTCACTCGCACAGCTTCAAAGAACCAGCCTTGCCAGGCTATCACGAGCCTGTTCGAGCTCTTTATGAATACCGATGTGCAGCTGAGATCAACCACCGTCACCGGATTTGGCAGCCCCAGTTTTTCTGCGTCTGCGTGGAATGCCTTGCGCAGATGAAGATTTGGCTCTACTTTCTGGGCTGCGAATCCGGTTTCACCACAGTCGCGATCGTCGAATTTCACTCTGTGTTTGCTGATTAAAAAAATATGGCCGATCAGTTTCTGCGCCTCATGTTCATCGAGGGAGACAATGTCGGCACCATCTAGCGCAGCAATAAATTTCCACTGTCCGGAGACACGGCGTTCTGTCGAATCTGCACCTTGGACGAGCGGCGCAGTCGCAAGAAGCAGTGTGAGGATGAAAGACGAAATCCAGTGACGTTGAATCTTGGCTGGAAGTCTGTTAATGATCATGATATTACCTCACTCCTTGGCAGTGCCTGCGTTATTGACCCGGAATGGAGCACTTTCCTCAGCACGCCTTTTAATTAGCCCTGGAGCTACGACATATCTCTTCTTTCCATTCTCTGTTATACCGACCTTGATTAATAGGGAGATATTCTTGGCCGCACCAGAAAAATTTCCCTGGTTTATAAATCTAAAAGTATCGCTCGCTCCTTTTTCCCCAGCGTTATAGACGAGACTACATAATGCATCGAACTGATTCTGATTGAGCGCGACAGTGACCCGGCGCCGCACGATGCCTTCTACTTCGGCAACCCTCCGCTCGTACTCTAGATTAACTAATCCGACTGAGACTCTTCGCCCCAGCTCTTCTTGTGTGCAAACCCCTTTGTGAGCCAGAATGCCAACGCCCCAAGTGCAATTCCCTTTATTCTTCCCCATATCATTGTAGTAACGATAGATTGCCTTTTCAGTTTGCCGCATACGCATTTTTGCCGCGGGCGACATTTTCATACCATTGTTTGGTTGCAGACCTTTACTAGTGGCATTGAACATAGTCCACTCACATCGACATAAACTGCCAATCTATCATCGCGAGTAGCGAACCATTTGACCGTGGACAACGAACTTATCAGCAATACTGGGGGCGCTGGGTTGGGACGATTTCAAGAACCCAGAATCCAACGCTGACTGGCTTGAGCTTGCCGTGCGGCATTCGAACGCGTCGGTCTGCCGAATCGCGGAATAATCGTCCTTTTCAATCTTGAATGAAAGGTCAACGATGAAGCGATCGACTCTGCGCGTAGTCATCATGGGCGCCTCGAGCGGCATCGGCGCCGCGACCGCCGTCGCCTTTGCCCGCCAGGGCGCCGACCTGGTGCTCGGCGCGCGCGGCAAGGAAGGGCTCGACGATGTCGCCCGCCGCTGCTTCCAGGCCGGTGGCCGGGCCGAAACGGTGGTGGTGGATGCGACCGACGCCGATGCGGTGGCCGCCTTCGCCCGCGAGGCGCACGGCATCCTGGGCCGGATCGACCTGTGGTTCAGCAATGTCGGCGCCGGCGTGGTCGGCAAATACCACGACGTACCCATGCGCGATCACCGCCAGGTGATCGAGACCAACCTGCTCACCCACATGCACGACGCGCACGCGGTGCTGCCGATCTTCCTGGAGCAGGATCACGGCATCTGGGTCAATATGATCTCGTCCGGCGGCTACGTCGCCACGCCCTATGCGGCGGCCTACGCGGCCAGCAAGTTCGGCCTGCGCGGCTTTTCCGAAGCCGTGCGCGCCGAGCTGGGCAAGCGGCGCCAGATCCATGTGTGCGACGTGTATCCGACCTTCGTGGATTCGCCGGGCTTCAGCCATGCGGCCAACTATACCGGCGCCCACCTGTCGTATCCGCCGGGCGCGCTGGCGCCGGAAACCGTGGCCGACGCCGTCGTCAAGCTGGCGCGCAGCCCGCGCGACACGACCGTGATCGGCGCGCCCGCCGCCGCCATGAAAGCGACGCAGCTCGCGCCGAACCTCATCGCGGCCGGCATGAACCGCTTCATGGATGCGTGGGCCAGGCGCGCGGATCCGGCGCGCGACACCCGCGGCGCGCTGTACGAGCCGCCGCGCGGGGCCAGCGGCATCCATAGCGAGCCGGGTCGCCTGAATCAGCCACGAAATCAACCGGCCAACAAGGCGCTGCTGGCCGGCGCGGCGGTGGTGGCCGCCGCGGTCGGTGTCCAGCTCCTGCGCGGACGTTCAGATCAATAAGTCAGGTTGATCTGCATCACGGCAGTCGTGCCGCTGACTTCATTACCGACGATCAGCAACGGCTTGCCGTTCGGCGACTTGTTACCGGGGATCAGGGTCAGGCCTTCCGGACCCAGGTCGCCCTTGTCGCCATCGCGCGTATTGAGGTAGGTGACGAAGGAAGCCTGGGCCGGCTTGCTCACGTCATACACCATCACGCCGCCCACGCGCTCCAGGCCGATGAAGGCGTAGTGCTTGTTGCCGAACTTGCCGACCACGGCGCCTTCCGGTTCCGGGCCTTTCGAGGCGCTGCGGTCTTCCAGGTCGTTGTTGTCGTTGCTGGCGTTGAACTTCACGTTCGGCAGCGCGGTAGTGCGGCGCTCGAACTCGTCGCCCGAGTCGTAGACGCGCTTGATGTCGGTATCCCAGATCGAGAATGAACGACCGCCGAAAGTGTACAGCTCGGTGCACTGGCCGGCCGCGTTCTTGCCGGTGACACCACCGTTTGGCGTGGTCGTCACGCGCAGGCGACCCAGGTTCGAATCGAAGATCTTGTTGGCCGCATCCGGGAATACCGCCGGGTCCAGGCCCGCCGTGCAATGCGCGCGCACGCGGCTTTCTTCGTTAAAGCCCGGCCAGTCGGCGCGGGCGTCGCCCTCGTTGGCGGTGATCAGGTAACGCTTTCCATCCACCGTGTAGCTGGCGACGGCGTCCGGCAGGTACATGCCCTTTACCGGCTGCGGGCCGATCTTGATGGCCGGCGAGCCGCTATTGGTATTGGTGCCGCCATCCTCGTCCGACGCATCCATGCCCATCCCGGCCAGGCTGTGGTCCTTGAAGCCGAGCGGCTTGACCGAGGTGACCTTGGCCGTCGCCACGTCGACGATCGCGATCGCATTGTTCTCTTGCAGGGTCACGTAGGCGGTACGGCCGTCGTCGCCGACGGTGATGTATTCCGGCTCGAAGTCCTGGGCCGCGCTGGCGTTCGGTCCGAAGATGCGGATGCCCTGCGCGCGCAATTCGGCCTCCTTGCCGTTGAAGGCGCGGAAGTCGGCGGTGGCCACCGACGGCGTGCCGCCGCGGTTGACGGTGATGACGCTGACCGAACCTTCCGGGTCGGCCGTGCCGGCCACGCCGTAGCCGCTCGGTTCGCCCTCGTTCGCCACCAGCACCTTGCTGCCGTCCGGGGTGAAAGTGAGCATGTCCGGCAGCGCGCCAACCTTGACGCTGCCCGCCAGTTTCAGGTCGGCCGCGTTGTAGAAGGCGACGGTACCCGGATCGGTCTTGGGATTGGCTTCGATCGCCAGCGCCACCAGGCCGTCGTGCACGGCGACGCTGTTGACCGCCTTGCCCAGGCTGGCCACATTGATGGTGCCGATCAGTTTTGGCGTGGCGGGCGCCGCCAGGTCCAGCACATCGACGGTGCCGTTGGCGCCGTTGACGACGAACAGGCGGCGGCTACCTGCGTCATAGGCCGTGATCTCCGCCGCGCCGACCGCCCCGCCGTTGTAGCTGCCGATCTTCTGCAGCGCGAGCGTGGTCGGCGTCGGATCGTCGTCATCGCCGCCACCGCAGGCCGCGAGCACGCAGGCCAGCGCGATCGCGCTCATCATGGGGAGGTAGCTGGAAGGTTTGGCAGGACGGCGCAGGAACATGGTTGTCGATTTTCCAAGTGTGAAAAATCGACAGCATATGGACGGATGATGACAGCAGTATGACCAGTCAGTTCGATGCGACGGCGCGCTGCATGAGCTTCTTCGACCATGGCAGCAGCTGGAACAGGATGCCGCACACCAGCGCCGGCAGGATGAACAGCTCGATCACCATATAGGCGCGGATGATCTTCCATGGATCGGGGTTGTTCGGGTCCATCCCGCCCAGCAGGTCGCCAAACGAATGGCGCGCGATGTAGAGGGTGACGGCGGTCATCGCCAGCCCGCACAGCAGCGCGGCGCCCGCCCCCAGCAGGACGCGGCGCGGCGTGCTGTGCAGGCGCCGGCGCAGCGGTTCCAGCTTGACCGCCAGCGCCACCAGCACGCCGTGCGCCAGGCCGAGCGTGCCCGCGATCAGGGCGCCGAACAACAGCGCCGCCAGGTAGAAGGACGGCATGATCTCGATGCGGCCCTTGGTAAACAGCGTGGCGAGGGTGAATTCGATGACCGGCATGATCGGGCCGAACACCAGGAAAAACAGGACGCTGGTCGCGACCAGGCGCAAGGAACTTGGCATAAAAAAGCGATGAAGCGAAAGATTCAGAAGCGCTCGACGTCGCGCAGGTAACGCCAGCCGCCCGGCGGCAGGCTGCCCATGGAAATGCGGCCGATGCGCAGGCGGCGCAGCGCGGTGACCTTCAGGCCGACGTCGCCGCACAGGCGCTCGATCTGGCCGCGCTGGATGTTCTTGCCGGCGATGCGCAGGCGCTTCTCGCTTTGCCAGCTGGCGCGGAACATGCGGCCCAGTTTATCCAGGCCGCCGTCGATGATCTGGCCCTCTACCTCGGCCACGTATTCATATTCGTTGCGCGGCGCGTCCTCGACGAGTTTGCGCATCACGCGCCAGTCCTGGCTGAACACGACCAAGCCCGAGGCCATCGTCTCGAGCGGCGTCCCCAGGGCCAGCTTGAGCAGGTGACGGCGCAGGAAGGGCTTGCCGAAGCCATTGTCCAGCACCTGGGTATCGGCCCCGATCGCAGCCAGCAGCGCGTCCTGCTCGACGCCGGCCGGCTTGTGCAGCAGGATGGTGACCGGTTCCGGTTCGACCGGCGTGGCGCCGGGCAGCAGCACGACGGCTTGCGCCGGCGTCACGCGCGCGGCCGGGTCTTCGGCGACCACGCCATCGACGCTGATCCAGCCGCCGGCGATATAGCGTTCGGCGTCGGCGCGCGAGCACCCCGCCACTTCGGCGACGCGCTTGGCCAGGCGGATAACTTCGTCAGTCATCGGGCGTGCCAATCCGCGAAGAACGCAGCAAATACCTCGACCGTGCGTTTCACGTCGTCGTTCGAGATGTCGAGATGGGTCACCAGGCGCATCTTGGGGCCGACCGTGGCGCGGATCTGCGCGCGCTCGAGTGCCTGGCGCAGCGGCGCGCAGGCGGCGGCGGGAACATCCATCCAGAAGATATTCGTCTGCGGCGTGCCGACCTTGAGCTGTTCGATCTGCGCCAGGCCCCGCGCCAGTTCGGCCGCGTTGTCATGGTCGTTGGCGAGCAGCGCCACGTTGTGCTCGAGCGCGTAATGGGCCGCGGCGGCGATCACGCCGGCCTGGCGCATGCCGCCGCCCAGCATCTTGCGCCAGCGCTTGCCCTGCTCGATGAAGGATTTCGGTCCCAGCAGGACCGAACCCACCGGGGCCCCCAGGCCCTTGGACAGGCAGACCGACACGGTGTCGAAACCTTTGACGGCATCCGCCAGGCTGATGCCCTGCTTGACGGCGGCGTTGCAGATGCGCGCGCCATCGAGGTGGGTCGCCAGGCCCTTTTCGTGCGCCAGCCTGGTGGCGGCTGCCAGGTATTCCTGGCTCAGCACACGGCCGCCGATGGTGTTTTCGAGCGCCAGCAAGCGGGTACGGGCAAAGTGCATATCGTCCGGCTTGATATAGGCTTCGATATCGGCCAGCGCGATCGATCCGTCCGGCTGGTTCGCGATCGGCTGCGGCTGGATGCTGCCCAGCACCGCGGCGCCGCCGCCTTCGTATTTATAGGTGTGCGCTTCCTGGCCGACCAGGTATTCGTCGCCGCGGCCGCAGTGGGTCATCAGCGCGATCAGGTTGGTCTGGGTGCCGCTCGGGGCGAACATGCCGGCTTCAAAACCGAACAGCTCGGCCGCATAGTCCTGCAGGCGATTGACGGTCGGGTCGTCGCCATACACGTCGTCGCCGACCGGCGCGGCCACCATGGTGGCGCGCATCGCGGCGCTGGGCTGGGTCACGGTGTCGCTGCGCAGGTCGATCCAGCGCTCGATTGTGTCGCTCATGTTCTCGTCATTCCGTCGTTGCAGGTTGCGGAGCATAGAAACGCTCTCTCATTTCGCTCAATCCAAGCTCGCCCAGCACCTCGTCCAGGCGCTCGCTCGGCCGGCGGCGCGGCAGGTTCTTATAGGTGGCGACGATCAGCTCGTTCTTCATCGAGTGTTCCCAGCCCACCAGTTCGGTGACCGTGACCTGGTAACCATGCGCCTCGAGCTGCAGGCAGCGCAGCACATTGGTCACCTGGCTGCCGAATTCGCGGGTGTGGATCGGGTGGCGCCAGATCTCGGTCAACGCGCTGCGTTTCACATCCTTGCCCTTGTTCTTGCGCAGGACGGACGCGACTTCGGCCTGGCAGCACGGCACCAGCACCATGTGTTTCGCCTTCTTCTTCAGGGCGAAGTCGATGGCGTCGTCGGTGGCGGTGTTACAGGCGTGCAGCGCGGTGACGATGTCGATGGTTTCCGGCAGCTCGGTCGAGGTGGTCGATTCGGCGACCGACAGCGGCAGGAACGACATGCCATTGAAACCCAGGCGCGCGGCCAGCTCGGTCGACTTGCTGACCAGCTCTTCGCGCGTTTCGATGCCGTAGATGTGCGAGCCCTCGCCTTCTGCCTTGACGAACAGGTCGTACAAGATGAAGCCGAGGTAGGACTTGCCGGCGCCATGGTCGACCAGCGAGACGCCGCCCAAGGGGTTATCACTACGGTTCTTGACGTCGCGCAGCAGCGGCTCGATGAAGTTATACAGGTGGTAGACCTGCTTGAGCTTGCGGCGGCTGTCCTGGTTCAATTTGCCGTCGCGGGTCAGGATGTGCAGCTCCTTGAGCAGCTCGATCGACTGGCCCGGGCGAATTTCAGGCGGCAATTCCTGTGGTGCCGGGGATTTCCTGGCTTGCTCAAGACGCTTCATGGACGGCTCAGTGGTTCTTTTCAGCGGCGTGGTTGATCGTGTATTTCGGGATCTCGACCACCAGGTCTTCTTGCGCGACGATCGCCTGGCATGACAGGCGCGAGTTCGGCTCGAGGCCCCAGGCCTTGTCGAGCATGTCTTCTTCTTTCTCTTCCTGCTCGCCCAGCGACTCGAAACCTTCGCGCACGATCACGTGGCAGGTGGTGCAGGCGCAGACGCGGTCGCAGGCGTGCTCGATATCGATGTCGTTATCGAGCAGGACGTCGCAGACCGACTTGCCGCTTGGTGCTTCGAGCACGGCGCCGTCGGGGCAGAACACCGGGTGTGGGAGGATGACGATTTGTGGCACTTGGCTTACCTCGGTTGGTTGGATAATCCGATTATCCGTTGTTCTTCATGTTTCGTATTCAAGCCCTTGGGGGAGAGGCTCACACCTCGTCCAGCGACTTGCCCGCCAGCGCCGTGCGCACGCTCTTGTCCATGCGGCGGGCGGCGAATTCCTCGGTGCCCCTGGCCAGCGCCTGCACCGCACTGTGCAAGGCATCCTGGCGCTGGCCCGGCGCGGTCGACGTATCGTTCGACGCGCCCACCGCATCGCGCACCGCCTGCAACTGCTGGCCGATCGCGGCTTGCTCTTCTTGCGACAGCAGGTCGACATCGCCATCCAGCGCCGACTGCGTCGCCAGCAGGATACGCTCGGCCTCGACCTGCTCTTCGCGCAGCGCGCGCATCTGCATGTCGCCCGACGCCGACGAATAGGATTCCTGCAGCATGCGCGCCACGTCGTCGTCGGCCAGGCCATACGACGGCTTGACCGTGATCGACGCTTCCACGCCCGAGCGCATTTCGCGCGCCGCCACCGACAGCAGGCCGTCGGCGTCCACCTGGTAGGTCACGCGGATGCGCGCGGCGCCGGCCGCCATCGGCGGGATGCCGCGCAGCTCGAAGCGGGCCAGCGAACGGCAGTCCGACACCAGCTCGCGCTCGCCCTGCACCACGTGCACCGCCAGCGCGGTCTGGCCATCCTTGAAGGTCGTGAATTCCTGGGCGCGCGCCACGGGAATCGTCGAATTGCGCGGGATGATCTTCTCGACCAGGCCGCCCATCGTCTCGATACCCAGCGACAGCGGAGTCACGTCGAGCAGCAGCCAGTCGTCGCCTTCAGCGCGGTTGCCGGCCAATTGGTCGGCCTGGATCGCGGCGCCCAGCGCCACCACGCGGTCCGGGTCGATATTGGCGTGCGGGATGGTCTGGAAGAATTCGGAGACCGCGCGGCGCACATGCGGCATGCGGGTCGCGCCGCCGACCATCACCACGCCGTCGACATCGTCGGCACTGACGTTCGCATCGCGCATCGCCTTGCGGATCGCGTTCATGGTCTTGCCGACCAGGTGCTTGGTGATCTCGAAGAAGACTTCCGCGGTGACCGTCACCTGTACCAGCTCGCCCGACTTCAGGATCGCCTCGACGGTGGTTTCTTCATTGGTCGACAGCAGTTCCTTGGCCTGGCGCGCCTTGACCATCAGGGTCGCGGTGTCCTGTTCGGACAGCGGCGCCAGCTTGGCCTGCTCGGTGATCCAGCAAAACAACCTATGGTCGAAATCGTCGCCGCCCAGGGCCGAGTCGCCGCCGGTCGACAGCACCTCGAACACGCCCTTCGACAATTTGAGGATCGAGATGTCGAAGGTGCCGCCGCCCAGGTCATAGACCGCGTAGACGCCTTCCTTGCCATGGTCGAGGCCATAGGCGATGGCGGCGGCGGTCGGCTCGGACAGCAGGCGCAGCACGTTCAGGCCGGCCAGCTGGGCCGCGTCCTTGGTGGCCTGGCGCTGGGCGTCGTCGAAGTAGGCCGGGACGGTGATCACGGCGCCGACCAGGTCGTCGCCCAGCGAATCCTCGGCGCGCTGGCGCAGTGTCGCCAGGATCTGGGCCGAGACCTCGACCGGGCTTTTCACGCCGGCGACGGTGTTCAGCTGCACCATGCCCTGGCCGTCGACGAAGTCGTAGGGCAGGTTCTCGGCGTGGGCGATGTCGGCCAAGGCCCGGCCCATGAAGCGCTTGACCGAGACGATGGTGTTCTTGGGGTCAGTGGTCTGGTGCACGCGCGCCTTGTGGCCGATGTTCGCGTGACCGTTCGGCAGGTAGCGCACGATCGACGGCAGCAAGGAACGGCCCTCTTCGTCGCTGAGCACTTCGGGGCTGCCGCTACGGACGGTGGCGACGAGCGAGTTGGTGGTGCCCAGGTCGATGCCCACGGCCAGGCGATGCTGGTGCGGGGCGGTGGACATGCCGGGTTCGGCGATTTGGAGGAGTGCCATAGTCGTGATACCAATATTGTTTTTCTGCGCCGGGTCGGTGCGACCGCTATTCTACGCGGGGATGCGCTGCGGCGTCGCCTGGGGGGGGCTGGCGCCCCACCCGTCACGCGTCGATCGCTTCGAAGGCGTACTGCACTTCGTCGCCGAATTTATCGAGGAACATCAGGCCGCGCACGCCTTGCGCGGCGCCGCTGAAGTCGCCCGCGTCCAGCTGGCTCGCAACGGCTGCCAGCATGTTCTTGCGCTCGCTGCGCAGCTGCGCGTCGAGGCGGTCGAGCGCGATCGCATCCCTGGCGGCGCGCGCATCCTCGAGCTCTTCACGCCATTCCATCTGCTGCATCAGGAAGGCGGGCGGCATCGCCGTATTCGACTCGGTCTGCAGGTCAACGCCGTTCAGTTCGCACAAATACTGGGCGCGCTTCTGCGGGTTGCGCAGGGTTTGATAGGCCTCGTTGGCGCGGGTCGCCCACTGCATCGCGACGCGCTTTTCAGCGTCGGTTGCGTTGACGAAACGGTCAGGGTGGACGCGGCCCTGGACTTCGCGATAAGCCGAGTCGAGGGCATCCTGGTCGACCTCGAAACGGGCCGGCAGCTGGAAAAGGTCGAAGTGATTCTGCATCGGCTCAGATAATCGGCTTAAATACGGAAGCTCTCGCCGCAGCCGCAGTTGTCCTTGACGTTCGGGTTGTTGAAGCGGAAGCCTTCGTTCAGTCCCTCGCGGGCGAAATCGAGCTCGGTGCCATCGATATAGGCCAGGCTTTTCGGGTCGACGAAGACCTTGACGCCATGCGACTCGAACACCGCGTCTTCGGCGGCGCTCTCGTCGACGTATTCGAGCTTGTAGGCCAGGCCGGAGCAGCCGGTGGTGCGCACACCGAAACGCAAACCGATGCCCTTGCCCCGGCGTTCGAGGTAACGGTTGACGTGCTTCGCGGCTTTTTCGGTCAGGGTGATTGCCATGTGCTTCTCCAGCTCAGTTCTACAAAAATAATTACGCTGCTGCCTTCTCGTGCTTCGCCTTGTAGTCGGCGACGGCGGCCTTGATCGCGTCTTCGGCCAGGATCGAGCAGTGGATCTTGACTGGCGGCAGTGCCAGTTCTTCGGCGATCTGCGTGTTCTTGATCGCCAGCGCTTCGTCCAGACTCTTGCCCTTCACCCATTCGGTGATCAGCGAGCTCGATGCGATGGCCGAACCGCAGCCATAGGTCTTGAACTTCGCGTCTTCGATCAGGCCCTGGTCGTTGACCTTGATCTGCAGTTTCATGACGTCGCCGCAGGCCGGCGCGCCGACCATGCCGGTGCCGACGGCATCGTCGCCCTTGTCGAAGGCGCCGACGTTGCGCGGGTTCTCGTAGTGGTCCAGTACTTTGTCCGAATATGCCATGGTATTGCTCCCTATTGGGTAAGTGCGTTCTGTGTTAGTGGGCTGCCCATTGGATCGAATTGAGGTCGATCCCTTCCTTGAACATGTCCCACAGCGGCGACAGTTCGCGCAGTTTGCCGACCTTCGACTTGAGCAGCTCGACGGCGAAGTCGATCTCTTCTTCGGTGGTGAAGCGGCCGATGGTGAAGCGGATCGAGCTGTGCGCCAGTTCGTCGCTGCGGCCCAGGGCGCGCAGCACGTACGACGGTTCCAGGCTGGCCGAGGTGCAGGCCGAACCGGACGACACGGCGATATCCTTGACCGCCATGATCAGCGACTCGCCTTCGACATAGTTGAACGAAACGTTCAGGTTGTGCGGCACGCGGTGGTCCATGTCGCCGTTGATATACACCTCTTCGATCTCGAGCAGGCCCTTGGCCAGGCGGTCGCGCAGCGCGCGCACCTTGACCAGTTCGCTCTCCATCTCTTCTTTCGCTATGCGGAAGGCTTCGCCCATGCCCACCAGCTGGTGGGTCGGCAGGGTGCCCGAACGCAGACCGCGCTCGTGGCCGCCACCGTGCATCTGCGCTTCGAGGCGCACGCGCGGCTTGCGGCGCACGTACAGGGCGCCGACGCCTTTCGGGCCGTAGACCTTGTGCGCGGTGAAGGTCATCAGGTCGACTTTCGATTTCTCGAGGTCGATGTGGACCTTGCCGACCGCTTGTGCGGCGTCGCAATGGAAGATGATGCCTTTCGAGCGGCACAGTGCAGCCAGCTCTTCGATCGGCTGGACCACGCCGATCTCGTTATTGACCAGCATGACCGAGACCAGGATGGTGTCTGGACGCAGCGCCGCCTGCAGCTGCTCGACGGTGATCAGGCCGTTGTCTTGCGGCTCGAGATAGGTGGCCTCGAAGCCCACGCGCTCGAGCTCGCGCACGGTGTCGAGCACCGATTTGTGTTCGGTCTTGACCGTGATGATGTGCTTGCCCTTGGTCTTGTAGAACTGGGCGGCGCCCTTCAGGGCCAGGTTGTTGCTCTCGGTCGCGCCCGAGGTCCAGATGATCTCGCGCGGATCGGCGCCGACCATGTTCGCGACGTTCTGGCGCGCTGCTTCGACCGCGGCTTCGGCGCTCCAGCCATAGGCGTGGCTGCGCGAAGCCGGGTTGCCGAACTGCTCGCGCAGGAACGGGATCATGGCATCCGCGACGCGTGGATCGACCGGCGTGGTGGCCGAGTAGTCCAGGTAGATCGGGAAATGGGGCGCAGTCGCGAAGCTCTGCTCGGTTTTCTTGTCCAAAGGCGCGTTCATCAATTCACTCCAGTAAGCTTCAATCCGCTGTTAATCTTGTCCGACGGCGCTTGTCCGACGGCGGCAGGGGCGCCACGGTGCACGTGCACGACGTTCTGTTCTTTTTGCCGCTGCTGGTCGACCAGGTCTTGCAGGGAGACCGAATCGAGGTAGTCGACCATCTTCTCGTTCAGCGTGGTCCACAGTTCGTGGGTCATGCAGCGGGCGCCATCGACGTGGGCGCCATGGCAATTCTCCTTGCCACCGCACTGCGTCGCATCGAGCGGCTCGTCGACGGCGATGATGATGTCGGCGACAGTCACCTTGCCCGCAGGCCTGGCCAGGCTGTAGCCGCCGCCCGGGCCGCGGATCGATTCGACGATCTCGTGGCGGCGCAGCTTGCCGAACAGCTGCTCGAGGTAGGACAGCGAAATGGCCTGGCGCTGGCTGATGCCTGACAGCGTGACGGGACCATTGCCTTGACGCATAGCAAGATCGATCATCGCGGTAACAGCAAAACGGCCTTTGGTGGTCAGACGCATTACAACCCCGGTCAATGTTAAAATATTCCTCTTGCCCAACTGTCCCGCAGCACACTACGACTTCCCTTGCGGGGCTGGTTAAAAACCCGATTAGTTGAACGATTTAGTCAAGTATAGCAAATCGCGGACATCTTGTCTTGGAGACCCCCAAAAACGGCCCAGGACCTCTTCCCTCTTTGGATCGACCGGCCCCATCGCCGCTGCTGCGCAGGACTTTTAACGTTTACGCAACAGTTCCATCGGCCCGAACA
Source organism: Massilia sp. HP4 (assembly GCF_005222695.1). Taxonomy (GTDB): domain Bacteria; phylum Pseudomonadota; class Gammaproteobacteria; order Burkholderiales; family Burkholderiaceae_D; genus Telluria. Next base: position 29,761 of record NZ_STGG01000001.1, on the reverse strand, counting down.
GCTGCTGCATGCCCTGGTGCCCGATGAAGCTCAGGTTGTAGGGATGCTCGGCCGCCGCATGTGGGAAGGCAGCCGTCTCCGGCAGTTTTTTCAGTTGTTCGGCAATCTTGCCCCACAAGACCAGGGTCGGCGGCCCAGGGCGTTCGGCCAGCGCCGCCAGCACGGTTTGCAGGAACGGCAGCCAGGCGCGCGCATCGATGGCCGGTGCGACATGTTTGCGGAACACCAGCGCCGCGTTCAGCAGCAGAAAGCCGCGAGCGTGCAGATTGTCCTGCAGTTCGGCCAAGGTCTGGATCGATCCATCACTGCGAGCCGCCTGCGCGATCGGCGCCAGGGCCGCGCCGCCGGTGGCGTCCGATTGCAGCCGGCCACCGGCCACCAGCAGCATCTTCATGAAGTTACGCAGCGAAGTCGCGCGGTTGACCGGCTTCGACAGGCCGGTCTCGCTCCACAATTGCCCGACCGCACCGTCCATGAAGCAGACGCCGGTCGCGCTCTCGGCGCGCGGATAAGGGCCCTCGCCCACCAGCACATAGCGGACCTTGTCCAGCGGCTGGGCGAAGGCGGCGAACAGGCGGTTTTCGGTCGGCACGTAGTCGTCGGCCGCCAGGGCCGGCAGGTAGCCGGGATTGGCGCGCATCACCGCCGCAAGACCGGATTCGAGGATGGGACGCCAGGAGGCGTCGGCCAGGGCGAGGGCTTGCAGGATGGGAGCGGGAATGGCGGAAATCTGCATGGCGAACTAGCAAGAGGAAAGAGGCGGATTGTAGCCCGCCTCATCGCCCTTGTCCGCCCTGTTACTCGGTATCCGGCTGGTGCGAAGGATGCGCCGCCTTGAACGCGGGCAGCTCGACGCACAGCGAATTGATGCGGTCGATGTTGGGATAGGCCGAGACGTCGATATTGAAGCGCTGCGCATTGAACACCTGCGGCACCAGGTAGCAGTCGGCGATGGTCGGATGGTCGCCGTGGCAGAACGGGCCGGCGCCCGGATCGCGCGCCAGGTGCGCCTCGAGCGACTGGAAGCCTTCGATGATCCAGTGGCGGTACCACTCGGTCTTGGCCTGGTCGGATAAACCCAGGTGCTTGACCAGGTAGTTCAGTACGCGCAGGTTGTTGACCGGATGGACGTCGCAGCCGATGATCTGGGCCAGCTCGCGCACGCGGCCGCGGCCCGGCGCATCCTTCGGCAGCAGCGGCGGCTCGGGATGGATCTCTTCGAGGTATTCGATGATCGCCATCGACTGGGTCAGGGTGATGCGGTCGTCCTGGAACGACGGCACCAGGCCGCTCGGATTGATCTTGCGGTAGTCGTCCTGCAGGTGCTGGCCGCCGTTCTTGAGCAGGTGCACGGGAATCGCGTCATACGCCATGCCCTTCAGGTTCAGCGCAATGCGCACCCGGTAGGCGGCCGAGCTGCGAAAATAGGTATAGAGCTTCATCGCTGCCTCTCATGGTAACGGGCCACCTCCTGGTCGATGGCCCCAAAGATGCTGGCGCCGCCGGCGTCCAGCATTTCGATGCGCACCGTGTCGCCGAATGCCAGGAACGGCGTTGCCGGCTTGCCCTGCTCGATGGTTTCGTACATGCGCACCTCGGCCAGGCAGCAGTAGCCGACACCGCCGTTCTCCACGCTCGAGCCGTGCAGGCTGCCCTGCTTGTTGGACACCGTGCCCGAGCCGATGATGCTGCCGGCGCACAGCTCGCGGGTGGCGGCCGCGTGTGCGACCAGCTGGGCGAAGCTGAAGGTCATGTCTTCGCCGGCGTTCGGACGGCCGAAGGCGGCGCCGTTGAGCGTGACCAGCAGCGGCAGGTGCAGCTTGCTGTCGTGCCAGGCGTCGCCCAGCTCGTCTGGCGTGACGGCGACCGGCGAGAAGGCGCTGGCCGGCTTGGACTGGTAGAAACCGAAGCCCTTGGCCAGTTCGTTCGGGATCAGGTTGCGCAGCGAGACGTCGTTGACCAGCATGACCAGGCGGATCGCGCCGGCCGCCCGTTCGATGCTGGCGCCCATCGGCACGTCGCCGGTGACGACCGCCACCTCGGCCTCGAGGTCGATGCCCCAGTCTTCGGACAGCACGGCGATTGGGTCGCAAGGGCCGACGAAGGAATCGCCGCCGCCCTGGTACATCAGCGGATCGGTGTAGAACGAGGCCGGCACCTCGGCATTGCGCGCCTTGCGCACCAGCTCGACGTGGTTGATATAGGCCGAACCGTCGGCCCACTGGTAGGCGCGCGGCAGCGGCGAATGGCATTCCTGCTCGATGAAGGATTCGGCGTTATCGGCATTGCCGTCGTTGAGCTGGTCGTAGACCTGCCGCAGGCGCGGCGCGACTGCATCCCAGTCGTCCAGGGCGGCCTGCAGGGTGTGCGCGATGTCGGGCACGGCTTGATACGTGACCAGGTCGCGGCTGACGACGACCAGCGTGCCGTCGCGGCCGCCGGTTTTGAGGGTGGCGAGTTTCATGGGCGATTCCTTCGATTCGATATTGCTGAGCAACCACCATTACAAATCAAAACGCACTATCATACAAACAGTATTTTCAACGCGATTTATCAGCTTATCTTATGAATCCCACGCTGCGCCAGATGCGCGCCTTCGTCGCCCTTGCCAAGACCGGCAATTTCACGCTTGCGGCGCAGGCGATGCACGTGACGCAGTCGGCCCTGTCCGGGCTGATCAAGGAGCTCGAACAGACCCTGGGCGCGCGCGTGGTCGACCGCAGCACGCGCAGGATCAGCCTGACCGATATCGGCCGCGAACTGTTTCCCCTATTTAGCCAGATGATCGATGACCTGGACGGTGCGCTGGCTAACGTGGCCGATCACACGCAGCTCAAGAAAGGGCTGGTGCGCGTCGCGGCGCCGCAGCTGCTGTCGTGCACCTTGCTGCCGCAGGCGATCGCGGCCTACCGGGCCGGCCATCCGGCGATCGAGGTACGCCTGAGCGATACCGAAGTCGAAGGCGTGATCGCGCGCGTATTGTCGGGCGAGGCGGATGTCGGCATCGGCCCCGAGCGCGTGCCGGCGCCGGCGCTGGAGGCGCGCGAGCTGTTCGAGATGCCGTTTGCCTTGGTATTTCCACAAGATCATCCGCTGGCCTCGCTACCGCGACTGACCTGGCGCGACGTGGAGAACCACCCGTTCATTTCGCTGCAGGGCCAATTTACGGAGCGGCTGCTCGACGATATGCATGCCTCGCTGCGCGAGACGCCCATCAAGCCGGCGCACGAGGTGACCTTCATGACCACCGCGCTGGCGATGGTCAGCGCCGGGCTCGGGGTGACGGTCTGCCTGCCCTATGCCGAACCGTTGGTAGAACTGCATGGCCTGGTGTTGCGGCCGCTGGACGAACCGGTGCTCACGCGGCGCTTTTTCGTCTATACGCGGCCCGGTCGCTCACTGTCGCCGGCGGCCGAGAGTTATATCAATTTCCTGTTTGGATATGTAAAACGGTCGCAACGCTGATGGCACATGCCGCGCTACAATGAACGGCATCTCTCCTCTGCCAGCTCTATACGATGTCCTACAACACGATCGCCATCAACCAACGGATGAACAAGTTCGACGGCCGCAAGCGCGTGTGGCTGTTCGGCTACGGTTCGCTGATCTTCAAGGCCGACTTCCCTTTCATCGACCGGCGCCCTGCCTATATCGGCGGCTGGTCGCGGCGCTTCTGGCAAGGTTCGCACGACCATCGCGGCACCGAGACGGCCCCTGGCCGCGTCGTGACCCTGGTGCCCGAGGCCGGCGCGCTGTGCCACGGCATGGCCTACCTGGTGACGCCCGAAGAATTCGCCCACCTCGACCACCGCGAAAAGAACGGCTACCTGCGGCTGGCGACCGAGATGCATTTCGACGACGGCAGCAGCGACGAGGGCATCGTCTATATCGCCACGCACGAGAACGAAGCCTATCTCGGCCCGGCCGACGAGCGCGATATCGCGCGCCAGATCGCCACGGCGCGCGGTCCGAGCGGTCCGAACAGCGAATACCTGCTGGGCCTGGCCCATGCCCTGCGCGAACTCGGCAAGCCCGATCCGCACGTGTTCGCGCTCGAGCGGCACCTGGCGGACTTTGGCGTTACGCAGCTGCGCACGTAATTTCCTGATCCTGTTCGATCGAGGACAGGACGTCCATTACCTTCGCGGCGCGCTGTTCCAGCGTGCCCGTCAACACCGTGTAAGCGATAGCCCGGCGCTCGAGATCTTCCAGCACCAGGCGCTGGATATGCGTGCGCCAGCCGGCGTTTTCGCGCACGCCGGGTTCTTCTTCATACGGAATGTCGTCGGCACAGACGAAATGGTGCAGGTAGCGGGTGCGGCAGTCGTCCGCGTAATGCAGCAGCGCGGGCGGGACCGGCTCGGTGACCTGGCCGAAGCACAGGCCGAGCAGCAGCGTGGTGAGCGCATTGGTGTCGACGAAGACCCATGGGGTGGATGCCTGCCTCACCGCCTCGTCCTCGGCATCGCGGTGCCGTTCGGCGATCTCGACATAATCGTCGGCCGTGAGCCTGCCCTGCTTTTCTTCCCAGATGAAGCGGCCGATTTCGGGGACGAAGCCGGCACCGAGCCGGTGCGCCAGATGCTGGGCCAGGGTCGATTTGCCGGTCGATTCCGCGCCGACGAAGACGACCATCCCGCCGTGCTGCTGCCGTGCCTTCATCCGCATCACCCTGGTATCCTGATCTTGAGACATTGGTTCAATCCAGCGCCCGCTGGCGCGATTCGGTATCGACGCACAGGATCGCCACCGCTCCCAGCAGCAAAAAGCTCGACAGCATCACCAGCGCCAGCGTGAAGTGCGTCGCCATCACCGGTGCGACGATCGCCGGCGCGAACAGGCCGCCGAAGCGCGCGACGGCGCCGGCCATGCCCATCCCGCTGGCGCGCAGCCGGGTCGGATACACCTCGGGCGTGAACGCATACAGGGCGCCCCAGGTGCCGAGCAGGGCAAAGCTCATCAAGAGCGTCGAGCCCACCACCAGCGCGGTGGAACTGCCCAGGCTATAGCCCAGGCAGCCGACGCTACTCACCAGCAGGAAGCCGACCAGCGTCGGCTTGCGCCCCCAGCGCTCGACGCCATACGCGGCCAGCGCAAAACCAGGCAGCTGGACCAGCGCCAGCACGATCAGGAATGCCTGGCCGCGCATGAAGCCGAAGCCTTCGGCGCTCAAGCGGATCGGCAGGTAGACGAACACGCCGTAATAGGCGATCGAGATCAGCGCCCAAGACAGGAACAGGCATATGCTGCGACGGCGCAGGCCGTCCCGGAACAGCGAGAGCAGTGACGTAGGCTGCCTGCGCTCGGGCTGCAGCGGCGGGATGTCGACCTGGCGGCCATTGATCCTGGCGACCCGCGCCAGCACCGCGCGCGCTTCGTCCGGCTTGCCGCTGCGGTGCAGGTACATGGGCGACTCGGGAATATAGAAACGCAGGACCACCCCGACCAGGGCCGGCAGGCCGGTGACGAAGAAGATGACGCGCCAGGCGTCGTCGCCCCACTGTACCGCCCACAGCGCCAGCACGGCCAGGCAGATCGTGCCGAGCGCCCAGAACGATTCGAGTAGCACCAGCCAGCGGCCGCGCCGGTCGCTGGGCAGGAACTCGGCCATCATCGTGTAGTCGACCGGCAGGGTGGCGCCGACGCCGATGCCGGTCAGGAAGCGCAGCGCCAGCAGCCAGGTGAAGTCGGGCGCAAAGGCGGACGCCACGCCGAAGCAGGCGTCGATCACCACCGCCATCATCAGCACCGGACGGCGGCCGATGCGGTCCGCCAGCCGGCCGAACACGAAGGCGCCGATCAGCATGCCGACGAAGAACAGCGTTCCCGTCTGCAGGGCTTGCGGCACCGTCAAGCCGAAGGTCCTGGCGATCGACGGCGCAGAAAAACCGATCGACAGCACCTGCATGGCGTCTGCCAGCCAGACCAGGCCGAAGATCGTGAAGATACGGTACTGGAACTTGCCGACGCCGACCGCCTGCAGGCCATGCTCGACCGACACTGCCGGACCGCCCTGCCCGATACGATGCGCTGGATTACCGCCCTGCCCTGCGGGAACTGAGGTGACCATAGGATGTATGAGAATGCAACAAACGGCATTGTACGCTGGAGCCCGTATACACGCCCCAGGCACCTCCGGCTGCACCGCATTCCTAGAACAAATCCAGCTGCCCGGCTCCTTTTGTATCCCGTTTCTGCATCTGCGGCACCACCAGCGGCCGCCTGAACTGCGAGCCATCCAATCGACCGAACCGGCCGCGCAAATCCGCAAAGCCCAGCCGCTCGGACGCCTTCTCGAAGCGCTGCCGGATCAGGTCGGCCCACACGCCCTCGCCTTTCATGCGGGTCGCGAAATCGCTGTCGTAGTCTTTGCCGCCCCGCATCTCGCGGATGCGGTTCATCACCCGCTGCGCGCGGTCGGGGAAGTGGGCTTGCAGCCACTCCTGGAACAAGGGGTTCACCTCATGCGGCAGGCGCAGCACCGTATAGTGCGCGCCGACCGCGCCGGCGTCGCGCGCTGCCTCCAGGATGCGTTCGATCTCGGGTTCGGTCACGAAGGGGATGATCGGCGCTACGCTGACGCTGACCGGGATGCCGGCCTCGGTCAGGGTGCGAATGGTGCGCAGCCGCCGCATCGGAGCCGCCGCGCGCGGCTCCAGCGTGCGTGAAATCCCGGCGTCGAGCGTGGTGAGCGTGATTGCCGCGCACGCCATGCCTTTTTGCGCCATCGGCGCCAGGATGTCGATGTCGCGCTCGATCAGTGACGACTTGGTAATGAGCCCGGCCGGATGGCGGCACTCGGCCAGCACCTCGAGCACCGAGCGCGTGAGCTTGCGTTCGCGCTCGCACGGTTGATAGGCGTCGGTGTTGACGCCGATGGCGATATGCTCGGGCACGTAGCCGGGCTTGGCGAGCTCGCACCGCAGCAACTCGGGCGCGTTGACCTTGGCGAACAGGCGGCTCTCGAAATCGAGCCCCGGCGACAGGCCGAGGTAGCTGTGTGTAGGCCGCGCGAAGCAATAGATGCAGCCATGCTCGCAGCCGCGATACGGGTTCAGGGAGACGCTGAACGGGATGTCGGGCGAGGTATTGCGCGACAGGATGCTCTTGGCGATCTCGTCAGTGACCACGGTCTTGAACGCCGCCGGGCCGGCATCGTCGTCGATCGCCCAGCCGTCGTCGAAGCGCTCGCGGTCGTTGACCTCGTAGCGGCCTTGCAGGTTCGACACCGCCCCACGGCCCTTGCGCGCAAGCGGCGGCGCGGACGGAGCAAGGGCGACATGCCCGTCGTCGAACGGTTCACGGTGGATCGGATGATCGATAGTGCCCATGGCTGGCGCTCCAATACTGTATATTTATACAGTATCTTACGCCGCCCGCGCACCGAATTCAAGCGCGCACGTACGATGCCTGTTGCGAAACAAACCCATCGAAGGCATCCAGCAGCGCCTGGTAGCGCTCGCCGTCCCCTTCCAGCTGGGCCAGCGCCTGCGCAGCCGCCTCCAGGCTCGACAGCTGATGCGGCGCATGCGCCTTGCGGATACGGTAGTTCGACGGCGCCACATCGCTTAGCGCCAGCCGCGGCAACTGTTGCAAAGCCGGATTCAGGTACAGCATCTTGCGGCTCTTGCGCCAGGTGGCGTCCAGCACTACCAGCCGGAGTGCAGACGCGGGCAGCAGCGGCATTGACGGTGGCGCGGACAGGTTCCGGTCGTCCGGCGTGGCCGGATACAGCAACACCGGCGTGCGCCCATCCGCATGCAGCAGCCCGTCCAGCACGTCCGTATCGAAAGCCTCGCCAACCGCCAGCGCGCTGCCCGCCACGCAGAGGTGCAGCAGGCGCCCGCTGTTCTTGGCATTCCCGACCTCGAGCGGATGCAGCAACACCAGCAGGGATGCCTGCGGCGCCACCGGCGCGATCCACTGGCAAATGCAGGCCGTTTGCGCGCGCAGGCAAGTGGCGCACACGGGTCGCCTGGCAGCGGTCACGGCGCGGGAGTCCATCCGCCGCCCAGCGCCCGGTACAGGTCGACGTGCGCCGCCAGCAAGCTGGTATGCAGCTGCAGCGCATTCAGGTCGGCACTGAAGGCCGTGCGCTGCGCGTCGAGTTCTTCGAGATACGAAGCGTAGCCGTTGCGATAACGGTTGCGCGCCACCCGCAGCACCTCGCCGGCCGCCACCCGCCTCGCCTCGGCCTCCACCAGTTGCCGCTGCAGGCCGTCGATCGAAGCCAGCGCGTTATCTGTCTCGGCAAAGGCCGAGCGCACCACGGATTCATAGGTAAAGACAGCGCGGTCGCGCACCGTGCCCGCGATCTCGGCCTGGGCCCGCAGCCGCCCCGCATCGAACAGCGGCGCCAGCACGCTGCCGCCGATGCTCCACAACTCGGTCGGAGAGCGCAGCAGTTGCGACAGGCTGTGGCCCTGCGCGCCCACCGACGCGGTCAGCCGGATCGACGGCAGCAGCGCATCGCGCGCCACCGCCAAGCTGGCGTCGCTGGCGGCCACCAGGCGCTCGGCCTGGGCGATGTCGGGACGCCGGCGCAGCAGTTCGGACGGCAGCCCGGGCGCGGGCCGCGGCTCGCGCAATGCCGTCAATTCGGCGCCGCGCGCCACCGGGCCTGGACTGGCGCCGAGCAGTACGTTCAGCGCCTGCTCCTGCAGCGCGACCTGGCGCTCGAGCTGGGGCACGGTGGCGGCGGTCGAATGCAGCTCGGCCTCGGCCTGCGACATCTCCAGGCGCGAGCTGTAGCCGACCTCGAACTGGTGGCGCGCCAGTTCGAACGAGCGCTCGCGCGACTCCAGGGTCGCCCGCGCCAGCGCCAGCTGGGCGTCCAGGCCCAGCAAATTCAGGTAGCCGGAGGCCGTATTCGCCGCCACCGCCAGCGCCGCCGCCTCTAGCGCCGCCTCTTGCGACAGCGATTCGAAGCGCGCCGCCTCCACGCTGCCGGCGATACGGCCGAACAGGTCCAGCTCATAGCTGGCCTGCACCGCGCCGACGATCGAGGTGGTCTCGACCGGCTCGCCGAACGGTCCGATCGCGCGCGAACGGGTTGGACCCAAGGACAGGCTCAATGCCGGCAGGCGCGCGCTGTCGGCCACGCGGATGCGCGCCTGGTATTCCTGCAGGCGCGCTCGCGCGATCCTCAAGTCGCTGTTGTTGTCGAGCGCACGCCGCACCAGCGTATCGAGCACCGGGTCGCCGAAGGCACGCCACCAGTCGCGATCGACGCTGGTGCTGTCCCCTGCACTGTCGCCGGCGCCGGCCGTGCGCCATGCCGGCGGCACGGTCAGGGAAGGCTCCGGCGCCGGCTGCGGCGCCATCGCGCAAGCCGACAGCAGCAGCGGCAGCACCGCAAGCGCCAACGCACGCCGGCTCACCGTGCGGCCCCGACTTGCGCGGTATCGATCGTCGTCACCACCGACATGCCCGGCCGCAGGCGCTGGGCCAGCGGCTGGTTCGCATCGATGCTGATCCGCACCGGAATCCGTTGGGCGATCTTGACGAAGTTGCCGGTCGCGTTATCGGGTGCGATCACCGAGAACTCCGAGCCGGTCGCCGGCGAGATGCGTTCGACGTGGCCGCGCAGCCGCGCATTGCCCAGGGCGTCGACGGTAAACGTCACCGGCTGGCCGACGGCGACATTGGCCATCTGCGTTTCCTTCATGTTCGCGATCACCCACATCGTGCTCGGCACCAGGGCCGTCAGCTGCGCGCCCGCGTTCACGTAGGCGCCCTGGCGCACCGTCACCTGGCCCAGCTGGCCGTCGCGCGGCGCGGTGATATGGGTGTTGGCCATGTCGATCTCGGCCAGCTTCACGGCCGCCTCGGCATTGGCCACCGACGCCTCGAGCGCGGCGCGGTTGACGTCGACCGAGCGCAGGTTCTGGCGCGCGATCTCGAGCGCGGCGCGCGACTGGTCGCGCGAGGCACTGGCTTGCGCCTGGGTGGCGCGCGCGGCGTCGAGTTCGCGCGTCGACAGCGAGCCGTCGGCCGCCAGTTCTTCCACGCGGCGCAGGTCGGCTTGCGCGCGCCGGGCCTGCGCCTCGTTCGATGCCAGCAATGCCTGGTTCTGCGCAATCGTGGCGCGCGCGCTGGACTGGCTTTGCGTGAAATTGCTGAGCGCTGCGTGGCGATTGGCCAGTTCGGCGCGCGCCTGCGCCAGGCGCTGGGTCGGGATGCGCTCGTCGATGCGCATCAAGAGCTCGCCCTCTTTCACGTGCTGGAAATCCTGCACCCGCACCTCGACCACATAGCCGCTCAGTTGCGGGCTGATGATCGTCACCTGGCCGCGCACCAGCGCGTTCTCGGTGCTTTGCAGGGTGCTGCGAAACGGCGGCAGGTTCCAGGCATACAGCACGATGAGCACGCCGGCGATGGCGATGGCGCCAAACGCGAGCGCGCTCAGCAGGATGCGACGGGAACGGTTGGGGACGGTCGATGGCTCTGGCATATCAGTCGGTCACAGGGTCGGGTGGTGGTAGAGTCCCGGGCCTGGGCGCCGGCGTCGGCGCCGCTTTCACGGCCGGGAAGTAATGCAGCCACACGGCATGCAGGAAGATCCAGGTCGCGCTCCCGGCGGCCAGGATGGCCAGCACCAGGAACACGTCGTTATAGGCGAGGATATTGGCTTCGCGCGTTGCCGTCGCCGACAGCGATTGCAGGCTCTGGCGCGTCGCGGCGGCAGGATCGGCCAGCAGGCGTCCGGCTGCGGCGGCGCCGGACTGTATGCGGCTGGCCACCAGCGGATCCAGGCTGGAGAGGCCCTCGACGATCAGCGAGGAATGGTATTTTTCGCGGATCACCTGGAAGGTGCCGACCAGGCTCGAGCCGAGCAGGCTGCCCAGGTTCTGGGTCAGGCCGAACAGCACCGAAAAACTGATCAGGTTTTGCGGATTGGGGATCACGGCGCCGAGCAGCGAGATCACCAGCGGCCCGAGGAACAAGGTGCCGCCGAAGGCGAGCAGGCCCTGGCTCAGGTACATCTGTTCGATCCGGGTCTGGTTACTGGCATGGGCATCGATCCAGGCGCCCAGCGCCATGCACAGCAGCGCGATCACCTGCGGCGCCACCAGGTGGTTGACGTTGACGGTCAGCGCCGACACCGCGATCCCGGCCACCGTGGCGGCCAGCACGATCGCGTACAGGGTCTGCAACTGGTCGTTGTCCAGGCCCACGGCGCGCAGGAAGCCGACCGCGCCGACGCTCTGCTCCGACAGCACGATCCGCACCAGCAGCATCGACAGCGCCAGGCGCACGATATTGCCGCTGGCCAGCCAGCGCAGGTTCAGTAGCGGATTGGCGCGGTTATGCTCGACGCACAGCGCCGCCGCCAGCAGCACGATCGCCGCCGCCAGCGCCATCCCGATCCAGTCACGCTCGAACCACCATTCGACGCGGCCGAAGCTGATCGCCGCGCACAGCAGCGCCATGCCGGGCGCGAACAGGGCGAAGGTGACGAAGTCGGTCGGCCGGAAGGCCTTGATGTGGTCGCCCGGCGGCAGCTTGAGCAGCAGCACGGCGCCCAGCGACACCAGGGCCAGGCCCAGTTCGAACAGGTACAGTCCGCGCCATTCGGCGATCTGCAGCAGGTCGTTCGAGAAGAGGTAGGCCAGCGGCAGCGCCAGCTGGGCCGCGCCCAGCGCCAGCGCCACCCCGCGCAGGCGCCATTCCTTCTTGAATCCTTGCAGCACGTAGTACAGGCCCAGCGGCGAAACGGCCGCCGCCAGCATGCCGTGGGCGGCGCGCACCGCGATGGCCGAGGCGAGGTCGTTGACGAACAGGTGGGCGAAGGTCACCAGCGCATACAGCACGAGGAAGATCTCGGTGAACAGGCGCAGGCCGAACTGTTGCCTGAATTTCACCAGCAGCAGGTTCATGGAGGCATTGGCCATCACATAGGCGGCCGGCAACCAGGTGGTCTCGGTGGAATAGGCGCCCAGCACGCCTTGCAGGTGGACCAGGTTGACGGTCACCAGCGCATTGCCGAGACCGCCTGTAATCGTGATCAGGACGCCGACGAACAGGTAGGCAAAGCGCAGCGGGGTCGGGTGGGCTGGCGTGGACGGCGAGCCGGGCATCATCGGCTTTTCGTCTGGTGCCCACTCGCGCGGCGCATACTTGCTCATCCGTCATTTCCCTTGCTACTCACAGGGTGGCGATGATACTCCTTCGAAGAAAAACGCGTCGGATGTCACTTTAGCCACACACAAAAATATACCTTCAGATCTGGTCAACCGGATATTGCTCTCAAGATTTACTCGACCTAGACTCGGTTTATTCCATGCGGAAATTGTTCTGCACGGCAGTAAAACTGCACCACGCAAGCCCAGAGTCATCCATGTCGAGAACACTGTCTTTCCGTACCCTGATCTCCGCTTCGATTGCCGCGCTGGCCATGCTGCCTGCCCTGGCCCACCTCCAGGAACTGCCGGCCACCGACGCTTCCGCCGAGCTCGATTACCGCATGAACGAGCACATCGTCCAGGTGCCTGCCGGCGACGATGGCGTCACGCTCGAGACCACCGTCTTCCAGCCGAACGGTCCCGGCCCCTTCCCGCTGATCGTCATCAACCATGGCAAGGATTCGGGCCGCCCCAGCCTGCAGCCGCGCGACCGCTTCTATTACATGGCCAGCGCCTTCGTCAAGCGCGGTTATGCGGTGATGGTGCCGATGCGCCAGGGCTTCTCGAATTCGGGCGGCCGCTACCGCGACCATGGCTGCGACATGACGGCCAACGGCTACACCCAGGCCGCCGACATCCGCGCCACCCTCGACTACGCACGCCGGCAGTCTTGGGTCGACAGCCAACGCATGGTGGTGGCCGGCCAATCGTACGGCGGCTTGGCGACGATCGCCCTCGGCACCGGGAACCTGCCCGGCGTGCGCGGCCTGATCAACTTCGCCGGCGGCCTGCGCGACGACAGCGATCGCTGCGCCTGGCGCTCGCAGCTGGTGTCGGCCTTTGCCGAATACGGCGCCAAGGCCAAGCTGCCGAGCCTGTGGATGTATGGCCAGAACGATTCGCTGTTCGGCCCGGAACTGGCGGGCCGCATGCACGCTTCCTACGTCGAGGCAGGCGGCCGCGGGCGCCTGGTCGAGTTCCCGTCGTTCAAGCGCGATGCCCACGGCATGCTGGCCAGCCGCGACGGCGAGAAGGTGTGGCTGGCCGACACCGAACGCTTCTTGCAGGAGATCGGCATGCCGACCGCGGTCGTGGTCGACGTCCCGCCCCCACCGAGCGCGGCGCGCACCGGGTTCGCCCAGGTGGACGACGCCGAGGCCGTGCCCTTCCTGTCCGAGCACGGCCGCCGCGCCTACCGCGACTACCTGACCAAGATGACGCCGCGCGCCTTCGCCGTGTCGCCGAGTGGCGGCTGGACCTGGGCCGAGGAAGGCGAAGACCCGGAAGGCCGGGCGCTGGCCACCTGCTCGGCCAAGAGCAAGGACCCGTGCCGCCTGTACTCGGTCGACGACTACGTGGTCTGGACCGATGGCCGCCTGGACCAGGCCGAGCAGACCGCCATCACCGCCTCGAACGCACCGGTGCCGGGCGCCACGCCGGCGACGGCCACCAGCTCCGATCCGACCACCTCGGTCGGCAGTACCACGGTGCGCTGATCGAGCATGAAAGGAATATGACACGCCGCTGTCAAGCGGCGTGCGCATATTTCCTTGCGTGAATTTTATTTGCTGCGCTGCGGGACGACGCAGCGCAAACCCGACCGCCTTCCGACCTCCGACAATGTGCCTAACACAGTTACCGGAGAAGCGAAGATGGCCCGCATCATCCACGCCTGCACCGCCCTGTTCATCGCGCTCGGCCTGCTCACCTCCCCCGCCGCCAGCGCGGCCAATAACGATCCCGTCGTCCTCGTCCACGGCTTCCTCGGCTTCGGCCCCGAGGAATTCCAGCATAGCGGCTTCAACTACTGGGGCGGCTACGGCGACATCGCCTCGCATATGCAGGTCTACCGCGGACCGCGCGCCGTGTTCGCCGCCGCGGTCGGCCCGATCTCGTCCAACTGGGACCGCGCCGCCGACCTGTATGCCCAGATCAAGGGCGGCTGCGTCGACTACGGCAAGGCCCATGTGCGCGACCACGGCCTGCCCGGCCAGGTGCAGAAACCGCCCGGCAAGTGCTGGGCCGCGAACCCGCGCGACAATCCGCAAGACTATCCGCTGGCGCTGTATCCGGCCTGGGACCGGGACCACCCGATCCACCTGATCGGCCACAGCATGGGCGGCACCACGATCCGCGCGCTGGTCGAACTACTGGAACACGGCTCGCGCCAGGACGAAGGCGACGGCGAACTGTTCAAGGGCGGCAAGGTCGGCTGGATCCGCAGCGTGACCACGATCTCGGCCCCGCACAATGGCACCACCCTGAGCGACGCGGTGCTGGCCGTGCTGCCCAATCTGCATGCGCCGCTGCGCGACCTGCTCACGCACAAGGCGGCCCAATGGGAACTGGCTCCGGACGGCGCGCGCGAATTCAATGCCTGGGCGCGCACCTCATCGCACATCTATTATTTTTCGGTGGGGACGGTGGCGACCGAAGGCGGCAGCTGGTGCTGCAATGGCACCGACCGCGTGATCGCCCCTGTCCAGACCACCCAGTTCCAGTACGCGCGCGCCGACATGATCCCGTATTTCAAATCCTTCGCCGGCGAATGGATCGTGCCGTCTGCGATGCAGAGGGGCATGGGCAGCTATACCGTAAACACCCCGGGCCGGCAGCGCATCGACAGCGACTGGTTTTCGAACGACGGCGTGGTCAATACGATCAGCATGCGCGCACCGCAAGGCCACCCGGCGCGCGACTACGACGGCACGGCCGTGCGCGGCGCCTGGAATTTCCTGGGCAACTACAAGGGCTATGACCACTTCGACATCCTGAACTGGCCCAACGGGGGGCCGTCGGCCAACAAGCTCTACGAGCAGGTCAGCGACATCATCTTTGCGTTGTAAGGTCAGCCGGTCAGGCTTTCGATGCGCACGATGTGCATGCGGTCAGGCTGGTCGACCAGCATGCACACCTTGCCGCTGCGCTTGCAGTGGTCTTGCACGCGCCAGTAGTCGCCATGGCTCAGGCAACCGGTCCGGCAGATCACCAGGTCGGCCGCCTGCAGGCTCTCTTCCAGCGCCGACGGCAGGGATTCGACGGGCCGCGCGGCATGGTCGGCCAGTTCGCGGCGATGCAGCTGGCGGGTCAGCTCGTGCACCCGCGCCTGTAGCGCCTCGACCTGGCGGCCCATGGCGGCGCGCCGCTTCAGGCCCGGCGCCGCCTCTTCGAGCGCGGCGCGGTCTTCGCGCTCCCAGGCCAGCGCAGTAAGGCAGCGCACGGCTTGCGCGCGCGAACGCATCAACTCGGCATCGAGGCGGCGGATGCGCTCGGCCTGCTCGCGCAGCAAGATCGTGCAGCGCGCCTGCACCTGCGCGTCAGCCCGCAGCAGCGCGCCATGTTCGCTCAGCAGTCGATCGACGTCCTGTTCGGCCAGCATCGGCATCTCCCTCCCCATATCGTGGCGCAGGGCGCGCCACGATCGTCATTTTAAATGAGAATAATTCTCATTTCAATGAAAACCCTTCAGGGGCCATGGATGCTCGCCTAGTGCGCGCTGCGCAGGCTGCGCGCCAGGTCCGACAAGCGATACGGCTTGCTCACGAACGTAAAATCGCCCAGGCGCGAGCGGTCGAGCTTCAGTACCGGCTGCGGATAACCCGACGCCAGCATCACCTTCACGTTCGGGTAGTTGTCGCGGGTGTAGGCCGCCAGCTCGATGCCGTTCATCCCGTTGGGCATCACCACGTCGGTAAACAGGATGTCGACGTCGTTGCTGGCCAGCAGATTGAGGGCGTCGCTGCCGCTGGCTGCCGTCATCACGTCGTAGCCCATGCTCAGGAACAGCGAGGATGCGACATCCAGCAGGTCCGGTTCGTCCTCGACGATCAGCACGGTCTCGGTCTCGACTTCCGCCAGGTCGTGCGCGTGCGAGGTCGCGGACGGCAGCCAGATCACGATGCTAGTGCCCTCGCCCACCGTACTCTCGATGGTCACCTCGCCGCCCGACTGCTTGATGAAGCCATATACCTGCGACAGGCCGAGGCCCGTGCCCTTGCCGACTTCCTTGGTGGTGAAGAAGGGCTCGAAGGCGCGCGCGATGGTCTCTGGCGTCATGCCGGTGCCGGTGTCGCTCACACCCAGGCGCACGTAGTAGCCGGCCGCCAGCGACGGATGCTCGCCGTGGGCCAGCGCCACGTTGGCCGTCTCCACCACGATGCGTCCGCCGCCCGGCATGGCGTCGCGCGCATTGACCACCAGGTTCAGCACCGCCGACTCCAGCCGCGCGGCGTCGATCACGGCGTTCGGCGCCCGCGCGTCGAGCTTCATCACGAATTCGATCGACGAGTTGGCGGCGCGCCGCAGCACCGACTCGAAGCCGCTGATGATGCGGTTGACATTGCGCGTCTCGGGTTCCAGCGGCTGCTGGCGGGCGAAGGCCAGCAACTGCTGGGTGAGCGTGGCGCCGCGGTCGATCGCGCGCCGCATGCTGTCGAGCGTCTTGGCGTCGCCGCCCGGGGTACGCTGCATGCTCAGCACCTCGACGCCGCTCGAGATCACCGACAGCAGATTGTTGAAGTCGTGCGCAATGCCGCCGGTTAGCTGGCCGATCGATTCCATCTTCTGGGCCTGGAACAGGGCCGCCTGCGCCTTGTCGAGCGCCTCGGCGGCCGCCTTCTTCTCGGTCAGGTCGCGCGTGATCTTGGCAAAGCCGATCAGGCGCCCTTCCTCGTCGCGGATGGCGTCGATGACCACATTGGCCCAGAACCGGGTGCCGTCCTTGCGTACGCGCCAGCCTTCGGCCTCGTAGCGGCCGACCTCGCCGGCCGTCATCAGCGCGCGCACCGGCAGGCCGCGCAGGCGGTCCTCGTCGGTATAGAAGCGCGAGAAATGGTGGCCCACGATGTCGTCGTGGCTGTAGCCCTTGATGCGCTCGGCCCCCGGGTTCCAGTTCGACACCATGCCCTCGGGCGTGAGCATATAGATCGCGTAGTCGGTCACGCCCTGCACCAGCAGGCGGAAGCGCCGCTCGCTCTCGCGCAACGCGTCTTCGGCCTGCTTTTTCTCGGTGACGTCGCGCGTGATCTTGGCGAAGCCGATCAGGGTGCCGCTGCCGTCGCGGATCGGATCGATCACCACATGAGCCCAGAAGCGGCCGCCGTCCTTGCGCACGCGCCAGCCCTCGGACTCGTAGCGCCCATGCTCCAGCGCCAGCGCCAGCGCCAGCGCCGGCAGGCCGGTGGCGCGGTCTTCGGGCGTGTAGAAACGGGAGAAATGCTGATGCAGGATCTCTTGCTCGACATAACCCTTGAAACGCTGGGCGCCTGCATTCCAGCTGTTGACGTACCCTTGCGGATCGAGCATGTAGATCGCGTAATCGCTGATGCCGGCGATCAGGTAATGCATGCGCTGTTCGTCGGTCAGCGGTTGCTTGACGGGTAGGGAGGTGTCCATGGTGGCGAAGCGGCTTCCTGTCTGCTGGACCGATAAAGTGGATATCATACATCTGCTTTGCCGCAATAGGTCACGCGACTGTATGTGCGTGTGCAAGCGTAGCCGGCATCGGACCACGACACCGGGCATGACATGAAGTCAGGTAAATTCCAGATATTGACAAGCACTACATAAATTAAGGCAAGCTTTTCACGCTACAATGGAGACCTGTTTCCCCGCGCGTTACACGGCATCATGACCCAGGCACTCCCCGACCGACTCGACATCACCGGCTGCGACAAGGAACCGATCCGCACGCCCGGCAGCATCCAGCCGCACGGCTTCATGCTGACGCTGTCGCCTGCGCTCGACGTGAGGCAGGCCAGCGCCAATCTCGCCCACTGGAGCGGCGTCCAAGCGCAGGCCGCGGTTGGCCAGCCGCTGGCCGCGGCGATCGGCGCCGAGGCCGGCGAACGCCTGGCCCTGGAACTGCACGGCGGCGCCCTCGGCCAGCGCCCGAGCTACCTCGGCACCATCACGGCCGGCAACGGCAAGCATTTCGACGTGCTGGCCCACGCCTGGGACGGGCTGACGATCGTCGAGTTCGAATCGGTCGAGCGTGCCCATCCGGCAGACTTCCGCCACCTCTATCCCTTGATCAGCGACTTCCTGGCCAGGGTCAATGACGATGCCTCGATGCCCGCCCTGACGGACCTGGCCGCGCGCCATGTGCGCTCGGTGACCGGCTATGGCCGCGTGATGGTCTACCAGTTCGACCCCAGCGGCCATGGCCGCGTGGTGGCCGAGTCGAAGGCGCCGGACTACGATGCGTATATGGGCCAGTCGTTCCCGGCCAGCGACATCCCGGCCCAGGCACGCGAGCTGTACACGTTGTCGCCGATCCGCCTGATCCAGGACGCCAATTACGAGCCGGCGCCGCTGGTCCCGGACGCCAACCCGGTCACTGGCAACCGCAACGACCTGACCTTTGCCGCCCTGCGCAGCGTGTCGCCGGTGCACCTGCAGTACATGCGCAATATGGGCACGCTGGCTTCGATGTCGGTATCGCTGATCGTCAAGGGCAAGCTGTGGGGCCTGATCTCCTGCCACAACGCCACGCCCAGCGCGGTGTCGGTCGAGAAGCGCACCGCCTGCGAGCAATTGGGACAGATCCTGTCGCTGTGCATCGAGAGCCGCGAAGACGGCGCCGAGCTGCAGTTCCGCCTGGACGTGCGCCGCATCATGGTCGAGATGCTGGGCCGCCTGACCAAGGGCGCCGACTTTATCGATAACCTGAGTGGCGTCTTCCCCGAGCTGCTGCGCTTCGCGCGCGCCGGCGGCGTGGCGGTCGTGGTCGACGACCGCGTGCTGACCTACGGCGACGCACCGGACGAAGCGGCGATCCGCGCGCTGTCGACCTGGCTTGCCGTGCACGGCCATACCGAACTATTCCACACGAACAACCTGGCCGGCGTGTATCCGGCGGGAGCGGAACTGACGCGCAATGCCAGCGGCCTGCTGGCGCTGCCGATCTCGCGCATCCACCAGCACTACCTGCTGTGGTTCCGCCCGGAGCTGGTGCAGACCGTCGAGTGGGCCGGCAATCCCTATGAAAAGCAAGCGCTGCCCGGCGCGCCAACCCAGCTCTCGCCGCGCCAGAGCTTTGCCGCCTGGCGCGAGACCATCCACGGCCACAGCCTGCCGTGGCACGCCGCCGAGATCGAACTGACGACCGAGTTTCGCAGCGCGCTGCTGGGCATCGCGCTCGAGCGCGCCGAGCAGATGGCCGAACTGGCCGAGGAACTGGGCCGCGCCAACAAGGAACTGGAAGCGTTTTCGTACTCGGTCTCGCACGACCTGCGCGCGCCGCTGCGCCACATCGTCGGCTTCTCGGACCTGTTGATCGAATCGGCCGGCAGCGAAGACGCCGCCATGCGCGATCGCTTTTTAAAGAACATCAAGCAGTCGGCGCGCCTGGCCGGCAAGCTGGTCGACGACCTGCTGTCGTTCTCGCAGATGGGCCGCGCGGCGCTGCGGCCGACCCACGTCGACATGCTCGAACTGGTCAACGGCTGCATCGACAAGCTGGACCTGGAAATCGGCCCGCGCAAGGTCGACTGGCACATCGACCACCTGCCGGTGGTGCATGCCGATCCTGCCTTCCTGCACCTGGCGATGTTCAACCTGTTGTCGAATGCGGTCAAGTTCACCGGCGGACGCGAACAGGCGGTGATCCGCATCTGGTGCGACGACACTGGCGACGACTACGTATTCCACGTGGCCGACAACGGCGCCGGCTTCAACAAGGATTACGTGCACAAGCTGTTCGGCGTGTTCCAGCGCCTGCACCGCATGGAAGACTTCCAGGGCACAGGCATCGGCCTGGCCAATGTGCGCCGCATCGTCGAACGTCATAACGGCCGGGTCTGGGCCGACTCGATACTCGGCGAAGGGGCAACGTTCTCCTTCAGCCTTCCAAAAAAATACTCATCCAACTAAGGTCATTCTCCCATGCTCAAGCCCATCCTCCTGGTGGAAGACAATCCCCACGACCTGGAGTTGACGCTCATCGCGCTGTCGAAAAGCCAGCTCGCCAACGAAGTCGTCGTGGTACGCGACGGCGCCGAGGCGCTCGACTACCTGCACCGGCGCGGCGAGTTCGCCCAGCGCCAGCTGGGCAGCCCGGCCGTGATCCTGCTCGACCTCAAGCTGCCCAAGGTCGACGGGCTCGAGGTGCTCAAGGAGATCCGCCACACCGAGGGCCTGAAAGCGGTGCCGGTGGTGATGCTGACCTCATCCAAGGAAGAACAGGACGTGGTGCGCAGCTACCAGCTGGGCGTGAACGCCTATGTGGTCAAGCCGGTGGATTTCAACGAGTTCGTGCGCGCAATCGGCGACCTTGGCATCTTCTGGGCGGTGCTGAACGAACCGCCGCCAGGCTCGCACCGCTACATCAAGCCGAAATGAGCCGGCGTTGACGGCTTGCCGGCGGCGCGCCTGGCGCGCCGCAGCAGGTGACGGATGCGCGCGCTGAGCGCATCCGGGTGATAAGGCTTTTGCAGCAGGTGGACCGAGGCGTCCACCTTGCCTTCGTGGGCCAGCACGCCCTCGGCATAGCCCGAGGTATACAGGATCTGGCATTCCGGCAGATGGTGGCGCACGATGTCGCGCAGCTGAAGGCTGCTGACTGCCCCTGGCATGATCACGTCGGTAAATACCAGGTCGATGTGGCGGCCGCTCTCGACGATGGCAGCGGCTTGCGCGGCGTCCTCGGCTTCGAGCACCCGGTAGCCGAGCGCGGACAGGATGCCGCTGGTCGACGAGCGCACATCGTCTTCATCCTCGACGACCAGCAGGGTTTCCAGGCCTCCCGCCAGCGGCAGGTGCGGTTCCGGCTCGACCTGCACCGGCGCGGCGCTGCTGCTGCGCGGCAGGAAGATGCACACGCTGCTGCCCCGGCCCGCTTCGCTGCGCAGCACGATCTCGCCGCCGGACTGCTTGACGAAACCGTAGGCCATCGACAGCCCCAGCCCCGTGCCCTGCCCGGTCGGCTTGGTGGTAAAGAAAGGCTCGAAGGCGCGCCGCAGCACCTCGGGCGGCATGCCCCTGCCGGTGTCGGCGATTTCCAGCATCACGTAGTTGCCACTCTCGACTTCGGGCGGCAAGGCGTCGCCCGGGCCGACATTGGCGGCGCGGATCGTCAGCGTGCCGCCGCCCGGCATCGCATCGCGCGCATTGATGACCAGGTTCAGCAGCACATTATTGAGCTGGTTCGGATCGATCATGGTGCTGCCCAGGTCGGACGAGATCTCGGTGTGCACGCGGGTGCCGGCGTCCAGCACGCGGCGCGCCATATCGTCCAGCTCGCGCAGCAGGTGGCCGGGATCGATCACCACCGACTGCAAGGGCTGGCGGCGCGCAAAGGCAAGCAGGTGCGAGGCCAGCTTGGCACCGCGCTCGACGCCGGACAAGGCCATCTCGACCCGGCCGCGGGCCGCGTCGCTCAGGCCGCCGACCAGCTTGAGCAGTTGCAGGTTACCGCCGATGATCTGTAGCACATTATTGAAATCGTGGGCGACGCCGCCGGTGAGCTGGCCGATCGCCTCCATCTTCTGGGCCTGCTGCAGGGCCGACTGGCTGGCGGCCAGTTGCTCCTGGCTGCGGCGCAGCGACGCGAAAGCCTGGTCGCGCTCGCGCCGCGCGATGCAGGCGCCGCTGTGGTGGCGCACGCGCGCCACCAGCTCGCGCGGATCGGGCCACTTGACCATGTAGTCGCTGGCGCCGACCGCGAAGGCCTTGGCCTTGATGTCGGGATCGTCCTCGGACGAGAGCAGGATGACCGGCACGTCGTGGGTGGCGGGATGGGCGCGCAGCGCGGCGATGACGTCGAAACCGTCGAGACCGCCGGGCATGCGCAGGTCGACCAGCACCACGGTCGCGTCGATCTCGCGCGCCACCTCGACCGCGCGCGCGGGGCTCGATTCATACATCAGCTGGTGACCGGCACACCCTTTGAGACCGTGGGCAATGATGTCCTGGGCGAACGATTCATCGTCGATCAACAGCACGGAACAGCGGGTGGAGTCGTCTTCGATCATGCAACGGCGTCGCTTTCGGGATGGAGTGGAATGTATTGCAAGGAATACCAGTCGTTAATTTTACACCAGTACTATTTTACAAGGCCCGAGTCCGGTATTTTCTCCAATGAAATTAGCGGGTCAAGCCTTGTACGACTATCGAACCCGCACCATATCTTATTCGGAAACCGAACACAACCAGGAGTATTGCGTGTCCGATAACTGCTGCCCGCTGTGTGGACGGATCCTGGGAACGGCCAATATCGACCGCCACCACCTGATCCCGAAGACTTTCAAGGGCAAAGAGCAATTCCCGATCCACAAGATCTGCCATCGCAAGATCCACTCGGCGTTCACTGAGCGCGAGCTGCTGCAGACCTACCATACCTGGGAAGCCTTGCAGGGGCACGAGGACATCGCCGCCTTCATCGCCTGGGTGGCGAAGAAGCCGCCCGGATTTTATGCTCGAACTTACACATCAAACAAGAAAAAGAGTCGCTGAGCGTTAGGCCGGCAGAAACTGTCGCATGCGTCCAGGGTCCAAGGTGGATCAGGGAAATGCCATGGACATCGCTTGGGCCAATGTCACACCGTGGTCGGCGCTGGCCGGCGGGCTATTGATCGGCCTGGCGGCAGGCGGCCTGCTGCTGTTCAACGGCCGCATCGCCGGCGTGAGCGGCATCCTCGGCGGGCTGCTGCATCCGGCGCGCGGCGAGACCGGCTGGCGCCTGGCCTTCCTCGCGGGAATGGCCGCCGCGCCCCTGCTCTACGCCCTGGCGGCGCCATTGCCGCAGGTCGAAGTCGATGCGGGCTGGCTGGCCCTGGCCGCGTCCGGCCTGCTGGTCGGCATCAGCACCCGCCATGGCGGCGGCTGCACCAGTGGCCATGGCGGGTGCGGCATGGCGCGTCGCTCGCCGCGCTCGCTGGCCACCATTGCCTTCATGGGCGCCGGTTGTGCGGTCGTCTACCTGTTGCGGCAGGTGTTCGGGAGCCTTGCATGAACATCCTGTGCGCCTGTGGGCCGGCCTGCTGTTCGGGACCGGGCTGGTTCTCTCCGGGATGACCGATCCGGCCAAGGTGCTGGCCTTTCTCGACCTGGCCGGGGCCTGGGATCCATCGCTCGGCATCGTGATGGGCGGCGCGCTGCTGGCGGCGATGCCGGCCTACGCGATCGCACGCCGCCGGCGGCCCACGTTGCTGGGCGAGTCGCTGCAACTGCCGACCGCGACGCGCGTCGACCGCAGGCTGCTGGTGGGCAGCCTGGTGTTCGGTGGCGGCTGGGGATTGGCCGGCTACTGGCCAGGGCCGGCGGTGGCTTCGCTGCTGGTGGGCGGCATCAAGCCGCTGCTGTTCTTCGTGGCGATGGTGGCGGGAATGGCCATCCATGCATGGCTGGAACAACGCACGGAAAACGGCGCCATCTCCGTACCGTCGCCGGATGGCAGGAGCGCGGCGCCCGCGAATCAGGAGTGAGCGGATCGGGTGCCGTCCACGCCGGCTTCGACGACGGTGAATGCCGGTCGGTAGGACGCGTGAAGGCCGGGGTCGACCAGCGCTCCCTCGAATCGTCCGTTTCCATGCGCGTCGCAGTCGAACACCAGGTCGTGTTCGCTCAGCATACGTTGCCAGAACCGATTTCTGCGCGCGATATTGGGAATCCGCTTGGGCGTGAACGGACTCCAGGTGCGTGCCGGTCCCACACCGGATTGCCATCCACGTCGACCTGCGCCATGTCCGAGTCGTTTGCACTGAGTCCGCCGAGCAGCCGAAGGCGTCCCGCGGTTGAGGGCAGCAGCGCCCGATGGATGGTCGACCAGATAAAGGTGCCGACGCCGCAACCCGACAAGGAAGGCGGCAACCTGAAATCGGTGAGCCATAAATGCAATTTCTCATGCCTCCCGGAACCAAAGCTTTCCTTGAAAACGAAAAGCGGTTCATCACGTGCCGGATGCGGTCTTGCAGCTGCAACAGTGACCCGGATGCTCCCGGACGTGGCCATCCCGGAACCGTTGTCGCAGCGCTCCACGACGTCGACGGTAATGAGAAGTGGGGGACGCCTGCTGCTGAAACGCAGTTCATGAGCGAGGTTGTTCCGGGAAAGGTTGGTGGTATGGTTCATGATGGGTTCCAATGGCGCCGTCTGGCAATATTCAGTATAGCCATCCGCGTTACGGCGGCCGGCATGCCGGAAAAGCCGCTTAAATCCAGGGAATGTCCGCGACAAGCAAAGGGAAGTGATGACAAAACATGACAGCACGGCGGCGCCAACCGGCCACGCGGCAGTGGAACATGACGCACGTCTCGAGAAGAACGTCGAAAACCGCATTTCGCTGTGGCTGCAAGGCAGACATACGATGGCGAGGATCGAGGCCGCGCTCCAGGACCATCCGGCCTGTACGCTCGGGACTATCCGGGCCGAGGTCGACCAGGCAGCACGAGAACCGCAGTATGTACACCTGGGAGGCAAGCTTGAAACGAGCCTGGGCGATGCGCTCATCAAGGCACGCGGGCTGCTTCTGCTGGAGTGCAAGATATCGATACCGGCCTGCGAGGCCGATTGGAAGCGCGAAGCACAACCGTCGAGTTCAGAGAACCCAGGCGGCAAGGACCGCCTCGGCGCATTCGACAGGCTCCCCGAACCGGCGTTGTCACTCAGCGAGCGGTGCCATGCGTTAGCGGGAAAGAGCTCGGACACAGGCCTGGCAGCGGGTAGCTTGTCACTCCAGCCCTATCGCGATTTCTTGCGTAAACAGAACCGGTCTATCACGTCGATCGACTCGCTTTTGTCCGACGAATCGACTTACGGCGCGTCCCTGCCTGAGTTCATCAGCTACGCCCTGGCGTTTCTGAGTGCCTCGGGATTCGACGGCAAGGAACAGCACCTCGACTGGATGAACAAGGAACTCATTCTTCTCCACTGGAACGATCAAGGCGCCATCAGTGGCGCAGGACTCACGATGTCACGACTGAGACATGAACTCGCTGCCATCAAGAAGGATGCGAGATACACCGCACTACTCGCGGAACTGGAGATCAGAAAAGGTGAAGCCAAGCTGGCCCGAAACAAGCCGAGTTAGGGGTCTCCTGCGGCTGGACGGGCAACAAAAAGGGCCGCATTCACATGCGGCCCTTCTCTTGTTCTGGCTCCCCGACCTGGACTCGAACCAGGGACCTGCGGATTAACAGTCCGTCGCTCTACCAACTGAGCTATCAGGGAATTGAGGCAATATTATAGCCGGGCGTTTGCAGTTTGACCAGTGCATCTTGCGAATCGGACTCGCCATCAGCGCGAGGCCGACCTGTTTTGCTATAGTCGCAGCTCTCGAGGCGTCCGCGCCAACCACATCTTTCACTGACAGACCATGACCACTCCCCGCATTCTCGGCACCCCGCTCTCTCCATCCGCAACCAAAGTCATGCTGCTCGGTTCGGGCGAACTCGGCAAGGAAGTGATCATCGCCCTGCAGCGCCTGGGAGTCGAAGTGGTCGCCGTCGACCGCTATCCGAACGCGCCCGGCCACCAGGTGGCGCACCGCGCCCATGTGATCGACATGACCGACGGCGCCGCGCTGGAAGCGCTGATCGAGCGGGAGCGTCCCGACCTGGTGGTGCCCGAAATCGAAGCCATCGCCACCGACAAGCTGGCCGAACTCGAAGCGGCGGGCCGCATCACCTGCATCCCGACCGCGCGCGCGGCGCAGCTGACGATGAACCGCGAAGGCATCCGCCGCCTGGCGGCCGAGGAGCTGGGTCTGGCGACCTCGCCTTACCGCTTCGCCAGCAGCCTGGCCGAACTGCAAGATGCGTGCGCCGCGGTGGGTTTTCCCTGCGTGGTAAAACCAGTGATGTCGTCGTCCGGCAAGGGCCAGTCGAAACTCGACGCGGCCAGCGACGTGCAGGCCGCCTGGGACTACGCCGCCGCGGGCGGGCGCGTCGACGCCGGGCGCGTGATCGCCGAAGGATTCATCGATTTCGAGTACGAGATCACCTTGCTGACGGTGCGCTCGCTCGGCGCTGGCGGCCAGGTCGAGACGACGTTTTGCGAGCCGATCGGCCACAAGCAGGTTCAGGGCGATTACGTCGAATCGTGGCAGCCGCACCCGATGCAGCCGCTGGCATTGGAACGCGCGCGCGACATCGCGGCCAGGGTCACCGCCAGCCTGGGCGGCCTGGGCGTGTTCGGCGTCGAGCTGTTCGTCAAGGGCGATATGGTGTGGTTCTCGGAAGTGAGCCCGCGCCCGCACGATACCGGCATGGTGACGATGGCAAGCCAGGTACAGAGCGAATTCGAGCTGCACGCGAAAGCCATCCTCGGCCTGCCGGTCAATACCGCGCTGCGCGCGCCGGGCGCCTCCGCCGTGATCTACGGCCAACTGGAACAGGCAGGCATCGCGTTCGAGGGCGTGGCCGAGGCGCTGCGCGTGCCGGGCGCCGACCTGCGCCTGTTCGGCAAGCCGGAATCGTTCGCGCGCCGCCGCATGGGCGTGGCGCTCGCAACTGCCGACGATATCGAGACCGCGCGCCAGCGCGCGCTCGAGGCAGCAGCCAAGGTCAAGCCGGTCGCGGGCAAGCGCTGATCGACGCCATCGGTTCGCCTTGGGCAGGCGAACCGATGGCGCCCGAGGTCGATTGACAAGCATGGTGCCTGAAATGATAATACTTCTCATTATCATTCGTCATCAAGAAGAAAAACATGCCCGCCACCACCCTCCCCCGCCGCGGCCTGCTCGGCCTGCTCGTCCTGTCCACCCTCGCCCAGTCCCACGCCACCGCCCAGGACAAGCCGGCCGACACCGATGCCGAGACCGCCCAGGTAGTCGTCACCGCCACCGGCTATCGCACCACCGGCACCAAGTCCGACCTCAAGCCGCTCGAAGCGCCGATGAGCTATGAGGTCTATGACAACGAACTGCTCAGCGCACGCCAGGCCGACAGCGTCAACGAGGCACTGCGCTACGTGCCGGGCGTGACGCCGGAAAGCCGCGCCACCGTCACCATCTTCGACCAGTACACGATCCGCGGCTTCGAAAGCTACCGCAACTACTACGACGGCCTGCCGCTGCAGTACGACGGCTTGTGGAACCTGGTGCCGCAGGTTGACGCCTTCGCCACCGAAAGCATTGAGGTGCTCAAGGGACCGGTGTCGGTACTGTACGGCTCGGCGCCGCCGGGCGGCATGGTCAACCAGACCGCCAAGCAGCCGCGCTCGCAGCAAGAGACTTATGTGCGCGCCCGGGTCGGCACCAGCGCCCTGCGCGAACTGGCGCTGGACACCACCGGCCCGCTCTCAAAGGACGTCGACTACCGCCTGGTCGCCCTGGTGCGCGAACGCGATGGCCAGCAGGTGACCACCGAGGAAGAGCGCCGCCTGGTCGCGCCCTCCGTCACCTGGCGCATCAGCCCGTCGACCCGCCTGAACGTCAACCTGTACTATCAGGACGACCCGGCCCTGATCCCGTCGACGCCACTGCCCGCCGTCGGCACCTTGCGCGACGCGCCTTACGGCCGCCTGGATTCGGACGCCTTCGCCGGCGACGCCGGCTGGTCTGGCATGCAGCGCGAGACGACGCTCGCGGGCTGGAAGTTCGAGCACGCCTTCAACGACAGCGCGAGCTTCCTGCAGAACTTCCGCTACACCAAGTCCAACGGCTTCCAGCGCAATACCTACAACCAGGGACTGGCGCCCGACAACCGCACCTTGGCGCGCGCCGCCTATTTCACCGACGAAGAAATGCACGGCTGGGTAGTCGACAACCAGTTCGCGCTGCGCTTTGCCACCGGCGCGCTCCAGCACCGCGTGCTGGCCGGCCTCGACTACCAGCGCCTGCGCACCGGCGTCGGCTATGGCGACACGCTCGGCACGGCGACCGCGCCGATCGACCTTGGCGCGCCGAACCACCACCTGTTCAATCCGGCGGCCTTGCCGTTCGATTTCTATACCGAGAACCATGCGATCCGCCAGTCGCAGCTGGGCCTGTACCTGCAGGACGAAGCCAAGGTCGGCGCCCTGACCCTGCTGGCCGGCGTGCGGCGCGACCGCTACCGCAGCGAGGACGACGCGCGTTCGAGCTATGACGGCTTTCCCTCAAGCAGCCTTACCGAGATCCGCCAATACCGCACCAGCGGCCGCGTGGCCGCGATCTACCAGCTCGGCAACGGCCTGGCGCCCTACCTGAACTACTCGACGTCGTTCGAGCCGACGTCCGGCATCGACACCGAGACCGGCGACGCCTTCAAGCCGACCACGGCCAAGCAGTTCGAGGGCGGCCTGAAGTACCGCTCGCACGACAGCGCCACCCAGCTCACGGCCGCCTGGTTCGACATCGAGAAGCGCAATGTGGTGGTCAACACGCCGGACTTCGGCAAGTACACGCAGAACGGCGAAGTGCGCTCGAGGGGCGTGGAAGTGTCGTGGAACCAGGCGCTCACCGACCGCCTCGATTTCACGCTCGGCCTGACCCGCCTCGACAACGAAGTGACCGAGAACGAGAACAACACCGCGCTG
This sequence comes from Massilia sp. HP4, assembly GCF_005222695.1. Taxonomy (GTDB): domain Bacteria; phylum Pseudomonadota; class Gammaproteobacteria; order Burkholderiales; family Burkholderiaceae_D; genus Telluria. The sequence continues at coordinate 1,181 of NZ_STGG01000001.1, read as the reverse complement.
GTCGGCAAGACCCCGGTGTGGGTAGCCGAGAAACAGGCTTCGCTGTGGCTCAACTACAAGCCGCTGGATGCGCTGGACCTGAGCGCCGGCATGCGCTACGTGGGCGAAAGCCAGATGGACGCGCTCAACACCGGCGTCGTGCCCTCGTACACCGTGTTCGATGCGGCCGCCATGTTCAGGGTGGACAAGACCTGGCGCATCGGCCTCACCGCCAGCAACCTGGGCGACAAGCGCTATGTCGGCGCCTGCTTCGACGCCAACAACTGCTGGATGGGCGCCGAGCGCAGCGTGGAGCTGAGCCTGCACGCGACGTTCTGAGCGCGCGGCACCTGAAGGCACAAGCATGGGTTTCCGCGCCCGGCACACGGTTCATAGATGGACCAGCCTGGTCTCCACCCTGTTCCTGCCGATGCAGGAGTAATCGATGCATCCCCAACCGCAGGACAGTCGAGGTTATTTCATGTTACCTCAAGGGCGGACCATCCGAAAAGATGGCAAGCGACAGGCCGTGTATTGGCAGTGGACTGATCAATACGATCAGGCAGCTCCCGCACGGCTAATCGAGCTTTTTCGTCATTTTCCTGGCGTGACGAAGATCTACTTCAATGACCCGGCACTCCGTCATCTTGCACGCCCCTTGGGCGGCCACGTCCATCATTTCCACGTCGAAGTGAGAGGCTGACATGAAAATGCCTACGGCTGCCATTCTCTGCATCGCCGGCTTGTGCTCTGTCGCTTTTGCCGCAAAACCATGGGACGGCGCATACCGCGATTTCAAAGGCGCTTACCTCATCTATTCTGGCGACCTTGGAGAAGAAGCGGCGCCGACATCGAGCGACCGCAAAGCCGCGCTCTCGATCGAGGGGGACATGGCGAAAGCCTTGTTCGAATCGATCGGTCCGGACTTGAAAGACGCATGCGGGGCGTCGCCCGAGATACGCGTGCGCGAAAAAGGCGATCTTGACTGCGTGCATGACAAGGGCGATCGAGCCTCGCCCTACGTCTGCCATATCGGTATCAATCTGCGAACGGGCAAGAGCATGCGTGGGTCGATCTGCTAGCCAAATCGGGATAGGGGCAGTCAGCATGCTGACTGACCCCTCCCACACCACCCGGCATGCGGGTCCGCACCGGGCGGTTCGAGTAGTTGAGGTTAAGTGAGGCGAGGCATGCCAAGACGA